>NZ_JAJCVJ010000002.1 GCF_020567425.1 Salinirubrum litoreum | reverse complement strand
GGAGTGGTTGGAAGCGTTGCACGCAGGAGACGCGAAGATGGGCGAATGTCGGTTGTTTCACCGTGACGGTGAGTGGTACTTCCACATCGTCGCCACACGAGACGTGGAGGAACGAGAAACCAGTTCGGCGGCGACGCCGATTGGGGTAGACATCGGGGAAGCCTCTTTGTTAACGGTGTGTCACCGTGACGAGCGCGGCTCCCCGACTGCACCCAACCTCTGGAACGACGAAGGTCAACACAGAAAATTTCCCGTCGACGACCTATCGAAGACGTTGTCAGAACGATGTGGAGAACGACCACAGAAACTGCTTTACCGCACTCACGCAGATGTGTCCGACGGTCAGTGAATCCGTGTTCACACTCGACCGAGTGCTCGGTCAGTGGTTTCACACGTGGCTTCGGGGCCGATTGCGCCCGGAGCGCGCTCGATGAACCGTCTCGGACGTACAGCGGCGGTTCACACTCGGGGTGTGCTCCCGGCAGAGGGTGTTTCGTCCATCTCGTGACCCCGAGTGTGAAGGCGGCGTCGGCCGTGGTAGTCTATCTCCGAAAGGCCGTCCAGTCGCCTTTCGTGTACTACTTGGACATCGCTGGGACGCAGCTCTTCCCCAGTATAGAAATCGTAATTTCAGAAATCGTAATTTCCATCTGCCTAGGCTCTCCAGTCGAAACATGGAGCAGTTCGCCAACCGGGCTGTCGAACTCGACCAACTCACAGACTGCTACGAGTCCGAGACGGCGGACTTCGTAGTTATCTCGGGACGGATATCAAGCGGATGCGGACGATTCTGACCCCTCACCACGTGGCAGGCCGAACTCAACCTCGATCCGGACCGTCTCATAGGGAACGTACGGCTTTTTCGCGCGACCGTCCGCTTCGAAGTGGATGATGTTGTACTCGGCCAGCAGGTGCAGATCGTCGTGGACGTCGTGGACGTCACGATCGAGGCGGTCGGCTAGCGCGCGGATACTTCCGGGCGGGTGCTCCATCACCGCTTCGAGCAGTTCCATCCGTCGATCGGTCAGCAACTGGCGGAGCCGCGCACGATCTTCGAAGTTGACAACATGCGGGACCTCCTCGCCGTTCTCCCACCGTTCGGCGCGCTCGATTGCTGCTGCCTGTGCCTGCTTTTCCGGGAGTGATGTGATGCGGAGTACCGAGGGGTACACAACCTCGTCAGGGCCGGGTGTGAATTCGTCGTGCGTGGGTTCGGTGTCAGTCGGTTCGTTGCTCATAGAGTTCTGTCACCTCGTTCTGGAAGTCCGCTATCAGGTCGGAGAGACCCGTGAACTCCAACTTCGTGATGTCGCCGTCAGGTAGATGTCGATGATGTCGGCCAACATTCAGGTGGTAGGGTGCGTTGTCGTACCGCAGGAGCGTGTCGCCATCAGCGTCCATGTATTGGAAGCTGTACTTTAGCCCATGCGGGAAGTCCTCGCTAACCGGGACCTGCCATGCGACCATCTCGTACCGACTCCCGTCCGGTTTCTCGTCTTCTTCCCGGTACACGACTGTTGCCGGCATCGCCCCTTATGTTGGGATATAACCCCAACAAACATAAAGCTCATCATTGTGGTTGAACCACATCGGACAGAACCGTAGCCACATCTTCTCGTCGGGTTTGTCTGACTACCTGAAACAAAGAGAGAGTCCCGGCCTTTAGCCCGGGCGTGAATCCGACACTCCACGTGACAACCCACGTTTGACAATTATTCCGGGGTATCCTCTCTGACTTTCTTCTCGCCTTCGAGAAGCAACCCCTTCCACGTCAATCCACGATGCTTCTTCAGTTCCTTCAACCGCTCGTACTGTTCGTCGTCATCGAACTCGATGCGAACCTCGACCATACGATAGCACACAAAACACATTTTTGGTGTTCTGGTACAACCCGTAGTCGATGAAGCGAGCCAACACGTTCGAGGTGGGTCCTCTGTCCGACGAGGACGAGGAGTTGCTTCGACACCTATTGGACGCTTCTGCCGCTCTCTGGAACGAAATCAACTACGAGCGCCGCGAACACTATGCCGACTCAGACGCAGACGTATGGAAAATAAGCGAGTATCGCGGTCGCTACGGCGGTGTCCTCGGTGCATCCACTGTTCAACAGAACGTAAGAACCGTGAAGCGTGGAAGTCGTTCTTCAGCCTCAAGAAGAAAGGTGAAGCCAACGGCAAACCCGGATTCTGGGGTAACGCCGACGATGGCCGCGAACTCCGCACCTACATCCGAAACACGTCGTACTCCGTCGAGTGGGGTGAATACTCCCGGATCGAAATTCTCGTCGGCAAAGACCTGAAAGACGAGTACGGGTTGGGACACCACGAGCGACTCCGCCTCGAAGTTCGAGGCGACCCGAACTGGAAGGGGTACGACAAGCAGGGCAGGTTGGAGTTGTTCTACGACGAGCAAGCACAGACGTTCAGGGCCGTTCAGCCAGTCACAGTTGATGATTCTCGGCTGGCACAACCACTGGCTTCGAAAGAAGCCGCTCTGGACATCGGTGCGAACAACCTCGTCGCCTGCACAACCACAACCGGACAGCAACTCCTGTACGAAGGGCGCGACCTGTTTGAGCGATTCCGCGAAACGACGCGAGAAATCGCCCGGCTCCAATCACTCTTGGGAGACGGTCGATACAGCAGTCACCGTACCCGACGCCTGTACGACCGGCGAACAAAACGTCGTGACCACGCCCAAGATGCACTCGCTCGTGACCTCATCGAACGGCTGTACGACGAAGGTGTTTCGACGGTTTACGTTGGAGCGTTGACTGACGTGCTGGACACGCACTGGTCGGTGGAGACGAACGCGAAAACGCACAATTTCTGGGCGTTCAGAGCGTTCGTGAATCGACTGGCGTGTACCGCTGAGGAGTATGGTATGTCGGTTGAGGTTCGGTCTGAGGCGTGGACGAGTCAGGGATGTCCGAACTGCGGTTCGACAGAGGACACGACGCGCCACCGCGACACGCTGACGTGTCCGTGTGGGTTTGAAGGACACGCCGACCTCGTGGCGTCAGAGACGTTCCTGAGACGGCAGACAACGGTGCCACGGTCGATGGCACGGCCTGTATGCCTCAAGTGGGACAACCACGAATGGGTGGAGTCACCACGCTCTCATCGTCCCAACGAGGAGCATACGAACCCGCAAGTTGCCTCCGTGGGTCGGTAAGCGATACCCCAGCGCGAGGAAACCCCGGCGTTCACGCTGGGGAGGATGTGATAGTGGAACTCGTCGTTTCGGCAATCGAACACTCTCTCGCTGTGGCAAATAGGTAAGTACGACGACCAGAGAACTCTCACCCTCACTCGATCGGGTGCTCGGTCAGTGGTTTCACACGTGGCTTCGGGGCCGATTGCGCCCGGAGCGCGCTCGATGAACCGTCTCGGACGTACAGCGGCGGTTCACACTCGGGGTGTGCTCCCGGCAGGGGCAGTCCAGATCTGATCGTGAACCTGAGTGTGAAGCCGGATTGAATGGTTGAGAGCCATCTGTGTACTCTCGCACTCACTGTTCCCCGCCCAGAGCGCCTTCGAGACCGAGGAGACGGACGGATGATCACCCAGCTCACCGTCGACCCCGATTGGTGAACGGGTCGGGTGGACGGACGAGGGCTGTCGATTCGGGACGCCCCGCTCGCCCGCCCTGTTCGGCCAGTGGGGTTCACGCCCTCCCGGCGTGCCAGCGGGTTGGCCTGTCGAGTTCCGTGCGCTGCACGGAACTACCGGCGACAGGCACACTCCGCTGGCCACTCCACTGGCCGGGGCGGCCGCGCGTGGCTTTTTGTACTGAACGAGAGCCCGCCGCTCGCGCCCCGAAGGGGCGCGCCGAAGGCGCGAGCGGCGGTGTCCGTGTTGCTGTTGATGTCGTAGGTTTGAGTGAGAAAGCGACGGCTGGTGAGTCGTCGTGGCGGAAAGGCACCGTGTGAGTGCCTTCGGTGCTAGAACACCAATGAGTAGTACGAAGAGCGGCAAGAAAGCAGTATCGACGAGCAAACAGACGACCAACGAGGCGTGGGCGTTCGAGCGCGTCTCGGTGGAGTTCCGGGCGAGCGTGTCCCAAGAGATCCAGGCGAAGATCGACTATTCCGACGAGCGTGAGCTGGCGGACGGACGGTTGTTCGGGCAGACGCAGGAAGCCTACGAGCGGATGTGTGGACGGGAAGCGGAGGTCGAGCGGACGCGGGCACGGACGGATCGGAGCCAAGAGCCGGGCCGGGAAGGTGCGACGCGGTTCGTGACGGAGGAAGCGAACGAGCAGAGACGAGAGGCGTTTGCGGAGCGGAGAGCGAGTGTCGACCCGTGGGCGGACCCCGAGATCGTCGATCCACGCGAGACGTTAGAGCGTGAGGAGTTGGCGGGTGTGAACAGAGAGGCGGCGCGGTTGCACGGACGGTACGACGATGTGAGTCGGGCGGCAATCGGGCGGGAACTGGGCGAGCGCGTTGCAGAGGGGCAGAGTCTTCTGAGCGCGGTCGTGGCGGTTGCAGAGCGGCTTCGCGAGCGGCCCGGACGGGTCGTGCCTGTCGGGGAACTCGACGTGGTGGATGCGGGTGAGGTCTGTGTGGAAGGCGTGATCGAACGGTTGTGGACGCCATCACACCCCGCGATTCAGTGGGTGGGACTCTTGGAAGACGAGACGGGACGCGTGAAAGTCACCTCGTGGAAGCGGTCGAACCAACCCACGGTGCGGGAGGGTGAGCGCGTTCGGATCCGGGCGGCCGCGAAGAACTGGTACGAAGGGAGTGTGTCGCTCGCGGTGACTGGCTGGTCGGGTGTCACCTTCCCCGGGCGGGGTCGGTACTGGGAGTAATCACCAGGAACAACCTTTTTTGTTGTTTGTTTGGCCACCCAGTGGAGACAGTCAGTTCGAGCAGCTCGACCGAGGAGCGTGCCCATCAGGGCGGATCGGTCACGTCGTTGAGCGGGTCGGTGCTCGCGGTGTCGTACCCAGCACGCCACAACTGGTGGACGGCACGCACGACGAGAACGATCTCCGTGACCCTGATACAGGAGGGTTCGACGTCGTCGTCATCGCTCGATGCCGTCGGCGGTGGGTGGTAGTGGGGGTCTCCGGCCGGAGCGGGGTACTCGTGTGGATGGACGTCCCACCGGAGGATGCGATCCAGTTCGTCGCTGTAGTGGACGTTGTAGTCGTCTGTGACCGACCACCGAACGGTGATCGTCGCGCTCGTCGCCTCACCGATTCCGTCATCAAGGTGGAGGCGCAGTTCACTGGGATTCACCGGATCGTCGAGTGACCCGCGTGCGGGCGGTTCGAGCCGTTCGAACTCGGCACGAACGTCGTAGAGCGCACCAGCGTCGATGGCTCCTCGGATCGAGTGTGACTCGGAGTTCTGCATCACTTTAGCCGGTAACTCCGTCGAGATCACCGTACTCACCGGTCTCGTCTTCGACAGCCTCGGTGGCGTCTGCAAGCGCGGGTGCTGCTCGTGCGAGCGTCAGGTTTCGCCGCGTCGTCTGCCTGTGTGATCACCGCAGCGTCGATCTCGGTGTCGACGGTATCGAGAAGCTGTCGAGCGCGTTCGAGCACGACCGACCGGGGAGCACGCCTGTACCACGTTCCCCGCTCGTCGGGAGGCGAGACCGCCTCGACGAAGCCGTCCTCGGTGAGCATCTTCAGATGCTTGCGTGCAGTGGTTTCTGCAGTCCGTGCACGCTCGGCGATACTGGCGACCGAGTGGGGCTCGTACGTCCGTCTCATGACGGTGCGGACGCGCTCGGCTGAACTGGTGTCTGTTTTCCACCCTTCGCTGACGCGCTCGTTCAGGTCGGCGGGTGGGCAATCGAGTACACGTGGTCTCGATTGTGCAAGAATATTACTTTTGGGATCAGTATACTGAGTTTAGCTGTTCTCACAGGTCACCGGTGTGCTCGACAGAAGGCGGTGCGACGTCGACCGACACGCCAATCGATGCGTGGAAAGAGACCAGGGTGCCACACGATAGCCGAGGGTCTCGACGTCACGGTGCTAGCTATCACCGTCGGAGACGTCGAGACACTCCGTGTCGCCGACGAGACGGACTGGTTCGACGCAGCTTCACAGAGGTCGGAACTGTGGACATTCCACTTTTCGGACGCGTCGTTTCCAGTTATTCCAGAAAGCACAACGTCGTCAGCCCGCATCAAGCGTGCAACGCACAGCACACAGCAGGTGGAGTTCTGTTCGGCACCGAAACTCACGGCTGAGTCGACTCCACGCCAGCAGTCTGGGTCACGCTCAGTAGGCACGACCTCGCTTGAGTGTCGCCATGACGAACAGCGTGTTTTGATTCGGCGGGCTGACAGCGGTGATGCTCTGAGCGGAATACTCGGCGTCTGGTATCCAGCTCGTATTCTCGTTTCTGTACACCAGCATCGGGAGCTCGAACAGGGGAGCCGCAAGGTGGTGTCCAGCATCCGAGTGTCCGAGTGGCGACTCTGATCCGTACACGGTCTCTGCTCGGTTGTACAGAGGATTTGGTGCGAGCCGGAACGCCGATGTATCTCCGAAGACGTCGGTGAAGCGACCAGCTAGCGACTCGGAGAACGGGACCGGTGGTCCGAGTGTACTCGCTGTCGCCCTGACCGCTCTGAGTGGCCAGAACGAATCGCGCCCTGGTGGTCGGTCGGTGATCGACTCGTAGAACGCCTCGATCGGGGCCGTATCCCACGGGTCGTACATCCGTAAAAGTCCGACCGTCCAGTGGACATAATCCGCGCCGAACGCCTTCCCTTCTACGTACAACCACCCGTCTTCGGTCGGCCACAGTCCTGATGCTGCAGCACTCCGCGAAGAGACACCACGAGGGACTGTTACGTCGGTGTCTTCTGTGAGGCGCTCTCGGTAAGCGTCGAGTTTCTCGATATCCGCGAGGAAGCGGCCGGGTGTGTTCGAGACGAGTTGGACGTTCCCGAACCGAATCCCGTAGATGAACAGTGTTTCATCACGGGGTGAGAGGTACGTTTCGGCCTGTTCGAGGACGGTTCGGATCGAGCTGAGATCCGTCGGGATGTCTGAGACGTAGCTGTACTTGAACAGCGGGGCTCGCTCTTCGGGCCATACCGGATAGTAACACGGAAGGATGACGACCGGGCTCTCGTTCCACAGCAAGACGCGATCGGCGATGTCGGGACTCTCGAGTAAGAGATCCGTGTAGCTATCGACGTCTTGAGCGTACCCGTCGGGGATCTGGATGCGTTCGAGTAGCGAGTCGAACATTGGTGATCGGCTCTCTGTTCGCGGTATCCAAGATAGCTGTTTCCGCAGTACGAATACACAAGAAATTAACATTTGGAAAACTATTCGCCGAGATACCCCACATTGTTTCCACAAATCTCTATATCGTGCAGTGTCAACTCGTGCTTCATCGTGTGGTGACGACCCGAGGCTCCGCCTGTCGGCGAGTCAGGATGCGAGAAGAGACATGCAGTCACAGGACGTCCCTGTAGAGGGTGGCACAGCTGCCGACCGAGACGCGACCCACGGAGGCTGCCGGTTAGCTCGACGGGTCGGCATACTTACCACCGGATCGGCGGTGCTCTCTCAGCCGGTGACGGCACAGCGTGCCATCTGTCAGGAGGCATTGAGTATACCGCCTGGACTGATCGAGGGAGCGATCGTGTTGCTCGTCGGTGTCGGCATCTCGATCGCAGTCATCGTCTATCTCGCCACTGCGCTGCTCGGGATGGTTGAGATCGGTCCGGTGGGTCGCCAGCAGGTCGACCAGCACAAACGGGTCGCCTACAGGAGCGCCGCACTCCTCATTATCGGGGGTCCGCTGCTCGTCGTGGTGGGTCGTCTGCTCAAGCTTCCCTCCACAGGGTGTATCAATCTGATCCCATTCTGAGCGGTGACAAGGCGAGCCTCGGCGTCTGTCTCCGACTTGCTCGTGTCGCTGCCACTTGGGACGGTTATCGGGAGGTCAGCTACTCCTGTCGAACCAGTGGTCAGGGGCGACGAGACGAGCAAGTCGATGAACCGGCTTCGAGCAGTTCCTGATGGAGCGATTTAATGAGTACGACAGTGAGGCTTCCGCGTTCGAATCCAGCCGTCATAAGTTGAATTACAGCGACTGAAGACGGCTTACGTTCAACCTGTTCTGGATTTCAGTTGAACGTGGCCGATACATCGGGTCTCGTTCGTACTCCTTACCGTCTCTGGTCAACAGCGGGCACAGAGGGTCGAGGACTGCGTTATCCTGTGTGGCTCGCTTTCTCGCCATCGTTCGGATCGACGTGAACCCCACTCGAACTGAACCGTCGCGAATTTCTGTGACGTCGTCTCCGATCGTAGCCCGAGCGAACGGCCGACGACTCGGATTTTCTTGGCCCCCTGCGGGTGCGGGGCCTCCCACGTGAGGTCCCGAGTAGACCGATGACGACGAACCTATCGATAGATGTACGAAACGGAGAGGTACCGACCGGCGACTGTCCGGAGTGTGCGGGGCCAACAGCCACAGAGCGTGGTGAGACGATCTGCACTGGGTGTGGCCTCGTGCTCGCCGAAGATTTTCTCGATCGGGGTGCAGAGTGGCGGGCGTTCGACGCCGAAGAAACTCGCGGACGCTCCCGTGTCGGCGCGCCGACCACGCCTGCGCTGTTCGACCGGGGCGTGTCCAGTCGGATCGGTTGGGGTGGGGATACTCACGGTACCCCCCTTTCTTCGGGCAAGCGGCGGCGGATCGCCCGGATGCGGACACACGACCGTCGAGCGGTCGCTGGTTCGAAACGCGAGCAGAACCTGCTCCGGGCACTCTCGGAGATGGCACGACTCGTTTCCGCACTGGAGTTGTCGACGTCGGTCCACGAAGAAGCGAGTGTGCTGTACCGTCGTGCGTATCGCGAGAACCTCATGCATGGGCGGACGATCGACGGACTGGTCGCGGGGGCGGTGTATGCAGCCTGTCGTCGACAGGACGTGCTCCGAACGACTGAGGAAATCGCGGCTGGGTCTTCAGTGACTGTACATGACGTGCGAGTCAGTTACCGCGTCCTGAACGTCGAACTCGGTCTCGCCGTCGAACCGGTCAGCCCGCATCTGTATCTCTCGAGACTGGCGAGCCAGTTCGACGTGCCACCTGCCGTGCGACGCAGAGCCGGGGAGCTCGTCGCACTCGCGCTCGACTCGGACATCACTACCGGGAAGAACCCTGCTGGCGTGGCCGGGGGTGCGTTGTATCTCGCGGGGATCGAACAACTCTGTGGGCACACACAGCCTGAGGTCGCTGAGGCGGCCGGCGTGACGGTGGTGACGCTTCGGAAGCGATACTACGACCTCGAAACGCTCTGTGGGGAGCGGGAGGCACGAACGAGCGGCTGAGACGTTTCGAGTCCGGTCGAAAGGCCATCTTCATACAAGGAGGGAATCCCGGCCTTCAGGCCGGGAGGGAATCCGACAACTACTGAACTAACCTCGTTCTGATACTCGGCCCGAATGCCGACCGCTACCTTTAACTTACGCTACTTCTTACGTTTTGATGGATGAGAGCCGACTTCGATATGGAGCGAGGCGGGCCACTTCACGAAGCCGTGAAGGAATACGCCCGCGACCACGGACTACGCCACCCGAGAGCGTACGCCGAACTCCTCTGCAAAGCACTCGAATCCGAAGGCTACGATGTCAACGACGCAGACGGCGAATAAGACGCTGGAAGCCACGCTCGCACCACCAACTCGGTGCAAAGAGCAACGCCTCCAGCAAACGCTGTCTGAATACCGAGACGCACTCAACGACGCCTTCGAGCAAGACTGTACGACGATGAGTGCCACGAACGACGTGGTGACTCCGTACACCCTGCCGTACCAAGCGAAAGACGCCCTCAAATCCTACGTCCCAAAACTCCACAACACGTACAACGCCAACGAGTTAGACGACGAACACCCACTCCGCTTCGTGAATCGGGCCGGGAAGTTCGACCGTGACTCCGAGCGAGAGTACGAAATCTGTTGGAACGTTCCGCAACCCGGTCGTGGAACCAACTTCTGGATTCCACTCCGACTGAATCCTGAACAGGAGGGGCTGTGGGACGACCTTCTCAATGAGGAATCGAGTACCAAAGTAGGCGAACTTCGCTTGCAGAGACACCGGAAGACGTGGACGCTCCACGTTACCGTCGAATACGAAATCACGGACACCTCAGAACTACCCGAGAATCCGACTCGGATTGGGTTCGATATTGGCGAGTCGATGTTGGTCACGGGCTGTGCCCTCCAACACGACACTCCCACGAAACCACTGTTAATCAACGGGCAAAAAGCCAAGCGAATCCGCAAAGAGATGTTTACGACGCTCAAGCGACTCCAAGAGCGAGACGCTTCTGAGTGGCGTATCGAGGAGCGATTCTCGTACTACCAGAACCGACTCACAGACATTATCGAGAAGGCATCTCGTGAGTCTGTGGAGTACGCTAAACAATTCGATACCCCTGTTATGGTAATGGAGGACTTGGCGTACATCCGCGAGTCGTTAGACTACGGGAAGTACATGAACCGACGCCTACACTCGTGGGCGTTCGCTCGCTTGCAGGGTCGAATCGAAGACAAGGCGAAGGACGCCGGGATTCCAGTCCGGTACGTCCACCCGCAGTATACCTCGAAGACGTGTCATTCGTGCAAGCACGTGGGGTATCGACCCCGACAGGCTGAGTTCAAGTGCAAGAATCCTGAGTGCCACGTTTCAACGTTTCAAGCGGATATTAACGCGAGTGCGAACATCGCACGGCGCGTAGACCCGTGGGGAGAGAGCCTACCAGTGAAACAGGTAGGCGATGACTCGCCACAGGACGGGAGCCGTAGTGACACGGCCACGACTCAGTGTGAGCAGAGCGGGACACCCTCGCAAATGACACTCACACCGTTTCAAGAGTCGGAACCCACTGCCAACGACGACTGACTGGCATTCCCACCGTGTGGGAAGCCCCGTCGTTCACGGCGGGGAGGATGTCACGACTCCTTGTTCTCTGTACCGAGTTGCTGGTTGAACAGGGCGGTCGCACGTTCGTACCCGCTGTATCCGTCGAGTCGCTCGGCGTCGTCAGTCACCGCCCAGTACGTCGCCTTGTGTTCGACCAGACCACGGTCCTTCAACCGTGAGAGAGCGGTGCTGACCGCGCCCTCATCGACGCCGATCTGAGAGGCGATTTCGCGAGCCTTGAACGCCCGATCCTCGTTGGCGGCGAGAAACCCGAGGACCTGATCCGGAACGGAGAGTTCTTCGAGGTCGTCTTCGCTCGTGTTATCGAAGGTATCTCGGTCGATGGACATCGTTGAATCGGGGTACGTCATCCGCTGTAAAGAGTGTTAGGAGTGAAAGCTTCGAAAGCGCCGAAGGAGAAATCACGTCGACTACGAAGAGGTTCGAAGATCGTATGCATTGAGGAGATCAGTCTCAACTACTGGATCGACTCGTTTCGAGAGTCGCCGTTCCCGCTGTCGGACGCCGAGCGCGAACAGTTTCACGAGGGAACGGCGTCGTCGGGTGTCGAGGCGACCGAAGACGACGACCGGATCGGTATCGTGGGGAACCCGGATAAGCACAGATATATTACTTTGGACGAGGGTATATGTCGCCCGAAGACGAACACCGCGGTATGCCAGAGCGCTCGCCACCGGAGTCGACCGAGCACGCGACAGACGACCGGACGGTGTTTGAACGCGTATACGACGTCATCACAACGACGACAACCCCTACGCCCGTCTCAACGATAGCCGAACGCGCGGATTGTTCAGAGACTGGTGCGCGTCGCGTTCTCACACAACTCGTCGAACTCGGCATCGCCACCGAGCAGGGGACGCGGCCGGTCGAGTATCGGCGGAACGAGTCGTACTTCGAGTGGAAGCGCATCGAAGCACTCGCCACGGACCACTCCGAGTCGGCGCTACGCGAGCGATTCGAGTCGCTTCAAACCGACGACGAGCAGTACCAGGCCGAGTTCGGCGTGCCGAGTCCGGACGCGGTGACTGCCCAGACGGGGCCGGACGATGCCGAAGTGCGGTGGGAGGCACTGCGAGACTGGCAGACGGTTCGGCGTGACATCAGACTCGTGCGGCGTGCGCTAGATCGAGTCGTAGCGAGTACAGACGACAGAGGTCGAGCGTGACATCGGAGTCAGCTGGTGGGCCGCTCGATATTCCAACCCTCGAAACACTCGGTCGGCGAGCCACGACACACCCGCTCGTGACCGACTGGCGGTTTCGACCCGACCCGATCAGCCCACGCGTGCTCGAACTGTCGCTCGATGCCGACCAGTATCCAGCCGCTATCGACGCGGGACGACTCGACGTGCGGTGGTTCACGGACGGGACGTATTCGTTTCACTATCGAGAGGACACTGCAGACGGTGCCTGGGAGTGTCGCTTCGACCACCATCCCAAGCCGGACGGGCCGAACGCCCACTACCACCCACCGCCGACTGCTGGGTCGGCCGAGGCGAGTCCACTCACCGAGGAACATCCACTCGACTGTCTCTTCTGGGTCTGTGAGTGGATCGACGAGCGTGTCACGACACTTCACGACGCAGACGACGGGTAAGCTGTGCGTCGTATATCTGTGCGCCTCGACGGGCGGAGGCGCAGAAGATGCCAACCGGAGACAACGACGGAATCGACGTACCAAGTGACGACGCCGAGTACTGCGAGCAGTGTCGAGACGAAGGCCGGAGAGACGACCTGTTGCACGCGACAATCGAGGAGTGGCTCGAAGAGCTCCAACAGGATGTCGAGACCGCCTGTGAAAGCGAGCAGTTCGAGCAGTGGCTCTCCGCGCAAGCGCAGTTTCACGACTACTCGGTTCGCAACTCGATTCTGATCCGACGACAGTGTCCAGAGGCGACTCGGGTGGCGGGGTACAGAGCGTGGCAGGAACTCGGGAGACAGGTCCAATCCGGCGAGCAGGCGCTCTGGATTCGCGCGCCGGTTCGAGCGCGGGTGTGTCCCTCGTGTGACGAGTTCCTGCAGGGGCACGGTGACTGTGACGAGGAGACGCCGACCGAGGAGTGGCCGCGTCGAGTGATCGGCTTCCGGTCGGTGGCGGTGTTCGACATCTCTCAGACCGAGGGCGAGCCACTGCCCGAGCTCCAGCACGAAGCGCACGGCGAGGCGGACTGGTTGCTCGACATTCTCCAGCAGATCGCCGACGACTGGGGACTCTCGGTTCGCATACTCGCCGACGAGCAGTGGCCCCACGGTTCTGCGTGGGGCGTGTATGGATCGGCCGACGACCGGATCGACATACGGGATCGAGAGAACACGGCCGACCTCGCCCGGACGTTCCTGCACGAACTCGCACACGCCCGGTTGCATCCCGAGACGCCTGCTGATTCGAAGCAAGCGGCCGCCTTCGAACTCGACGCCGAGGCAACGGCGGCTATCGTCGGGCGACACGTCGGTCTCGATACGAGTGGATCGCAGTGGTATCTCTCTGCGTGGGGTCACGAGGAGGACGTCTCACTCGCCGACCGCTGTGAGGCGATTGCTATGACGGCGCGGGAACTGATCGAACGGATCGACGAGAAGGCTGGCGGCCAGTAGAGGAGAGAAGTATGGCACCGAGACCAATCGTAATACTGACGCGACTGTATCAGCATCGACGCCGGTCCAGACGCTACGTATCGACCGGGGCGTAGCCAACGAATCGAGCGAGTCGTTCGGCCACGTCTCTCGCCAGTCGTTCGTCGGCGATTGCGACCGCCCGGTCGATATCGGACTGACGGAGCGAGACGACAGCCCATGGAGAGACGAATGATCGTTCCGAGAGACCGCCTTCGACGAACCGTCCGTCCAACGGAATCGACGGAGGCTATTCTTTTGTCGTAATCCCGGCGGCGATGTACTGTTCACCCGCAAACGGGTGCGACTCGTCGCTCAGTACGAGGTACGGTCGCCGGGGAGTATTCCCGTACGGATCAGCAGCGACGACGACACTTCCACGCTGGAGCATCACTCGTCACTCGCTTCTACATCGACATCCGAGAGCCCAGCATCCCAGTCGGGGTTCGTATCGTAATGGTCGCCTTCGAACTGCTCAGCAACTGCCCGAAGGCCGATCTCGCTGGCTGTCTGGGCATCGTACGCCTCGATGTTGATCGCCCAGTAGTCTCCTTTGTGTCGAACGAGTCCGCGCTCTTCGAGACGACCCAGTGTCGTTCCGACACTCCCTCGGGGAATCTCGAGTTCGTCGGCAAGTTCACTCGGCGTGAAGCCGAGTTCGGGATTCTGTGCGAGGTGTTCGAGGATCTGCCGTCCGTTCGTCCCTTCGTTCGGAAGGGTACTCGGATGGTAACTCTCGAAATCTACGGGCATTGTAATCTACTGTAACCGTATGCTAACTAGTGTAATCAGTCCTCCGCTCACGGAGTCAGTTCGTCACTCCGCCAAGCGTACCAGCTGTTTTTCGCCCCTTCTGGGGTGCGGGGGAACTCCCGTGAAACCATGCCGACGACACCACCAAGCAACGGACCAAGAGATGCAGTCCGAGCGACTGGACTCGACTCTACGGAGTCACGCACCGACCGAGCGCTGATCGAGCGGATGGACAGGGAGGTCAACGAATGACGACCGCGAAGACGCTCTCGGCGCTGTTCACCTCACGCGGGCGGTGTCGGGTGACGATTCTCGTCGTCGAGACCGCCGGTGAGACGTACACGCTGACCGAACTTGCTACCGAGGCAGGTGTGACGAAAGGGACGGTGTTCCGTGCCCTGCCGGGGTATCTCCAGTGTGGGTTGCTCGAACAGCTTCCCGACGAGAAGGTGTATCGAGCCGATCCGGATGCGCCACTCGTCGAGGCGTTAGGCCAGTTGATCGAGAGTATCGACTCCCGTGATCCGTGACCTACAAACGTACAAACGCGCCAAACAAAGGGACGAATACACAGAGCCGATGCCAATCGGCATCGATACCTTCGAGCGAGAATCGGCCTTCGAGTCAGGAGACACCTACGCAGAGCGTATCCTCCAGTTTCTCGGAGCCAACGACGAGCAGGCGTTCGAGCGCGGTGAGATCGCCGAGGCGACGGGGATCGATCCGAACGTCGTGTGCGCCGTCCTCTCCCGGCTGAAAGACAGAGCCCTCGTGCGACACAAAGCACCCTACTGGGCAATTGGCACTCAGGACCGACTCGCGTCGGCATCGAACCTCTCGGTAAGTCTCGAGAGTGTGAACGAGACGCTCGGGCCAGAACAGATGGACGACTGGGAACAGGCCGGCTCGGAGAATCCCCATCCGAGTGATCGCTCGAAGTGACGACCGACCAGCGTGGGGACAGCGTCGAAGCGAGCGGTCGGTTCAGGAATTCACCCCTCCGTGGGTCGATGGGTTCACCCCCCAACTTCTGCCTCCCGTCAGAGTGGTAGACTGGACTCTCTCGTGAGCCCAGATCACTCTCCGAATCTGTATTTATTCATCTAATTTACCTACCAAATACTTTTATAATATTGACTTAGTTGTATTGTCAATGCAGTCATCCCTCCGACAACTCACTGCGTTGACGTTCGCCGTCCTGCTCGTCGGGGCGTCCGTCGGTCCCGTCGCGTTCAGTGGTCCCGCACTCGCCGGTAACGACGCCGGTAATACCGGAACGAGTGTTGGCAATCAAGAGACGTTCGACCCACCCACGCGAGATGGCCCGAGTGCAGTCGAATTAAAATACGACGCAACCGTCGAACTGGCGACAGTCACAGCCGAGCAGAACGCGACGACCGATCCGGAAGAATCTCCTCGGGTGACAAGTATCTGCGCTGGTCTCTGGCGTGTCTCAAACCCGAACGGCCAACCGGTCTCGTTCTCGTGGGACATCTACGGAACAGCGGAGGGGGGAAGTGGTGTCGTGCCCGCGATCGGCGAGGCGTACTTCGAGAGTTCCGAGGACGTGACCGTGCGCCTGTTCGTCGGCGGTCAACAGGTGGACGTGAAAGCCTCGAACCCCGACGACTGCTCGGAGTCGGAGCGTGCGCTGTTGAACGACTCAAGCTCGGAGAGTGAGACGTCACTCGATCCGGATCGGGCACAGTCGCTTGCAGATCGGCTGAACGGGACGTTCAGCTCCTTCACCGGCCCGAACCGACTGACGAACGCGAGTGCTGTCGCCACCGAGCGGGAGATCGTCGAGACGACGAACACCTCTGCACGCGGTGTTGCAGAGTCGGTCACGCGCGCTGAGGGTGTACTCGCTAAAACTGCCGTTTCGGACGTGCGCCGGACACGGGCGGTCCTCCGAAACCGGAGTCTCGACTCGACGTACGACGCCGGAGCTGTCGATGCATCACTGACGAAGGCCGAAATCGCACTCCAAGCCGGTGATGCGGCGTTTCGTGCAGGTGAGTTCGACCAAGCCGTCGGGTCGTACGAGACTGCGTGGTCACACGCACGAGACGCGCTCAACCGGATGGACGCTGGTGTCGGCCCGCGAGTGACTCTCTCGACGCCTGCAGACCCCCGACTCGATGCGAACGAGACCCGGCAACTCGCCGTCGAAGGGGAGATCTTCGCGGTCGAACAGTCGGCTGTGAACGTCACCGCGAGCATCGACGGTGAGGCGGTTCCGGTTCGGATCGAACCGGTCCAGAAACCGGGTGTGGACAGACGCTTTGCGGTCGTGTTCAACCGGAGCGGTACGGACGCTCCCGAGACGGTAACTCTCACCGTCTCCTCCGCGAACCGGTCGGTGACGAAGCAGGTGCGATTCGACGGTGACCGCCTGCCGGATCGCACCGAACGACGCCTCGGGACCGATCCGCTCGATCCCGACTCTGATTCGGTGAACACGACCGTAGACGAGGCCGATGACGGCGTCCCGGACGATCAGACCGACCTCGACGGGGACGAACTCTCGACGTACGGTGAGTTCAGACTCGGCACCGACCCGCTCGTCACGGACACCGACGGCGACGGACTCGACGACGGCACCGAGGCGCGGAGCATGACCGACCCGCTCGTCGCCGATACGGACGGTGACGGCGTACTCGACGGGGCCGAAGACGAAGACGGCGACGGCCTGAACGCGTCTCAGGAGGCCGCGAACGGCACGCTTCCCGGACTCGCCGACTCGGACGCGGACGGACTCTCCGATCCCGTCGAGTTGCAAGGAGCGACCGATCCGGTCGTCGCGGACACGGACGCGGACGGGCTGTCGGACGGCGCAGAACGCGATCTCCCGACCGACCCGACCGATCCGGACACGGACGGTGACGGCACGCTCGACGGCAACGAGACGTTCACGACGAGTGCGGACAACGACTCGCTCGGCACGAGCGTCTCGGTGACGGGAGCCGGGGCAGTCGCCGAGTCGGTCGAGATCGAACGGGCGACACGCGCCGGCTTCGAATCCGGTGGGGTCGCTACGGCGACCGCGTCACCGGTCGTGGATATCACGGCCGACGCTGAGTTCGAGACGGCGACGCTTTCGTTCAGCTACGACGACACTGCACTGCCCGGCCGTTCGGAAGCGAACCTCACGGTCTACCGGTACAACGAATCGCTTGGTACGTTCGAGCCGCTCGACTCGACGGTCGATCCGACGAGTAACACGGTCACCGCCGAGACGGGCCACTTCTCCGTGTACACGGTGATGGACCAGTGGCTCTGGGAAGAGGCGATCTCGTACGATCAAGAGCTGATCGAGGCCTCCGACCGAACCGTTCGGGTTGAACAACCCAGGTTCAACCGGAGTGTCGTCCCACTAGCGACTACACAGACGGTTTCAGAGTTCTACGACTACGAGAACCTCCAGTCGGACAGTCTGACCGACTTAGAGCGGTCGGACACTTCCATCACGTTCCTGTACGAAGGTCCGGAACGGTTGAGCTTCGTGACGATCCACGACAAGGCCTCGGACGGCACCGACGGGAAAGTGAGCTTCGAGTTCACGGGACTGCCCGAGAACGGCGAGTGGGTCGTCCAAGACGGATCGGGAGATTTCGACTCGAAGACGGAGACGATTCCGAACTGGTCGTGGGCACCGAACAAGAACGACGGCGGGGCGTTCGGCCCGCTCGGGGAGAACTTCTCGGTGACGGTCACGCCGCGATTCAACGAGGATGCCTACCGAGACACGGACAAGACGGGTGAGATCAGCGAGTGGCAACTACTCTCCTCGAACGCGTCGGACCCGGACCGATACACGCTGGACATGGACGAACCGCTGGTGATTCGAAGTACGAACACGAGCAACGACCCGGACGGTGACGGCATCCCGACGACAATCGAGTTGACGGGCATCCCGGTCGGCAACGGCCAACAGATCGTCACCGATCCGAACAGCGCAGACACGGACGGTGACGGCCTCCTCGACAGCGAGGAAATTCTGTACAACGAGTCCGCGCAGGTGCACCCGCGAACCGGTGACGTGTTCTACGAGATGGTCGCCGATCCGACCGATCCGGACACCGACGGCGACGGTCTCCGTGACGACACGGAAGTCGAAGGGTGGACACTGAACGTGAGCGAGACGAGCGGAAAGCCCGACTCGTGGGACCCCGACGGCGAGCCGATAGCGGTCTCTTCGGACGCCCGAGTGCCCGACTCGGACGGTGACGGGCTGTCGGATGCAGTCGAGAAGAACCGGACCCACACCGATCCGACCCAGCAGGTGACGTATGCAGTGACCGAACGGCATCAAGAACGGATCGTCGAGACGGCAGAAAACCGGTGGGAGAGTACCGTGTTCAAATCCGGCGTGCAGAACTCCTTGCAGGCACTCGGTCTGCTCGGTCCCGAGGAGTCGCCTGCGAAGTTAGAGGAGATGGAACTCACGGATCGGACGGACGACTTCGACTTCGTGACCGCCGAACAGTCCACACGAAGTGGCATCTACGAGAACGTCTCCTTCACAGCACTGGACGGGACGACGCGGACGGACACGTGGGTAGCGAACGCCGAGGAAGCACGCGCCGAGACCGATCCGTGGGACCCTGATACGGACGACGACGGACTGACCGACGGACAAGAACTGAAGTGGGTGACGACCGCAGAGCAACCTGTGGGGAGTATTCAGCAGATCGAACGATCCTCACTGGGTGACCGTGGCACACTCGGAACGAGCCCGACGAGTCCGGACTCGGACGGTGATGGCTACTGGGACGGCTGGATCGGCGTCTACGGCGTCGAGCGGACCGAGAACGTCGTACTGTACCGGGAGCATCTCCGGGATGACGACGATGGTGACGGGCTAACGGTCGCCGATGGAGACGACGACGGCGGAATCAAGGCTGGGGAAATCGTTCAAGAGCAGACCGGCGTTCACGACGTGACTGAACGATCAGCCACTGGAACTGCTCTTCCTGCACTGTCCGGTTCGTATCACTCGAACACTCACATCGGAGAGCTTCACTGGAAGACCTACGACCCCAGCCAGCCCGGTGATCCAAGCGATCCTGACATCACGCCGTCTCCATCGCTTGACGTGGAGGTTGACTACTACGAATCGATCAACGAGGCGGAACTCGATTGGTTCGAGACGGTCGAAAGATCGTATGCCCTCTACGGCATCGATGTCGAATTCTCCATCGACGACGAACTTACTCGCTCCGAGCTTCGATGTAGATCGAGCACCTGCCTCGATGAAGACGACCTCCCGCCGACATCGCTTCAGGACGCACGAGCTATCGAGAGTCGATTCCATGATAATACGTCGAAACTCTATCTGTTCGTCTCTCCCGACGGAGACGACAATCCGGGGCCGATTCCGGACTACGCGCCTGATGTTGAGGGTGTTGCTTCTACTCAAGGTTCCGACGTTGCCGGTCTCGGATTCGGTACGATGGTGTTCCTCAACGACCACAATGCCTCGATCACGGGGAATTTTGAGGGACCACGACGGATTCACCTCGCAAAGACGACGACACACGAGGTCGGGCACATACTCGGTGCTGGCCGTGGAGATGACGAATCACAGTTCGTCATCCTCCCAGCAGAGGTCTACAGCGGTTCCGGTGCAGACAGCACTCCAGAAGAAGTCGGTTACTCCGGGGTAGGTAGTGATAGATGGAGCGTGATGAGTGCTGGATGGAACGATCCGGTGGATTCACCACCGATGGATGGTCGATACGTCGTGTTCAGTATCGAAGAGCTAAGCACAATCGAAGTCAACAATATAGCAACGGTGGAATAGTATGCGTCGTCTCACCACTGGAATACTCGCTGGTGTAATCGTACTCACGCTCATCGGAGGTGGGCTGGTGTACGCGGCAACGAGCTGTGCCACCACGATGTCGTGGGACTTGGAAGTCGGCGTAGACGAGACAACAGTCACTGAAAACGGCTCGGTAGCGTTTCGCGGTGAAGCCGGTATCACAGGCAGTACCGGACAGCCCCGTGTGCAGGGCGTCGAAGTCGTGTTCATCGGTGAGAACGGAACTGAACTCACTGCGATTCCGCTCGGAGATTTCGGTGTGAACGCACAGAAGACACGCAACATCACGGTGACGCTTCCTGAACGTCCTGTCCGTGTCGAACTCCGAGCAGAGCAAATCGACGCGGACCCCGACTCGGAGTGGTCTCTCCTCGGCCTCGAGTGGACCGGTGAGATGTACCGGAGCATCACAGTCCGGTCGTCTCCTGAACCGTGGTACTGCTGAAAGAGACGGCGGGAAGAGTGGACGTGAAGACGAACGGCGAGAGAGACGAATAGACATCTGCACACTCGGAACCAGGCATCGAAAACAGCCGAGGTGGACAGAGGTTTGCTTCTTCAGTGGGCGGGAGTCACGCTGGCGGGAACGACCGGTTGTGTCCCGACGGAACCCAGAACTGTTCGCTCGTCGTTCGGAGTCACATCTGGAGAACGGAACTCGTTTTTGGCATTTAATTGTCATTATTGTACGAGGTTATACACACCGGACACCTTTGTGTGAGGAGTGTGACAGAGAAACTGAGTGAATGACGAGTCGAACTGTGACTGCGGTGGCAATGGTCGAGCTCGTCGTTCTTTCGGGGTGTGCGACGTATCCATCGGCGCACGATCACGTGATCGTATTTAACGGTGAAATGACACGCACCGAGGGTGAGTTCAGAATGAACGGCACGCTGAATTTCTACCTTGGAACGGCAGGAAACCGGACGATTTCGAACCTCACAGTGACGCTCTACGATGAGAATCGACAGCAGATTTCGGGTTTCGATGTCGGGACCATCTCGGTGAACGGTACGCGAGGGCCGGTACAACAGCGTGTCACAATCGAGAGCGAGACTGCTCCGACGTACGTCGTCATCGAATCTCCCGACGTTTGGCGGGCACGGGACGTCCAGACCTCTGGGTATGTTTGGAACGGCGACAGATACGAGGAGTACACCGTCGCCTCGCTTGAGAATCGATTCGGTGAGTGAAGCATCAGCTCACCCCAGTTTGGAGTATAGCGGCGATGATCTGAAATATGAATCTGCAACAGAGATCAAACTGGTGACCGCCTCATTGGACGACTTCGACTTCGTGACGGCCGAGCAGTCCACACGAAGTGGAATCTACGAAAACGTCTCCTTTAGCGCGCTGGACGGAACCAATCGGACGGATACGTGGTTGGCGAACGCCGAGGAAGCACGCGCCGAGACCGACGTGTGGGACCCTGACACGGACGACGATGGATTGACGGACGGACAAGAGCTGAAGTGGATCACGACGGCAGAGCAACCTGTGAGATCGGTCCAGCAGATCAGGCGAGCCTCGGTCGGTGACCGTGGCGCAGTCGGAACCAGCGCGACGAGTCCCGATTCGGACGGTGACGGCTACTGGGACGGCTGGATCGGTGTCTACGGCGTTGAGCGGACCGACAACGTCGTGTTGTATCAAGAACATCTGCGGGATGATGACGACGGCGACGGTGATACGGCTGATGAGGGGGTCAAAGATGAGGAAACAGTCCCCGAACAAGCCGGTGTCCACCGGACAGATCAGTCGATTCCATCACCAGAAGGGGTGGTGTTTGAAGAGGGTGAACCGCCGGTCCACTCGAATCTTCATATCGGCGAACTACAGTGGGGTAGTGACCCTACCAGTTCAGACGACTCGCCAGCTCCTTCGCTCACCATCGAAGTGGACTACTACGAGGCAGACTCGACTGCCGCACTCAACACCGAAGCCTGGGAGCGCGGTATCGAGCGCAACTTCCGATTGTACGGGATAGATGTCGACATCGTGCGTGACGACGTGATCTCAGACGAGCAATTCATCCCCTGCCTTCCGCCGACTGCTGGTCCGCTGTGTGTCGACCCGGAGAACGGCTTCGGCATCCGGGAGATTATCGCAGCCGGAACCACGTTCTCATCGACCGGTTCGGATGAGTACGTGATCGTCGGGACGAAAGCGGGCGGAACTGTCCCAGGAGGTCAAGACCAGTCAGGCATCAATCTCTATGGGGTTCCGTATCAGGGAATCTTTGTGCAGGGGAATGCAGAAGATACCACAGACGTCAGTAACCGTGATCTTGAGCGGTCTCCGTATTCGACTAAGGTAGCGATGGTCTCTGCAAAAACTGAGATACACGAAATCGGCCACTCGTTCGGTGTTGGACGAGCCGACGACCGATACAGGCCTCGTACGGTATTCCGGAACGGTGAAATCTACAGCGGGAGCATCAGTCCAAATTCCAGAGATTGGACACCAGAGAATCTTGACGGGACAGCCACTTGGAGCATAATGTCCTCAGGCTATAATGAGGACCTCGCCAATACTCCGATGAATGGGCGGTTCTTTGCGTTCAGCATAGAAGAAACCTCCACAGCAGATGATGAGTAAGAGTACATTGGTAGCAAGCCTGATGGTAGTGTTCGTGGTTACTAGTGGGTGTGCGACGTATCCATCGGAGCCTAATCACTTAATCCACTTTGATGGAGAGTTCACGCGATCCGATGGTGATTTCAGCATGAACGGGACGGTGAACTTCTACTTGGGGTCGGCAGGGAACCGAACCGTCTCGAATCTCAGCGTGGTTCTCTACGACGCAGAGCAACAGCGGATTTCGAGTGTCGATCTCGGTAATATCTCGGTGAACGGCACACGAGGACCGTTCCGCCGGCCAGTCACTATCAAAACCGAAACGCTACCGAAGTACGTCATCATCGAATCACCCGACGCGTGGGAGATGGACGACGTTTATACCGCGGGGTACGCGTGGGACGGCACTAGTTACGCGGAATACGCAGTCACCTCGAGAGACAACCGCTTTCAGGACTGAGGACGACGGTGTGTGTCTCTCGACACTGACAGAGGTTTTTATGCCCCCATGGGGTGCGGGGCTCTTCCCGCGAGACCATGTCGACGACGACACCACACCGACGAGACAGAACGGATGCGGTTCGGGCGGTCGGCCTCGATCCGACCGATCCACGCACCGACCGTGCATTGACCGAACAGATGACCGTCCGGGCCTGCGGGCGGTTCGCCTACGAGGTGTACGCAGAGAGCGGTAACACCTACTTCGTGCATCTCGGTGCAGAGGCGTGTACCTGCCCGGACTGGCGACAGCGCCATCCCGAAGACGGCTGTAAACACCTGCGGCGCGTGCGACTCGAACGGGCACGTCTCGGGGTGGAGGCCGGCGATGAGTGAGGAGACTGACGAGGAGTCCGGATCGAAGCGGATCGAAATCCAACGACAGGCGACGTTCGGACAGACGGGTGAACTGGAAGTCTCTGAGGAGCCGGTCGAGACCTCACTCGTGGATTTCGGCGCGGAAGTGGACCACCGCGAGCGAACACCGCGTGTGGACCAGCCCGAAGCCGCGACCTTCGGCCGTGACGACAGGCCAGCAGTGCGCCGACGGCGGAAGGCAGAGCAGTTCCCACTGTTCGCCGACGTGGAGGCGGACCAGCAGACGCTCGACGGAGAGGTAGCGGCGTTCCGGAGTCTGTTCGGCGAGACGTGACCGCTCGGACCCGCAACGTTCGTTAAACAATCAGACAAGCAACCTGTCGGGGAAACGTATTTACCTCCGTGGTCCTGCCACCTCCACGTGAGTGAACTGGATTGGTCCGCAGACGACACCGAGTCGGTCGTCGACGAGATTACGGCCGGTGTCGCTTCACTCGAACGCACGACTCCCGACCAGCTTCGACCACTGTACGAGGTGATCGATACGGAAGCACTGGAGAGCCTGTTCCGCGAGACACGTGGGCAACTCACCTTCGAGTATCTGGACTACGAGGTGACCGTGTACCACGACTACTCCGTGGAGATCTCACCCCGATAACACTCGCTTCGACCACCAGCGAGACGCTCTCAGTGCGCTCTCCGACCCTTCGGTGCGTCTCCTCTCCTGGTCGATCCAGTGGCTAGTGCATCCGTTCTGGAGTCGAGCACAGGCCATCGTCGACTGCAGAATGTGGTGACGAGCGAGATCAGTCGAATAGTTTCAGTTTCACTCTCCGTCTGGCTGAACTTTTTTATTGGACACTCCCTCCAGAGAGTGAGTTTGTCTGGTTACCCCCATTGGACGAGCCGATCGAGTGTGCCTGTGGGCAGGTGTTTTCCGACACGAAACAGTGGCGTGACCATCGACGACGTCACTACGCCTGGAGCGACGAGGAGCCACCGGAGAGTCCTGCCGTGCGCGTTCAAAAGTACCGAGACCACGGCTTCTGGTGATAGCCACCAACGGGTCACGTTCGCTGTCTGAAAGCCAGACCGAGAGACCGACGCGTCGCGCCAGCCAGCGGTGTGGTTCCGACGACCGCTGTTTATCGAACCCCTCGCGGGTGCGGGGTATCCCGCACCACCATGTACGACGAGAACCCCACACACCGACCACCACTGACCGGCTACCGCGGCCGGTACGCACACAGACACGCCATCGTCGAACGACTCCCCGACCGGACGCGACTCTCCCCTGCGCGAAGTCGTACCCTCCGAACCCACTCCCGAGGGTTCGAGTGGGGATACGCAGGTTCCGGTCCCTCACAACTCGGGCTGGCCATTCTACTCGATTACACTCGTGACGAAGCGGTCGCACTTGACTACTACCAGGCGTTCACCCGCGAGGTGATCACTGGACTCGACGGGACGTGGGAACTCTCTACTGCAGAGATCGACACTGTATTGCGTGCACTCGGTGTGACGACTCCGAACCGTGTGACGTCTCGAACGGCACAGGAGCGACTCGATGGGTGATGACGCGTCGATCTGTGAGACGATCGAGCGTGCGCTCGACGACTGGCCACACTGCTGGGCCGTCGAAGAGATCACGACACATCCCGACAGAGCCGTCGTCGGTGTGCGCGTCGAATATCTCGACCGGCCGATCCGCTTCACCGAACTCGAAACCCGGTGTCGAGCACACGGAGTCGTCGCTCACATCACAGCCCTGGAGGCGGTCGACGATCTGGAGACGCCACGTCTGCGCCTCGATGCGCGACGACACGCTGGAGGCCCGACGACCATCGCTGGCCCGTGACACGCCACGGCAGTTTGTCTGCGCCCTGCAGGTGCGGCGCGCCCGCGCCGCGTGATCGAATGCAAAACGACTCACAGCGTATCGATGGAGAACCGCTTCGTGTACACATCCGACCCGACACCGGCGACCTCTCGGACGAGACAGCCCCCGAAGGCTCCGTCAGTCGAATCGTTCCGACGGAGGAGGTCTTCTGATGGCCCGCACACCACAGACAGACTCCGAGCAGATCGAAGTCGTCGCCGAACGACTCGCTGGCCGAACGTTGTGTGTTCGTCACCTCTGGGTGCCCGAACATCTCCGGACACACCGGGGTCGTGTTCACGTCGGGATCGTGCTCGCACTCCTCGCCGACGAGGACTGTCAAACGCTGATCGTCGCTGATGCTGGCACATGGCTCACTGACTTTCTTCGCACGCTCGGTTTCCGCGTCGTCGCCGGGCCTGACGAAAGAGGGGTGGTGATTCACGAACGACAACTAGACGATCTGAGCAGTCAGCGACCGGACGATCTGCTGTCGAACTGACGACAGTGAGCGACAGGCTCAAGCGGTCTACCGGTGACAAAGGGCCAATGCGGCCGAACGCACTCCCCGTCTCACTCAGGCAGTACGACCAGTGGGTCTGCTGGACGACGCAAGAGCGAGGTGGGAAAGTGACGAAGGTGCCGCTCGATCCGACTAGTGTCTCTGGAGCGTACGCTTCCACAGCCGATTCAGCGACGTGGGGGAGTTTCGATTCGGCACTCCAGCGTGCGACCGCCTCGGACGTCGACGGCATCGGCTTCGTGTTCACGAGCGATGACCCGTTCGTCGGTGTCGATCTCGACGACTGTCGGGACGAAACAGGGCTGTCGGACGACGCTGTGGAGATGGTGACACGCCTGCACTCGTACACCGAAATCTCCCCGTCAGGGAGTGGACTCCACGTCCTCGTTCGGGGCTCGCTTCCCGAGGGGCCACGTCGGAAAGGCGGTGTCGAAGCCTACGACGAGGCACGGTACTTCACGATGACCGGCGAGCGACTCGCCGGAACGCCACGGGAGATAGCAGCGCGTGCCGGACCGCTTCGGCGTGTCCACGACCGATTTCTCGCTGCCTCCACGAGTCGGGAGGAGATGGACGTGAGAGCACAGACGGCGGAGGACTTACCTACTGAGAGGGCCGGTCGTGTCGGTCTCGACCTCGACACGATCGGGACCGTGCGGCTCGACGACGAGACACTGCTCCGGAAAGCACACGACGCGCAGAACGGCGAGAAGTTCGCACGGCTCTGGCGGGGCGACACGACGGGCTACGACAGCCACTCCGAGGCGGATATGGCGCTGTGTTGCCTGCTCGCCTTCTGGACCGGCCGCGAGCCGAGTCGTGTTGATGGGCTGTTTCGCCAGTCCGGCTTGCTCCGGACGAAGTGGGACGAGGTCCACTACGGGGATGGGTCGACCTACGGCGAGGTGACCGTCGACCGGGCGTGCCGCCGGACCTCGGAGGTGTACCGAGTGGGGACGTAGTCTCCGAGAACAGCGACGTCTACTCGGTCGGCTCTCCCCTCAGCAGAGCGTGGGGATTACCACGTCAGGCCTTCGTAGGTAATCCCCGCACGACGCTCGACGATCCGACGACCATCGACCACCACAGGATCCGCCATCGCGGCGAACGCCTCGTCCAGCACGGCGAGGTCTCACGACGACCCTCGGCCACCACTGCGAACCCGTACCGGTCGGTGGCGAGAGAACGCTTATGTGTAGCCAGCGTAAAGCATCTGTATATGTCGACCGCTGGTGTCGAGGACGGCGACGACGCACCGGAGACGGTCCAGATCAACCTTCGGTTGAGCAAATCGTTCCTCGAAGACATCGACGCGACGTGGCAACGAGAGGGGTTCAACTCCCGAAGCGAGTTCCTTCGGTACGCGGCGCGTGACGCGATCAAACACCCCGAGTTCTCACGGGAGGGGTGGAAACAGATCGCCGCGAGTGAACACGACCTGCGATCCGGGGAGAGCGAACTCGTGTCGCGTGAGGAAGTCGTCAGGACGATGGACGACGATGGCGAGTAGCGAGGACTGGACCTGAAAGTTTACGCCGCGTGCTGTCGATCAGTTCGACGCGCTCGACCCACACGTCCGAGACCGCATCGTCTCGAAACTGGACGATATCACCGACTCGGAGTGGCGCGATCCGGACGACTTCCTCGAACCGTTGACCGGCGGTCCGTTCTCCAAGTGTCGTGTCGGGCAGTACCGACTCGCGTGTGTACTCGACAGGGAGTCGTCGGTTCTCGAAGTCCACCGCATCGAGCACCGAAGCGGCGCGTACACGGCCGACGATTGAGGCGGGAACACCGAGAGAGTTCGAACACGGGCGTCACCACGTCAGTCCTTCGTACGTGATCCCCGCACGTCGCTCGATGATCCGCCGACCGTCGACCACCACGGGCGTCGCCATCGCATCGAACGCCTCGTCCAGCACCGCGAACTCGTCCCAGTCGGTGACGACGATGGCGGCGTGTGCCCCGTCGAGCGCCTCGCTCGCCGAGTCGGTGTACTCGATGTCGGGGAAGTGCGCGCGCATATTCTCGGTCGCGACCGGATCGTAGGCGACGACCTCGGCACCGCGCGACTGGAGTCCCTCGATCACCGGGATCGCCCGACTCTCCCGGACGTCGTCGGTGCCGGGTTTGAACGCGAGGCCGAGGACCGCGACGCGTTTGCCGGACACGTCCACGTGTCGGTCGAGGAGCGAGAGCAGGCGCTCGGGTTGTGCGTCGTTGAGGTCGATCGCCGCCTGGAGCATCCGGGGGTCGTAGCCGCCGTCCCTGCTCGCGGCGACGATTGCCTTCGTGTCTTTGGGGAAGCAGCTTCCGCCCCAGCCGACGCCGCTTCGGAGGAACCGCTCGCCGATCCGGTCGTCCAGTCCGATCGCGTCGGCCACCTCGTAGGCGTCCACGCCGAACTCCTTGCAGACGTTCCCGATGTCGTTGATCAGCGAGACCTTGCTGGCGAGGAAGGCGTTATTCGCGTACTTGATCATCTCCGCCTCCTCGATGCCAGTCTCGACGACCGGAATCTCCGTCTCGGCGGCCTCACGCAGTGGGGTATAGAGGTCGTGCAGTCGGGCGAGTGCCCGGTCGTCGTCGGTCCCGAAGACGAGTTTGTCGGGGTTGAGGAAGTCCGCGACTGCGGAGCCTTCACGTTGGAACTCGGGGTTCGAGGCGACGAGGAAGTCCTCTCCCTGTGTCAGCCCTGCCTCGGCGATGGCGGGCCCGAGGACCTCGCGGGTCGTCGTCGGGATGACCGTGGATTTCGTGACGACGAGATGCGGGTCGGGAGAGTTGGATCGGTCGGCGGACGCGAGTGCTGCTCCGACGGAGCGTGCGCCGGCTTCCATCGCAGTGAGGTCGATACTCCCGTCCTCGCGAGAAGGCGTTGGGAGCGCGAGCATCGTGAGGTCGGTCTCGGGGACGACGCCGTAGTCGGTCGTCGCGCGGAGGCGGTCGCCGGCGTGGCGGGCGACGAGGTCGTCCAGTCCCGGTTCGTGGATCGCCGGGTCGCCCGCGTTGATCGCGTCGACGACCGACTCGTCGATGTCGACCGTGACGACCTCGTGGCCGAGGTCGGCGAGACAGGCGGCGACCGTCGTGCCGACGTAGCCGCTGCCGACGATACTGACATTCATCGGACAGGCGTACGTTGGGTAGTCGTATGAGCGTTCTGTATCACCCAAGTGAACCGGCCGGCAAAATGGAGGCAATAAAAGACCCAGAGATGAGGCTGTTTTTGGGTTTCTCGTTCCTTCCACCCATTTTTATTAGAAGGATGTCTGAGAGATTTTCTGACAGAATCGCCCAAGAGAGGCTCTCTTATTGTTCCGTGCACTAGCTAGCGACACCTAGGATAGTCCCGTACCGATACAGTTTGGTGACTCGGATAAGCAGCATCAAGAGAGACAGTAATGGCCGACTCTGATCGGGACATCACGGGAGGCTTCGCGTCGATTCTCTCAGGACGGGTTGGCGCACTTCTCCTCGGACTCATCATCACGCCGATCATCGTTCGGATCCTCGGAAGCGGTCGGTACGGGCAGTACGCCTTCTTGATGTCGGTACTCGGCATGGCAATGATCGTCGTTGACGCAGGGATCATGGACGGAATGCGAAAGTTCGTCGCCGAGCGGACGGAAGCAGAGCGAGGGTACGTGTTTGGGTTCTATGTTAGAGTTGCGCTCGGTACTGGAGTTGTTGTCGCAGGCGGCGGTGTTCTTCTCGTTGAGACAGGCGTCATCGCTCCACTCGTCGGAGAGACCATCGCATCGTTCGTGATCCTACTCGCGGGTATTCTCGTCGTGCGGCAACTGTTCAGAGCCTTCCGAAGTGCTCTCATGGGACTCGGGTTAGAGCGATACAGCGAACCACTGCAGGTCGGACAAAAAGCACTGTTCGGCCTCATTGGTATCGCACTCGCACTACTTGGATGGGGGATCACCGGACTCCTCGTCGGCCATCTGGTTGCGACTGCAGGAATGGCGATCATCGGGCTCTGGCTACTCTCTGGGCGGATGGACTTCCGTCAGGTCGTGCGACGAACACCAGACCGCTTTCCTCGAAACGAACTGCTGTCATTCAACGCACTCAGTGTCGGATTGACGCTACTGACGACGTCGTTGTATCACGTCGATATCCTCCTGCTCCAACCACTGGCTGGGAATCAGGCGACTGGCTATTATCGAGCGGCACTCGTCGTTGCGGAGTTCGTCTGGTTCATCCCGTTCGCACTTCAGATGGCGCTTCTACACTCGACTGCAGAACTGTGGGCGGATGGTCAACACGACCGTATCGAAGTCCTTGCAGGACGTATCACGCGATACACGGTGGCGCTAACACTGCTCGTCGCACTCGGCATCGGTGTCCTCGCCGGCGCATTCGTGCCACTGTACTTCGGCGACGAGTTCACCGCTGCAACGAGGTTCGTGTTGTTGTTGTTACCTGGCGCGGTCGGGTTTGCAGTTGCGCGTCCGATTCTCGCAATCGGACAAGGAAACGGCCAGCTCCGTCCGCTCGTTGTTGCAACGGCTGTGGCCGCACTCCTCAATCTCGTATTGAACCTCCTCTTGATTACAGAATATGGGCCGGATGGTGCAGCAGTCGCGACTAGTGTGAGTTACGGCTCGATGCTTCTCTTTCACGTAGTCGCGGCTCGGCGGATCGGCTTCGACCCGCTCACTGACCTACGACTTTGGCGGATTCTCGTCGCCTTCGCCGTGACTGCACCGATCCTCCTCGGAGTAGTCGCAGTACTCCCGTCGCCGCTCCTCGCGCTCGTCGTCGTGCCACTCACTGGTGGAGTAATCTATGGGAGCGTTTCCGTCGTGGTAGGTGTCGTCCGTTTCAGCGAAGTAGAAGGAGAACTCGGTCGACTTCCTGCGCCGATATCGACGGTCGTCAAACAGGCAGTGCGTACGCTCGATCCGACTGCCTGATCGCGAGTAGTCTTAGACGGAAGCAAACCCGATCGCGTGAAACGATCGCCCTACGAATCCTTTTTACTGAGACGGGACGTCAGACCTCGTACTATCGATGGTTTCGGAACCCACGGCCACGGATGGCAACGAGGAAACAGCTCGGTGGTGGAACCGGTGGGACCGCCATCAACAACTCTCGTACGGGTTGTTCTGTCTCGTTCTGCTCGTCGCTCTATATCTCCGATTCCGCCGGCTCGGGGTCGCGCCACTGTGGATCGACGAAGCGTACACGAGCTGGGCCGCCCGGAACTTCCTCGCCGGGAACGGCTTCTCCGACGCTGTTGGAGCCAGTTCGCCGTATCGGCGGGCGTGGTTGACGACGTCGTTGCCGATCGCCGTCTCGTTTCAGCTGCTCGGTCTGTCGGAGTTCGCTGCCCGCCTCCCGATAGTGGTGTACAGCCTCGGGACGGTGCTGATCGGTTGGTTGCTTGGAACCCGGTACAGCCGGATTACTGGCCTCTTCGTCGCCACGTTTCTCGCAGCCGATCCGTTCACACTCGTCTGGGCACGTGAAGCGCGGATGTACGCACCACTGGCGTTCTTCTATCTCGCGTCTGTCTTCGTGTTCATCCAGTGGTACGACGACGAGCTCCGATTGCGGAGTCCCTACCCGTACGTCCTCGCCGTTCTCGTCTTGCTCGGACAGAATACACACCAAGCGTACCTCGCGCTGGGGGCGGCCATCGTCTTCTTCCTCGCAGTCCAGTTCGCGGGGACGCTGCGCTCGCTCGACTCGATGGCGATCGACGCACTCGACCGACGGAGCCGGATGACTGGATTACTCTTGGTCGGTGGCCTCTGTGCTGCGATGGGGTACGTTCTGCTGAGTGGGCTCCCGGGTGTGCTCACTGCGTCGACACCCGGGACGTGGCCGGATCGAGGACCGTTCTACTACTGGACCCTGTTCGGCCAGGCGTATCCAATACTTCGACTCGTTGCACTCCCGGCAGGGGCGTATCTCTGGTGGCGGTACCCGAGCGGGAGACTTGTAGTGGTCGCACTCGTCGTGCCGTTCGTCGTCGCGTCCGTGACGCCACGAAAGGCACCACGGTACGTGTACCACCTCGTCCCGCTTCTCGGCGTGGTTGGATCACTCGGGATCGCTGCGACGCTGGAGCTACTGTGGCGAAAAGTCACTGAAGGTGAAGGAGACCAACTGTCCGTTCCATTCCGAGCGACGGTGTACGCCGTTCCCGTTATTGTCGCACTCGTCGTCGCGTCGCCGGTCGCAGGCTACGCCGTGACGGAATCCGTGTACGATCAGCCCTATCACCCAGGGAACTCCGACTGGGAGAAAGCGAGCGAGTGGGTCACAGACCGCGCGAGCGAGGACGCCATCATCGTTTCCACGCGTCCCGAGATGTCGATGTGGTACTACGGGGAGACGGACTACTTCTTCCGACAACACGGTATCGCGTACGTCGAGTACCAGAATGGCCAGTACGTGCATACACGGACTGGAACCGTCTATTTGAACGAAACTGCAGACGTGCGTCAGTTGCTCAACAGTGACAGGGAAGTGTGGTTGTTCGCTGGCAAGAAGTTCAGAGGGAGCTTCACCGATCCGGCTGCCCGACAGATCGTGGTCTCGAACTTCGAACGACGCGGAGAGTCCTCGTGGGTAAATATGCGCGTGTATCACTACGATCCAACTGACCAGAACCAGACGACGACGAACGCGAGTTCTCCCCCGGCGTGAATCGGAGTCACTGTCTGGAGTAGCAGCGTGTTCAGCGTCTCAGTTGTCGCCCGCGACGAGCGATTCGGCGACCGACTCGGTACGGCTGGCAACCTCACTCCACGGATGGGCCTCTGCGAGTCTGCGGCAAGTAGTCGAGTCGTACGCACGTGAATCGAACTGCTGGAGTGTCAGCTGGAGTTCTTCCGGGTCTGCAGGGTGAACCGTGGTTCCGACGCCGTCGTGCAGAAGTTCGGCGGCCCCACAGGCAGTCTCGTCGGTCGTGATTACCGGAGTGCCGCAGGCGAGTGCCTCGAGGACGACGTTGCCGAACGGTTCGTAGTGCGCAGGGTGGACGAGTGCCCGCGCGTTCCGGTAGAGATCTGGGAGGGCCGACTGCGGGACGTGACCGAGTGCAGTGACGTTCGGCGGGAGGTCCGGTGGCGGTGATCCTCCGGCTACGCGGACCGGGATCTCTGTCCCAGCGACGGCCGTCCGGAGTGTCTCGTACCCTTTCCGTCGCTGTGTTCCGCCGACGAAGAGGAAGTACTCGCCGTCGCGTTCGGGGGTGTCGTGCGGTGTGAATCGGTCGAGGTCGACGCCGTTGTGGACGACGTGATCGCCGTCGGTCGGGCGTGCGCCGTCGGTTCGGGCGTCGCGTGCCAGCCGACTGACGAAGAGACGAGCGTCCGCGCCGGCCAGCCCCTGCGATGCGAGGCGTCGTTCCAGCGGTTCGACGCCGTGATCCACGGCGAACCGGACCGCAGGGCGGACGACCGGGTGGTACGTCTCGAACGGGAAGAACTCGAACTTGCGGGCGAGGTTGAAGTGGACTTTGAGGATCGTCGGCGTGTCGGTGTCGAGCGCGTCGAACCGGACGTACTCGTGGCTGTGGATGACGTCCGCGTCGGCGAGCAGGTCGCTTCCCGCGAGGCGGCGTCGGACCGCGCGGTCGAACCAGCATCGGGGGCTTGCGACCGTCGGAGGGTCGAGTCGGTCGACCGTGATCTCGGTCGTGTCGAGGTCGGTGTCGGTGTAGTCGCCGGTGTCGGTTGTGAGGACTGTCACGTCGTGACCGCGGGCGGTGAGTTCCCGTGCGAGGTTGTACGAGTGGTACGCGACACCGCCGAGGACGTTCGGTGGGAACTCGCGGGTGAGGAGGAGATAGTGCACTACTAGGCGTCGGGGTAGTCGTTGATACGGTTCAGTGTCCGGGCTCTCCGATCCACGTGTTCAAGAGTACTCTGTTCACCAGCTTCGTATTTATACACCACAACGTTCTTCCATTCTGCGCTGACGAGTTGTGCGTTGGATTCTACCCACTGTTCGTTTTCTTCACCACGCCAGTAGAGGTCGTATATCACAAACCAGACGGTTCCGTTTTCGGCATCTTTCTTAACCTGTGTCTCCATCTCTTCGGCACTACCGATAGCGTACGATGCGTCTGCCCAACTATTGCCACCGGTGGCCTGCGGGCTCGATAGGTACCTGATTGTCGCCTCGCCATTTCGATCATGGCCGAGGTAGAACGCTACCGTGTTCAGCGGTGAGGTGTACACCGTATCTCCCTGATCAAGTCTTGGTTCAACGAATTCGCTTGCACCTCCCATGTCGTGGCTGACAACTCTATCCGTATGGGGTGGTGCATTTCCGTACTGGTTTTCACTCATGAACAGAACGGTACTCGGTGTGAAAAGTAAAGCGAGAATCAGGACGACGGTCACGACATATCGCGGAGTCCGGTTCAGATCAAACTCAGCAACACGGACAAGTAATGAGTGTAGCAACGAGGCGACTTCGTAGATCAAGAGAGGGGCGAGAGGAGAGAGGTATCGAATATCAACCGTTTCCCGTATAAGTGGCAAACCGATGGAGAGCAAGGAAAAGATACTAACCAGCGAGATTACACCGTATGTCTCTTTCAGTAGGGAGCCAATCTCGTTTTCGGACGAAAGATACAGTCGCACGAGTTTATACGTCACTCCAATTGCGGCCAGCACCACAAGTAACGCATTTATCCCTAACAGTTTTGCAGGAACTGCCAGAAAGTCCGCCGACTGCCACTGATTTATAGAAAATAACGCCAGAATATCACTTGGGATAACAAGGTAGGCTACGGTCACTGACACGGTGACAAGTATAACTCCGTATCCGATTTCGCGGGGTGAAACGTCCCTGTGGTCTAATTCTCGTTGTTTGATCGCCTGCGAGACAAAGACGAGGACGACAGGAATTGCCACGATACTTACCCAGTACCGATGGGTAAGACGAGAGAGTAGTACGGTCAGTACGTACGCTGACAGAGTTAGTAGCGAGGATTCACGGAGAGAGGGAATACTCGTCGGGAACTCGTAGTCGCACGAGCGATACCAGAGGAAAAATAACAACAACCCTATCATAAAGAGAGTCTGAAACTGTGCGTAAAATCTCGTGTACCTAGCCGTCGCAATTTGCCACGGGACGAAAGCGATCAGTACGGCAAAGATCAGTCCACGCTCTCTATCTGCAAACTCTGTTCCCCACCAGTACGATACCGGGATTAGGAGCGTGCCCCATACGATCCCAGGAAGTCGAACAGCGAGTTCAGACTTGCCCGCTATCAAAATACTGAGCGAGACGAAGATCGTATGCAGGATACCTCGCTGGTAGAACTTGTACCCCTCTCCCAGTCGTCTGATCGACGGTTCGCCCCGTTCGAGTAACGAAACAGCGGCCCTTGCGCTGATAGACTCGTCAACCCAGAGACTCATGACGTCGACGTTCCACAGACGCACTCCCAGACCAAGCAGGGATAAGACGAGGACTACCAGTTCGTATCTCCGGTGCGACATCAAAGTCCGAAGATTTCGCATCTAATCCTGCTACCAATTTCAGTTCTTTATCTCTGTTGGTTTGAGACTGGACCGCGAATCAGTGGCCATAGGCACCGCGATTCTCCTCCCAGAGAACAGGCCGATAGATTGAATTGTCTCAGGTATCAAGCGAAGTTGAAAAGTGTTGGTAGTCCTGCGGGGTCATAGAGAACTGGGGCAACAGATGAATGAATCCTAAGAAGATTCTTTCAGACACATCTGTTTCGCTGGTTCGTAGCGTCATAGTCCTTGTCAGAGGGCTAATACTGATCCCGATCATAACGAAGATTTCCGGCGCAGGCGCGTATGGAATTTGGACTGTGGTTCTGTCTATTGTGACAGTGATCGTTACTGTAGGCAGTGTCCATTCTCACGGAACTTTGGTAAGGTATGCCGACTCTTCAGAAAGTGCACGCGAAGTCGGCTCGGAAGTGTTGTTTATTTCATTAGGTGGTGTTGCTCTGGTAACTTTGTTGTACATTTTCACCGAAATATCGGTCGGCATCGCCTCGATTCAACCGACCTTCCAGTCACAGGGATTATTCTTGCTATCACTTTCATTCCTGATTTTGGGCGAATCACTGTTTTCAGTTCTCAAGAACATACCTCGTGCCCAAGGTCGGGTGAAGGTATACGAGTTGTTGTGGATTTCAAGGAAAGTTGTTGAAGTCACCGTACTTGGAGCTATTTTCTCAATAACTTCAGACATAGTTATTGCGATTGTGGCGATGGGAGTGGTAATATTTTTATTTGATGTTGCACTGTTTCTGAAATTCAAGATGTCGTTGCACGTGCCGAGCCGAGCCCGGTTCAAGAAATACCTACACTACGGCACACCAATGATTCCAAAGGAACTTTCAGGGACTCTCTTGTCACACGGTGATAAATTTATTATTCTGTACTTTCTATCTCCCACTGCTGTGGGTATTTACGCCGTTAGCTACAGTGTTTCGAAGACTATATACGCACTTTCCGGGGTGATGAACTCAACCCTGTATCCCTCTGTTACCTCGGCATGGGACGAAGACGATAGGAATTCAATTAGAAATCTATACACTCAGATTTTGAGAATATATACGATCATCGCGCTCCCAGCAATTGTGGGCATGACGTTACTCGCAGAGCCAGTATTGAAACTGATCTCAACAGAGTCGGTCGCTGGTACTGGTGGAGTTCTATTACCTTTGCTGGCGGTTGGGTTCTTGATCTATGGTTATTCTAGTCCCTTGATGTATATTCTACACGCGGCAGAACAGAATACCAAAGTAGGATTTATAACTACTATAGCAATGATAATGAATATCGCACTAAATCTGATTCTAGTCCCGAACTATGAACTATTGGGTGCAGTAGCCGCTACGATACTGTCATTCACAGCCATCACAACATACGTTGGTTACAGTTCATGGAGCAAAGTGAAGTTCTCTATCCCAATCAAAGCCGGAACCTACGCGGTCGTTGGCACGGTCGTTATGACTGTTATACTACTAGCAATTCCGGTGCAGGGGCCACTACAAGTGGTAGTATACCCTACTCTGGGCGCACCTGTGTACTTCGTTATCGTTTTTCTCGTAGGAGGAATCAAGAAGCAGGAACTGACATGGTTAAAAAAGACGATATTGTAAACTGGGTCTCTACACGAGGTCTGTTCTCGATACAGTATCATCCAAAGTGATATAATAGTCTGCACCACCAGTTACGCAGTGTATATGAACATCCTCTCTCGTACTAGACGGCGGTTCAAAGAGGACGGACTTTCCGGGTTACAGAGAGAAGCCGTGGATCGGTTGATCGCTCCGATTCATGTAAGGTGGTTCTCTCGGGACGGTACATATCTTGTAGAAGTGAACAACATATCAGTTAATATAAAAAATGTGAATCTGCCTCATCTGCTCAAGTACCGATTAAAGAAGAGAAAGCAGGGGTACGAGAGTGCCGAATTGGAAGCCATATCGAAGTTTCTGGACCCAGAATCGGATGTCATCGAATTGGGAGCGGGAATCGGGGTAGTTTCGTGTGCAATTAATGATAAACTACATTCCGATTCGAAGCACGTCGCGGTTGAGCCGAATTCAGAAATACTGGATAGTCTCAGGGAAAATAGAGAGATAAATGGTGCAAACTTCGATGTCGTGAATTCCGCATACTCAGCAAAGAATGAAGAAATTAGTATGAATATCTACAATAATTATCTAAGCTCAGGCGTGTACGACAAAGAAGGTGAAGATGGGAGGGAGGTAACTGTTGATGCAGTGAGCTTGGAGTCACTCTCTCAGCAGAATGGGATCAGCGAATTCACACTTATATCCGATATAGAGGGTTTGGAGTGTGAACTTATTCTTGAGGAATGGAATCTTGTCAGCAAGAAATGTAATCTGATGATTATCGAATTCCATGATAGAAGTCCGGATGTTACTGCCGCAAAGTCGAGGCTGGAAAGCTCGAAGTTCGAACGCATGTATCAAAACACAAACGTAGAGGTGTGGGCACCCGCCGGTTCGGAGCCAGACAATTGATTACTCAGATAGCGCAATCGTAACGCATATTTGGATTTGGGAGGCACCTATCTTCAGTGAAAGTAGGATTCATATCTGCTGAGTATCCCCCGCACGGAAAAGGAGGTGCGGCAAAAAGTAGCTCGTTGATAGTGAATTCCTTGCGAAGTCAGGGAAACGAGGTTGATGTGTTCTCCTTCTGTACTCCCGACACTCACTCTTCCTCGGCTTATCGGTGTGTGAAACTCCCTGAGGTCCGGTTTCTCCCGGACGTGTTGAACAAGAACCTCGCAGTCGGGCTATCTTCGATCCCGTTTCGTGAGTACGACGTTATCCACGTTTACGGTCCAGCGCATCTTCCCGGTGTCGTACTGAAGTCCCCGACGCCTGTCGTCGGTACTGTAGTAAACTACAATTGGGTGTGTACCGATGCGAGACGGTTCCTCCGAGACGGCTGTCCGTCGTACTCATTCATGACCTCGGTCAGGTACGCGAGATCGTACTACGACAGTGTCGTGTATCAGGCAGGACAGCCACTCGTCGAAGCAATTGGCAAGCAGGTTGCGAAGCGCGCATCCGCACTCACGGTACAGACCGAGGGCATGAAACAAAATCTGATAAAGTGTGGATACTCTCCCACCGATATTCGCGTCGTGCCGAACATTTTGGACCCGCAGTTCGAGAAGGGACACATTGACGAGGAGTATCTGCTGTTCGTCGGTAGGTTAGCAGAGGAGAAAGGACCGCTGACTCTCCTCAAAGCATATGCCGATCTACCTCAAGACCTCCGAGAAGAGTACCCGCTCCGTATCTATGGAAAAGGGCCGTTAGAAGCAGACGTCAGACGTTTCGTGGAGAATGAGAACCTCTCTTCTGTTTCACTTGAGTATCAGGAGTACGAGAACCTGCCGCGTACGTACCAGAGCGCCGTTTTAATGGTTCATCCTGCGACGTGGCCCGAGCCGTTCTCCCGGACGTGGCTTGAGGCGATGGCTACGGGAACGCCAGTCGTCTGTTCAAGGAATCCGAGTTCCGAATCCGTTCTTTCCGACGTCGCCGAACTGTACGATCCTTTCGACGCCGGTGAACTGAGAGACACCTTGGAGCGAGTTCTCCGAAGTCGGCAACGACGTGTAGAAATGTCCGAGAACGGAAAGGAAAGCGTGAATCAGTATCGGCCGGACAAAATAGCTGAAAAATACGTCGAAGTGTACGGGAACGTGACCAGCAGTTGAGACATTGGTTACAGTAGCTCACCATTGATAGCTGTTGCCAGCTTCTCGACCTGAGACTCCCACGAATAGCTTCGGATTTCGGTCCGGACTCGCTCGTCGAACAGTTCATCTCCGTCGTCGAAGACGGACTCGATCTCCTCGACGAAGTCGGCAACCCGTACAGTTCGGAGGGCCGGCCAATCTTCGGGCCACCCTTCGGCACCTTTCGGCGTCGAGACGACCGGAGTCCCGCAGGCCAGCGACTCGATGATCTTCAGTCTCGTTCCGCTTCCGGTCAGCAAGGGCACGATCACCACGCGCGACTCGCGGATGTACGAGGCGATGTCGTCCACAAGTCCCGCGACGACCACGTTGTCCAGTCCAGCGACTATCTCCGTGATCTCCTCACAGTCCGGTCCCGCGAGGTGAATCTCTAGCTCGGGATGCGTCTCTGCGAGTCGAGGAGCGATCTCATCGGCGATCACCTCCACAGCCTCTGCGTTCGGTTCGTAGCTCATGTTTCCGAAGAACAACACTCTGTCGTCGGGTTCCGTGTCGTCTCGGTAAAACATCTCGGCGTCGAAGCCGTTCGCTACGACGACCGACTTCTCACGAACCGAGGCCGGTAACTGAGCCATGTCGGTCTCTGAGGTCGGCGCGACGAGGCTCGCCCGCAGGAGTGCGAGCCGGCCGAAGACCCGACTGAACAGGAACCGCTGGTAGTCACCAATGGCGAGCGAGAGGTCGTCTTCTACATTGTGAACATCGACTATCAGTTCCCCACCCGTGTAGTAACTCGCCGCCACGCCGTACACCGAACTGCCGACCGATGACGAGACGATTAGATCGTACTCCCGGCCGAACGACCGCAGTGTCGACAACACGGTCGGGTTGAATGGGGCAAGCGCTCCCGAATCAGGATAGTCCAGACGAACGTGTCGTTCACCGTTCTCTATCGTTCTGGGTGGGGACTCAGGTCGACCGGGCCCGTCGGATTTATTATACGAGATTGAGTCGACGTGCCACTCGGCCGGGAGGTTGCCACAGAGTTGTGCCGAGCGTCTGTCACAACCCCGGATCGGATCGTAGATGTCGTTGGTCGTCACGAACAGGACACGAGTGGTACTCATGATCGGTGTGTGGTGGGCGGCTGAGTGGAGTTAGTAGTGGCTGTGACCAGTTGTTCATAGATACGACGGTACGCGTCGGTTCCGGTCGATCTACTCACAGACCGCGAATACCGCGTCCGATCTGCGAGTGCCTCCCGAATCGCCTCGGCGAACGCCGCCGGCGTCTCGTCGGCGAACGTCACGCCGTCCAGACCGTCGAGGACAGAAGTGTGGCAGGTCCGGTCGGTGACGACCATCGGTGCGTCGGTTCGCAGGTAGTAGAGAACCTTCATCGGTGGGAAGCCGTCGGTCTGGCGAGGGCTGACGAGCACGTCGGCACCGAACAACAGGTCCGCGAGTCGCTCCTCGTCGACGAAGCCGGTGTAGACGACGTCCCGGTTCGTCGTCTGGGGCGCTTCCGTGTCGTCGCCGGTCAGCACCAACTTGCGTTCGCCGTCTGTGTCGAGTCGGTCGAACGCCGCCAACAGGAGATCGACACCTTGGTACTCGGCGTAGTTGCCCGTGTAGAGGACATACTGCGTGTCGCCCCACGGGTTCGACGTCGGCGTAACCTCGCCAGATCGGAGTCGCTCCAGTCGATCACACACTGCCGGATCGGGTTCGTCCAGTATCAACGTCCGGGGCGTGTCGGTCTTCAACAGGTCTTCGATGTGCGGCCAGTTGACGACGAGGTGGTCCACAGCGTCGTGGAGGTACGACTGGAGACGGTCGGCGACACCCGGTGTGTCGACCACGTCGTACTGTTCGTTCAGTTCTTCGAAGGTCCCGTGCATGTCGTACACGAGCGGGACATCTCGCCGGGTTAGCAGACGGGCGACTTGGCCGATCAGCGCGCCGTCCACGTCGTGGGCGTGAATCACGTCGTAGCGGTGACGCCGGAGCTTTCGGATCGCGTGAACGAGGAGGGCCGCGTTCGACCCGAGTTGCCGGAGCGTGACGCCGGGGACCGACGGTGCCACCTGTGCGAACAACTCGGGCGCACGGGTAAGTGAAACCCCCTCGCGCTCCGGGTCGTCACCGACCGGGTAGGTCAACACGTCAATCTCGTAGCCGAGGTCGGCGAGGTGGGTGACGGTCTGTCTGATCCGGATCGACTTCCCCCGGTCGTACTCGAACGGGGCCGGAGCGATCATCAACACACGCATCGGACTGTCCTCGTCGGTAGTGTCGGGCAGAACGCGAACACGGCTATCGGTCGTGGTCCAGCACGTCGCGGACTCGGTACGGTTCTTCGTTCTTCGCGTGCTGGTAGCCCTTGATGCTGATGTCTGCCAGAATCCCCGAGAGGAAGAACTGGACGCCGATCATCACCATGAAGACTGCAAACAGCGGCAGGGCTGTCTCCGAGAGGTTCGCACTCGCGGTGAGCTTCAGCCACGCCGCGTAGAGACCGGCGAGTGAACCGATGCCCATCGAGAGAATCCCCAATCCACCGAAGACGTGGAGTGGTCGCCCGGAGAACTTCTGCCAGAACCAGACGTTGATCAGGTCGAGAAAGCCCTTCGGGAGCCGTTGCCACGAGTACTTCGTCTCGCCGGCAGTGCGCGGCCGGTGGTTGACCTCGACCTCGGCGATACGATACCCGTGCCAACTCAACAGTGCGGGGATGTACCGGTGCATCTCGCCGGTCAGGTCCATATCCTTCGCGGCAGGGCGACGATACGCCTTCAGTGTACAGCCGTAGTCGTGGAGTTCGGTGCCGAGAAACGCCTGTCGGAGACCGGAGGCGAATCGCGACGAGATGCGTTTCCCGAGTGGGTCGTCCCGGTCGCTCCGCCAACCCGAGACACAGTCGTACCCCTCTTCGAGTTTGTCGACCAACCGGGGGATGTCTGCAGGGTCGTTCTGCCCGTCGGAATCCATCGTGACGACGACTTCGCCGAGCGCGTAGTCGAGTCCAGCGTCGAGTGCCGGACTCTGGCCGAAGTTGCCACGGAATCGGATCACCTTGATCCGGTCGTCTTCCTCGTGGAGTTCCCTGAGAACGCCGTAGCTCCCGTCCGTCGAGCCGTCGTCGACGAACAGTGCTTCCCAGTGGTCGTACTCCGACTCCAGTACCTCCCGGAGTTCCTCGGCGAGCGGCCGGAGGTTCCCCTTCTCGTTGTAGACCGGCAGGACGACGGACAGCTGTATCTGCTCCGGATGCACGTCGTCCTGAACGTCGGAGGCGGTGAGGCTGTCCACGCTTACAGGAAATTGGATAAGACCTAACTTATCTCTACTGATACCGCCGTGTATCGACCGAGTATCCACCACACGAACCATCGCCATGTTGATGAAACTGACGCGGCGAGTAATCTGGTAATTAATAATATACCTCTGATAATTTAATACTAATAAAACTGAGATACTTTAAAATATTTATAATATTATTTTATTTAAACTAATAGTTTTGAATGGAATTGTATAGTTTCGACGTTGTCCTGATTCTTACTCCAATAAAAGGGGGAGTATCGGTAAGCATTTTTTGTCCCGTTTGATACTTAGACCGTGACCGTCACAGACGCCGACCCCAACAGCCTCAATTCTCATGAGAACGTGGTGTTTGACCGCTCTCTCAAGACATGTCCGAAGTGGCTCCGGGAACGAATCATTTCTGATTTGTCTAAGGAAACTCGACTCCTTGATATAGGCTGTGGAGCGGCAACACTCACTACGCATCTCAAAAAAGAGACCGGAGCGGAGGTCATCGGCGTAGACGTTGACCGACCGAGTCTGGTCGCTGGTCGGTCAGACAATGCTTCAGATCTCCTGCTTGGGGAGGGTGCACATCTACCCATTGCCGACGGTGCGGTAGATGTAATAATCGCTATCGAGAGCATAGAGCACATACCCGACGCTAAAGAGTTCGTCATCGAAGCGCGTCGAGTGCTCAGCGAAGGGGGCGTTCTATGGATAAAGACTCCGAACCGAAGGGCACATGATCTGTTCCAACTGGCAAAACGAAACTGGAGCCTGAACCGTCACTTCCACGTCAGTCTCTTTACCCCCGGCGAACTTCAAAACACGCTATCTGAATGGGCACAAAGTTGGGTCCGACCGGGACTGGCAGAGTACCAGCGAGAGAAGCTGGCCGGTATTCACCCAGTCATCGGTTGGATTGCCGATAGAGTGCCATTCGAATCGCTCCCGCTCGCTACACAGCCATCTCTCGTGGTACGCGCCGAGCGACAGTAGAGATGGACTCGAGCGGAGAATAGCTCCCACGAACAAAGATCAACGACGACTGAACAGAACGCCTAAACGGGCAAGAATCGATATCTCCAACAGAACGACCAGATGGCACTGGACCCACATCGGTCGGACCGGCCGACGTTCCTCCCACCCGACAGTGACAAGACGCCCACGCTCAGCTTCGTCCTCCCGACGATGAACGAGGCCAAGGGCATCGGCGAGTGTCTCGACGCCATCACCGACGCGGTCCAGTCGCTCGGCGTCAGCGCCGAAGTCATCGTCAGCGACAGTTCGACCGACGAGACGCCCGACATCGCCCGTGAGTACGGCGCGACGGTCGTCGAACCCGACGAACCGGGCTACGGCTACGCCTACCGCTACGCCTTCGAGCGTGCTCGCGGTGAGTTCGTCGTGATGGGCGACGCGGACACGACCTACGACTTCCGGGAACTGCCGAAACTACTCGACAGGGCCCGCGAGACGAACGCCGACCTCGTGCTCGGCAGTCGCTTCGCCGGGACAATCAAGTCGGACGCGATGCCCGCACTCCACCAGTACGTCGGCAATCCGGCACTCACCGCGTTCCTCAACCGGTTCTACGGCGCGGACGTCACCGACGCGCACAGTGGGTTCCGTGTCTTCAGACGCGAGATGCTCGACGACCTCGCCCTGGAGACCGACGGGATGGAGTTCGCCAGCGAGATGATCATGGCCGCGAGCGCGCGGGGGTACCGGATCGCGGAGGTGCCGATCACCTACCACGAACGCGAAGGCGAGGCGACCCTCGACAGCCTGCGTGACGGCTGGGAACATCTCCGCTTCATGCTGGTGAACGCGCCGGGCTACCTGTTCTCGGTCCCCGGCGCGGCGCTGACGGTACTCGGGATGTTCGTGATGTCGCTCGCACTGTTCGACGTGGAACTGTCGGGGCCGGGCGGGCCGATCTGGTTCGGCGTCCGGTCGATGGTCGCCGGGAGTCTGTTGACCATCGTCGGCTATCAGATCGCCAGTCTCGGCGTCTTCGCCACGGTGACGACCGACCCGATCAGACGCCCGAACGATCCGACGACCGAGTGGATTGTCGAGACGCTGACACTGGAACGCGGGTTGGCGGTCGGCGGTGGACTCGTCCTCGCCGGCGCGGTGGGGGCGGGCTGGATCGTCACTCGCTGGCTCACGGCCGGCTACGACGCACTCCCACCGCTGACGACCGACATCCTCGCCTTTACCGTGGTCGTCGTCGGCATCCAGACCGTCTTCGGCTCCTTCTTCCTGAGTTCGGTGCGCGGTCGGCGGTGATCGGCGGTCGGTCGTCGACTGTCGCCGACGGTCGGCACCGACACCGCACGCCGGTCGGCCGCAGACGCACGACTCGTGGTCGGCGATCACGTCACGACCGATGCTCGGCGATCACGTCACGACCGATGCTCGGCGATCACGTCGCGGTAGACCGACTCGGCCCGGTCGGCGATCACGTGCCAGTCGAACTCGCGGGCACGGTCCAGTGGCGGCGTCGGCGGGCGCTCGCCGGCCAGTGCGCGGTCGAGACCGTCGGCCAGCGACTCGACTGTCGGTTCGACGAGGAAGCCGGCGTCGTCCACGACCTCGCTCCCAGCCGAGTTCGGATGGTCGACCGCGACCACGGTGCAGTCGGCCGCCAGTGCCTCGACCAAGGTGATGCCGAACCCCTCGCGGACAGACGCGCTGGCGACGACCGCCGTTCCGCGCAGGTGAGCCAGCACGTCGTCGTAGTCGTCCAGAAACCCGAGGAAGTCCACCCTGTCTGCGATCCCGAGGTCGTCGGACAGCGATTCGAGTCGCTCGCGCTCGGGACCGTCGCCGATCACCCCGAGTCGGACGCCCGCCGGTCGACTGCTGTCGCCCTCGCCGTCGCCGAGACGAGCGACCGCCCTGAGGAGCGTCTCGACGCGCTTGGCTTCCACGAGCCGACCGACTGCCAGCACGTCGTAGGGTGTCTCGACCGGTTCGATCGACTGGATGTGGTCCACGTCGACGCCGTTGTGGACGACCGCAATGTCGTCGCGTGCGGGACCGATCTCCGCGAGTCGGTCGGCGGTCACACCCGAAACAGCGACCGCGTGCTGGGGGAGTTTCGCGGTCAGACGCTCGACCGCCATCCCGCCGGGCGCGAGGTGCCCGAGGTAGTCGCGCCAGTAGTCGCGCCAGCACTCGTGCCACGTCGTGACGATCGGTACGTCGTGTCGCCAGCCGGCGAGGACGGTCGGAAAGACGGGGAAGTACGGGAAGACGGACGCGACCAGCAGGTCGTGTTCGCCTGCGTCACGGAGCAGACGCGGGGTGAGTCGCCCGGCGAAGCCGAGCGCTTCCGGAATCGACCGCCGGTCGTCGGTGTAGAGGTCGGTCTCGGGGGCGACCGCTTCGAGGTGAAGCCCGTCGTGTGTCGTCGACTCGGGACCGTTCCAGAAGTGGCGGCCGTAGACGGTGACGGTGTGGCCGCGATCCGCGAGACGGGTGCCGATCTCGTAGATGCGCTTCTCCGCACCACCGACGACGAAGGGGTAGACGACGTTCGAGACGAACGCGACGTTCACGGTCCCGTCCCCCGTAGCGGTGCGATCACCGTCGAACCTCCCGGTAGAGCGTCCGGTGGTCGTCGGCGACCGCGTCCATCGAGTGAGCCTCAGCATAGGCGCTGGCCGATTCTGCGAGGATACCGCGAGCCGAGTTGTCGGCGAGCAGTGTCCGAACCGTCTCGGCGATCGAATCGGGATCGGACGGATCGACGAGTCGGACCACGTCCCACTCCGCACTGATCGACCGGAAGTGCGCACAGTCGCCCGCGAGCACCGGAAGCCCATAACCGGCACACCAGTTGAAGACGCCGCTCTGGTTGACCGCGTTGACGACGCCGGTCTGTTCGATCTCGCGGTACGGGAGCAGTGCGAGATCACCCGCGAGGAAAGCGGCGTGAAAGTCGGACTCCGAGAGTCGGCCGGTGACGGTGAGGTTCTCGGGCGCGTCGGCGACGATGCTGTCGAAGAAGTCGCTGTGACGCTCGCGTGGCGGGCCACCGGCCAGCAGGAACTCGACCTCGGGGCAGGCGTCGGCGACCGCACGCACCACGTCGCTCCCCTTTCTGGGGCTGACGTAGCCCGGTGCGACGACCACGTCGGCGTCCGGCGAGAGATCGAAGGTCGCTCGCGCCTCGGCCTGCTGGACGGACCGTCGAGCCGACAGATCGACGCCGTGGGCGAGTCGCGTCCGAGAGACGTCGCCGACCGAGGCGACGAACCGTGACTCGGCCTCCGCCGAGAGGAAGACGACCTCGCTCGTCGTCCGCGCGACGACCTCGTTCAACAGTCGGACGTACAGTCGCTTGAGTGGAACCAGCGGCGGGCCGACGAGGTCGGCGTTCAGTACCTCGTGGATCGTCGTCACGACAGCGAAGCCGTGTCGCTTCGACTGGAACCAGAGGAGTGGGAAGAAGCAGAGGACGTACAGCCCAAGCGGGCCGAAGACCACGTAGTCGAACTGGACGTGGACCACGTCGGTCTCGCCGTCACCAGCGCGGAGTGCGCCCGCGAGAAACGGCCGCGGATCGGTCGCGTCGGTCGGGAGCGACAGGCGGGTGAGTCGCATTCCCTCGGCGAGGTGGCTCGCCAGTCGCTCGGCGTACTGCCCGGTGCCCGACGCCGTGTCCGGCAGCGTCGAGACGAGCGTGACGTTCATTCGTCGCGGCCTACACCGCCGGCCGGGAAAACCGTGTCGTCGTTCTGGCGCCGAGTTCGGCGACGACCGATGGGCACTCTCAGCACGAAAGAGCAATGAGGCCCATCCGCCAAGCACGGGCGATGGCCGACTTCGGCGTCCTCCACGAGGGCATCAACGCTGGCGGCGGAGCCGAAGCCGTGGGGCTTCACACCGTTTCGGCACTCGCGGACGCCGGCCACGAGGTGACACTCTACACCACCGGCGAACCCGACCTTCGGACACTCGCGGACGACTACGACCTCGACTTCCCGGCCGAGGTCCGCGTCCGCTCGGTCCGGACGCCAGCGATTTCGGCGGTGAACCACGCCGCGACACTCGCCCGGCCACTCGGCGTCACCGACTTCCCGTTACTCCGGACTGCGGTCTTCGAGCGCGTCGTCGCTCGACGCTATCGACCCGATCACGACCGACTCGTCTGCACCCACGGCGAATTCCAGGTCGACGGTGCCGTCGAGTACGTCCACTTTCCGTACTTCTCGGCCGACGCGATGCGCCGGTACGACACCCGTTTCGCGGAGTCGCTGTACCCGGCGTACCACCGGGTCTGTCGCACAGTGAAGCGCCGAGAGTCGGACGCAGAGACGCTGACGCTGACGAACTCCGCGTGGACCGCCGACGTGCTCCACGAGACGCTCGGCACCGACGCGACCGTCGTCCACCCACCGGTCGCCGTCGACGCCTTCGACCCGCCGACGTGGACCGAACAGGAGTCGGGATTCGTCGCGGTCGGCCGACTCCACCCGCTGAAGCGCCAGGACGAACTCGTCGAAGTCGTCGCCGGACTCCGAGAGCGTGGGATCGACACGCACCTCCACCTCGTCGGCAGTGACGGCTCGGCCGAGTACGCCGATCGACTCCGGGCGCAGGCCCGCGAGTTCGACTGGCTCCACGTCGAGGGCCGGGTCGCCCGCGACCGACTCGTCTCTCTGCTCGAACGGCACCGGTACGCGATTCACGGTCGGCGGTACGAACACTTCGGCATCGCAGTCGCCGAGGCACTCGCGGCCGGGTGTCTGCCCTTCGTCCACGCATCGGGTGGCCAGCAAGAGGTCGTTGCCGGGATCGACGCCCTCCGGTACGAGGACGTGCCGAGCGCGGTAACGACGACTGCTAGCGTCCTCGACTCATCCGAGACGCAGGCCAGTCTTCGGGATCGACTCGACGGGCGAGCAGCACAGTACAGTCGTGACCGGTTCGAGCGAGCGATGCGCGAGGCGGTGGAGTCGACGCTTCGGTGAGAGCAGTCGACAGCTTCGTCAACCCAGTTCGACCGTCTCACCGTCAAAGACGGCCGACTCCGGGACCGTCACGGTCTCACCGGCGACGGTGTACTCGCCGGGATAGGGCACCGTGAGCGAGAACGTCCCCCCGTCGGCGGTGGTCGCGGTCTCGTAGGTCACCTCGCGGTCGGTCGGCGCGAGCGTCACGGTCGTCTCGGCGACGACCTCGCTCCCGGCTTCGACACTCCCGGTGATCGTTGCACCGGACACGACCTCGAAGGCACGGTAGCCACCGTCGGCATACAGTGCTCGGTAGTGTGAGAGTGCCGGGGCGCTCGCTGTTCGACTGCCGAACTGCTCGTGGAGACGTCGGTAGAGCGTCTCCTCGGACAGCGAGATGCCCTCACGCGTGAGGACGAAGCCCACGTCATCTGCGGCGAACTGCTCGTACCAGCCATCGGCGTCGGTCGCCGTGACGAACGCCTCGTAGTTGTTCAGCGCGTAGCCGTACGACTCCGAGTAGCCCGAGACGAGGTAGTTGTCGGCGCGATTCCGGCCCCAGTTGCTGAGCACGTAGCTCTCCGGGTAGGACAGTCCTCGCTGGTCGGCGTACTCACCGAGCCAGACACCCATCCGGTAGCGACCGTCGGCGAGCGTCGTCTGCCCGATCTTGATGCCCGACTGGATCGCGCCGAGACCGCCAACGAGCGTGAACAGGACGCCGGAGAGGAGCACGTTGCGACGGTCGAGATCGACGCCGACGGCCGGGGGTTCGGAGGATGAGACACCGTCCCGTCGTCGGGTGCCTCCCGGCCCGCCGTCGGTCGACGCCAGTGTCCCGGCCGACGTTTCGAAGGGGGCGACCGGTCGGGCGATCTCGATCCACGCGGCGACGTGGACGAAGCCGACCCCGGCGAGGACCGCGACGAACAGCGACAGTTCCCCGCTGAACCGGTTCTGGACGACGGCCAAGAGCAGCAACCACCACGTGTACGCCACGAACACCAGCCACGCCTCGTCGGTCTCGTCGACTGCGTGTTTCGTCGCCCACGCGAGGTACGGGAGCGCGAGAAACAGCGCGAAGCCGAACAGGAAGATCGGCCCGACCACGGTCCCGAGTTCACCGCTGAACAGCGAGTACGTCTCCGCGATCCCGCTCCCGCCGTAGGTGCCGAGGTACGCCACGAAGTCGTCGAGTGCGCCCGCGATCGACGGGACCAGCGCCGGGAGCGCGACGAAGCCGAGAACCGCGAGGATCGCCTCGCCGGCCAGCGTCGACCACGCGGGCAGCTCGAGTCGGCGGACGACCGTCGTCAGCACGATCACGCCGAGCGTGCCGAGCAGAAGGAGTGTCGGCGCGAGCGCCCGGTACGACTCCAGCCAGCCGAACCCGGCGTGGAGTGCGTAGGTCGTCACACTGGCGACCACGAGTAGCCCGACGAGTGGCGCGAGATCGCGCGCCGGTGCGGTGTCGTCCCGCACCGAGAGGTAGGTCCGGGCGATGACGTAGCCAGCGATGGGGAGCGTCAGGAGGGGGCCGCCGCGCCACGCGGCCGTCTGTGCCGTGACCGCGAGCCCACCACCGACGACTGCGAGCCACGCGGTCGGCGAGAGGCCAGCCAACCGTTCTCCCGGATCGACGCGCGCCGACACGACCGCGAGCAGGGCGAGCAGTGTCACGCCGAGCCAGAGGAAGTCGAAGGCGTGGTGGTCGCCGAAGCCGAGCGCGGTCCGGTAGGCGTGTGCCGGGATCACCGCGAGCAGGGCGACGGCCGCGAGGCCACAGCGTACGTCGTCGGTGAGTCGGACGGTCGCGGAGTAGGCGATCACCGCCGTTAGCAGCGCGACGACGACCGGGTACCACGCGACGACCAGCCCGACGGCGCTCTCGCCACCCAACGCGGCGGTGAGCCACCACAGCGTGACGACGAACAGCGTGTCGTGAGTCCGGACCTCCGAGGCGAGGAAGTCGACGTCGAGCTGTGAGAGCCCGCCGAGATCGAACGCTGGCGGCCCTTCAGTGAGCAGGTACTCGACGATGTGGTGGTACATGTACGGGTCGTTGCCCGAGAGGACGACCCCGGTCTCGCGGAACACCGAGGAGTAGGGGAGTCCGACACGGACGAGGAGAACGAACAGGAGGCCGCTGGCGAGGAGAAGTGCCCGACTGGAGTCGACCGAGGGGACGAGCGCATCGAGAGTGAGACTACCGCCGGCGTCACCGGGTGGGTCGTCCGGTCGTCGGAGCGCGGCGTCGGTCGCCTCGCGGTCGACAAGTCGGTAGCCGTCGTCGGTCTCGGTGACGAACTCGGTCCCGACGATCTCGCCGAACGTCCCTGAGTCGAGCGGTACGTCGTCGAACGTCCACGGTCCCTCGGCGTCGCTGTCGACGACCGCAGCGAGGGCCGATTCGAGGTCGGGACGGTCGTCGAGGAACCGTCGCGTCGCGGTCCACACCTGCTCGTCCATCTGTCGGTGGGACGTTCCGAACCCGAGGCTATTAGCCGTGTGGTTTGCGTGTCCGTTGCACGTCAGGTGACAGTCGCATTACCGACAAGTGAGAAGGGTTTTAACGAGTGTTCAGCTAACAAGAGTCTATGAAGGCAGTGGTACTTGCTGCGGGGGAGGGCACCCGCCTCCGGCCGTTGACGGCGGAGAAGCCCAAGGGGATGGTGGAGGTCGCCGGAAAACCGATTCTCACCCACTGTTTCGAGCAACTCGTCGGATTGGGGGCCGACGAACTGCTCGTCGTCGTGGGGTACAAGAAACAGGCGATTATCGAACACTTCGAAGACGAGTTCCAGGGCGTGCCGATCACGTACACGCACCAGCGGGAACAACAGGGACTGGCTCACGCACTGCTCACCGTCGAGGAGCACATCGACGAGGAGTTCATGTTGATGCTCGGCGACAACGTCTTCGACGCGAACCTCGGTGACGTGGTGAGCAGACAACAGAGCGAGCGTGCCGATGCCGCGTTCCTCGTGGAGGGAGTCCCGATGGAGGAGGCCGGGCGGTACGGAGTCTGTGTCACCAATGGCGACGGGGAGATCACGAATGTTGTCGAGAAACCCGACGACCCGCCGTCGAACCTCGTGATGACCGGGTTCTACACGTTCTCGCCGGCGATCTTCCACGCCTGTCACATGGTGAGTCCGTCCGACAGAGGCGAGTACGAACTCTCCGACGCGGTCGATCTCCTGTTGTACTCGGGCCACACTATCGACGCGGTTCGGATGGACGGCTGGCGGATCGACGTGGGGTACCCCGAGGACAGAGAGCGAGCGGAACAGCGACTCGATCCGTCGACGGTGTCACCCACGGATGCGGACACCGCCGACGGTCCAGTCGAACCGATGAACACCGAATGACCCGACGCCCCGTCGGGCACCACACGACACCAACTCACTGATGCGCATACTCGTCACTGGCGGCGCTGGATTCGTCGGCGGCCACCTCGCGGAACGGTTCACCGCCGACGGCCACGATGTCGTCGTCCTAGACAACCTGAACGACTTCTACAGCCCGGAGATCAAACGCCACACCGTCGAGCAGTGCCGTGCGGTCGCAGACGCCGGCGACGGTAGCTACGAGTTCGTCGGCGGCGACGTGCGGGACGCGGACCTCGTCGCCGACCTCGTCACCGACGCCGACTACGTCTACCACCAGGCGGGACAGGCCGGCGTCCGCCCGAGCGTCCAGAACCCCCGCGAGTACGACGAGGTGAACGTCGACGGGACGCTCAACGTCCTCGACGCCTGTCGGGACGAGGGCATCGAGCGCTTCGTCATGGCCTCCTCGTCGTCGGTGTACGGGACGCTGAACTACCTCCCGTACGACGAGGAACACCCGACGGAACCCGTCTCACCGTACGGTGCCTCGAAACTCGCCGCCGAACGCTACGCCTGTTCGTACAGCGAAGTGTACGACCTGCCGGTCGTCGCGCTCCGGTACTTCACGGTCTACGGGCCACGGATGCGCCCGAACATGGCCATCTCGAACTTCGTCTCGCGCTGTGTCAACGGCGACCCGCCGGTCATCTACGGCGACGGAACACAGACCCGCGACTTCACCTACATCGATGACGTGATCGACGCGAACGTCCGACTGCTGAGCGAGGACGCCGCCGACGGCGAAGCGGTAAACATCGGCTCGACCGACAACATCTCGATCACCACGCTCGCCGAACACGTCCGCGACCGGATCGCCCCCGACCTCGAACTCGTGTACGACGATCCGAAGGACGCCGACGCCGAACACACCCACGCCGACACCAGCAAAGCCGAGGCGTTGCTCGACTACGAACCCGAGTACACGATCCGTGAGGGAGTGGACGCGTTCGTCGACTGGTACGACGAGAACCGCGACTGGTACGAACCGCTCGTCCTGTCCTCCTGATCGAGAGACGAGGACGCGTCCGTCTCGATCAGAATGCTTATTTTCTGACCGGAACGAACAGGAATCGCATGCGCCCCCTGAATGCCCTCCAACGAGCCCTCCGCACCGCGATCCGCGAACCGGTCGTCCTCGTGGTCGCGGCGCTGCTCGCACTGCTCCAGGTTCCAGTACTGCTCTCACAACTCCTCCCCCCGCTGCTCGCGGCGGTCGCCTCGCTCGGGATCAACCTCCTCGTGCTGGTGTTGGTCCCGTTCACGCAGGGCGGCCTCCTCGGGCTCGCAGACGGCGCACTCGACGGCCGGGCCGACGTGCGGACGTTCCTCGCGGAAGGCCGCGAACACTACGTCTCGATGCTCGGCGCGTACCTCCTGTTGCTGGCCGTGAGTATCGTCGCCGGCATCGCCACGCTCGTCCTGCTGTTCGTCTTCGGGGCCGGGTTCGGTGCCGTAGCGGCCGGTCTCGGCGGGAGCGGCGCGGGTGGGAGTTCGGCGGTCGGTGCCGTCGGCCTCGCCTTCGCAGGCCTGTTCGCACTGGTCGGCCTCGTCTTCCTGGTCGTGTTCCTGTTCGTCCAGTTCTACGGGCAGGCCATCGTAATCGAGGACTACGGCGCGGTCGACAGCTTCAAACGGAGCGTCGGGCTCGTCCGGAACAACTTCGTCTCGACGCTCGGCTACTCGCTCCTCGCGTTCCTGATCAGCGGGACCATCGGGGCGGTCACGGGCGTCGGGTCGGTGCTCCTCACCGGTGACGCGATGTCGTCGGTCGGTATCGACGCCTCGTCGCTCCCGCTGATCGCGGGGCTCGTCGTCGCCATCGTCCTCTTGAACACGCTGTCGGGTGCGGTCTACTCGCTGTACTCGGTGTCGTTCTACCGCGACATCAGCGGCGCGCAGAGCGGCGGTCTCTGAGCCGGCGATACGGCTCTCTGCGTCGAGACCACACCGTGGCGGTACGGGACTGTCAGTCAAGTCGGGTCACGACACCGTCGCGACTCGTCAGTTCACATAGATGCAAGGAGGAAGCCCACGGCTGTAGCCGTGGGAGAAATCCGACAATCCCCTCAACTAAACACGAGCGATAGAAGTCCGACTCCCCCACGCCAGTCGCAGAGTTCATAAAATACCGCTCCGTGTGTGAAGTTACAGATGGAGGTTAAACGAACCATCCCGGTCAAACTCTCGGTTCCTGACGATCGAGAAGACGACCTCCATCAGACTATCAAGCAGTTCAACCACGCCTGCAACTACACCGTCCAGCACGGCAGAAACGACGACGGCTACCTCATCCTCAACAAGTCCACCATACACGACGAAGTGTACCACGACTTGCGAGACGAGACAGACCTCCCCGCAAACCTCTGCGTCCGGGCGTACTCGAAAGCCGTCGAAGCGATGAAATCTACCGTTGCCGACTGGAAGAAAGGTACCAGCCGACCACTCCCTCAATTCAACGAACTGTCCGCTGTCTACGACAAACGGACGTTGACCATCAAGGACAGGTTGGCCACTCTTTCGACCATCAACGGGCGGGTCGCCGTAGACTACGTTCTCGGAGACTACCAGAAGTCCTACCTCGATGATGACGACTACGAGAAACGGATGGGAACGCTCCACTACCGCGAGGACGAGGAAGCGTTCTACCTTCACATCGTCATCAAGAAAGAAGTCGAAGAACGCGACGGTGACAAGGTACTGGGTGTGGACTTGAACCTGAAAAACGTCGCCGTGACAAGTACGGGGTCGTTCTACGATGGTGGCGAACTGTTGTGGGGGCAGAACCACTACTTCCGGGTGCGTCGAAGCCTTCAGCACAAAGGCACTCGCTCCGCGAAGCAGGTACTCCGGCGACTGTCGGGGCGAGAAAACCGCTTCGTGCTGAACCGCCTGCACACTATTTCTCGACGCATCGTGGAAGAGGCAGGCGCCAACGACTGTTCGTACATCGCTGTCGAGCGGCTAACCCACATCCGCGAGCGGATGGACAGTCGGAACGACCAAGTGAAGCGTCAGATGCACAACTGGGCGTTCCACGAACTCCAAGAGATGCTCGCGTACAAGGCCAGTGAGTACGGGATTCGCGTCGAGCAGATTCCGCCTGCGTTTACCAGTCAGACCTGCTCGAAGTGCGACCATCAGTCCAGCACGAATCGTAGCTCAGACGGCTGGTTCGAGTGCACCGACTGTGGGTACTCGGTTGATGGTGACTACAACGCGGCGAAGAACATTGGCCTGAAACTGCTAACTTTACCAGAGGGCAAACGCCCCTCTGGGTTGGGCGACGGTCATCTCGCCCTCAAGTCTGGGATGCTGAACGGGAACGGCGATTACACCGCCTACGACGATTCGTCGTCAGACCGGGAGTCCACGGACAAGCCCACGACTTCAGTCGTGGGTCGATGACGACACCGTCACGACCGTCCCTTCCGGTTCGGCCGAGATGCCGGTCACCAGATCTCTGATCTGTGCGACTGCGCTGTACTGGCCCGGCGGAAGGCTCGAGGTGTCGAGTTCGAGGACCGACTCCGCGAGTCGCTGGTCCGGATCCAGAAACAGTTCGATGAGCCGTCGTTCCCGGGCGACCGTCTCGCCGTCGAGGTTCGTCAGTTCGATCGTCTCCGCGACCTCGGCGCGTCCGGACCCACCGCGCCGGTGGACCGGGTAGAAGTAGTTGACGGCGAGTTCGGCGTCCTCGCCCGCAGGCAGTTCGTCGACGCTCCGGTGGACCACGTCGCCCAACTGCTCCCACCCGTCGACGAGGCTCACGCGGTTGATGCGCGGACCGCGCTGTTGGCGGCGGAGGCGTCTGATCTCGGCTTCGAGGTCGGCGATGCGGTCGTCCATCGACACGATCTGTTCGTCTCTGCGGTCGAGTTTCGCCTCCAGTTCCGCGATCCGGACCTTCCGCTGGGTGGTCTGTTCGGACTCGACCACGTCGTAGCCGAGACAGCCACTCAGTCCCGTGAGTCCCGCCAGCGCGAGGAGTTCCCGCCGTTCCATACCAGTCGGTGGGCCCGGAACGGGTTGAATGTGCGGGGCGACTACCCTCACGACGAGTCCGGCGGCGACTCGCCGACGAACGTGACGCCGTCGAACGCGACGCACAGCCCACCCGCCTCGCTGTCGCGCATCTCGACCTCCCAGCCGTGTGCGGCCGCGACCTCCTCGACGATGGTCAGGCCCAGTCCGGTCCCCTCTGCCCGGTCGGGGTACTCGATGCCGGTCGCCGTCCCGCCGTCGTCGGTCGACATTCCGGGGCCGTCGTCGGCCACGTAGAAGCCGTGCGGCGTCGTCCCGACCGTCACGGACACGTCGGGACCGGCGTGTTCGACCGCGTTGCGGAACAGGTTCTCGAACACCTGTGCCAGTCGGCTCCGGTCGGCCCGGACCGTCGCGTCGGTCTCGACGGTGAGGCTGGCCGCGGAGGTATCCACGACCGACCAGCACTCGTGGCTCACCACATCGAGGGCGACCGGTTCGAGCGTGTCGAGGTCCTGTCCCTGTCTGGCGAGACGGAGCAGGTCGTCGATCAACTCGCCCATCCGGGTGGCCGCCCGCATCGCCGGGTCGAGGTGTGCCGTGTCGCCGTCCTCGAGCGCCAACTGGAGTCGCCCCTGCACGACGTTGAGCGGGTTCCGGAGGTCGTGGCTCACCATCGACGCGAAACTCTCGAGGCGGTCGTTCTGCCGTTCGAGTCGGCGCTCGTACTCCTTCTGGGTCGTGATCTCCGTCGCGACGCCCATGATCCCCTTGCAGGTGCCGTCCTCGTCGTACCACGGCACCTTCGAGGTCAGGAACCACTCGTCGACGATCGAGTCGTACTCCTCGACGTCGAGCAGTGGCTCGCCCGTCTCGATCACGCGCAGGTCGGCCGCGTACGACTCGCGGTAGCGTTCGGTGTCCCGGTACAGTTCGACGTCGGTCTTCCCCTCGACGGCCTCCGGGGAGAAGTCGTCGACGGCGAGGGCGTCGGTGTCGACGTCCGCGTCCTCGAACAGGTGCGTGCTCACCCGCAGGTGACGCGCCTCGGTGTCCTTCACGAACAGGTGGACGGGGATCTGCTCGAAGATGTTCGAGAGCAGGGTCCGCTCGGCCCTGAGGTCGGCCCGACTCTCCAACTGGTCGAGTACTGCGGTGACGACGGCGGCGAACAGTTCGACGAGCGCCGCGTCGGTCTCGGTGAGTGCGCCCGGCGTCGCGGCCGTCGAGACGAAGATGCCGTGATCGCCGAGGGGGTAGACGATGCCGCTCCGGGAGGGCGTCTCGCTGGCGTCGAGGCCCGCGACCGCCTCGGTGTCGTCGATGACGGCCGGTTCGCCGGACTCGAAGACCCCCCAGTTGAACCGGTCTGCCGACCGCGCCGGGTCGTTACGCGAGTACGTCGGCGCTTCGCCGAGGTGGTCGACGACCGCCTGACTCACGGCGACCGGTTCGAGCGTCTCGCCCGCCTCGTCGACGAGGTGGATCCCGTTGAACGGCACGTCGAGCACCGTCTCTGCGGTCTCGATGGCGACCTCGGCGACCGCCTCGACCGAGTCCGCGCGGACGATCTCGTCGGTCGACTCGTGGAGTCGCTGGATCTTGCGGTTGCGCGTCGTCACCTCGGCGTAGCTCTCGGTCCGGTCGAGGACGGTCTCGACGGTGTTCGCCAGCAGGCGGGCGAGCCGAACCGTCCCCTCGTCGAAGGCCGCCGGCTTCGTCGATCCGGCGACGAACACGCCGTGGTCACCGAGTGGCAGGAGCATCTCGGCGCGGATGTCGGTCTCCTCGTTGTGGCGGTCGGGGTCGGTACTGACGTCCTCGTAGATGCGGTCCTCGCCGCTCTCGTACACCGACCACGCGATCGACTCGCCCGGTTCGAACACGGGCTGGTCGTCGAACAGCGCGTCAGCCGTCTCGCTCGTCGCCAGCGGGACCAGTCTGTCGCCCGCGTCGGTCGGCGCGTACACCGAGTTGACGTCCAACCCGAGAACGTCCGTCGCCGCGCGGACGACGATCTCGGCGACTGCGGTCCGGTCGGTCGCGGTGAGCAACTCCTGTGTCGTCCGGTAGAGCGCGTCGAGTCGCGACTCGCGGGACTGCCAGTCGCTCACGTCCCTGATCGTCGCGAGGTACTGCTGGTCGTCGCCGGTCGACAGCGGCGTCACCCACACCTCGACGGGGACGGTGGTCCCGTCCGCGTGCCGGTATCTGGACTCGAAAGAGACCGTCGCGTCGGCGTCGAGGTCCGTCGCCCACCGCTCGGCGATCGAGGACTCCCCGTCGGCGTCGAGGTCGTCCATCGTCATCGAGCGGACCGTCTCCCGGTCGTAGCCACAGCCGTCGACGAACGTCTGGTTCACCTGCACGATCCGGCCGGTGTCGTCCGCGACGACGATGCCGTCCGGCGACTCCTCGAACAGCGCCCGGAAGCGTTCCCGACTCCGTTCGATCTCGCTGCGACGTTCCCGCTGATCGGTGACGTCGCGGGCCGACCCGACGATGCGCGTCACCTCGCCGTCCTCGATCACGGGCCTGGCCTCGACCGCGACCCAGCGACCGTAGTCTTCGGCGGCGTTCACGCGGTACTCCATCGACACCGACTCGCCGTCGACGAGTCGCGCCATCCCCGACGAGACGTGCTCTCTGTCGTCGGGGTGGATACACTCCATGAACGCCTGTGGGTCGGCCTCGACGCGGTCGACCGACTGCCCGTACACCGACTCGTAGGCGGCGTTGACGAAGAGCAGTTCCGAGAACTCGCCGTCGAACATGTAGAGGACGTCGTTGGTGTGCTCTGTCACCTCCTCGAGGCGACGCTGTGTCTCCGTGGCGATCTGTTCGGCGCGGCGCTGCCGGACGGCGTTCTCGAGTCGGTTCGCCAGCAACGCGTACCGGTCCTCGCCGCTGCCCTTCTGGAGGTAGTCGGTCACGCCAGCAGAGATGGCTTCACTCGCGATCTCCTCGCTCCCCCTGCCGGTGAACAGCACGAACGGGAGGCTGGGCCGTCGGTCGCGGACCGCCCGGAGCAGTTCGATGCCGTCCATCGCCGGCATCTCGTAGTCGGAGACGACACAGTCGACGGACTCCCTGTCGAGCGTCTCGAGTGCGTCGTCGCCGGACGATGCGGTCAGGACGTCGAAGGAGTCGCGCTGGCGGCCCAGGAACGCGGCGGTCAACGAGGCCATCGACTCGTCGTCGTCCACGACCAGAACGCGTACCTCTCCGAGCGGTTCGCCAGCGGACATGATGGCGTACGAGAACATCTACAGCTAGATAAAGACAGCGGGCGCTCTGCGGAAACGTGCCGGAACGCCGACGGTCGAGTCCTGGCGTCGGCGGCGTGGACGCCCGCGTTCGGGGTCTACTCCCCGTCTCCGGACGCCGACCCCTGCCCCGGAGTGTCGGGTCGCCAACGAGTCGACAGCGGGTGTCGAGTCACGGCCCGGTCGCCCGTGTCAGGTCGCGGTCGATCACGTCCAGCGACCCGTCGAGGACGATCCGGAGCGTCTCGTCGTCGGGCGCGACGAGCGTCGTCACCAGTCGCCACGGCTCGGTCGACTCGACGTCGACGCTCACCTCGAACGTCTCGGTCAGGCTGTCGAAAAACGGATCGAAGTCGTGCCGGTAGTAGAAGGGCAGGAGTGCCGGATGTCCGATGAGCAGGCCGACGACGTTCGCGTGGAGATACCAGTGACACCACTCACAGGAGACGGTGGCGACCGCCTGCGTGTACGGCACGTCGGGGTCGGCGAGTCGCTCGCGGGCGGTCGAGAGTTCGGTGTAGACCGACCCCGAGCAGTACGGACAGAACCCCCGCAGGAAGCTGAGTTTGTCGAAGGCGAGGCGTTCGAACAGCAGTCGCTCCAGGTCGACGTCCGGGAGGCGGGCGAGTGCGCCGGCCGGGAGGGGGTACTGGTTGTCGATCACGCCACAGTCCAGACAGCCGCGTGTCGCCCGACCCGACTCGATCCAGACCTCACGCGGCGTGCCACACTCCTCGCAGGGGTCGTCCGTCTCCTGTACCACGTCGGGGTCGCGCTCCTCGTAGAGCCCGGACTTCAGCGTCCGGTAGACGAAGATACCCGGCAACGAGAGGTGGTAGCCGTCGTCGCTCGCGGTCACGAACTGCGGGACGAGTTGCTGGAGGTGGTAGTTGAAGTTCCCGCTGTCGCGGACGCCGACCGCCGCCCGGAGGTCACCGAACGAGACCGTCGAGAACTCCCCCGGTGCGGAGAGTTCCCCGAGCGCCTCGACGGTTCGCAGGCGGGTCTCGTTGCCCAGCAGTTCGAACGCGGCCGTGACCTCCGAGTCCATCGCTCCCTCGTACGGAACCGACCGACGAAGTAGTATCGCTTCGGGCGACAGGTTCGACGCGGCGGGAACGACGCCCGGGCCACCCCGCACAAGTGTCTGATATGTTACTGTAGCGGCCTGCTGGAAACGTTTTACCGTGTCCGACCGTTCCGTACAGATGCAACCGCTTCGGCCCTCCCCACTCGTTTCCGTCGCGGCTTTCGCTCGTCCGTCGTTCCGACGCCGTCGTCTCCTCGAAGAATCACCCGTTTCGCGACAGGTACGCCACGAACCGGGGCCGGATCGCCACTCGGGTGTGTCCCGCGTCTCGCCCGGTCGACTCGGTCGTCGGGCGTGCGAGACCGGACCGTCGCTTCGTGTCGGCGCTGTGTCGATCGTCTGCTCACGCGAGCGGTCAGCCTCGAGATGTCGATTTCGATTCGCTCCGTCAGGAGTCGGCGTCGAGTCGACGCCCGACGACGAGGGCGAGCAGTCCGGCGAGCAGGAGCCACAGGACGAGCGAGAGCGTGTCGTACGTCGGCCCGCGAACGGGCAGTGCGTCGAGGCGGGCCAGCGACGAGAGTCCGTAGGCCACCCCGACCAGTCCGGCGAACAGGTCGAGAGCGACCCGCGAGCGCCCGGTGTCCCGCGTCACGGCGCGGTAGCAGGCGACGCCGAGTGCGACGACCGACGCGGCACAGACGACGTAGTACGTCGCCGGGGTGTCCACGATCATCCTACCCACGGGTTCTGTCGTGATCCATATAAATTGGCAGAGATGTCGTGCGACTCGCGACGAGGGCGATAGCGGCGGCGAGTCCGTCTACGAGGGTGCTGGACGAGTCACGGCCACGGACGTCGAGACGGGTGTCGCCTCCGTCGGCGACGACCGTGCAGAGACACTGTGGCTGCTCGCCGACGCACTCGATGCCCACCACGGAACGGGCGAGTCTGTCGATACGATCGACGAGCACTGCTAGGGGTCACCGCCCGAACCGTATCATATCTCTCCGGGACTCCTCCCGAGTTCGTACGACGCACGCAGATACTGTCAGAAGGGTCCTGACCGACCAGAGAGTGTGTCGGTCACGGAATTAGTTCGGGTAACTATCACGTTCAGAAGAACGACGTGACAAGCGGAAAAACAGCGAGAAAATGGCTGAAGGTATACAGGGTCGGTTAACGAATCCGTGGCTCTACATTCCGATGAACGTTGTCGTGTGGGTACTGCTGTGGGTTTCGATAGGTGTGCTTCTCTCGGACGGCAGTTCAGTAGTCCTCGACTTCGACGTCGTACCGTTCGAAGTCGTCCACGTTCCGAGTGACGACGGGTTCGCCCTCGACGGCGGCCGTCGCCGCGACGACTGCGTCTCCCTTCTTTCGTTTGTACGTCGACGGGTCCAGTGCTCCGATCATGCGACCGGTTCGCTCGGCGATTCGAGAATCCATGTCGACGCGGGGGACACCACGCAGAATCCGACGGATCTCCTTCTCCTCTTCCGGGCCAGTGTGGGCCTCGATGCCGATATACAACTCCAGTAGGACCATCGTCGGGAGTTTCAGAACGGCCCCGTTACTCTCTAACTCGTCAAGCTTCTCGTGTGCTTCCGGTAGGTCGTCGATGAGGTCGAGGATAAACGCCGTGTCGAGAATCATCTGAACCGCTCGGCAACCTCCTCGACCTCCGCTGCGTCCTCCTCGTCGGCGTCTTCGATCGTCTTCCGCATCTCGTCGACGTGGTCGCCGTCGAGAATCCCTCCGAGTTCGTGCAGCGACGGGCTGCCGATGAGTCGGTCGATCGCCTCCGAGATCGTTTCATCCGCTCGCTTGTGCGCGATCACCCGCTCGTAGACGTCGTCGTCGAGTCGGACCGATTTCGTCCCCATGTGTATACAGACGTATACAGATAGTATCAGTCTTGCCCACCTCAGCGCGGCCGACTCGCGCACCGTATCCAACACGGCCGCAGACCGCTAGCAGCGACAGAGGAGTTCGACAGCGCCGACGCGCTCGTCGAGAGCCGTCGGTCACTCCTCGGCCAGCAGGTCGTCGTACTGCGCGCCGGTCTGTTTCAGCGTCGCGGTCGAGTAGAGGCGTTCGTGCTCGAAGGGCAGATACTCGGTGGCCAGTTCGTCGATCTTCGCGTCCACCGCCTCGGCTTCCCGGCCGTGGATCATCGTGAACATGTTGTACTCCCAGTCCTGGTCGGGTCGCCGTGGTCGGTGGTAACAGAGCGTGACGTACGGGAGACTGCCGACTTCCAGCCCCCGGTCGTCCAGTTCGTCGTCCGGGACGTTCCAGACGACCATACAGTTGTTGTCGAAGCCGGTGACGACATGGTTGACGATACAGCCGATGCGCTTGATACAGCCGTCTGCCAGCAGGCGCTCGACGGCCGAGAGCACGTCGGCCACGTCGGCGTCGATTGCGGCCGCGATGTCGCGGTACGGCGTCTGTGAGAGCGGGAAGCCGGACTGGATTTCGAGGAGGAGATCCGCTTCGAGTCGCGTCAGGTCGCCGCGTGCGTCCTCGGAGATGCGGGTCGCGTCCACGTCGGTCTCGGTCAGACTCTCGCGGGCGAACCGGTCGCCGTTGACGACCGGGAACTCGAGGTCGATGTAGTAGTCCGTCAGCATCGGGAGGTTCAGCACGGCACACCCGGTGCGGTCCTCGATTTCGGCGAGAATCTCGTCGCGCGTCTCGCGCGAACCAGCGGTGACGACGAACCACATGTTCCACTCGTGGTCCCGGCGGTAGTTGTGGTTCACCTGTCGGTAGCCGTTGATGATCCCGGCCACCTCGTCGAACCGCTCCTCGGGTGCGCTCACGGCCGCGAGCGTCGAGGAGCCGATGACCGGCGGGTTGAGGACGGCACCGAACCGCCGGAACACCTTCAACTCTTCTCGCAGACGGCGGACGCGCTCGAACGTCTCCTCCTCGGTGATGCCGAGGTCGTCGGCCACCTGTCGGAAGGGTCGTTCCGCGACCGGGAAGTCGGACTGGTACTCGTCGATCAGTCGGGCGTCGACCGCGTCGATCCGACTCCGCCAGTCCTCGGCCAGCGAACTCATTGTCGGGTCGTAGGACCGGGCGAAGGTACCAGTTTCGGGTCGTCGGCTCCGGTGGCCACGTCGGTCGCGGACGGTACGGGAAGGGTCCGGCGTCCGGCGCGCGGTCGGTCAGGGGTGTGCCAGTTTCCAGAGCCCCACCGGGACGACGCCGAGAAGCGGCAGCGTCATCGGGAGAACCACCCACGAGACGGACGGACCGATCGGTGTGGCGACCACGACGACGGCACCGGCGACGAGGAGGACGAGCGATCCGACTGCAGCCCCGACGAACCGACGGTCGAGCGGCGAGAGGTCGGTCGAGTGGACGGGGAGATCGAACGCCTCGACGAAGGTCTCCGGATCACCGACCGGACCGAGTGTCCGCTCGGTCGCGTCCTCGCCCCAGCCAGTCGTCGCGGTGAACGTCCGCGTCCCGAAGTACCGGTCGGCGGGTCGCGTCTCCACGACGGTGACGTCGCGAAGTTCGCCGAGCGGCGTCGTCCACTGTGGCTCGCCGGTCAGGCGATCGTACGCGACGAGTCGGTCGCCCACGCGAGCGTACGTCTCCCACCCGTCCGCGAGAACGACCTCGAGGACGTCGCCGGCGAGCATGAGTCCCAGGAGGGCGAGACCGGCGAGACCGCTCGCGAACCAGAGTGTCGGTGTGGGCTCACCCCCGCCGAGAAACGCGGGGACGCCGAGCCAGACGAACGTCGCCAACACGACGGAGAACGGCCCCGTCTCGGAGACGACACGCCAGACTGCGGCCGCGACGACCGACCGCTGATCGACGTCGACGGTGGCCGACGGGTCCCCAGGGGGCACGTCGACCGGGTCGGCCGTGGTGTCGCTGTCGGGACCGGAGAGCCACCCGGTGAGTCGGCCGCCGACGCCGCGTTCTGCACGGGCCCCGGACCACTCGAAGAGCACCTTCGCGATCACGAACACGACGAGGACCGGCGTCGCTCCCCCCAGCGTGACGACGAACAGGAAGACAGAGAGGAGAAGGCCCGTGCGGGCCGGACGCTCGACGACCGCGTACGGGGAGACCGTCGCGTACCGGCCGCGCCCGAAGTAGGTGGTGGCCGTCTCGACGACCTGCCCGGCGACCAGCGTGACGACACCGAGCAGTACCGCCGGCCGGCCGAGTACCTCGCGGACTGCTACGACCGCCGAGACCGGGGCGAGGACGAAGAAGCCGACCCACACGCCCCCGCTGACGACCGCGACGGCGAACGGGACGTTCCGGGGAGAGATCGGCGGTAATCGCTCGTGGACGGTGACACTGCCTCGTTTCGCCGTGAGGTCGCTCCCGGCGACGTCGAAGACGCCGTTCTCACGGTCGGCGGCGGGCGGTGTCCCGGCGAACAGCGCCTTCACCCCCGCGAGCGGTAACGCCACCAGGAGTTCGAGCGCGTAGACGGCGACGAGCGTCTCGGGGTCCCAGCCGAACCAGATCACCCCCGCGAGGGGGAGCACGTTGGCGACGAGGACGGGGAGAAACCCGATCCCAGTCTGCTGGGCGTCGCCGTCTCGGGTGGGAGCCATCGGTCGAACTCACCGTCAGTGACAGATACGTCTGGTGGAACGTGACAGATACGTCTGGTAGAACAGGTCTCGCGCGTCTGTCTGGTGGAGGAGGTCTCATCGCACCGGGAGAAGGCGAGCGCGGCGCATCCTGACGACCGGGACGCCCTCGCGACCGACCGGTCCCGTGACCTACGCGAGGTCGTCCTGGGCGTCGTCGTCCCCGTCCGCCTCCGGCGGTCGCTCGCGCTGGACCACCAGCACCGGGCCGAGGAACCGCTCGGCGACCTGCTCGGTCGGCATCCCGAAGAGGAGCGTCGTCAGCGACGGGTCCGTCTCGCCCATGACGACGGCGTCGTACGACTCGGCGGCCTCGACGATGGCGTCGAGTGCCGTCTGCTCGCGACCCACTTCGGTAGTGATCGCGGACGCGGCCATCCCGAGTTCGACGAGGCGGTCGCCGACGCTGTCCAAGAGGAGGGTCACGTCGTCGTCGGACTCGTCGCCGCCGGCGACGTGGTACAGCGTCACGTCGGTCTCCGTGTCGGCGAAGAGGCCGGCGACGAGACGGGCGGTGCGGTCGGCACCCACCGTCCCCCGGAGCGCGACGAGGACGTCCTCGGGCGGGCCGGTCGCGTTCGGGACGAGGACAGCCAGACAGTCGTGTTCGTACACGAGTCGGTCGATCGTCGTCTGGCCGTCGCGGGTGAACACGAGGCGACGTTCGACGGTCGCGCCCGCCTCCGTGAAGATCGCCTCGAGTTCGTCGAGTCGGGCGCGCGCCCGCTCCTCGAACTGGAGTCGGGCCTGTCCCGGCGCGGTCTGTTCGGGCACGACGTGGTAGCCCAGGAGAACCACGTTGGCGTTCGCCAGCAGTTGCGGGACGCCCTCCGGGATCGACTCACCCTGCAGGACCCGAACCGGGACGAGGACGGACGGTCTGGCTGTCATCTCAGATATCCCCCTTCAGGCTCACGTCGCCAGCGTAATAGCGGTACCAGGCGTACGACGCGACCATCACCGCGACGCCGACGCCGATCGAGGCGAGGTTCATGAACGCGACGAGCGCGAAACTGGCGAGCGCCCCGAGCACCGGGACGACGGGGTGGCCGGGCACCCGGAAACTCGGGTCGTACCACGCGGGCGAGCGGCGGCGCAGTCCGAGCATCGCCACGCAGATCAGCCCGTACATCACCAGGTGGAGAAAGGAGGCGACCTCCGCGAGCAGTTCGACCCGGCCGGTCGAGACCAACACGAGGATCGGCCCACCGGCCGCGAGCAGCGCGACGTGGGGCGTGCCGTACCGGAGGTTCACCTCGCTCGCTCGCCGGGGGAGCAGGGCGTCCCGGCTCAGCGCGTACACCGCACGGGAGGCGCTGAGGATCGACGCGTTCGCACTGGAGAACGTCGCCAGCAGGCCGGCGAAGAGGATGGCGACCGCGCCCGGCAGGCCGAGGAACTCCCGTGCCACCTCGACCATCGCCGTCTCGCCGAACGTCCCCAGCCGTGCCGCGCCGAACGCGCTCGTCGCGACGAAGATCGTCGCCACGTAGAACACCGTGACGACGAGCACCGACCCGACCATCGCCAGCGGGAGGTTCCGACCCGGCTGTTTGATCTCGCCGGCGACGGTCGCCACCTGCGCGAAGCCGAGATAGGATGTGAACACCAGCGCCGCCGTGGTGAACACGGGGAACGCGCCCTGCGAGAAGAACGTCTCGGGGGCAGTCGTGCGCCCGAAGACGCCGAGTGCGTCGAGGATACCGTAGGAGAGAAAGAGCGTCAACACGACGAGCAGGACGGCGACGACGCCGTTCTGGAGGGCGGCGGTGTTCTCGGTCCCCCCGATGCTCAGTGCCGTCAACGCGACGCCGAAGAGGAGACCGACCGCGACGACGGGGTCAACGCCGAGGCCGATCCCGAGTTCGGCGAACACCGCAGCCACGTAGTGGCCGAGCCCGACGAGGTAGAACGCCGAGGCGAAGACGAGGCCGAGCCACAGACCGAGTCCCACGACGGCCCCGTAGGCCGTCCCCATCCCACGGGAGATGAAGTAGTAGCCGCCCCCGCTCCGGGGCATCGCGGTCGCCAGTTCGGAGGTCGGCAACGCCACCAGAAGCGCGATGCCGCCGCCGATGGCAAAGGAGAGTGTCGCCGCGAGACCGGCGTTCTCGGCTGCCAGTCCCGGAAACACGAAGATGCCCGCGCCGATCATCGTCCCGATGCCGATGGCGAGTCCGCCGACGAGACCGATCGTCCGTTCGAGTTCGGCGTCGCCGTGGACCGTCGTCTCGTCGGTGACGCCCGTGGGCTCCGGTGCGGGGCGCTCGCCCGCGACGTTCTCGCCTGCCGCCTCGGTGTCGAGGTCCGGCCCGACCATGGCGAAAGCGTTCTCGAAGACGATGAAAAAACCTCGCGTCGGCGCGACCGGGGCGGAACTGGCGGTCGAGTCGGCGGTCAGTCCGGCGTGTCCGTCGCCGCGTCGTCGAGGAAGCCGTGATACGGACAGACGTACTCGTCTCTGATGATCTGTTCGTCGACGATGTCGAGACCGAGCGAGTCGAGTTCCTCGGCGATCCGGTTGAGGTCGTCGTGACTCTCGCCGATGGCGTTGACGTAGACGTTGCGCTTGCCGGTCATGATCTCGCGGACCGCCGTGACGCCGTGGACCTCCCGCGCCCGACTCGCGAGGTCGCCTCGCTGCGTGACCGGCGCGGTACAGATGATCTTGGTGTACAGCGGATAGCCCGCCAGATCGTAGTCCACGTCGACGTAGTAGCCCCGGATGACACCGCTCGCTTCGAGTTTGTTGAGCCGTGTCCGGACGGTGCTCGGAGACAGATCGAGGTGGTCTGCGATGTCACTGGACGACGTTCGACGAGCGTCCTGCTGCAGGTAGTAGAGGATCGACCGGTCGATCGCGTCCAGTTCGCCGTCTCTCATGTCCTGAGTCGTTCGACTGTCGTCTGTTTAGTACCCCCGCTTCCGCGACCCCTCGAGCGAGGCGACCGACGACGCCGGACGGGTCGCACCACTCACAGAGCGTGAAGACAGCTCGTCGAATTATCCATGATCTTTTGACGATCCGTCATCGGAATCGCTCCTTTTATCCCGAACTGTCTTCAACGGAGAGACAACTGGGACACAGACAGATGTCTACGACTATCGGTCAGATACCGCACGTATCGACACAGAACTCCACGAACGACGCCACGGTGCTGGCGGCGGCCGCCACGGCGGGGCTGCCCGACCGACGCCCGGACGGAGCTCCGACCGGATGAAGGAGCTCCAGCGCGACCTCGGACTCCCGTCGGTCCTGGCGATCAGTATCGGGGCGATGATCGGGAGTGGTATCTTCATCCTCCCGGCGCTCGCACTCGAGATCGCCGGACCCGCGGTGATCCTCGCGTACCTGCTCGCCGGGCTACTCGTCGTCCCGGCGGCGCTGTCGAAGTCCGAGATGGCGACCGCGATGCCGGAGGCCGGCGGGACGTACATCTACATCGAGCGTGCGATGGGCCCGCTCCTCGGGACGATCGCGGGTGTCGGGACGTGGTTCTCGCTGTCGTTCAAGGGCGCACTCGCGCTCGTCGGCGGTGTGCCGTATCTCCTCTTACTGTTCGACCTCCCGTTACAGCCGGTCGCGCTCGGCCTGGCCGCGGTGCTGATCCTGGTGAACCTCGTCGGGGCGAAACAGACGGGGCGGCTCCAGTTGGCCATCGTCGTCGTGATGCTGGCGGCGCTCGGCTGGTTCGCCGCCGGGAGCGCACCGAGCGTGCAGTCGGGCAACTACGCCGGCTTCTTCGACTCGGGCGTCGGCGGTCTGCTGGCGGCGACCGGCCTGGTGTTCGTCTCCTACGCCGGCGTCACCAAGGTCGCCAGCGTCGCCGAGGAGGTCGAGAACCCCGACCGGAACATCCCGCTCGGCATCCTCGGCTCGCTGGTCTTCACGACGCTGCTGTACGTGGGGATCGTGGCGGTGCTCGTCGGTGTCACCGACCCGGGGAGCGTCGCCGGGTCGCTGACGCCGGTGGCCGTCGCCGCCGAGGCGACGCTCGGACAACTCGGCGTGATCGCAGTGATCCTCGCGGCGATTCTCGCACTGATCTCGACGGCGAACGCGGGTATCCTCTCGTCGTCCCGGTACCCCTTCGCGATGAGCCGCGACAAACTCGCCCCGCCGTCGCTGTCGACGATCAGCGACCGGTTCGGGACGCCTACCGCCTCGATCACGCTCACGGGCGCGGTGCTCCTCGTGCTCATCGCGTTCGTCCCGATCCTGGAGATCGCCAAACTCGCCAGCGCGTTCCAGATCATGGTGTTCGCGCTGATCAACGTCGCCGTCGTCGCCTTCCGTGAGGGGAGCACCGAGTACGACCCGGCCTTCCGCTCCCCGCTGTACCCGTACGTCCAGATCTTCGGGGTTGTGACCGGCGTCCTGCTCCTCACACAGATGGGGACCGTCGCGCTCGCCGGCGCTGTACTCATCGTCGTCGGGAGCGTCGTCTGGTACCTCGGCTACGTCCGCCCGCGGGTCGACCGCGAGGGGGCGGCCACGGACGCCATCCGCCGGCAGGTCGGCCGTGACGCGTTGACCGACGTCGAGTCGACGATCGACACGGCGACGCGCGAGGTGCTCGTCGCGTTCACGAAGGACGTCGACGAGGGACGCGAGCGCGCACTCGTCTCGCTGGCGGCCGACCTCGTCCGGGGTGACGGCGGCCGCGTGGTCGCCGTCCGGTTCGACGAGATTCCCGACCAGGCACCGCTCACGGCGGACGCGACGGTCCAGTCGTCGGCGGACGTCTCCTTCGAGTCCCGGATGACGGCGCTCTCGACGGACTTGGGTGTCGATATCGAGGGCGACGAGGTCGTGAGCCACGACACGAAACACGCGGTCGTCAACTTCGCCGACGAGCGCGGCGTCGACACCGTCGTCGCCGAACACGAACCGCTGCGCCTCCGGTCGCGGCTCGTCGGCGACCCCGTGGACTGGGTCGTCCGACACGCCCCGTGTGACGTGCTCCTCGTCGACAACCTCGGCTACGAGGCCCCGACCAGCGTCGCCCTCTCCGGGGTGAACGCGCCCTACCCGCCGCTCGCGGTGACCGTCGCCGAGGCCGTCGCCGCCGCGAACGACGGCACGATCTCGCTGTGGCACCCGGTCGGCGGCGACAGTTCCGACCAGCGCCGGCGCACGATCGACGAGTATCAGGCCGAACTGTCGGCGATGCTCGACGTGCCGGTGGAGTCCGAGTCGATCCGGACCGACGGCGGCCGACCGCCCCGTCCGGACCTCCTGGTGCGCCGTGGTACGGCTACCGGCCCCTTCGACGCGCTGTTGGACGACCGCCCGGCCTTCCCGACGCCGGGGTGTACGACGGTCACCGTCTACCCCCACGAGTCTACACGGCCGTCGCTCACGCGCCGACTCGGCGAGCGACTCACCTTCTGAGCGGGAGTCGGCGGGACACGTCTCTCGCCGTACTCACTCGGGACACCGGGAGCCGGGTCGATCGGTGTCCACGCGGAACACCGACACCTCGCCGACCGACACTCACCCACCCACGACACCGACGACCAGCAGTCCCAACCACAGCGCGTTGCCGAGGCCGTGGACGACGATCCCGGCCCACGTCGACTCGTACCGCTGGACGAGATACGGCGTCACCAGGCCGGTCGGCAGCAGTCCGACGAGGGTCCACCACATGAACGCGTGGACCGCGACGACCCACAGCAGGCCGTTGACGAGCCACGCCCACCGACCGAAGACGGCCTCCTGTCGCGGCAGGAGGTAGCCCCGCCAGAGCAGTTCCTCGCCGCCGACGTTGATCACGAACGCCACCGTCCAGACCGCGACGACCCACCAGGCACCCGCCAGCGTGACGCCCATGAACTCGGTCGGTGGGACCGCGAGGCTCACGCGCGGGTCGAACAGCGCCGGCAGCACCGGCGGGACGGGAAGCGGGAGCGTCGCGACCAGCACCCCCGCGACCGGTTCGAGCAGACCTTCGAGCAGGAGCACGCCGACCGCCGCCCCGACGAAGATCAGCCACTCGCGGCGACTCGGCCGGGCGAGACGGAATCGGGCGACGAGTGCCGCGCGTCGCCAGCGACCGCCGGCGCGTCGGTAGGCCCCGAGTGCGACGAGCAGGCCGGCGAGGATCGGCAGAAAGAGCGCGCCGGAGAAGGCGAACAGGAGCGGGACACCCTGGGCGACCAGCCACGGAACCACGAAGTGGATACCGAGGAAGATGGCCGCGCCGACCGCGAGGAAGTACGGGAGCGTCTCGACGCGGGACGGCGTGCTGGTGCGGGAGGTGGCGAGCGGAGAGGACACGTGTCTGTGGTGTGACGCTCCGGGCGATGAACGTTTCGGCGGCCACGCGGGAACGGACCCTCCCGATGGAACACACGCCGGATCCTGTCCTCCGATAGCGGGACGTTTTTCCTCACCGCGTCCCACGTCTCACACATGGCAGAAGCGACCCAACAGTTCGGTGAGTGGCCCCTGAAGCGGTTGATGACGGAGGTCGTCGGCTCCGGCACCAAGTCCGCCGAGGACATGACCCGCGCGCAGGCGACCGAAGCCTTCGAGCGCATCCTCGCGGGCGAACCGGACCCGACGACGCTCGGTGCCTTCTGGCTGGCGAACCGGTGGAAGCACAACGTCCCCGAGGAACTGTCGGCGTACGCCGACGTGATGTGTGAACGCGTCGAGTACGCAGAACCGGACGCCGACCCCGTGGACTGCGGCGCGAACTACGACGGGAAGGGCGAGACGGCGATTCTGGGGCCTGCGGCCGGTATCGTCGCGGCCGCCGCCGGGACGCCGGTCGTCGCCCACTCCGGCGACCGCGTGCCGACCCAGAAGCAGGACGCCTACAAACACGTCCTCGACGACCTCGGGGTCCGGACGGAACTCCAGCCGAGCGAGTCGGCGGACATGGTCGACGAGACCGGCTTCGGCTTCTACTACCAGCCGGCGTTCAACCCCGCGATCCACGACCTGTGGGAGCGGCGCGATCAGATGGGCGTCCGGACGTTCGTCAACACCATCGAGACCATCGCCAACCCGGCGAACACCGACGTCCACCTCGGCTCGTTCTACCACCTCGCCTTTGCCAAGAAGATGATCGACACGTTCCGCGGTTCGGAGCGACTTGACGTCTCCCGCGTGGTCATGTTCCAGGGGATGGAGGGGTACGACGACATCCGGCCCGGCTACACGAAGGTCGCCGAGTGGAGCGAGGGAAGCGAGTTGGACGACTTCGAGATCGAGACCGCCGAGTACGGCATGGACATGGAGACCGAGGACCTCGAAGTGAATCCCGACGACGTGGCCGGCGACTCCGCGACGATCACGCGGGAGGTGCTCGCCGGCGACCGCGAGGACGCCTTCGCGGACGCCATCGCGCTGAACGCCGCTGTCCGGATGTACGCGCGCGAGGACGTCGAGACGCTGGACGCCGGACTGGCGGAGGCGCGGGCCGTCATCGCAGACGGGTCGGCAGAGGCAGTGCTCGAAGACCTGCAGGCGTTCTGACCCGGCACAGAACAGTTATTCTCGGGCGGTGTGTTCCGAGATACGATAGTCTCCGACAGACTACAACTCGTGGTCGGCGCGTTCGTCGTTGTCCTCCTCGGCGGACTCGCGTGGCTGTACCTGATCGCCGCCGAACGGGCCGGCCTCGGCACGCTGATCGATCCCGTGTTCGTGTTCATCGCTCTGGCGATGACCGGGTTTCTCGGATTCGGCTACGTGCTCGGTGAGCGACTGCAGGACGAGGGGGAGTAGTCGGTAGCGACACGCGCCGGTCGTGAGCGAGCCGGCGCCAAACTTTTACCTTTGTATGTACGACGTATGTACAAATGAGTAGCAAACGAGTCAACTTCCGATTACCCGAGAAGCTGGTCGAACAGGCTGACATCGCCGCCGAGGTGACACACAAGAACCGAACCGAGATCCTGACCGAAGCACTCCAGCAGTATCTCGACGAGAAGGAGTCCGACGAACAGTTCCGAGAGTCTGTAGTCGAACTCTACCTCGACGGAACGATTGGCTTCGACGCACTCGTTGCGATAATCGGTCGGCAAGACGCCGAGTCGGTCCGCGCCTCGAAGGAGCTACTCGACGAGGGGGAGCGACTGGCCGACGAACTCGCCGATCAGTAGATGATCGTCGTAGACACGAGTGCGTTCGTCTCGTTGGGTGTCGGCGACGTTCTCCATCCAATCGCCCGCGAGTTCGACCTCGGAACGACGAAGACGATAGTCACAGAGTTAGAAGAGACAGCTGAGTACGACGACAGACACGGTCGGGCGGCGGCTGTCGCGCTCGATGTGGTGTCCGAGATGACGGTCGTCGACAGTACCGACGAGTCGCTCGTAACGAGTCGAATCGACGCAGGTGAAGCGAGTTGTGTTGCGGCAGTCCGAAATCACGGAGCAACCTTTCTCGTTACAGATGACTTCCGAGCACTGCCGGAGTTGCAAGCGCTCGTAGATGCCGATGTCGCACTCTCGCCGATTTTGCTTCGAGCGTCGGTACGAAGGAGCGTTCTTACAGAGGCCCAAGCGAGAGCCGCACTACAGACAATCGCAGACGAACGCGACTGGCTCGGTGCGCCGATCTATCGGTACGCTCGGCGACTGTTCAAGTTGGCGGCAGGGTCGGATGACACGGAACCATCGGGGGTAGAGAACGATGGTTAACCCCGTCTTCCTCGTCGCCGGTCTCCTCCTCTCGGTACTCGGCGCGTGGCTCCTCTACACCGGTCGGACTCGCAAACGACAGCGCGAGGTCATGGAGTCGACGGCCACCAGCCAAATCTCGACACTCACCGAAGGTCCCGCGGAGATCACGGGCACCGCCAAACCGACCGAGGAACACGGCACCGCACCTGCCCCGTTCACCGGCGAGGACTGCCTCGTCGCCGAGTGGGAGGTCGAAGAGTGGGACGAAGACGACGACGGCGGGCGCTGGTGGTCGAAAGGCGAGGGTGTCGACGGCGTCCCGTTCCTCGTCGAGGACGACTCCGGCGAGGTGCTCGTCCGGCCCCAAGGCGCGACACTGGAGATCGACTGGAGCGACCGGCAGACCATCGAAGTCGGGAGCACGGACCCACAACCCGATCACGTCCAGGCGTTCATCGCCCGTGCCGACACACCCGGTCAGCCGGATCGCCCGCTGATCGCGGCACTCGACTGGGGGACACAGGAGGGCGACCGGCGGTACACCCAGCGACTCGTGCGACCGGGCGAGCAGGTGTACGTCTACGGGACGGTCCAGAAGAAGCCCGAAGACGAACACGTCTGGGGTGGCAACGTCCGGAATATGCTGATCCAGAAGCTTCCCACCGACGCGGCCGGCGAGGAGCCACTGTTTCTCATCTCCGACAAGTCCGAAGCCGAGTTGGTCGAGGATCGGTCGCTGGCGACGGTCCGGATCGTCGCCGGCGCGGTCGCCGGGGTGCTCGGTGCGGTGGCGCTCGTCTTCGGTCTCGTCGGGTGACCCGACCGGCGACGGGCACATCCTTTATTCCCGCGCCGAGCGACAACCGGGTATGGGTGAACTACTGTCCGACGAGGAGATCGAATCGCAACTGCCCGAGGACTGGGAGCGCGAGGACGACGAGATCGTCCGCATCTACGAGTTCGACGACTACCTCGACGGCGTGTCGTTCGCCACGACGGTCGGGGAGATCGCAGAAGAGGAGTGGCACCACCCCGAGATCCGCATCCACTACAAGAAGGTCGAAGTGCGCTTCACCGACCACGAGGCTGGCGGCATCTCCGATCAGGACGTGCGACTCGCCGAACTGGTGAACGCCGAGTTCTGATCGTCAGCTGTTACTGTCTATCCAGTCGCAGAAGGCGCCGAAGTCGTTCGCGCCAGCACTATCGGCGATTTCTCGAAGTGTTCCAGTTCGTAACTCGTCGTGGAGGGGGACTGTCACCTGCCGGCGGTCGGTGTCGTTCGTCGGGTGTTCGTAGTGCAGTTGTGCGTGATCCCCGGTCGTTCGACGCCACTCGAATCCACCGACGTTCACGAGTACTTTGACGACTTCGAGACCCGAGAACGTTCGTCGGGCCATCTACTCCAGCACGTCAGGTGGGGCCTGCGTCCCCGTCTCGTTGTCTTCGGGGTCGATTCCGGCCGCCCGGAGTTCGTCGTCGGTCGGTTCACGACCGATCTCTCCCCTGTGGAGCGCGACTGCCTCGTCGAGATTCGAGAGTGCCGACTCGCGCGACTCTCCCTGTGTGGTGACGCTTGTCTCGACGTGTCTGGCGATCCACCAGTCGTCCTCGGGCCACAGCCGAATTTCGTCGGTGTGGTCGTCGGCGTCTCGGGAGGTGCTGGCCATCGATTACGAGTACGGGCGGAACGGGATAAGTATCCAGCGACAATCTGCCTCAGACCGCAACGCGGTGACGACCCCGAGGTCGGCGGCATCTCCGATCAGGACATTCGGCTCGCCGAACTGGTGAACGCGGAGTTCTGACTACGTCTCTCAGGTACTTCGGTCCCTCGGTCCCCGTTCGAGTCGGCGTCGGAGATACCACCGGACGAGGAGGTATCCACCACCGACTGCGAGCAGGAAGACAGCGAGTGGGAACCAGAACACCAGTGCCAGTGGGACGACGATCAGGAGGACGACGAGGAGGAGGACCGCGAGCGGGGAGTTTCGGGGCACGGCACCCGATTCAGGCGAGCGATACAAGAGTCGGTCGTCTTCGAGTCACGCGCCCGAGACGGAGTGCAGACCGACGATGCCGACGACGATCAGGCCGATAAATCCTGCTCGGACCAGGGTCGCCGGTTCGTCGAACAGCACGACCCCGAGCGTCGCGGTCCCGACCGCACCGATCCCGGTCCAGACCGCGTAGGCCGTCCCGACCGGGAGGTCCTGTACCGCCCGCGCGAGCAACACCACGCTGACGAGCATCGCCAGTCCGGTGGCGACGGTCGGCACCGGCCTGGTGAACCCCTCGGAGTACTCCAGTCCGATCGCCCACGCGATCTCGAACAGTCCCGCGAGCAGGAGCAGATACCACGACATACCGCCCGAGTCGGTCCGGGTCGGCCTGTGACTTTCGCTCCCGTGGTGGCCTGCGACCGCCGACGCACGACAGCGACCACCGATCACCGGCCGACGCCAGAACGCCGAAGACCGCAGACGTCGAAGTCCCCCTATGCACGCCGAGTACGTCTTCCGCGTCCGGTTCCGTCTCGCACCCGAGGGAGGGGTGTCGGTCGCCCCCGCAGAGTTCGAGACGGTCCTGCGCGTCCCGGCAGTCGAACCGGGCGATCCCGACGACGAGTGGCTGTTCTTCCGCGACAACTGCTGGCGCGGCGAGGTGGCCGACGAACGACACCTCCGGGACCGCGCCGAGGAACTGCTGGGCGTGCCGGTCGTCGCTGTCACCTTCTCGGAACTGGCGACCGACGAGGCGTACCTCGACGCGCTGAAAGCGGCCATCGCCGAGGACGTCGATCAGTTCGGCGACGACACCGCCTCGCGGGTGCTGACGACCTACCTCGGGAGTTCGATCCGGGTCGTTGACGACGAGGCCTGAATCGGCGTCGGCGACCGATCCGGAAGCGACGACCGACACGACGTGGGCGAGCGACACGACCCGAGTCGCCAGCGTGGTCCGTGGCAAACTCGTCCAGTATGTACTGCTTACCAGGCATCTAAGCGGTACGTAGCCGTCTCTACCGACTGGTTAGTCTACCGACACTCGACCTATACCTATACCGATATGTCGCCTGCGAAGGGGTGATGACGGACTACAGCATCTCACGCCGCTCGGTCCTCGCGGGCCTCGGCACAATCGGCATCGCCTCCGCAGGCGCTGGACTCGGCACGACCGCCTTCTTCAGCGACGAGGAACAGGTCTCCGCGTCGCTGCAGGCGGGCAAGATCGACCTCAAACTCGACTACCGCGCGACGTACCTCCCGTGGAACCGCGCGACCGAGTTCGACTCGTTAGGCCTGATCCCCGACACCGACCTCGACGGCGATGGCGAAGACGACCGCTACGTGCTGGACGAAGTGCCGAACCCGCGCTACAGCACGAGTGAGGCCGCAGAGCGCGACGACGTCGAGGAAGGCGACCTCTACACCGAAGACGACTGGGGCGAACTCACGAAGGCTATCGGCTGTGGCGACGACGAGTCGCTCGGGCTGATCGACGGCGCGGAGGGCGTCATGTTCACCCTCGACGACGTGAAGCCGAAGGACGAAGGCGAGTTCACGCTCTCGCTGCACGCCTGTGACAACCCCGCGTACATGTGGCTGAAGGCAGTCAGCACCGACGACGGCGAGAACGTCGTCTACGAACCGGAGGATTCCAACGGCGACGCCGGCGATGCGGCCGGTGAACTCGACGACTTCGTCTACGTCGAGGCGTGGTACGACACGAACTGCAACAACCTGCGTGACGGCGGCCAGGGCGTCTCGGCCGTCTTCGTCTCGGACCGCTCCGGCTCGATGACCCCCGCGCGACAGACCGCACAGGCACAGGGCCTGCGGAACCTGCTCGAGGTGTTCAACCCGGACGGCGCGACCGACGACCTCGGCGACAACTACCTCGGCCTCGTCAGCTACGGCGACCGCCCGCTCGTTGCCGAGCGACGCACCTCCAGCCTGACGAACTCCGAGAGCGACTTCGAGGCCGCGATCGCTGACCTCGAAGCGGCCGACTACACCGGCGGCACCGGCGCGTACTACGGCCTCGACGCCGCACGACAGCTATACGCCGAAGCCGACCCCGCAGTCGCGGACACCGACAAGTACGTCGTGCTGTTCACCGACGGTCGGTTCAACGACGAGCCGTCCGCGAGCGACGACGACGGCTTCGAGGGTGCGACCCGGTCGCCCGAGGCCGGTGCGACCGAGATCGATCGCGCCCGCAACACCGTCCTCGCGGCCATCGACGACCTCCGCGCGGCGGTTCCGGACGTCACGCTCGTGACCGTCGGCATCGGTTCCGCGATCGAATCGCCCAGCGACCAGCAGTTCCTCGCGGACATCGCCGACGAGAACGCCGCCGGCGAGACCCTGTTCTTCGCCGACGTGGAGGACTTAGAACGCCTCATCACCGAGGTCGCTCGGACGCTCTTGCCCGATATCCTGCTGTACCGTGGCTCGCTCGCGGGCTTCCTCGACGCCGCCGACGGCGGCATCGCGCTGAACCCCCTCCAGACCGAGAACGTCCGGGTGGACGCGACCGGCGACGACGCGACCTGTGTCGACCCGGGTGTCACCTGCATCGCGGTCAACTGGTACCTGCCGTGCTACAACGAGCAGTCCGCCGAAGCGTGGGAGGCCAGCGGCCGTGGCTTCAGCCAACTGCCCTCCTCTCGCCCCGGTCTCGAAGACCAGGACGACGACGGCATGCTGACGCTGGCCGACGAACTCGTCCAGTTCGGTGGCTTCGACGCCGCCGACCTCGACAACGACGGGCTCATCAACGTCGTCCAGACCGACAGCGCCGGCTTCCGGTTCGACGTGGCTGCCGTCCAGTGCCGCCACAACATGGACAACGCGAACCCCTTCGGCCCCGAACCGGTCTCGGCCGACGAGTAAGCGCCACCACCCGACTGCTGTCTCGTCTTTTCGTAGATCGTGCGTCGACGCCACAGCCACTGCCTACGCCCCGTCGAACGATCTGAAAGGTCAGAAGGTACTTACCGGATAGCGACCTACCTTCGCTCCCGATGGTCGCCGACGACTACGACGTGTGGCTGTTCGATCTCGACGGAACGCTCGTGGACGCGGAGTGGGCGTACACCCGCGAGACGTTCGACCGCGTCGGCGACCGCCTCGGCCGCCACTTTTCGGACCGCGAGGCCGAGGTCCTCTGGCACGGTCTCGGCGGCGCGCGCAACCCACAACTGGAGGCGTGGGGCATCGACCCCGAGGCGTTCTGGCCGGCGTTCCACGCCGTCGAGGACCCGCAGGCCCGCGCCGAGGCGACCTACCTCCACGAGGACGCCGCGCGCTTCGTCCGGCAACTCGACCCGGACACGCCGGTCGGACTCGTCACCCACTGCCAGTCGTTCCTGACCGACCCCGTGCTCGACCACCTCGACATCCGCGACTGGTTCGACACGATCTGCTGTTGCACCGACGAGACCGGCTGGAAACCCGACCCCGCGCCGGTCGAGCGCGTCCTCCGGGAACTCGGTGCGACCGACGGCGACCGGGGTGTGCTGGCCGGCGACGGCGCGAACGACATCGGCGCGGCGTGGAACGCCGGACTGGACGGCGTCCACATCGAACGCCACGATCCGACCCGGAGAGGCCAGTGCGTGCTGGGCGACTACCGCGTGGAGTCGTTCACCGATCTGCTGGACGACGACGACGACATCGTTCCGGCGGAGTCTGCGCGGTCGCTGACCGACGGCGGCCGGCCGGACCGCTGACCGTCGTCGTCCCCCGAACCTATCGGGTCGCGGCGGTCACTCGTCGGCGGACAGATCACGGACCGCGACGGCGCCGCTCCCGGTGACGGCACACTCGAACCCGATGTAGTGGAACCGAACCTGCACGCCGTGGCGGTAGCTCCCGTCCGACCGGGGGCAGACGACGTCGGCGACCGCCTCCGGGTCGACCTCGTGATACAACGACGGGAGCGTCTCCATCTCCGTGTCGGCGATCCCGGCCACCGCCGCGACGACAGACGTGGTGAGTTCCTCCGGATCTTCCCAGTCGTGGAAGCCGACGACCGTCCACTCGGGGCCGAGGTCGGGGATCACTCGCACCGGAGGGTCGCTCGACGCGTCCGGATCGGTGGCCGTGTCCGTCTCTGCGACCGACCACTCGGCGGTCGTCTCGGTCGCTCCACCGGTCGCGGTCCCGTCCGTCTCTCCTGCTGTCTCGTCGGAGTCGTCGGCCGTGTCGGGGGGCGCGCGATCACCGACGACGCGGGAGAGGTGTGCCAAGAGCGTCTCGAAGTCGTTCGCACCGGCCTTCCGGACGTACTCCGTCACCGACCCGCCACGGAGTTCGTCGGTGACCTCGGTGGCCGACTTCGCGGTGAACAGGATCACCGGCAGGTCGGGGTAGTCGCGACCGACCGTCGAGGCGAACGTCTCGCCGTCCGGCAGTCGGACCGAATCGCTGATCACACAGTCGACGCTGGTCTCTGAGAGACGCCGCAGTCCCTCACTCGCCGATTCGGCGGTGATGGCCTCGAAGCGACCGTCACGGTCGAGAACGGACGACGTGAGGGCGAGCAACTCCGGATCGTCGTCGACGTGGAGCACGGTCGTCGTGGCTGACATGATCGTTCCTACGTAAGCAGATGGTAAATAAGTGTGTGGCGGTCGGACACCCCGCTCCCCGCGATCAGACCCGGTCGAATCCCGGTAGCGCGACAACGAGATCGTCGAGAGCGTCGAGTACGGCGTCGAGTGCCCGTACGCCGGGCTTCGCGGCGCGGTCGGGGTTCGCGTGGACGACCACCGACTGTTCGCCGAGTGGGACGAAGCCGAGGCCGAGTCGGTCGGCGGTCGCCCGCAGGCCGAGTCCCGCGTCGGCGTCGCCGGCGTCGACCTTCCGGGCCGGACTCTCGACCGCCTTCACCGTCAACTCGAAGCCGTCGATCGCCGCCACGAGGTCGTGACGCGTGGTACCGCGTTCGTCCGCGAGGGCGGCGACCGCGTTCCCGAGACTCGTCCGGAGCCCCGAGTTCGTGTCGCGGTTGACGAAGCGCAGGTCGCGGTCCACGAGGTCCGCGAGTCCGGCGACGTTTCGGGGGTTGTCGGCGGCGACGACCAGCCCCCACTCGCGGGTCCAGCCCCCGAGTTCGACCGTCTCGACCTCCCGCTCTCGTGGCCCGGCCACGACCGCCACGTCGGGCACGCCGTTCCGGAGGCGGCGCAGTCCCTCGCGGCTCCCGACCGGGAGGTAGCGCGGTCGGTCGAGTCGGTCCAGCAGACGCGACAACAGTGGGTCGTCCTCGCCGACGCCGAAGACCGACGGCGGGCGCACCTCGGGGGAGAACAACTGCACGTCGACCGACTCGCCTTCCGCGAGATACTCGGTGTCCGGGTCGACCGCGACGACGCCGTCCGCCTCGACGAGACTGGTCGTCGCGCCGGAGCCCTTGTCGACCGGGTAGACCAGCGTCTCGCCCGCCTCACTCTCGACGAGGCCGACCGGCATCAGGCGCAAGCGGCCTTCACCGTAGCGCTCCCGGACGGCCATCCGGCCGGTGATCGTGGCGGTCGCCGGTTCGGGGAGGCCGGCCGCCGCCCGGATCGCCGGCGCGACGAACGTCCGGAAGATGGTCAGCGCCGAGACCGGGTAGCCCGGCAGTCCGACGTAAGCCGACTGCGACCGTCCTGCACCACCGTCTTCGGCACCGTCGTCGGTGTCCGCCGACGAGCCAGTTCCGTCGTCCAGTCGCCCGATCAACATCGGCTTGCCGGGCTTGACCGCGACCCCGTGGAGCAGGAGGTCGCCGCGTTCCTCGATGACGCGGTAGATCACGTCCACCGCGCTGGCCGAGGTAGAGCCGGAAGAGAGGACCAGATCACACTCCTCGCTGGCCTGGACGAGCAGGCGTTCCATCTCCGCGTAGTCGTCGCCGGCGTGCGGGTACAGGACTGGCTCACCGCCCGCCTCGGCGACGCCGGCGGCGACCGTGTAGCTGTTCACGTCGTAGATCTGGCCGCGTTCGCTGTGCAACTGCTCGCCGGGGCGGACGAGTTCGTCGCCGGTCGAGACGATACCGACGCGGGGCTTTCTGGCCACCGGCACCTCGTCGACACCGAGCGCGGAGAGGAGGCCGATCTCGCGTGGCGTCAGTTCCGTGCCGGGGCCGAGTGCACGCGCGCCGGCCGCGATGTCCGCGCCGGCGAGCATCACGTGGTCGCCCGGCGCGAGCGAGGTGCGGATCGCGATTCCCGCGTCGACCTCGTCGGTGCGCTCGACCATCACCACCGCGTCGGCACCGTCGGGCATCACCGCGCCGGTGGAGATCTCCGCGCAGGTGCCCGGTTCGACGGTCACGTCCGGTTCCTCGCCGGCGTGGACCTCACCGATCAACTCGAGGACGGCCGGGTCGGCCTCGTCCGCGCCGAAGGTGTCGCGGGCGCGGACCGCGTAGCCGTCCATCGACGCCCGGTCGAAGCCCGGCACGTCCATCCCGGCGTCGATCCGCTCGGCGAGGACACGGCCTCTGGCCTCGGCCAGCGGGACGGTCTCGGTCCCCGGCGAGAGGTCCAGCGAGGCGATGGCCTCGTGGGCTTCCTCGGGCGAGGCGAGGTCGCGGAACTCCTTCCGGTCGCTCACGGCGACCACTCCCAGTCTTCGACCGCGACGGTCGCCTCGGCCGGAATCCCCTCGCTGTCCTCGGGGACGACGACCCACCCGTCGGCGAGGGCGACGCTCGAGAGGACGCCCGATCCGGAGGCCCGCGTCGGGATCGCCTGCGGACGGCCGGCCCGGTCGCTGGCGTCGTCGGTGTCGTCGGTGTCGTCCACGCCTGCGTCCGGGTCCGCACGGTCGGACGCCAGTCGGACGCGGGCGAACGTCCGGACGCCGGGTTCGCTGTCGATCTTCCGGGCGAGGGTCGCCTCGGTGGTCGGGTGGTCCGGTACCGGTGACTCCCGACCGGCGACCGCTCTGATGGCGGGCCGCAGGAACTGCACCGCGTTGACGATGCAGGCGACGGGGTAGCCCGGCAGTGCGAGCACTGGCGTCTCCTCGACGACGCCGAGCGCGACGGGGTGGCCCGGCTTGAGTGCGACCCCGTGGACCAGCACCTCGCCCAACTCGTCGATCACCTCGACCGTGTGGTCGCGCTCCCCGACCGAGGACCCGCCGGTCGTGACAACGACGTCCTTCGTCAGGTCGCGCTGGATCGCGGCCCGGATCGCGTTCGGGTCGTCCGGGACGATGTTACGGTAGGTCGCCTGCCCGCCCCAGCGCTCGACGAGCTGTGAGACGGTCAGGCCGTTCGTCTCGATGACTTCGCCCGGACTCGGGTCGTGCTGGACGATCTCGTCGCCGGTCGGGACGACGCCGACGGTCGGTTCCGCGTACACCTCGGGTGTGTCGATCCCGACCGACTTCAGCAGGCCGAGATCGGAGGGCCGCAGTCGGTGGCCGGGATCGTACAGTCGCTGGCCGACCGCCACGTCCTCGCCCGCGTCACCGACGTTCTCGCCTTCGGCGACCGCGTCGAACACCTCGACTTCGGTGCCGACCGCCTCGGTGTGTTCGATCATGACGACCGCGTCTGCGCCTCCGGGCATCGCGCTCCCGGTGTGGACCCGGACCGCCTCGCCCGGCGGGACGGAGTCGACGTCGGCCGGAGCGGCCGAGTCGGTCTCGGCGTCTGCGTGTTGCCGGAGGATCGCCGGCGAGCGGTCGGACGCGCCGAAGGTGTCCTCGGCGCGGACCGCCCAGCCGTCCATCGCGGCGCGGTCGTACCCCGGCACCGGGACGCCGGCCGTGATCGACTCGGCGAGGACACGGCCGTCGGCGGAGCCGAGCGGGACCGACTCGGTCCGGTCGGTCGACGTCAGGGCGGCGAGCAGTCGCTCGCGCGCCTCGGCGATCCGGGTCCGGTGTTTGAACCCGGATCGCTTCAGGTCGTCGTGGCTCATGACTCGCGGTTGGGAGGCTGTGGGGAAAAGAACACCTGTCGTCTCGGGTGGTGTAGTGTGGGTGTCGCTGTGCTACTCGTCGGTCACAACCGCACCAGATTCGTGACGCCGAGGCTCTCGGAGATCAACCAGACGATGAACACGCCGTAGAAGCCCAACAGCAGATACGACTCGCGCCGGGACAACACCATGTCGGTCCGGAGCACGCCGAAGAAGGCGATGGACGCGACGATGAGAAAGCCCATCATCGGGACGACGACCCCGAAGTCCACCGTCGTCTGGCCCGCCGCGATCACGCCCGCCGGCAACGCCACCAGCAGGGCGAAGATGTTGCTCCCGAGGACGTTCGCCAGACTGACCGAGGCGTTGCCGACCCGCGCGGCCGACACCGAGACGAAGGTGTCCGGGAGACTCGTCCCGGCCGCGACGACCGTCAAGCCCCAGAGGAACGTCGAGGTGCCGAACGCGTCACCCAACCCCACGGCCGCCCGGACGAGGAACTCCGCGCCGACGAGGATCAGGACCAACGAGACGACGAGCATCCCCCACTCTCTGCGCGGGTCGATGCGCCCGGTGTCTATGGGCACGTCCGGGACGTACTCGATGGTGTCGTGGTACTGGATGAAGATGTAGAGGCCGTAGAAGGCGACCGGCGCGAGCGCGAGCCACCAGTACAGCGTCCCGTCCAGTCGCGTCCCGTTGCCGAGCGTCGGGAAGTAGATCACCGCCATCGAGAACGTCAACAGGAGGACGGCGATGGAGAGGATGTAGAACTGCGCTTCCTTGTAGACCAGATCGCGGTTCGACGCGAGACTCCCCTCGCCGAGCAGAGCCGACACCGCCGGGATGACGAGGATGTTGAACACGGCAGAGCCGACGATGGCACCGACGCCGATCTCGAACTCGTTGTAGATCACGGCCGCGATGACGGTACTCGACAGTTCCGGAAACGACGAGCCGACGGCGGCGATGATCGCCCCCTGGACGATGGCCGGCAGGCCGTAGTACGCCCCGAGGCGATCCGAGGAGGCGACGAGTACCTCGCCGCCCTTCCAGGCGAGGGCGGTCCCGGCGGCGGCGAACAACAGGAGGGGCAGTAGGTCGACCACACCCCGAGTACTCCCGGTGCCGACAAAAGAATAGGCGTCTCGCCGCCCAGATCGCCGACAGCGACGATGCCCCGACGCCCGGCGCGTCAGAACCCTTCCCGCAGGTAGACCGGTTCCTTCGGGAACAGCGCGGCCAGCGTCTCGACCGTCTGTTCGGCCGGCGCGTCCCGGTCCGGCCCCGCGACGTCGCCGTAGGACGCCAACTCGCTCGCCGACAGCGACCCGACCGCGAGTTGCGACAGCGGCCCGACCCCGAGGTGGGCGTCCGCACCCGCCTCACTCGTCTCGGTTAGCCACGTCACGGTCCCGCTGCCGTCCGCGACCGAGAGTTCGAAGCGTCCCTCGTTCCAGTCACAGCGCGGGTCGGACACCGACAGCGTGACCGTCGTCGAGACGCCGGCGGGGTACGACAGCGCCGACAGCGCGCGCGCCACGTCCACGATGCGGACCATCGGTCCCGGTCGGATTTCGACGTCGGCCGCGCGCGGATCGGTCAGTCGGTCGAGGAGCGACGTGTCGACCGGCAGCCGGATGCGGACCGACTCCACCTGCGAGTCGTGGTTCCGGCAGAAGCGGTACAGGTGGTCGGTCGCCTCGCGGTCCACGCCCGCGAGTTCGGTCACTGCCATCGTCTTCCCGTCGTCACCCTCGCCTTCCTCGACGCGGTAGACGAGGTAGCCGCGAAGCTCCCCGTCGCGTTCCCAGCCGTAGGCGTAGGGGTCCGACTGCCAGGAGTCGAAGATGCGGTAGCGCCAGAACGCCTCGCTCCGCCGGACCGCCAGCGCCTCGGTCGCCCACTCGTCGCGGACCGACTCGACCGTCTCCCAGTCGTCGGCTGTGAGGCGGACGAACTCGCCGGCCGGGTCGGGGGCGACCGCCGCGAGTGCCTCTGGTGGAAGTGTCACGAGTGCGGTGTCGTTCGACTTCGCCCAGCCGAACCGCCGGTAGAAGTCGTACTCGAAGGGCCACAGGACGGAGAAGTCGACGCCCTCGTCGCGGAACTCCGCGAGCATCTCGTCGAGCATCGTCGCCACGACGCCCGAGCGCCGGATCGTCGGATCGGCGGTGACGACGCTCACGCCGCCGGCGGTGTGCCAGTCGTCGCGGATGCGGGTCGTGAAGTCGTAGTAGCCGCCGGTCGCGTGGAGGTCGTCGGCGGACAACTCGGCGTCCGGCGTCGCCGGGTCGGCGTCGTACATCCCGCGCAGCGTCATCGGTCTCGGTCGGTCTTCGTCGTCGTCCGGTCGCTCCCACGCCGGGCCGTCTTCCGGCCTGAAGGCGTAGCGCACCGCGTCGAAGAACGCCTCGCGGTGCGACTCGGGGACGGAGCGGTAGTCCATGACGGTCGCCACGACGCCCGCCGGTAAAGCGGCATCGTGAGTGTGTGTCACAGTGGCGGGCGCGGAGGACGAGGGGGAGCGGGCGCGACGAACCGAGGGGTTCAGGGTCGTCGGTTCCCAACTGGGGGTATGAGCGACGACGCGAGTGCGGCAGACGGCGGGCGGAGCCTGCTGACGAGCGACACGCTCCTGCTCGCGGTGATCCTGCTGGTGGGTGTCGCGGGCTCCGGGATCGCCCGCCGGTTCCTCGGCGAACTGGGGTACGACACGCTCGGTATGGTGGTCTACGTCCTCGGGTACGGCGGGATGGTCGTCGTGATCTGGTGGGGCTGGCTCCGCCCGCTGGACATCACCGGCCCGATGGATCGGGAGTGACGCCGCCGTCTGGCGTCGGCGAACGGGGGGCGGGTGACGCCGACCGGGAACGGAACTTTAATGGCCGATTCCGGTCGAACTACGGCCAAGGATGCTCCCGCTACAGGTGATCGACAGCTTTCTGCTCAACTACAACGTCGGGCAGGCGCTGCTCCTCGGTTTCGTCGTGACGACGCTCGGGGCGCTCCCCCTGAGATCACAGCAGTTGATCGGCATCAACGTCACCGTGTTCGGGCTGATCTTCGCGCTGACGCCGCAGTCGATTCTGCCGTTCCACTACCTCTTCTTGGGGATCGTACTGCTCGTCGTCGGCCCGATGATCTACGTCACCGCCGACAGCTGAACCGGCGACACACCGACGCCTCGACACGCGACTGCGACACATCGACGCCCGGACGCTCCGGCGCTCGATACCGACTTCTGCCGACCACCTCCCGACTCACCGTGGCGCTCGTGAGCCGTGACCCGTTCTGTCGGACTGGTCCGACAGCCCACTCGTCGGACGGCGTGACGCGCCGGCGTTCACGACCGAGAGGAAGAGACCGACGTCCGACACACGTTCCACTCACGATCTCCACACGAAACGATACGCACACCTCCGGCTCACGAGGCATGTCTCGAGGAGAACCACGCCGTCGCCAGGGCTCGAACCTGGGACCACCTCGTTAACAGCGAGGTGCTCTACCAACTGAGCTACGACGGCTCTATCTCCCGATAACACGAGGTACTTAATTAGGGCTTTCGCTTTCGGGCGACGGGACCGCGACAGCCCGTGACACGACCCACTGGCCGCCGGTCGACACGTGCCCGCCGACCGCCCGCCGTTCCGACACGCTTTCGGCCGACTCGCTCGAACACCGGACGATGACCGACCTCGACGCCGTCGTGGCGCGCGTCCGCGACCGCATCGACCCTTCGGCCGACGAACGCCAGCGCATGGCCGACGCCACGGCGACCCTCCTGTCGCGCGTCGAGTCCGCCACCGCCGACCTCCCCGTCCCGACAGACGCGATCCAGGTCGGCTCGACGGCTCGCGGTACGTGGCTCTCGGGCGACCGCGACATCGACCTGTTCGTGCGCTTCCCGCCGGACCTGGACCGCGAGACGCTGGAACGCTACGGCCTGCAGGTCGGCCACGCGGTCCTCCCGGACGGCCACGAGGAGTACGCCGAACACCCCTACGTCAAAGGCGAGTTCGAGGGGTTCGAGGTCGACCTCGTCCCCTGCTACGACGTCGACGACGCGTCCGAGATCCAGTCGGCGGTCGACCGCACGCCCTTCCACACCGAGTATCTCCGGGGACGCCTGACCGACGACCTCGCGGCCGACGTGCGCGTCTGTAAACGCTTCCTGAAGGGTATCGGTGCCTACGGAAGCAACCTCCGGACGCGCGGCTTCTCGGGCTATCTCACGGAGCTACTCGTCGTCGAGTACGGCGGTTTCCGGCCACTGCTCGACGCCGCGAGCGACTGGCAGCCACCGGTGGAACTCGACCCGGAAGACCACGGCACCGCGACCTTCGACGATCCACTCGTCGTGATCGACCCGACCGACCCCGAGCGCAACGTCGCGGCCGTCTGTGCGCCGGAGAACGTCGCACGCCTCCAGCACTACGCGCGGGACCTCCTCGCGACCCCCCGCGAGGACCTGTTCTTCCCGCCGGACACCGAACCGCTCGCTGCCGAGGACCTCCGCCGCCATCTGGAGCGGCGCGGGACGACCCCGGTCGCGGTCGTCTTCGAGACACCCGACATCGTCGCCGACCAACTGTATCCACAGCTCAGACGCTCGCTGTCGGGCGTCCGGAGCGAACTCGACCGCCGGGGCTTCGACGTGCTCCGCGCGACCACCTTCGCCGACGACCGCGCCGTCCTGCTGTGTGAACTCGAAGTCGCCGAGCGACCGGCCATCCAGCGCCACGGCGGGCCGCCGGTCCACGTCCGCGAACACGCCGAGGGCTTCTTCGGGACGTACGCGGACGGCGAGGCCGACTCTGCCGACGCCGACGACCCGCCTGCTGTCTACGGTCCCTTCCTCGACGGCGACCGGTTCGTCGTCGAACGCGACCGCGAGTTCACGAGCGCGGCCGACTTCCTCCGGAGCGACGCGCTGTTCGACGTGGCACTCGGTACGCACGTCGCCACCGCACTCGACGCGGGGTACGACGTGCTGGTCGGTGACGACCTCGCGAGCCTCACCGACGAGTTCGGCGTCGAACTCGCCGGGTACTTCGACCCGAAACCGTAGTCAGAGACCCGAGTCAGACCGGGAAAACAGCCGTGTCGTCAGTCCAGGTCGTGCATCTCACGGGCCTCGGCGACCAGTTCGACCACGTCCTCGTCGGGGTCCTCGTCGGGGTCGATGGGACTCCGGCCGTCGAACGTCTCGTGGACCGTCGCCACGCCGTCCGAGAGCGTGTCGAGGCCGTATCCCCCCTCCAGTACGAACGCCAGCGGGCAGTCCACGTCGTCTCTGATCTCCTGCATCCGCTCGGTCAAGAGGGCGTAGCCCTCCGTCGAGACGCGCATCCGCGAGATCGGGTCGTGCCGGTGGGCGTCGAAGCCCGCACTGACGACGAGCAGGTCCGGATCGAACCGGGCGAGTGCCGGCGCGAGCACCTCGTCGTTGGCCAGTAGGTAGTCGGCGTCACCGGCACCGGCCGGGAGCGGCACGTTCAGCGTCGCGCCCTTCCCGTCGCCGACGCCGATCTCGTCCAACTCGCCGGTGCCCGGATACAGGCCGTCCTCGTGGAAGGAGGCGTAGAACACGTCGCCCCGGTCGTAGAAGATGTCCTGTGTCCCGTTGCCGTGGTGGACGTCCCAGTCGAAGATCGCCACGCTGTCGGCCGGTCCGTCGTCCAGGACCGACTGGGCCGCGACCGCCGCGTTGTTGAAGAAACAGAAGCCCATCGCGTCGTCCTCGACGGCGTGGTGTCCCGGCGGTCTGCCGAGCGAGAAGGGCGTCCGGCGACCGTCTGCCCCTCGGAGCGCGTCCTCGGCGGCCCACTGGGCGAGGCCGGCCGACGCGAGCGCGGCGTCCCACGTCTCGTCGCTGGCGACGGTGTCGGGGTCCCAGTTGCCGCCGCCGCGTTCACAGAAGGACTCGACGTCGGCGACGTAGTCCTCGTCGTGGACGGCGGCTACAGCGGCCGTACTCGCGGGGTCGGCGTCCACGTACTCGACGCCGTGACGCTTCTGGAGGCCGCGCTTGATCGCCCGGAGGCGGTCTGGGTTCTCCGGGTGCCGGTCGCCGGTGTCGTGCTCCAGACAGGCTTCGCTGTAGCCGAACTGCATCAGTCGAAGAGGGCGAAGTACGTCTCGATGTCTTCCGCCTGGATGGTGCGTCTGTCGGCGTGGCGGGCCAGCGTCGCGGCGGCCGACGCCACGTTGTCGGCGTAGTCCTCGAGGATGTCCGCCAGCGCGATCCGGGCGTCCATCGACACGCGGTAGCTGTCGTCGATCTTGAGTCGTGCGATCCGGTCGACCGGTGCGACCGGCAGTTCCAACTCGTCGCGGGTGACGACCTGTTCGACGCCGAAGTCCGCCGCCATCAGCGTCTTGCGACCGTCGGCGGTCGCCTGTTCGGCGGCGGCGACCGCGAGGTCCGCCCCGTGGTCCTGCACTCGCCGTGCCAACTCCTCGGCCGCGTCGGCACTCACCCGGAGGCGCCCGGCGTTCCGCCGGATGATCGTGTCGACCGGCGCGAACGGCAACTCTACGCTCATACGCTCATATCGTGACCGTGCGGCGTATAATGCTTTCCGTCGCGGGGCTGTGACCGCCGGCCGACAGGTGCCACGCGGCCCTCGTCCCGATCAGAACACTTCGTCGGCGTCGATTCGGCCGTCCTGTTCCCGGCCGCGAACCGTCACTTCCTCGCCGAGTCTGAGGTCGGCGTCGGTCTCGACGCTCCGGGTCTCCTGCCCGTCGTCCAGCACGACCGGACTCCCGGCCTGCACGACGGTCCCGGTGAACTCCGTGACGCCGCCGGCCTCGTCGCCGTCGGCGTCGGCGGTCGTCGCCGTCACGCCGCCCGTCCCGCCGTCTGCGGAGGCGGCCCCCTCGTCGCCGCCGGTCGAACTGCCGTCACCGGACGACCCGAACGACGAGAGTCCGGCGTCGGTGTCGGTTCCGCCGGCGTCCTCGGTCGCGGCGGTGTCGGCACCGCCGGCGTCCGCTGGCTGATCGGTCACCGTGACGGTCGAGCGCCACCCGGCAGACGCCTCTCTGTCGTCCTGCCAGCCGTCCTGGATCTCCACGTCGGTCACGATCACGTAGTCCGCGAGTTCGATGTCCAGGTCGGCCTTGTCGCCCCACAGCGCGACCCGGATGTCGTCGGTGTCGTCTTTCACGCGGATGTTTCTGACCTGCCCCTCCGAACCGTCGTCGCGGTCGAAGGTACGCTTGGGGTCGGTCTCGATGACGCCGCCCTTGATGTCGACCGTCTGGCCGATCTCGGCGGCGGCGATGTCGGTCGTCTCGGGGACGTACTCGATCTCCTCGTCGAGTTCCTCGATCGCCCCCCGGTTGCCGACGTGGAGTTCGAGGTCGCCGTCACGCTCCCGGACGTAGCCGTCGACGACCTCGACGGACGTGCCCGCCGAGAGATCCTCGACGAGTTCGGCCTTCTCGTCCCACAGCGTGACCCGGATTCGGCCGGTCGGATCGCCGATGGCGAGGTTGGCGACCTTCCCCTCGGAGTCGTCGTCGCGGCTGAAGGTCCGGTAGCCGTCGTCCACGTCCAGCAGTTTCCCCTTCAGGTTCACGTCGGAGGCGCCGAGCGTCAGGTCCTCCACGCGGTAGGTGTCCAGCACCTGCACGTCGACCTCGGCGTCGGGGTCCGGTTCCGCCTTGTTCACGCTCACTTCGAGGCCGTTGAACCCCTCCTTCGGGCGGCCGGCGATGCGGAGGACCTCGCCGACCTCCAGTGACTCCACGGCGTCCTCGGCCATCCGGTCCCAGAAGGAGACGCGCACGGTGCCGGTCTCGTCGGCCACGTCGAGGTTGACGACCTTCCCCTCGTCCTGGTCGTCGTCGGCGTCGTCCCGGTCGAAGGTTCGGAGTTCGCCGACGCTCGTCACCTTGGCGATGAACTTCACGTCGTCCATCCCCGGTTCGATGTCGGCGATGCTGTTGACCTCCTCGTCGCGCAGTTCGTGTGCGATCAGCATCGCGGCCGTCTCCTCGTCCGCGAGTCCACCCATCTGCTCGACTTTGTCCTCGACTGCGGCCTCGAACTCCTCGAACTCCACGTCGGTGTCGAGGTCGTCGTACACGTCCTCGATCACGCCCACGGACGCGCACCTCCCCGGCGTCGTGTCATGGCTCCCATAATCGTGTCCGAAGGCAGGAAAGGATCGCGCTTAAGCGTTGTCCTTGGCCCGCTGTGGCGGTGCTGTCGGGTGGTTTCGATCTCGGAGGCCGGCGGCCGGTGAGCATACCGTCGGTGGGTCCGGCTTCACACAAGAAGCTTCGGTCGCCTTCGAGTCACCGGCACGTCTCGCCCGCCGTCACCGACTCGCGTCGGCGGCGGTCGTCGTCTCGCCCATCGTCTCGTGGGTGACGACGACCCGGTCCGGCAGGCCGTTCTCGAAGGTCATCGTCGCCTCGTAGCCGAGGTCGGTCAGCGCCTGCGTGCAGGCCCCGCCGGCGTCGTCCTCCTCGGTCGTGACGGTCACGGCCAGTTCGTCCGCCGCGGCGTCGTACTCGGCCGAGCCGAGCACCGGGACCGAACAGCCGTTCCGCCCGGTGAGACAGCCGGTGACCGTGACGTCGGTCTCGCCCCACGCGACGCTCGCGCTCCCGTTCTCGGGGCACTCGTCGAGTTCGGTCAGGCGCTGGCCGGTCATGCTCGGCGTGGCCGGCGTGCTGGTGTCCTCGGAACCACCCGAGTCACCGTCCGAATCGTCGCCGGTGCCCGTGTCCGGCCCACTGCCGACACAGCCGGCCAGCGCAGTTCCGACCGCCACTCCGACCGTCGAGAGCAGTTCGCGTCGTCGCATACCTCCCGGTTGTGGGGGCATTTTCAAAGGCCTTCGGAAGAGTCAAAAAATCGCTTGTGCCTCTCTCGCGCGGGCCGGTCGGATCGTAACCGACTTAAGTAGGTCCGGTGTATCACAAGATGAGTCCTGATAGGGTAGTGGACTATCCTCTTGGCTTGCGGAGCCAGGGACCGGAGTTCAAATCTCCGTCAGGACGTTTCTACCGACGCCACCGCCGAGTGGCGACACCCGTCTCGGCTCACTCCTCCCGACCGGTTCGGTCACGTCGTCGTTCCTCGGGAGCGTGTCGATCACCGGAGGTCCGCCGGCGCGTCCGACGAGCGAGCAGTCGCGGCGGGCTGTCGGCGTCGGTCGCGGCCGACGACTTCGCCCGGTCGAGCCACGCGGTGTGACAGTCCGGACAGTAGTTCCCGCGATACCGGTTCGTCAACAGGAACCCGTCACCACAGCGAACGCAGTGTCTCATGGCGAACGGCCGGTCTGAGTCGGTCGGAGAGCGGACGCGGTGCGGAGAACGATCATGGTGTGTGCTACCATATCGGTGGCCGAGAGGCATAGGTATGTCTCGCTGGCCAGTGCGGTACGGACTGCCTGTGCCGTGGTAGCACACCGATACCGTGTCGAAAGAGACGACCGGATTCGACCGAGAAACGCCTTTGTCCGGGGGCGACCGACGTCTCGGCATGACCGACGCGGCAGGCGGTGCGAGCGAGTCCGACCTCACCCGCGCACTACGGGCCGGCGTGGCGATCTACGACATCGGCGAGTACCACGCGGCCCACGACGCGTGGGAGGACCACTGGCTCGACCTCCCGAAGCACACCGACGACGAACGTCTCCTCCACGGGCTGATCCAGTTCACCGCCGCCGTCTACCACGCCCGGAGACGCAACTGGTCGGGTGCGACCGGTCTCGCGGAGAGCGCGGGCGAGTACCTCGCGGACCTGCCGAGCGACTACCGCGGCGTGAACCTCGCGGGGATCCGGCGGTATCTCGCGGTCCTGCACGCCGACCCGGAGGTGATCGAACGTCGCCCGCCACTCGCCCTGCGGATCGACGGCGAGCGCCTGCGGCCGGCCGAACTCGACTTCGAGACGGCCGCGGTGGCGGCGCAGGTGATCGCCGGGGAGTACGACGCCTTCGACGCTGACGTGATTGCTCGTGCGGTCGAGGCCGCCCGCGAAGAGGTGCGGGAGGGAACCGAGACGCGCTTCACCGCGCTGGTGATGGACTTCGCCGACGACCCGGTTCAGCGGGACCTGATCTACCAGCGACTCTCGTCGCATCTGGCGAAGCGAGAGCGCGAGCAGGAAGACGTAGAGGGGCTGTTCGACTGAGGCAGTGTCGAGAAACGAGACGGAGCCGGACGCTCAGTCCGAGGACGCGCCGTCGGGCGTCTGGTCGGCGTACTCCTCTTTCGGCGTGCCGTCGAGCGAGAACATCGCGGAGTTGTCCTGCGGTTCGTACCCCAGCACCTCGCGGGCGCGCTCGATGGAGTAGTACTTCCGGTCGTTGTCGGAGATACCGTAGACGATCTCGTAGCCGTAGTCGGCCGTGAGCGTGCAGTCGAACAGGTGCGCACAGTCGCGGTAGGAGAGCCACATCGCCTGTCCGCGTTCGTAGTCGCGCGGCGGGTGCCCCTTCGTGAGGTTGCCGATCCGGACGCAGACGACCGACAGACCGTAGTGGTCGTGGTAGTAGCGCCCGAGCGTCTCGCCGGTCGCCTTGCTCACGCCGTAGAGGTTGCTCGGCCGCGGCGACTCACTCCCGTCGAGTCGGTAGTCGTCGCTCTCGCGGTAGAGGTCGGGCTTCCGGTCGTCGGTCTCGTAGGCACCGACCGCGTGGTTCGAGGAGGCGAAGGCGAGTTTCTCGACGTCGGCCTTCGCGGCGGCCCACATCACCGAGTGAGTCCCGTCGATGTTGTTCCGGAGGACGCTCTCCCACGTCGCCTCCGGCCGGGGGTCGCCAGCGAGGTGGATGACCGCGCCGACGCCCTCCATGACCTCGTGCATCCGGTCCTCGTCGGTCACGTCCGCGACGATCACGTCGTCGCTCGTCACGCCCTCGGGGAGTTTCGACCGCGAGAGCGGTTCCCGGTCTAAGAGTCGCCAGTCGTATCGGGAGCCGAGATCGCGGAGGATCGCCTGCCCGACGCGTCCCCCCGCCCCAGTGAGCAGTACCGGGTCGTCCATTCACTCTCCTATCGGCCGACGAGGGTCTTGTATGATGCGGTTCGGCCGGGTTCAAGTCGGCTGGCTGACGCTCGCGGTCCCGTCACCCATTTCTCCCCGCCGACCGAGGATCGGGTATGAACGATCACGATTCGGACGCGACCGGCGACAGCACCGGCGCGACCGACGAGCACGACGCGGACACGGCCGACGACCGCGATTCGGACACGACAACAAAGGAAATCACCGACCCACAGCAGGCCTGCTTCGAGGCCGGCATCAAGTTCGGCTCGCTGTACCACCAGTTCGCCGGGACGCCGCTCTCGCCGGACAGCGCCGACAGCCTCGAACGCGCGATGAGCGAGGCCATCGAGAACCAGCCACACTGCGAGTCGGTCACGGTGTCGATCCTGGGGGACGCACTCGCCGAGGAGTTGGCGAACTCGACGGCCGACTACACCGAACTGACGGGGCGGTTCATGGAAGTCGAGATGCGCATCCGGTACGAGGACGTCACGGTCGAGACGCGCATGGAGATGGAAGAGGGCTACCCGCTGATGAAACTCGTCTCGGTCGTCGAGTGAGGAGAGAACAGCAGACAGGAGAGACGGACCCCGAGTCAGCGCGGTTCTTCGGCGATGTAGCCGCGTTTGCACTCGGGACAGATGTCGCCCTCGCGCATCGACGACCCGGAGGCGGGCCGGCGCAGGCCACACTCCGGACAGACGTACTCGGTCGGGACGTCCTCCGAGTCCCGCGTCGTGTCGATCGCGGTCGCGCGGGTGATCGCGCCGTTCGCCGCACGACTGGCCTCCGACCCGTTGTCGACGAACTCGGCGTCGAAGCCGTCTTCGACCGTCTCGACGTCCTCGGGCGAGTCACCCTGCTGTGAGTCCGACTCGGGTGCGATACCGCCGAACTCCACGTCGGTCGCGCTCCCGTCGCTCGGTTCGGCGTCGAACCCTTCGTCGTCTCCGACCTGTTCGGGCCACTGTGCCCGGTCTGGCTCGGTCTCGGAGACGACCTCCGCGTCGCGCGTCTCGTCGCCGGCTGTCGAGTCCTCGCCATCGGCCGGCGCGCCGGTCGCCGCCGTCGCGTCGTCCTCGCCGCGAACCTCCTCGATCGTCGGCGTCTGCTCCGGTGGCCCGTCGTTCACGTCGTCGGCCTCGGGCCACTCGCCGTGACCGCGTTCGCCCGACTCGGACTCCTCGTCGGCGTCGAGGATGACGCCGTCGTCCTCCTCGGCCGAGGGCCCGTCGTCGGCGTCGCCCGGTTCGGCGTCGGCGACCGGCGCCTCCACCTCGTCTGCCGTCGGGGTGTGTTCCTCGTCGGTGGTCTCGTCGATGATCTCCGCCCCACCCTCGGCGTCCGCGTCGGTCGTCTCCGGGACGTCCGCGTCCCCGTCGGCGGGCGTGGCTGGCGTGTCGGTCGAGTCGGTCGAATCGGCCGCGTCCGCCGGCGTCGACGTGGCCGCCGCGTCGGGTGCCTCGGTCTCGACTGCCGACTCGGCGGACGCCGACTGGTCGCCGCCCATCGTCACGCCGTCGGCGTCGACGACCTCGGCGTCGTGGGCGTCGTCCGCGGCGAGGCCCTCGATCTCCGCCGGAGAGGCGATGGACGTGACCTCCTTGTTCTCGCTGACGACACGCTCGGCACCACAGCGCGTACAGGTCGCCACCTCCCGGATGGTGACGACCACCTCCTCACCCTGTTCGTCTCGGTCGCGTTCTAACTCGGGGTCCCCGTAATCGTGCCCGAGCAGACATCTCAGACCCATTGCCACGAGGTTCCGAACCGGACACCAAAAAAACACCCCCTCGGCGTCCGACGCCCGTCTGACGCCGGGCCGGCCGCCGAGAGTCTCGGGCCGTCGACGTGGGCGGTAACGGTAAAACGACGCCGGACGTTGTGACGCCTATGAGAGCAAAGCGGGAGTACCGGGATCGCGCCGACATCGAGGTCGCGGTACTCGACGCGCTCGTGGACCGGGCCGAGGACGGGATGACCGTGTTCGAGGTCCGGGCTGCGGTCGAGGCCGACATCGACGCCATCGAGGACGCACTCGGCGCGCTGAAAGCCGACGGCCTGATCGAGGTCGAACACGAGTCCGAGCGTGTCCGCATCCTCCCGGCCGACCGCGTCGTCCCCGATCCGAGCGAGGAGTTGGACGAAGAGGAGAGTTTCATCGACGCGATCCGCGAGCGACTCGGTCTGTAGCCGGCGGCCGCCCCTCCGAGCGGGAACATCTCGCGCCTGTCGCAAGCGAAAGCCCGTTACACGCCGGTCGCGTACCCGGTGGCATGACTGTCGTCCGCGACACACACGCGGCACACGGGGCGACGTTCGAGGAACGCGGCGGGCGGGAGATCGTCCGCGACTACGGCCGCGCCGAACGCACCCACCGCGCGGTCCGCAACGGTGTCGGCGTGATCGAGATGGGCTACGGCGTCGTCGTCGTCGAGGGCGACGACCGGGTCGACTTCGTGGACAACGCGGTCTCGAACCGCGTCCCCGCGGAGAACGGCCGGGGCGTCTACGCGCTCCTGCTCGATCCACAGGGCCGTATCGAGACCGACATGGCCATCTACAACGCCGGCGAGCGTCTGCTCTGTTTCACGCCGCCGGACCGCGCCGGCCCACTCGTCGAGGACTGGAGCGCGAAGACGTTCGTGCAGGACGTGACGATCCGGGACGCCTCGGCCGACTTCGGCGTCTTCGGCGTCCACGGGCCGCAGGCGACCGAGAAGGTCGCGAGCGTCCTGAACCACGCGGGCGCGCCGGAACCGGCCGGCACCTTCGTCCGGGGGTCGATGGCCGACGAGGGCGTGACCGTGATCGCCGCGGACGCACCGACCGGCGAGGAGGGGTACGAGGTCGTCTGTGCGGCCGACGCCGCCGACGAGGTGTTCGAGACGCTCCTCTTACGCGGCGTGAACGCGGTCCCGTTCGGCTACCGGACGTGGGACACGCTGACCTGCGAGGCCGGCACCCCGCTGTTCGAACCGGAACTCGTCGACCGGATCCCGAACGTCCTCGGTCTCCGGTCGGCACTGGACTTCGAGAAGGGCTGTTACGTCGGCCAGGAGGTCGTCTCGAAGGTCGAGAACCGGGGCCGCCCCAGCCAGCGACTCGTCGGCCTCCTGCCCGACTCGGTGCCCGCTGCGGGTGCGGCGGTGTTCGACGGCGACAGCACGGTCGGCGAGGTGACGCGGGCCGTCGAGAGCCCGAGTCTGGAGCGCCCGGTCGCACTCGCGCTGGTGGACTTCGACCGTGAGACGACGGAGTTGACCGTCAGGGTCGGCGGGGAAGAAGTGACGGCGACGCGCACGTCGCTCCCGTTCGTCGAGGGGAGCGACCGGTCGGGGCGACTGCCGGTCTATCCGGAGTGAGTCGGACCGTATCCAGCGTCGGCACGGGTCGGGACGCCGGGATCGGTGTGGGCTCAGTCTTCGTACTGGGCCTCGCGGAAGTCGACACACCGGGCAACGATGTCGCCGACCTCCGAGAGTGACGCGGTGTCGTCCAGCCCGACGCCGACGCCCGCGTTCTCCGAGAGCGGGACGTTGATCGAGGTGCCGCCGTCGAACAGACGGATCGTCGCGTTCAGGTCGCCCATGTCGTTCAGCATCTGCTGCTGGTACTCGACGGAGACGCCTTCGAGGTACATGTCGCGGGCGATCTCGTCCAACCGATCCTGCGCGTACCGCTGTGCGAAGTCGTCTCTGATGAACAGCACGTCGTAGTCGCCGCCGTCGTACACACCGATACCCAGGACGGCGTCGTCGGCGATACTTCTGAGGTCCGAGACGAGCGCGTCGTGATCGGTCATCGATAGGTCGTTAGCGTTAGAAGGTTAAATCAGTCGTGGTCCCCCGCAATTCACACGAACGACGAGTCGGCAGACAACTCGTGCTGTCGACAGATCCGGGCTCACGAACTGCCGGCAGTCGGGATCGTATCGATCAGGTCACTGTCGCGGTGCTCCCGGAGGATGAACTCGAAGTACGGCGTCATGACCTCGCGTGCCTGCCGCCAGTGGAACTCGGTGTGCATGTCGTGGAGTTCGACGCCGAGGAGGTACCGCGTCGCCTCGGGGCCGTACCCGGACTGCCCGTCGCTCGGCTTCTCCGGGTGAGCGGCGTCGCGGACGGCGGCTCTGATCTCGTACACCTGCGCTTCGAGGGCAGGCGTCCAGTAGTCGCCACCGACCTTGTGGTTCCGCCAGAAGTCCGTACTCTTCCACGCGTAGTCGGGGGCGATGCCCAGCGCGTCGGCACGCTCCCGGAATCGGCGTTCGACGCCCGTCCAGTCGGCACCGCGCAGATCGTCTCTGGCGAGCGCACCGGCGTCGTCGCGGTGCTCGGCTTCGATCGCGTCTTTCGCCCACAGTGCGTCGACGAACGCGGTCGCACCGCGACGGGCGGCCTCGTCGCCCACGTGTGAGAACTGCCGCCGGTCCACCTCGTAGAAAGCGTCGACCGCCGCCCCGTGCCGTCCGTCGTCGTGTGCGATGAAGCCGAGACACGTCTGTTCGGCCATGTACGACGCGGTCTCGGTGATCTCGTCGTCGACAGCACCACCGGGGAATGAGACCATGCTGGTGGTGTTCGGAGTGATCAGGGATATCTTTTCTCACTGCGCCCACGAAATAGGTGGACGGTGCGGCGTCCCGTGAGCACGACGGATTTCTCGGTTCTGTGTCGTGTCGGCGTCGATCTCTCGGTCGAGTGTCGTGTCGGCGTCCCCGAGTCGAACCGGTGTCGACCGGGAGGGCGGTCGCCAAGCCGGACTGGCTGTCCCGATTACCGCTTCACCAGTGTCCGGAGGTGCGAGGGCGAGAAGAACGACGAGGGCCGGTCCATGTGGACGCCGATCTCACCCGACAGCGAGCGCAAGCCGAGATGTTGGACCGGTTCCGGGAGCGAGTACGCCCGGCGGACGAGGTGGCCCAGCCGAATCTCCGAGGCGAGTTCGTCGCGCCACGCGCGTTCGTAGTCGGCGAGCGAGGAGGGCGTCCGGGGGTCGATTGTCGCCACGGCGCGGTCGGCGGCGGTCATCCCGTAGAGGATGCCGCCGCCGGTGAACGGTTTCGTCTGGCTGGCGGCGTCACCGAGGAGGAAGACGCGCCGGGTCGTCACGCTGTCCGGCGGGCCGATCGGGATGGCCCCCGAACAGAAGCGGTCGGTCTCCACGTCGTAGGCGGCGGTCAGGCGGTCGAACAGTTCTTGTACTTCCTTCCCCGGCGGGGCCGCGAGTCCGTACTCCACCCCGGCGTCGCCACGGGGGATGCGCCACGCGAAGAAGCGCGGCGCGGTGAGGTGGACGTCCACGAAGTCGGAGTGATCCGCCTCGTCGGTGAAGGCGAGGACGCCGTGGAGTTTCTCGGCCGGTTCCGGGAGGCCGACCTCGCGGCGGACCCGCGAGACGGGGCCGTCCGCGCCGGCGACCATGCGAGCTTCGAACTGTGTCGTCCCGCCGTCAGCGACGCTGGCGGTGACGACCACCCGGTCGCGGTGTTCCTCGACGGCGGTGACGGTGTGGCCCTCGCGCACGTCGGCACCGGCCTCGCGGGCGCAGTCCGCGAGGGTGCGGTCCAACCCGACGCGGTCGATCACGTTCGAGATCTCCTCGTCCTTGTAGAAGGGGTACGAGTGCGAGTCGGGGCCGCCGACGTGGAAGCGCGCGCCGAAGACGCGGTTCTGGAACAGGCGCTCGCGGGCAGCGTCGGGGACGAACTCCCAAATGTCGGTGCTGACGTGTCCGGAGCAGGCGAGTGGGGTGCCGACCTCGCCCTTTTCGAGTGCCAGCACGTCGTAGCCGACCTCGCTCGCGCGCCGGGCGAACCGCGCTCCGGCCGGACCGACGCCGACGACCACGAAGTCGTACATCGAGATGTGGTATCGGGCGGGCGTCCAAATCTTTTCTGTTCCTACTTCTCCGTAGGTGGTGGCTACTCCGGACGAGACCGTGACAGCGACTGCGACGGCGAGTGTCTCGGTAACGTAGACCGCCACAGCACCGGCACCGCTACGATTGCTAGCACACCGACGAGACGACCGCACAGCACCGCAGACCGCGACCGCGACAGCACCGCTACTCGATCCGGTACACACGGACTATTCGACCACAACCGATACCGCCACAGCACAGCAACCGCCACCGCGACAGCACCGCACCTCGAACCTCCCCAGCCTCGACAGACGCTCTCCGCACCGCCCGCGTCTGCCTCCCTCGCGCGTTCCTCGCGCGCCATCCGCACCGCAACGCGACAACCGGACTAAAATCCCGACTCACGACACGCCTACCAGTCGAGTGGGCTGGCGCGAGTTTAGCTCGCGCCGACGGTTTCAGGGAGGCGCTCACGCTGAAAGCGACTGGTCCACCGAGAGTTGCATGCGTCCCCGCGAAATCGCCGGGTGGGACTGAAAGGGGCCGGTCTCTCGATCCCTCCCGGACGACTCAAGCACTAGACTGAACGAGGGCGCGGAGCAACGCGACGCGCCCTCGTGAAGGAAGCGCGCAGGGGAGTCCCGGAGGGTCGAGAGACCGGGGGCTTTCACCCCTCGTTGTCCACGACAGATTCAGCAGAGGTCGCATCACAGACCGATTTTACACCCACATCTACCAAGTCGAAATCGTAAGAGAGCGCCGGGACAGGGATTTGAACCCTGGATCCCAGAGGGAACACGCTTTCCAGGCGTGCGCTTTACCACTCAGCCATCCCGGCTCACGTCGTTCTACCGCCGTCCGAAGTTTAAGTCCTTCCTTTCCGTGCCAGTCGGCCCTCCAGCAGGTACGACACCCCACCGGCCACGATACCGACGACGACGGCGAGTGCGAGTTTCCCGAGGAAGCCGACCGGCGTCGGCCCGACGAGCAACTGGTAGCCCTGCACGAGGACGAGGAAGGCCAGCAGGCCGACCGCGCCCCACAGCAGGGCGGACTTCCGACGAGGCGTCACTCGTCGTCGACGACCGCGATGGCTTCGATCTCGACGCCGGCACCCTTCGGCAGGTTGGCGACCTCCACGGCCGACCGCGCCGGTGGTGCCGACTCGAAGTAGGTCGCGTAGGTCTCGTTCATCTCGTCGAAGTCCTCGATGTCGTCCATGAACACCGTCACCTTCAGCACGTCTTCGGGCGTCGCGCCCTCGCTGTCCAGAATCGCCACGACGTTGTCCAGCGCCTGCTCGGTCTGTTCGGCGATGGAGGCGTCGTCGAGCAGTTCGCCGTCGGGCGTGAGTGGAATCTGCCCGGCGGTGAACAGCAGGTCGCCATTCGTCGTCGCCTGACTGTACGCGCCGACTGCGGCCGGTGCCGCGTCCGTGCTGATGGTTCGCTTCATACCTCGGGCGACGACCGGCCGGGAGTAAAAGCGTGTGGTCCGGCGCTCGGGGCGTGGTTTACCCCCTGATTCACATCAGCGTCTCGACCTCGTAGTCGTGGTCGCGCAGGGCAGTGAGCAGTTCCTCGACGTGGTCGTGTCCGCGCGTCTCCAGGTCGAGTTCCACCTCGGCGGCGTTCATCCCGATCTCACGCGAGGTGCGGTCGTGCCGGATCGCGTAGATGTTCGCCTGCTGGCCGGCGATCACCTCGATCAGGCGCTCCAACGCGCCGGGGCGGTCCCGCAGGACGGTCTTGATCTTCAGATAGCGGCCGGTCTCGACCAGGCCGCGCATGATGACGGTCGTCAGGGTGTTCATGTCGATGTTGCCGCCACACAGCGCCGGGACGATGGTCTCGCCCTCGCTGTACTCGAACGTCTCGAACAGCAGGGCCGCGAGCGCCACCGCACCCGCACCCTCGACGAGGGTCTTCGAGCGTTCGAGCAGGTAGGTCAGCGCGACCGCGATCTCCTCGTCGGAGACCGTCACGACCTCGTCCACGCGCTCCCGGATGACCTCGAAGGGCTTCTCGCCGACGTGCCGGGTGGCGATCCCGTCGGCGATGGTGTCCACGCTGTCCCGCGAGACGATCTCGCCCTTCTGGAGGGAGTCGGCCACACTCGACGCGCCTTCGGCCTGCACGCCGATCACGCGAGCGTCGGGGTGTTTCCCCTTGATCGCGGTGGCGATCCCGGAGATGAGCCCCCCGCCGCCGATGGGGACGACCACGGTGTCCAGATCGGGACAGTCCTCGACGATCTCCAGTCCGATGGTGCCCTGGCCGGCCATGACGTCCTCGTCGTCGAAGGCGTGGACGTAGGTTCGGCCCTCCTGTTCGGCGATCTCGTGGGCGCGGTCCTGCGCCTCGTTGTAGTCCTCGCCGTGGAGGACGACCTCCCCGCCATAGCGTTCGGTGGCCTTCACCTTCGAGATGGGCGCGTGGCGCGGCATGACGATCTTCGAGTCAACGCCCGCACGGGAGGCGGCGAGCGCGACCCCCTGCGCGTGGTTGCCGGCACTGGCGGTGACGACGCCGGCCTCGCGTTCCGCCTCGGAGAGGGTGCCGATCCGGTTCGACGCGCCGCGAATCTTGAACGACCCGGTGCGCTGGAAGTTCTCCAACTTGAGGTGGACGTCCGCGCCGGTCAGCCGCGAGTAGGTGTGTGAGTAGTCGAGCGGTGTGTGCCGGGCGACCTCGGCCACGCGAGGGCGAGCGTCGCGCACGTCGTCGAGCGAGAGCATACGTGGGGTAGCCGGTGGACCGGGTTTCAAATTTATGTTCCCGGGTTGGCGCAATCGTTGCCATACTGTGTGGAATACGTTGGTGACATCGGTGTCGGTGTGGTCGCTCTCGGCGTCCTCCCTGTCGAATCGGTCGCGGGCAACGAGTGGTGAAAATCCCCAGTCGAAGCGGCCGGTTTTACCCGAGTCGTGGACGACGAGCGGTAAAAGCCCCCGACCGCTCGACCCGCCGCGTCTGGCGAGAGCGAAGCTCTCGCTGAGTCTCGTTCGCTTCGCTCACGAGACACTCGGTGCGCTCCTCAGTCGGTCGAGCCAGCAAGCTGGCTCTCCCTCCCTGCGGTACTGACGGGCGAGCCACGCCTCCTCGCCCGTCTGCTGGCGAGACCTCCGGTCTCGCTCTGTCACCGGCGCGGCGCGCCGGTTTCCAGCGGGACCGACGGTCCCGCCCGGCTTTCGTCGTCCGGGAGGGGTCGAGCGGTCGGCCCCTTTCAGTCCCACCCGAAGTTTGCGAAAGCGCACGCACCACCCGGTGGACCAGTCGGTTTCAGCGTGAGCGCCTCCCTGCGACCGTCGGCTCGCCTGAGCCGGGTGCATCCCGGCGAAGTGCGCGACACAGGGTCGCCCGAGGCGGCCCCACGCCGCCGAGGTGTCGCGCCAGCCTATCTGACTGGTGAGTGTGACGCGAGCAGAGTTCTCTGGCTGTCTCGGTCGTCGTCGACTCGGCTCGCTGGCCCTCAAAAACCGTTATCGTCTCACAGTGACGCTTAGACGACTCGAAACCGTCTTACAGCACCTCCGTCGAATGCCACCTAATGGCACGTGAGACGTGGGCGACGCGCGTCGGGTTCATCCTCGCCGCAGTCGGGAGCGCAGTCGGACTGGGCAACCTCTGGCGGTTCCCGTGGATGACCGCCGAGAACGGCGGGAGCGCCTTCCTCGTCGTCTACCTCGCGATCGTCCTGCTGGTCGGCGTCCCCGGTCTGCTCGCCGAGTTCGTCATCGGCCGCCGGACGAACCGGAACCCCTACGGGGCGTTCCGGGCGCTCACCGACTCCCGCGTCTGGCCGCTTGTCGGCGTCTTCAGCGTCCTCACGGGTGTCGTCCTCCTCTCGTTCTACAGCGTCGTCGGCGGGTGGATTCTCCGGTACACGGCCGCGAGCGTCACGGGCGCGGTCGGGATCGGAGCGGTCCCGTACTTCGCCGACCCCGGCGCGTTCTTCGGCGCGGTCGCGGTCGGTCCCGACGCCGTGGTGGCGCACCTCGTCTTCCTCCTCCTCACCGGTGCAGTCGTCCTCGGGGGCGTCCGGCGGGGCATCGAGGTCGGCACGACGCTGATGGTCCCCGGCGTGGCCGTCCTGCTCGTCGCACTCGCAGTGTGGGCCGCCGGCCAACCGAACGCCGGTGCCGGCTACGACTTCTACCTCCGGTTCGACCCGAGCGTCCTCGCGGGCGATTTCCTCGGCGTACTGGGGCCGGCGGCGGGGCAAGCGCTGTTCACGCTCTCGGTCGGTGCGGGGACGATGATCACCTACGCCTCCTACCTCGGCGAGGACCGATCGCTCCCGTTCGACGGCGCGACCGTCGCCCTGCTGAACACTGCAGTCGGCGTCCTCGCGGGACTGGTCGTCTTCCCCTTGCTCTTCTCGCAGGGGATCGACCCGACCGCCGGGCCGACCGCAGGGGGCGGTCCCGGCGCAGTGTTCGTCTCGCTGGCGGGCGCGTTCTCGACGCTCCCGGCCGGTGAACTCGTCGCCGTCGCGTTCTTCGGCGTCGTCTCGCTGGCGGCGCTGTCGAGTTCCATCAGCATGCTCGAACTGCCGGTCTCCTTCCTCGTCGACGAGTTCGGCGTCTCGCGACCGGTCGCGGTCGGTGGACTCCTCGTCCTCGTGGGCGTCACCGGGAGCGCGACCGCGCTGGACCAGTCGCTGTTCGGCGTCGTGGCCGGGCCGGTCGTGGACACGATGTTGACGCTCGGACTGACCGCCTTCCTGCTGTTCGTCGGCTGGGTGCTCGGCCGGGACGCGGTCGTGGAGTTCGAGCGCGGCGCGGGCGAATTCGCCCGCCAACTCTCGACACCGTGGCTCCTCGTGGTCGGCGTCCTGCTGCCGGTGTTCCTGCTGTTCACGCTGTTCACCGCGCTCGGTCTGCCGGGGGTGCTCGCGTCGGTCGGCCTCACGGGGACCGTCGGCGTCGTCGGCACGGTCGGCCTCGCGGTGCTGGTCGCGGTCGGGGCGTTCGTCGCGCTCAGAGGACCCGAGTCGGTCGTGTAGTGCGGTTCTGCTCTGTCGGACGCCCGCCGATCACTTTCGCTGTGACCCGACAGTTCTTACCCGATGCCGAACTAAGCCCGTGGCAATGGCGACTGGGCAGAACCAAGAGTTGACGGATCGGTTCATCCAGTTCTACCGCAACTACTACCGGGAGGCCATCGGGCAACTCGCCCAGCAGTACCCCAACGAGAAGCGGTCTCTGCTCGTCGACTACGACGACCTCTACCGGTTCGACGCCGACCTCGCGGAGGACTATCTGGACCAGCCCGACCAGCTACAGGAGTACGCAGAGGAGGCGCTCCGACTGTACGACCTGCCGGCCGACGTGAAACTCGGGCAGGCACACGTCCGCATCGAGCACCTCCCGAGCGAGAAGAACGTGGACATCCGGGACATCCGCGTCCACGACGACCACATCGGGAAACTCATCTCGGTGTCCGGCATCGTCCGGAAGGCGACCGACGTCCGCCCGAAGATCACCGAGGCGGCCTTCGAGTGCCAGCGCTGTGGGACGATGACCTACATCCCGCAGTCGGACGGCAACTTCCAGGAACCGCACGAGTGTCAGGGCTGTGAGCGACAGGGCCCGTTCCGGGTCAACTTCGATCAGTCCGAGTTCGTCGACTCCCAGAAGGTCCGCATCCAGGAGTCGCCGGAGGGCCTGCGCGGCGGTGAGACGCCCCAGAGCATCGACGTGAACCTCGAAGACGACGTGACCGGGCGCGTCACGGCCGGCGACCAGGTGACGATGGTCGGCGTCCTCCACATCGAACAGATGGGCAACGACCGCGAGAAGTCGCCCGTCTTCGACCTCTACATGGACGGCGTCTCCCTGCGCATCGACGACGAGGAGTTCGAGGACATGGACATCACCGACGAAGACAAACAGGAGATCGTCGAACTCTCCTCGCGTGACGACCTCTACGAGGCGATGGTCGCCTCGGTCGCGCCCTCCATCTACGGCTACGACCAGCAGAAGCTGGCGATGATCCTGCAGTTGTTCTCGGGCGTGACGAAGCATCTCCCGGACGGTTCACGGATTCGTGGCGATCTGCACATGCTACTGATCGGTGATCCGGGTACGGGTAAGAGCCAACTTTTGTCATATATCCGACATATCGCACCACGTTCCGTCTACACCTCCGGGAAAGGCACGTCCAGCGCGGGGCTCACTGCAGCGGCTGTGCAGGACGACTTCGGCGACGGACAGCAGTGGACGCTCGAGGCTGGTGCGCTCGTCCTCGCCGACAAGGGGATCGCGGCCGTGGACGAACTCGACAAGATGCGGTGCGTGACCGGAGACACACTCGTCCACACGACCGACGGAATCCTCCCGATTCGGGAGATTGCACACCGAGCGAGCGAAGCCGGCGATATCGAGCGACTCCGGAACGGTCGGACGATCCGAGGCGACGCTCCAGCAGTCTGGACGATGGACGACAAGGGCAGAATTGTCCGGCGTGACGTGAGGGCAGTCCACGAGTACGATGCGCCGGAGACGCTTCACGAGGTGGCGCTGGAATCCGGCGAATCGGTGACTGCGACAGCCGATCACCCCTTCTTCGTCTTCGAGGATGGCGAGCGGGTAGAGCGTCCGACTGCCGAACTCGATGCCGGAGACTGGGTCTACGTGCCCGAGTCGATCAGAGAAGAAGCGACTGACGGTGGCACGGTCGCCCTTGACACTGAACCGCCCGACGTGCCGTGTGACGAGTTGGTCGAAGACACGGTCTCTGTCGGTCCTGCGAAGGGGGCAATACTCGGATACATCGCAGGCGACGGCAACGTCTACAGTGACGACGACGGCGGAAGCCACGGAATCCGATTTACCAACAAAGAGGAACAGCTACTCTCACACTTCGAGTCCGTCTGTCGTGAGGCGTACGAACTCGATCCGGTACGGCACCCGAGCGAGCAACGTGACGACGGAGTCGAGACAGTTCGACTTCACGGGCGAGCAGTCGTGGACGACCTGCTCAATGCCGGGTTGAACTTGGAAACCTACGAAGGAAAGAGGGTTCCCGAAGGAGTCGGTCGAGGGAGTAGAGCGACGAAGGCCGCATTCGTTCGGGCACTCGCAGATTCAGAGGGCGGAGTAGGCGAACGCGCGATCAGGATCGCATCGAGTAGCTACGAACTCCTACTGGGGACGAAGATGCTCTGCTTGGAGTTCGGTATTCGGTGTCAAATCCAGCGGCGAGAACGAGACGACCGCCGTGATCTCTTCGTTCTCGCAATCACGGCGGACGACTCCCTCACGACGTTCCAGCGCGAGATCGGGTTCACGCTCGACAGAAAATCCGAGGCACTCGCACGAACGACCGACGAGACGACCGGGGACAGAGCGGTCCTCGACGTACTCCCGGATCTCGGAGCCGATCTCGGCGATCTCCGGGAATCCCTCCGGTTGTATCAGTCCGAGTGTGGAGTGAACGCCACGACGTACTGCAACTTCGAGAACGGAGACGCGAACGCATCGCTCCACAGAGCGGAGAGAATCTACCAGACGTTCCGTTCCCGCCGTGAACAGGCACGGGAAGATCGAACGCGGCTGGACGAATCGACGGGCTGGGAGGTACTCTCCGAACTGGCCGACGAGTACCACATTTCCCAACGCGACCTGGCCAGCGGAACCTGCTACTCTCAACAGAGAGTCTCCGAACTGTGGGAATCCGACGAGAGCCTTCGCACGACCGCAGTCGCTCGTATCCAGACGATACTCGATTCGGTCGCTGGAACGTCTTTGAGCCGGCTCGGGAACCTAGTCGACGGTGACGTTCGCTGGCGGCGTGTCGCGTCGGTCGAATCGGTCGAGTCGACGGAGTACACAGCAGACGACGGGCGAGTCCCGGTTCTGAAGAGGGAGTTGGCAGAGACGCTTGGCTGTCCGCGGGAGGACGTTAGCAGACGTGCAGAATCACTGCTCTGCGACGAACCGAGTGCCGTCTCGTGGGACGATCTCCGTGCGGAACTCGACCGACACGATATCTCTCTTCAGCAGGTCGCCACAGAGATGGGCGTGGCGGGTTCGACTGTCTCACGATGGTTTTCCGGAGCAGTCGATGTTGGGAACTTTACGACGGTCAGAGACGTATCGCTCGGCCTCGTCGACGATGTGAGAAGCGACGTATCCGCGCTCTACGAGGAGATCCTCGCCCGAAAGCGTGACACGAGGGTCTACGACCTCACCGTCGAGGGAACCCACAACTTCGTCGCAAACGGGATGATCGTTCACAACTCCGAGGACCGCTCCGCCATGCACGAGGGGCTCGAACAGCAGGAGATCTCCATCTCGAAGGCGGGAATCAACGCGACGCTCAAGTCGCGCTGTTCGCTGCTCGGGGCGGCGAACCCGAAGTACGGGCGCTTCGACCAGTACGAGCCCATCGGCGAGCAGATCGACCTCGAACCCGCGCTCATCTCGCGGTTCGACCTCATCTTCACCGTCACCGACCAGCCCGACCCGGAGAAGGACGCGGACCTCGCAGACCACATCATCAACACGAACTACGCCGGGGAGCTCCACACCCAGCGGACGAACACGACCAACTCGAACTTCACGCAGGAGCAGGTCGACAACGTGACCGAGGACGTGGCTCCGGAGATCGAACCCGAACTGCTCCGGAAGTACATCGCCTACGCGAAGCGGACCTGCTACCCGACGATGACCGACGAGGCGAAGCAGGCGATCCGCGACTTCTACGTCGACCTCCGGGCGAAGGGGGCCGACGAGGACGCGCCCGTCCCGGTCACCGCCCGGAAACTGGAGGCCATCGTCCGCCTCTCGGAAGCCAGCGCGCGAGTCCGCCTGTCGGACACCGTCGAGATCGAAGACGCCGAGCGCGTCATCGAGATCGTCCGGTCGTGCCTGCAGGACATCGGCGTCGACCCCGAGACCGGGCAGTTCGACGCCGACGTGGTCGAGACCGGGCGGTCGAAGACCCAGCGCGACCGCGTGAAGAACATCCGCCAACTCATCAACGACATCGAGGGCGAGTACGAGCAGGGGGCACCGGTCGAGGAGGTGCTCGAACGCGCCGAAGACGTCGGGATGGACCGGTCGAAGGCCGAACACGAGATCGAGAAACTGCGCCGGCAGGGTGAAGTGTACGAGCCGAGCAGTGGCCACCTGAGGACGACGTAGATGGACCGCATCTCCGCACTCCGCAACGTCGAGGACGCGATCCGGGCGTTCGAGGCCGGCGAGAGCGATCTGGCCGGAACCGAGCGCCGGGTGGTGACGGTTCTCCGCACCTACGCCACCGAGTTCGAAGCCGAGGGTCGCACCGTCTACCGGGCGACCGGCGACGAGGCCGTCGCGGACACCGTCGTCGTCGCCGAGAGTCGGGCGGCGGCGCGTGACCGAGTCCGGACGCTCGCGGACGACGGACCCCGGTCGACGAGTGCCGGCGACGCGACCCAGTCCGACGACGAGGGACGGCAGACCACCGACGGTAGAGATCAGTCGGCCGACGACGACACGCTCACCTTCGAGGTCGAACCGCTCGGGTGAGAGAGTCCCACCCGTACGGAGACCACAACAGTTTTGTTTTGGCGATTCGAGCTACGTACTAACTCAGGAGGCCGTCGCCATGCCAACGCACGTTTCTCAGCCACCGATTCGGGACTCACTCGGGGAGGCAGCGACCGTGCTCGTCGAGTCGAGTTCGACGGACCCGGACCGGGCGGCGGTCTGTACCGACCTCCTCCACTGTCACCCGACGGACCGCGAGAATCTGCTGTGGGTGACGTACACGCGCGGGCCGGACGAGAAACTCTCCTCGTGGCGGCGACACGCCGACGCCACGCCGGCCAACCTCGGTGTCGTCAGCGTCGGCGACACCATGCGGTCGGCGGCCGCCGCCTCGGCGGCCGTGGGTGGTCCGGAGGCGTCTGGATCGGCCGACACGAGCGGGAGTGGCCCGCCGAACCCGGTCGAAGCCGTCGAGAACCCGAGTGATCTGACCGGACTGGGGATCACGGTCAGTCGGTACTTCGAGGCGTGGGGACCGGCGCACCCGACGAGCCTCTGTTTCGACTCGATCACCGCCATGCTCCAGTACGTGGAGTTCGAGACCGCCTACCGGTTCCTCCACGTGCTCACCGGGCGGGTCGCGACCGCCGGTGCGGTCGGGCACTTCCACGTCGACCCCGCCGCCCACGACGACCAGACGATGGAGTCGCTGAAGACGCTGTTCGACGCGGTCGTCAGCCTCGACGACGACGGGCGAGTCGTCCGAACGCGATAGTTCGAGCGCCGTCTCGACCGTCGGCCCAGAAAGTACTTCTCGGAACTCCACGTAGAGTCGGGCGCTTCGTTCTGAAGCGGTGATTCCAGTGGCCGACTTCGACGCCATCTCCGAAACCGACGTGATGTCCGCGACCGGCCGTGGCTGGCCGGAGTGGTTCCGCGTGCTCGCCGAGTACGACAGCGCGTACGACGACGTGACACCGGTCGACCGACGACGCCACCTGCGCGAGGAGTTCCGCCTCGATCCGTGGTGGGCACGCGCCGTGACCGCCCGGTACGAGGCTGACCGGCACCGTCCGTCGGGGTAACGGCCGATCCGCCAGTACCCGATCCGCCAGCGAACGACTCTCCACGCGTCTTACCGCCTGCGCGTCGTTGAGCGACCGTGATCCGGGGTCGAAACTGGCTCAGATCGCTTCTTACACCCCGCTACTGCGACCTGCGCCGGTCTCGCCGGGTACGAAACGGGAGGCTTAAGAAGCTCCGTCGGGAACCAGCGTGTACTATGGCGAACGGCAAATACGCCGCCCGCAAACTCAAGAAGGACCGTCAGAAGCGACGATGGTCCGACTCGGAGTACGCCCGACGGGAGCGTGGGCTTCGCAAGAAGTCCGACCCGTTGGAGGGGGCACCGCAGGGTCGAGGCATCGTACTGGAGAAGGTCGGCATCGAGGCGAAGCAGCCGAACTCCGCCATCCGGAAGTGCGTCCGTGTCCAACTGATCAAGAACGGCAAACAGGTCACGGCGTTCTGTCCCGGCGACGGTGCCATCTCCTTCATCGACGAACACGACGAGGTGACCATCGCCGGCATCGGTGGCGCGAAGGGTCGCGCGATGGGCGACCTCTCCGGTGTCAACTACAAGGTCGAGAAGGTCAACGGCGTCTCGATGATCGAACTGGTTCGCGGGAACGCGGAGAAGCCGGTGAGATAAGATGTCGGAGAGTGACTCCCCCGAACCCGAGGCCCCGGCCGCCAGCGAGGACGCCGCCGCGAACGCGCTACTCTTTGGCGAGTGGGACGTCTCGGAGATCGAGTACGACGACCCCTCGACGGAACGCTACCTGCGCGTGACGCCCATCGCCCACACGATGGGTCGCCACGCCTCGAAACAGTTCCAGAAGTCGGAGATCAGCGTCGTCGAGCGTCTGATCAACCGGCTGATGCAGACCGAAGACAACACGGGCGCGAAGCAGCGTGCGACCCGCATCGTCCGTGACGCCTTCGATCTGGTGCACGAGCGCACCGACGAGAACCCGGCGCAGGTACTCGTCACCGCCGTCGAGAACGCCGCCCCGCGCGAGGAGACCGTCCGCCTGAAGTACGGTGGCATCTCGGTCCCGAAGGCCGTCGACGTGGCACCCCAGCGCCGTGTCGACCAGGGTCTGATGTTCATCGCAGAGGGTGCGAAGAAGGGCTCGTACAAGACGAAGACCTCGGCCGCCGAGTCGCTGGCCCAGCAGTTGGTCGGCGCGGCGGACTACGACCTCCAGACGTACGCGATCAACCAGAAAGAAGAGAAAGAGCGCGTCGCGGCCGCCGCACGGTAAGCTCTCTCGTCTCTCTATCTCTGTCTCTCCCGTCGGCTAGCGGTGGTGCCGTCCCGCCTCGCCTCGACGCGCGGGCGGCTCGTCGCCGGAAGGCGACAGCCGTTTTTCCGATGCGTTCGTATCGGCGGCCATGCGCCGACTCGCCCTCCGGCTCTCGATGCTCCTCGTCGGCGTGAGCGTCTTCGCCGTCTACGCCGGCGGGGCGTACCTCAGTCTGCTCCTCCTGCGGTCGCTGTGGGTCGACGGCCTGTCGCTGGAGACGACCGTGGTGGTCGTGGTCGGGTCGGCACTCCTGTTCAGCTATCTGAGCTACCGCGTCGGGACGCGGCAGACGCTCGTCTCGCTGGACGCGGTGGCCGTCGACGCCCGGCGTGCGCCGACGGTCCACGGCTGGCTCGACAGGTTCACGGCGCGGATGGAGATCGGTCGCCCGGCGCTGTACGTCGCCACGATGCAGGCACCGAACGCGCTGGCACTCGGCAGCCGAGGCAGTGGCGCGGTCGTGCTGGATCGGTCGCTCTTTCGACTCCTCGAACCGGCGGAACTGCGGGCCATCGTCGCCCACGAACTCGCGCACCTGGAGAGTCGGGACAGCCTCGTCCAGACGCTCGCGCTCGGTCTCTTTCGGACGCTGTTCGGGGTCGTCCTCGTCGCGCTGTTTCCGGTCTCGTTGCTCCTGACCGGCATCACACGCGGGGTGGCGTGGGCGGCCGGCCGGCCGCAGGGGTGGGACGCGAACCCGGTCGCGCGACTGCGCCGGGCGGTCGGACAGGTCCTCTTGGCCGTGTTCGTCGCCGTCACCCTGCTGGTCCGGGCGCACTCTCGGCGGCGGGAGTTCGCGGCCGACGACCGCGCGGTCGAGGTGACGGGCGACCCCCTCGCGCTGGCGCGGGCGCTCCGGAAGATCGAACGCGCGAGTTCCCCCGAGTGGAGCCTGCTCTCGCCGCTGTACGTCCACGACGACGAGGACCGGGACCGGTGGACGCGCCTGCTCTCGACGCACCCGCCGGTGGACGACCGCGTGGATCGACTGGTGGAACGTGCGGAGTCGGACCGATCCCGTGGTGCGGTCGCGTCGCGGGGTCGGAGTCGGTGACTTCCGTGAGAAACGTGGCCTGAGAATCTACGAACATTCTGTTCGTATATTCGTGAACGGTATCGAGTTCGACGTGGACGGCGAGCGGTGCGGGGCGACTTCCGGCGCGGGTGTTGTCGAATCGGTCGCAGACGACGAGCGGTGAAAGCCCCCGCGCTCTCGGCCCCGTTCAGTCCCACCCGGTGAATCTGCGACCCACCGTGCAACGCTCGGTGGGCCGGTCGGGTCAGCGTGTGGGCCTCCTGCGACTGGCGGCGTCTTCCGAGGCGGCCCTACGCCGCCGAGGTGTCGCCCGAGGCGGCCCCACGCCGCCGAGGTGTCGCGCCAGCCCGGTCGACTGGCGAGTGTGTCGTCTGTAGAAGTACTGGTCGAGTCGGTCGTCGGTCGTACTCGAGGTCGGCCCGTCGTCAGGCGTCGTCGGCGACCGCGAGCATCTGCTCGGCGGTGTCGAGAAAGCGCGTCCAGGTGTTCACGCCGGCGCGGAGCGCCACGAGGTCGGCGGCGGCGACGTGGACCGAGACCGTGTCGGCCTCGCGGGCGACCGTGGCGCTGGACCGGGCGTCGTCGATCTCGCCGACCTCGACCGCGAGGGCGCGTTCGACGAGGCGTGCGCGTCGCTCGTCGGACAGCGAAACGGAGAGGTGGCAGTCGTGGGGAGGGTCGCCGCTACTCCACGTCAACTTCCTTCACGTCGCGGGACCGTTCCTTCAGCAGGACGCGGTGGCCGCAGTACGGACAGCGCACGCCGCCGTACTCGTCGAGTTCGACGTCGCGCTTACAGCGGGAGCACTTGTAGCTCATTCGTCGTCGCCGGAGAGTGCCGCACGGATCGACCGGCGAACCTGCTTGCCACCGGGGGTCTGCGGGCGGTAGGCCCCGCCGGTGAAGACCTCGCCGGTCTCCTCGTTCTTCCACATGCCGGTGCCGATTCGCTTGACGGAGTCACCGTCGACCTTCGCGTTGTTCGTGTCCGCCTCGATGTCGGAGACGCGCTTGCGGGCGACGCGCCCGTATCGTGCGCCGAACCGTCCCGCGCTCCCGACAGTGCGTGCCTTCTTCTCGGCCATAGTACCGTCTCGTACCGTCGGCGCACTCAAAAAGGCTACGAGTCGAGGTTACTGCAGTTCGGCCTCGCGCAGCGCCTCGTTCAGGTCGTCACGGACGCGCTCGCCCGTCTCGCGGTTCATCGCGGTCGTCACCACGCGGTTCTCCTGCACGCTGGAACCGTCCCGCAGGAGGAGTCGCACGTTCCCGTTGTCGTCCGCGCGGGTCACCTTCGCCCGGAGGCCCGACTGCGAGCTTTTTCCGCCGGCGTCGATGGGGCCGGGGACGATCTTCTTCACGTGCGGGTGGCCGGCGACGGTGCTGATCGCCCGCCGACCCTTCCGGTCGCCGATGACGGTGGAGTGGCTCCCGCCGATCTTCTCGCGCGGTGGCGTCTCGACGACCGCGAGCGCGCGTTCCCCCCGGCGTTCGAGCACCGACTGGACGAGGTCCTCGCCGGTGACGCGGTAGAACTCGTAGTGCAGTTGCGCGCGGGTCTCCCGCAGGGCGTCGCGGTCCCCGGCGGCGTACACGACCTCGGGGCGCTTGCGCCTGATCTCGTCGGCGACTCTGCCGGCGTAGTTCCGCAGTTCGATCACGCCGGTCTCCTCGCCGTCGTCGGGGACCGTGGTGATCGTCGTCTCGCCGACCACCTCGTCCTCGTGGAGCATCGTCAGGTCGGCGCGGTCCCGGGCGAAGTCGGCGACGACGGCGTCGGCGTTTGCGGTGTCACAGACCAGGCAGTAGTCGCCCGGTTTGTCGAGGGGGGTGTGACACCGCCGGCAGTCCATATCGGTGGTGGGGTGCGGGAGTGGATAAGTGCGTTCGTTCGACGCGAGGAGCGGGTGAACCGAGGTGGGACTGTAAGGGGGTTGAGCGAGACGACCGCGACACCACTGGAACCGCAACTCCGACGGCACAGCAGACAGCGACAGCACTGCGAATCACGACAGCACGGCAACAGCGACCGCGAACAGCACAGCAGACCGCGACAGCACCGCTACTGTTAGTAGCGCACCTCCCAGCGGAACCGCGACCGCACCGCACCTCGACCGCCCCAGCCTCGGCGAACGCTCTCCGCACCGCCCGCGTTCGCCTCCATCGCGCGCGACCACGACGCGCGCGCCGGACTCTGAGGGGAAGCGCACGCCACACTCGTCACCCGAACAGCCGACGACAGCCAAGACCCCGACAGGACGCGACCCGTCGACGACCGGCACCGAGCAGTGTCCGAACACCGTGAGGATCTGCTCGCGGGTCGCGTCGTCGGCAGTCGGGGAGGTTCGGGGCGTACTGCGATTGCTGGGTTCCCAATCGACAGACGATTCGCCGGGTGACGACTAGTAGCGACGTGAGCGTTCGCACACTCGGGTGGGACCGAAAGGGGCCGGCGGTCTCGTGAACGAAGTGAACGAGACGTTGGAGAGCTTCGCTCTCCAGAATCTCGATCCCGCCCCGACGACGAAAGCCGGGCGGGACCGGAGGTCCCGCTGGAAACCGGCGCGCCGCGCCGGTGACAGGGCGAGACCGGAGGTCTCACCAGACGCGGCGGGTCGAGAGACCGGGGGCTTTCACCGCTCGCCGTCTGCGACCGATTCGACCGACTCCACCTCGAAGACCGATTCGGCAGTGTTCTATCCGGCGTATCCACCGATCTCTCCGTACCCGTACACCTACGACTCGGGGCCACGAACCACCACCCCATGCTCGAACTCGACGGCGCGGCCGGCGGCGGCCAGCAACTCAGAACCGCCCTCTCCCTGTCGCTCGTCACCGGCGAGGCCTTCCGGATGACCGACGTGCGCGCCAACCGCCCGAACCCCGGCCTGAAACACCAGCACCGGGGCGCGGTCCGACTCGCCGGTGAGATCGGCGACGCCGACGTGACGGGCGACGACGTCGGCACGACAGCGGTCGAGTTCGCCCCCGAGACGGTCGCCAGCGACCCGGTCGAGATCGACCTCCAGACGGCCGGGAGCGTCACCCTGCTGTTCGACGTCGTCCTCCCACTCGCGGTCGCGCTGGACGAGTCGCTGACCGTCACCGCCCACGGCGGGACCGACGTGGCGTGGTCGCCGACAGCCGACTTCCTCCGGCACGCGAAACTCCCGCTGCTTGCCGAGCACGGTCTCGACGCCGACCTGTCTGTCGCCCGGCGCGGCTTCTACCCCGCCGGCGGCGGCGAGGCGACGCTGACCGTCCACCCGAGCGACCCCAGCCCGCTCGACCTGACCGACCGCGGCCCGGTCGACTCCGTGGCAGTCTACTCGGTCGCCAGCGAGTCGCTGGCCGACCCCGAAGTCGCGGAGCGACAGGCCGACACCGCAGTCGAGGCGCTGGGCGAGAGCGCTCCCGACCTCGCGGTCGCCGAGCCCCGAATCGGCTACGACGAGACCGCATCGCCCGGTTCCGCGATCGCGGTCGTCGCCGACTGTGCGCCGGGGCGGGCGGGGTTCGACGCACTCGGGGAGAAGGGCGTCCCCGCAGAACAGATCGCCGAACGTGCCGTGGAGCCACTGCTGGCGTGGCTCGACGGGGGACCCGAACGTGCCCACGCCCCGCCGGTCGACACACACCTCGCCGATCAACTGCTGGTCCCGCTTGCGCTCGCCGGCGGCGCGGTTCGCGTCCCGCGTGTCACCGACCACGTCCGGACGAACTGCGAGACGATCCGCGCGTTCGGATTCGAGGTGAGCGTGGCGGAAGCCGACGACGGGACCGCCGTGGTGTCGGCACCGAGGTAGTCGGTCACCGCGAACACTCTCGCGTCTCAGTCGTCTGCGTCCGCGACCGTGACCCAGATCGGGCCGGCCCACGCCATCCCACCGTCGGCCTGCGTCAGGCGGACGTAGTAGGTGTCGTCGTCGGTCCCGCGCTCCTCGTCCCAGCGCATCCCCTCGACCGGCGCGTCGTCGGTCCACGACAGGTCGGCGGTGTAGCTGTCGAGGTCGGCGTCCGGGTCGTCGGTGCCCGCGTACTCGTGCCAGACCGCGTTGTTCTTGACCAGTTCGACGCGCTCGATGGGCGCGGTCCCGGCCGCCTCGACGGTCACCTCGCGGGCGGCGTCGGCCTCGGGAATCGACACCTCGCTGTCCGCCTCGCCGACACGCTGGTCGTCGATCCGGAAGTCGACGACGATGCGGTGTGGCTGGGTCGTGCCGTACACCCGCCGGGACTGGAGACTGTCGAAGATGGCCTCGCGGGTCAACTCGGGGGCGTAGAAGGCGTGCAGACCGCCGGGGTACGAGCGCTCGTTCCAGACGCGCCAGATCAGCCCCCAGCCGAGGCCGTCCTCCAGCCACTCCGAGAGGGAGGGAAGGTGTGGCTTCGCGTGGATCAGCGAGTGGCCCGGATGCGGGCCGTGGTAGTCGGCCGAGGCGTTCATCCCGACGCGGTAGCCCATCTGGAGGGCGTCCTGCACGTAGTGGCCCGGTTCGTTCATCTCCCCTTGCCCCATCTCCAGTGGGTACTGGTTCCCGTCGCTGCCCGGTCGCTCGCTGGAGCCCCACTGGGAGTACACCTCGACGAGGGGGGCCATCTCGTCGTCGTACGCCATCTCGGAGAAGTCGAAGGGGTACATCGCCTCGGCCGGGTGGTGCGGGATGGAGACGACGTCCGTCTCGTGGGCGTCGTTCCACTCGCGCAGGCGCGCCCAGAGCTTCTCGTAGGTGTCCGTCTCGGGGTCGTGGGAGTCGAACAGTTCCGCCGACTGGGTGTCGTCGAAGTAGACGTTGATGTGGCCGCCGACGTTGGGCTGTTTCGTCCACTCGTAGCCGAACAGCGTGACGAACTCGCCGTCCTCGTGGAACTCCTCGGTCGTTCGCTTCATCCGGTCGAACAGGCCGTCGTGCATCCGCTTGCGCTGGAGCGACGGCGGGATGAAGAAGCCCATCGTGTCGTGGTCGGTGAACGCGGCCACGTCGAGGTCCATCACGTCACGACCGAACCGGTAGCCCTTCGCCATCGACCCGACGCCGTCAGAGAGGATCGAGTGCAGGTGGATGTCGCCCCAGTAGAGCCGAAAGTCGGGTTCGTCCGCGAAGACGCGGATCGGGTTGCTGTGGAACGACTCGCCGGTCTGCTCGTTCGTCAGCGTCAGGTAGTGCGTACCGGGCGTCTCGAAGCACAGGCCGGTCTCGGTGCGGACCCCGCCGTTGTAGGCGTCGAACCGGACCGTCGCTGGCACCGAGGCGTCGGGGTCGGTCGCCGTCACCGAGACCGTCCCGTCGAAGTCGTCGAGCAGGCGCTCGTACTCGTCCCACGCCTGTACCGTCAGGTCGACCGCCTCGCCGGTCGTCGCGGTCGAGGGGACGACCGCGTGTAGTCGATCGAACGTGGGAGAGCGACTCGCCAGGAGGTCGCGGATCGGCGGCCGCCGGTCGAGGAAGATGCGGACTGTCTCGCGGGCTTTGAACAGGGGACCCTCGCTCCCGAGGCTGGACAGGTCCATACGTCTCGTAGAGTCGTCTGGTATTTGAAACGGTCGGCGGGAGAGGAACGGTTATCTCCGCCGGTCGGATACTGCGAGACGATGGCAGACACCACGACGGCCGACCTGCCGACCGGCACAGCCGACGACCCGATCACGGTCGCGTTCGTCTGCGTCCAGAACGCGGGGCGGAGTCAGATGGCGGCCGCGTTCGCCGAACGGGAACGCGACCGCCGAGCACTCGGCGACCGGATCGACGTCAGGACCGGCGGCACCGACCCCGCGGACCACGTTCACGAGGAGGTCGTGACCGTCCTGGAGGAGGTCGGCATCTCGGTCGCCGACCGGACGCCCCGCGAAATCGGCCGCGAGGAACTGCTCGACGTGGACGTGGTGTTGACGATGGGCTGTTCGGCAGAGGGTATCTGTCCTGCGACGTGGCGCGGTGACGCCCGCGACTGGGCGCTCGACGACCCGGACGGCCGGCCACTGGAGGCGGTACGGGCGATTCGAGACGACGTCGAGGCGCGGGTTGCGGCGCTGTTCGACGAACTGTTCGGCGACGCCGAGTGACTGGCGGGGGTGCTCCTCCGGCGGGACCGTAGCGACTTCGAGGCCGCGGCACTCACCGGCGACGATGGCCGGGAGAGAGCCGGATCGGTCGACGAAATCGGACAGCGCCTCGCGGACGAGTCTCCACTATCGCCGACGTCGATTCTCGCGGTCTCCCGTGGTTCGGCAGGGAGGCCGCCGCCCGCCCGACCTTCGTTCGCCTGCTCGGTGCGTACCGTCGAGAGCGACACGACCCCGTTGTGCTCGGGGTGGCCTGTGACGTCGAACGAGTCCGGCGACTCGGCGCGACAAAAGGGGCCTCAACACCAGTTCGGGATGCCGTCACCGTCGCTGTCGGACGGGGACCCCGGCGGCAGGCGCGGATCGCGTGGGACGGTCCACTTCTGGACGGTCAGCGCGTCGCCGTCGTCGTCCTCCCAGATGATCCAGTAGGTCTGGCCGGCGTCACAGATCGGGTTCAGGACGGAGTCGCTCCCGAAGCCGTCGATGTGGACCGACTCGCCGACCTTCACGACCGGGCCGCCGGTCCACACGTCCTCCCAGTAGATCGAGTTGCCGGCGTCGTCCTGGATCCGGATGTTGCTCGCGTCGGCCGACTGCCCGAACTGGTGGGTGATGACGACGAACGGCCGGTCGTCGGTGTTCCCCTCGCCGCTGGCGGTGTAGGCGCGTTCGTACGCTCCTGCGGGGGCCGGTTCCTGCAACTTGTCCTCGAAGCCGAGCGCGATGGCTCCGAAGATGCTGGCGAGGGCGACGACGATGGCGACCATCAGCACGACCCCGATCACCGGCGAGATCGCCCTGTTGTCGCCCGACCCGGCAGTGGAGGACATTGGGGTGTCTACCTCGACCTATCGGCCACAAGATACTAATAGTGGTTGGTCAGTTTCAGGTTCTGAAACAGCCGTATCTCGGTGATGTCGGTGGAATAGTCACTGGATAGTTCGTGGAGCAGACATGCTGTGTGGAGACTGGTTTACCGTGTTTTCATTGGGTACAGTGAACCGGTCTCGGTTGCGACGAGACCCGGTTGATTCGTGTCGAATGTGGATGTGGGTTGTTGGGATGCAGTTCGACTCAGGAGGTCGTTTAGAGTATCCCTGGTGAATGGACAAATCAGTGAATATCTAACGATCTGATTCTGGACGGGTTAGCCAGTCCGTGATAAATAGGGTCAAAAATACAGACCACAGACTTACAATTCCTCTCGCTCAAAGGCCAGTTGATGAGCACCGATAACCCGAATCCAGAGATTGACGGCACCATCGGGTATCTGATTAAGTCCTTTGTTGGGTACATCGGGATGGCGATGATCCTGGCTATATTTGTAGTGCCGAGTGCTGTCATAGCCGGCATAATCATTGGCCGGCTTGACCCTTCTGCTTCCCCGTTTATTTGGCTCGCAACTCTGGGCTTTTTAGCTGGCATGATGGGGCACGCCGGCAAGAAAGACATCGCCCAGGGAGTAGAGGTAGCGGAGAGAATGCAATCTTGGACGCGAAAAGAAGCGATCATCTACATGGGTGGGCTGATGATGATAATGTTCGGTATGATAATCTCAGAAATCACCCTGTTGAGCCTGCTTTCTGGAGCTATTTCCGGACTTAGTGAAGAAGGCGTGATTGTTGGAGTTCTGATCGCAATCATTGGCCCGGTCGTAGATGCTTGGGTGGGGAGAAACTCACGTCGATATACGAAGAGAAAATTCGGTAAAGGCGTAGGAATCTCATTTGCGAATCTAGGGTACTATATTGCATACCTACTCCTAGTGTTGGTTATCCTTGCTCAAGACATCCCCAAAGAAATAGCTCGATCTGCTCGTGACGACATTGACAGCATGGTCTGGAGTTAATCCTCCTCTATTTCCCTGTGTATATCGGCGTTGATATACGTACAAGCTATTGCTTGTCTGTAAAACAGCAGGGTGACTGCGATGAGGGGCAAATTTCCGATAGGCTCGCTACTCAGAGAGGTTAGTTCACTGATCCCACCAAAAAATACGACCGCATTGACAAGCACTAGTGATACCGCAAACGAGAGGAATAGCTCAGTTGCTACTTTTAGCACCACTGCTACGGAATATTCGACGGTTGATCCTTCAGCAAGTGCACGACACCCCCACCTCCGTATCCCTATCATCTGTGAGCTCGGGATCTAAAATTTGATTTCATGGACGATATCGATCTCGCTTACTCGTGCTGTCGGGTCGAACTGCTGTCAAAAAAGGTTATCGAGACCTACAACGAGTCGTCGGTCTGAGTCGAGACCGCGTAGGCCCCGATCACGAACGCGATGCCGGGGACGAGTCCCGACACGTCGGGGAAGATCGCTTGCTTGATCGCCAGCGCGCCGATCCCGAGCAGGACGCCCGCCGCGACGTTCAGCAGTTCGTCGTTCATGATCGCATCCTGTAGTACCGGACCCACAGCAGGAACCTGTTCAGCGCCTCGACCGTGTACTCGCCGAGGACGACCGTGGTGAAGAACCCGAGCAGGCCGATTCCGGCCACCATGTCGTGATCGATCACCACGCCGATCACGGCCAGCGCCAGCCCGACGAGAGGCGGCCAGCCCCACAGCACAACGCGCGTCGTCGGCCAGTGTCATAGTCGGTTCGCCGCTCTGTTGTTGTCGATATTCGAGTTTATCGTCGTTCTGAGTCCTCTCGCGTCGTTTTCGCTCGATTCGCCGATCTACTTCGAAAACCGGCCCCCGGCGAGACCGGGTTTCCAGCGCCGCCGGCCCGGTGGACACCAATAGTATAGTAGTATTCGCCGCCGGGGGTGTCGGTGGAGGACCGGGTGGACGCCTACGCTGTCATGCGCTTCCGTCCGCCTCGGGTTCCGGTACGCCGTCGAGGTGGTTCCACTCGCCGGCCCGCCACTCCACGACACGGTTGCTCGACCACGAACTGCCGTAGTCCTGCTTCTGTGCGGCGGCTGTCCGAATTTCGCCGCTGTCGGATCACGGCTTGCAGTCGAGCAGAATCACGCGGATGCGCTCGAAGTGAGAGCAAAGACTGAGAGATCGAAACACCGCCAGAAACGATTCTGCGAAAGCGAAACACACGAGAGAATCGGAGTGGGCCGACACGGATTTGAACCGTGGACCTCCCGGTTATCAGCCGAGCGCTCAACCTGACTGAGCTATCGGCCCGCGCATTTCCACGTATTCGGCAACGACTGTTAAGCGTTTCTTTTCGGCATCCCGCTTGCGTCTCGGACTCACGACGGGGGTGGATCGAAACACCTATTTCGGCAAACGAGTCACGCTCACACGCCACACGACCGACGCTGGCGACCCGAGCGGCCGCCAGCACTCGACTGACCACCAGCGACCGACCGTCGCAGAGCCACCACGCGCAGGGATCCGCTCAGTTCGACTCCTCTTCGACGCGGTAGTTCACGTCGTACACGTCGTCGGAGCCACCGGACTGTGACGTGCGGTCACCGGAGCCTTCGGTCCCGCCGACGCCGCCACTGCCGCTACCACTCCCGCCGACGCCACCGCCACCGAAGCCGTCGTCGCCGAAGTCCGACTGTCCCGCCGGGCCGCCCTGCTCGAAGTCGTCACCCTGCGGGAAGCCGCCGACCCAGACGTTACCGGAGACGAAGCCGTCTGCCTTCTTGTCGAGGTACGGCTTCACGACGAACCGCTTCAGCACCTCCCGAATCGGGTAGCGCGTGAAGGGGAGTGCGAGCAGGAAGCCGAGCGTGTCGGTGACGAGTCCCGGCGTGAGCAGGAACGCCCCCGCCGCGATCAGCATCCCGCCGTCCATCAGTTCGTTCGTCGGCAGGTCGCCGGTCGCCAGCTTTCGCTGGACGCTCCGGAGGGTCGCCCGTCCTTCGGCGCGGACCAGCAACATCCCGACGAGTCCCGTCAGGACGACCAGCGCGACGATGACCGGCCACTGGATCCACTGCGAGAGGACGACCAGGAGGAGGGCGTCCGACAGCGGGATCAACAGCAGGAGCGCGATGTACCAGCGCGTGCGGGCCATACCGGGCGTTGTGGGTCCCGGTTCATAGCCCTTCTGTCGTGGCGGAGGCGACAGGCGGCGAGTCGTCCCGGCGGTCGGTGTTCGGCGCGATCCGGCACGCTTTTGCGCGCGTCACGGACACTGCGGAGTATGTTCCGAGCCGGCGACTTCGTCGCAGAGCAGGTCGATCCCGTCGAGTCCGAGCAGATCCAGCCGAACGGCGTCGATCTGACGGTCGCAGGCGTCGCCGAACAGATCGACCCCGGTCGGATCGGCCGCGAGGGCAAGGAGATCGGCGAACGCCAACCGGTCGAGTTGGCGGAAGTGCGCGAGGACGGTCCGGCGACGTACTACCTGCCCGAAGGGGGCTACGTCGTGGAGTACGCCGAGACGATCCGGGTACCGGAGGGCCACGTCGGCTTCGTCTACCCGCGGTCGTCGCTCCTGCGGAACTCCTGTATGCTGAACACGGCGGTCTGGGACGCCGGCTACGAGGGGAGAGGCGAGGGACTCCTGCAGGTCCACCACGACGTCGAGATCGAACGCGGGGCACGCATCGCCCAGTTCGTGCTCGCGGAGGCGAACCACGACGGCACCTACGACGGCGCGTATCAGGGCGAACGACTCGACGAGTTCCTCCCGGACGCCTGAGTCGCGGGTCGCGTCTCTTTCTGTTTCGCTCAGCCGACGAGGATCACCACGGCCGAGACCGGGACGATCAGCGCGTGGAAGGCGACGTGGCCGAGCATCGCGGCCTCCAGACTCCGCCGCCAGAACAGCCAGCCGAAGCCGGTTCCCAGGATAGCGTTCAGTAGGATCGTCCGCCCCACGACCGGGAACGAAGCCGGCCCGAGTGCGAACAGCGTCGGCAGGTGGCCGAGTCCGAACGCGACCGCCGCGATCAGGATGCCGGCCCAGACGACTGCCGAGGTCGGCGCGGGGGCGGTCGGGGCCGACGGGCCGTCACCGCCACCACCGGTGTCTCGACCGCGCCGACCGACTGCGCCGACGACACCGGCGAGTTTCCAGAGGAGCCAGACGGCGAGCGACATGAACCCCCAGCGGAGGAGCAGTTCCTCGGTGATCCCGCCGTACAGCACTCGGAGTGGGATCGACCCCGCGAGCGCGAGGAGCGCCGCGTCGGGCGAGACGGTGCTGGTCGTCGTGATCGACCCGAAGACGGATTGGAAGCCGAAGTCGAGGAGGATCACGACGACGCCGAGACCGCCGCCGACTGCGACCGCGACGCGCCACTCGCCCGCGAGTTTCGGCAGGACGCGCGACCCGGTTTCCACCCGGTCGGCGACGTGTGACCGGAAGCCGACGCGCGGCGCGAGGACGGTCCCGAGGACGACCGCGACCGCGAGCAGGATGGTCGGCACCAGCGCCGAGAGGAGCGCGAGGATCTCGGGCGAGAAGGGGAGGTTCGCCCGACCGCGATACTGGACGTAGGTCGTGGCGACCAGCGCGCCGACGCCGAGCAGACCGAGGCCGAACAGGACCGCGAGCTGTTGCAGCAGGATCGTGTCCCGGTCCCCGGAGCCGGTCGCGGCGTGGTCTCTCCGGTCGGGATCGTCGGAGCCTGACGTCGCGGAGGCGGCAGTGGAGGACATGGCTCCGGGTTCGTCGTCCGGCCTGATAAGTCTCGGTCGCGTGGCGTGTCGGTCACGTCTGCGGGCACGAGCCGATGGCGGTGTGTCGGTCGGCCGCAGGCTTATCTCCGGCACCCGCCAACCGTCGGGTATGACACTCTCACTCGACAGCACGCAACTCGACCGCTACTCCAGACACATCATCATGGACGAGGTCGGCCCGGAGGGCCAGCGAGCACTGCTCGATTCGTCGGTGCTGGTCGTCGGTGCCGGGGGACTCGGCTCGCCGGTGATCCAGTATCTCGCGGCCGCCGGCGTCGGCACACTCGGCATCGCGGACGCGGACGACGTGGAGCGGTCGAACCTCCAGCGACAGATCGTCCACGCCGATTCGGACGTGGGCGAGCCGAAGGTCGACAGCGCAGCAGCGTACGTCCGCCGTCTGAACCCGGACGTGACGGTCGAGGGCCACCGGACGCGCGTCGGGCCCGACAACGCCGAGTCGCTGGTCGCGGAGTACGATCTGGTGGTCGACGCCTCGGACAACTTCCCGACGCGCTACGTCCTGAACGACACCTGCCGCCTCGCCGAGACACCACTGGTCCACGGGGCCATCTACAAGTTCGAGGGACAGGCGACGACGCTGGTGCCCGAGGGGCCCTGCTACCGGTGTCTGTTCCCCGAAGCGCCGGAACCCGGCACCGTGCCGGACTGCGCGACGACCGGCGTGCTGGGCGTCCTGCCGGGGACCGTCGGCTGTGTGCAGGCGACCGAGGCGGTGAAGGCGATTCTCGGTGCCGGCGAGTTGCTGGCCGGGCGACTGCTGTTCTACGACGCGATGGACATGACCTTCGAGACGGTGCCGTACCGGCAGAACCCCGACTGTCCGATCTGTGGCGAGGGTGGCGTCGAGTCCATCGAGGGTGTGGAGTACACGGACTCGTGTGCGATCGAGGGGGAGTGAGGACTGCGAGGGGCTTGTCGAGTGGTTCGTCGAGTCGAGTGTCGCCGGCGAGCGGTGGGAGTTCTCGGTCGATCCGGATCGTATCGAATCGATCGGTGAGAGTTCGGTCGAGTCGGTCACAGACAACGAGGGTGAACGCCCCCCAGCGCCTCTCGAACCACGCACGTCCCTTGGGCTGGCGACCCGAGTTACACACAGTTACCTCGGGGTGGCGACCCGAGTTACACACAGTTACCTCGGGGTGGCGACCCGAGTTACACACAGTTACCTCGGGGTGGCGATCCGACTCACACGCCCGGCTCGACCGCCCCACACTGCACAGCAGTCAGGTTCCAGAGAGACGGAGACGAACCGTTCAAACCGTTCACGTCGTGCGAACGGCACGAAACGGAATGGGGTGTATATCCGTTTCCCGACCCATCGCAGTTTCGTATGCGACGCCACGGACTCACCGCGATACTGTTCGCAACGCTCGTCGTCCTCGCCGGGTGTACCGGCGGTGTCGGTCCCGGCGTGGGATCGACCGACGACACTACCGGGACGGCCGCGATGGACGGCTCCGGATCGGGCACGGTCCAGTTCTACATCAGCGACCAGCCGAGCGCCATCGAGGACTTCGAACACCTGAACGTCACCATCACGCAGGTCGGCTTCCAGCAGGCCGACGGTGGCGACGCGGGCGCGAACGAGACCGAGGAGTCGGACGACGAGACGGAGACGAACGAGACCGAGGAGTCGGACGACGAGACGGAGACGAACGAGACGGAGGAACCGGGCGACGACGAGACGGAGACGAACGAGACGGAGGAACCGGGCGACGACGAGACCGAGATGCCGAACTCGACCGCCGACCCGGAGACCGACGACGGTGACGAGGCGGACGAGGAAGACGACTCGGAAACCGAGGACGCAGACGAAGACGACTCCGAGCCCGGCGACTGGGAGACCTACGACGTGGACGACCGGACGGTCGATCTGACGCGCCTGCAGGGGGCGAACGCGACCCGACTTACGAGCATGAACGTCTCGAACGGCACCTACTCGAAGGTGTTCGTCTACGTCTCCGAGATCAACGCCACCCTGGAGAACGGCGAGCAGGTGAACGTCAAGCTCCCGAGCGAGAAACTCCAGCTCAACACGGAGTTCACGGTCGGGAACGGCGAGGCGGTGGACTTCGTCTTCGACATCACGGTGAAGAAGGCGGGCAACAGCGGGAAGTACATCCTCCAACCGGTCGTCAGCGAGTCCGGCACGAGCGACCAAGTCGAGATCAGAGACGTCGACGCGGACCGCGAGGACCGCGGGAAAGACGACGAGAAGCGCGACGCCGGTGACGACGAACGCGACGACGAGCGCCCCGACGAGGAGGCGTTGAACGCCTCGTTCGTCGGCGCGGTGACGCAGGGCGAGAACGCGACGCTCCGCGTGCTCGACGACGGGAGCGCAGTCGAGAACGCCAGTGTCGCCGTGAACGACGAGCAGGTCGGGACGACCGACGCCGACGGCGAACTGACCTTCGCCGTGCCGGACGACCGCGAACTCGACGTCGAGATCACCGCGGGCGACCGCGAGGCGGACCTCGACCGGCGGTTCGCGGGCGAGGAGAACGGCGGTGAGAAAGGCGGTAACGGGAACGACGACACCGGCGCGGACTACGACTTCCGAACGGCGCTCGCGTAACGCAGTTCGGTCTGCTTCGCGTAACGCAGTTCGGTCCGTTTCTTAGCGCACCTCGACGCGCTGTGCTGTCGACGCCGACTCACGCGCGCGCTTCTTCGTCGCCGTCGGTGTCGTCCATCCCGACGGCAGACTCCACGTCGACCTCGTCGTCGTCCGGTTCGGTCGCGTTGCCGCCGACCACCAACTCGCCGTCCGGTCCTTCGACGTACACGTCGTCCGCGAAGCCGCCCTCGGCGTGGGGGTGTTCGGGGTCGGCGAGTTTCTCGGGCGTCGACGGCGCGTCGGGGATCTCGCGGGTGCGGAAGTCGCCAAGCGGGTCGGCGATGGTGATGTCGTACTGCTCGAAGAAGTCGGCGTAGCGGTCGTAGTGGGCCTCGACCTCGTCGGTCGTGATCTCCATCATCTCCGTCCAGCCGTGGTTGTAGAAGTCGAAGTTCGCCTGCGCGTGGGTGATCTCGCGGGCCTCGGCCTCGGGGTAGCCGTAGTCCAGCGCGGCCAGATACGTGTCGAAGGTACACTCGAAGAACGCCGCCATGTGCGCTTCGCGCTCCGCGCGGCGACCCTCCGCCGCGCGCTTGCCGAAGACGTTCACGTGCAGATCGACCATCTTCTCGGTGACGATGTCACCGACGACGGGCATCGTGAGTCCCTTCTTCGTGGCCCAGTGGCGGACGTTCTGACGAATCTTCATCGTGATCGGTCGTTGGGGTCGGACCGGCTTGAAAGGCACGGAGGCGGACGAGTGCGGTCGATGTGGACGACCGGGACGTATTAGGCTATCAAAGGAATCGGGTCGTGATACCAGAGTCTACACACACGGGTCACGGAGATAGCAACCCACATTAACCCCGAATCCGAACTCCCTGCACATGAGCCAGTCGTTCGTGATAATCGGCGACGGGATCGCGGGGAGTTCGGCCGCCGAGACCCTCCGCGAGGAAGCGCCCGACGCCGACATCACAGTCATCACAGACGAGGGTGAGGCCCTCTACAACCGAATTCTGATCAAGGAGTTCGCCAAGGGCAAACTGCCCGAAGCGCCCATCTCGATCCACCAGGAGGGGTGGTACGAGGAACGCGACATCGACCTCGAACTGAACACGCTCGTCACGAACATCGACACCGAGGCCCACGAACTGGAGACGCACGACGACGAGGTCATCGGGTACGACAAACTGCTCGTCGCCACCGGCGGCACCCCCTCGCAACTGCCGGTCGACAACTCCGACGCCGACGGCATCAACCACTTCTGGACGTTCCAGGACGCCCGCGCGATCAAGCAGAACGTCGAGTCCTGCGAACACGGCGTCATCGTCGGTGCCGGGCTGCTCGGGATCGACCTCGCCGCCATCTGTGGCGCACAGGACGTGGAGGCCCACTACCTGATGCGCGGTGACTGCTGGTGGCGCTACGCCCTCTCGGAGCAGGGCGCGGAGATCATGCACCAGGCGATGCGCGAACGCGGCGTCACGCCGGTCTTCCAGTCCGGCGTCGACCACTTCGAGACGGACGACGACGGCCACGTCACGGCCGCCGTCGACCCCGACGGCGAGCGCTACGAGGCCGAGTGGGCCGGCGTCGCCATCGGGCTCGACTTCAACACCGAGGTCCTGCAGGACACCCCCATCGAACTGAAAGACGACGGCTCGGTCATCACCGACGAGTACATGCAGACCAGCGTCGACGACGTGTACGCGGCGGGCGACCTGACGTGGTTCTACGACAGCATCCTCGGCGAACACGGCCAGAACGGCTCGTGGGGGTCGGCGAAGGAGCAGGGCAGTATCGCGGGCGAAGTGATGGCGAACGGCCCCGAGGCGACCGAGCCGTTCCGGTGGGTCTCCTCGTACTCGATCACGCACTTCGACTTCCCGTTCCTCTCCTTCGGCCACCCGACCATCGGCGACGACGAGGTCGAACAGAAGTTCTCCGACACCGAGTGGCGGCGACTCGCGCTGAAGGACGGCAAGATCGTCGGCGGCGTCCTCATCGGCGACCTCGCGCCGCAGTCGGCGTACAAGAAGCTGATGCGCGAAGAGCGCGTCGTCGGCGACCAGAAGGACGTGCTGATGGAGGAGTCGGTCGACCTCGACAAACTCGCGCCGGCACAAGAGCAGTAACCGCCTCTCGCGACCCCCGTCGTCTCCCCTACTGCACCCGCCGTTTCACGTACTTGCACTCGGCGTCTCCCGATTCTCACGTCCAGTTCGCCGGTGGAACAAGACTTAATCCATATCATGGTATTCGGTATCGTGTGACACACCAACGCCCGATCTTCAGACTCCGACAGCTCGATTCGGTCCCGGCGGACGCGACCGTCCACCACTACGACGAGTTGGACGAGCCGACACAGACCGCCATCTCCTCGGCGGTCGGCAGTGGGCGGGCGTTCAGCCCCGAGGCCTCGACCCGTGTCGGTCCGGGTGACGTGGTGGTCTTCACGGGCTACTTCAAGGTGAGCGCCTGACGAGGGCGGCGGACTGCTCGACCCGGCCGCTCGGTCGAACCGACCGCCGTCCCGTCGGACCCACCGAACCGAAGCCGTTTTGCGCCCGACAGGCCGAACAGGGAGTATGGACGGAAGCGGCGGGAGCGCCGACATGACGCTGGCGTTCGAGTTGGAGGCACTGAAGGCGCTGGCGAACCCGAACGAAGTGTTCAACGACGCCCGCCAGTGGACCGAGTACGTCGGCGTCGTCTCGGAGAAACCGACCTACGTCGTGACGAACTTCACCCGCAAACACCGCATCCGGCAGGACTTCTTCTCCGGGCCGCGCGGGACGAAGGAGAGTCTGGAGAACGTCAAGAAGCAGTTCGACACCGACCGGCACGTCTTCGTCGGGACGACCGACGAGGACAGCGCGCTGGCCGACGAGGTCGGCTGGGAGTTCCTCCCGCTCGAACAGGCCGCCGAGGCCGCCGGGTGGACGCTCTCGGAGACCGGCGAACCGGACGACCCCTTCGAGGCCGAGGCCCGCGACGACTGGCCCTGACTCGGCCGCCCGGTGTCGACGCGACGACCGACCGCGAAGCGGCGACCGACGACGACGATTCTCGAAGCCGACGACCTCGGTGAGGTGGGCGCAGCCGCCACAGCCTACCGAAACGCATAATCACGCACATCCCTACCCACTACTCGATGAGTCACCAGTTGCCTGACGTACAGGCAAGCCAGCCCGACGTGACCGTCGGGCTCAGTCAGGTAGGGGTCACAGGCGTCGAGAAGCTCGTGAAGGTCGCCCGCGACGAGAAGCGTCCCATCGTGTTGATGGCGGAGTTCGAGGTGTTCGTGGATCTGCCGGCGACGCGCAAGGGGGCCGACATGAGCCGTAACATGGAGGTCATCGACGAGACGCTGGAGACGGCGACGAGCGAACCGACGTACCGCGTCGAGGACGTGTGCGGCGACGCCGCCGAGCGACTGCTCGACAAGCACGACTACACCTCGCAGGCGGAGGTCCGGATGACGGCCGAACTCGTCACCCGCGAGCAGACGCCCGCGAGCGACAAACTCACCCAGAGCACCGCGACGATCATCGCCAGTGCGGTCGCCACCGAGGACGGCACCCACGAGGAGATCGGGGCCGAGGTCACGGGCATGACGGTCTGTCCCTGCTCGCAGGGGATGTCCGCCTCCCGCGCCCGCGAGACGCTGGACAAACTCGGCGTCGACGAGGAGACGGCCGAGGCGTTCTTAGAGGAAGTGCCTCAGCCGGGTCACTCCCAGCGCGGCCACGCGACGCTGACGATCACCAGCGAGGGGTCGCCGGACGTGAACCTGCTGGACGTGATCGACATCGCCCGCGACTCGATGTCGGCGCGTATCTACAACCTCGCGAAGCGTCCCGACGAGGACCACATGACCTACCACGCCCACGCGAACGCGAAGTTCGTCGAGGACTGCGTGCGGTCGATGGCCGAAGACGTGGTCGAGCAGTTCGACCACCTGCCGGAGGACGCGGTCGTCCGGATGAAACAGTCGAACGACGAGTCGATCCACCAGCACAACGCCCACGCCGAGCGTGAGGTCACGTTCGCGCAGTTGCGCGACGAACTCCGACTCGGTCGGTAAGCCGAGCGACTACGTTTTTCCGGAACGGTGGTGGGAGCGTCCTCAGTCCGACAGCGACAGCGGTTCGGCCGCTTCCCATCGCGGGTCGAACTCCGCCCGCACGTCGGCGGCGAAGTCGGGGTCCTTCAGGTCGATCATGGCGAACGCCTCGCCCGGATCGAGGGGGTTCGGCACCTCGATGACGACCTCCACGTCGTCGATCAGGTTGAACGTCCCCTGGAGTGGTTCGGCGATGCGTACGTCGAAGTCCGGGTGGTCGGCCAGTTGGCTGGTGTAGCGCTCGCCGACGCTCCGCGGGAGGCTCTCGACCATCGTCGGCGTCATGAGCAGTGAGACGGTGACGCCGCGAGACAGCGCGTCCTCCAGTCCCTCCACGACGAGTTCGCTGACCTCGCCCAGATCGAACTGCGGGGAGGCGCTCCCGGCGACCATGACGATCTGCTCGTCTGCCGCCGAGAGTCGTTCGAGCAGGAGGTCGACGGTCTCCTCCGGGCCGACTGCGGCGGTCCAGAACTGCTGGTCGACCGGTTCGGCGGCGTCGAGTTCGTCCACCAGTTCGTCGACGATGTTCTCGTACTGCTGGGCCTTCTCCTCCAGTTCGCGTTTCTTGTCGTCCAGCAGGCGGTCCAGCGCCGCGTCCGGTTCGACGGCGACGTACTTCTTCGGCCGACTCGCCGCCTGACTCCGGACGAGGTTGTACTGTTCCAAACTGTTCAACACGTCGTACACCCGACCCATCGGAACGTCACTGGCTCTTGACAACTCTTTCGCGGTTGTCGGCCCGGTTCGAAGCAAGGCGCGGTAGGCCCGTGCTTCGTACTCCGACAACCCGAGGTCTCGAAGGTTCGCCATACCTCCCCATCGACAGCGAGTGATAAAAAACACCCCCCGCGTTTACAGTGTGTGAAAAGGGCAGATTCGGACGCGATCGTGGCGAAATGTCGACAGGTGCTCGTCGCGCTGTCGGAGAGTCGGTGAGGTCAGGCGCGTTCGGTCTCGGTCTCGGCTTCGCGCTGCTCCTCGCGGCGGCCGCGTGCCAGTTCGCGGTCGATCTCGTCGGTGTCGATGCCGGTGATCGACTCGACGGTGACGACGTTCCCGCCGCCGGGGTCGACGACGATCACCTCGTCGCCTTCTTCGATCTCGCCGTGGACCGACCGGGCGGAGTAGTAGGGGTTGAAGCCGCCGGAGTCGAGTTTGATCTGGCCGCCGGTCTCGGTGACGCGTTCGGTGACGCGGCCGGTCTTGCCCTTCAGCGAGTCGGAGTCGGAGGTCTGTCCGGAGCCTTTGCCGCCGTAGAAGTCGAACTCACGGTAGACCCACAGCGCCGCCGCGCCGAACGCGAGGACGAGACCGGCCGCGATCAGCGGCGAGGCGGCCGGCGGGAACAGCAGGCCGATGAGCCCCGCCAGCAGGAGGGCGACACCGACCACGATGAAGTGCGCACCGGGGGCTAACGCCTCCGCCAGCGTCAGGCCGAGTCCGGCCAGTACCAGCAACAGCGAGAGGGTCCCGGGGTCCGCTAGCCCCTGCAGGGGCACGAGGGGTGTGACCATATCGCCCCTTGGGGCTGTGTCGCTGTTAACGCTTTGCTCGTGGGGGCGGCGTACTCGCGGGTCGGCGGTCGGACTTACAGGAGGCCGACGAGGAGGATACCGACGGTCAACAGCACTCCGACCGCGACGAACAGCGCGTTCTCCAGCGAGATCGACTCGGGTTCCAGTGGCTCGCGGGTCGGTGCGTCCTCGCCGACCTCGTCGACGGCGAAGCGCCACTGCTGTTCGTCCGGGTCGGCGTCCCGATCGCTCTCGCCGGCCTCGTCGGACATCTCGGAGACGTCGACCTCGTCCAACCGGTCGACCGCGTCGGCTCGTTCCACGTCGTCTCGTCGCTCGGACTCCTCCGGCCCGGAGGGACTGCTCATGCTATCGCTACGGTGAGGACGCGGAAATGAGTACCGACCGTGACGCGAGAGACAGGACCGGTCGGGGTCGGCCGGTGCCGTGTCGCTGTGAGACGCGATCCGGACGCCGGGACCACGGCGACACGCTCGCTCGGTACTCGCCACGCTCTCACACAGATGCGATACGGTTTTCCCCCGACCGAGTGAAACGCCGACAAATGCTGAGCAGGCAGTACCTCCGTGAGAACCCGGAGACGGTCCGCGAGAGCCTCGACGCCCGAGGCTACGACGTGGACCTCGACCACATCCTCGATCTCGACGCAGAGTGGCGACAACTGAAGAGTGAGGGCGACGACCTCCGCCACGAGCGCAACACGGTCAGCCAGCGTATCGGCGAACTGAAACAGGCGGGCAAAGACGAGGAGGCACAGGACGCGATCGACCGGTCGGGTGAACTCAAAGCCCGCATCGCCGAGATCGAAGATCGCGCCGACGAGATAGAGGCCGAACTCGACGACCTCCTGCTCGAACTGCCGAACGTCCCGGACGAGGACGTGCCGGTCGGCGACGACGAGTCGGACAACGAGGAGGTCCGCAGAACCGGATTCGACGACCTGCGCGACCTGCCGAGCGAGGTGACGCCCCACTACGATCTGGGCGAGGAGTTGGACATCATCGACGAGGGGCGGGCCGCGAAGACGACCGGCGCGGGCTTCTACTTCCTGAAAGGCGAGGGCGCGATGCTCGAACACGCGCTGATCCAGTTCATGCTGGAGGTCCACCGCGAGCAGGGGTACGTCGACCTGTTCCCGCCGATCCCGGTCAAGAGTACCTCGATGGAGGGCACCGGCCAGTTGCCGAAGTTCAACGAGGACGCCTACCGCATCGGCGGCAACGAGTTCGAGGCGTACGACGACGACGACCTCTGGCTCTGTCCGACCGCCGAGGTGCCGGTGACGAACATGTACGCCGACGACATCCTGCTGCGGGACGACCTCCCGCTGAAACACCAGGCGTACACGCCGAACTTCCGCCGCGAGGCGGGCGAACACGGCACCGAGACGCGCGGCATCGTGCGGGTCCACCAGTTCAACAAGGTCGAACTCGTCAACTTCGTGGAACCGGACGACAGCGAGGCGCGCCTCGACGAACTCGTCGGCGAGGCCGAGGCCGTGCTCGACCGACTCGGCCTCCCGTACCGCGTGTTGAACCTCTGTACCGGCGACCTGACGTTCGCGTCGGCGAAGACCTACGACATCGAGGTGTGGGCACCCGGCACCGACAGCGACGAGGGGCCCGAGCAGGGCGGTCGCTGGCTCGAAGTGTCGTCGGCCTCGAACTTCCGCGACTTCCAGGCCCGGCGGGCGGGCCTGCGCTACCGCCCCGAACGCCACGAGTCGGCCGAGTACCTGCACACGCTCAACGCCTCGGGCACGGCCGTCGGGCGCGTGATGGTCGCTCTCCTCGAGTACTACCAGAACGACGACGGCACGGTCACGGTGCCGGAACCGCTCCAGAAGTACATGGGTGGCAAGGAGCGAATCGAGGGCCACGAACCGGTCGGCGAGAGTGCGGTCGGTGCCGGCCGGAAGGAGTAGTCCCTCGGAGCGGGGCGGCCCGCGAGCGATTCTCGGCACCCGAGAACCGTCTCCGGGTGGTATGCTCGTGGGACGCGTCTGTCCGTGTATGACTCTCCGAACCACACTCGGACGAACCGTCGCGACCGTCGCCGTGGTGACACTCACCCTCACGCTGTTGGCCGGCGTCCTCGGCGCGCTCTGGCGCGTCACCTTCTGGGGCGCGATGGGCGGCCACCCGATGTACGGCGGATACGGCCCGATGCACGGCGCCGGCTACGCGAACTCGACGTTCCAACTGGGCTTCGGCGTCCCTCTCGGTGGCGTCCTCGCCTGGGCGTTCCTCCTGTCGAGCGTCGCGGCGCTGGGCTACCTCGGTTACCGACTCGTCGAGGCTACCGACCGCGAGCGTGCGGGCCCCGGCGACACGGCCTGAGGAGTCACCGCGTGAACGTCTCCAGTTCGACGATGCTCCCCGCGACGATCCGGAACCGGTCCACGAACCGGACGAGCAGGTCGCCCTCCGCCGACAGTACTTCGCCGCGTGCGAGAACCTCCGTCGCGTCGGGTGTTCCGTCCGCCTCGGCGTCGGGGACGTAACGGGTGTGGACGCGGTGGGTGGTGTCGGACTGGGGGCGGTCGTCGCGCACGAACCGGACGAACGCCTCGCGGGAGTCGAACCGGCGGTCCGGGCGGTGCTGGACGAAGCCGGGGTCGAGGACGTTCTGCAGGGCGTCGTAGTCGTGTGTGTCGAGCGCGCGGTAGTAGTCGGCGACGAGGTCCACGGGAGCCACGGTCGGGTGGAGGTTCGGCGGCCAGCGGTTTGGATGCTGTGGCGGCTCCGGGTCTGTCCAGGTGGCCACGCGACCGACGACCGCAACGCTTGTGGCCGGGAGTCGCCTGCACTCGGTGTGGACCTGCACGTGCGCTACGAGGGCGACGACGACCCCGACAAGTGTACCGCCCGGAAGTTGGCCCGCCACGACCTCGCGGCCCTCCACCGGTCGGACCGGGCGACGCCCTTCGGAGTCGTGTTGAACCCGCACGCCGAGCAGGCGCTGTCGCCGGCGGATCGGTCGGTCGGGGAGCGACTCGTCGCGCTCGACTGCTCGTGGGAGTCGGCCGGCGAGGCGCGGTTCTCCCTGGCGGGCGAACACCGCGCGCTACCGTTTCTGGTCGCGGCGAACCCGGTGAACTTCGGCAAGCCGTTCCGGCTGACGACCGTCGAGGCCATCGCGGCGGGACTGGTGATCCTCGGGGAACGCACACAGGCCGAGCAGGTGCTGGCGAAGTTCACCTGGGGCGAGACCTTTCTCGACCTGAACGCCGAGCCACTGGCGCGGTACGCCGACTGTGCCGACTCGGCCGAGGTGGTGGCCGTGCAGGACGAGTATCTGGCCGACGAGTGAGCGACCCGGTGGCGGTCGTCGAGCGAGACCACCAGCACCGTTCCGGAGGAATTCACGCCGGAGTGGGCACGACACACCGAAGCCGGGCGCGCGACGTAAATACGGGCCTTTTTCACCGTGGAAAACCTCGCACCGCCCATGCAGGGTAGTCTACCACCGGAAGCACAGGAGAAGCTCGAAGAACTGCAGGACCTCCAGGAGACGGCCCAGAAGGTCTCCGCACAGAAACAGCAGGCCGAGACGACGCTCTCGGAGTCGCAGTCCGCGCTGGAAGCCCTCGAGGACATCGACGAGGACACCCAGATGTACCGCGAGGTCGGCGAACTCCTCGTCTCGACCGACTACGAGTCGGCCCACGACGACCTCCAGGACAAGGTCGACACGCTCGAGATCCGCGTCGAGCAGCTCGGCAAACAGGAGGAGCGCGTCGAAGAGCAGTTCGAGAGCCTCCAGCAGGAGCTCCAGCAGATGCTCCAGGGCGGTGCCGGCGGCGGCCCGATGGGTCCGGGCGGCGCAGGCGGCGCGTAAGTCGATGACGACCGGCGACAGCACCGACGAGTCGGGTGACGCGAGTGACCCGACCGACGAAGAGGTCGTCCGCACCGCCGCCGAGGCGGCCGAGGGCGTCATCTTCGCGCGGTACAAACAGTCCGAGGTCGACGACTTCGACGTGACCGTCACCTTCGAGGACGGCGTACTCGACGTGGACGTGTACCTCAACGCGCCCGAGACCGCCGACGGCACCGACGCCGAGGCGGTCGCCGACGAGGCCGCTCGCACGGCCCGCGACGCCGTGGACGACCTGTTCGGCGAGTAACCGACGCCCGTCTCTCGATTCTCCCGGGTGCGACCGATCAGGAGACGAGAGAAACCGTTTTGCGACTGCGTGTCATACGTTCACGTATGTCAGTCCCGAGGCGTGGCTCGACCTCGCTGGACCGGCTTCGCGCGTACTACGAGGGACGAGAGACGCGGTGTCTCTCCTGCGGACACGAGGACACCGACGGCGGGTGGCGGGTGCGCACGACCGGCGGCGTGGTTCGCTACGAACACACCTGTCCGAGTTGCGGCGTGACCGAGTCGCGGACGCTCAGACTCCGACGCGAGTGACCCGGCAGAGACGCACGGCACGACCGCGTGAGTGACGACGCGGTCGCTGGCCGTGAGACGGTGGTACGTCGTCCGTGAAAGGGGTGTGACGGCCCCTGCCTCCCGAAACCATGGACTGCGAGACAGTGACGCTTCGCCTCGGTGGGGTGCCCCACCACGAGTATTCAAGCACCGGGTGGTTATGAACCCCCCAGGGCGGTTTCAGCATCTGAAAGGACGCTCCCCTGCGTGCCGCCGCCGTCGCGTGCTCCTCCCGCGGCGACGACACCGCAGCACCACGACCGTACGTAACCACGAAACGTTTCGTAACACCGATAGCGTAACAGTTCGACGTTTCGTGCGTGCGCAGACGTTCGGTGTTACGTGGGGTCGGACGCGCCGGGAGCGCCGGTGTCCTCGCCACGGTCGGGACCGCCGGCTGTCTCGGCGGGGAGTCCCTCTCGGTGCTGTCGGCCGGGAGTCTCGCACTGACGGTCGGCGAGGGTGTGGCCCCGGCGTTCCGCCGGGAGACCGGCACCGAGGTCCGGAGCGAGTTTCACGGATCGGCCGCTGTCGTCCGGTTCGTTCGAGAGAGTGTCAAGCGACCGGACGTGGTGATCAGCGCGGACGCCGGCCTCCTGCGCCGGAGACTGCGGCCCGAGTTCACCGACTGGGACGTGACGGTCGCCTCGAACGCGCTGTGTCTCACCGCCGCCCCGGAGTCGACGGTCGCCGAGCGACTCCGGGCCGGCGAGCCGTGGTACGACGTACTGGCCGAGGCGACGGGACCGGTCGCCCGGAGCGACGCCGACGTGGACCCGCTGGGCTACCGGACACTCCACGCCTTCGACCTCGCGGCCGACTACTACGGCGAACCGTGGATTCCCGAGACCCTCCGCCGAGAGACGGTCGTCGATCCACAGGAGGCCCACCTCCTGGCAGGCGTCGAGACCGGCGAACGCGTGGCCGCACTCTGCTACCGCAACATGGCCGTCGAGCGCGACCTACCGGTCTTCGAACTCCCGCCGGCGCTGAACTTCGCGGACCCGGCCCGCGCCGAGCAGTACGCTCGCGCCAGCTACACCCTGCCGGACGGAACCGTGGTCAGGGGGTCGCCGGTGGTGTACGCCGCGACGGTCCTCTCGGCGGCAGACAACCCCGCCAGTGGCCGTGAGTTCGTCCGATTCCTGCTGGACTCGGCGGACCTGCTCCGGGAGTACGGGCTGACGGTGCCGTCGAGTGTGCCGCATCGGAGTGGCCGGGTGCCGCCGGAGGTGGTGCCGTGAGCGTCTCGGTGCCGGAGTTCGCTCGGATGCGCGCGGTCGGCGGGCGGGTCCGGGCGCTCTGTGAGTGGATTCGGTCGAGCGTGACACTCGGCGAGACGCCCCGGCCGTTTCTCCTGCTCGCGGTCGTCTTCGTCGTCTCGCTGTCGTACCCACTCGTCGCGTTTCTGGGGCGTGCAGGTGGGCTGTCGGCCGAGGCGTTCACCGATCCGGCGCTGGTCTCGGCGGCACAGTACTCGCTGGCGACCGCGCCGGCCGCGACGCTGCTGGCGACCGCCTTCGGCGTCCCGCTGGCGTACGTGCTCGCGCGGGCGTCGTTCCCCGGCAAACTGGCCGTCGAGGCGCTGGTTGCGCTCCCACTCGTCGTCCCGCCGGTGGTCGCCGGCGTGATGCTCCTGACCGGCGTCGGTCACGGCTCCGTGGTGGGATCGCTGGCGTCTGCGGTCGGGCTTCCACTGACGGACAGCTACCTCGGCATCGTACTGGCACAGACGTTCGTCGCCGGGCCGTTTCTGGTCGTCACCGCCCGGGCGGGCTTCGCCGGGGTCGACGAGCGACTGGAGGAGGCGAGTCGGACCCTCGGGCGCGGGCGCTGGGGAACCTTCCGGCGGGTGAGTCTCCCCCTGGCGCGGGGTCACGTCCTCGCCGGCATCGTGTTGACCTTCGCCCGCGCAGTCGGGGAGTTCGGTGCGACGATGCTGACCGCGTACACGCCGCACACGCTCCCGACGCAGATCTGGGTCGCGTTTCTCTCGCGGGGTGTGACAGCGACGGTTCCGCTCGTGGTGTTGTTGCTGGTGATCGGCGGGAGCGTGGTGGTGGCAGTGCAGGCGAGTGGGCGGGGACTCTGGCAGTGACTCGGTGGTGTGCGTTCGTGTCTGGGTTGTTTCTCGGTGTGACGACTGCGACTGTGAGGACGCCGTAGACTGCGACCCTGACAGCTACTCCACTGCAAACCGTGACAGCAACGCTACTCGATCGAGCGCACCGACGAGAAGCTCGCATCCGCGACAGCACTGCATCCGCGACACCGACCGCACCGCGAACAGCACCAGCACCGCTACTCGTGCTAGCGCGAGGAACCGCAACTGCGACCGCGACAGCACTGCGACCGCACCTCGTCCTCCCCAGCCTCGAATCAGAGCGAGAGCGAAGCTCTCGCCAGCCCTCGCTCGTTCCACTCACGAGGACGCTCTCCGCACCGCCCGCGATTCTCCCTCGCGCACGTTCCTCGTGCGCGCCGGATTTTCGGTGAAAGCGTACGACTCCACCAGTCACCCGACCACGTCACGGCAACCGGAACCCATCGAGGACGCGAGCTGGTGACGAGCGAAACCGAGCAGTGTCCGAGCGACAGCGAGGACCTGCCTCGCAGTTCGCTCGTCACCAGTCGGGGAGGCGTGGGGAGTACGAGCGAACCGGGTTCCGACCACTGCGAGTGCCACGCCGGGTGACGACCAGTGACGACACGATGGGTCGCAGATTCCACCGGGTGGGACTGAAAGGGGCTGGCCGGTCGATCCCTCTCCGGCGACCGTAGCACTGGACTGAGGGCTGGCGGGCGTGCCCGCCAGCCCGAGGGAAGCGCGCACGGAGCCGCAGAGGGTCGAGCGGCCGGGGGCTTTCACCCCTTACCGTCCACGACCGACCCGACCGAGATGTCCACGACCGACTCGACCGAGTCGTCTCCACACGAATTCACACAGACATCGACAACGTATCCCGAGCAATCCTTTTGCCACCCCCGACCGAACCACCACGCCATGGACCCCGGCGAGGTGGAGTACGAACCGGTCAGCGTCAAGGAACTCTTAGCGGAGATGAAAGACACCGCCGAACTGCTGATCGACCTCGCGTACTCCGCCGTGCTCCACCGGAGCGACGACATCGCGGCCGAGGTGCTCGCCCTCGAAGAGCGCATGGAGATCCTCCAACTCCGGGCGCGGATGAGCCTGCTCATGGCCGCCCGGACGCCCGACGACGCCGAGGAACTCGCGCCCGTACTGGGGATGGTCGGCGCGGCCGAGAAGATCGCCGACGCCGCCGCCGACATCGCCAAGATCGTCTTAGAGGACATCGGCCTCCCCGACGCGATGCGCGAGGCGCTCCCCGAGGCCATCGAGACGGTCGTCCGTGCCGAGATCGCCCCCGACTCCGACTACGCCGGGCACACCCTCGCCGACCTCAACCTGGAGACCGACACCGGCGTCCGGGTGATCGCCATCCGGCGCGACGGCGACTGGATCACGAACCCCGACCACGCGACCGACCTCCGGGCCGGCGACGTGACGCTCCTCCGGGGCGTCGAGGACGGCATCGCGGCCGTCTACGAACGCGCCACTGGAACCGAGTACGAACCCCCGGTCGCGGTCGACTCGACCATCGAGGACCTCGACCGCGCCGTCGACTCCATCGTCCTGATGAAGAACATGAGCGAACTCGCGGTCGACCTGGCCTACGGCGCGGTGCTGTTCGACAGCGAAGGGGTCGCCGAGGAGGTCGCCGAATTAGAGGCCGAGGTCGACGCACTCGAATCCCGGTTCGAGGCGTGGACGCTCAGGGCGGCCGCCCGCGTGGACGACCCCATCTCCCTGCGGGGGCTGATGCACCTGGCCGGGTCGACCGAGGTGATCTCCGACGCCGCCGTGGAGATCAGCGAGGGCGTCCTCCGGGGGTTGGACGCCCACCCGGTCGTCGCCGCCGCGGTCGAGGAGTCCGACGAGATCATCGTCCGCATGGCGGTCGAGTCGGGATCACGACTCGCGGACCGCACGCTGGCCGACGAGATGGTGAAGACCGAGACCGGGATGCGCGTCATCGCCGTCAAGCGCCCCGGCAACGAGTGGGTCGTCTCGCCCGGTCCGACCACCGCACTCCACGCCGGCGACCTGCTGATCGCCAAGGGGACGCGGGCCGGCGCGGAGCGACTGAGCAGATTGGTCGGCGACCCGCAGACGTTCGAGTAGACGAGAGCGAAGCGGAACGAGCGGGAGGCGTCAAGAGAGCGAGGGCGGCGAGCCGACACCCGGACCGAACGCTTTTCGTGCCGGCCCGCGCCGGTTCGGACATGGCTATCGGCGACGTCTTCGAAGTCACCGAGGGGGACTGCACCGACCTCTACTACCTCGACACCGGGATGTACGACACCGAGCAGTACGGCTCTGTCTACATCCTCGACGCCGAGCGCCCGGCGGTCGTGGACACCGGCATCGGCACGAACCACGAGTTGCTGTTCGACGCCTTAGACGAGGTGGGCATCGGCGAGGACGAGTTGGAGTTCATCCTCCCGACGCACGTCCACCTCGACCACGCGGGCGGCGCGGGCTTCCTCGCGGAGCGATACCCGAACGCCACCGTGCTGACCCACGACATCGGCGTCCCGCACCTGATCGATCCCTCCCGCCTCGTCGCCGGCACGAAGGCCGCCGTCGACGAGCAGTGGCAGTACTACGTCGAACCGAAGCCGGTGCCGGAAGATCGAATCGAGGGCATCGAGGGCGGGGACAGCATCGACCTCGGCGACCGGACGCTGGACGTGCTCCACGCGCCGGGCCACGCCCCGCACCAGACCATCTTCCACGACGACGGCGACGACGTGGTGTTCACCGCCGACGCCGCCGGCATCTTCGTCCCGCAGACCGGTCGCGTCCGGCAGACGACCCCGCCCTCGCAGTTCGACCTCGACCAGTGTCTCACGGACGCCGAGACGATCGTCCAGCGCGACCCCGAGGTGCTGTGTTTCGGTCACTTCGGGCCGGTCCACTACAGCGAGGACCTGCTGTCGGGCTACAAGCGCACCCTCGTCGAGTGGGTCGAAGCGGTCCGCGAGAAACGCGACGAATTGGCCGACGACGAGGCCGTCATCGAGTACTTCGTCGAGCACAGCCGGATGGTCGAGGTGTGGGGCGCAGAGAAGGCCCGCGCCGAGGAGCGCCTGAACACGAAGGGCGTGCTGGGCTATCTGAACCACGCCGAGGACTGAGCCGTGTCCGACCCCGTAGACGATTCCCTCCCCGCGACGGTCGACTTCGTGCTCTCGTTCGTCGGCGTGGCGATGCTCGTCTCCCCGGCCGTCTGGAGCGTCTCGACACTGATCGGAAGCGTGTCGAGTTCGGCGGTCGGACTCGTCACCGGCGTCGTCGCGTTCGGTGCCGCCTACCCACTCGTCGCGGGCGACTGGTCCCGTGACGCACTCGGCGAGACGGTGTTCGTCTTCGTCGGGAGCGTCCTGTCTTTCGGTCTCGTCGGCGCAGTCGTGATCGCCGTGAGTGGGTGGCAGGTCGCAGGGAACGATCCGCGCCCGCAGGTCGCGCTGTTCGGCGTCGCGTATCTGCTGACGGTCGTGATCGTCGGACTTCGGTATCGGTGACGAAGGCGGAAAACCGGAACGAAGGAGTGGGAGAGAGCGTGGGAGGGCCGTCAGTCGTCGGCGGGTTCGATGGGACTCCCGTCGGCCGCGGTCGGGGCGGGACTCGCACTCATGTCGTCCTCGTCGGCGTAGGGGTACCACGTCAGCTTCGTGTTGTGCATCATCGGGTCGTCGTAGCTCGTCTCCTCGGGTTCCACGAGGTCCGCGAGCGTCTCCTCGTCGGTACGCTCCACGAAGTCCCGGAAGCTTTCACTCCCCTCGCGGCGGTCCTCGAAGTTGGCGAGCAGGTTCTTGATCGCGCCCGGCACCTCGTCGACTGGCACGCGCTGCGTCACCCAGTCGGCGAACTGCGGGTTCTCGCCGAGGCCGCCGCCGAGACCGATGTCCAGCGCCTCGACCGCCTCGCCGTCCTTCCGGGTCTTCATCCCTCGAAGGCTCACGTCCGCGATCTGTGGCTGGGCACAGGAGGCGGTACAGCCCGAGAGGTGGACGTGGAAGTCCTCGATACCGTCGGGCAGGTCGACGTGCTCTTTCAGCCAGCGCGCGTAGCGCACCTGCCGGTTCTTCGTCTCCACGATAGAGAGCGAGCAGAACTCGGAGCCGGTGCAGGCGACCGATCCGCGCATGAACGGGTGTGGGTCCGGCGAGTAGTCGTCGAGCAGGGGTTCCGCGAGCAGGTCGTCGAGGTCCGCCTCGGGCACGTCGGTCACGATGACGTTCTGGCGCTGGGTGACGCGCACCTCGCCGGAGCCGTACTCGTCGGCGAGGCGGGCGAGTTCCTGCGTGTCCTCGACGCCCATCCGGCCGACGAGGACGTTCAGGCCGACGTAGTAGTTGCCGTCCGCCTGTTCGTGGACGCCGACGTGATCCGAGTGGCCGCCGGTCGCGCGGCCCGAGTTGTACGAGTAGTCACTGCGGAGGTCCTCACCGGCAGTGCGCAGCTCGAAGTCCACGTACTCGTCCTGTAGGGTCTCGCGGATCTCCTCGGTGCCCATCTCGTCGACGAGGAACTTCATCCGGGCGCTGTACCGGTCTTCGCGGTCGCCGTAGTCACGGAACAGCGCCGAGATGGCACCGCCGACCTCGCTTGCCTCCTCGGGGGTGACGAACACGTCGAGTTCGCGGGCGAGGCGTGGTTCGTTTCGCGCGAGGCCGCCGCCGACGTTGACGTTGAAGCCGCGGACGGCCTCGCCGTCGATCTGCTTCGTCGCCGGTTCGAAGGCGAGGTCGTTGATGTCCCCCTGGCCACAGCCTTCTCTGCATCCGGTCACGGCGACCTTCCACTTCCGGGGGAGGTTCGAGTGCTCCTCGTGGCCCTTGTACGTCTCGTGGAGGCCCTCCGCGACCGGCAAGGCGTCGACGTGTTCGTGTTTGTCCTTGCCGGCGACCGGACAGCCGACGATGTTGCGCCAGGAGTCGCCGCAGGCCTGCTGGGCCGAGAGGCCCACGGATTCGAGTCGCTCGAAGATGTCCGGCACGTCCTCGATGTTGATCCAGTGGAGTTGGATCGACTGGCGGGTCGTCCAGTCGACCCAGCCGTTGCCGAAGATCGGATTCTCGACCGGCCCGCGAGCGTACTCGTCGGCGATGTCGGCGACGACCTCGGCCTGGCCCGGCTTCAGGACGCCGTTCGGCGTCCCGATCCGCAGCATGAAGTAGCTCTCCTGGCCGTTTCGCTGGTGGTACAGCCCCCACCACTTGAACCGCTCGAACCACGCGTCGTGCTCGTCGTCGGGGATCGCCTCCCACCCCTCCTCTGCGAACCGAAAGAGATGCTCCCTGATCTCGTTCCCGTAGACCTCTGACTTCCAGTTTTCGACGTCGGTCGGCATTGCTACCCCCTCGGTCTCCCGAACGTAAGGCCGCGCGCTTGCCGTCAACCCTTCCCGGTGCTCGGTCGAACCAGAATCATTTGCCGGTATTGTCGCGCGACCCACCTCGGCGATTATCTCGTCAGTCGCACGACCCCGCCCTCGCGGGCCAGGTCGCGGAACTCGCCGTCGACGATTCGCCCGACCGGGAGCCAGTCGGTCGTATCCGAGTGGCCGCAGGCGATACACTGGCCCTGCACCCGCGTCTCGACGGTCCGGCCGTCGACCCCGGTCTCCAAGAATCCCTCGACGACCACGTCCGGCAGGGCACACCGACAGAACGACGAGTCGGGCAGTCGCCAGAGTTCGCTGACGCTGACCCGCCGTCTGTCGTTCACGCTGAGCCACGCCCCGTCGTCGAGGACGCGGAGAGCCACGCTCATGTCCCGGTCGAGGGACCGCCCCCACCTGAAACGCTCGGCACTCACAAACCCTGTCCGGTCTCGTGACGCCTCTCGGCCAACCGATCCGACTTCAGTCTTGCAGTTTTCGACGCGATCCGCTGTCGAAGATAGTGGCAGGAATCGCCGGTATCGGGGAGTGCGGGTATTGTTTACAGGCGAACGCGTGCTTAACCCCGCCCGGTGTCTACGACGCACCGATGAACTCACAGGAGCGTGACCGGCACGTGCGACAACACGCCTCTGCGGACGTAGCCCCCGAACTCTATCTCCCGGAGGACGACCGATGACCGGGCCAGCCGACGGTGAGTCGGCCACGGCGGGGATCGAGTCACCCGACGAGGACGCGAGTGTCGAGTCGGACTCGGCGCGTGACGACGACCACCTCGCGGACGTGGAGGAGGGTGCCGGCTGTACCGAGATCTGGGAACACCTCTCCGAACAGCGAGAGTCCGGCGAGAACTGAGTCCACAGATCGGCCCCCGACGGCGGTTCACCGGTGTCGCGGGCCGGTTGCACGATGGCGAACGGCTTTTGCCGAATCACCCCAACGGACATCTATGCCAGACGAGCGTGACGTGACCCCGCCTGCGGACCGCGCCGACCGCGCCGAACCGGTCGGTGAGCCGGTCGTCCGCGCCGATCCGGCGGTGACGGGCGAGTGGGCGGACCGGGCCGTCGAGTTCGACCCGGACGACACAGAGAGCGTCGCGCTGGCCGCCGAGACGGTCGCGGCCTTCGCGGACAACGAGGTCGGCGCGACCGACAACGTCTACATGTTGCGCGGGGCGGCCGCCTGTGCCGCCCTCGTCCGCGCTGAAGGCTCCTACAAGTCGGCCGCAGAACAGGCCGGCGGGGACGCCTCGGTGGCGTTCATCCGGAAGTGGGCGCGGGTACACGACCTCCCGCAGTCGATCCGGCGGCACGTCGCGCGCGGCGAGATCGCCCCGACCGCCGCGAAACACATCGCCCGCGTCTCCGGCGAGGCACGGTTCGCGCTCGCGTGGGCGGTGCTGGACGCCGACCTGACGGTCCGGGAGGTCCGCCAACTCGCCAGTAGCGTCAACGAGGGTGCGTCGGTCGAGGACGCCCTCCGCGAGCAGGGGACCGAACCGGGTCGGGTCGCGGTCTCGCTCCCCCCGGACGCCTACCGCGAACTCCGGCGGCGGGCCTCCCTGGAGAACGTCGATCCCGGCGCGGTCGTCACCGACGCCCTCAGCGAGTACTTCGACGACGAGTGAGTCGACTCGGGGGGCGTTTGGACTTTTGTAAACGCTTATCAGCGCCCGGCCGGTAGCAGACGACGAGGGCCGGTAGCTCAGTTCGGCAGAGCGTCTGGCTTTTAACCAGACGGTCGGGGGTTCAAGTCCCTCCCGGCCCGTTTTCCTGCGAACGACGTGAGCAGTGAAAACGTCACGGAGGGCTTGAACCACGCGAGACGAGCGAAGCGAGTCTCGCCTTCGGGTTCAAATCCCTCCCTGCTCGTGTTCTTACGACCGAAGTGTCCGAAGGGACGATTCACTTCGACGTCCCATCCGACTTCGACAGACGACGAGTAACCACGACGATTTCAGTCTAGTTTCGCTGTCCAGAAAGGTTGGGGAAGAAAAGCCGGTTTACGACGGAGTTAGCTTAGCGACTCCTGTGAACTGGCTGAGAAAGATTCGAGGAGATCGAATTTTGCTTAGCGGCTCTCGTGAATCGGCTAAGAAAGAGTCCGGGACGCCGGACTTAGCTTCGCCGGACTCTGGTCGTCCCACCCAAACTTCGGCACGGACGAATTTGTCGGATCTCGTGCCGACGGAGCCGACTGGACTGTCTTCTCCCACAGCTATTTCGGTCGCCTCGTCGTCAGGTTTCACATGACAGACGAACCAGTCACTGCGGACCGACCGGACAGTCCGATCCGGACCACCGGCACCGACCACGTCACCATCTGGGGGAGCAACGCCGCAGACACCATCGACTTCTACCGCGACCTGCTGGGGATGCCACTCGTCCTCCGGCAACCGAACCTCGACGACCCGAGCCAGACCCACCTCTTCTTCGACACCGGCGACGGCCGCATCCTGACCGTCTTCGTCAGCGACGAGCGCCCGTCACAGCGCCAACAGCGCGTCGGCGTCGGCGGCGTCCACCACCTCTGTTTCAGCATCGAACCGGACGACTTCGAGGACGTGGCGCGCGCACTGGACGAGGACGGTCGCGGCTACAACGTCTTCGACCGGGGCATCTTCTACTCGCTGTACACGCGGGACAACAACGGCCTCGTGATCGAACTCTCGGCGGACAAGTACGACGTCCCGGACGACCGCCGGGGCGAGGTGCTGGCGACCGCCCAGCGCATCCGCGAGGACGACGGGGCCGAGTACGCCGAGGACGAACATCTCGCGCAGGCGCTGGAGGAACTCGGTCTCGACGCGACCCCGGCCGACCTGCCGGAGGCACCCAGCGGCGCGGCCGGCGTCGGCGAGTGACGGGCGGCGAGTGCGGAGAGGAGAGTCGGTCGGCGGCGACGGCCGCGAGACTCCTCACTTGCTCGCGCGGTCCAGCGCCGAGGGCGCGTGGATCACGCCGGCACCCAGGTCGGCGCTGCTCTTGCCTCTACTGAAACGGGCGGTGTTCTCGATGATCGACTGGACCCGCTTCGCGCTCAGATCGGGGTCCACCTCGCGGAGGAGCGCGACGAGGCCAGCCACCTGCGGGGCGGCCATCGAGGTACCGGCGTACCAGGCGTAGGCGGTCCCGTCGTTGAGGTCCGGCGGCACCGTCGAGTAGACGAGGTTGAGCGGGTAGGGCCAGTCGGTGTCGTCCGCGAGCGTCTTCTCCAGCGTCTCGTAGCCGCCGCCGGGCGCGCCCACGTCGATGTCGCTGGTGCCGTAGTTCGAGTAGAAGACGCGCTCGTTGTTCGGGCCCGTGGCCGAGACACTGATCGATCCGGGGACGCTGTTCGGGAGCGTGTAGTACCCCTCGTGCTGGAGGTCCGCGTCGGCGTTGCCGGCGCTGGTCGTGACGACCGTGCCGCGCCGGACGGCCGACTGGATGACGGTCTGGTAGGCGACGTGTTCACCGGTGTTGTGGGCCGACCCCTTCACCACGCCGCCGCCGAGGCTCATGTTCGCCGCGTCGACGCCGATGTCGGCCGCGTAGTCGATCGCCGCGAGGATGTCGTAGTCGGTCGTCCACAGCGTCGTGACCGTCACCGACTCCTCCTCGCCGTCGTCGTCCATGTCGTAGGGGTAGCCGGCGAGTTCCTTCCAGTAGAAGACGCGCAGGGGGACCACCTCGGCGTCGGGGGCCATCCCGGCGATGCCGAAGTCCTCGCCCGCCGAGGTGTCGTCGTGTTTCGCCGTGGCGATGCCGGCACAGTGGCTCCCGTGTGAGTCTACGTCGTCGCCGGCCGCCTGTTCGCGGATCGCCGGCGCGCCGAGGTAGACGTACGAAGCGATCTCCGGTCCGTCGGGGAGGCGCGCCGGCACCGTCACGTCGCCGTCGACTCTGGGCCCACCGTCGGGCGAGACGACACCGTCGGCACGGAACAGTTGCCCGCGTCCGATCGCGTTCCGGAGGTCCGGGTGTTCGGTGTCGATACCGGTGTCGATGATCGCCACGTCCCGACCGTCGCCGGTCGCGGTGTCGTGGGCCTCGAAGGCACCGGTCGTGTCGGCCTGTTTGTCCCACTGGATCGCCGCGAAGTCCTCGTCCAACGACTCCTCCGTGGACCGCTTGGCGGGGCCGACCGGGCGATAGCCTCGATTCGGATCGACGCTCCGCACACCGTTCACGTCGGCCGTGGTCGCCGAGTCGGCGGCGACGAGGAGGACACGACCACCGGCGATGCTGTCGAGGACCGTCGCGCCGGCGGCTTCGAGTCGTCGTTCGGCGTTGCCGCCACGGGTAGTGACGACGAACTGATCGCGGCCGTCGGCCGCACTGGCGACGCCCATCGCCGAGAGACTAGTTGCAGCAGCGAGTCCTTTCAGCAGCGATCTTCTGGCAAAATTTACCATGCGAGATTTTTCACACAGTACACTTTAAAGAGTTTATGGCCGCATACTCGCCAAGTATCGTCCGAGTCGGCGTGGTCTGGGAGCGGGGGACCTACCGTGGCCGACCGGTGGTGCCCGGCCCGCCGAGCGGCGTGCTGGAGGGAGAACGTTTTAATCGAGGGGGTCCCCAGCAGGGGTATGGCGAAACTCGAACTGGACCTCCCCGACCGTATCTCCAGCGAGATCGAACGGCTCGTCCGGCAGGAGGAGTTCCTGAACGAGGAGCAGGCGACCGAGGAACTGCTCTCGATGGGGCTGTCGGTGTACGACATCGACGACGACGAACCGACGACGACTACCGACGACGACCTGTTCACACAGGCCGTCTCGGACCAGCAGGACCCGGCCGCTCGCGACGCGCCCGGCGAAGACGAGTACGGCTTCTAAACTCGGTCACTCCGGGCACCGGCCGCCCGTTCGCTCGCGCGGAGCCATCGGCTCGTCGGTCGGTCCACCTCCCTCGACTGTCGGTCCAGCCCCGTGGAAATCAGGCCGGCGTTAGTTGACGACCCCCGGCGTATCTCTGTGTGGTGGACCACAGTGACACTCGAAGACCTCATGCGCCGGGACGTGGTCACGGCCACACCGGGTGCGACCGTCGAGACACTCGCACAGAAGATGCACGACGCGGACGTGGGTTCGGTGGTGATCGTGGACGACTCGTGGCCGGTCGGCCTCGTGACCGACCGGGACCTGACGGTCAGGGTCCTCGGTCGCGGTCTCGACCCGGCGGACATGACCGCCCACGACGTGATGACCGGAGAACCGATCACCGCGCCGGTCGAGGCCGGCCTTCTGGAACTGACGGCGATGATGCGCGACGAGGGCGTCCGCCGGATGCCGATCGTCGACGGCGACGAACTGGCCGGCATCGTCACGATGGACGATCTGTACCGCCTGCTCGTCGACGAACTCGACAACCTGAGCGAGGTGATCGCGAAGGAGTCGCCGCCGTACTGATCGGTCGCCGTCTCAGGTGCGCTCGAACCGGTAGGTGCACACCTCGGCGGTGTCGTCCCACTCGAAGTCGCCGGGGTGGACGCGCTTCATGCGTTCTTTGTAGGCGTCGAGCGACGGAGAGCCCTCGCGTCGGGCGTCCTCGTCGGTGAAGTCCCCGAGAGTACGGTCCTCGACCGAGACCACGGTGAACTGCTCGCCGTCGATCTCGAAGGTGTCGCCCGCCTCGGCGTAGCGGTTGCCCGCGCCGCGCGTGAGTTGGGTGACCTCGCCGTCTGCGACGGACTGCACGACGCGGTCGTTCGGGAGCAGGTCGGTCGGGTCGATTGCTGACATCGCTCGTGTGGTGGGTCGCGTCGGGCAAAAGTCGTGTGGGACGTGGGAGAGAGAGTCGTCGACTCCGACAGGGGTGCGACCTGCGACAATACAGCAAACTGCGACCGCACCAGCACCGCTACTCGATCCGGGACAACCGGAATATTCGACCGCACCCGCGACAGCACGGCCACCGCGACCGCACCGCACCTCGTCCTCCCCAGCCTCGTGGCGCTCTCCGCACTGCCCGCGCCACTCCCTCGCGCGCGTCGAGGTCGCGCGCGCCGGACTCTGTGTGAACGCACACGACTCCACCTGTCACCCGACCAGACGCCGACAGCCGGGAACCCGAGGGGACGCGATCTGCTGACGACCGGAACCGAGTCGTGTTCGAGCGACAGCGAGAACCGACTCGCAGTCCGGGCCGTCAGCAGTCGGGGAGGCGTGGGGGATACGAGCGAACCGGGGTCCGGACCAGCGATGTGAAATCGGGTGAGGACCAGTGACGACGTGCGCGTTCGCAAATTCGGGTGGGACTGAACGGGGCCGCGGTCCCGCGAGCAGAGCGGGACCGGAAGTCCCGCCAGCAGTCGGCGCGACGCGCCGACGACCCGCGAGCGCGACGTTGGAGAGCGAAGCCCTCCAGAACTCTCGACTGGTCCCCGACTCACTCGACAGAGATCACGTCAGAAGAACCACGGTTTCGAGCGCGAGCAACGACCACCCCGTCTCAGTCCATCTCGACGGCCACGAACTCGAAGCCGTCACGCGCCAGCAACTCCTCGGCACGCGGCGTCACCGAGGGAGCGACCAGCACACCACGCACCTCCCGAGCCTCGGCACCACCCTCCTCCAGTCCCTCCTCGCGCCGCACCGCCTCCACGTACCGCGACAACTGCCCGACTGCGTCGGGACCGACACGCCGGCGCTTCAACTCCACGACGACCGGCCGGCCCTCCGTATCGCGGCCGAAGATGTCCATCGCGCCCGCACTGGACCGGCGCTCGACCTCCACGACCTCGAAGCCCGCCTCGACGATTTCGGGATCGTCCACGATCCGATGCTGGAGGTCGGCTTCGGTCTGCCGGAGATCCAACTCGCGGTCGTCGTCCGCGTCCATCGCCGTCACCTGGTACACCGCCTCGAAGGCGACCGTCAGCGTCTCGTCGGGGTTCTCCCGGCGGCCGACGACGTGGAGGGTCCCGTCCCGAACTGCGGCGGTGTGGACGCTCCCGGGCGGTTGCCAGTTGACCGGCGTGCGCCCCTCGTCGGTGTGAACCAGCGCCGACCCGTCGGGCTTCAGGAGGACGAGGCGATCCCCGGCACCGAGGCTGCTCTCGGCTCTGCCCTCGTACTCGACGGTACACCGGCCGAGGATCGAACAGAGGTCGCCCGACTCGATCGCCTCGGTGACCGCGACGAGGGCGTCGCGGTGGGTCGGTCGGTGGAGCGTGGTGACGGGGGGCATCGCGTCTCACTCCGGGGCCGACGGGCAAAAGTCGCGCGGGAGACGGGCGTCCGGCGACCGACTTCGGTCACGCCGGCACCGCGCGGTCCACCGCCAGCAGCACGGCCCGGTCCACCACCGCACCGACGAGACCGATCACCGCACCGACGAGCACCGACAGCACCGATCCGATGCCGAACAGGACACCGCCGACCACGACGACGTCCCCGAGCGGCGAGAGTCCGCCACCGAGCAGAGCCGACACGACCGACTCGCCGGTGACCACGAGAAACAGCACGACGAAGAACGACCAGCCCGTGATCCCACCCCACTTCAGGCCCGGACGGATCAGCCCGCGAAGCGGTGTCTCGGCCAGCGACACCGCCCGGAACAGCCGGCGGTGTGTCCACGTCACGACACCCCACAGCGCGAGAAACAGCACGAAGCCGAGTTCGGTGCTGAGCGCAGCGAGGATGTCGCCGACCGACTCGCCGACCACCAGTCCCAGCACGCCGAGGACGACCAGCGCGACGGTGTGGAACGTCGCCAGAGCGACGACGAGCAGGCGGTCGGGGTCCCCGGTCGGTGGGGAGGCGTCCTCACCCATGCGCCAGCACCTCCGCCAGCGCGAGGAGGGTGACGAGCACGACAGTCGTCCCGGCGTAACTCCACTGCAGGACACCGAGCGAGTGCGGTGACAGCGACGTCGTCGACCCGCCGCCGGTCGCACTCCGAACCCGCACGACGACCAGCGTCCGCCACACCGAGGCAACGAGAAACGCCAGCAGGAGTCCGAGCTTCGTTAGGAGTGTCGTCGCCCACTCGCCCTCGGTGGGAATCGCGGGTGCCATCGCACCGAGGTTGCCGACGCCGGTCAGCGCGACCAGTCCGACCGCGAGCCAGAACAGCCACTCGTAGCTCTCGGCAAGCGAGAGCGCGGCGGTCTCGTCGCTGGTGTCGGCGACCCGGCGGAACTGGAGCCACGTCAGGCCGGCACCGCCGACTGCGACCGCGACCGCGAGGAGGTGGAGCCACCGGACGGCGACTGCGGGGACCAACGCCATCGTCAGGCCGGCCGCTCTTTCGGCCGGAGGTCCAGTTCCTGTGTCCACGCGCTGTCGTCCTGGTCGACGAGTCGACGGAACGCCTCGGCGACGTGAACACCGTCCGGACCGTAGCGCCGGGGGAGCGACCGCGCGAAGCCCTTCGTCGCGTGGGCCGCACTGCTCCAGTCCAGCAGGCGCTCAGACCCATCGGCCGAGAGTGTCGTCCCCGAAAGGCGGACCGTTCCACCCGACTCGCGGCCGCTGGGGGCCTCTGACTCGCCGAGGTCCGGCGACCGCGCGAACAGTGCCACCCGGTCACCCGCGTCGGCGAACTCCCGCACGAGGGCGGTCCCGAGTGTCGCACCGACTCTGGCGACGACGACGGTTCGTGCCATACGGCGGACTTCTCCCGTCGAACACAAAACCGCTTCCCGAATCCACTTTTTGTAGACCGATCGACACGTCGAGCGGGACGACACAGGCTTTTTGCGCCGAGCCCCGGAGAGACGAGGTATGAAGACCGCGGGCGGGAGCGACGACGCGAAACGCAGGGCCGGCGAGAGTGCGGCGGACCGGGTCCACGACGGCGCGGTCGTCGGTCTGGGGACGGGCAGCACGGCCGCCCACGCCATCCGGGCGCTCGGCCGGGCGGTCGACGCCGGGCTGGACGTACAGGGTGTGCCGACCTCCTTTCAGTCCCGACAACTGGCTCGCGAGGCGGGCGTCCCGCTGGTCGACCTGGACGACGCGGAGCGCATCGACGTCGCTATCGACGGGGCGGACCAGTTCGCCGGGGCCGATCTGGTGAAGGGCGGCGGCGCGGCCCACGCCCGCGAGAAGGTCGTTGACGCGGCCGCAGACCGCCTGCTGATCGTCGTCGACCCGAGCAAGCGCGCCGACGTGTTGTCACACCCGGTCCCGGTCGAAGTGTTGCCGGACGCCCGGACGACGGTGGCGCGGGCAGTGGCGGAGTACGGCGGGGACCCGACGCTCCGGACCGCCGAGCGCAAGGACGGGCCGGTCGTCACGGACAACGGGAACCTCGTGCTGGACTGTGACTTCGGCGCGATAACCGACCCCGCGACGCTGGCGCGACAGGTGAGCCAGACACCCGGCGTCGTCGAACACGGCCTGTTCGTCGGTCTCGTCGACGAGTTCCACCTCGGGAGCGACGCGGGCGTCGACGTGTGGGAGCCGACCGGGTGAGTGAGAGAGCAGTCGCTACGCGGTCGATAAATGGAAGAAGGGTAGAGATACCCGGAGTTTACAGGTCGCGCGGCTGGACCGTCTTTCGGTCGTTCGCTTCCGCGCGGCGGGCGGCGTCTTCGAGCAGTTCCTCGACTTCGGCGTCGAGCGCGTCGTAGAAGTCCGAAGCGACGTTCTTGTCTTCGAGCGCTTCCTTGACGGCTGCCTTGACAATAAGGTTCGCCATGCAATCAACTGGTTCCAACCCCTTATTAATAAGATTTCCTGAATCGTCCCGTCAGACGCTCTGCGGCCCGTCCACTGCAATTTGCCCTCCCCAGGTAGTCAGATCGAAGACAGAACCGTCGGTCGAGCGAGTCAGTCGTCGAAAACGACAGCTACGAGTAGCCTCGCCGCCGTTCTCCGTTCGATGCGAGAGTTGTTCGAGGCCGTCGCCGACGGCGAGGTCTCCCCGGCCGAGGCCGAAGCGCGACTGACAGGCTACGCCAGCACCGACGCGGGGCGGTTCGACGCGGGGCGGGAGTCGCGGTCCGGCGTCCCGGAGGCGGTCCTCGCGGACGGGAAGACGACCGCCGAGATCACCACGCTGGCCGAGGCCGCACTGACGACGACCGGCCGGGCGATCGTCACCCGGATCGGCCCGGAGCAGGCCGCGGCCGTGACCGCCGAGGGGGTCACAGACGACGGGAGCGTCACGGACGAGTACCACGACCGCGCGCGGGTGTTGACGCTCCACGCCGAGGGGTTCGAACGACCGGATCTCGACGCGACGGTCGCGGTCGTGACCGGCGGGACCGCCGACCGTGCGGTCGCGGGCGAGGCGACGGTCGTCCTCCGGGAGATGGGTGCGGACGTGACGCGCATCGACGACGTGGGTGTCGCACATCTCGGGCGCGTACTGGACGAACTCGACGCGATCCGGGCGGCGGACGTGGCGGTCGTCGCGGCCGGGCGGGAAGGAGCCCTCCCGACGGTCGTCGCCGGACTGGTGGACACTCCGGTCGTCGGGGTGCCGGTCGCGTCGGGGTACGGACACGCCGGCGACGGGGAGGCGGCACTGTCCGGCCTCCTGCAGTCGTGTACCGCGCTGTCGGTGGTGAACGTCGACGCCGGCTTCACGGCCGGGGTGCAGGCCGGGTTGATCGCCCGGACTGTCTCGGCGGCCCGGCGCGAGTCGACGGAGTGAATCGCCGGAGAGAGTGGCGTTCACGAGCGTTTCGAGTCGCCCCACTCGTGTCGGATTCGGCGCTCTCGCGTTGCGTGCGCACGCGCGCGGGGATGCCTATTTACGTCTGGGACTCGTACGCATGGCTACCGGCACGGTGGTTGCCGGAGCAAATCATGCCAAGTTGCGACCACTGCGGGTCGCACGTCTCAGAGCGCTTCGCTCGCGTGTTCTCGGACGAGCACGGGAGACTGAACGCCTGTCCCTCGTGCTCTGCCAACGCCGGCATCGCTGAGGTAGCCCGGCGTCGGACCCGCAACAATGCCTGAACACTGGGCCAGCAACGAACGGAAAACCACCACGCGAAGCCAGATCGCGTCAACACCGCGCACGGACGGTTCCGGCTGATCGCCAGACGGCTGATCGGCTGGCTTTTTGAGGACCCACGCCCGACAGCCGAGCGTGCACCACGTCTACGTCCTGGAGTGTGCGGACGGGAGTCTCTACACCGGCTACACGACCGACGTGGAGCGCCGCGTCGCGGAACACGACGCCGGCGAGGGCGCGAAGTACACGCGCGGGCGGACGCCGGTCGAGTTGGTGTACTCGGAGTCGTTCGACTCCCGGTCGGCGGCGATGTCCCGCGAGTACGAGATCAAGCAGTTGTCTCGGGTGAAGAAGGAGCGACTCGTCGGGTTGGATGGGTGAGGTGACTCGGGTGGTCTACTGGTCTTCTCGAACGTGTCAGTGACGGTCGCATACCGCGACTGCTACTGCTTGGGAGACCGCTACTGCAACCGCACCGCGAACAGCGACAGCACCGCGACTCGTCGTAGCGCACGGAACCGCCACCACACCGCGACAGCGCCGCACCTCGGTCAGAGCGAGACCCCCCGGTCTCGCCAGCCTCGGTCACAGGTACACGAGAGCGCCGACCTCCCGCGCGTTCCTCGCACAGGCCGGACTCTGAGTCGAATCGCACGCGACTCGACGTGTACGCGCGATTTCGAGTATTCGGCTCTGTCGAGCCTCTCTGGCCTCGAAGTTTTGGACGCGAGAGACAGCGGCTGAAGCCAGCAGGAGTGGAAGCAGCGATTCGAGTCAGCCGCTCTCGGACCCGCCGACTCTAGGCGAAACGCTGCGGGTTCGGTCCACTCGTGTCCTCGGCATCAGTGTGTTTCTGAGCGAGTTGAACTCCGCCGTCTCCATCGACCGTGACGATGTGGTCGTGGTACGAGAACGTGAGTTCCCAGACACCCTCGCTCTCGGCCAGTGCCGCTAACGCATCAGTGTCGATGGCGTTTTCGAGCGGAGGTAACGTCAGCGGGTCAGTATCCGATGCTTCTCCGACCGCGTGGAGGATTCGCACCAGCAGGTCGTCGACTCGGTCTGTCTCGCACGGCGTGCCAGTGATCGCCATGTGGCCAAATGACGACCACTTCTTCATTAATGGGTACCAGTGATTTCAGACTCTGAATACGGCCGGACTGACACCGTGCTCAGACTCGACTACCGGCACCTCGTCTCTCAGGAGTTCGAGAGTCGATCTGCGCGCTGTATTCGGCAGTCGAACAGCGTTCACGCCGGAAACCGGCCCACCCCCTCACTCCTCGTCCAACTCGAACTGGGGCACAGCCAACTCGGTGTCCACGACCTCGCCATCAGGTTCCAGCGTCACGCTGCCCAGCACGACACGCTCGCCAGCCCCGACGTGCGCCGCGATCTCCGAGAGCACGGCCTCCCGATCCAGTCGCTCCCACGTCACCTCGGCGACGAGACGCTGGAACGCCTCCGGATCGGACCACCCCGAGTCGATCTGTCTGGGCACGTGGACGAAGAAGGCCAGTTCCTCCGCCTGCACGTCGATGCCGACGACGAACCGATCAGCCATGCACGAAGCTCCGCACGCGACCGACAAAACCCCTCCTCACCGCGCTCGACGACACCACCCCTGCCGAAGCTTCTTGCCCGACCGCGTGGCACCGACTCGCATGCTCGACAGACTGCTCGGCGACGAGGTGACCGACCCGGGGAGCTACATCGCGGAGGTCGTCTACGGCGCGAACGACGGTATCGTGACCACCTTCGCGGTCGTGGCCGGGGTCGCCGGAGCCGCGCTCGATCCCCGGATCGTGCTGATCCTCGGGACCGCGAACCTGCTGGCCGACGGCTTCTCGATGGGGATGAGCAACTTCCTCTCGCGGCGCTCCGAGATCGACTACCACGCCTCGCAGGGCGCGGACGACGCGACCCCGAGGGACGGTCGCACGCCCGCCAGAACCGCGTTCGTCACCTTCGCCGCGTTCGTGATGGCCGGGTGGACGCCGCTGCTGCCGTACGTCTTCCGACTCACCCCCGACTTCCAGTGGTCCGTGGCGTTCACCGGCGTCGCCTTCTTCGCCGTCGGCGCGAGTCGGACCGTCGTCACCGACCGGGGGCCGCTCCGGAGCGGCGCGGAGATGTTCGCGGTCGGGATGGTCGCCGCCGGGGTCGCCTTCCTCGTCGGGGACCTCCTGCGCGGGGTCGCCTGATTCGGGGGGTCTCCGCGCCTGCGACCCGGTACGCCCCCACTGCTATGTCGCCGCGTGCCGTACTCGCTCGTATGATCCAGCGCATCCTCCTCGGCGTCGACGGGAGCGAGGGAAGCGAGGGCGCGGTTCGCCACGCACTCGCGCTCGCCGACGCGACCGACGCCACCCTGCACGTCCTCGCGGTCGTCGAGACGCTGGACCGCGCCGGCGAGGCCGTGAGTGGCGACCCCGACACGCCCGAACAGGACGCGCCCGACCCGGACTGGCCCGAGAAGACCCTCGCGGACGTGACGGCACGCGCCGCCGACCGCGGCGTTCCGGTCGAGACGACCGTCGAGCGCGGGGTCCCCTACCGCCGGATCGTCGACCACGCTCGCACCGCCGACCTCGTCGTCGTGGGCAGACACGGGACCGGTGGCCTGCGCGAGTTCCTGCTGGGGTCGACCGCAGAGCGCGTCGTCCGGCGGTCGCCGGTCCCGGTGCTCACTCCCGAGACCGACACGCTCGCCCGCCCGCGCTACGACACACTCCTGCTCTGTCTCGACGGGAGCGACGGCGCACGCGCCGCGATCCCGCCGGTCACCGATCTCGCGCAGGCCTGCGACGCGACGGTGCACGTGCTCTCCGTCGTGGACACCACGCCCTTCGACCCCGACGTGGTGGTCGACCTGCTCGGCGGCTTCGAGACGCTCGCCGAGGGCGTCGTCGAGCGTGTCGCAGACGACCTCGCCTCGGCCGGCGTCGAGACGGTCACGGCGGTCGAGCGCGGGGTCGCGTCGGCGACCATCCGGACCTACGCCTCCCGCGTCGGTGCCGACCTCGTGGCGATGGGCGTGACGGGCGCGACCGGACTCGAAGCCTCACTGCTGGGGAGTACGACGGCGAAGGTACTCCGCGCCGGCGAGCGCCCGATGCTCACCGCGCCTCGACCCTCGGACTCGCCGGCACCGTCCGTGTGACTCTCGGCGACGACGCCCGCGACAAGATCGGTCGGTGAAGGAGTCTGTCGCCAGCAGGTCGGTCGCTGTCAGTCCGACTCCTCCGACTTCGACTCCTTCGGGAGCGGATCGTCCACGGGCATCTCCGGCGGTTCGACCTGCCGGATGACGTAGAAGGCGAGCAGGAGGACGCCGAGCAGGACCCCGAAGGCGACCGCCGCCACCAGCGCCTCCTCGGTCGAGGAGAACTCGTCCAGTCGGAAGCTGATCACCTTCCGCGCGATGGCGATGAACGCGGCGTTGACGACGATCCGGAGCACGTCCTCGTTTCGGGTGAAGGCGATGACCGTCTGGTACACCTCCACGATGATCAGCAGCAGCAGGACGGTGTCGATCAGTTCGATGACGGCGATGGGGTCGGTGAACTGCCCGGAGACGACCAGTTCGTACAGCGACAACCCGAGGTCGAACACCCCGATGGCGAACAGCGCGACGAGAAAGTAGGCGGCCCCGAGTTCCAACCACTTCATCGCCGACTCCGACGGGAGTGCCGCGTCTTCGACGTTCACGAACGGTGACACGGCCCCCAGTCGCAAAACGTTGGTGTCGGTCGCAGGTCAGGAAGGCACGTCCGAATCGTCCGATTCGGTGTCACGGGGTGGCCCGTTCGCCAGCCTGTGTACTCGCACCCGTCGAATCCGTGTTCCATCGACCGACTCGACGGTGAACGTCACGCCGTCGATCTCGATCCGGTCGCCCACGTCGCCCAGTCGCCCGAGTTCGGCGTTGACCAACCCGGCGACCGTCTCGAAGTCGCCGGCGGTCGGCACGTCGGTCCCCAGCGCGTCGTTCACCTCGTCCACCGTCGCCTCGCCTTTCACCAACAGGCCGTCGGCGGTCGGCCGGATCAGTCGTTCCTCCCCGACCTCGAAGATCTCGCCGACGATCTCCTCTAAGATGTCCTCGACGGTCAGGACGCCCTCCATCTCGCCGAACTCGTCGCGGACGATGGCCATCGAGACGCGCTCGGCCTGCATCTCCGACAGCAGATCGTCGATCTCGATGGTGTCCGGCACCTGGAGTGGCTCGGTCACGATCTCTCGGAGCGACAGGCCCTGTCGGATCGCGCGTTCCACGTCCCGGATGTCGGCGATGCCGACGATCTGGTCGAGCGTGCCGTCGTACACCGGGAGTCGCGTCACCCGGCGCTCGGCGCAGGTGTCCAGCACCGACTCGAGCGACGAGGTGGCGTCCACCGCGACGACGTTGACGCGCGGGACCATGATCTCCTTCGCGCGAGTGTGCGAGAGGTCGAACACCCCCTGCACCATCTCGCGTTCCGACTCGTCGATGTCGCCGACGCGCTCGCCGGTCTCCAGCAGATCCTCGATCTGATCACGGGTGACGTACGGCTTCTCGATCTCCTGCCCGCCGCCGGTCAGCCGGTTGATCCCGCGTGAGATGACGTCGAAGACGACGACCACTGGGTAGAGAACCTGCTGGACGCGGGCGATGGTCCCCGCGACCGACAGCGACAGCGACTCGCTGTTGGCGACGCCGTACGACTTCGGCGTGATCTCGCCGACGATCAGGACGAGGAAACTCATCCCGAGCGTCGAGGCGGCGACCCCCGGGCCCGGACCGAGGAGTCGCGTCAGGACCAGCGTGGCGATAGAGGCCATCGCGATGTTGACGACGTTGTTGCCGACGAGGATCGTCACCAGCAGTCGGTGTGGGTTCTCCCGGAGGCGGCCGAGCGTCCCCGCTCTCGGGTCCTCGGAGGAGACCAGTGCGGTCAGTCGGTGGCGTTCCAGCGAGAAGATGGCGATCTCGCTGGCGGAGAAGAACGCCGAGAGACCGAGCAGGACGACGATGGCGAGCAGGCCCACCAGTGTCGTCGCGTCGAACGGTTGCATACCGGCACGTCAGGCGGCGAGGCAAAGAGGGTTCGCCTGTCCGCCGGTGGTTCGGCGGACCGCCCCCGGCTTACAGGAGCGGTCGAACCAGTTCAGTCCCGGCGTCGAGCAGTTCCTCGACGCGTTCGGGACTGCCCGCCTCGGCGTAGACGCGCAGTTTCGGTTCGGTCCCCGAGGGCCGCATCAGGAGCCACGAGCCGTCCTCCAAGAGGACTTTGAACCCGTCCATCGTGACGACCTTCTCGACGTTCTGTCCGGCGACCGAGTCGGGGAGTTCGTCCTCCAGATCAGAGAGGACCCGCTCCTTCTCGCTGTCCGGGCAGTCGAGACTCGTCTTGCCGGGGTGGATCTCGCCGTACTCCGCGAGCAGTCGGTCCACCCGGTCGTCCAGCGACTCGGCGGCGGCCATCGCCCCCGCGAGCAGCGCCATCAGCACGCCGTCCTTCTCGCGGATGTGGCCCCGGACCGAGAAGCCGCCGGACTCCTCGCCGCCGACCAGCGCGTCGTGTTCGCCCATCGCCTGTGCGACCCACTTGAAGCCGACCGGCGTCTCCACGACCTCCTCGCCGTGGGCCTCCGCGATGCGGTCGATGAGGAACGTCGTCGGCACGCTCCTGACGGCGGGGCCGCTGTCGGATTCGAGCATGTAGTCGTACAGCACGGCGAAGAAGAGGTTCTCGTCGAGGTAGCCGCGCTCGGGCGTCACGACCGCGATTCGGTCGGCGTCCCCGTCGTTCGCCACGCCGAAGTCCGCGTCGTGCTCGCGGACCGCTTCCACGAGCCCTTCCAGATGTTCGGGGCTCGGTTCCGGCGACCCGCCGCCGAAGGTCGGGTCCTGCTCACAGCGTCGCCGGATCACCTCGGCCCCGGCCGATTCGAGCAGGGCGTCCGTCACGCCGCGACCGCTCCCGTGGATCGCGTCGTAGACGACCGTCAGCCCCGACAGGTCGGCGTCGGCCAGTTCGTGGGCGTGTGCGGCGTGGGGACCGATCACGTCCACCTCCTCGATGGTCCCGTGTTCGTCCTCGGGCAACAGGTCCGGTTCGCGGAGGTTCGCCTCGATGCGTTCCGTGACCTCGGGCAGGGCGGGCGCGCCGTCGTCGGGGATGAACTTCACGCCGTTGTACTCCGGCGGGTTGTGCGACGCGGTGACCATCAGCGCGCCGGCACAGTCGCGGTCCACGATGCCGTAGGCGACCGTCGGCGTCGGGCAGTCGCGCTCGGGGACGAGCACGTCGAAGCCGTTGCCAGCGAGAATCTCGGCCAGCGAGTCGGCGAAGCCGGGCGAGGTCTCGCGGGCGTCGTAGCCGACGAGCACCGGTTCGTCGTGGCCGGTCTCCCGGAGCGTGTCGGCGACCGCCTGGCCGACGATCCGCACGCGGTCGTCGGTGAACTGGTCGAGTGTCGCACGCCAGCCGTCCGTGCCGAAGGTGATCGCATCCATACTCGGTCCCTCTCCGGGCACCACCAAAAACCTCTGTGTGGCCGCCAGTCTCTCGGGCACGACCACGCCGTCCCGCGACGACTCGGTCGCCGTCGTCGAGACGATCCGACCGGTGCCGGACCACACTGCGTCACCCCGCGTCGGTCCACACCGCGTCGAACCGGTCGCCCAGGTTACACGCCCAGACACGCTGAACTTTTACTCGTTCGGCCCCTTCGCCCGGTAATGACACGTGTCGTCGCAGTCTGTGGCAGTCGCCGGGACGGGAGTTACACCCGGACCGCGCTGACCTACGCGCTGGACGCCGCCGAAGCCGCCGGCGCGGAGACCGACCTGCTGGACCTCGGTGCGGTCGACCTCCCGCTGTACCACCCCGATCTGGACGAACAGGGCGACTCCGAGGCCCTGAAACGGCGCGTCCGCGAGGCTGACGCGGTGCTCGTCGGCTCGCCGGTGTACCACGGGTCGTACTCCTCGACGTTCCGCAACTTCCACGACTACTGCTCGTTCGACGAGTACGAGGACACCGTCGTCGGCCTGCTGGCGACCGCCGGCGGTGGCTCCTTCGGGAGCACACTCGACCACCTGCGCATCACCATCCGGGGCGTCCACGGGACGGTCGTCCCCCACCAGGTCGGCATCCGGAAGGCCTACGACAAGATCGAGGACGGCGCGTTCGTCGATCAGGACCTGCAGGAGCGAACCGAGAAGTTGGGTCGTGAGGTCGTCAGCTACGCGGATCGGCTCGGCTCGCAGTGTCCCCCGGCGATCGCCGACGACTGACACCCCGACGCCGTCGGTCGTCGGGCGGGTCGATGGACGGCCGACGAATCACGGAGCGTCTTGTCGCGTCGGCCCGTCGTCTGTGGTGTGCCCTCCGTCGCCGTCTTCTTCGATCTCTCGGTCGTCGCACTGATCGCGGTCATCACCGGCGCGGTCGCGGTCTGGATACACCGGGACGCGACCGCCCGACAGATGGACAGCCCAGCGGTGTGGGCGTTGGCCGTCGGCACCCTCTTTCTGTTCGGCCTCGGCATCGGCGGCGTCTTCGGGCTGGCCGCGTATCTCACGCTCCGCGAGGACCTGCCGGACGACGACGACGATTCGGACGACGACGATTCGGACGCGGACAGCGACTCGGACACCGATGGCGACTCGGACGACGACGATTCGGATGCGGACGGCGACTCGAACGACACAGACGACGATCCGGACGATCCCGACGACGACCCGGATGCCGACACCGACGACGATGCCGACGCGGACGCTGACGACGATGCAGATGCCGACAGCTGAGGGGATCGCGGAGCTGTCGCTTCACAGTCTGGCGGAAACAGACGAATCGACAGCGGTCCCGAACGCGGATCGCCCGCGTCAGGTCAACTGGATGTCGTCGATGTCGTAGTGGCGCTTGGCGAGTCTGCGGGCCGTCTCGATGTTGCGCCCCTCGCGACCGATCGCGACGCCGCGGTCGTCCTCTGCGACCTCGACGTAGGCGACCAGGTCGTCCTGCTCGGAGAGCGTCACGTGTCGGACCGCCGCCGGGGCGAGTGCGCTGGCGACGAACGCCTCCGGGGTGTCGGCGTCCTCCACCAGTTCGACCGCGCGGCCGATCTTGCGCTCGACGCGCTTGACGTGTTGGCCGTCCGGGCCGATGGCCTGGCCCATCTCGCCGGCGGCGACCAGCACGACGATCCGGTCGTCGTAGACGAGACAGTCGACCGCGTTCGCCTCCGTCTCGTCGCCGAACAGCGCGATGTACCGGCGGGCGTCGTCCGACAGCGTGACCATCATCAGTCGTCCGAGGCCTTCGCGTCCGTCGAGAACGACCCCATCTTCAGGTCCACGTCGCCGGTGCCGATGGCGACCGGCTTCCCGACGATGACGTTCTCGATGACGCCGTTGAGGTCGTCGACCTCGCCGTGGATCGCGGCGTCCAGCAGGTGGTTCACCGTCACCTCGAAGGCCGCGCGTGCCAGCACGGACTCCTTCGACCCGGAGATGCCGTGGCGACCGATGGACTCGATGGTCCCGCGGTTGGTCATGATGTCGGCGACGAGCATCAGGTGCCGGATGTTCACGTCGTCCAGCCCCTGCTCTTCGAGGGTGTTCATCGTCTCCTCGATGATGGCCTCGCGGGCCGCCTCGACGCCGAGTTCCTTGTAGATCTCGTGGATGTTGTTACACGTCGTCCGGGAGGTGTCGACGCCCTCGATCGAGAGCACGTCGCCGAAGGCCGACCCCTCGGTGTAGAGGACGAACTGCTCCTCGTCGTCGTCCATCTTCTCCTTCCGGATGACGACGCGGGTGACCTCCTCGATGCCCTTGAACGTGATGTCGCGCAGTTCCTCGACCAACTGGAGCAGTTCGCGGTAGCTCGGCTTCGAGGGGCCGAACTCGACGACGGTCCCCTGTCGGGTCGTCGTCACGCCGAGTGCGTCCTCGATCGTCTCGGCGATCTCCGCGGCGATCTCGTCGACGGAGCCGACCGTCGGCCACCGCTCCAAGAGAGTGTCCTCGTTGAGGTTCACCTGCACGACCATGTCCGCGACGTTCGTGGACACGTCGCCCAGCGCGAGGATCTTCGTCGCCTCGATGGCCCAGACGACCTCGTGGGCCTTCTCGCGTTCCGTCGCGTACTCGTCGTCGAGGTAGACGGTCATCATCGGCGTGTCCGGCGTCTTCCGGGCGTCCACGAGTTCGATGAGTCGCGGCAGCCCCTGCGTCACGTCGATCTCCGCGACGCCGGCGTAGTGGAACGTGTTCATCGTCATCTGCGTCCCCGGTTCCCCGATGGACTGCGCGGAGACCGTCCCCACAGGATCGAGTGGATCGACCCGGCTGTCGAGGTAGCGCGCCTCGACCGCGCGGGCGATCTCGTCGACCTGTTCGAGACTCACGTCCTCGCGCGCCTCGACCACGTCGTACACCTCGTCTTTCAGCCGACGTGGGAGGTCGGTGTCCTCGACGAGCGCCTCCACGTCTGCGGTGATCTCAGTCATCCGACTCCACCTCCAGATCGGCGGCCTTGTTCAGGCCCGGGCCGGCGTGTTCCGAGAGGTTCGTCGGCGGTTCGGAGGTGCCGAGGAACCGTTCTTTCTCCTCGTCGGAGGCGAACTCCGCGTCGATGACGCGGTCGGCGATCTGGTCCACGTCGATGTCGTTGTCGTCGCTGGACGCGACCTTCACCGGCGAGGTACCGTCCTCGCCGAACTCGAACTGGACGATGGTGTCCGAGGTGTCCCGGACCGTGCCGTCGTACTGCGCTTCGAGTTCCGACAGCGCGTTGATCAGCCGGCGCTGGAGGTAGCCGGACTTGGAGGTCCGGACTGCCGTGTCGACCAGGCCGACGCGGCCACCCATCGCGTGGAAGAAGAACTCCTGTGGCGTCAGTCCGCCACGGTAGGAGTTCTCCACGAAGCCGTGCGCTTCTGCGGAGATGTCGTTCGGTTCGTAGTGCGAGAGCGTTCTGCCCTCGTAGCCACGGTTGATGCGCTCCCCACCGACGGACTGCTGGCCGACACAGCCGGCCATCTGCGTGAGGTTCAGCATCGACCCACGCGCCCCGGAGCGGGCCATGATGACCGCCGGGTTGTCGTCCGCGAAGTAGTCCTCCGCGATCTCACCGGTCGAGTCACGCGCCTTGCCGAGCGTCCGCATGATCTTCATCTCCAGCGTCTCGTCGACGCTGCGGCCCGGCAGCGACTCCAGTTCGCCCGCCTCGTAGGTCTCGATCAGGTCCTGCACGCGGTCGTACGCGTTCTGGATCGCCTCCTCGACCTGCTCGTTCGCCTCCGGCGGGATGGACTCGTCGTCGATCCCGATGGAGAACCCGAAGTGCATGATCGCACGCATCGCCAGCGAGGCGACCTCGTTGACGAACACGCGCGCTCGGGTCTTCCCGTACATCTTCGTGATGGTGTCCACGACCTCGCCGCCGAACGCGCCGACCGCGCCCTCGTCGATGGTCCCCGACACAAGTTGGCCGTCCTCGATGACGACCTCGTCGCCCGCCTCGGAGGTGAACGCCAGCGACAGGTCGTCCGGCAGGAGTTCGGAGAACAGCGTCCGGCCGGTCCAGAACGGGCCGGTCTCGTTCTCGCCGTCCGGTTCCGGCAGGCTGTCGATGCTCGTCGCCCGGAGCAGGTCGAGCGCCTGCGTCTCGGAGAACTCCGGATCGTTGTGCGTCAGCAGGTACGTCCCGGAGATGTGGTCCTGGATCGCACCGATGATGTTCTCCCCGAAGCGCGGCGAGAGCATCTGTTCCTGCACCCGCATCAGGACGCGAGCCTCGGCACGCGCCTCCTCGTTCTGGAGTGCGTGCATGTTCATCTCGTCGCCGTCGAAGTCGGCGTTGTACGGCGGACAGACCGTCGTGTTCAGCCGGAACGTCTTGTACGGCATCACGACGACCTCGTGAGCCATGATCGACATCCGGTGGAGCGACGGCTGGCGGTTGAAGATCACGATGTCGCCGTCCACGAGGTGGCGGTTGACCTCCCAGCCGAGTTCGACCTTCTCGGCGAGTTCCTCGCAGTTCTTCTCGGTCACCTTCAGGCGGCGACCGTCGGGTCGCTTGACGTAGTTCGCGCCGGGGTGGCCTTCGGGGCCGTTCCGGACGTACTGCTGGGCGTCCTCGATGTTACGCTCGGTGACGTTGAGCGTCTGTGTCATCTCCCGTGCCACGCGCTCGGGGACGCCGACCTCGTTCAGCGAGAGGGTCGGGTCCGGCGAGATGACGGTCCGGGCCGAGAAGTTGACACGCTTACCCGACAGCGAGCCACGGAAGCGCCCCTCCTTGCCCTTGAGACGCTGGGACAGCGTCTTGAGGGGTCGCCCGGAGCGGTGGCGGGCCGGCGGCGTGCCCGAGATCTCGTTGTCGATGAACGTCGTCACGTGGTACTGGAGCAGTTCCCACAGGTCCTCGATGATGAGTTGCGGCGCGCCGGCCTCGCGGTTCTCCATGAACCGCTGGTTGATCCGGATGATGTCGACCAGTTTGTGAGTCAGGTCGTCCTCGGAGCGCTGGCCGTTGTCCAGCGTGATCGAGGGGCGGGCCGTCACCGGCGGCACCGGCAGGACGGTCAGGATCATCCACTCGGGCCGGGAGCGGTCCGAGTCGATACCCAGCGACTCGATGTCCGAGTCCGGGATGTCCTCGAACCAGTCGCGGATGTCGCTCGGCATCAGCTTGTTCATGTCCTCCTCGGTGAGGTCCAGATCGAGCGCCTTCTCGATGGCCCGGCGGTCCTCCTTGCGGGGGCGGAACTCGCCGGACATGATCTCGTTGACGCGCGCGAGGTCGATGCCGGTCTGCTCGGCGAGTTCGGGCGGGGCCATCCCCTCCCAGTCCTCCTCCTCGTCCGGCTGCATCGCCTGTGCGATGCGCTCGGAGTAGTCGCCCGCGAGCACGTCCTGCACTTCGTAGTAGGTCGTCGGCTTCTCGTGGTTGATGTCGTACTGGACCTCGCCACAGTGCGGACAGCGGTTGGCCTTCCGGGCCTGCCGGATGGCCGCCTTCATCGCGTCGTTCGGGTCGTTGCCGAGTTCCCGTGCGCGTTCGAGTTGCGCGCGGAACTCGTCCTGTTCGTCCTCGGTCAAGAGGAGCCGCGAACACTCCCGGCAGGTGCCGCGGAGCAGTCGCCGGATGAGCTTCGTGAACCCGACGTGGATGACGGGCGCGGCCAGTTCGATGTGGCCGAAGTGCCCGTTACACGACCCCGAGTGCTGGCCGCAGGTGCGACACTCCAGTCCGGGGTCGATGACGCCCAGTCGTGGGTCCATCAGCCCCATGTCGATGGGGTAGCCGTCGTCGTCGTACGTGTCCGCCGTGATGACCTTCGTGGCGGACATCTCTCGGTACTCCTCCGGGTCCATCAGCCCGAAGCTGATCTCGCCGATCTCTTTGGGTGCTTGTGACGTGCTCATTTACACTGCGTCCTCGAGTTTCAGTCGCGGTGCGATGCCGAGCGCCTTCATCTCGTCCAAGAGGAGTTTGAAGGCGTAGCTCATCTCGATCTCGTGGATGTCGGTCTCCTCGCCGCAGTTCGGACAGTAGACACGACGCTGTTCGACGTTCTCCACGGCGCTCATCCCACAGTTGCCACAGACCTCGATGAACTCGCGGTCCGAGGAGTCGAGCAGGCGCTCTTTCAGTGCCATCGCGGCCCCGTGGCCGATCAGCACCTCACGCTCCATCTCACCCACACGCAGGCCACCCTCGCGGGCACGCCCCTCGGTGGGCTGGCGGGTCAACACCTGCACCGGCCCCCGGGAGCGGGCGTGCAGTTTGTTGCTGACCATGTGGTACAGCTTGTGGTAGAAGATCGTCCCGACGAAGATCTCCGCGTCGATCTTCTCGCCGGTGACGCCGGAGTACATGACCTCCTTCCCGGAGGACTTGAAGCCGTGCTCCTCCAGTGCGCCACGGAGTTCGTCCTCGTTCTCGCCCTGGAAGGCGGTCCCGTCGACGCGCCGGCCCTCCAGCGCGCCGACCTTCCCGCCGAGCATCTCCAGCACGTGGCCGACCGTCATCCGGGACGGCAGGGCGTGCGGGTTGAGAACGAGGTCGGGCACGACGCCCTCCTGGGTGAACGGCATGTCCTCCTGTGGCGCGAGGTGGCCGACGACCCCCTTCTGGCCGTGGCGCGACGCGAACTTGTCCCCGAGTTCGGGGATGCGCTCGTCGCGCACCGACACCTTCGAGAGCTTCGACCCGTCCTCGCCTTCCATCAGGGTGACCGTGTCGACGACGCCGTCCTCGCCGGATCGCATCGTGACGGAGGTCTCCCGGCGCTTCTGCGGGGAGAGCCCGCCCATGTCGTCCGGTTCCTCCAGGAATCGGGGCGGCGACGTCTTGCCGAGCAGGACGGAGTTCTCGTCGACGACCGTCTCGGGGTTGACGAGACCGTCTTCGTCGAGGTGGGTGTACGCGTCCTCACCGCGTGCGCCACGCACGTCCTGTGACGGGATCTCGAAGCGGTCCTCCTGGCCGCCGGGGTAGCGGCGTTCCTCGCCCTCGTAGGTCCGGAAGAAGTGCGACCGGGCCATCGCGCGGTCGACCGACCCCTTGTTCATGACGAGCGCGTCCTCGATGTTGAACCCCTCGTAGCTCATCACGGCGACGACGAAGTTCTGTGCCGCCGGCCGCTCGTCGAACCCGATCTGTTCGGTGGTCTGGGTCTTGACCATCGACAGCTGTGGGTAGTGCAGGAGGTGCTGGCGCGTGTCGGGCCGGATGCGGTAGTTGGCCGCCGGCAGCCCGAGCGACTGCTTCATCATCCCGGCACCCATCGTGATGCGCGGCGAGGCGTTGTGTTCCGGGTACGGGATCATCCCGGCACCGATGCCGAAGATGAGCTGTGGGTCGATCTCCAGGTGCGTGTGGTTCGGTTCGAGGTCGTCCTCGTCGACGGCGACGTAGATGTCCTCCTCCTCCTCGGCGTCGATGAACTCGATGTAGCCGCGCTCGATGAGGTCCTCGAAGGAGAGCTCGCCCGACTGCACGGCCTCGACGTGTTCGTCGTCCAGCAGGGGTTCGCCGTTCTCGACGACGATCAGCGGCCGACGGGCACGCCCGGCGTCGGCGTTGACGATCACTTCGCCGGTGCGCTCCTTCACGGAGACGTTCACCATCTGGCTCACGTCGCCGCGACGGCGTGCCTCGCGGATCTGTGCCGCGAGTTGGTTCGGGTCCGGGTGGGTCCCGACGAGACTTCCGTTGACGTATACTTTCGCTTCTCGTGCCTGAGCCATGTTAGTCGTCCGCAGATGCGGTGTCGACGCCCTCGATTCCGGGGATACCCTCGACCCCCATCGACGCCAGTTCGCGTTTGAGTCCCTGTTCGTCCTCGACGTTCTGTGACAGCTCCATCGCCTGCGCGAAGTTCTTCACCAGCCCACAGTTCGGCCCCTCCGGGGTCTCCGAGGGACAGATGCGACCCCACTGGGTCGCGTGCAGGTCGCGCGCCTCGAAGTGCGGCTGTGACCGCGACAGCGGCGACCGCAGGCGGCGCAGGTGCGACAGCACGCCCATGTAGTCGGTGCGGTCCACGAGCTGAGAGACGCCCGAGCGCCCACCGACCCAGTTCCCGGTGGCGATGGGGTGTTCGAGGCGTTCGGTCAGCACGTCCGACCGGACCACGGTGTTGACCGTCAGGTTCCGGTTCCGCATGTTCGCGCGTTCGAGCTGGTACTTCACGTCGCGGGCCAACTTGTTCAGCGCGGTCCGGAACAGGTCACGCATCAGGTCGCCGGAGACCTTCAGGCGCTTGTTCGCGTAGTGGTCCTTGTCGTCTGCCTCGCGTCGCTCTAATGCGAGTTCGAAGCAGGCCTCGGCCATCCGGCAGAGGTAGTACGCCTTGTTGATGCGGACCTCCTCGTCCTCGACGCCCTCCTCGTGGAGGTGCGGCAGGAGGTAGCGGTCGATGACGTAGTTCGCCCGCTTCAGCTGGTAGTTCTTGCCCTGCCCGCTCGCGACCCGCTTCCCGAGGGTCTCGATGGCCTCCTCTTCGGTCTGGACGTCGGCCATCTCCAGATTCTCGAGCATGAACTTCACGATCTCCGGGTCGTCGGAGACGCGGTGGACGATCTCCTCGTCGGATTCTAAGCCGAGTGCGCGCACGAGTGTCACGAAGTCCACGGAACCGGAGACAGACGGGAAGGAGACTTCGAGCAGGCCCTCACGGTTGCGCTCACACAGCACCAGCGCGCGGTAGCCCCGGCGCTGGCTGAACGTCTTGGCGACCTGGATCTCGTCGCCGTACTTCGTGTCGTACTCGGCGAGAATCTTGTTCGGTGCGAGGTCCTCGCTCGTCATCAGCACGCGCTCGGAGCCGTTGACGATGAAGTAGCCGCCGGGGTCGACGGGGTCCTCGCCGATCTCGACGAGTTCCTCCTCGGAGAAGCCGGCGATGTTACACTTCGAGGAGCCGACCATGATCGGCATCCGGCCGACCTTGGTCTCGGTCGTGTCGACGACCTCCTCGGGGTCCTCCTCGCCGCCGCGCATGATCTGCATCTCCATGAACACGGGAGCGGCGTAGGTGATGTTGCGGAGACGGGCCTCCTGTGGGTACAGCAGTTCCTCACTGCCGTCGGCTTCACGGACGCGCGGGGTGACCACGCGAACGTCGCCGAGTTCGACCCACACCGGCTCCTCGCCCTCCTTGTCGCCGATGTCGGTCTCGATCGTCTCCTTCTCGTCGACGACTTCCTGCATGCCGCGGTCGAGGAAGGCGTTGAACGAGCGGAAGTGGTGCTCTGCGAGTCGTTCCTGCGAGAAGTACTCCCGCGAGATTGCGCGTCGGTCTTGTCGGTTCATTCGACCACCAGTCGGTACACGACTGCCTGATCTGTCGTTCGAGAGTCTCGGACGATCTCGACCACGTCACCGGTCTCGGCCTCGTCCGGGAGTGCCGGGTCGGTGCGCTTGATCTTGGGCAAGTTCGTCTTCTTCACGTTGTATTCGTCGAGGACCTCCTCGATGCGGTCCTGATCGAGCAGGCGGTGCTCCGGAACCATCTTGTGTTGGCTTACGTCTACCATGGATCGGGTTGGCTGTGGGGAGAAGCTATCACGAGATACTACAGCGGGCTTACGGCCCCATCCATTTAACGTTTGCCAACTGCCGGAGAGACGCACGGCTCACCGGCCGCAGGCCGCCGGAGGCGGCTTCGAAGAGCGTGTTACCCTGACACACGAAGGCCGCCCGTATAGGTGTTGTGTCCGAATCGCGGTACCGCGCCTCACGGCGGTTCCACTTGGAAAGTCTTATTTACTACAGCGGGTAACGAGGTAATGCGTCGAAGGCCCGGGTGGTGTAGTGGCCCATCATACGACCCTGTCACGGTCGTGACGCGGGTTCAAATCCCGCCTCGGGCGTCTTCTACTGCAATCGAGTCGTGAGCGAGGCGTCTCGTCGCCGAGTGAAGGTCTCCGAGACGTGAGAGTCGGTCGACGGTGTAGACACGAGCAGACGAACGGCCTCTACTCGTCACGAACCGCGTCCTCGGCCCGCCGGCAGACCTCCCGCAGCGACAGCCCCGTCTCCCGTGCCACTCGGAGCGCGTCGTCGTACTCCGCCGAGTAGTCGTACACGGTCCCGTCCACGTCGCTGGCGATCTTCACCGGCACCGCAAAGGACTCGCCGTCGACCGCGACCTCGGCGGTCTCGAACTCTCGTTCCGCGACCCACCGGTGGCCCGCGCCGTGTTCTCGGACGCCCAGGGTCCCGGTCTCCTCGGCCAGCTTTCGAGCCACTCGCTCCGCGTCGACCGGCTTCGTGATCACCTTCACGAGGTGCCCCGGTCGGGACTTCTTCATCGTCGCCGGGAGGATCGACACGTCGCGTGCGCCCGCGTCGGCCAGCGTCTCCTGCAGACTGCCCAGAACCTCGGGCGTCGCGTCGTCCAGGTTCGTCTCCAGCACCGTGATCTCGTCTCTGCGCAGGCCGCCAGCGCCGTCGCCCCGCAGGGCACGCAGGACGTTCGGGTGCTCCGGGAAGTCGTAGCCGCCCGCGCCGTAGCCGACCGTCTGCACGTCGAGGGTCGGGAGCTCCGGGACGCCCTCGGCGATCGTCGCGAGAATCGCCGCGCCGGTCGGGGTCAGCAGTTCGGCCTCGACCGGGCCACCCCGAAGCGACCAGTCGGCCTGCCCCGCGATCTCCGCGACCGCCGGTGCCGGGATCGGGTACGTGCCGTGGCTCATCGCCACATCGCCGCTCCCGGCGGCGACCGGCGTGGTCACTACGCGCTCGACGCCCAGGTCGTCGAGCAGGAGACAGACGCCGACCACGTCCGCGATGGCGTCGTCCGCGCCGACCTCGTGGAAGTGGGTCTCGGTGAGGTCGGTCCCGTGGACGGACGCCTCCGCCTCGCCGAGGACCTCGAAGATCGACAGCGCGCGCGATTCGACACCTGCCGGCAGGTTCATCGACTCGACGATGTCGACGACTTCGGCGTAGCTCCGGGTCGGACCGGCACCCTCGGCGTGCGTGTGACCCGACTCGTCGTCCGCGTGGTCGGCGTGCGAATGGTCGTGGTCCGCGTGGTCGTGGTCGTGTGAGTGATTCGAGTGCTGGTGGTCGGAGTGCTCGTGTGAGTGAGCGTCCTCCGAGTGTGCCTGGTCGTGGTCGCCGTGCTCGTCGTCGCCGTGGTCGTCGTCGCCGTGGTCGTGATCGGCGTGACTGTGGTCGTGGTCGCGCTGCTCGTCGGCCGACGCGCCGGTGAGGAGCACGTCGACCGTCGTCGCCGCGATGCCGTTCTTCGTCGTCTCGCCGACGCGGTACTCCACGTCGAGGGCGTCTTCGACGGGCGTGAGGGCGTCGCGGTCGGCACCGACCGCCAGCAGGCTGGCGAGGAGCATGTCGCCGCTTGCACCCATTCGGCCGTCGAACGCGAGCGTGTCCATGTTCGGGCGTCGCGGTCGGGAGCGAAAAAGTGTCCGTCTCGGATCGGTGGATCACCGGGACAGCGTTTTCCCGATGCGTGTCGAATCCAGTGGTATGGACCGGTACGCAGTCAAGCGCGGCGCGGTGACGCTTCTCCGCGTCGCGCTCTTTGCGGTCGCCCTCTTCGCGGTCGCCGGGGTCGCCGCCGTCCTGCTGGGCTTTCTCGGGTTCGTGACGGTGCTCGGGACCGCCTCCGCCCTGCTGGACGCCGGGACCGCACCACTCCTGCTGGTCGGCGGGGCCGGCGTCCTCGGCTTGACCTTCGCCGGAGTGATCGCCTACGCACTCCTCCGGGTCGCCCGGCGCGTGGACAGCGAACTGCTCGACGCGGCGGGACCACTGGATCGACTCTCGGCGCTGCAAGAGCGCTACGTCCGCGACGAGGTGGACGAACACGAGTTCGAGGACGAACTGGCCGCGCTACTCGACGACGACAGAGTGCCCGAGAAGTACACCGTCCCGCGATACGACGAGGCCGAGTGGACACAGGCAGATGGCGTGTCGGCCGAAGAAGCGACCGACGAGCACCGCGACGAGTCGGCGGAGGCGCGAGAAGTCGTTCGCGAGCAGTGAGCAGCGAGTGAGTAGCCCGGATCGGGCACCGAGGCTGAATCCGAGTCCGGGGAGACCGACAACAGAGAAGGGCCGACGACAGCGAGGTGACCGTGACGGACACGGTCCGGCGGAGAGCGGCGATGTCCGGCCCGACGCGGGACCGGGGCGACGAGTCGGGGAGGGCGTCAGCGGGGGGCGGCCCCGGCGTCGGTGAGCCACGCCGGACGCGTGGCCCGCGACATCACCATCTGATTCGACTCGGTGTCAGATATTCAATACTATCACATGAGTATCGATACTATCGGTACAGTCGATAGTATTGAGACAGTTCATACTATCACGAGCATCGGCGTACGCCCCCGTTCAGAGCATGTGGCGGAACGCCCGAAGCGCGTCTTCGCCGGTGTCGGTCAGGCTGACCTGTTTTCTGCGGCCGACCTGTTCGACCGCGACGTAGCCGTCCTCGATCAGCGGGTCGATCACGTTCGCGTTCAGGAGCGCGAACTTCGCCTTGTCGTTGGCCGGCCGGTTGTCGGCGACGAACGACAGGCCGACCGCCTCGGCGTGGTCGATGATGTCCTGTTTCTTCACCGTCCGGGCGTCGGTGTTCGTCTCGTCGAGGAACTGGAGGACGGCGACCTGATCGCGGGTCGGCGACTCGATGGGATAGGAGGGGAGGACCTCGTCGTCGGCGTAGCCGTAGCTCTCGCGTTCCCCGCGTTCGGCGTGGGTGTACCCCTCCGGGTGGACGTAGTAGGCGGTCGCCTCGGTCACCATGCAGGCGATCGTCGCGCCGACCGCCGAGAGCTTCGAGCCACTGGAGACGTTCACCCGGACGATGTCGTCGGGATGCTCGGAGACCAGCGTGGTCACGACACCGAGCACGTCGTACACGTCCAGGAGGTCGGTGGTTCGTTCGCGCACGTCCACGTCCAACTCGGCGAGTTCGACTCGGAGGTCGTCGTGGTACGGCGGTTTCTCGCTTCGGGGTTCGTCGTGGTCGAGGAGGTAGAGGGTGTCCACCGCGTACTGCTCGACCGGCCCGAGGATACGGTCGTACTCGTAGCCGAGCGGCGCGATGTGGACTTCGTCGATGCGGTGCATGGGACTCGGCGAGACGACGCAGGCCGGGGATTTGAAGCTACTCGGTTCGCACCCGATTCTCACTCGATATGACGTCTCGACGAGTAGAGTGCGATAGAACCGATACCGTGAGTTCTCCGGCACAGCAGACCGCGATAGAACTGACGCCACCGCAGACTGTGACTGCAACAGCACTACAGACCGCAACAGCACCACCACTCGATCTATCGCACCTACGTAGCCCACCGACGAGACGACCGCAACCGCACAACCCCGCACCGCGACCGCCGACAGCACCATCACCCCGACAACATCCGCACCGCACCTCAGTCCTCCCCAGCCTCGAACATGGCGAGAGGCACGCTCTCGTAGCCCCCGTTCGCTCTGCTCACGAGGATCACGCACGAACGCGCGATTCTCCCTCGCACGTGTCGGGGTCGCGCGCGCCGGGTTTCAGAGGTGAAAGCTCACGTTACACTCGTCACCCGACCAGCTTCGACACCGGGGAACCCGAGCGGACGCGAGCTGGTGCGACCGGAACCGAGTCGTGTTCGAGCGACAGCGAGAACCGACTCGCAGTTCGGTTCGCCAGCAGTCGGGGAGGCACGGGGAGTACTGCGACGACCGGGTTCCAGACCCGCGATGCGAGACCGGGTGACGACCAGTAACGACACGATGGGTCACAGAATCGGGTGGGACTGAAATGGGCCGGCGGTCTCGTGAGCAGAGCGGGACCGGCGGTCCCGCCAGCAGTCGGCGCTTCGCGCCGACGACCTGCGAACGAGACGTTGGAGAGCTTCGCTCTCCAGAATCTCGGCCCTCCCCCGACGCCGTAAGCCGGGCAGGACCGGAGGTCCCGCTGGAAACCGGCGCGCCGCGCCGGTGACGAGACTCACCGAGAGCGTCGCTCTCGCCAGACGCGGGAGGTCGAGACGCCGGGGGCTTTCACCGCTCGTTGTTTGCACCCGATTCGACTGAGGTGTCTGGAACCGATTCGACCGAGTTCATACCACAGTCGCATTCGACCAAATTCACAACGTCGTCCGAATAGAGAACGCGGTCTTTAACCACGGTGACACCCAACCGCGAGTATGGCACAGCCGCGCGTCCCCGGTGGTGGCGGGGCGGAACTCGACTTACCGTGCGGGGAGACGAAGCGCGTCCGTAACCTCGACATGGGGATGCGGGAGTTCGACTGCTCCTGTGGCGAGAGCCACGCGGTCGTCATGGACATCCACCCACCCGAACGTTTCCTCCCCGACTTTCTCGTCGACCTGCTCCGCGAGACCGTCGAGACTGCCTCCGAGGAGATGCCGGAGTTCGACACCCCACACCTGCTCGGTATCGTCCTCGAGGAGTTCCCCGACCGGGTCGTCTCGGAGGACTGCACCGAGGATCAGGAGGTCGGCTGGGCGCTGTTGTGGGTGACCGACTTCGACTCCCGGCGACTCCACGAGATCATCGTCGAGTTGGTCGTCGAACTGATGGAACACGCGATCAGCCACGCCGACGACGATGCGGCCATCCAGCAGTTCGAGCAGGAGATGCTCTCCTTCGACGTCTCGGAGTTCGTCGACCAGTACCGCGCCCAGCGGGACCTCTCGGAAGACGACGTGTTCGTCTGAGCCGGCACGCGCCACCGCGCGGCGGAGCGGCGGGCACCGACCACGAGGCCGTCAGACGTCGAGCCGGTCGAAATCCGGGGACTCGGCGGGCGTCGTCTGACGGTCGTCCGACTCCTGTCTCACTGAACCCTAAGACGATGCGGGTCGTCGTCAGACGTATGCACACCGGCCGTGACTTCGAGCCGATCCGGCGTGTGCTCTCCGAGGCCGACGAGCCGTTGACGGCGCGCGAGATTCTCCTGTCGCTCGAAGAGCAGGACGACTTCGAGAGTGCCCACCGCGTGGCGACCCTGCTGGGCCAGCGGGCCGAACGCGGCGACGTGCAGGTCATCCGCGACAGCCCGTATCGCTACGAACTCAACACCTGACCCGGCTCGGGCCGAACTCGACGCCCGAGGCGTCGGCCGACCCGACGGTCCCACTCTCCGCTGGACTGCCGCGCGAGGAGCGACGCGGACACGCGGACAGATCCGCCACGAGACCCGCCAGCGCCGATACGTGTCCGGCCGTGTGTCACTCTCTGGCTCGGGTGCTGGCAAGACTTACGAAATCCGAAATCCTGTTTCGAGGTTCGCAATCTTTCGCCGGGCTTATTACGATGTGCGGACTCCGACAGCGTGATGACCGACGAGGACACCTCCGAGGACAGAACCATCCTGCTGATCGGGAGCGGCCCGATCCAGATCGGACAGGCGGCCGAGTTCGACTACTCAGGCGCGCAGGCCTGCCGAGCACTGCAGGAGGAGGGGGCACGAGTCGTCCTCGTCAACTCGAACCCGGCGACGATCATGACCGATCCGGAGATGGCAGACGAGGTCTACATCGAACCGATCACCACCGACGCCATCTCGGAGATCATCCGGACAGAGCGTCCGGACGGCGTGATCGCCGGCCTCGGCGGCCAGACCGGGCTGAACGTCACCGCCGAACTCGCCGAGGAGGGCGTGCTGGAGGAGTACGACGTGGAGATCATGGGCACGCCGCTCGACACCATCTACGCGACGGAGGACCGCGACCTCTTCCGCCAGCGCATGGAGAAGATCGGCCAACCGGTCCCGCAGTCCACGACCATCTCGCTGGACGACGACGAGTCCGTGGCGGAACTCACCGCCGAGGACCTGCAGGGGCGCGTGGACGACGCAGTCGAAGCGGTCGGCGGCCTGCCCGTCATCGCTCGGACGACCTACACGCTCGGCGGCAGTGGGTCGGGCGTCGTCGACGACATCGACGAACTGTACGAACGCGTCCGGAAGGGCCTGCGCCTGTCGCGCAACTCCGAGGTGCTCATCACCGAGTCCATCTCGGGGTGGGTCGAACTGGAGTACGAGGTGATGCGGGACGCCGACGACTCCTGTATCATCATCTGCAACATGGAGAACATCGACCCGATGGGCATCCACACCGGCGAGTCGATGGTCGTGACGCCCTCGCAGGTCATCCCCGACGACGGCCACCAGGAGATGCGCGACGCCGCACTCGGCGTCATCCGCGAGTTGGGGATTCAGGGCGGCTGTAACATCCAGTTCGCGTGGCACGACGACGGCACCCCCGGCGGCGAGTACCGCGTCGTGGAGGTGAACCCGCGCGTCTCCCGGTCTTCCGCGCTGGCCTCGAAGGCGACCGGCTACCCCATCGCCCGCGTGACGGCGAAGGTCGCCCTCGGCAAGCGCCTCCACGAGATCGACAACGAGATCACCGGCGAGACGACCGCGGCCTTCGAGCCAGCCATCGACTACGTGGTGACGAAGGTGCCGCGCTGGCCCAAGGACAAGTTCGACGACGTGGACTTCACGCTCTCGACGGCGATGAAGTCCACCGGCGAGGCGATGTCGATCGGTCGGACCTTCGAGGAGAGCCTGCTGAAGGCGCTCAGATCGACGGAGTACGACCCCGCCGCCGACTGGGACGAGGTGAGCGACGACGAACTCGAATCCGACTACCTCGAAGCGCCGACCCCGGACCGCCCGTACGCGATGTTCGAGGCGTTCGAGCGCGGCTACACCGCAGAGCAGGTCGCCGAACTGACCGGCATCGAGTACTGGTACGTCGAGCGCTACAAGCACGTCACGGACGCGGTCGTGGCGGCACAGGACGGCGACTTCACCGAGGCGGCGATCACCGGCCACACGAACGCCTCCATCGCCACCGCCGCCGGGTCGGACGTGACCACCGTCGAGGAGTCGGTCCCGGGCCGCACCTACAAGCAGGTCGACACCTGCGCCGGCGAGTTCGCCGCACAGACGCCGTACTACTACTCCGCGCGCCAACCGGAGTTCGAGACCGGCCCGTACAAGGGTGAGTCGGCCGGCGGCGAACTGCGCGTGAACCGCGACGTGGACAGCGTCGTGGTCGTCGGCGGCGGCCCGATCCGGATCGGACAGGGCGTCGAGTTCGACTACTGTTCGGTCCACGCCGTCCGCGCCCTGCGGGAGGCGGGCATCGAGACACACGTCGTCAACAACAACCCCGAGACGGTCTCGACCGACTACGACACCTCCGACGGCCTGTTCTTCGAACCGATCACCGCCGAGGAGGTCGCAGACGTGATCGAGGCGACCGACGCCGACGGCGTGATGGTCCAGTTCGGCGGGCAGACCTCGGTCAACATCGGTCACCCCCTCCAGTCGGAGATCGAACGCAGAGGGCTGGACTGTGAGATCCTCGGCACCTCGGTCGACGCGATGGACCTCGCGGAGGACCGCGACCGGTTCAACCGCCTGATGGACGATCTGGGTATCGCACAGCCTGCAGGTGGGACCGCCACCAGCGAGGCCGAGGCACTGGACCTCGCGAACGATCTCGGCTACCCGGTGCTCGTGCGGCCCTCCTACGTGCTCGGCGGGCGGGCGATGCAAGTCGTCCACGACGACGCCGACCTGAAGACCTACATCGAGGAGGCGGTCCGCGTCTCCCCGGACAAACCGATCCTCGTCGACCAGTTCCTCGCGGACGCAGTAGAACTCGACGTGGACGCCGTCTCGGACGGCGAGCAGACGCTGATCGGCGGCGTGATGGAACACGTCGAGTCGGCGGGCGTCCACTCCGGCGACTCCGCCTGTCTCATCCCGCCGCGCTCGCTGTCCGACGAGACGATGGCACGGGTGCGCGAGGTCGCCGAAGACATCGCCACGGCACTGGACACGGTGGGGCTGCTGAACGTCCAACTCGCTGTCACTGGCGTCCACGATTCGGACGCCGACCCCGAGGTGTACGTGCTGGAGGCGAACCCGCGCTCCTCCCGGACCGTGCCCTTCGTCTCGAAGACGACCGGGGTCCCCATCGCCAAACTCGCGGCGAAGGTGATGGCCGGGTCGTCGCTCGCCGACCTGGACGCGACCGAGCAGATTCCCGAGGACATCTCCGTGAAGGAGGTCGTCCTGCCGTTCGACCGCCTGCCGGGATCGGACCCGCGCCTCGGCCCGGAGATGAAGTCCACGGGCGAGGTGATGGGCACGGCCGACACGTTCGGGAAGGCCTACGAGAAGGCCCAGTCGGCGACGAACAAGCCGATCCCCGAGTCCGGCACCGCCGCAGTCGACCTCTCGGCCGAGGAGTTCCCCGCGCCGGACAGCGACGAGGGGCAGGCGCTCACCGCGGGCTACGGCGACTTTTACGACCTCGTGACGTTCGACGACACCGAGTCGTTCCGCGAGGCGGTCCGCCGGGGCGAGGTGGACCTGATCGTCTCCCGCAACCGCGACGTACTCGAAACCGCCGTCGAGGAGGACGTGACCTACTTCTCGACGTACGCCAGCGCGCAGGCGGCACTGGAGGGTCGCCAGCACGCCGACGACCCGATCCAGGTCGTCTCGGTGTCGAAGCGGCCGAAGCGCGAGGCGAAGTGGGGCGGGGAGTAACCCCGTCGGTGGTCCCTCGCCGGACTCGCTGACGACACCCCGGCGATCACAATTTCTGCGCGCCTGCGAACCGTTATCCCGGCCCGCTTGCTAGCCCCGTGTATGACCGACATTTCGCGCGTCCTCGTCGCCGGGGCCAGTGGCGGCACCGGGCGACAGCTTCTGCGACTCCTGCGACACACCGACTACACCGTGAGGGCGCTGACGCGCGATCCCTCGAAGGAGGTGGAGCTCCGAGAGGCCGGCGCGGACGAGGTGGTCGTCGGCGACATCATGGAGCCCGCAGACGCCGAGCGTGCGGTCGAAGCGGTCGACGCCGTACTCTGTGCCGTCGGCTCCACGCCGGGGCTCGATCTGCTCTCGCGCGACCCGGTTGACGGTCGGGGTGTCGTGAACCTGATCGACGCCGCCGTCGCGGGCGGATGTGCGGCGTTCGTCCTCGAATCCTCGATCGGCGTCGGCTCCTCGCGCCCGGGGATGCCGAGCGTCTTCCGGCTCTTCTTGAACGCCTTCGGCATCGTCTCGGCGAAGGAACGCGCCGAGGAGCACCTCAGGAGTTCGGGTGTCCCGTACACCATCCTCCGACCCGGCGGCCTGACCGACGACCCGCCGACCGGCGAGGTCGTCGTCGGCGAAGGCGGGGACACGGTGTCGGGGAACATCCCCCGAGCCGACGTGGCTCGGCTGATGGTCGCCGCTCTCTCCTCGCCGGACGCCCGGAACCGGACCTTCGAGGTCGTCAGTCGGTCGGGGTTGCGCGGGGACGCCACCGGGGTCGTGAACCCCGAGTGGCGACTGCCGGAGCCGGTGCCGGACGCCGAGGAGTGAGTCGGTCGTCGGTCGCGTCCGACACGCAAGCGACCCCGGCGTCGGCACCGATTTGTACCGGACACCCGAAACGAGGGTATGCGCATCGAGTTCGACCGGGACACCTGTATCGGGATGTTCCAGTGTGTGGACGAGTGGGACGGCTTCGAGAAGAACTTGGACGCCGGGAAGGCGGACCTGCTGGACAGCGAGGAGACCGACGACGACGTGTTCGTCGCCGAAGTCCCCGAGGGCGAGGAGTTCGAGGCCGAGTTCGCCGGCCGGGTCTGTCCAGTGGACGCGATCAAGGTGTACGACGACGACGGCGAACAGATCGTCTGAGTCGGCTGTTCGTGGCGGTGTGGCGTCTTGAACTCGCCGCGTGGTCCAGTGGTTCGACAACAGCCGACGTCAGCACTGATCTGGCAACAGCCGACGAGCGTATTGGTTCGGCAAAAGCCGACGTTCGCGGAGAGTCGTCGCTGTCGAGTCGTCGAACGTGGAGAAGTGGGACCGCGCGTCGGATCAGTCGTCGGCGACTGCGGTCGCACCGTGCCCGCTGGCCGCCGAGAGGACGCTCCGACTCCGGAGCAGGAGGAAGCCGAAGCCGACCTTCGCGGCCAGGTCCAGCACCATGAACGCGGCCGTCTCGACGCCGAGCGGGATGATCGCCAGCCCGCTCTCGGTGCCGAGTACCCAGACCACCGGGTAGATGGCCCACAGCAGGGCCGTCAGGTTCCGGAGTCTGCCGAACAGTGCGCCCACGTCACCCGGCTGTTTGCTCGCCTGCTCGGTCATCTCGCCGAGCAGGAAGTACAGCAGGGCGATCAGCGCGCCCGTCGAGATCGCCCACCAGACGATCCGGAACAGCTGTCCCTCGGTGGCCAGCGCGCCGACCAGTCCGGTCCCGATCATGAACACGTCCAGCCCGATCAGGGTGTAGATCGTGTTCCGGTCCGCGCCGGCCAGGAGGCCCAGATCGAGCAGTAGCAGTGGCGTGGTGAACAGCCAGTCGGCGTACCGCGCCCAGTAGATGTCGAGCGTGCCGAGGCCGGTCACGTCCACTTCGATCAGGCCGTAGCCCGTCGCCATCGCGAAGTACGAGACCGCCGCGATGGCCGGAATGAAGATGGTGACGATGTAGTACTCCTGTTCTCTCGGGTCGTCCACGGACCATCCCTTCGCGAGGAAGTAGACGGTACCGAGTGCCATCCCGACCGTGCCGATCCACAGCGAAATCGCCTCTAATCCCATCGTTGGCGACGCCATACCCAGAGTGTGTAACGGACGGCACCGACTTATACTCTCTGACGAGTTTCACGTTCTCGGAGCAGTCTCGGACAGCGTGCTGTGTTGACACACGTCGCAGAGGAGACGCCGACAGTCGCGCCGACACCCCTACGCTTATGCGACCTCCGCCCCCAGCTTCGTGACATGAATCGTGCGACGAGACGGCGCTGGCTCGCACAGCCCCGATGACGATCCTCTCGTACGTCGGCTTTCACCTGCTGTTCGTCCTCCCGCCGCTTGCCGTGGTCGCCTACGCGGTCCCCCACCTGCCGGCCGAACGTCGGCGGGTCGGGCGAGTCGGTCTCGCGTTGATGACGGCGGCGGCCCTGCTCTACACGACGCCGTGGGACAACTACCTGATCCAGCAGGGCGTCTGGTGGTACGGCGAGGGGACCGTCCTGTTCCGGATCGGCGACGCGCCCGTCGAGGAGTACACCTTCTTCGTCCTCCAGCCGATTCTGACGGGACTGTGGCTCTACTGTCTCGGCTTCGATCCGACCTACGAACCGGGCGACTTCGACCGACTGCCCCGCGCTGTCGGCGCGCTGGCGTGGCTGGGTCTCGCCGGTGTCGGCGCACTCCTGCTCGGTCGGCCGGGTGGCTACTACCTCGGTGCGATTCTCGTGTGGGCCTGCCCGGTCGTCGCGCTCCAGTGGGGTGTCGGCGCGAACTACCTCCGCCGGACGTGGCGACGCTGGGGGCTGGCGGTCGCAGTGCCGACGGTCTACCTCTGGTTCGCGGACAGGATCGCCATCGGACTGGGCGTCTGGACCATCTCCGACGACCTCTCCACCGGGGTCGACCTGCTCGGCCTCCCGATCGAGGAGGCCATCTTCTTCCTCGTGACGAACCTGCTGGTCGTGCAGGGGATGGTGCTGTTCGAGTGGGTCATCGACAAGTGGCGAGCCGACGGGACGATCTGAGATGTCGGTCGCGGAGCGCCTGCCGCCGGCACTCGAACGCCACCTGACCGCGGCGGTCGTCCGCCCCTCGGTCGCCGCCATCGCGGTCGCCACCCTGCTCGTGACGCTCCTGCCGCCGCTTCCGGTCGAAGTGCGCTACGCCCCCTTCGTCGTCAGCGTCCTGCTGTTCGGCCTGCCGCACGGCGCGGTCGATCACCTCGTGCCGGGGCGGATGCTCGGGCAGGGTGGCTACGCGCTCCGGCCACTGCTCGCAGTGCTGGGTGTCTACACCCTCCTCGGCGGTCTCTACCTCGTCGCGTGGTACGTCGTCCCGGTCGCGGCGGCGGTGTTCTTCGTCCTGCTGACGTGGTTCCACTGGGGGCAGGGCGACGTCTACGCGATGCTCGCGTTCGAGCGTGCCGGCCACCTCCAGAGCCGCGCCGAGCGAGCCCTCGCACTGGTCGTCCGGGGCGGCCTGCCGATGCTGGTCCCGCTCGTCGGGTTCCCCGGGGAGTACCGGGCGGTCGCAGAGGCGTGGGTTCGGCTGTTCGCACCCGAGTCGGTGTCGGCGCTCGCACCGTTCTTCACGACCGGGGCCCGGACCGGGGTCGCCGTGGGCTTCCTCGCCGTGACGCTCCTCTCGCTCGGAGCGGGACTGTGGCGCGTGCGTGCCGGTCAGAGAGGGGCCGGGACCGACGCCGAAGACGGGGAGCTCCGACGGGGCTGGCTCCGAGACGCGGGCGAGGTCGCCCTGCTGTGGCTCTTCTTCCTGCTCGTCCCGCCGATTCTCGCCATCGGGCTGTACTTCACCCTGTGGCACGCGCTCCGGCACATCGCCCGTCTCGTGGTGGTAGACGACCCCGGCGCGTCGGCGCTGGCGGCCGGCGACTACCTCGGCGCGCTCGTCCGGTTCGCCAGGGACGCGACGCCGGCGACGGTCGGCGCACTGCTCTTCTTTGCCGGACTCTACCTCGCGGTCCCGACCGCGCCCGGCGACCGCGCCGGCTTGCTGGGGTTGTATCTCGTCGGTATCGCGGTGTTGACGCTCCCGCACGTCGCGGTCGTGACGTGGATGGACCTCCGGCAGGACGTGTGGTGAGCGGCGACACGTCGGGCGTGGGGAGTCGCGGTTGCCGGGCGAGATGCCCACTCGACACGGCCGATTCTCAGTCACTCGGAGACAGGGACAATGATTAAGAACTGCGACCGTGTTCGTCGGAACGAAATGGAGACACACGACCACGGGTCACGGGTCGTAGAGTGGGCCGAGTTGGTCGGTGCCGACGTACCGGAGTCGGTCCTGACGGACGAGGGGACGACCACGGAGACCGACTGGCAGGTGCTGTCGGACGAAGCCGAGTGAGTCGCGCGGTGCCGTGGGTATCGACAGTCGTCGAACCGTAGATTCGTCGTTCGCGGACCGTTCGCGGGGGTTCCGAAGTACTTAACGGGCGTGCTGTGGCAGAATTACGTGGTATGACGAAAGTTAGCGTGGTCGGCGCCGCTGGCACGGTCGGGGCCGCCGCAGGGTACAACATCGCGCTGCGTGACATCTGTGACGAACTCGTCTTCGTGGACATCCCGGACAAGGAAGACGAGACGGTCGGACAGGCCGCCGACACGAACCACGGCGTCGCGTACGACTCCAACACGACCGTCCGGCAGGGCGGCTACGAGGCAACCGAGGGCTCGGACGTGGTGGTCATCACGGCCGGCATCCCGCGCCAACCCGGCCAGACCCGCATCGACCTCGCGGGCGACAACGCGCCGATCATGGAGGACATCGGCTCCTCGCTCGCCGAGTACAACGACGACTTCGTCTCCATCACGACCTCGAACCCGGTCGACCTGCTGAACCGCCACCTCTACGAGGCCGGTGACCGCGACCGCCACTCGGTCATCGGCTTCGGCGGCCGACTCGACAGCGCCCGGTTCCGCTACGTCCTCTCCGAGCGCTTCGACGCGCCGGTCCAGAACGTCGAGGCGACGATTCTCGGCGAGCACGGCGACGCGCAGGTGCCGGTCTTCTCGAAGGTTCGCGTCGACGGCGCGGACCCCGAGTTCTCGGGCGACGAGAAGGAGGAGATCCTCGGCGAACTGCAGGCCTCCGCGATGGACGTGATCGAGCGCAAGGGCGCGACCCAGTGGGGTCCGGCGACGGGCGTCGCCCACATGGTCGAGGCCGTCCTGCGCGACACCGGTGCTGTCCTGCCCGGCTCCGTGAAACTCGACGGCGAGTTCGGCTACGAGGACACCGCCTTCGGCGTCCCGGTGAAACTCGGCTCGAACGGCGTCGAGGAGGTCGTCGAGTGGGACCTGACCGACTACGAACAGGACCTGATGGACGAGGCGGCCGAGAAGCTGTCGGATCAGTACGACGAGATCGCGTAATCGGACGAGATTACGTACTCGGAAGGCTGTGGTGCGGGCCGACGCGGATTTTTCGTTCGGTGTGGTCTGACTCGTGGTTCGTGAGGAACTGGGCGTTTGATAGTGAGGAGACGGTGGGACAGCATCGCAAGCGACGATTTTTGTGGCGAGGCTGGCGTCCCGAACCGCGACTGTGACCGCGACAACGACCGCAACGACGCCGCTACTCGATCTAGCGCACCGACGAGACGACCGCAACCGCGACAGCATCCGCCACCGCACCGCAATCGGAGTAGCCACGAGCCTCCCCAGCCGACTGCGTTGTCGTCGGGCGACACGGGAGTCGCCCGACTACTGGCGAGACCTCCGGTCTCGCTCTGCTCAGTCGGCGCGCCCAGGAGGGGCGCGCCAGTTGCGTTACTCATCCCTCGCACGCGTCAGGTCACGCGCGCCGACCGCAACCGCGTTGCGACAACACAGCAGAAGTTCGACTCACGTCACACGCACCAGTCGAGTGGGCTGGCGCGACCTCGTGTCGCGCACCTCGGCGGCGCAGGGCCGCCTCGGGCGACGCACTTCGGCGGCGTGAGGCCGCCTCAGGCACGCCGACGGTCGCAGGGAGGCGCCCACGCTGATCCGACTGGTCCACCGCGAATTGCATGAGTCTCCGCAGAATCAGTCGGGTGGGACTGAACGGGGCCGGCGTCTCGACTGGCCCCCGACGCACCAAGCAGAGCGAGACCGGAGGTCTCGCCAGCAGTCGGGCGACTCTCGTGTCGCCCGACAACACTGGACTGAAGGCTGGCGAGCTTGCTCGCCAGCCTGAGGGAAGCGCGCAGGAAGTCGCGGGCCATCGAGACGCCGGGGGCTTTCACCACTCGTCGTCCGAGACTGATTCGACAGCGATCACATCGCTCGCACGCGCTCACTCTTGACGGTCCACACCCACCACCGAGTCCACCAGCCTCCCACGGATTTAAGTCGTCACACCACGCCGTCCCGTCAATGAGCGACTGGGCGGTCGCGTGGCACGATCCGGCGGGCATCGACACGACCGTCTACCGAAACGTCGCGGTCTTTCTCGCCGACCGTGGCGACCACCCCGACGACCACCTGACCGACGCACTCGCAGACGGCCTCCCCTGCTCGCTGTCCTTCTCCTTCGCCCGCGTCGGCACGGTTCGCTTCCGACTCGACGCGGCGGGCGACGACTGGCTCCGACTCGTCCCGACCGCCGGCACCGACGACCCCGAGTCCGCGCTGGCACTGCTCGGCCGCTGTATCGAACTGTTCGAGCGGTTCGACTTCGACCGGGGTCTCGTCGCACCCGAGGCGGCACTGACCGACCTCGACACGTCCCTGCCCGACTCGGCCGACGGCTCCGATCTCGGCGACCTCACCCGCCCCGAGGAGACCAGCGCCGTCTTCCTCGACGGCGAGACGACCGACGACATCGGGGCGGCCAGACTCGCCGCCACGCCGGCGGTCGCCGCGCTCGAACTCCTCGACGGGAGCGCGCTCCTGCTCGGCGGCCCGGACCTCGCCGACGCCCGACTCCGACTCGACGCCACGCGCTCGGCACCGACGAGCGAGGACCTCCCGCTCCGGGACGCGATGAGTTGGGCACTCGGCTGGCTCGACACGCCCGCCGTCGCCGACCGACTCGCCGGGGTGCTGGCGGCCGGCACGGCAGACACCGAGGCGGGCACCGACGCCGCAGTCACCCGTCGCGTCGCGGCGACCGAGACGCTCGGCCTGCTCCGCCGGACCGACACCGGCAGTTCGCTCCGACGGGCACTGGCCGACCCGGCACCCGCAGTCCGGGCGGCCGCCGCCGAGGCACTCACACCGAGCGACGCGGACAGCCGAACTGCGCTCCTCGACACCGCCCGAGACGACGCCGCGCCCGACGTTCGCCGGCGGGCAGTTCGCTCGCTCGCCGACGGTCCGAGAGCCGACGCGACCGTCGAGGCGCTCGCCGAGGTCGCCAGCAGGGACGCGGAACCGGCAGTCCGGGCGGCGGCAGTCCGGGCGATCGGTGACGCTCGCGGGCCGGCGTTCCACGCCGACCGACTGGCCGACGAGCGACCGGTGCGAGTCGCGGCCGCCGAGACGCTCCAGTTGTTCGCCGACGGGACCGCCGACGCGGACACGGACCTCGCCGCAGTCGCCGACCGACTCGTCCCGGCGCTGTCCGACGACACGCCGGCCGTCAGGCGCGCGGTCGCGGACCTGCTGGGGAGCGTCACGACGCCGGCGGCGACCACGGCGCTCTGTCGGGCGACCACGACCGATCCGGACGCTGAAGTTCGCGCGACCGCCGTCACTGCACTCGGCCAGCAGTTCGCGGGCCGACAGCAGGGGCGAGAGACAGCAACCGACGACCGACGCGACGACGCCGTCGAGGCGCTGTTGACCGCGCTGACCGACGAGTCGGCGGTTCGGGAGCGCGTGCCGGACGCCCTCGGCCGACTCGGTGACGAGCGCGCGACCGAGCCGCTGATCGACGCGCTGTCGGGCGACTCGAGACGGGAGGATGCGGCGGACGACGTGCCGGTCCGGCGGGCGGCCGCGAACGCACTCGGGAACCTCGGCGACCAGCAGGCGGTCGAGCCACTGCTCGACGCACTGGACGACCCGGACGATCTGGTCCGCGAGCAGGCGGCCGTCTCGCTCGGACAACTGGACGACGAGCGCGCGGTCGGTCCGGTGGTCGACCTGCTCGACGCTGCGGAGAACGACCGACTGCGCTACCGACTCGTGTCGGCACTCTCGGGCTTCTCGGGCCAGCAGGCGACCGACGCGCTGGCGCGACTGGCCGAGACCGACGACAGCGAGGACGTGCGAACGGCGGCGGAGTGGGCGCTGACGCGGCGGGAGTGATCCGGTCGTCTCTCGACCGGGCTCCCGGTACACACGACCGCGAACGGTTCGTTTACCAGTGCTGGCACACTTCGGCTGGTATGGACGACACCGATCAGATCACGGTCTACTCGGACTACGTCTGCCCGTTCTGTTACCTCGGGCGCGAGTCCCTCCGGCAGTACCAGGCCGACCGCGACGAGCCACTCGAAATCGACTGGCGACCGTTCGACCTCCGATCGCACAAGCGCGGTCCGGACGGCGAGATAGACCACTCGGTCGACGACGGCAAAGACGACGAGTACTTCGAGCAGGCGAAACAGAACGTCCGCCGCCTGCAGGAGCAGTACGACGTGGCGATGAACCTCGACATCGCCACCGACATCGACTCCCTGCCGGCGCAGGTCGCCTCGATCCACGTGAAGCGTCACTACGACTACGAGACGTGGCTGGACTTCGACGAGGCGATCTTCGACGCGCTCTGGCAGGAGGGTGCGGACATCGGCGACCGTGATCTCCTCGTGGATCTCGCCGAGTCCGCGGGCGTCGACGGACAGGAAGTCGCGGACGCCCTGTCGGACGAGACGCTCCACGCGGAGGTCCGCGAGCAGTTCACCGACGCACGGGAGGCCGGCGTGACCGGCGTGCCGACGTTCGTCTACGAGGGGTACGCGGCACGCGGGGCGGTCCCGCCGGCGCAGTTGCGACGGCTGGTCGAGGGTGTCTGAGACGGGTGTGGTGACGCTGGGTCGACGCGTCGGAGTCGGTCACTCCGTCGCCGACACGAGTTCGGTGTCACACCGGGGGCACACACGAGGTGCGTCGGTGGCGAACGCGCGGAATCCGCAGTTCGGGCACTCCTCCCACGCCACCAGTCCGTCGTAGGCTTCTGCTCGGCTCATACGTGGAGAGACGACGCGGAGAGGATTAACTGTTGAGCAGGACAGTTCAGCGGGGCGGTGTCGGCGCGGTGTCGGCGCTCGCCGGGGTCAGCGGTTCGACTCGACGAACGCCACGACCGCTTCGACGCCCTGAAAGCCGTCGGCGAGGCGGGCGACCAGTTCCCCCTCGACGAACAGCAGGAGGGTCGGGACCGACTGGATCGTGAACCGGTCGATCAGTTCGGGGTCGTCGCGGGGGTTCACCAGCGCGACGGTCGCGTCGGTCACGCGGGCGACGTTGCCGAGGACCGGTTCCATGCTGGCACAGATGCCACAGCCCTCGGTGAAACACTCCACGAGCACGAGGTCGCGGTCCGCGACCAGCGCGTCGAGTTCCGCGGCGTCCGCGAGGGAGATCGGTCGGTCGTCGGTCGCTGAGGCCGGAGCGCGTTCGTCGGTCGCGTCGGCGGTGCCGGTGTCCGGATCGCTCATACCGGCTCGTCGGGGCGCGAGCCACGTAGCTCCTGCGGGACGGCGTCGCGGTCGGCGTCCACGAGGACCGGGTCGTCCGTCGGAATCGGCTCGACGGCGAGGTCGGCGTCCACGACGACGGTCAGTCGGTCGTCACCGAGCGTGATCGTCCGGTGGACGCACAGAGGGTCGGTCGAGACGACGTCGAGGGCGTCGTCGTGGAGCCAGTCGAGTCGCCACGTCGGTTCCCGTGTCACGTCGATACCGTGGTCGTCGTGGAAGGCGACGACCGGCGTGGTCTCCATGATCGCGGTGGCGACGCTGGCCTGGACTCGCTCGGGACACCGGGCACAGTCGTAGCTGACGCGGACTGTCGGGTCGGCGGTGTCGGCATCGGCGCTGTGAGTGTCGGTCGCGTCGACGAGTTGCAGTCGACCCTCCATCCGGCCGTGACAGGTCGGACAGAAGCCGGCCTGGGCGTGTCGCACCAGCGTCCGGACGAACGCGGCGACGACTCCCGGCAGGTCGTCGGTGTCGTAGTCGGCCAGCACACCCGGCGGGACGGTCGCGCCGGTCACCAGTTCCGCGCAGTCCTCGCAGGCGATGGTCGCGCGCTCGTCTTCGTAGGTCAACACGAGTGGGCCGCCACACAGGTAGCAGGGGTCCGGGAGGCGGATCGGGTCGGCGCGTCCGGTGTGGGTGTAGCTCCCGGAGACGACCGCACCCATGACGAGCGTCCCGGCCGGGCGCAGGGTGTAGCCGTCTTCGTTCCGGTGGACGAACCGGTCGGTGAGTCTCCCGAGGTGGTAGTTGAACTGCCCGCTGTCGCGCACGCCGACCGTCTCGCGGAGGTCGGAGAAGCTGACTCGGTCGGGGAGCGCGCGCCACAGCGCCTCCAGCACGCCCATCCTGATCTCGTTGCCCAGCAGTGCGAAGGCGTCCTCGGGCGCGAGCGCCTCGACTGCGAGTCCGGCTGTGCCGACGTCGTCACTGTGGGTTCTCATGCGCGCCGAGACGCTGTACGAGTACTTAATCCTGTCAGCGTGACAACCGGCGTCGGTGCGCGAGCCGGGGTCGACCCGGGCCAGACCCACAGCGTTTTACCCCGCTCACCCGCCACACCGTAGTATGACTGCGACGGGCATCGTCGGCGAGTTCCTCTCGCTCAAAGAAGAGACAGACGCCGACCTCCTGACGATGCAGTGTGGCGACTTCTACGAGTTCTTCGCCGAGGACGCCGAGACCGTGGGCCGCGAACTGGATCTGAAGGTCTCCCAGAAGTCCTCACACGGCTCCTCCTATCCGATGGCCGGCGTGCCGGTGGACGACCTCACGCCGTACCTGAAGGCGCTCGTCGAACGCGGCTACCGGGTCGCGGTGGCCGACCAGTACGAGACCGACGACGGGCACGCCCGGCGCATCTCGCGGGTCGTCACACCCGGCACACTGCTGGAGACCACCGACGCCGAGGCCCAGTACCTCGCGGGCGTCGTCCGGGCCGGGCCCGAGGAGTCGCCGACGAGCGACCCCGCGGACGCCGAGTACGGACTCGCCTTCGCGGACGTGACCACCGGTCGGTTCCTCGTGACGGCGGTCGAGTCGACCGCCGACGCCCACGCCGAACTGTACCGGTTCGGCCCGGTCGAACTGGTCCCGGGTCCGGCGGTCCGGAACGACGAGCGGTTCCTCTCGCGGGTCCGCGAGGACCTCGACGCGACGCTCTCGCTCGCCGACCCCGACGCCTTCGCCCCCGGTCGCGCCCGGCACACCGTGCGCGAGCAGTTCGGCGCGGGCGCACTGGAGAGTGTCGGCGTCGACAGCGACCGGGCGGTGCAGGCCGCCGGGGCCGTGCTGGCGTACGTCGCCGAGACCGGCGCTGGCGTCCGGGAGTCGATGACCCGACTGGAGGCGTACCACGCCGGGGACCACGTCGAACTCGACGCGACGACCCAGCGCAACCTCGAACTCACCGAGACGATGCAGGGCGGGCGCTCCGGGAGCCTGCTCGACACCCTCGACCACACCGTCACCAGTCCCGGCGGTCGCCTCCTCCGGGAGTGGGTGACGCGCCCCCGCCGAGACCGCGACGAACTGGACCGCCGCCTCGACGCCGTGGAGGCACTCGCGTCGGCCGCCCTCGCACGAGAGCGCGTCCGGGACACCCTCGACGGCGGCTACGACCTCGAACGCCTCGCCTCCCGTGCCGTCTCCGGGAGCGCCGACGCCCACGCCCTGTTGTCGGTTCGGGACACCCTCGCGCTCCTGCCGGCGGTCGCCGACGCCATCGAGGGGACCGAACTCGCCGACTCGCCACTCGCCGAGGTGATCCGCCGCCCGGACCGCGAGACGGCCGCGAGCCTCCACGACGAACTCGCCGACACGCTGGCCGAGGACCCGCCGAAGACGGTCACGCAGGGCGGCCTCTTTCGGAAGGGCTACGACGACGAACTGGACGCGATCATCGACGACCACGAGGCGGCGAGAGAGTGGCTCGACACCCTCGCGGACCGCGAGAAGCGCGAGCACGGCCTGAGTCACGTCACGGTCGACCGGAACAAGACCGACGGCTACTACGTCCAGGTCGGGAAGTCCGTGGCCGATCAGGTGCCCGAGCACTACCGCGAGATCAAGACGCTGAAGAACTCGAAGCGGTTCGTCACCGAGGAGTTGGAGGAACGGGAACGCGAGATTCTCCGGCTGGAAGAGGCCCGTGGCGACCTGGAGTACGACCTCTTCGGCGACCTCCGGGAGCGCGTGGCCGACCACGCCGAACTGCTGCAGGACGTGGGGAGGACTCTCGCCGAGATCGACGCGCTGGCGTCGCTCGCCACTCACGCCGCGAGCCAGAACTGGGTCCGGCCGGAACTCACCGACCCGGGACCGCTCGACGTGACCGCCGGCCGGCACCCGGTCGTGGAGACGACGACCGACTTCGTGCCGAACGACCTCCGGATGGATCGACAGCGCGGCTTCCTCATCGTCACCGGCCCGAACATGTCCGGGAAGTCGACCTACATGCGCCAGTCGGCGTTGATCGTCCTGCTCGCACAGATCGGCAGTTTCGTCCCCGCAGACGCGGCGACCGTGGGACTGGTCGACGGTATCTACACTCGCGTCGGCGCGCTGGACGAACTCGCGCAGGGTCGCTCGACGTTCATGGTCGAGATGCAGGAGCTGTCGAACATCCTCCACTCGGCCACGGAGGAGTCGCTGGTGATTCTGGACGAGGTGGGCCGGGGGACCGCGACTTACGACGGTATCTCCATCGCGTGGGCCGCCACCGAGTACCTCCACAACCACGTCCGGGCGAAGACGCTCTTCGCCACGCACTACCACGAACTCACCGGCCTCGCCGAGCACCTCGACAGGGTCCACAACGTCCACGTCGCGGCGGACGAACGCGACGGCGACGTGACGTTCCTCCGGACGGTCGAGGACGGGGCGACAGACCGCTCCTACGGGATTCACGTCGCCGATCTGGCGGGCGTGCCGGGGCCGGTCGTCTCGCGCGCCCGAACCGTCTTGGATCGCCTGCGCGACGAGAAGGCCGTCGAGGCGAAGGGCGGTGGCTCGGGCGAACCGGTGCAGGCCGTCTTCGACCTGTCGTCGGGCCAGTTCGCCGGCGCGGAGTCGGACGGCGGGCAGGTCACAGAGGTGGGTGGTTCGGATGCTGAGTCGGGTGGTGGCTCGGACGACGCGCCGGCAGACGGGCCGGCGCTCGACCCCGAGACCGAGCGCGTGCTGGCGGAACTGCGCGGGACGGACGTGAACGAGACGCCGCCCGTGGAACTGATGGCGAAGGTGCAGGCGTGGCAGGAGGAGTTGGACGCGGAGTGAGTCGCTGACGTGAACTCGGTCGAATCGGTCGCGGACGGTGGCTTGGTCGAGTCGGTCGCTGACGTGAACTCGGTCGTGGACGACGAGTGATGAAAGCCCCCGGTCTCTCGACTGCCCGCGACTTGGTGCGCGCCTCAGTCGGGAGAGCGAGCAAGCTCGCTCTCCCTCCCTGCGGTGCTACCGGCGTCGGGGACAGGTCGAGAGACCGGCCCCTTTCAGTCCCACCCGACTCTGCGACCCATCGTGTCGTCACTGGTCGTCACCCGGCGAATCGTCTCTCGGTTCGGAACCCGGTCGTCGCAGTCGTCCCCGAACCTCCCCGACTGCTGGCGACACGGACTGCGAGGCGGTTCTCGCTGTCGCTCGAACACGCCTCGATTCCGGTCGCCAGCAGATCGCGTCCTGATCCGGGTTCCAGAATCGGCCGGAACGGGTGACGAGCCTGCCGTCTGTGAGGGGTATAAAAACGTTCGAAATCCCTTATAAACCCCGAGTTGCGTGCGCTTTCACCTCGAATCCGGCGCGCGCGAGAAACGTGCGCGAGGGAGGGTCGCGCTCTCGTGCGCGACCCGAGGCTGGGGAGGTCCGAGGTGCGGTGCTGTGCGGTCGCGGGTGCGGTTCCTCGCGCTAGCACGAGTAGTGGTGCTGTTGCTGTCTGCAGTCGCGGATGCTGTGCTGTCGCAGTCGAATATTCCGTTTGCACCGGATCGAGTCGCGGTGCTGGTGCGGTCTGCGGTGCTGTCGCGGTTGCTGAAGCGGTCGCTGGCGGAGTCACGGCCAGCACCCTCGACGCCAAGACCGAACTCGAAACCCACGTAGCTCCGAGCCTACTCGCCGTCGTCGCTCTCCCTCTCGTCGGCGTCGTCCAGATCGACGTAGCGATCACTCCCGTCTTCAGCCTCGCTCTCGTCCTCACTCGCTTCACCCTCGATTTCGGACTCCTCGTCGTCGTCCCCCACACTTCCTTCGTCGTCACTCCCCTCGCCACGGTTCTCGATCTCCACTTCGACTTCGATCTCGACGCCGGAGACCTCCAACTCGGCTTCGGCGCTCTGCGTCTCGCCGACCTCGATCTCCAGTTCCTGTCCGTCGACCTCGACTTCGACCTCTACGTCCACCGCGATGTCGGATTCGTCGGCCATGGCGGGCCTTCGACCGCCCGCGAGAAAAGCCTGTTCGGCGACCGCATCGAGGGCGTCGCGTCCTCAGACGCCGCGACCCTGCAACTTCTCCTCGTCGGGCATGTCGCTGTTCGACTGGCCCTTCATGCCCTTCCCGATGCCCTTGGCGATCTCGGCCAGTCGGTCCGGGTCGTCCCAGTTGTTGACGGCCTCGACGATGGCGGTGCCCATCTTCTCGGGGTTCTCCGCGCCGAAGATGCCGGACCCGACGAAGATACCGTCACAGCCGTGGTGCATCATCAGCGCCGCGTCGGCGGGCGTGGCGATGCCGCCGGCCGCGAAGTTGACGACCGGCAGGCGGCCCTGCTCTGCAGTCTCGTGAACGAGATGTGCCGGCGCTTCGTGCTCGCGGGCCCACTTCTCGCGTTCCTCGTGGGTCTTCCCCTGGATCTCGCGGATCGCACCCTTGATGTTGCGCTGGTGGGTGACGGCCTGGTTCACGTCGCCCGTGCCGGCCTCGCCCTTCGTCCGGATCATCGCCGCGCCCTCCTCGATCCGGCGCAGGGCCTCGGGCAGGTTGCGCGCCCCGCAGACGAACGGGGAGGCGAAGTCGCGCTTGTCGATGTGGTAGTCGTCGTCGGCCGGCGTCAGCACCTCGGACTCGTCGATCATGTCCACGCCGAGCGATTCGAGGATCCGGGCTTCCATCGTGTGGCCGATCCGCGACTTGCCCATCACCGGGATGGACACCTCGTCGATGATCTCCTCGACGTTGACGGGGTCGGGCATCCGGGCGACGCCGCCCCGCTTCCGGATGTCGGCCGGGACGGCCTCGAGGGCCATCACCGCGACCGCGCCCGCGTCCTCGGCGATCCGGGCCTGTTCGCGGGTCACCACGTCCATGATGACCCCACCCTTCTGCATCCGGGCGAAGCCTCGCTTGACCAGTTCGGTCCCGCGCTTGAGTTCCTCCAGATCGGTCTCCTCAGGCATGGATGTTACTTGGGCGCGAACCACTTAACGCGGTCGTTCCCGACAGCCCTGCCCGGCGCTCTCCGGTGGTCGGACTCCCGGCGGACGCGAGCACCGGGACCGCCACCCACTTTACGCCCGCCTGCTATTGCCGGGTATGGCGACCCCCTCGCGTTCGACCGTCCGGGGGACGATCCGACGGCTCACGACCCGCGACGGACTCCCCGCCCCGGCCGACGTGCCGCGGTACCTCGCGCCCCTGCCGGAGTGGCTGGAGAACGTCGGCCTCAACATCGCGTGGCTCGTCGTCCTGACGAACCTCGTCGGGACCGCCTTCGGCTTCTGGTACTACGGCTTCCAGTTCTCCATCGAACCGGTCGTGATGTGGCCCTTCGTGCCGGACAGTCCGGTGGCGACGTTCTTCATCGCGGCCTCGCTCGCGCTGTGGAAACTCGGCCGGTCGAACGAGTACGTGAACGTGCTCGCCTTCTTCGGCTGTCTGAAACTCGGCGCGTGGACGCCCTACGTTCTCCTCGCCTTCCAGCAGGAGTTCTCGTACCTGCACTGGGCGATGTACAACTTCCTGTTCTGGAGCCACCTCGCGATGGTCGTGGAGGCCTTCCTGATCTACCGGTACAGCGACTTCCCCCTGCCGGCGATCGGCGTCGCGGTCGCGTGGTACGGCTTCAACGATCTGGTCGACTACTTCGTCCCCATCGTCGGCACGCCACACCACACGCTGATCCCCGCAGAGCCGATCGTGAACGGCGCGGTCCAGCACGTCTCGCCGGCCCACGAGATCGCCGCCGCCGGCGCGGTGACGCTGACCGCGATCGCTATCGTCCTCGCGGTGGCGACGAATCGTGCGAAACGCCGAGCGAGCAGTGGGTGAGACGCGCGGAATACGACTTTTCTCACAGCACACGCACCAGTCGACCGGGCTGGCGCGACACCTCGGCGACGTGAGGCCGCCTCGGGCACCACACCTCGGCGGCGTAGGGTCGCCTCGGGCATCACACCTCGGCGGCGTGAGGCCGCCTCGGGCGAGGTTCAGCTCGCGCACCTCGGCGGCCTGGGGCCGCTTCGGGCGACGCCGACGGTCGCAGGGAGGCTATCGCTGAAACCGACTGGTCCACCGGGAGTTGTGTGATCTGTGGAAGTCAACAGCGAGTTGCGTGCGCCTTCGCCCACTCGGGTGGGACTGAACGGGGCCGTCGGTCTCGTGAGCAGAGCGGGACCGGCGGTCCCGCCAGCAGTCGGCGCGGCGCGCCGACGACAGAGCGAGAGCGAAGCTCTCGCCAGCAACCGGCGCACAGCGCCGGTGACGAAGGCTTCTCAGAGCGTGCCGCTGACAGTGGTCGAAACGCCGGGGGCTTTCACATCTCGGTGTCGGCAACCGACCCAACCAGCTTCTCCACGACGTATCCGGCCGACGTGTCTACGACGTATCCGACCGCGTACCGGACAGTCAGCGTTTTATCCGAGCCGAGTGTCGGCGAGTACATGCGCCGACGCACCCTGCTCGCGGTACTCGGGAGTGGCCTGCTCGCCGGCTGTACCAGCCAGAGCGATCCCAGCGAGACCCCGGCACCGACCGAGCAGTCAGAGACGGCCGACCCCGCGACAGACACAGCGACCGCCACGGAGACCACGCAGACGACCACGTCCGGTCCGAACTACGCCCAGTCGTTTCGGTCGAGAGTCCAGTCTCGGGTGTCGGTGCTGTCGCTGGAGACGGCCGACGTCGCCGAGTTGGCGTACACCAGCACCGCCGCCACCCGCGAGGAGGTCGTCACCGAGATGGCCTACGTCGCCGGCTACTTCGCCGAGGTCGTCGGCGACGGCTGGTCCGTGACGACACTGCGAGCCACGCCGACCCGGAGCGACGGCGTGGTGATCGGCGAGTGGCGCGCGGAGTCGGCGTGGGCCGAGTCGTTCGTCGCCGGCGACCTCTCCGACGAGGAGTACGTCCGGCGAGTGCTCGACACGCTGACCGTCGAGGCCGCACCGGACGGCGGCTGAGTCGGGGCCGGTATCCGAGTCGGTCGGGACCAACTGCTTTCCGTCCGTGGCGTCACCCCCTCGGTATGTCGCTCCCCACCCCCGGCGAGACCCACAGCGTCCGGCGCACCTTCACCGCCGAAGACGTGGAGCGGTTCACCGCGCTCTCGGGCGACGACCAGTCGATCCACACCGAACCAGACGAAGCGGGACGCTACGTCGTCCACGGACTCCTGACCGCGACACTGCCGACCGTCGTCGGTGGCGACCTCGACGTGCTGGCGAGCCACATGGCGTTCGACTTCCACCGGCCGGTCTACACCGGCGAGACGGTCAGGTGCGACTGGGAGACGACTGCCGTCGAGCCACGAGACGACGCGACGGGAGCCGGCTCCGACACCGAGACCGCCTCGCGTGCCGAGATCACTGCCGAGGTGACGTGTGTCCGAGTCGCCGACGGGGACGAAAGCGAGTCGGCGACGAGTGACCACGGCTCGGGGACCGACGGCGGTGAGACGGTGCTCACCGGCCGGGTCGAGGGCGTCGTCTCGGCGGAGTGAGATCGAGTCGGAGTGACCGACGGTTCGGGGCAGGAGGCGAGGCCCGCCGGCGGCGAGTCACGCCGAGTGTTCGGCGGCACGACTCTGCATCCCGGTCAGCGAGTCGACCCGGAGTTCGTAGCCCAGCAGGTCCTGCATCGGCTCCGTCTCCGCGAAGAGACTCGGGAACCACGCGTTGTCGGCCATCGCCTCGACCAGTTCGTCCCACTCGCCCTCGTCGAGCCGGTGGATCGGCCCACGGGCGATGACGCTCTGCCAGTTGTGTCTGCTCGGTCGGATGAACGCGAGGAAACTCGCCTCGCGGGTCGCGTCGGCGAACGCGATCTTCTCGCTGTCCTCGCTCGGTTGGAGGAAGACGAAGTAGATCGACCGGTCGGCGTAGCCGAACGACACCGGGACGCAGTAGGCCAGACTGTCGTCTGCCAGCGACAGCACGCCGACGCCCTCCCGCCGGAGGAGTTCTTCCGCCGCCTCCTCGTCCATCTCGATCCCCTGAATCGCCGCGAACTGTTCGGTGTCCATACCCGAACTACGCCGGCAGAGGCGATAGCAGTGTTTGCCGGTTCTCACCGGCTGAGAGCCAGCACCGCCGGGGCGGCACCCCACCGAAACCGTTTCCTGTCGGGCGTGTCCGACACCGGTATGGCCCTCTCCGCGATCACCGTCCTCGCCGTCCTGCTCACCACCGCCGTCCTCACGGTCGTCGCCGGTCCGACGTTCTGGCTCGCCGGTCGACTCCTCGCCCGCACCGACGACCCGGTTCGCTGGCTCCGACGACTCCTCCTCGTGGGGCTGTTCCCGGTCGGTCTCGGCTCGTTCGGCCTGCTGTGGGTCGTCGGTGGCGGCGAGACCGGCCGTGCACTGGTCGCTCGCGTCGCCCCCACGCTCGCCGAGTCGGTCGTCGGCACCGTCGCCGGAACCGCCGTCTCGCTGGTCGGCGTCTGGGTCGTCTGTCTGGTCGCCTACGCCGGCACACTGCCGGCGATCCGCGAGATCCGCGACCTCGACACCGGACTGCTCCGGGCGACGCGCACCTTCGGGCGCTACCTCGCGGTGCTGTTCGCGGTGGTCGCGGTCGTACTCCCGGTCACCACCGCGCCGCTGTCCGGCGGGTCGGCACTGCTCGCTGTCGCCGCCCTCCTCGTCGTCTTTCTGCTCGCCACGGTCGCCAGTCCAGTAGTGATCGCCGGCACACGCCGGACGCGTGCCCCTACCGACGCCGAGCGTCGACGACTCGCAGACCTCGCCGCGACCGCCGGTATCGACGCCCCGACCCGGATACTGCCCTCCGACGCCACAGAGACCGTCGAGGTCCACCTGCGGGGGTACGGTCGCTGGCAACGACTGCTCCTGTCCGACTACGCCCTCGACGCCCTCGACGATCGGGAACTGACGGCACTGCTCACACTCCGGACCGAGCAGGCCCGCCACCGGACGCTCGAACTCCGGCAGGTCGGCGCGTTCGGCCTCATCGCGGCGGTCCTGCTGATCGGCGCGGGTCCAGTGCCGACGCTCCCCGGTGTGGTCGCCACGCTGCTCGGCATCGTCGCACTCGGTGTCCTGACCCGCCGACAGGCGGTGCGTGCCGACGCGGCGACGGCCACGCGGGTCGGCGACGAGACGCTCGCCGAGACGCTGGAACGTGTCGCGGCCCTCCACGACAGCGACCCGTCTCGCGGTGGACTCGCAGGACGTCTCGGGTTCACACCGCCCACCGGCGACCGGATCGACCGACTGCGCGAGTCGTGACGGTCGGAGCGTGAGAGTCACCGACAGCACCGAACTCTCGTGGCCCCTGCGAGAGTGCGGAAACCTTCTTGACCTCACCGACCGACGCTCCCGACGTGACCGACGACTGTATCTTCTGTCAGATCGTCGCGGGCGAGATCCCGGGGCGTATCGTCCACGAGACCGAGACCACGGTGGCGTTTCTCGACGCGAACCCCCTCGCGCCGGGGCACACGCTGGTCGTCCCGAAGACGCACCACGAGACCATCGGCGACATGCCCGCAGACGTCGCGCGGGACGTGTTCGCGGCGCTCCACGAACTCGTCCCCCGGATCGAGTCGGCCGTGGACGCCGACGCCAGTACCGTCGGGTTCAACAACGGCACGGCGGCCGGGCAGGAGGTGCCGCACGTCCACGGGCACGTGATCCCCCGGTTCGAGGGTGACGGCGGCGGACCGATCCACGTCGCCGCCGGGAGTCGCCCCGACCTGTCGGACGCCGAGTTGGACGACGTCGCCGACGGCATTCGGGCGTCGGACTGAGCACGACCCGTCACGACGCCACGGGAGTCGGTTCGACCGGCGATAGATTCCCGCCCGACTCCACGAAGTTTAAACCGGAGAACCGTCAGAACGTCCCCCATGGCCGACACGACGACCGCCGCACTCGTCGGTGCGACCGGCGGTGCCGGCACGACACGACTCACGCTCGAGACCGCCGCACTCCTCGCACGCGAGGGCGAGGCTGTCGCGGTCTTCGACGCCGCGTTCGCCACACAGGGACTCGGTGACGCACTCGCCGGGTCACTCGACCCGGACCTCACCGGCGTCCTCACCGAGCAAGCGACACTCGCCGAGGCGGGTGTCGAACTGCCGGTCGCGGTGGCGGGGGGAGGATCCGACCCCGACGCAGAGACCGATTCTGACACCGAAGCCGACCGCGATGGACGCGACCGGGGCGACCGACACGTCGAAAGGGATGGACGGGACGGACGTGTCACCTGCTACCCCACGTCGGCACCGTTCACGCGTCTCGCCGAGGCGAAGACCGCCGCCGCGGCACGCCGGTTCGAGACGGTGCTCGCGGACGCCGCAGACGGGTTCGACTACGTGCTCTGTGACACGCCGCCGGTCGCCGCGAACCAGTCCGTGAGCGCGGTGAACGCGGTGGATCGCGTCGGCGTCGTCGCACCCGCGACGACCCGTGGTGCAGACGCGGTCGCCAGCGTCGACGCCAGACTCGCCGACGTCGGTGTCGAGTCCGACCTGGTGGTCGCCAACGAGGGAGCGACGCCGGACCCTGCGCCCGACGCGGTAGACGCCGGCGTGACGGTCCCGCAGTCCCCGACGACCGCGCTGGCCGACGCACCCTCGGTGGCGACCGAGGAGGCGACACTGCGCCCGGCGGTCGCGGCCCTCGCGGGTGAACTACTGGACGCCGACGTGACGGTGTCCGAGGACGCGGAGTCCGGCCGCTTCGACGGGTTGCTGTCCGGGTGAGGGTCGGGACGTCACCGACCGCCGGACACCGACTATCGAGCGTCGACTAACGAGCGTCGACTATCGAGCACCGACTATCGAGCACTGACCACCCAGCGGCCGACCGACCGAAGCTATACCACCCGCGACACCGTGGTCGGCCCATGACAGAGAGCTACGACGCCATCGTCGTCGGTGTCGGTGGCGTCGGCAGTGCGGCGACGTATCACCTCGCCGACCGAGGGCTGGACGTACTGGGTCTCGAGCGTTTCGACGTCCCGCACGCCCGCGGGTCCTCACACGGGAGCACCCGCATCGTCCGGCGCGTCCAGCACGAGGGAGCCGACTACGTCCCCCTCGTGGACCGGGCCTACGACCTCTGGCGCGACCTCGAACGCGAGACCGGCCGCGACCTGCTCCACGTCACCGGGTCGGTCCACGCCGGGGCACCCGAGTCCGGCCTCGTCGCCGACGCCCGAGAGGCGTGTGACGCCCACGAGGTCCCCTACGAGACGCTCGACGCGGCCGAACTCGGCGAGCGGTTCCCGGCCTACGACATCCCCGACGACTTCGAGGCGGTCTACCAGTCCGAGGGCGGCTTCCTCGCCTGCGAACAGTGTACCGTCGCGCACGTCGAGGCGGCCCACGCGGCGGGCGCGACGATCCGGGCCAGAGAGCGCGTGCTGGAGTGGTCGGAGACGAGCGAGGGAGTTCGCGTGCAGACCGACAAGGGGCGGTACGAGGCGGACGAACTCGTCCTGACCGCCGGGCCGTGGACGCGCGAGTTGTTTCCCGACCTCGCCGCGGAGACGGTGCCGGTCCGGGCGGTGATGGCGTGGTTCCAGCCCGACCGACCCGAACTGTTCACCCCCGAGACCTTCCCCGTCTTCGTCCTGCGGGACGGGAGTGCAGACGGCGAGAGTGCGCTCGCGGACGGCGGCTACGGCTTCCCGCAGTACGACGTGCCGGGGTTCAAAGTCGGCCTCGGCGACCCGCAACCGGTGGCCGATCCGGAGGCGACCGACCGGGAACCGACGCAGGTCGAGGAGGAACTCCACCGTCGGTTCGTCGAGCGCTACTTCCCCGACGGCGCAGGGCCGACGATGGGGCTCACGACGTGCATGTGGACGATGAGCGGTGACGACCACTTCCTGCTCGGCAGACCGGCGGCCCACGACGCCGTCACGGTCGGGGCGGGTTTCTCCGGCCACGGCTACAAGTTCGCCAGCGTGATCGGCGAGGTGCTGGCGGACTACGCCGAGACCGGCGAGACCGACCACGACGTGTCGATCTTCGACGTGAACCGCGTCTGAGTCGTCGTTGACACAGAGATCTGACTACAACAGGTCGTCGACCGAACTCATCGTCTCGGCGAGTTCGTCCCGCTTCGCGACCGCCGCGTTGCCGGAGGGGCCGAGGGCGTCGTCGACGACACCCGACAGGTCGGAGATCGGTTCGTGTGTCTCGACGTACGCCGTCAGCGCGAAGTCGGCCTCGGAGGCTCAGTCAACTCGCGTGCCGTACTGCGCGCGATCTCGCCCGCCACCCAGTCGGCGACGATGTCACGCCCGGTCGGTCCGAGCGGACAGACGCCCGCGACGCCACAGCGGTAGAGCGCCTTCGCGGCCGTCATCGGCGCGACGCCGGCCTCGCGTGCGCTCTCGCCGACGCTCGTGCCCGCGCTGTGTGCCTCGAGGACGGTCGCCGTCGCCTCGGCGGTACACGGTAACGCTGCTTCGTACTCCGCGAGTCGCTCCACGAGGGACGCCTCGGTGTCGTCGACGGTCGCCACGCCGCGGTCGTCCTGTTCGGCCGTGACCTCGATGCCGGCCGCGATCTCCGACAAACCCATTTTCGACAAACTGATTCCCCATCTAATTAAAAAGTTTCGTCGTCTCGTCGGGAGGGTGAGCGCCGAGAGACACGACGACTCGGCGTCGGGACCGGCGTCTCGAATCGTGGAGGGTCGCCGAGCGAGTTACTCGAGGTCGAAGCGGTCGAGCGTCATGACCTTGTGCCACGCGGCCACGAAGTCCTGGACGAACTGCGCCTCGGCGTCGTCGGCCCCGTAGACCTCCGCGATAGCGCGGAGTCGGGAGTGCGAGCCGAAGACGAGGTCGGCGCGGGTGCCGCGCCACTGGACCTCGCCCGTGTCGCGGTCGCGGCCGACGTAGACGTTCTCCTCGTCGGCTTCCTCCCACTCGGTCTCCATCGTCAGGAGGTTCTGGAAGAAGTCGTTCGTCAGCGTCCCCGGCTCGTCGGTGAGGACGCCTAGGTCGTCGTCGCCGTGGGTCGCGCCGAGCGCGCGCATCCCGCCGACCAGCACCGTCATCTCGTCGGGCGTCAGGTCCAGCAGGTCCGCCTTGTCCAGCAGCAGTTCCTCGGGCTGGCGGTCGGCCTCGTCGCTGCGGTAGTTCCGGAACCCGTCCGCCTCGGGTTCGAGCGCCTCGAACGACTCCACGTCGGTCTGCTCCTGGGTGGCGTCCACGCGACCCGGCTCGAAGGGAACCGTCACGTCGTAGCCCGCCCGCTCTGCGGCCTGCTCGACGGCGACGTTGCCGCCGAGGACGATCAGATCTGCCAGCGAGACGCGCACGTCGTCCTCGCGGTCGTTGAACTCGGCCTGGATCGCTTCGAGCGCGTCGAGGACGGTCGCCAGTTCGGCCGGTTCGTTCGCCGCCCAGTCACGCTGGGGGCGGAGTCGGATGCGGGCACCGTTCGCGCCGCCGCGCTTGTCGCTGTCGCGGTACGTGGACGCGGAGGCCCACGCCGTCTTGGCGAGTTGGGAGACGGAGAGGTCCGACTCGCGGAGTGCGTCTTTCAGTTCGGCGACTTCCGCGTCCCCGACCTGTTCGTAGTCGGCGTCCGGGAGCGGGTCCTGCCAGAGCATCTCCTCCTCGGGGACCTCGGGACCGAGGAAGCGCTCCGGCGGGCCCATGTCGCGGTGGGTCAGCTTGTACCACGCCTTGGCGAAGGAGATGCCGAACGCCATCGGGTTGTCCTGGAAGCGCTCGACGACCTCGCGGTAGTCCGGATCACGCGTCAGTGCCACGTCGGTCGTGAGCATCATCGGCGTCGTCCCCTCGTCGCCGTGGGCCGGTTCGGCGCTCCCGTGGAGCGATTCGTCGGTCGGCGTCCACTGCCACGCGCCGCCGGGCCCCTTCTCCGGTTCCCACTCGTAGTCGAGCAGGTTGTCGAGGTAGCCCATGTCCCACTCGGTCGGCGACTGCGTCCACGGCCCTTCGATGCCGCTGGTGATAGTGTCGCCGGCCTTCCCCTCGCCGTGGTCGTTCTCCCAGCCGAAGCCCTGGTCTTCGATGTCCGCCGCCTCGGGTTCCGCGCCGACGTGCTCGTCCGGGTCGTCCGCGCCGTGGACCTTCCCGAAGGTGTGCCCGCCGGCGATGAGCGCGACGGTCTCCTCGTCGTTCATCGCCATCCGGCTGAACGTCTGCCGGATGTTCTTCGCCGACGCCTCGGGGTCCGGCTGGCCGTCCGGCCCCTCGGGGTTGACGTAGATGAGTCCCATGACGGACGCGCCGAGTCCCTTCTGGATGCCGCCGGCCTCGTCGAAGCGCTCGTTCGTGTCGAGTTCGGCTTCCGGCCCCCAGTCGACGCCCTCGTCGGGTTTGAAGGCGTCCTCGCGGCCACCGGCGAAGCCGAACGTCTCGAAGCCCATCGACTCCAGTGCGACGTTGCCGGTGAGGATCATCAGGTCGGCCCACGAGAGCTTCTCGCCGTACTTCTGTTTGACCGGCCACAGGAGGCGTCGTGCCTTGTCGAGGTTCGCGTTGTCCGGCCAACTGTTGAGCGGCGCGAGTCGCTGTGCGCCTTCGGAAGCACCACCTCGGCCGTCGCTGACGCGGTAGGTGCCGGCGCTGTGCCACGCCATCCGGATCATCAGCGGCCCGTAGTGGCCGTAGTCCGCCGGCCACCAGTCCTGGGAGGTCGTCAGCACGTCTTCGATGTCCGACTTCACTTCGTCGAGGTCGAGCGACTGGAAGGCCTCGGCGTAGTCGAACTCCTCGCCGTGCGGGGAGTCGTCGCGCGCGTTCTGGTCGAGGGCGTCGAGACTGAGCTGCTCCGAGCGCCACTCGTCGTCGTACTTACTCATGGACTGTCGTTCGGGCCTCTCGCGTGTTAAGATTGTCTGAATCGGAACTGAACTCCGGGGTATGGTGTGTCTGATTTTTGTAATTGCGAACTTCTGTTAGTAATACGCTACATGTGGACAATTGGCACATCTTGGTGACGTCCTGTGTCACAGCTCAGAAGTCGTATGATGTTCCCCCAATAATAAATTTTAAATATCAATTATTTGAACATTCATATAAATATTAAATATACTATATATTATTTTCAACAGAATAGCTTATTACTGTGTGGATAAATTTGGAAATGATGTCTGGAAAAGACATGAAAGAAGCAGAGAGGAGAACCGTATTAGGGCTCTTGGGGAGTGGTGCAGTGATCTCTGGAGTTCCGAGTAGCGTGAAAGCTATTCCAGATAGCCAAGGCGCTGGTAAGGTGAGGGGCTTCAGCTATGATACGCTTACGCACAAGCCAGCAGGCGTGGTTTCGGGGAAGATCAAGAAGGAATCCGGGGAAATGAGTGGGAGGGTATCAATTGCGGGTTTCACACTGCCGCTGGAAGAGGTGGAGACCGTTGATGAAACCTCTACCGCAATTCGACGACGCGCACTAATTGGCGGGCCTGAGTTCACAGATGAAGATGGACTACCGATCAAGCTCGACATGAGGGAAGTAAAGATAGGAAACCATCATTACTCCGGCACAGTTACTCGACCCGGAACACAACACGGCCAGCTCGGGTTTGTCCTAACCACTGACGACGAATTCAATCCTATTGCTGAATTATCAGCACTAAAGCCGGATAAGCGGTGGACTGAAAGTCCCCACTCGTTCAGAATTCCTGAAAAGGGCCTACCTACTGATTCGTCGCTGGATCGACTTATGGATATAGCGGAGAAGGAGGTGCCACAATGAGCAAAGACCACGGTGATCTTGACGCGTACGACTGGAGCGACTCGATGTCTGGCGTATGTTCGGGCGCTTCTGATTCGGACTGGACGGCAGCATACGGTGTAAACGCGTCTGGATCAACCTCAGAAGAATGGAACCAGATCGATCAAAATGGAAGTAACATCTGGCGGTTTTTCTTCCACTTCAGAGAGCGACCTGAGAATCTGGTCATCGATGTATGCCAAGAGAACGACACATATCAACCCGAGCCGCACAATTTCAGGTTTGTTGTTGAGCTGGCTGACGCAGAAGACGACAGTCAAATCTATCTTAAATTCCCTGAACCACAGGACGGAGAGGACGACTCAGAGAATACAGAGTTAGGTCTAGCTATGGACATTCTCAGTAACGTCGGCGGCTTATATACTGACATCGGATTTGCTGTCGGGGATTACTTGATCTCCGGAGACGGCTCTAACACGTACGTTAATCAAGAAAATAACGCAAGCAAACTGACTTGGGATGTCGACGTAACTGGCGAGTACGATGATCTGCCGCTTGAAACTGATGAAGCACGCGGTGCCCAAGTTTCGTGTGCCGTAAAAAACGAGTATGCTGATGGGACACACAGTATCAAGTACCAACCTGAGTACACGTTCCTCTACCGTGAAACCGGCCAGACCTACTGTAGTTGTAGTATCAACTATGAGAGATACAAAACAGTTGCACCGGGTGTAATCGGGTTTGCCTCTTACGAGGCTATCAGCTAGGATACAGCACCAGAATTATTTATTTCTACAGTTTTATTTGAGAGCACATTCACAGATATTAATTCTTGTGGCTGGCTGTCGATCAAAAATTTGGAATCATGTTTGTTACCATCTATGGTGATTTCTAGGTGTGCTTCTGTATCCATCTTGATCTCGCGCTTCAGTTCGATTCGTGCCTTACTAGCAGTATTCGGCTCTGAACCACCCACAGCCAAATTAAAATTCAGTATTTCTTTATTTTCTTTAATTTTTAGCTTTCCTTGGAAGGAGTGGCTCACACTATCATTGTTAACTAAATTCAGAACAATTCCTGTGCTTTCCGATAGCCCAATACAACCAGAGACAATCGGGATTGAGCATAGAGCGCTCAATTTCAGAAATTTTCTTTTTGTTGCCGGCTCAAATCGCATATTATCAATGTATTTCTCAATCCTTTATATTCTTTTTGGATTTGCTGACAGGTGGTGCCTTATTCTGAGAAGGACACTCCATTTTATGTTATGGATTTAATACAAATGTCGATTCCTGAATCTCCTCCAAGTGACGGGATCACCCCGAGTGACTCGACAGCATCACCCCAGCACACCCAGAACGTATCGGTCACCGATACGTTCGTCCGCCACCCTCGGCCGGATCTCCGCCCGCACCGCACCTCTTTAAATAATCCATCGGGCCGAAGCTTCGCATGTGATGAGTCAGGCACGCACCGCAGAGGCGACGCGGACCTGCCCCGAGTGCGACGGACGACTGAACAGCGCGGGCGACGAGACCTGCTGTGCGAGTTGCGGCCTCGTGGTCTCCGAGGACCGCATCGACCGTGGTCCCGAGTGGCACTCCTTCGCGGACGACGACACCAACCCCGAACGCACCGGCGCGCCGCTCACCCGGTCTCGACACGACCGAGGGCTCTCCACCGAGATCGGTCGCTCGACGAAGCTGAAGGGTCGGAAGCGCCGGCAGTTCGCCCGCCTGCGCAGACAACACAACCGGGCGAGGATTCCGACCAAACAAGATCGAAATCAGGTCTACTCCTTCACCGAGATCAAGCGACTGGTCGGCGCGCTCTCGCTCCCGGAGCGCGTGCAGGATCACGCCTGTTCGCTGTTCCGGTCGGCCCAGAACGAGGACCTCCTGCGCGGGCGCTCGCTGGAGGGCTTCGCCGCCGCGACGGTCTACGCCGCCTGTCGGGTCGCGTCGGTCTCCCGGACGATGGACGAGGTGGCCGGGAACTCACGTGGGACCGCCGCGGAACTGAAGGCCGCCTACGACGCGCTGAACCGCGAACTCGGCCTGCCGGTCGGTCCCATCGATCCGGCCGAGTACCTCCCGCGGTACGCCTCGAAACTGGACCTCTCGACGCGCGTAGAGCGCCGGGCGCGCGAGTTCGTCTCGGAGGCCGAGGAGCGCGGGCTGACCTCGGGTCGGAATCCGAGTGGCGTGGCGGCGGCGTGTCTCTACACGGCCGCGAAGACGGTCGACTCGTGTGGCGGCGTGACGCAGGCCGAGGCGGCCGGTGTCGCGGACGTGACGCCCGTGACGCTTCGCGGGACGTATCACGACCTGCGCGAGTGACGACCGAGACCCCGAACCGGTCCGACTCTACGGAGACACTCGTCCTCGCCGCACAACACGGCCAGACACTCGTCCACGAAGTCCTGAACCGTGATCGAGTTTCCGGGGGTGATCTCGATGACCGGGCCGTCGCTGTCGCCGAGGAACGCGAGGGACGCGTCGCGGTCGGAGTTCGGCCCGGAGCCGGAGTCGGGTGTGAGGTTCACGCGATCGGGAGTTGTGAGACGAGGAGGGCGAGCGCGAGGACGCCGGCGACGATCACCAGTGCTCGGCCGAGCCGCCCGGCGGCCACGTCGGGACCGGACCCGAGTCGAGGCGAGCCGGCGACTCGGACCAGCCGACCGGCCAGTCCGAACGCGGCTGTCAGGAGTCGGTCGGCCCGGTCACCGACCGCGATGGTCGCGTCGCCGGTCCGCGTCGCGAGCGCCGACCCGGCGGGGTGGAGCACGCGGTGGACGTCCCACGTCGGGAGGCGGGACAGCGGACCGCGCAGGACGACGAACGCGAGGACGCCGACTGCGAGGGTCGCGCCGGCCTTCGCGAGTTCGCTCGTCGCGTAGGGGGCGAAGCCGGTCGGGTCGCCGGGCATCGCGTCGAGCAACAGGCCCGGCGCGAGGCCGAAGACGACACTGGGAACCGCCATCACGACGAGCACCGCGGTCAGCGACCACGGCGCGGGCCGGACCGTGAGCGCCGCGTCGTCGGGTGCCGGCCGGACGAAGGCGTAGTAGCCGAACTTGGCGAACGAGATCACGGTCCCGACGCCGCCGACGACCAAGACCCACCACAGCAGGTCGGGGCCGGTCGTCTCGACCGCCTTCGTGACGAGTCCCTTGCTGACGAACCCGGAGAAGCCGGGGGTGCCCGTGATCGCCAGCGCGGCGATCAGGAACGCGCCGAAGGTGACCGGCATCCGGCGGCCGAGCCCGCCGAGCTTCTTGAGCGACTCGGTGCCGACCCGGTACAGCAGTACGCCGGCGATCACGAACAGCAGGCCCTTGTAGAGGACGTTCGCCACGAGGTGAGCGACCGCGCCGGCGGTGCCCGAGGCGATACCGACGCCGACGGCGGCGACCATGTACCCCACCTGCGAGACGATGTGGTACGACAGGAGTCGCCGGGCGTCCGTCTGGAGGATCGCCTGCGTGACGGCGTACAACACCATCGCGCCGCCCAGCCACGCGACGACCAGGTTCCCGTCGGGGATCACCCGGACGAGCAGGTACACCGCGACCTTCGTCGTGAAGCTGGCGAGGACGAGACTCGCCGCGACGTGTGGTCGCGTGTAGGTGTCGGGGATCCAGTAGTGGAGACCGACGACGCCGAGGTTGACACCGATCCCGAACAGCGCGAGCAGGGTCGGAAGCCCGTCGGTGAACCCGCCGGTGTACGTGAAGGTGCCGACCGCGGCGTAGTGGAGCACGACCGCCGCGACGAGCGCCATCCCGCCGAAAAGGTGGTAGACCGCGTACCGGAACGCCGGCCGGACCGCATCGCCGCCGTGGTGCCAGACAAGCACGGTCGCGGTGACGGCCATCAGTTCCCACGCGACGAGGAGCGTCAGCCAGTCGCCGGCCAGGACCGCCACGACCGAGGCACCCATGTACGCCAGCGCGTAGGCGACCGTCCGTCGGTCGGCCTCGGTCGCGTAGGCGTACGCGACGGCGACCGCCGCGACGAAGCCGAACACCGCGCCGACCGGTCGAGTGAGGTCGTCCACCCGGAACAGCGTCTGCTCGAAGCCGAAGGGTGCGACGACGAGCGCCGTCCCGTTCGGTGCGAGCAACAGCCACGGGACCGTGAGCGCGGTGGCGAGGACGCCGACCGCCGCCCCGACGCGTCGTGGTGCGACCGCCGCGACCAGCGCCGCGAGCAGGAACGCGACCCACGGCGGGACCGCGACGAGGAGGTCGGTCACCAGGACCGCGAGCAGGAGATCGCTCATCCGAACACCTCCGTCACGGCCGCCTGCGCGAGGTCCCAGAACGGGAACGCCGTCGGCAGGAGGCCCAGCAGGACCGCCACGCCGACCGTGAACAGGATCGGTCCGAGAACGAACGGCGACGCTTCGAGGCCCCAGCGGTGAGTCGTCGGTGCGAAGGCGGAGGCGTCACCGGCGAGTCCGCCGCCGGCGTTGTCGACGCCGCCGTCGGTCGATCCGTGTGTGGTCGGCGCGGCGTCGTTAGCCGCGTGCCCGCCAGCGTGTGGCGGCGCGAAGGCGTGGCGACTCGCCGGGCCGCCGTCGCCGCCGAAGAACGCCACGTAGACGATGGGCCAGAAGTACAGCAACTTCAGCAGCCCCGCGACGAGGAACGCGCCGACGAAGACGGGACTCGCGCTCTCGGCCGCGCCGACCAGCAGGTGGAACTTGCTGACGAAGCCGGCGACCAGTGGGAAGCCGATCAGGCCGGCGGCGGCGACGGCGAAGGCGGCCATCGTCAGGGGCAGTCGGCGACCGACGCCCGCGAGGTCCGAGACGTACTTCTCGCCCGTCTCGACGTAGATCAGCCCCGCCGCGAAGAACAGGGTGATCTTCATGAATGCGTGCGCGACGACGTGCAAGAGCGCCCCGAACGCCGCGACCGGCGTCAACAGGGCGACGCCGAGCACGATGTACGACAACTGGCTGATCGTCGAGAAGGCCAGTCCGCGCTTGAGGTTGTCCTGTCGGAGGCCGACGACGCCCGCGAGGATCATCGTGGCCGCCGCGAAGATCGCAAGCGGGAGCGCCGTCCCGAGCGCCTCGGCGGTCTCCGGGCCGAAGACGTACAGGACGCTCCGGGTGACGGCGAAGGCACCGCTCTTGACGACCGCGACCGCGTGGAGCAGGCCGGAGACGGGCGTCGGGGCGACCATCGCGGTCGGGAGCCACGTGTGGAACGGGATCACCGCCGCCTTCACGCCGAAGCCGGCGACCAGCAGGGCGAAGGCCACGCGGCCGAGCGTCGGGTCCGCGACCGCCAGCGCCCCGATGCCGCCGGGGACGAACGCCACCGACGACGCCGCGACCTGCACCAGCAGGATGCCACCAAGCGCGAGGACGCCGCCGCCGAGGGTGTAGCCGAGATACTGCCGCCCCGCGCTGCGGGCCTCCTCGTCGCCGGCGTGCGCGACCAGCGGGTAGGTCGCCAGCGTCAGCAGTTCGTAGAAGACGAACAGCGTCAGCAGGTCCGCCGACAGCGCGACGCCCATCGTCGCGGCGATGCTGGCCGCGAAGGCGGCGAAGTAGCGCGTCTGGTCGTGTTCGTCCAGTCCGCGCATGTAGCCGACGCTGTAGAGACTGGTCGCGATCCACAACGTGGACGCCAGCAGGGCGAAGAGCAGGCCCGCCGAGTCGGCTCGCAACCCGAGTTCGAAGCCGGCGAACGAGCCGAGCGGCGTGACGAGCGTCTCGCCCGACCGGACCATGACCGCGACGACCGCGAAGGTCCCGAGCGCCGCCAGCATGGTCCACGTCTCCCGGAGGTTCGGTCGAGAGCCGGTGGCGTAGATCAGCGGGACCGCCAGTGCCGGGAGGAGCACGGCGAGCACGGGAAGCAGTGAGTCGGTCACAGCCACCCCTCCACGACCGGTGCGAGCCAGTCGGTCAGTGCCGACGACCCGAGGCCGAGTGCCAGCACGAGGACGGCGGCGACGACGAGGACGACCAGCGCCGGGGTCGCCGGGCTGATCGGGTCGACGCCGTCGTCACCGCCGGCCTGCGACGCGTCCGCGTCGGTGTCGGAGACACCGCCGTCGGCCGACGGAGAGACGCCGCCGTCGGTGGCCGCGTCGGCTCCCTCCCTGCGGTCGGTCGCCGACTCGCTTTCGGTTGGCGTGGCACCCGGCGGACTGCCGAGGTAGAGACGCTCCACGAGGCGGCCAACGTAGGCCAGCGACAGCAGGGTACTGAGGACCACGATCCCGGCCGACAGCAGGCCGAGCGCCGACCCCTGTTCGAGGCCGCCGAGCGCGAGCAGGTACTTCCCGGCGAAGCCGACCGTCGGCGGGAGACCGACGAGGCTCGTCCCGAGTAGTGCAATCGCGCCGGCGACGACCGGGGCACGCCGCCCGAGGCCGGCGTAGTCGTCGAGGGTCCGGAGGTCGCCAGCGCGGGCCAGCGCACCGGCCGCGACGAACAGACCGCCCTTCGCCACCGCGTGACCGACGAGAGTGACGAGCGCCCCGGCGACCGCGAGCGGCGTTGCGAGCGCCAACCCGACCGCGAACAGGCCGAACTGCGAGACAGACGAGTAGGCGAGCAGTCGACGGACGTCGGTCGCCCGGAGCGCGAGCACCCCGCCGGCGACGACGCTGACGAGACCGCCGACCACGAGCAGGACCTGCACCGTGGGCACCGCACCGAGGAACGCGACACCGAAGACGCCGTAGGTCAGGCGGAGCAGCGCGTAGCCCGCGACCGTCGAGCCGAGCGCCGCGAGCATCGCGGCCACGGCGGGGGGCGCGCTGGCGTACGCCGCCGGCTTCCACGAGTGGAGCGGGAACAGCGCCAGCTTCACCGACAGCCCCACCGCCATCAGCACGAAGCCGGCGATCACGAGCGTCGAGTCGTAGCCGACAGTCGGGAGGGCGACGGCGATGTCGGCCATCGCCAGCGTCCCGGTGGCCACGAAGACGTAGCCGACGCCGAGCAGGTACAGCGTCGCGCCGACGGTGCCGACCAGCAGGTAGGTGAAGGCGGCGACCGCCGCGTCCACGTCCCGCGCCGACGCGACGAGCGCGTAGGCCGCCAGCCCCGAGATCTCGAGGAAGACGTAGAGGTTGAACACGTCGGCCGTGACGACCACGCCGGTCAACCCGGCTACCAGCAGGAGCCAGAGACTCCCGGCCGGCCCCCGGTCGATGCCGCCGACGAGGTACGCGCCGAGGCCGGCCAGCGCGACGAGGACCACGAGTACGGCTGTCAGCCGATCACCCGCCAGCCCGATGCCGAACGACGCCGGGATGGCCCCGATCACGTAGGTCGTCGCGCCGCCCGTGAGGACCCGCCACGCGAGCCCACCCGCGAGTGCGATCTGTGCGAGGAGTGCGGCGAGGACGACCCCACGAGCGACCCGGCGGTTCCACGGCGCGAGGAACAGCGGGAGGACTGCGGCCAGCAGGGGGACCGCGACCAGCAGGGCGAGCAGGACGCTCACCGTCCCTCCTCCCGGAGCTGTCGGATCACGTCCTCGCGGAGCGTGCCGTACTCGCCGTAGATGCGGACGATCAGCGCCAGTGCGACCGCCGTGACCGCGACGCCGACGACGATGGCCGTCAGGATCAACACCTGCGGGAGCGGACTGGCGAACGGTCCCTCGCCGGTCACCAGCGGTGGCTGTGCCCCGACGCGGTAGGCACTGGTGACGAAGAAGAGGAACACGCCCGTCTGGAAGATGTTCAGGCCGATCACCTTCTTCACGAGGTCGTCGTCGTTGATCAGCACGAACAGGCCGATGCCGACGAGCAGGACGTACGCGACGTGGGCCGCCCAGAGGTCGACGCCGAACGGGAGGCTACTCACCGCGGGCCTCCTCGCTGGCGTCGGAGCCGTGGGGCGGTCTCGCGGAGTCGGCCGAGACGGTCTCGGTCGTCTCGGTGTTCCCCTCGCCGATCCGGACGAACAGGACGACGATGACGGCTCCGACGGTCGCGCCGATGCCGACCTCGATTGCCTCGGTCGCGTAGACGGTCGCGTTCGGGATCGGTAGCACGTCGAGTTGGAGGAACGCGCCGCCGAACGCGAGTCCTGCCAGCGCGACGACGCCGAAGACGACGACGCCGCTGGCGACGAGTGCGCCGAGAGCCCGGGCGTCGATCCAGTTCGCGGTCGGTGCGAACCCGAGTGCGAACGCGACCGTGATGACCATCGCCGCGGCGACGACGCCGCCCTGGAAGCCGCCGCCGACCGAGGTCGTCCCGTGGAACATCGTGAACAGGCCGAAGGTGAGCACGAACGGGGAGAGCAGTCTGACCGTCGTCGTGACGACCGGACTGTCGGTGAAGGGCGTGTGACTCACGCCACCACCTCCCGGCCGAGCACCGCGAGAGTGGCGACGGCGGCCGCGAACACGACCGCGACCTCGCCGAAGGTGTCGAACCCACGGTAGACGACCAGCACGGCGGTCACGGCGTTGTCGATGCCGCGCTCGGGCGTGTCCGTCAGGTAGTACTCCGTGACGGGCCCGAACACCGGGGTCTCGCTCGCACCGACGGCCGGGAGTGCCGGCACGGTCAACAGGAGTCCGGCGACGACCCCGACCACGACGAGGACCGAGACCGGCTTGATGGATCGCCGGCGGACGACGACGCGGTCGCTGGACGGCCGGACGGTCCGGCTGATCGTCAGGATGAACAGCGAGGTCGTCACGCCCGCACCGACAGCGGCCTCGGTGAGGCCCACGTCGGGTGCCCGGAAGACGACCCAGATGATCGCCAGTCCGAGGCTGTAGGCCGCGAAGACGACGACCGCGGTCAGCACGTCGCGGACGACCGCGGTCAGCGCCGCGACGCAGACGACGAACGTCAGCAGGGCGACGATCAGCACCGACTCGGCGAGCAGGGTCATCGGTCCGCCTCCCCGGTGTCGGTCGGCGTCTCCGCCACGCCGGCGTCGTCGGTCGACGCGCCGCCGTCGGTGATCCCCGTCTCTCGGGTCCACGGCGTGCGGCCGGCGTCGGCGGCAGATCGGACGACGGCGTGGGCCGCAGTCGGCCCGGTGACGAGGACGAACAGCGCGAGCAAGGCGAGTTTCAGGCTCGCCTGCCCGAGACCGAACACCACGCCGGCCGCCGAGAACGCGAGCAACGCGCCGAGCGTCTCGCTCTTCGAGGCGGCGTGCGCGCGGGAGTACACGTCCGGGAGGCGGTAGAAGCCGACCACCGCCACGAGCGAGAAGAACGCGCTGCCCGCGACCAGCAGGGCGACGAGGACCGCCTCGGCGGAGAGGCCGGCGACCTGCAGTGGACCGGCCGGATCGACCGTGAGACCGGCGGACAAGAGCGGAACAGCCATCACAGCACACCTCCGCGCTCGATGCTGAACTTCGCTAGTCCGACCGACAGCAGGAAGTTGAGCAGGGCGTACACCAGCGCCACGTCGAGGTAGCCCGGTTGGTCGAGTGCCGCCGCGACGAGGGCGATGACGACGACCGTGGCGGTGCCGACGACGTTGACCGCGACGACCCGGTCGGGGGTCGTCGGCCCGAGGACGATCCGACCGAGCAGGACCACCCCGAGGGTGACGATGACGGCCGCTCCCGCGAGGAGGATGTCGGCGACGAGCGGAGCGGTCGCCATCAGTCACCTCCCTCGCGGAGCGCGGCACTGTTCGCCTGCGGTCGGTCGGCGGGCGATTCGGGCGGGTGGTGCCCGCTGTGGGACGCGGGTGGCTGGCGTCCGGCGCGCGACTCGGACTCCCGGCGCTCGCCGGTCATCACGTACGTCACCGCCCGCTGGAGATCGCCAGACAGCAGGTCGGCACGAGTCCCGGCGGTCAGCGTGTGGACGACGAGTTCGTCGTCGGTCACCTCGACCGTCAGCGTCCCCGGCGTCAGCGTGATACTGTTCGCCAGCAGTGCGCGGGCGAGTCGCCCCTCGGGTGCCGGAATCCGGACCAACTGGGGGTCGATGGGGAGTCGCGGGTCGAGGACGACCGCCGCCATCGCGAGGTTGGCACGGACGACGGCGACCAGCAGGGACGGGAGGAAGACGACCGCCCGGGCGAATCGGCGGACGCTGGCGGACGAGGGGTCACGCTCGAAGGCGACCCGCGAGAGGAGTGCCGCGACGACCGCCGCACTCGCCACGCCGGTCGCGAGGTCGAACGGTTTCGTCGGATCGCCCAGCGCGAGGTAGAACGCCAGCGAGACGCCGAACGTCGCGACGACGCGGCGACTCGTTCGCGGGAGCGCGACCGGCGGCCGGACGATCCGACGACCGACCGGCGCACGCTCGACGCTGATCGACGACCGGGCCGCGCGGGCGAGTCCGTCGGCGACCGCCGACGGGGTGAACTCCGCGAGTGCGGGCATCGAGACGACGAGCGTCGTCTCCGGGGGGAGCGTCCGGATCAGCGAGTCGACGCGCTCGGCGGGCGTCTCCCCCGCGAGCGTCACCACCTGCGTCTCGACCGTGACCCGACCGCGTGGCTCTCGCTCGGCGAGGGCGGCGACTCGGTCGGCGAGCGCCCGGGCGGCCGGTCGCTGGAGGCCGTCCGGGCCACCGCCGGCGGGGACGAGAAACCGGACGGTGACCGACTCGAACCGGGTCGCGTCGCGTGCCTCTCTGCAGACGTACGACACCGTGTCTCGGAGTCGCCCCCGGTCGGAGACCACCGCGACGAGCGTGCTCACGGCGACCACCCGGCGGGTCGCGGCGGCGAAGAGAGGAATAGCTGTTTGGGCACCATCTGTTGTCTAGCTTCCGGACAACTCGCCCGGTATTCAATATTTCGTCTGTTTTCAACTTTTTTCGGACGATTATCGGACACACGACTCGTTCCGTTCTCGCCAGATCGTGCGTACCACGACATGTGTTCACTTGTAACGAGAACGGGCGCGTCAATATAGGTTGGTCCGGCGGTCTCGCCCGTCAGCGCCGAGTACAGCGCGCCACTGCACACGCCGGCGACGAGCGTGTGAGGCCACGGTGTCGACCCGTGACACCCGTAGTCGTGCGGACTGGAAACGCCACCGTTTCGACTGGAGCGAGTCCTCCGAGAGAGAGACCGGTCGACCTGCCACAAGAACTACCACTCGACCGGGTGAACGGCGGGGTGTCTGCTCGACGCGACGTTCCAGGTCTGTACCGGCTGTGGCAACCTCCACATGGAAGGGAGTCCCGCACCCCAGCGCGTCGACGCGTGTGCAGTCTGTGAGGGCGCTGTGGAAGAAGTCGAACTCGACGATCTGGTCGGACTGTAGGCGGCGACCACCAATCTCTCTCCGAGTCGGATCGTGGGCACCGACCACCGATCTCTCTCCGAGTCGGATCGTGGGCACCGACCACCGATCTCTCTCCGAGTCGGATCGTGGGCACCGACCACCGATCTCTCTCCGAGTCGAACTGACGACTCAGTTCACGAACCCGCCGTACCGCAGGTCCGCGTAGTACAGTTGACCGTCCCACCGGACGAGCCACTCGCCGGAGACCTCCCGTTCGACGACGCCCTCGTGGGCACGGAACCGCTCGGCGAGTCGGCCGAACGCCTCGTCGGAATCCGACTCGGCGTAGTAGTCGTCACCAGTCGCTTTCCGGAGGATCGACCGCTCGTCGGGCGAGACCGTACCGAGGTCGAAGGCGTACTCGGTCCGGAGCGACGCGCCGTACTCGGACGCCGACCCGAGTCGGGTCGCGGTGTACCGGTAGTCGGAGACCGTCTGCGTGCCCGCACGCTCGGCGGTGACGAGGTACTCCTGTCCGTCGCGGACGACGAGCGTCTCGGTGCCGAGCAGGACCGACTCCTCGGGGCGGTCGTAGATCACAGAGCCACCGATCTCCGGGCCCTCGACGCGCCGACTGGTCTCCCGGAGGAGTCCGTCGAGCGCTCGCTGGTCGGCGGGCGGGAGATTCTCGAACCGGACCGTCTCGGCGTCGGTGTCGGTCGCGTTGTAGTCCACCTCGAGGGTGGCACTCGGGACCTCACGCTCGGCCGCGACGGTCCAGTTCAGGTCGTACACCGCGCCGTCCATCAGCACTGGTCGGTCGGGGTCGACAGGGGGTCGCGTCCGGTTGTCGATCACCACCGACTCCTCGCTCGTGAGGCGGGCGAGTGCGTCGCGGGTCTCGGTGCCCTCGACGTCCGGACCGCCGATCCGCGAGAGGTCGCGGGTCGCCTCCTCGCCGATCTGCGCGTCGCTCTCCATCGGGTCGAGCGAGAGCGACCCGGCGGCAGAACATCCCGAGAGCGCGACGAGGGCGGCGAGTGCGGCGAAGGCGAGGACGAGGCGTGTCCGGGCGGTGGGTCGGGGGAGGGCTGTCATCGGACCGGCTTCGGACACGCCCGGCATAAGTTTCGTGTCCGCCTCGGCGGCGTCCAGCGCTGTGTCGACGCTGGTCGGTCGTTCCGGCGCTGTGTCGACGCTGGTCGGTCTCCTCGATGTAACGTCGCACCGGTGGCTGTGCGGGGCACAGACACGCCGGCGGGCGACGTTCACACAGGAGCTTGGAATTTTTACACGGAGCCGAGTCAATTCCTATCCCGTGAAAATTGGGTTCCAGTTATACGGGGGTACGGTCGCAACTCCCGAGTGTGAGGTGAGCGGGATGTCATACCAGAGTGCCAATCCACTGTCCGAGGAGTTCGAGTTGACGCTCTCGCGCCCACTGACCGCCTACTGGCTCGCCATCGTGCGGGTGCTGACGGGCTGGTGGTTCTTCCACGCGGGCGTGACGAAACTCATCGAAGACGGCCTCGCGTTCTCCTACGCCCCGATGTACCTGAAGGGGATGACGGGGACCGCACTCGGCCCGATCCCGGTGCTGATGGGCGAGTATCTCGGGCCGTTCCTGCAGGCCGGCGTCCCCCTGGGCGAGACGCTGATCGGGCTCGGCCTGATGGTCGGGGCGCTGACCCGGCTCGCCTCGTTCTTCGGGGCGTTCTTCATGGTCCTGTTCTGGATCGGGAACGCCGGCTTCGGCCACGGCCTCGTGAACTCGGACCTCATGGGACTGCTGCTGTTCGTGACCATGATGGTCCTCGCCACGGGACGCTACTTCGGTCTCGACGCGATCATCGAGAAGACCCGGTTCGTCCAACAGAACCCGAAACTGCGGTACCTGCTCGGTTGAGGTGAACGACAATGTCAGACTACGACACCATCGACAAGGCGATGCTCGGACTCAGCGGCGCACTGACGATGCTCGGGGTCGTCGTCCTCGGGGTCGTCGAGATACTCGCTGGCCAGCCGTACGGCGCGGCACCGATGACCAACGACGCGGGCGAGATCGTCGCCACGCCCGCCGTCGATCCGACGCTCCGGACGGGCCTCGTGATCGCGGGCCTGCTCGTGCTGTTCGCGTGGGGCGTCTACCGGATGCTGACGACCGACGGGGCAGGCGCGAGCGAGACGCGCCGCACGACCGCACCGACCACCGACTGACGATCCGTGGCCGACACCCGGATCGGCACACCCCCGTTCTGACGTGCAGCCAGTGTGACGACAGGGTGACGACGCCCGTCGCGCGCGACGGCGAGATTCAGACGTGTGAGTCGACGGGAGGCGAGTCACCCACGCAGGAGGTTCATCACCTCGTCGGCCACGTCCGGTTCGACGCCGACGACGTACGACTTCCCGGCGACGAGTTCCGTCTGCGGGCCGGCGATGCGGTCGCCGTCGGCTCCCGAGATCACGAGCGTCCCGCGCGGGAAACTGACCGCCGAGAGCTGTTTGCCGGCGGCCGGTGCCCCCTCCGCGACGCGGATCTGCAGGATGTCGAGGTTGCCGGTGACGCTGGTCAGCGTCTGCACGTCACTCCCGAGAATCTCGCTGACGGCGACCCGCGCGCCCGCCCGTTCGGGGAAGACGACCGAGTCCACGAACCGGAGGTACGACTCGCCGGACGCGCGGTCGATGCGTGCGACCGTGCGGACGCCGGGTGACAGTTCCTTCCCGGCCATACAGACCGCGAGGTTCAGCCCCGTCTCGCCGGTGAGTGCGGCGATCACGTCCGCGTTCTCGACGTCGGTCTGTTCGAGAATCTCGGGGTTCGTCGCCTCGCCCTCGATGACCGTGGCGAGCCACTCGTCGCTGATGCGCTCCGCGACCGCCGGGTCGCGTTCCACGATCGTCACGTCGTGGCCCTGGTCCGCGAGGAGTTCTGCCGTCTGGAAGCCGACTCGTCCGCCGCCCGCGATCACGATGTCGAGTGATGGTGCCATTGTCAGTCGTCCTCCGCTTCGAGCGTCTCCGCGCCGCTACTTGGTTCCTCGTCGCGCCGTGCCCCTCCCGCCGAGCCCTCACTCGACTCGCCGCGTGCCCGGTACTGCCGGAGACCGTAGTACGCCCCGACGCCGAGCACCATCCACGCCGCGCTGAGACCGAGTGCCAGCAGGTCCGTCTGGACGAGATAGACCACGAGCACGCCCGTCAGGACGAGGTTCAGCACGATCCCCAGCACGGCCGGGATCGGGTAGTACGGCATCTCGTAGGGCCGCCGCATGTTCGGCCGCTCCCGGCGCAGTTTGATGACCGAGCCGTTGACCACGATGAAGGAGAGCAGGAAGAACAGACTCGACATGTTCCCCGCGCTCGCGGTCGGCAGGACGACCGACCCGAGCATCACCACCGCGCTGGCGAGGATGGCGACGAAGGGCGTCCCGAACCGGTGGTGGATCTGCCCGAACGAGGGGAGCAGTTGCCCCTCGCGACCCATCGAGAACGCGACCCGCGAGGAGGCGATGACGACCGCGTTCAGGGCTGTCAGCGTCGAGAACACCGCCCCGAAGACGATGATCGCCCCACCGTTCATGATGATCGGGATGCCGGTCGGCATGAACTCGGTCGCGGCCTGTGCGATACCGGCCTCGCCCGCGGCCGCAAGGCCCTCCGCGCCGAGGGTGCCGACCGCGACGCCGACGACCGCGAGGTAGACGACCACCGTCGCCGCCAGCGAGACGAAGATGGCCTTCGGGATGTTCTCGCGGGGGTTCTTCACCTCCTCCGTGACCGTCGTGATGAGGTCGTACCCCTCGAACGCGATGAACGTCAGTCCCATCGCCGGCAGGACCGCGTAGGCCCCGTTTGTGAACAGCGGCTGGAACTCCGCGTCGGAGAACATCGGCGACGCCGCGCCGAAGGCGACGAAGATGACGAGGATGGACACCTTCGTCGCGGTGAAGATCGTCTCGACGCTCCCACTCGCGGCGGTGGAGACGGCGTTCAACGCGACGAGACCGAAGACGGCGACGAACGCCAAGAGGACAGAGGGCGGGACGCTCGCCGGAACCGCCGGGAGCGCGATGGCCCCGATCTCACCGGGTGCCGGCGTCAGCCCGTAGACGTGGAGCAGTTCCACGAAGTTCGGTGCGAACCCCAGCGCGTACAGCGCCCCGGCGATCATGTACGCGAACCAGAGCATCCAGCCCATCAAGAACGAGGGGAGGTCGTCGAACACCTCCCGGACGAAGGCGTAGCCGCCCCCGCTCTTGGGGATGGAGGCGGCGAGTTCGGCGTACGAGAGGCCGGTGAAGGCGGTGACGACGCCGTTGAGTGCGAAGACGACGATGGCCGCCGGGCCGGCGATCTCCGCCGCGAGACCGGTGAGGACGAAGATACCCGCGCCGATCATCGCCCCCATGCCGATCATCGTCGCGTCCAGCAGCGAGAGGTTCGCCTCCGGTGAGCGCTCGCCGTGGCTACTCATCGCGCACCTCCCGCGACCGGTCGGTCGGAGGGTAGTCGAGTGTCGATGCCTCGCGGCCGTTCTCGGTGGGCCACCCGTCTGTTCGAACCACGATCCCGCATCCACCACGACACATACTGAACGTCGGTTTTAGATGTTGTCCCGAACCCCGCGAACCGGGCACTGTCCACGGGGTTCTTCCGGGTCGTCGCGTCGGTCTCGGTGTCTCACCCGTGGCCGGTCACAGACGGTGTGACTCGCACCCTACACTTTAGTCGGTGCTTCCCCCAGCGTCGTGCATGGCAACAGACGGTGATTTCGAAGGGTACGGCGGGCGGCACGTGCCGGAGCCACTGGAGGAACCACTCGCGCAACTGGCGGCCGACTTCGACGAGGCACTCGACGATCCGGCGTTCTTCGAGCGGTTCGAGTACCTGCTGGAGCACTTCGGCGGGCGACCGACGCCGGTGTTCTACGCCGAGACGCTGAGCGAGCGGTACGGCGCGGACATCTACTTCAAACACGAGGACCTGCTCCACGGCGGCGCGCACAAACTGAACAACACGCTCGGGCAGGCACTGCTGGCGAAGCGACAGGGCAAAGAGCGCCTGATCGCCGAGACCGGCGCGGGCCAGCACGGCACCGCCACGGCGATGGTCGGCGCGCTCCTGAACCTGCCGGTGACGGTCTACATGGGCCGGAAGGACATCCGGCGACAGGAGATGAACGTCTTCCGGATGCGCCTGCTCGGAGCCGAAGTCGAGGAGGTCACGCGCGGCAACGAGGGCCTCGCGGAGGCGGTGGACGCGGCACTGGAGGACTACGCCACGTCGTTCGCGGACACCCACTACCTCGTCGGCAGTGCGGTCGGCCCGGACCCGTTCCCCCGGATGGTGCGGGAGTTCCAGTCGGTGATCGGCCGGGAGGCCCGCGAGCAGGTGCAGGCGATGCACGGCGACCTGCCGGACGCCTGCGTCGCCTGCGTCGGCGGCGGATCGAACGCCATCGGCCTCTTTCACGCGTTCAAGGAGGACGACGTGGCGTTCTACGGGGCGGAACCGGCCGGGAAGGGGCTCGACTCCGGGCAACACTCCGCGCCGCTGTCGGCCTCGAAACAGGAGGAGCCGCAGATCTTCCAGGGGATGAAGACGAAGGTGATCGACGACGACACCGAGAACCACTCGGTCAGCGCGGGGCTGGACTACCCGGCGGTCGGCCCGGAGCACGCCGCCCTGCAGGCGCTCGGCCGGGCAGAGTACCACGGGATCACCGACGACGAGGCGCTCGGGGCCTTCCGCGAACTGAGCGAGACGGAGGGGATCATCCCGGCGCTGGAGCCGAGTCACGCCATCGCGCTGGCGATCAAACTGGCCGAGGAGGACCGGCACGACACCCTGCTCGTGAACCTCTGTGGCCGCGGCGACAAGGACATGCAGACCGCGGCCGAGAAACTGGATCTGAGCTGAGCCGCCGGGCCGGAGTTCGATCGGTCGTCCGAGTTTCACACACGACCGCGACGGCCTCGAATAGTCGGCGAGACCGCCAACAATCATTACCTCCGGTGTCCAACCTCCGGACGAATGCCGGAACCGCTTCGCGTCAAGTCGGGTGAACTGACCGCCGACGAGATCATCACGGCGCTGATCGAGGGCCGCCGGGTGATCGTCGAGGCAGAGATGCTCGGCGGCGTCCACGAGGTGACGTTGCGACACGACGGCCAGACGTTCTACTGTGACACCCCGACGACGCTCCACAAACACCCCGACGAGGAGGGGATGCGCGGCTGTATCGCCCGCATGGGGTACGGCAAAGAGGTATAACCGCCGCCGACCAACGACCACCGACGCGCGACGCCCCAACGGACCCACACAGATGACAGACGCGACAGCCACCAGGAGCGACGAGACGGAGACCCGATCATGAGCGACGACCCCGACATGGAGACCTTGGTCCGGACCGACGACCCGAGCTTCGAACACGTCCTCTCGTGTGTCTTCGGCGTGCAGGACCACGAGAGCCGCACCTACCTCGTCCTGCTCGACAACCCCGGGAGCACCGTCGCCGAGCTCGCCGAGACGCTGGACCGCGACCGGAGCAACGTCAACCGCTCGCTGTCGACCCTCCTGGAGAAGGGCCTCGCCGAACGGCAGCGCCGCCTGCTCGACCCCGGCGGCTACGTCTACCAGTACACCGCCACGCCGCTGCCGGAGGCGAAGGACCTGCTCCACGAGGCGTTAGACGAGTGGGCCGAGAACGTCCACGAGCGCATCGACGAGTTCGGCGACGAGGCGTAACTCGGGCTGTCGCTACCTGTCACAGACGACAGCGTGGTCGCGCACTTTGTCTACCGACAGGATCGGCGACCGCGACAACAGTTCTCTCGAGGCCGTCTCGGTCCCCGGAACCGGACTTCTGTCGAGGTGTGGCGGCGCTTCGGGCGTGAACGTCTGCTGTGTCGTCCCGGTCCCGGCCGCGAACGCCCACTGTTCGTACGCGACCGCCACGTCCCAGTCGATACACGCCCACGATTCCGCGAGGTCGCTAGGGTCGAACGACGAGCGCATCCGGATCACGACGACGGTGAACTGCTCGTCTGCGGGGCTCGTGTACTCTCCAGAGGCACCGCCGCCGGGGACACCCCCTAGTGGTTGTGCGCCGACGGCGTCGGTCGTAGCGAGTTGCCATCCATCTCCAGGCTCCGGAAGAACAGTTTCTGGCTCTACAGCTGGTTGTGCAGATTTCGTTTTAGTCCCTCCAGTTTCTGAGGTCTTATCTGGAGACTGACTCCTGGAATCGTTCACAGAGCTACAACCGCATGTGATTATCAGTGATGTAGCACCGATATACTTAATTATATTTCTACGTTTCATACTATAATTTAATATCTGTCTGAGTATGTGTCGCCGATTGATTCGGATGCACAATACGAATACCGATCTCCGAATCCATAATTACTTGGTGTCGATTCACTGCATTGACCTCTTTCCCCGGAGGCGGTATTTGCGAAAGGAGTTTCGTAATAGACCGCATCGAATCTATCGTACCGATAGGTGCCGAGGTCGTGTTCGGTATCTGCTGAAATCCTATCTTCTACGCTATTCAGACTAGCGTCCACGAACACATGCGCAAGTTCGTGTAAGAGTGTGTTAATCATAGACTCTTTACTGTTTATGTCGTTCCACACTTGAATGTATATACAATTCTTCCAAGCACCTAATGGTGAATGCGCGGCACCCGGCCCTCCGTCGGTTGTCTCGTTCAGCATTACATGCGCGCCATCCTCGTTAATCCCGTTCGCTTCCATCCAATCTTGAACCGCGCTGACTACCGAGTCAGTGTTGTACTCGTCATAGTCAAAGTCTGAAGTGTAACAGGTTACTTCGTATCCAGGAATGGTCCCCCCTCTGGTGAGTCTATCGTATTCTGAATTTGTTGCTGAATACGCTGAGTCAAGATCCGAGAATGCGGTGTCTGAAGCCCCGAATACAGAGATGTTCGGGATGTCACTACGACCAGTGTTTGTACCGTCTGAAGTCACGTAATCATACGCCATACAACCGTATTATCCGGGAATCCACTTATATCATTCCCTCATATAGAAATATAAAATTATATAATTGGCCAGACCAAATATTCAAATACACATGCCTAATTCAGAGAATGGTAGTGAGGCCAGTGGTTCCGGGAGAGGGATAAAACGGAGAGAGTGTCTAAGTGCTACTGGAGGCCTAGCAACGATCAGCGGAATCCAGTCGATCTGGAGTATGAAAGACCCTTCTGACGTGGAAAACATCAATGTAACTGAAAGTGTGATACTGGATTCGGTCCCTGAGTTCGTGTCGCCTGACACGACAAAAATCTGGGACGAGAATTCGTCAAGATACATTTTCTTTGGTATAGATTCGAAACACGATCTTTCTCCAGAAAACTTCGAAGTGCAATCTGGAAAGTTCCGAGGACAACCGATAACAAAACCTGCATTGATTAGCTTGCGGGGTCGAAAGACACGACTAAACCACCCGATATACATTGAGAAGGAGCAGCGAATTGCTACGTATGTCAGCGATGGTTTGTTATTTCGTATCCCCACAGAACTCCCAAAAGAGTCTATTGTCCTCCGCCATGGTAACAATCAACTAAATAAAAATTCGAATAAAGTGTTAAAATCAGGTAAAGAAGTATCGTCTGCTGTGAATGATATGTTCGTCGAAGGCGGAGACATGGTCGTTGATTTGCAGTTAGACAACAGTTCAGACGTCCGATCCACTGTGTACGGTGCGATCAATCTACAGTCGCCTGCTCGTACGACGCATGGCTTCTCAATTACCGTAGAAGGAAACGCCTCCACTGAGTATAGGGAAGTGGTGAGCTTTGACCGTGGAGGGTACACAGGAGAGTTGGTTATGTCTGGTGGAGTGAACAAACAGTTCAGATTATAACTAACATATCATCCAATCCTTTTTGGCAGGTGCCGCACGAACCCGCCTCTTTTTGCCCACAGGGGACCGACCGCCGGTAATGAGTCTGGAACTCGCGGCCCCGAGGCAGTCGGCACCCTCGGTGGCCGACGACGGCGTGTGGCTGGAGTGTATCGCCTGTAGCGAGCAGTTCGCCCCCTTCGACGACATCCGGTACACCTGCGACGACTGTGACGGCCTGCTGGAGGTCCGGTACGCCGACCCGCCGACGTGGGACGACTTCGAGGGCCGGGGCGTCTGGCGCTACAGCGCCGCCCTGCCCTTCGCGGAGGGTGTCACGCTCCCGGAGGGTGACACGCCCCTGCACGACGTCCCCCGATTGGAGGAGGATATCGGCGTGGACCGACTCCGGATCAAACACGAGGGGATGAACCCGACCGGGTCGTTCAAGGACCGAGGCATGACGGTCGGCGTCCGCGTGGCGAAGGAACTCGGCGTCGACCGACTCGCGTGTGCCTCGACCGGCAACACCTCGGCGGCGCTGGCGGCCTACGGCGCGCGCGGCGGGATGGAGACGCTCGTGCTCCTGCCGGCCGGGAAGGTCGCCGCCGGCAAGATCGCACAGGCGAGTCTCCACGACGCCCGCATCCTCGAAGTCGACGGCAACTTCGACAGCTGTCTCGACATCGTGCAGGACCTCGCGGCCCGCGGCGAGGCGTACCTGCTGAACTCCCTCAATCCGTTCCGACTGGAGGGCCAGAAGACGATCGGACTGGAGATCATGGAGCAGTTCCGCGACGAGGAGGGCGACTATCCGGATCGGATCGTCCTGCCGGTCGGCAACGCCGGCAACACCTCGGCGCTGTACAAGTGTTTCCGCGAACTCGTCCAGTCGGGCGCGCTCGCGGAGTCGGACGTGCCGAAACTGACCGGCGTGCAGGCCGAGGGGGCCGCGCCGATGGTCGAGGCGGTCGAGGCGGGCAACGACGAGGTGCGGCGCTGGGAGTCGGTCGAGACCCGCGCGACCGCCATCCGGATCGGCAACCCGGTCAACGCGCCGAAGGCCCTCCCCGGCATCCGGAACACCGGCGGCACGGCGGTCGCCGTCTCGGACGAGCGCATCACCGACGCACAGCGCGCGCTGGCGGGTGAAGGTGTCGGCGTCGAACCGGCGTCGGCCGCCTCGGTGGCCGGCCTCCGAAAACTCCGCGAGCAGGGGCGAATCGCGGCCGACGAGCAGGTCGTCTGTCTCACGACCGGTCACCTGCTGAAGGATCCCGACGCCGCCTTCGAGGCCGGCGACGACCCCGAACCGGTGCCGAACGACACCGACGCGGTGCTGGCGCATCTGGCCGACGACTGACGGAGAGGTCGTCGAGAGAAGAGACGAACGACCCGCGCCGATGCCGAGAGCCTGTCTCCGCCGACCGACTACAGGCCGATCCCGATGCCGAACACCGTCTCCATCAGGAACGACGTGAGCAGGACGGTCACGCCGGCCACGAGAATCTTCAGTCCGACCGGCAGTCGCTCGTCGGTCGGCAGTCGGTAGTCGGCCGGCAGGGCGTCCGCGACGAACGTCTGGAGTCCCCGTGGCTCGTCGCCGAAGTCCAGCCGCGACTCGTCTTTCCACTTCGGCGTCGGCCGCAGACGGAGCGTCCCGTAGGCGACCAGCAGGAAACCGACCGCGAAGAGGAGCCACTTCGCGCCGATCAGGCCGTTCCCGACCGCCAGCCCCGCGACGAGGCCGAGACAGAAGACGACGGACGTGACCACGACCGCGTAGGCCAGGAGATCGAGCGTCTGGAGGCCGCGCAGTCGGGAGTTCACGGTCAGTCGTCGCCGCTCGTGCCCGTCGCGCCGACCACGCGTTCGTACTCGTCGGCCGGTTCGTCGTGTTCGGTCTCGTGGCGGTGACAGAGGCTCGTCCGGTCGGAGTCGCTGACGGTGTGCAGGTCCGGTCCCTCCTTGTCACAGACACTACCGAACTCCTCGAAGAGGTACTGGCGGGCCTGCTCCTCGTCGTTGTTCTCGACGTAGCTCGACGCCTCGTCGATGTGCGTGGCGACCGTCCCCGGAATCTCCACGTCGCCGAACACCTCCTCGCGGATCTCCTCGATGTCCGAGAAGCGGGTGTGCATCCCGAGCAGTTCCTTCGCCCGGTCCGACAGCGACTTGTCGGCACGCGCTCGCTCCCGGAGCACCTCGCGGAACACCTCGATTCGTTCCCACACGTCGTCGTCCAGGTCGCGGTACTGCTCGGGGCGGATCTTCACCGGACAGCGCGTCGAGAACGGACAGCCCTGTGGCGGGTCGCGCGGACTCGGCGGCGTCCCGCGCAGGGTGATCCGGTCCCGGTTCGCGGTCGGGTCCGGTTCCGGAATCGCCGACAGCAGGGCGTGCGTGTAGGGGTTCGCCGGGTCGGTGAACAGTTCCTCGGTCGGGCCGATCTCCATGATGTTGCCGAGGTACATCACCGCCGTCCGGTCGCAGATGTGCCGGACGACCGAGAGGTCGTGGGCGATGAACAGGTACGTCAGCCCGAACTCGTCTTGCAGGTCTTCCAGCAGGTTCAGGATCTTCGCCTGCACGGAGACGTCCAGTGCCGACACCGGTTCGTCGAGGACGACGAACTCCGGTTCCAAGGCGAGCGCACGGGCGATGCCGATGCGCTGGCGCTGGCCGCCGGAGAACTGGTGCGGGTACCGGAAGTAGTGTTCCTTCTGGAGGCCGACGGTGGCGAGCAGTTCCTTCACGCGCTCCCGCCGGAGGCGGCCGGGCGACTTCCCGACCGAGACGGTGATCTCCCCGCCGTTCACGCGGCAGGTCACGTCCGCGCCCGTGAAGGGTAGGTCCGCCCGCACCGTCGCCTCGACGACGTCGCCGCCGCCGACCGTCAGCGTCAGGTCGCCACGCTCGCCGGGTTCTGCTCGGCGTTCGACGAGGTCGCCGTCCACGTCGTAGTCGGTCTCGCTGTCGAGTGCGACGGTGAGGTTCGGCCAGTCGTGTACGTCGAGCGGTTCCCGGACGATCTCGCCGACCGTCATCCGGTCGTTGAGCGACGACTCGGGGTCCTGGAACACCATCTGGGTGTTGCGCCGCCAGCGCTTCAGGCGCTTGCCCGACAGGGTGGTGATGTCGGTGTCGCCGAACAACACCTGCCCGTCGGTCGCCTCCTCCAGTTGGACGAGCGTCCGGCCGAGCGTCGTCTTCCCACAGCCGGACTCGCCGACGAGTCCCAGCGTCTCGCCCTTCTGGATCTCGAAGCTGACGCCGTCGACCGCCTTGACCGGGTTGCCCCCGAAGAGGCTGTCGGCCTCGTAGTACGTCTTCAGGTTCTGCACCCGGATCATCGGTTCGCCCGTCTCGGTGTCTGCGGTCGTCTCCACGATCTGTTTGCTCATCTGTCACCCTCCCGCTCGCGCTGTTGGTGGAGCTGTACTGCCTCCTCGCGCGTCCGGTCTTCCGGGTAGAGGAGACACGCCGAGGTGTGTTCCGCGTCGGTGTCGGCGACCTGCACGTCGGCCGGGTGGACGCGCTCACACTCGGCGAACGCCTCCGGACACCGGGGCGCGAACCGACAGTAGGTCGGTTCCTCGTTCGGCGTCGGCACGTCGCCCTCGATGGTCCGGAGTCGGTCGCCGGCGGCCTCGCGGCCGGGGATCGACTCCAGCAGCCCCCGCGTGTAGGGGTGTTTCGGGTCGGCGAACAGCGCCTCGACCGGCGCGCTCTCGACGATCTCGCCCGCGTACATCACGTTGACGCGGTCGGCGACCTCCGCGATCACGCCCATGTCGTGGGTGATGAACATGATCGAGAGGTCCCGCTCTTCCTGCAGATCGTCGAGCAGTTCGAGGATCTGTGCCTGGATCGTCACGTCCAGTGCCGTGGTCGGCTCGTCACAGATCAGGAGTTCGGGGTCGCAGGCCAACGCCATGGCGATCACGGCCCGCTGGCGCATCCCGCCGGAGAACTGGTGGGGGTACTCCTCGACGCGCCGGGCGGCGTCGGGGATGCCGACCGCCTCCAGCAGGTCGATCGCCTCCTCGGTCGCCGCCCGACCGGTCAGCCCCTGGTGGAGCTTCAGCGACTCCTTGATCTGGTTGCCGACGGTGTAGACCGGGTTCAACGAGGTGAGCGGGTCCTGGAACACCATCGCCATGTCCCCGCCGCGAAGCTTCCGGAGGGCCTTCTCCGGTGCCGAGGTCGTGTCGACGTAGCCCGCCGACACCTCGCCCGCCTCGCGCGCCTCGATCACGACGAAGTCGTCCTCGCCGATCTCGTCGCCGGCCGTCAGGTCGGCGGTCCGCTTCGAGAACTTGTCGGCGAACCACTGGACGCGCTCGGTGTCGCGGAACTCGATGCGGCCGTCGAGCACGCGACCCGGCGAGTCGACGATGCCCATGATCGTCCGTGCGGTGACGGACTTGCCGGAGCCGGACTCGCCGACGATACCGACCGTCTCGCCGCGTTCGATGTCGAAGCTGACGCCGTCGACCGCGCGGATGACCTCCTTGTCGGTGAAGAAGGCGGTGCGGACGCCCTCGACACTGAGCAGGGTCTCTCCGGACTCGCGTCGCTCGACCGGTTCGGTGGTCGCCATCAGCCACCACCCCCTGCGGCCGCGACACCTTCGTCGGCGGCGTCGCTCCCGCCTTCGCTCTGCGGGTCGATCGCGTCGCGGATGCCGTCACCGAAGGCGTTGAAGCCGGTGACGACGATCACGACGAGGATACCGGGGATCGTCGAGATGTGCCACGAGACGGTGGCGATGTAGGACCGCCCGAGGTTCACCGCTCGGCCCCACTCGGGGGTCGGCGGCTGGATGCCCAGGCCGAGGAACGACAGCGCCGCCGTGGCGATGATGATCCCGCCGAGGCTCAGGGAGCCGTAGACGAGCAGGTAGCCGAGGATGTACGGAGCCATGTGTTTCTGCATCGTCTTGTGCGGCGCTTGGCCGAACGAACGGGCCGCGTCGATCCACTCCTGTTCGGCGATCTGGAACGCCGGGCCGCGCACGGCCCGCCAGAGGAACGGCCACGAGGTGGCCGCGAAGATCAACGCGAGTAGTAAGCCGCCGCTGTACACCTTCGCGATGCCGGTCCCCGCGAACACCACCGACATCAGGATGATGAGCAGGAGTCGCGGGAGCGACTGGATCGAGTCGGAGGTGATCACGACGATCAGGTCTGCCAGTCCCTTGTAGTACGCCGTCACCAGCGCCAGGCCGGTGGCGATCAGTCCCGCCACGCCGATAGACAGCAGGCCGATGAACAGCGAGACGCGTGCGCCGGCCGCCATGAAGGTGAACATGTCCTTCCCGGAGACCAGCGTCCCGAACGGGTGGAACCGACCGAAGTCGTCGTACTGCATCACGCCGACGTTCCGGTCGGGGTTGCCGGCCGACGAGGACCCGATGTTCGCGTCCCCGGCGGTGATCGACTCGACCGCACCGGAGTCGGTGAGGTACTCGATCTGGTAGGAGTACGGGTTGTTGATGTTCTGCTCGACCGTCGTCGGGCCGAGCGGCGGTGCGAACACCGCCATCGTGACGAACATGAAGACGACGAGGAAGCCGAACAGGCCCCAGTAGTGGCCCGAGAGGCGGTCGATCATGTCGTCACGCGGCGTCCAGTCGGCGTACCGGTAGTGCTGTCGGAAGGTGCGGTAGCCCCGCCAGCACCACCAGAGGAGACCGAACGCGTAGGCGTACACCAGCACGACCCGGAACGCCCACGCCAGCGCGGGCGAGAGGCCGAGGAACGGCCCCTCCCAGCCACCGCCGGGCAGGCGGTGACCCTGGTTCGGGAACAGTTCGCGGGTCAAGAGCGTCGGGAACGAGACGACGCTCTCCAGGCCGATCAGGCCGACGACGAGGACGACCACGCCGAACACCATCGCACGCGGCGAGTCGCGGGTGTAGCCGCCGGCGAGCAGACCGAGGCCGGCGAGCAGGCCGAGTGCGACGAACGCGTACAGGAGCACGCCGCCGATGGACGCGGCGACGCCGACGCCCACGAGCAGTGCGAGGGTGCCGGCAGCGCCCGCCCGGAGCGTGTTCGTCTTCGACTGGACGTAGAAGCCGACCGCGCCACAGACGATGGTCGAGACGAGGACGACGACCGAGGCGACGCTCGTCACGGTCGCGCCACCGACCAGGCCGGCGGGGAGTTCGTACAGCACGTTCCACGGCACGGGACCCGTGATCGCGGTCGCCAGCGCGCCGAACTCCACGGCGACGAAGGCGAACAGGCCGAGTGCCCACAGCAGTCCCGGACGCGGGTTCGCCCGGACGCGTTCGGCGAGCGGTGCGTCCTCGGAGAGTGGTGATGCGTCGCTCATTAGTCGTACCCCACGCGCGGGTCGATCACGGTGTACAGGAAGTCTTGCAGGATGTTGATGGAGACGAGCAGGACGATGAAGACGAACATCAGCGACCCGGTCAGCGGCAGGTCACTGTTGACGATGGACTGGAAGAACAGGTAGCCCAGGCCGTTGATCCCGAACACCGTCTCGACGATGACGGAGCCACCGATCAGCAGGAACGCCTCGCCGGTGATGATCGGCACCAGCGGGATCAGCGCGTTCCGGAAGACGTGCTTCCAGACGATGCTCCGCCGGGGGACGCCCTTCGCGCGGGCGGTCTCGACGTAGTTGGAGTTGATCGTCTCCAAGACGGCGGTGCGACCGATGCGCATCTCGTTGCCCATCGACGCCGACCCGAGGACGATGGCCGCCGGGGCGATCTTCTTGATCGCCACCAGCAGGTTCTCCCAGGACGATCCGGGATCGGTGACGAGCGTCAACGGTTCGGAGAGGAACCCGAGGTTCGGCGGCCCGATCACGGTGGTCCGGGTGCCGAGTTCGATCCACGCCGCGCCGAGGGGGCCGCCGAGGCCGAGCGCCCCGACGAGGATCACGGCGAGCCAGAAGTTCGGCATGGCACGCCAGACGATCCCGCCGAAGGAGGCGACGTAGTCGGACAGCGAGTTGGGGTTCAGCCCGGCGTAGAAGCCGAGCGGGATGCCGACGAACAGGGCGATCAACACCGACCAGAAGCCGAGCCAGATCGTCCGGGGGGCGAAGATCAGGATCAGCTCGTACGCCGAGGTGTCGGGGTTGAGCACCCACGACTGGCCGAGGTTGAACGTGAACAGGTCGACCATGAAGTCGACGTACTGCGCCCAGAGCGGCTGGTTCAACCCGAGGTTGCGTTCGATCTCGTTGTACGCTTGGGGGGAACCGGTCGGGCCGAGAATCGCCGAGACCGGGTCGAGCGGCCCCATCCGCAGGATGACGAAGGTGATCGTCGTCCCGAAGATGAGGACCGGGATCGACAGCACGAGTCGTCGGAGGAAGTACTGCCACCGACTCATCGTTGGTCCCCGCTGTGAGTCCGTTTGTGCACCATAGTTCTTGTGCCGTTACTGGGTGTCTTTCACAGTGCGCTGGTTATGTCTTACGTTCCGGTAGCACCGCGTGCGTCGGGCGGTATCGGGCGTTTCCACTGGTGCCGGGATGCGTGAAAAATCGCGCGTGGTGGTCTCGCTTAGCTACGGTCGCCGACCGAGACGTTGTTCAGCATCATCCGGCTGAACCCACCGCCGCCGAAGCGCGGCATGTCGACCCAGTCGTAGTTGAACAGTTGGTCGATGCGGTGGTACACGGGCAGGAGGACCACGTCGTCCCAGTTGGCCTCCTCCATCGTGACGTACGCCTCGTTCCGGATGGACTCCGCCTCGTCGGTCGGTTCGGGGTTCGAGGTGATCGTGTCCCACGCCTCGTTGGCGCGCTCTGCGGCGTCGGTGCCCTGCCAGTCGACGTAGGCACCCTGTGCGCCGCCCTCCTGCGAGGTGATCGTCAGTTCGGGGACGAGGTTCTGCAGGAAGTTGTCCGGGGCCGGCCAGTCCATGACCCACCCGAGAGAGTACATCTCGAGGTTCCCGTTGCGACCGCGCTGGAGGAGCGTCGAGAACGGCGCTTCTTCCAGCGTCATGTCGATGTGGGCGCTGGTCAGCTGGTCGCGCAGGATCTGGCCGATCTGCTGCCACGAGGGCGACTGGTAGGTCGTAAACGTGACCTCGTAGCGGTTGTTCGGCCCGTAGCCGGCCTCCTCCATGACGGAGCGAGCCTCTTCGAGGTTGGACTCGTTGTAGCCGTACGGGTACTCGCTCTCGGCGTGGCTCCGGTACTCGTTCGCGCCACCGGGGTAGATGTTCGGCGGCGTGAAGTGGTACGCCGTGGAGCCGCGACCCTTGAACACCTGGTCGACGGCGGTCTGCTGGTTCAGGGCGAGTGCGACGGCCTGTCGGACCGCCGGCTCGTCCACGTTCATCTGGTTGAACGCGATGTAGAACGAGTTGATCGTGGCGACGCCGGTGTAGTCCAGCGTGGACCCGTTGTCGAGCGCGTAGGTCCCGTAGTCACGGCCGAGGTCGTCGGTGCCCTCGACGGTCAGCTTGTTGGGGTCGTACTTCGCCGTCGGGATGGCGAACGCGTCCGCGTTCTTGTTCGACGCGTAGTTGAACTGCGCGTCGGCGTCCTCGATGATCTGCCAGCGGACGCCGTCGAGGTCGGCGACGGTGCCGTGGTAGTTGTCGTACCGGTCGACGATGGCCTCGGTCTTCGTCTCCCACCGGTTGAGCGAGAACGGCCCACAGCCGATCGGGTTCGACGTGGCGAACTCCGAGTGCTCCATCTCGCCGTCGTAGCCCTCGATGTCGCCGACGATCCCCTCGGGGATCACGGCGAAAGAGGAGTACGCGAGCATCGGGATCGTGCTGGCGAACGGCTTCTCCAGGTTGATCTCGATGGTGTAGTCGTCCGGGGCGTTGATGTCGAGCGTGCCGGAGGCGTACTGCTCGACTTCCTCGCCGTCCTGCGTGACGGTCTCGGTCTCGTGGATGACGCCCATCGAGTCGAGGATGAAGTACGCACGCCGGGAGTTGCTGGAGGCCGCGAGTCGCTCACACGAGTAGATGAAGTCCTGGGCGGTGACTTCGGTCCCGTCGTGGTACTCGACGCCTTCCTTCAGGCTGAACGTGTACGTCGTGAAATCGTCGGAGAGCTCGTATCCGGAGGCGAGCAGGTTCGTCGCCTGGACCTCGCCGTTCGGGTAGTTGGTCAACCCGTCGAAGAGCTGCTGGACGACCCGACCCGACGCGGTGTCGGTGGACTTGATCGGGTCCAGCGTCGTCATCGTCGAGTTGATGAGTTGGAGGTAGTTCGGCCCGACCTCGGTCTCCTCGCCGCCCTCGGTCGTGTCCGTCCCGGTGTCGGTCTCGTTGTCGGTCCCGCTGTCGTCGGGATTACCGGTACATCCTGCAATCGCAGCCGCCGACGCGGCCCCGCCAGTCGCCTGCAGGAAGCGACGGCGTGAGAGGCTGTTACTGTCTGTCATCCGGCTCACCCTTTTTGATGGACGCGAATAAACTTACCGTCTTGCACTTACCAGGCGCATTCTCGGTGTATTCTGGCGATCTTGGCGTGGTACGGTACGGCATACCTAAAAGATGATGGATAATCAGGTAAGTATCCGGCGTAGGCTCAAATCCGGATTTCACACTCGGGGGTCGACTCGGCTACCGCCGAACACGGGCCGTCGGCCGGTCTCCGAGAGACACCGATCCGTCCGCCGACGAGTACGACCGACTCCGGCAGGCACGGACCTGTCTCCGGGTTGGCGCAGCGAGTTTCGGCGGAATCCGACGGACACCGCCGACCTCCGGCCACGGCGACCAACCGTTCTGTCGTTTCGGAGTGTTTATGTAGTGGGTGAGACGTATTGTCATGCATGGTCGCGGACACGACAACCGCCGTCGATGCCCAGCCCGCCGAGGTCATGGCCTCGGTCGATCCCTCCCCCGGTGGCTCGCGGTTCGTAATCGCGGACATCACACGCGACGGCGCGTGGCTCTCGGTCGGTGAACGCGACGCGCCGGACCTCCCGGACTGGCGATAAGGTCCCCACTTTCTTCGTGACGCAGGTCGGCCAGCGGCGACTGGCGACCCGTGGACTCGCGACGCAGTCGGTGTCGACCAGCGACGCCGCCGTCGATCCGCCGACTCGCGGCACGACCCGAGGGAAACGAACGTTTTTTGCGCGAACCGCGTCCACAGGAGAGTAGTTCGATGTCACGAGACGGCGATCCGGCGACGGACACACGCACGGACGGGGGCACAGCGACGGGAGCGGACGACGTGACCCTCGATCCGTGGGGGTCCTCGACCGTCTCCGACTACCGCAAACTGTTCGAGCAGTTCGGCATCGAGGAGTTCGATCACCTCCTGCCGGACGTGCCGAACCCGCACTACCTGATGCGCCGGGGCGTCATCTTCGGCCACCGCGACTACGGCCCGGTCGCCCGGGCGATGCGCGAGGGCGACGACTTCGCGGCCCTCTCGGGGTTCATGCCGACCGGCGACCCCCACATCGGTCACAAACTCGTCTTCGACGAGATCATCTGGCACCAGGAGCAGGGTGGCGACGCCTACGGCCTGATCGCCGATCTGGAGGCCCACGCCGCCCGGGGCCTGACGTGGGACGAGATCGACGAACACGCGCGCAACTACATCGTCAGTCTGCTCGCACTCGGCTTCGACCCCGAGGCGGGGACGCTGTACCGCCAGTCGGACAACCGCGAGGTGCAGGACCTCGCCTTCGAGTTGGGCGCGAAGGCGAACGCCTCCGAACTGGGGGCCATCTACGGCTTCGACGGCGAGACCGACGTCTCGCACATGCAGTCGGTCGTCACGCAGATGGCCGACATCCTCTACCCACAACTGGACGAACCGAAGCCGACCGTCATCCCGGTCGGACCGGACCAGGACCCGCACGTCCGACTGGCCCGCGATCTGGCGGCCCGCATGCGCTTCTTCAAAGTGACAGAGGCGTACTTCAGTCAGGAACTGGACGCCGACGAGCGTGCACTCGTCGCGCAGGCGTACGACGCCCGCGAGGCGTTCGCCGAGGACCCGGAGACGCCCCGGTGTGAGGAGGCCGGCGAGTGGTTGACAGAGTACGACGCCGAGGTTGAGGCTGTCGCCGACGCCCGCGACTCGGCGGTCGAAAAGCTCGACAACGCCGGCATGGAACCCCTCCGGCCCCGCGTCCGGTTCCTGAACCGCGACGCGACCGACGAGGCCTTCGAGGCGCTCGTGGAGGCGATCGACGGCGAGAAGCGCCGGTACGAGAACCACGTCGACTCGTTCGACCTCTCTGCGGAGGACGCCGAAGAACTGGCCCGCGAGGTCGAGGTGGACAACGGCGGCTACGGCTTCGTCGCCCCCTCCTCGATCTACCACCGGTTCATGACCGGCCTGACGGGCGGGAAGATGTCCTCCTCGATCCCGGCGAGTCACATCAGCCTGCTGGACGACCCCGAGGAGGGGTACGACAAGGTGAAGTCCGCCACGACCGGCGGACGGAGCACCGCCGAGGAACAGCGCGAATTGGGCGGCAAGGCCGACGAGTGTCCGGTCTACGAGTTGTACGCCTACCTCTTGGCGGGCGACGACGACGAGTTCGCCGAGAAGGTGTACGACGAGTGTGTCGGCGGCGAGCGACTCTGTGGCGACTGCAAGGAGCAGGCCGCGACGCTGATGGAGGAGTTCTTAGAAGAGCATCAGGAGAAGCGCGCGGAAGTCGAGGAGTACATCGACGAGTTGGACATCAGCTTCGACTCGGACCGGAAGCGAAACTGAGGGCTGAGAAACCGGATCGGTTACTTCACAGTCGAAGAGGTCGCGTCGACCGCGTCGCCGTTCTCGCCGCCCACGTCGCCACCGACCGATCTCTCACCGAACTCGTCGTCCTCGTCACCCCGGTACTCCCGCGCGAGATACGCACCCAGCACACCGCCGAGCGCCGAGAACGCGACGCTGTACACCGACGACACGAGCAGGATCGCCAGGAAGACGAACGCGAACAGGAGGCCCCCGCCGCCGCCCTCGGGGACGATGGTGAAGAGCGCGGCGACGAGCGTCCCGAGGATCGCCAGCGGGATCGCCACGAGCAAGCCCGAGATCGCGCCGACGGTGGCACCCTCGCGGGTGTCGCCGCGCTGGAGGTAGCCCGCGACGCCGCCGCCGAGAACGGGGGACAGCGGGACGAACGACGTGACGACGGTCACGACCGCGCCGACGAGTGCGTTGACGAGTCTGTTGGAAGCCATACCACTGCTACGCGCGCAGAGAACGTGAACTGCTACGTGAGACGACGTTTCGTGCGAGAGAGTGTCTCTCAGTCGTCCGGCTCGGCGACACCAGTCGATGGGGCCGACAGGAGACCACGGTGTGTTCCGGTCCCGCACGGAAACGCTTTTCACCGCGCCTCGCACACGTCGGCGTATGACGCCCGAACCCGACGCGTCCGGCAGTGTGGCCCGCGAACCGACCACCCACGGGTTCGGCTTCTTCTTCCCGGCGCGGTGAGGTCGGCGGACGCCGGGCGCGACTCACCGGTCACGCCCGGTCGAAACCGACCCCTCCGGCCGCCGGAGTCGGTTCGGTGCGGCGTCGGCCTGCGGCCGCCGCCGACCCGCGACCCCGCCGACTCCGCAACTTCGGTACAGTTACCTGCCGAGCGACCACGAGACACGACAAAATCACATGAAGCTTCCACAGACACAGGCGGCGGTACTCCGCGCCGCCAGCGCGACAGACGAGAAGACGATAGCCGAGGTAGCAGACGAGACCGACACGGACCCCGCGACGGTGTACGGCGCGGTCACGGAACTGGCCGACGAGGGCCTGCTGAGCGTGGCCGAGACGACCGAGACGACCGCGACAGTCACCGACGAGGGGTACGAGTATCTCGCGGACGGCCTCCCCGAAGTTCGGCTCTACCGGGCCGCACTCGACGCCGGGGCCGACGACGACCCGGCATCGATGGGACAGGTCATCGGCGCGTCCGGTCTTGGGGGCGGGGCGGTGGACATCGCCCTGTCGAACTACGCCCGGAAGGGGTACGGCACGATCGACTCCGGTGAGATCACCGCCGACCCGGACGCCGACCCCGAGGCCGACCCCGAGGCCGACGCCCTCGCGTCGCTGGACGCCGGCCAGTCGGTGGACGACGAGGACGTGCTGGCCCAGTTGGCACGGCGTGGCCTCGTCGACCGCGACGAGACGACGGTCCGATCGGTGACGCTCACGGACGCGGGCGTCACCGCGATGATGGAGGGGATCGAGACGGCCGAGACGGTCGACCGCCTCACGCCGGAACTGCTCACCTCCGGCGAGTGGCGCGACGTGGAGTTCACCGAGTACAACGTCGAGGCGGACGCCCCCGAACAGCGGGGCGGCAAGACCCACATCCTCCGGCAGACCGCCGACCGCGTGAAGGACGTACTCGTCGGGATGGGCTTCGAGGAGATGGAGGGGCCACACGCCGACGCGGACTTCTGGATCAACGACTGTCTGTTCATGCCGCAGGACCACCCTGCCCGCACGCACTGGGACCGGTTCGTGCTGGACACGCCGCCCATGCAGGACCTGCCCGAAGACCTGCTGGACAGAGTGGAGGACGCCCACCGGAACGGCGTCGGCCCGGACGGCGACGGCTACCACTCGCCGTGGTCGGAGGACTTCGCCCGCGAGATCGCCCTGCGCGGCCACACCACCTCGCTGTCGATGCGGTACCTCTCCGGCCACCAGATCGGCGAGTTGGAGGAGCCGAAACGGTGCTTCTCGGTCGAGAAGGTGTACCGGAACGACACGCTGGACGCGACCCACCTGCTGGAGTTCTTCCAGATCGAGGGGTGGGTGATGGCCGAGGATCTCTCCGTCAGGGACCTGATGGGCACCTTCGAGGAGTTCTACCGCCAGTTCGGCATCACCGACCTGCAGTTCAAGCCGCACTACAACCCGTACACCGAGCCGAGCTTCGAACTGTTCGGCCACCACCCCGAGACAGGAGAGTTGATCGAGATCGGCAACTCCGGGATGTTCCGCGACGAGGTGCTGGAACCGCTCGGCGTCGAGTGCGACGTGATGGCGTGGGGACTCGCCTTAGAGCGTCTACTCATGCTGATGTACGGCTTCGAGGACATCCGCGACGTCCACGGGACGTTGTGTGATCTCGACCTCCTGCGGGAGACGGAGGTGCTGCACTGATGCCCGTCGTCGACGTCGACCCCGACGAACTCCGCCGACTCACGGGCCACGAGGAGAAGAGCGACGACGAACTGAAAGACGACCTGTTCGCGCTCGGCCTGGAGTACGAGGGCGACACCGAGGAGGGCCTGATGCAACTCGAATTCGGCCCCGACCGCCTCGACCGCCTCTCCGTGGAGGGTGTGGCGCGCTCCCTGCGCTACCAGTACGGCGACGACCGGGGCGTCTACGTCCCGAACGCGAACGATCCGGACTGGACCATCGAGGTCGACGAGTCGGTCCCCGAGGAGCGCCCGTACGTCACCGGCGCGGTGATCCGCGGCGTCGACTTGGACGAGGCCGGCCTCGACTCGCTGATCCAGTTGCAGGAGAAACTCCACGCGACGATGGGGCGCAAGCGGGCGAAGGGTGCAATCGGCATCCACGACCTGACGATGCTGAAGGGCGCGGTCTTACAGGAGGGGGCGTCGAACTCCATCACCTACCGGGGCGTCGACCCCGACGGCGACACGTTCGTCCCCCTCGATTCCGACCGGGAGATGACGCCCGCCGAGGTGCTGACCGACCACCCGACCGGCGAGACCTACGCCGACATCGTCGAGAGCTACGACCGCTATCCGGCGATCTACGACGAACTCGGCCTGTTCTCGTTCCCGCCGGTCATCAACGGTCGCCGGACCGAGGTCTCGACCGACTCGCGTGAACTGTTCGTCGAACTCACCGGCACCGACCAGTGGACCATCGACCGGATGTGTGCGATCATCTGCTACGCGCTGGACGCACGCGGCGCGACGGTCGAACGCGTCGAGGTCGAGTACCCCGACCGCACGCTGGACCGGCCGGACTTCGAGGTGCGGACGAAGGCGGTCGCCCACGAGCGCATCGAGTCGATGCTCGGCGTCGAACTGGACATCCGCGAGACGGTCGACCTGTTCGAGCGCTCGGGGCTGGACGCCCGCCTCGCGCCGACCGACGAGGAGCAGGACACGACCCGCGAGACCGACGCGGCGACCCGCCCGGCACCCGAGGAGATCGACGCCAACGAGGCCGTCTACGAGGTGTCGATCCCGCCGTACCGGACCGACGTGCTCCACCCGCTGGACCTGATCGACGACGTCGGTCGTGCCTACGGCTTCAACACCCTGGTCCCCAGCTACCCCGAGATCGGCACCATCGGCGGTCGCCACGAGCGATCCCGGCTGGAAGACGCGGTCCGGCGGAGTCTCGTCGGGCTGGGCTTCGAGGACCTGCTGAACTTCCACATGATCGCCGACACCGAGAACTACGACCGGATGGGCGTCGAACCGGGGACGGACATCCTCGGCGGCGGCGACCCGGTGGCGATCACCGAACCGTACAGCGACGAGTACACCCAGCTTCGGACCTGGGCGCTCCCGTCGCTGACGATGGTCCTGGAGAACAACACCCACCGTGCGTACCCGCAGGACTTAGCGGAGATCGGACTCGCCGCAGAGCGCGACGAGTCGGAGAACACCGGCGTCGCGGAGGCCCGCCACGTCGCGGGCGTCCTCGCGCGGACCGACGCGACCTACGAAGACGCGAAGGGTCGCCTCGCCGCGCTCTGTCGTGACTTCGGCGTCGACCTCGAGACGCCGGCGACCGACCACCCGTCGTTCCTCGACGGCCGGTGTGCCGAGGTCGTGATCGACGGCGAGTCGGTCGGCGTCCTTGGAGAACTCCATCCGGCCGTCCTCGTGGAACACGACCTCGAACTGCCGGTCGCGGCCTTCGAGTTCCGGCTGGACGCGCTGGCCGACTGAGACCACGTCGGTCGCGGTCGGACTACGACTCTCCGTCTCCACTCCCGGCGACACAGACTCATTACCCCTCACGTCGTAGGCCGAGCGATGCCAGAAGAGACGATATTCACCTTCGAGCGGGACATGAGCACGGCAGAGGTCGCAGAGTACCTCCGGACGGTCGCAGACAAACTGGCGGCCGGCGAGGGGTTCACCCTCGAATCCGGCGAGGAGTCGGTGACGCTCGCGCCGCCGGGCCGCGTGGAGTTCGAGGTCGAGGTCGAACGCGAGACCTCGGCGTCGGGCGGCGACGCGGAGATCGAAGTCGAGTTCGAGTTGGAGTGGGACGAGGACGCGACCGGCGACGGCGACCTCGTCATCGACTGAGGACCCGGAGACGACAGGAACGGTGCGGGTCGCTACTGCGTCGGTGCCGGCGACGCTTCTTCGGCCGTCTCCACGTCGTCCTCGACGATGCGCTCGCGGTAGCCCTCGATCATGTTCTCGACGTACTTCGCGATCACGTCCACCTCGACGTGGACCGGGTCGCCGACCGACTTCTCCGAGAGCGTCGTCAGTTCGTAGGTCGTCGGGATGATGGCGACCGCGAAGCCCGACTCTCGGCGATCCGCCACGGTGAGGCTGATGCCGTCGAGCGTGATCGACCCCTTCTGGACGACGTAGCGCGCGAGATCGGTCGGCAGGTCGAACTCGAAGTACCAGTCGTCGCCGACGCGTTCGATCTCTGTCACTTCGGTCGTGCCGTCGACGTGGCCCTGCACGACGTGCCCGTCGAACCGGCCGTCGGCCGCGAGAGCGCGTTCGACGTTGACCGTGTCGCCCGCCTGTACGTCGCCGAGGTAGGTCTTCGCGACGGTCTCACCCGCGAGGAACACCTCGAACCAGTCGCTCGCGTCGGCGGGAAGGTCGTTCTCGGCGTCGTGGCCGAAGCGCTCGACCGTGAGACAGACGCCGCTGACGCTGATCGACTGGCCGTGGTGCAGGTCGTCGAGTCCGTCGGCGGCGATCCGGAGGCGTCTGCCGCCCTCGTCGTCCGTCGCCGTGACGACCGTGCCGGTGCCTTCGACGATACCAGTGAACATAGACAGTGGTCGGGGTGGGGTGTGCAAAACCGTTGTGTCTCTCAGTTCTGAAACGGGTCGAGGTCGGGCACCGAGCGTGTGGCCGACGACCGGTCGGTCCCGAACGCTTATCGCCCCACCGGAGCCAGTTGCGAGCGATGCGACCGATCACTCGGCTCCGGAACAGTTTCCTCGCCGGCATGCTCCTCCTCCTGCCGCTGGCGGTGACGGTGTTCGTGCTCCAGTTCGTGTTCAATCGCGTGACGCCGATCATCCGACCGCTCGTTCTCAGGATCGAACCGGAACTGCGGGCGTCGCTCGGCTACGACGGTGAACTCCTCTTCGTCGCGCAGGTCGTCTCGGCGGTGCTCATCGTCCTCGTCATCGTCGTCGTCGGCGACCTCGCCTCGCGGGACTTCGGCCGGCGACTGTTCGGGAGTTTCGAGCGCGGGGTCGAACTCGTCCCGGTCGTCCGCACGGTCTACTTCGGCGTCCGGCAGGTCGCCGAGTCCCTGACCGAGCGGAACTCGCGGTACGAGAGCGTCGTCCTCGTGGAGTTCCCCCGCGAAGGGCTGTTCTCGATCGGCTTCGTGACGAACGAGAGTCCCCGGCAGGTGCGGCAGGTCGCCGACAGCGAGGCCGTGAACGTCTTCGTCCCGAACAGTCCGAACCCGACTGCCGGCGCGCTGGTGATGCTGCCGGCCGACGACGTGTACGAGGTCGATATGTCGGTCCGGCGTGGGATTCGTCTGCTGGTGACGACCGGGCTGTCGGTGAACGACCTGGAGGAAGACGAGTTGCCGGAAGGCGTGGCGCGGTAGTCGCTGTCGGTCTCGTCGATTCGGTCGCTGGTGTCGGTGTCGGTGCTATCGCTGTCGTCGGTGCTGTCGGTGCAGGCGTCGTCACTCACAGTGTAACGCAGTCGAGAACTGTCTGGGCCGGCTCAGGCGTCGCCTGCGTCGAGTTCGAACTGCTCGTTCTCGACGACGGCGTTCAGGACGACGCTGGTGTTCGACTCGCGGATGTCAGCGTCCGTGAGCAGTGACTTGATCTGCTCGTTCATCCCGTCGGTGTCTTTGAACTTGCCGATGGCGATGATGTCGTAGTCGCCGGTCACCTCGTAGACCGAGATCATCTGTTTCTCGTCCTGCAGACGGTCGGTGATGTCCGGCAGGGCGCTCCCCTCGACTTTCAACTGGATCACGGCGGTCACGTCGTAGCCCAACGCGTCGTAGTTCACGCGCGGGGTGTACCCCTCGATGACGCCCTCGTCTTCGAGGTCGCGGAGGTGGTTCGACACCGTCGTCACGGAGACGTCCAGTTCTTCTGCGAGGCTCCGGAGACTCGCACGACCGTCTCCCAGCAGGGCGTTGATCAGCTTCGCGTCGAGGTTTTCGTACGTCATTACACCGAGACACTCGGGCACCCCACAAGAACTTTACGAACATCCAGTTTCAGGGCCTAGCAAATAGGCTTTGCACTAAGCGATAAGGTCTTTATACTGGCAGTGAACGGCTACACTGTCAAGCATGACGGACAACCAGAAAGCACCAGATGGTGGTCTGAGTGCCACCGAGCAGGCGGTTCTCGACGAGATCGACGAGCAGAACATCGACTTCCTCCGACTCCAGTTCACGGACATCCTCGGGACGGTCAAGAACGTCTCCATCCCGGCCTCGCAGGCCGAGAAGGCGTTCACCGAGGGCATCTACTTCGACGGTTCGTCTATCGACGGCTTCGTCCGTATCCAGGAGTCCGACATGCGGCTGAAGCCGGACCCCGACACCTTCGCGGTCCTCCCGTGGCGCAAGAGCGAGGACAGCGCGGCCGCACGACTCATCTGTGACGTGATGGACACCTCGACCGGCGAACCGTTCTCGGGCGACCCGCGTGGCGTCCTCAAGAGCGCACTCGAACGCGCCGAGGAGATGGGCTACGACGTCAACGCCGCCCCGGAACCGGAGTTCTTCCTCTTCGAGCACGACGAGGACGGGCGCGCCACGACGAAGACGAACGACGCCGGCGGCTACTTCGACCTCGCGCCGAAGGACCTCGCACAGGACGTGCGTCGTGACATCATCTTCGGCCTGGAGGACATGGGCTTCGACGTGGAGGCCAGCCACCACGAGGTCGCACAGGGGCAACACGAGATCAACTTCACCTACGACGACGCGCTGGCCACCGCCGACAACGTCGCCACCTTCCGGTCTGTCGTCCGCGCCATCGCGGCCGAACACGACCTGCACGCGACGTTCATGCCGAAGCCGATCCCGCGCATCAACGGCTCCGGGATGCACACCCACATCTCGCTGTTCCAGGACGGCGAGAACGCCTTCCACGACGAGGACGACGAGTTCAACCTGAGCGAGACGGCAAAGCAGTTCACCGCCGGCATCCTCGCACACGCGCCGGCACTCGCGGCCGTGACGAACCCGACCGTGAACAGCTACAAGCGACTCGTGCCGGGCTACGAGGCCCCGGTGTACGTCGCCTGGTCCGACCGCAACCGGTCGGCACTCATCCGCAAGCCGGCCGCGCGTGTCCCGGCCGCCAGCCGTATCGAGGCTCGCTTCCCGGACCCGTCGTGTAACCCGTACCTCGCCTTCGCGGCGCTCATCCACGCCGGGCTGGACGGCATCGAGAACGACCTCGAGTGCGACGACCCCGTCAGAGAGAACATCTACGAGTTCGACGAGGAGAAGCGTGCCGAGTACGGCATCGAGACGCTCCCGTCGAACCTCGGGGAGGCCATCGAGGCACTCCAGGCCGACGAAGTCGTCGCCGACGCACTGGGCGAGCACGTCTACGAGAAGTTCGTCGAGGCGAAGTCCCAGGAGTACGACGAGTACCGCGTCGACGTCTCCCAGTGGGAACTCGACCGCTACCTCGAGACCTTCTGAACCGGCACACAGACTCGATTCTCTTTCGCGTGACGCGGTGGGAGCGACGCCACCGTCTCCGCCGACTGCACACCGAGAGCGATGCGACGGGGTGCTACGCCGGCAGCGAGATCCGCGCCGCCGCCTCCCGGTGCCGGGCGTCCCACACCTGCACCTGCGAGACCGTCCACGTCACCGGGTCGACCCCCTCGGCGACCAGTCGCTCCGCGTCGGCCACCGACCCGCCGCGCGCCAGCGTGACGTGCGGCACGTAGTCGGGCCCCTCCAACTCGTCCACCGCGCCGAACTCGGCGACCAGCGTCTCGTGGAGGTCACGCAGCCCCGGACTCTCGACCGCGAGGTAGACCACCGGACCGCTCCCCCGCGGTGGGTGCTCGAAGTAGTCGACGCCGGTGACCTGCGCCTCGAAGGCGGGGGTGCCACGGAGCGTCTCGCGCAGTCGCTCGCGGAGGCGGGCGAACCGGTCGGTCTCGAAGCGTTTGGCGACGAGCGTGTGGCGACTCCGGAGCCGGTCGAAGGGAGTCAGTCGTGGGTGGAGATCGGACGCCAGCCGCGAGACTGCGGGCGGAACACGGGCGTTCAGACTGTACACGGTCGATCCTCGCGCCCAGCCGAGTTGTGGCTGTCGGTCGCGGTCAGATCTTGTCGAAGAACCAGAGGACGATCAACGCGACCACGACCAGCGCGATCAGCGAACTGAGCGGCCCGAATATCACGTCCAACGTCGCGCCGACGAGTCCCACGGCGGCTCCGAGGACTTCGAGCGCGAGCCAGATGACGACCAGCACGAGGACGATCTTCAACAGGTCCTCGGCCTCGATCTCGGCGCGTGATCCCATCATATCACCCGGATCGCGGGCTGGTAGCAAAAGGGCTGTGGCCGTGTCGTCGGCGAGGTCAGTTCGTCGTGAACTTCGCGTCGGTCTCGGAGGGTGGCGGTTCGACGCCTTCGACGGCTTCGGCCGTCTCGGTCTCCTTCTCGGTGTCGATGTGCCAGCGGTCGATCTCGTCGTACTCCGCCAGTCGTTCGGAGACCTCGTCTTTCAGGTCGTCGTCGTTGACGTTGATCTCGAAGATGAACTCCGGGTCGCCGCCGTTGCGGGTCGTCTTCTGGATGTTCGCGCTGACGAGTTCGTTGTCGAAGTAGTAGGGCGCGAGTTGGGTCATCACCTTCCGGTAGACCGTGTTCTCGACCGCGCGGACCGCCTTGCGGCCGGCGGAGTCGGCGGCGCGGGTGACGTAGTCGATGGAGTCTTGCCACTTCTCGATGGCCCCCTCGTTGTCGCCCTCCTCGATGTGTTCGTACGACTCCGTCAGCTTCTCGCCGGCCGACTGAAGGTCCTCGTCCGGTTCCTTGCCGGCCTTCTCGCCCTCGCCCTCGGCGACACTGGCCTGTTCTGCGGTCTTCTCGCTCACGTCGACGCTCAGTCGTTCGTGGGACTTCGGCCGCCACTCGTCCCACTGCTCGAACGCGTCCCCGTCTGCTCCGGCCTCCCGTAGTGCGTGCGTGACGCGTTCGCCGTGTTCGACGGCGTCGCCCCACGAGCCACGGAGTTTGAATCCGGAGATGCTCTCTTCCATGCGATGTCTCCCTGTTATGCTCCGTTACGGGCGTCAGCGGTATAAACGTCTCCGCTGTGTGTGGTTGTCACTCACGTCCGGGCCGTCCCCTCGCCCACGACGAACCGGGGTCACCGGCCGTAGGTCAGCCGGGTCGCTACGTCGTCGATACGACGCTTCAACCCGCCGAGCCACGCCGACGGCGACACCCGGCGGAGGTCGTCCTCGTCGACCTCGATTCGCTCGCCGGCGAAGGGATCGCGGGTCGCGCGTTCCGACTCGTCCGTCCCCTCCATCGCGGTGTCGACGACGGAACTCATGGCACACCGGCCACACGCCTCGCGTTCGTCACTGTCCATGGTACGATCTCGCACGCCGGTTGGTCAACGATCCTGTTAAACCTTGTCCCCGGCGGTCTCGCCGGGTCGTGAGGACTCTCCGTGCGCCCCGTCGACGCGACCCACGACACGCGACGGGTTTTTGTCGGCCCTTGTCGTGTGCCGACACATGGGATACCGACTCGTGGACGCCGACGCGGTGCCGCCCGCCGAGGACCGGCCCTGTCGGCTGCGCCGACTGAGTGAGCCGGCGGGCCTGTCACAGATGGCGATCAACCGCTTCTCGGCGGAACCGGGCGAACAACTGCCGCTCGCGTACCACTACCACGACGAACAGGAGGAGGTGTTCTACGTGCTCTCGGGGACGCTCGCCGTCGAGACGCCGGACGAGGAGTACACCGTCGAGACCGGGGACCTGTTCGCGGTCGACCCGGGGAGTCCACAGCGCGCGTACAACCCGGCCGACGCCGACGAGTCGGTGCAGGTCCTCGCTATCGGCGCGCCACCCGTCTCCGGTGACGCGGTCGTCTACGACCCGGAGACGGACGGATGAGCGGGAACACGGACACACCGGACGGGACCGACCCCACGGACGAGGGGACGTCCGGGACCGAACGCCCTCCGGAGATACCCGAGGACGTCGAACCACTCGGCGAGGTGCCCGACTGGGACGACGAGTACCTCGACCGGGTCTCCGACCGCCTGATGTTCAACTACGACCTCGACCGCGACACGGTCGTCCACGGCGAGCAGTTCCCGATGACAGGGACGCTGGAGGTCCACAGCCAGAAGCAGTTCTTCCACCCGGCGCTGTCGTACGGCCACCACGAGTCCGAGGAGTACCTGTTCGTCCGGCGTCTGGCCCGACCGACCGTCGCGGATCTGGAGCGACTGGTCGAGTTGGGGCACCGAATCGCCGACGAACGCGTCGTCGCAGACGAGGAACACTTCAGTACCGACGTGACCTTCGTCGTCGTCGCCGAGGACCTCGCCGACGACGTGGCCGCGTTCGTCGCCGACCACGAGGACCGGACCCTGCTGAAGTACGGCTACTACGGCCACTACGAGGTGAACCTCGCGGTCGTCGTCCCCGAGGCGGAGCGACTGGTTCGGAGTCCGTCTGCGGACACCGCCGAGGCGTTCGCGCTGTGGGAACCACTGACCGAGGAGAAGGGCCTGTTCGGTCGGCTGTTGGACGCGATTCGGCCCGGCTGAACCGGCGGTGCTTCGGGTCGTGCCACACCGGGGCAACGGGCGCGCGCGGGAGGATACGGGTGACTTTTTAACCCGCGATTTCGTACGTCGTCGTATATGTTCAAGGCCATCGTGAGCGCGGCGACGCTCCGGGACGCGCTCGACTCGGTCAGCGTGTTGGTCGAGGAGTGTAAGATTCGACTCAACGAGGACGGACTGGCGATTCAGGCGGTCGATCCCGCGAACGTCGGCATGGTCGACCTCTCACTGGACTCGGAGGCCTTCGAGTCCTACGAGGCCGACGGCGGCGTCATCGGCGTCAACCTCTCCCGACTGGAGGACATCGCCGGGATGGGCAACGCCGGCGACCTCGTCCACCTCGAACTCGACGAGGAGACCCGCAAACTCCACATCCGCATCGACGGCCTCTCCTACACCCTCGCGCTGATCGACCCCGACTCCATCCGGCAGGAACCGGACATCCCGGACCTGGATCTGCCCGCCGAGATCGTCCTGGAGGGGACCCACCTCGACCGGGGGATCAAGGCCGCCAACATGGTCTCGGACCACATCGCGCTGCGCGTCGACGAGAGCGAGGAGACGTTCCACATCGAGGCCGAGGGCGACACCGACGACGTCGACCTCGAACTCACCCGCGCTGACCTGATCGACCTCGAGGTCGGCCCCGCCGAGTCGCTGTTCTCGCTCGACTACCTGAAGGACATGAACAAGGCGATCCCGAGCGACGCCGAGGTCACGATGGAACTCGGCGAAGAGTTCCCGGTGAAGCTTCACTTCGAGTTCGCCGAGGGACTCGGACAGGTGACGTACATGCTCGCGCCGCGCATCCAGAGCGACTGACCTGCGACCGACTCGGTTCGTCTCTCGATTCTCTCTGCTGTTCTCGCCACAAGACACATCCCGCAGACGGTCGTCGCTCGACCAGATGGACCGCCGTCTCGCTACGCTCGTCGTCCTCCTCGTGGCCGTGCCGCTGGTCGCCGCGCCGCTGGTCGCCTTCCCGACTGCGGACCAGCCCACCTACGTCCACGACATCGAGCAGATCGACGAGCGCGAGATTCCCGCCGACGTGACCGTCCAGCAGTACGACGACCTCTCGCCCGAGGCACGGCAGGCGATAGACAGCGCACTCGCCAGCGACGACGGGACCGCCGTCGTTCGTGGCGAGGCGAACGAGCCACCCGAGTTCGCCTACAGCGACACCACGTTCTGGGGAGACGGTCGGTACGCAGTCGAGAAGAACGGTGAGCACTACGAACTGACGACCTACGCCGCCGGTGGCATCGACGTCTCGCCGATCACGGAGCGACTGCTCCAACTGCTCGGCCTGTTCGTCGGCGTGGCCGGGATCGTCGGCGTCCACGACGGCCGGGAGCGGACCGCGACCGCAGTCGCTGGTGTCGCCGCCGTCCCGCTCTTCGGCACGGTGATCCACAGCGTCGGACTGGCCGAGGTCGACGCACTCGTACTGTTCTCGGCGCTCGGCGCGTTCTGTGTCGCCGTGGCCGGGGTCGGTGTCGTGACCCCCCGTCCTGTCGGCGTCGCCGTCACCGGACTGTTCACAGTCGGCGTCGTCGCGGTCGCCGTCGTCTTCGGGTTGGGACTCTTCGTCGTCGGTCCCGTCCTGCTCGTCGCCCTCGTTGGACTGCTCGCGGCGGTGTTCACGAACGACTCGGCGCAGACGACTGGCTAGCGCTCGAACGACCGTGGCTACGGGTCACTCCGAGGGCCGACACGTCCGGGGGAGATGTCTCAGGTCGCCGGCTCCGCCGGTCCCGATAGTCCCGCCCGCGCGATGCCGACGAGGATGGCGACGATCGGGACGATCAGGAGTGCGCCGACGAGGAACGGCGACCAGTAGGCGACGACGGCGTACAGCGCCGCCATCGCCGGGGGACCGATGGTCCGGCCGAGACTCCCCGCGCCCTGCGTGACGCCGAAGGCGCTCCCCTGCTCGTCGGCCGACGCGGACCGGGAGACGAGTGTCGAGAGCGCGACGTTCAACAGACTGTTGCCGACCGACAGCCCGGCGAGTAAGACGAGCAGCGCGAGCAGTTCCCGCGTGAGCCACGGCAGGCCGCCGACGGTCGGGAGGAGTGCCCGCCCGATCTCGGGTGCGAACGGGATCGTCCCGAGTGCGACGAGGAGGAGACTCGCACCCGCGACCGCGATGGAACTGTCGCGGTAGCGTTTCGACAGTTGGCCGACCAGGATCCCCTGGTTCAGCACGCCCAGCACGCCGATGTAGGTGAGCAGGAAGGCGGCCTGCGTCGCGTCGTAGCCGTAGATGTCGGCGGCGTAGGGGATGAACATCACCTGGATCCCGGAGAAGGCGACCGAGACGACGAAGAAGGCGACGACCAGCCCCCGCAGGTTCGTGTTCCGCAGGGCGTCGGCGAACTGAGAGACGAGTCCCGCGCGCCTCGCGGCGGTGCGCTGGCGCTCCGGTTCCGACAGAAAGAGCCCGGCGGCGACCAGTGCGAGCAGCGAGAAGCCGGCGGCCGCGAAACTCGGCAACGAGAAGACGGTCGCGGGGACGAACGACGGGAAGATTCCTGCTGCTGTCGAGACGACCGCGTCGCTGGCGAAGACGCCGCCGATTGCCGGGCCGAAGACGAAGCCGAGCGCGAAGGCCGCCCCGACGAGTCCGAGTGAGGCGGCCCGTCGGTCAGCGGGCGTCACGTCGGCGATGTACGCCTGTGCGGCGGCGATGTTCCCGCCCATCGCACCGGCGAGCATCCGGGAAGCGAACAGCGTCGCCAGTCCACCGACCACCCCGAACAGCGCGGTCGTCTCGGCGGCCAGTCCGAAGACGGTCCACGCCACGGCGCTCCCGGCCAGCGAGAGCATCAGGACCGGCCGGCGACCGCGCTGGTCGGAGAGTTGGCCGAGGTAGGGCGCGAAGACGAACTGCGTGAGCGAGTAGGAGGCCGCCAGCAGGCCGATGAACACGTCGCTGACGCCGAAGCTCCGGACGTAGAAGGGGAGGATGGGAATGACGATGCCGAAGCCCAGCAGATCGATGAAGACGATGGCGACGACGGTCGCGACGGCGCGCCGGGAGCCACCGGCGGGGATGGCCGATCCATCGCTGGACTGGCCGGCGGTCGCCGTCTCGGGTGCGCTCATTCGGCGGGAGTACGCCTGCGGGACGTGTAACGTTTGTGTGGTGAGCGATGGCTCGGCGCGATCGAGTCGGATGCGTGATCGCTCGGCGTAGTCGAGTGGAGCGACAGCGTGGGCCGGACCGGTCGCTCAGGCGTGGCGGTCGATGACGGCCTTCGCGGCGCGGGCCTTCTCCTTCCAGCCGTACCCCTGCTCGTAGACGTGGCGTTTCTTCTCGACGAGTTCGCCCGGCGTGGCCTCCTCGAAGCCGCCACGCTCCCACGACCCCGAGTCGCGGAGCCACGCCACGACGTTCTCCTTCGTCTCGGGCCACGACAGGCCGACGAACTCGTACCACGCGATCATGGCGAAGACGGCGTTGTCGTGACAGCCCGGCACGCTCCCCTTCCGGTAGAGGGTCGCCATCGGCTCGCGGGTCGGTTCGGAGACGCGCTCCTTGTACTCGGCGGCGGTCAGCAGGCGGAGGTTCCCCTCCTCCTCGACGACACGCTCGTTGCGCTGGAGGCGCTGCAGCGCGGACTGGTGGAGCGCGTCCCACTCGCCGTGGACCGCGTCGCGCAGGGCGGCCTCCGGGGTCGGACCGGCCGCGAGTCGGGCGACGATGTCGGTGTAGGCCTTCTCCACTGCCTGCCACGCGACGCCCTCGAACTGGCAGTCGGCGCGGTGGAGGCTGTTCGTGGTCGAACAGCCGGGACAGGGGTAGTGGAACTGCGGCACGACACGGGGTACTGTGTGGATCGTCTTAGGTTGTCTGGATTGCGCCCGGACTCGATCGGTGGCGGTCCGGTCTGTTCCGACGCTTCCGACCCGGGGAATCGACCACACTACAGCAGTGATACCACACACCACGACGTACGTTCATGCTCTCAGCGGGCGTATCTCACTCGTGTCAACTACCGTCTCCGAGTCACTCGACTCGACCACCGGAGTCACCACCGCTCGCTTCACCACCACCGCGATAGTCCGCCGGGGGGCGCTCGCACTCCTGCTCTCGGCCGCCGCCAACGCCCTGCTGTTGGCCGCCATCCTCGCGTCGGGGGCGGTCCCGCCGTTCATGGCACTCGCGTACGGACCAGTGATCTTCGTCTCCCTGCTCGGGGCACTCGGCGCGACCGTCGTCTACGCCCTGCTCGCACGCCGGGTGACGGACCCGGATCGGACCTTCGTCCGGGTCGCGGCCGTGGCGCTCCTGCTGTCGTTCGCGCCGAACGTCGCGCTGTACCTCTCGGACCCGGCGGTGACGCTCGGCGTCCTGCTCAGCCTCGCGTCGATGCACGTCGTCGCGGCCGTCGCCAGCGTCGGCGCACTGACTCGTGGCCGGGACACGGTGGCTCCCTGACAACGCACGCCTCGGTCTCCGCCGCCGCACGCCGTGACTTCTGCCCGCTCACGCTTCGAGTGTGTCCAGTTCGTGACTCCGCGCCCAGTCTGCGAGGTGGCCGAACACCGGAAACAGTGCCTCGGCGCGGTCGGTCGCGGCGTACTCCACCCGGGGCGGGATCTCGTTGTACGCGGACCGCGTGAGCAACCCGGTCGCCGTCAACTCCTTCAGGCGCTCCGAGAGCGTGTTCGGCGAGATTCCCAGCGCAGACTCGATCTCCGAGAAGCGCAGTGGCCCCGACTCGTCGGCGAAGACGCGCAGAATCGCCATCGTGTGTGCCCTCCCGAGCAGGGTCAACAGGTCCGCGACGGTGCCGTCGATGCGCGCCACCTCGGCCGCTGAGAACTGCCCGCGCGAGCAGTCGCCGGTGTCGTCGGCTGTCTTCCTCGCGATCTCACCACTCGTGTCCGAACTACCGGCCGTCATCCGGGTCACTACGACAGCTGAAGCGATAAACTTCGCTCTCGGGAGCCTCGGCGCTCACTCCCCGACTTCGTAGTGACTCCGATACTTCGAAGTTCACAGTATTTCACTTCAGAAGCCGTATCGAAGGGCATGACAGCAGACGAATCGGCTTCTCGGCGTATCGCCGTCTTCGGCGCGAGTGGCAGAACCGGTCTCCCCCTCGTCGAACGGGCACTCGACCACGGCCACACCGTCGTCGCGTTCGTCCGCGACGCCGAGAGACTCCCCCTCTCGCCCGCCGACTACGACGACCGACTCGTCGTGATCGAGGGCGACGCCTACACCGGCGAGGGGGTCTCGGCGGCGGTCGCGGGCGCGGACGCCGTCGTCAGCACGCTCGGCCAGACCGACGGGAGCCCCGACGACCTGTTGACCGTCGCCGGCGACCACGTCCTCGACGCGATGGCCGACCACGAGGTGGACCGGTTCGTCACGCTCGTCGGTGCCGGCGTCCGCGAGGACGGGGAGTCGGTGTCGATGACCGGCCGGGTGATGGGTGGCCTGCTCAAGTTGGTCGCCCGCGAAGTCCTCGCGGACGCCGCCGAGCACGTCGCTCGCGTCAAGCAGAGCGACACGCGCTGGACGGTCGTCCGCGCCCCACGACTCGTCGACGGCGAGGGCGCAGGTGACTACGCGGCCGGCGACGTCTCGCTGGGCTTCGAGGCTGTCGCGCGGGCCGACGTGGCCCGGTTCCTGCTCGACTGCGTGGAGGACGACCTGTACGTTCACGACGCGCCGAAGGTGGGTCCGGCGTGAGCAGGGGACTGAGAGTCCTCGTCGTCGGCGCGACCGGGAGGCAGGGCGGCGCGGTGGTCGACGCCCTGCTCGCCGACGACGCCGACTTCGAGGTGTTCGGTCTGACCCGCGACCCCGACAGCGAGAGCGCCCGCGCCCTCGCAGAGCGCGGCGTCACGGTCGTCGAGGGTGACGCGACCGACCGGGAGTCGATGGATCGCGTGCTCGCCGAGACCGACGCAACTGACGTGTTCCTGCTGACCACCGGTGGTGCCGACGCCGAGCGCCGACAGGGTGAGACGGTCGTCGCGGCCGCGGAGGCGGCCGGCGTCGGGCACCTCGTCTTCTCCTCCGGCGGGAACGCCGGTGCGGGGGGTCACGTCCCGCACGTCGCCGCGAAGTTCGCGGTCGAGCAGCGACTCCGCGAGTCGCCGATGCGCTGGACGATCGTCCGCCCGCACAGTTTCGTGAGCAACCTCGCCCGGAACCGGGACGAGATCGCGTCCGGGACGCTGTCGTTTCCGATCCCCGAGGGAGAACGCTTCGCGTTCGTCGATCACCGCGACGTCGGCCGGTTGGCGGTCCGGGCGTTCCGCGACCCCGACCGGTTCGCGGGCGAGACGATCGAACTCGCGGGCGCGGTCGTCTCTCTGCCGGAACTCGCCGAGGCGGTGAGCGACGTGGTGGGTCACGGGGTCGACCCGCGACCGATCCCGCGCGAGGCGATGGGTGGCGGGATGGCGACGTTCGCCGAGTTCGTGGCCGAGTCGGCCGACGTGGTCGATCCCGACCGACTGCACCGGGTGTACGACTTCGAACCGACCGACCTTCGGACGGCACTGCGCGAGAGCGACTGGCTGTAGCCACAGGCCGACCGATCACCCCCAGACCGACTCCGGACGAATTTTGGAGAGATTTCGCCCGACCTCCGGAGAGATTCTTCAGGCGGTTCGGTCACAGTTCGGAAAATGCACTTTAGTTGATAGGTACTCGAACGGAGTGAAGCCAATGACCGACCCACGACGCGACTCCCACGACGCGACCCAGTCCGCGACCGACCGCTTCGACATCGACGCCCAGCACGCCGAACTTCGCGGCCACACGACCCACGAGGATGCGGAGGCCGGCGACGGAAACACCACCGGCGACAGCCTCCGGAGCCACACGACGCGCCGGAAGATGATCGCAGGGCTGGCCGCCGCCGGCACCGCCGCGATCGCCGGCTGTTCCGGCGACGGCGGGCAGGCGACCGAGGAACCGACGATGACGCCGACCGACACGCCGACGCCGACGGAGACGCCCACCGAGGAGCCGACCGAGATGGAGCCGCCGAACCCGGACGTCGACGTGCTGAACTACGCGCTGACGCTCGAGCACCTCGAGAACGCGTTCTACCGTGACGGACTCGACGAGTTCGCCGACGAGGAACTGATGATGGCCGACGTGCTGTCGCCGTTCGGCGAGGCCGTCCGGATGGACGTGCCGGAGTTCCTGCAGACCGTCGGTGCCCACGAGAAGGCCCACGTCGACGCGCTGTCGGCGACGATCGAGGACCTCGGCGGCACGCCCGTCATGGAAGCCGAGTACGACTTCGGCTACGAGACGGCCTCCGAGTTCATCGCCACCGCGAAGGCACTGGAGAACACCGGCGTCTCGGCGTACGCCGGTGCGGCACCCGCCATCGTGAACAACGAGATCCTGCAGGCCGCCGCCGGTATCCACAGTGTCGAGGCGCGCCACGCCTCGTTCCTGAACCTCGTGAACGACGACTCCCCGTTCCCGGCCGGCGTGGACGAAGCTCGGTCCGTCGCCGAGGTCGTCGACATCGCCGGGCAGTTCATCACCAGCGACGTGTCCCTGCCCGACGGGCTGACCGACGACGAGGAACCCGAGCAGGACCGGAAGGCAGACAACGACGTGAGCGACGTGGACGTGCTGAACTACGCGCTGACGCTCGAACACCTCGAGAACGCCTTCTACCGCGACGGCCTGGAGAACTTCTCCGACGACGAACTGATGTCCGCGAACGTCCTGTCCGACTACGACGACGGCCTGACCATGAAGGTGCCGGACCACCTCGCCACGGTCGGTGCCCACGAGGCGGCCCACGTCGACGCGATCAGCCAGACGGTCTCTGATCTCGGCGGGACGCCGGTCGAGGAGGCGACCTACGACTTCGGCTACGAGACCGCCTCGGAGTTCCTCGCGGTCGCACAGGCACTCGAGAACACCGGTGTCGCGGCCTACGCGGGGGCCGCCGGGACCGTCGCGGCCGACGCCGTCTTCTCGGCCGCGATCGGTATCCACAGCGTCGAGGCACGCCACGCCGCGTTCCTGAACGAACTGAACGTCGAGTCGCCGTTCCCGAACGGCGTGGACGAGCCGATGACCATGTCGGAGGTGACGGAGGTCGCCGGCCAGTTCATCGTCGAGGAATGATCCCGCTCGTGACCGGTGCGGGACCGATCTGGGCGACGGTCGCCCGCCTCTCCGCTGGCGCGAACCTCCTGCTGTTGGTCGGTCTCGGCACGATCTGGGTCCGGAACGCGGTCCGGTTCCGGTCGAAACACACCGCCGGGATGGCGACCTTCGCCGGCCTGCTGTTCGCCGAGAACGCGATTGCGCTGTACTACTACCTGCTCGACCCGACACTGTCTGTGTGGTTCTCGACTGCGGTTCCGGCGGTCGCGTGGCGCGCGATGGTGACACTCCACGTCCTGGAGTCCGTCGCGCTGGCGGTGCTGGCGTGGATCACGTGGGACTGACGGCACGTCGACACGGACGAGCGGTGTCGCGCCGGCGCTCCTGTTTTGCCAGCGTGGGCGGGATTCATACTGTTCCGGTCGCTCTCCCGAGACGTGAGCGACTACCGCGTGTGGGGTGACGGCCGTGGGTAAGACGTGGCGCGCGGTCGTGACCCAGAAGGCCGTGATCCGCGACGCTGGCGAGGTGCTCGTCGTCCGGGACGCGAACGACGGCGACTGGGAGTTCCCCGGCGGGCGCATCGACCGCAAGGAACGTCCCCGCGAGGCACTGCTCCGGGAGGTCCGCGAGGAGACCACACTGGACGTGCGGGTGTCCGAACCGGTCTACACCGCCAGCAAGCGCCGGAAGAAGAAGAAGGGCAAGTTCTTCGTCTACTACGCGGCGACGAGCGCCGACCGCGAGGTCTCGCTGTCGGACGAGCACACCGACCACCGGTGGCTCCCGCCGAGCGCGGCGCGACCACTGCTGAACGACCGGCGGGCGACCGCACTGGATCGGGCGACTGCACCGGATCGGCCGACCGAGTGACGAACGACCGCGCCGAACAGGGGTTTCATAGGTCGCCGACCCGTCACACCGGGCGATGACTACCGAGGCGACGCGGGTGACCGCGACTGGGGGGCGGCGTCCGACCGCGACCGACGGGAGGGCGGTCGCGTGACCGACATCCACCAGCTCGATCAGGACACCATCCAGCGAATCGCGGCGGGAGAGGTCGTCGAGCGCCCGGCGTCGGCGGTGAAGGAACTCGTCGAGAACAGCCTCGACGCCGACGCCTCGCGCGTCTCGGTCGCGGTCGAGTCCGGCGGGAAGGAGGGTGTGCGCGTCCGTGACGACGGGATCGGGATGAGCCGCGAGCAACTGGAACTCGCGGTCGAAGAGCACACGACGAGCAAGATTTCGGACATCGGTGATCTGGAGGCCGGCGTCGGTACCCTCGGCTTCCGGGGGGAGGCGCTCTCGACGATCGGCGCGGTCTCGCGGTTGACGATCAGGTCGAAACCGCGCGGCGGGTCCGGTGCTGGTGGCGGGTCGGGCGCGGGCACCGAACTCCGGATGGAGGGCGGCGAGGTCGTGGACGTGGCTCCCGCCGGCTGTCCCGAGGGCACCACGGTCGAAGTCGGCGACCTGTTCTTCAACACGCCGGCTCGCAAGAAGTTCCTGAAGACCGACGCGACCGAGTTCGACCACGTCAACACGGTCGTCACGCAGTACGCGCTGGCGAACCCCGACGTGGCCGTCTCGCTGGAACACGACGACCGGGAGGTGTTCGCCACCGAGGGGCGCGGCAGTCTCGAATCGACCGTCCTGTCGGTGTACGGGCGGGAGGTCGCCGAGGCGATGCACCGGGTCGACGCGGACCCGCGCGCCGGCGCGGTCCACTCGGTGACCGGCCTCGTCAGCCACCCCGAGACGACCCGCGCCTCGCGGGACTACTGCTCGACGTTCGTCAACGGGCGGTACGTCCGGGCGTCGGTCCTCCGGGACGCCATCCTCGACGCCTACGGCGGGCAACTCGCGCCCGATCGGTTCCCCTTCGCCGTCCTGTTCGTCGAGGTGCCGCCCGAATCCGTGGACGTGAACGTCCACCCCCGGAAGATGGAGGTCCGGTTCGACGACGAGGCGGGCGTGAAAGCGGGCGTGGAGTCGGCGGTCGAGGACGCCCTGCTGGACGCCGGCCTCGTGCGCTCCTCGGCCCCGCGCGGGCGGTCGGCACCCGCAGAGACGCAACTCAGCCCCGAGTCCGGGTGGAACGACAGCGAGCGCGACTCGACCGAGGACCCCGGCGTCGTCGGCTCCGGAGTCGCCGACTCGGACGAAGACGACGACCGGCCCGGACCGGGGCGCGCGCCGGCGGCGCGCGCCCCTGAGTCGGCCGAAGATGGTGCGACGACCGACTCCGACTCGTCGGTGGCTGGCGACTCCGGGTCGTCGGTAGCCGGCGACTCGGAGTCGGCGTCGGTCCACGATTCGGAGTCGGCCGAGTCGTGGGACGCGGAGTCGGTTCCTGCGACGCGCTCCGACACTCGACGAGGGAGCACGACCACCGGGAGTGCGACCGAGGATGGGACCGCATCAGCGGTCCCATCCTCCGGGGGCGGGGAGGTCCCATCCTCCGGGGGCGGGGAGGGCCCATCCTCCGGGGGTGGGGAAGTCCCATCCACAGGGAGTGAGGGAGACGACGCGAACTCGACGCGCCGCTTCCGCGACACGACCGGCCAGCGAACACTCACCGGGGACGACGCCCGACCCGAGGCCGAGTACGACAGCCTCCCCAGTCTCAGAGTGCTCGGGCAGTACGACGACACCTACCTCGTCTGCGAGTCCGACGACGGTCTCCTCCTGCTCGATCAGCACGCCGCCGACGAGCGCGTGAACTACGAGCGTCTGCAGGACGCGATGGCCGGCGACACGCCGACACAGGCGCTCGCGGAACCGGTGACGCTGGAACTCACCGCGAGAGAGACCGAACTGTTCGCGGAGTACACCGACGCGCTGTCGCAGGTCGGCTTCCACGCCGGACGGACCGGCGACCGGAGCGTCGAGGTGCGCACCGTGCCGGCAGTGTTCGGCGACGCACTGGACCCCGACCTCCTTCGGGACGTGCTCTCGGCGTTCGTGGCAGACGGCGTGGACGGGGACGAGACGGTGGACGCGGTGGCCGACGCACTGCTCGCCGACCTGGCGTGTTACCCCTCGATCACCGGGAACACGTCGCTCCACGAGGGGTCGATGACCGGCCTCCTCGACGCACTCGACGACTGTGCGAACCCCTTCGCCTGCCCGCACGGCCGACCGACTGTCGTCCGGTTCGACCGGGGCGAGATCGACGACCGGTTCGAGCGCGACTACCCCGGCCACGCCGGGCGACGACGCGAGGACTGACCACGCGGTCGGCGCTGCCGAATCACTCGGGGGGCGCGAACCTGTCAGCCGAGTCCGTACTCGCTTCTCCCGCCCTGAAGTCACCCGCCGGGACTTATAACCGGGAGGGGCGAATCGGGGAGTATGACCCGAGACCGACCACGGAGGACCACGCGATGACCGACCTCGTCACCTTCGGCGAGACGATGCTCAGGCTGACGCCGCCGGCCGGCGACCGACTGGAGACGACCGACACCTACGACGTGCAACCGGGCGGCGCGGAGAGCAACGTCGCCTGCGGCGCGTCCCTGCTCGGCGTCGACTCGGTCTGGCTGTCGAAGCTCCCGAAGTCGCCGCTCGGTCAGCGCGTCGTGCGGGAACTGCGGGGCCACGGCGTCCGAACCGGGGTCGCGTGGGCCGACCCCGACGACCACCGCCTCGGCACCTACTACCTCGAACACGGGGGCACGCCGCGTGGCACGAACGTCATCTACGACCGGGCCGACTCGGCGGTGACGACCGTCACGCCCGACGAACTGCCGGTCGCCGCGATCAAGGGTGCCGAGAGGTTCTACACCTCCGGGATCACCCCGGCGCTCTCGCCGACCACCCTCGCCACGACCCGGACCTTGCTGGAAGCCGCCCGCGAGGCCGACACGCGGACCGCCTTCGACCTGAACTACCGGTCGAAGCTCTGGGACCCCGACACGGCGGCGGAGACCTACCGCGACCTCTTCCCGCTGATCGACACCCTCGTCGCGCCGGTCCGGGACGCTCGGAACGTCCTCGACCGCGAGGGCACACCGATCGAGATCGCCCACAGCCTCGCCACCGACCACGGCTTCGACACCGTGGTCCTGACGCGCGGCGACAGCGGCGCGACCGCACTCCACGCCGACGAGATCTACGAACAACCGGCCTTCGAGACCGAGACGTTCGACGCGATCGGCACCGGTGACGCCTTCGTCGCGGGCTTTCTCGCGCGGCGGATTCGCGGCGACGACGTAGACACGGCGCTGGAGTACGCGGCCGCCGCCGCCTCGCTGAAGCGCACGGTCGGCGGCGACGTGGCGGTGATCCGCCCCGAGGAGGTTGAGGCGGTCGTCGCCGAGTCCGGCGACGAGATCTCGCGGTAGCGCGGCGATAGAAGGGTCTGGGAACAGTCGCTCAGACGCCGACGTCGCACGACCGGGGGAACGACTTTTTGTCGCCCCGCCGTCGTCGCGGTATGCACGTTCTGATCGTCGGCGCGTACGGGAGCGCGGGAGTCGCCGTCGCGGGGGAGTTGGCACCCCACGTCGGCACCGAGATCGACCGCCTGACGCTCGTGGACGACGGCGACCCCGGCGGCGGGCTCTGTATCCTGCGTGGTTGTATGCCCTCGAAAGAGGTCATCTCGGCCGGCGAACACCGCTACCGCGTTCGCCACGACCACCGACTCGTCGGCGACCCCCCCGAGGTCGATCTGGACGCGGTCGTCGAGACGAAAGACGACCACGTGCTGGGCTTCGCGGAGCACCGCCGGGCGGCGGTCCACGACCTCGCAGACCGGGAGGGCGTCGAGTTCCACCACGAGACGGCGACGTTCGTGGACGACCGGGTCGTGCAGGTCGGCGACGAGCGGATGGAGGCGGACTACGTCGTGATCGCCACCGGGTCGGCCCACAACGTGCCGGACCTGCCGGGCATCGAGTCGGTGCCGTACTCGACCAGCGCGGACGTGCTGGACGCGACCAGCCTCCCCGAGTCGGGGATCGTGATGGGGTTCGGCTACGTCGGTCTCGAACTCGTGCCGTACCTCCGGGAGTCGGGCGTCGACGAGATCACGGTGATCGAACACGACGCCCGGCCGCTGGACGAGGCGGACCCGGACTTCGGCGACGAACTGCTCGACATCTACCGCGACGAGTTCGACGTGGAGATTCTGACGAACAGCTACGAGCAGTCCGTCGAACAGACGGCAGACGGCGGGGTCCGCCTCCACGTCGAACGCGACGGGGAACCGGAGACCGTGGAGGCCGAGGAACTGTTCCTGTTCACCGGTCGCCGGCCCGCACTGGACGGACTGGGACTCGACCGAACTGGGCTAGAACCGGGACCGGACTGGGTGCGGGACACGATGCAGGCGCGGGACGACGACCGCGTCTTCGTGGTCGGGGACGTGAACGGGAAGGAACCGATCCTGCACGTCGCCAAAGAGCAGGGGTTCACGGCGGCGGAGAACGTCCTCGCGCACGCTCGCGGCGAAGAGGGAGTCGCGTACGAGAACGTCCACCACCACGTGGTCTTCTCGGCGCTGGCGACGTACCCCTACGCCAGAGTCGGCCACTCGGCCGCGTCGGCGGTCGAGGCCGGACTGGACCACCACGTCGTGACGCGGCGGGCGAGCGACGACGGGGTGTTCAAGACGAAAGACGCGCCGCGCGGGTTGGCCTCGCTGGTCGTCGGCACCGACGGGACCGTGCTGGGGTATCAGGGGCTACATCTGCACGCCGACGTGATGGCGAAGACGATGCAACTCGCGGTGGAGATGGGGCTGGACGTGCGCGAGATTCCGGACCGGTCGTACCACCCGACGACCCCGGAGATTCTCGACGGACTGGTTCGGGACGGGGCGAGTGCTGTGGAGTAGCGTGAGGCTGTGAGACTGCCGTCACCGCTCGGAGCGAGGACGCGACGCTCACGACAGCAGCGCAGATTCTCGTCGCGCCACCGATCGCGACCGAGTTCACGGCACCCCGAGTGAAGAGCGACGGCGGCGAGCGACCGGCGTCAACGTCTTGCCGCTTCGACCCAAGTGAACGTATGGCACGCAACACGGTACTGGTGATCGGCGGCGGTGCGACCGGTGCGGGCGTGGCGCGCGACCTCGCGTTGCGCGGCGTGGACGTGACGCTGGTGGACAGGGGCGGACTCGGCAGCGGCGCGTCCGGGACCTCACACGGCCTGCTCCACAGCGGCGCGCGCTACGCCGAGGCCGACGCGGTCGGCGCGGAGGAGTGCATCGCGGAGAACGAGATCGTCCGCGACATCGCGGGCGAGTGCATCCGCGACACCGGCGGCCTGTTCGTCTCGCTGGCCGAGGACGACGCGGACTACTTCGAGCGCAAGTACGACGCCTGCGAGGAGATCGGGATCCCGGTCGAGCGACTCGACGCGACCACAGCCCAGGAACGCGTCCCCGGCCTCGCAGACGACGTGGCACGCGCGATGGAAGTCCCCGACGGCGTCGTCTACCCCTCTCGGCTGGTCGCCGCGAACGCCGCCGACGCCCGCGACCACGGCGCGACGATCCACCCGCACGCGCCGGTGGAGTCGATCACGGTCGCCGACGAGCGCGTGACCGGGGTGCGACTCGGCGGGAACGTCGACGACACGGTCGAACCGGACTACGTGGTCAACGCGGCCGGCGCGTGGGCCGGCTCGGTCGGCGAGATGCTCGGTGTCGGCGTCGAGATGCAACCGACCAGAGGCGTGATGGTGTCGCTCGACTACGAGGGCCTCGGCCCGGTCCTGAACCGGTGCCGCGACCCCGACGACGGCGACATCGTCGTCCCCCACGAGTCGGAGGCGGTCGTCGGCACGACCAGCGTCCGCGTCGACGACCCCGACGACTACGAGCAGGAACGCTGGGAGGTCGAGGTGTCCATCGAGGAGTGTGCCGAGATGCTCCCGGCGCTGGCGGACGCCGACCCGATCCGGGAGTGGTGGGGCGTCCGGCCGCTGTACGCGCCCGACGAGGCGAGTCGGAACGCGCGCGGCATCTCGCGCGGGTTCTTCCGACTGGATCACGCAGACGACGGCGTCGGCAACGCCGCCTCCATCGTCGGCGGAAAGCTGACGACCTACCGGCAGATGGCCGCGGCGACGGCCGACCTCGTGTGCGAGAAACTCGGCGTCGACGCCGAGTGTGAGACGGCCGACCGGCGACTGCCCGGCGCGGACGACCCCCGGACGCTGGACCGGTTCGTCCGCGAGTTCGACGGGCAGGGGCCGACCGACGAGGACGTGGTGGCCGCCGAGTGACCCCCGGATCGACGCCCGCGTCCGGTCTGTCGGGCGCGTGACGCGCCAACGCTTTTCACGGGGCGCATCCAAGGTCGAGCGATGGACACGCCGGACTCGACCGACTCCGCCGAGACGGTCGGCACTGCCGACACACCCGACTCGGCAGACACGCTCGGCACCGCAGGCACGCCGGACTCGACCGACACGCTCGGCACCGCAGGCACGCCCGACGCGGTAGACGCCGGTCCGGTGCTGGTCGCCGTCAGCGACCCGGCACACGTCGAGCAGTTGGTCCGGACTGCCGGCGACCTCGCCCGCCTCGGGAGCGGACTGGTCCGGATCGTCACGGTCGCGGTCAAACCCCACGACTCCCCGTTCGGCGTCTTCGACGACGAGACGATCCGGCGGGAGTTCGCCGACGACAGCCACGAACTCCTGGCGAGTGCGACGACCCCGGCCGGCGTCGGTGTCGACCGACAGGTGGTCGTCGCCCGGTCGGTCGCGGGCGGCATCGTCTCGGCGGTCGACCAGTGGGACCCCTCGGCGCTCGTCGTCGGGTGGACCGGCGCGACCAGCCGACGCGACGCGGTCTTCGGGACGACCGTCGACCGACTCGTGGAGCGCGTCTCGTGTGACCTGTACGTCGAACGGATCGGGAGAGAGGCGGACGGCGTCGAGTCGGTCCTCCTGCCGGTCGCAGGGGGCCCGCACGTCGGCGTCTCCGCGCGCGTCGCCGTCGCCATCGCCGACCGGAACGACGCGCGGGTCGTCTGCTACACGGTGGCGACGCCGACCGGCGACCGGGACACCGAGGCGGTGCTCGCCGAGGCGCAGGCCGCCGTGGACGCGCTGGGTCGTGACGTGCCGGTCTCGCGTGTCGTCCGCGAGTCGCCGGACGTGACCGACGCGGTCGTCGCCGACGCCGACGACTACGACGTGCTCGTCTTCGGCGCGACGCGGCAGGGACCGCTCCGGCGGCGACTGGCCGGGTCGGTCCCGCGGTCGGTCGTCGCCCGCACCGACCAGACACTGCTCGTCGCCCGCGACGGCGACACGGTCGGGGGACTGTGGCACCGACTCGGGGAGCTGATCCGGCGGTGAACCGCCTGCGACCGGCGACGCCGGCGTGCGTCGACGACCGACGGGAGGGGAGCGAGCGATGGCGACGGTGACCTTCTGGGCGCTGTTCGCGCTCGCCACCCTGACCGCGCTGGGGACCGCGTGGGCGCTCGGTGCGAACAGCAACTCGCCGCCCTTCGCCCCCGCGATCGGGGCGAACGCCATCTCCACGATGCGGGCCGCCTTCCTCATCGGCATCCTCGCGGCACTCGGCGCGCTGACGCAGGGCGGGAGCATCTCCGAGACGGTCGGCGCGGGGCTGATCGACGGCGTGGCGATCACGTCGCTGGCGGCGACCGCCGGCCTGCTGACCGCGACCGCGTTCATGGCCTTCGGCGTCTACTCCGGCTACCCGGTGCCGGCCGCGTTCGCCACCACCGGGGCGATGATCGGCGTCGGCCTCTCGCTGGGCGGCGACCCGGCGTTCGACACCTACCGCCGCATCGGCACCTTCTGGGTGCTCGTGCCGCCGGTGTCGGGTGGACTCGCCTACCTCACCGCGACGCTGCTCCGCCGGGACGACATCCCCGAGACGGTCGGCGTGCCACTGCTCGCGGGGCTGGTCGGGGGCATCGTCGCCAACCTCCAACTGTCCGTGATCCCCTCCCCGCCGGACGCGACGCAGGCCTCGCTCGCCGGGTTCGCTGCGCGCGTGGTGGGTCTCGGCTCGCTGCTGCCGGTCGGCCCCCTGCCGGTCGTCGGCAGTGTCGACCCCGTGGCGGTGGTAGCGACCCTCCTGCTCGCGGGTGTCAGCTTCCAGTTCGTCCGCCGGCGCACCCAGCAGTCGGTCGAGCGCGGCGTCCGGACCTTCCTCGTGCTCCTGGGGAGTCTCGTCGCCTTCTCCAGCGGCGGGAGTCAGGTCGGCCTGGCGACCGGTCCGCTGGAGAACCTCTACGTCGGCGAACTCGGACTGCCGGGGATCGTCCTGCTGGCGGTCGGGGCGGTCGGCATCCTCGGCGGGGCGTGGATGGGCGCGCCGCGACTCCTGCAGGCGACTTCCAGGGAGTACGCCCAACTCGGCGTCCGGCGCTCTATCGCCGCGCTGGTGCCGGGGTTCGTCATCGCGCAGGCGGCCATCGCGCTCGGCATCCCCATCTCGTTCAACAACATCATCATCTCCGGCGTCGTCGGCGGCGGCCTCGCGGGCGGGTCTGCGGGCGTCTCCCGACGGAAGATCGGTGTCACGCTCGGGTTCTGGCTCCTGACGCTGGTGGCGTCGGTCGGCATCGGCTTCGGGCTCTACCGACTGTTCGCCACGCTGCTGGGCGTTTGAGCCGGCGTCGGTCAGAAGACCTATTCTCCCCCCGTCGTTACCCCGGGGCATGATCCGCCGAGCGACTGGCACTCGGCGGCGGTGCCACACCGCCGCCGGCCGACCGGACGCCCCGCGACCCGCAGCCCAACGAGGTGGGCGATAACGTGGCCGACGACACCGCGCAGTCGAGCGACCTCGGCCTCTCGCGTCGCCGACTCCTCGGCACGCTGGCGGGCGCGGGCACCGCCGGTCTCGCAGGCTGTGGCGCGACCGAACCGGCCGACGACGGCGACACCACTCCCGTCCCCGACGACGAGGCGCAGACGCTCGCCGAGCGGTTCGCGCCGACGCTGTACTTCGACCGGTACGAACGCTGGTTCCCGACCGACCCGCGACCCTACGAATCGGAGCGGGACGGCGAGACGGTCGTCGACGGCTTCGACGCGCTGGAGGGGTACACCTCGGCGATGCAAGAGTCGGAGACCCCGCCCGACCCGGCGGTGTTCTACAACGTCGTCGGCTACGCCGACTCGCCGCTGTCGGTCGTCCAGTACTGGTTCTACTCGGCGTTCGACCAGTTCACGACGAACTTCCACTGGCACGACTGGGAGGTGCTCCACGTCTTCGTCGACACCGACAGCGGGGAGCCTCAGTTGTTCGTCGCCAGTTCCCACTCCCGGCGCGTGCCGAACAACGAGTTCCTCGACCCCGATCCCGAGACCGTCCCGCGAATCCTCGCGGAACTCGGCTCACACTCCAGTGCGCTGTCGCTCAACGAGAGCGAGGACCGGTTCGACCGCCTCCCGACCGGGAGCGGCCTGGCCGACATCACCAACAGCGCACTGGAGGGCGTCGAGGACCTCGCGGACCTCCCGGTCGCTTACGGCCTGCCGCGCGACGAGGGGGCGCGACTGCCCTACGTCGTCCCGGAACTCGACGGCGCGCCGCTCTACGAGCACCCCGACCTGCCGAGTCTCGGCGAACGCGACCTCGTCGGCGAGGCGGTGACGGTCCGGTCGTTCGACGCGCTGTCGTCGCCCCCGACCGACCTGCCGGCCCGGGAGACGGCGATCCGGTTCCGCCACGCCGACAGGGACGGCGGCGAGTCGGACGACGTGCCCTACGAGTTGACGCCGACGAGCGAGGTGGAGGGGATCGCGGCGTTCACCGGCCCGCAGTTGAGCTTCGAGTTCGCGGTGCCGAAGATCGCAGAGGACGCGATCGCGGGCCACATCACGACGACGAGTCCGCCGTGGACACAGGAGCGGTACGAGAACCCCGCCGCAGATATCACCGACCCCGGCCACCGGCAGGCGCTCGCGGACCGGTACGACGCCGTCGGCGACCCCTCGCCGGTCAACACCGTGCTCGCGTCGGTCAGAGAGACGGTGACGAACGACGACGCGCCCGAGGGCGAGGGCCTGACGACCGAGGAGAGCACGGTCGAGTCGGCGGTCCTCTTGGAGAGCGATCCCGAGGCGGTGCCGACGTTCCGGGGGACCGCAGTCCTCCGGGACGTGCCGGCCGGCGACCACCGACTGACGGTGAACCGGGCGGGGACCGCCCCGCACAGCGAGCAGGTGTCGGTCGGCGACGAGGGACCGACGACCGCCGGCGTCGACGGCGAGATTCCGGTCGTCGCCCGCGAGGACGCGGTGAAGTTGGCGGTCGATCCGAGCGAAGCGGACAGCGAGTTGACCGACCTCGCGGTCGACGACGACTTCGCCGGTCGGCTGTACGACGCGCCGTTGTCCGGCCCGGACGCGGTGTACCTCCACCGGGGCGGCGCGTTCACGACCGAGGTCCGCGACAGCGACAGCGAGGTGGGTGCGTTCCGCGTCAACCCCGGAGACGAGTCGTCGGTTCGCGTCGAGAACCCCGGCACCGGGAAGGCGGTGCTGGCGAGGTATCTCGCGGACGTGTCCGAGGAGACCCGCGCTCAGATCGCGTCGGCCGCCGGACGGGAGACGGACGAGACGGAGACGACAGACGAGGCGCGCGAGGCGACCGCGACCGAGACGACGGCCACGGCGACTGACGGCTCCGGTTCCGGCGGGTCGGGGGACGGTGCGGCCGGCGGTGACGACGGCACCACCGACGGTGGAAGCGGTGCGACCGACGGCGGGACCGCCACCGACGACGGGCGACCCGACCCCGGTCCGGTGCGTGGGCTGACGCGGGCACTCGCCGCGATCACCGACCAGGCGCGCCGCGCCGCCGAACGCGCCGAGGCCGGCGACCGGGGGAACGCGGACGCGGCGCTGGACGCGCTGGCCGACCGGCTGGTTCGGGCACAGGACCGCCTCGCCGCGGCCCGCGACGGCCTGCCGCCCGGACTCGCCCGCGCGACGGAGAACCGACTCGCACAGGCCGACGAGCGGGCACAGCAGGCACGGGACGCACAAAAGCTCTGAGTGTCGTCTGCAGGGTCGGTCGGTGTCTGAGTTCGGTCGGCGCGCGAGTGTCAGTCGGTCGTCGCCTCGTCCGCATCGGCCGACTCGCCGGCGTCTGCTGGCGTCTCGGTGTCTTCGCTCTCGTCGCCGGCACTGGTCTCGTCGGTCGCGGCCGCCGCAGTCTCGTCGTCCGCGAGGAGGTCCGCCTCACCCTCCTCGCTCTCCTCTGCTCGCGGTTCGTCCTCGTCGAGACGCTCGCGGGCCTCCTCGATGTCTCGGCGCATCCGACGGCGCTCCGCCTGTCGGGCCTGTCGTTCTCTGCCCTCTTTGGTGTCGGGCATACCACCGGGTACGCCGTCCGACGCCATAACCGTGTGGTCGGTTGTCACACCCGACTGTCGAGAGTGGCCGCGTCGAGTCGTGCCAGCAGGTCAGAACACGTCCGAAGGGAACGCAGGGGCGTTCTGTCGAAGGGTGTCGAGTGCCGGTTCGACTTCGCCGAACTCCGGGCCGCGTCTGACGGCCTCGGCGGACTGATCCCACTCGATCAGGTCGGCCGCCGCGAGTTTCGGGAGGTGCGTGTGGTGAAGTTCGACCGCGAGGTCGCTCGGGACAGTGTGGTTCGGGGACTTCGAGGAGTCACCGTTCGTCATCGCCGCTGCACTCCGCGACTGGAGGCCGTCCGGAACCTCGACCGACTCGGCATCACACAGGAGGAACAACAGGCGCCGACGCTGGCGACTCGCCAGCAACTCGAACAGTGTCGACGTGTCGGTCATGCACACGGTCCGACGAACCGGAGGGACATAACTTTGAGTGAGGGAAAATTTATGCTAATATCACTATCCGAGTAGTGGTTTTTCGCGTGACGGAAAGGGGCTCGACCCGATCTGTCCGCCGAAGACATATCGGGAAACTTACTTTTCTGCTCGGCCGCCGACACGCTCAGTTCTCGCGCGCCAGTCTGCGCGCGAGTGTCGGTGCCGCCGCCCCACAGCACGCGAGACCGGCGAGTGCGACGACCGCGTAGTGGAGCACGAAGGCGCGTTCGAGCGTCGCCTGGGAGAGCGTGACGCCGGCGAACAGCAGTTGCGCGAGGACGCCGCCGACGACCGGCACCGTCAGCGTCAGTTCGACGAGTGTCTGCCCGACCCAGAAGGACAGTCGTGTCCACGGGAGCAGGAGACCGGTGTACGCGTAGACGCCGACCGGCGGGAGCACGAGCAGTGCCGCGACACCGGCGGTCGGGGAGCGTCGGACACCGACGGCGACGACCAGCACGCCCGCGAGGACCGCGCTCCCGACGAGCAGGTGTCGGAGAGCGTCGGGAGCGGGGAGCGCGAGGAGCAGGAGGTCGCCGCCGACGACGAGGGCGACGAGTGCGACTGCGAGTGTCGGGAGGAGGGAGGGCGTGTCGTCGGAGTCGGGGCTTGGCATCCGGATCGACTGTCGGCACGTCGGCCGAAAGAGCGTTTCGGCTGTCTGGCAGTCGATTACAGAGAGAGCGTCGGGAGCTTCTTGTCTCGGCCGACCCTCTGCTGGACCGTGACCGACAGCAGACGCGGCGGCTCCGACACCGACAGCCATCCGGAACTCACGCTCCGGGCGTACGACGCGCGGGACGCGGAGGCGGTCTGGACGCTCCACGAGTGGGCGCTGTCGGACGCCGGCACCGACCCGGCGGACGTGCCGGGCACGGACGACCTGCGCCGGGTCGAGGCGGCGTATCTCGACACCGGCGGCGCGTTCCTCGTCGGCGTGATCCCGGCAGATTCGCCGACCGGTGAGACCGGGGCGTCCGACCGCCGACCGCCCGAGACGTTCGACGGTCGGCTGGTCGCGATGGGCGGGTTCGTGCCGACCGAGGCGGGCCGCGCAGAGGAGCGGTCGGTCGGCGGCGCGGTCGAACTCCACCGGATGCGAGTCGCCCCGACACACCAGTGCCGGGGCTACGGCCGGGTGATCCTGCACGCGCTGGAAGACCGAGCGCGGGACGCGGGGTTCGGGCTGGTGCTGGCGACGACCGCGAGTCGGCAGGCGGCGGCCGTCGAGTTCTACCCGAGTGAAGGCTATCGTGTGGTGGATCGGTCTTCGGCTGGCGCGTACGAACTGGTTCACTTCGAGAAAGAACTGTAAGTCGGTGACGGGATAGCTGGTGTTGAGTCGGTCGGCGGGAACTGGGTCGAATCGGTCGCGGACAGCGAGAGGTGAAAGCCCCCGGCGTCTCGACCCGCCGCGACTTCCTGCGCGCTTCCTTCACGAGAGCGCGTCGCTTCGCTCCGCGCTCTCGCTCAGTCCAGTGTTGTCGGGCGACACGGGAGTCGCCCGACTGCTGGCGAGAGCTTCGCTCTCGCTCTGCTTGGTGCGTCGGGGCGGGGTCGAGACGCCGGCCCCTTTCAGTCCCACCCGGCGATTGCGTGACCAATCGTGCAACACCCGGTGGACCAGTCGGGTTCAGCGTGCGTGCCTACCTGCAACCGTCGGCGCGAGATGAACTCGCGCCCGCCCGTCTGACTGGTGAGTGTGCCGCCGAAAATCGCGTGGCTCGCGTGGTACTCGCCGTCTTACTGCCCGGGGTAGTCCTGCGCGAACACGTCCTCGACGAGGGGTTCGTCGTCCTCACTCTCCTCGTCTGCCGGACTCACGCTCCCGGTGCGGTAGCCGTGGAGGTCCAGTGTGACGTGGTCGAAGCCCAGGTCGTCGAAGTGCTCGCGGGCCGCCTGCACGAAGTCGGTGTCGAGCGCGCGGGCCAGTTCGTCTTCTCCGACCTCGATCCGGGCCAGGCCGTCGTGGTCCCGGACCCGGAACTGCTCGAAGCCCCACGTCCGGAGGAGTCGCTCGGCCTTCTCGACGCGAGTGAGTTTCTCCTCGGTCACCTCCATCCCGGTCGGGATCCGCGAGGAGAGACACGCCATCGAGGGTTTGTCGGCGACCGAGAGATCGAATCTGTCGGCGATTTCGCGGACCTCGGCCTTCGTGACGTCGTGGCGGAGCAGCGGCGAGGCGACCTCCAACTCTTCGACCGCCCGGAGACCGGGGCGGTGGCCCTCCCCGGGATCGGAGGCGTTCGTCCCGTCACAGACCGTCTCGATGCCCAGGTCGCGGGCCGTCTCGTACATCTTGCCGAGGCGCATCGTCCGGCAGTGGTAACACCGGTCGTCGTCGTTGACGGCGAAGTCCGGGTTGTCCAACTCGGAGAAGGAGACGATCTCGTGCCGGATGCCGATCTCCTCGGCGACGCGGCGGGCGTCGTCCAGTTCGGCGGCCGGGAGCGTCTCGCTCTTGGCGGTGCAGGCCACCGCGTCGTCGCCGAGTACCTCGTGGGCCAGCGTGGCGACGACCGAGGAGTCGACGCCGCCGGAGAAGGCGATCAGGACGCCGTCCCGGTCGGCCAGGTCCGCCCGGAGCGCGTCCAGTTTCGCGTCGAGAGACATGGCCGCGTTTCGCCGTCGCCGGGCAAAAGCACGTTGGCTTCGGCAGACCCACCGGGTGAACGAGGGGAACTCCCGACACCCGGCCCCACGCCGGGAAGGTTTTTGCCCCGGCCCGCCGGAACACAGACCGAATGGAACTGACGGACGTGCCGGGCGTCGGCGAGAAGACGGCCGAAGCGCTCGCCGCACTGGACGGCCCCGAGGACGCACTCCGGCGCGGCGACGTGGTCGAACTCGCCCGCGCGCCGGGGATCAGCGAGGGCCGCGCGGCGGTCGTCGCACGCGGCGCGATCCGCCGGGAACACGGCGACGACGCGCGCTTCCTCGCCACCGACCGCGCCCGCGAGATCTACCGCGACGCGCTCGGTCTCCTGCAGGCCCGGACCGTCACCGACTACGCCGAGAAGCGACTGGAGACGTTCTTCCCGAGTTCCGCGGCGAGCAGGATCGAGGAGGCTCGCGCGTTCTCCCGCGAGGCGATGGGCCGTGACCCGAACCCCGCGGTGCTCGACGCCCTCTCCGGCGTCGAACCCCTCGAACCGGCTCCCGACTTCCGCGTCCGGGAGCGCTGTCTGGCGACGACCGACGCCGAACGCTACGCCGAGGCGCGCGATCGGATTCCGGAGCTGTCGGCCGAGATCGTCGAAGACGCCCGCGACGTGGCCGAACTCGCCCGGTCGTACGCGACCGTGGTCGTCCTCGACGAGTCGTTCGCCGGCATCGACGTGGAGGGCGACGTGCAGGTGCGCCCCGACGCCTTCGAGACGCCCGACGAGATCGTCCCCGAGCGCGTGCTGGCCTTCTTCGCCCGGAACCGCGAGCGCATCGAGGCCGCACTGGCGGTCCACGACGCGAGCGGGATGGAGTCACCCTGTGACCCCGAGCGTCTGCGCGAGGGACTCGCCCGTGTGGACGATGACGGTGAACTCGTCGGCGACGCGGAACTGGATCGACTGACCGACGCGGTCGACGACCTCGACACCGCCGTCTCGACCGCCGAGTCGGCCGCGAACGACCACCTGCGGGACGCGCTCCGGGAACGCGACGTGACCATCGAGGGGACCGACTTCCTCTCTCTCGTGGAGCAGGGTGCCCGCGTGGACTCGCTGCTCGGTCGAGAGCTGTCGGACGACTTCGACGAGGCGATGCGCGTGGCGCGCCAGCAGTTGTGCGACAGCCTCCGTCTCCGGGAGGGCGAGACCGACCTCGCAGAGCGCGTGTTCGGCGGGGAGCCGACCTTCCCGATGGAGCGCAACGACGAGGCCGTCTCGCGGCTCCGGACGGAGCTACAGGCCGCCCGCGACCAGCGCGCCGGGCGACTGAAAGCCGAGGCCGCCGAGACGCTCTCCGACCTCCGGGAGCCGGTCGAGACGCTGGTCCGGGACGCGCTGGAACTGGACGTGGAACTGGCCGTCGCGCGCTTCGCCGACGACTTCGACTGCACGCTGCCGACGTTCGCAGAACCCGGCGACGAGACGGACGAAACAAACGCGACGGGCGGCTTCCACATCGAGGGCGGGCGGTCGCCACTGCTGGACGTCGACTTCGAGGACGTCGAACCAGTGGACTACGCGGTCGAGGGGGTCACGCTCCTGTCGGGGGTCAACTCCGGGGGGAAGACCTCGACGCTCGATCTGGTGGCGCTCGTGACCGTCCTCGCACACGCCGGACTGCCGGTCCCCGCAGAGTCCGTCGAACTGAGCCGCGTCTCGGAGCTACACTACTACGCCAAGAGCCAGGGGACGCTGGACGCGGGGGCCTTCGAGAGCACGCTCCGGGACTTCGCCGCCCTGACGGACGGCGCGGCCGGGCGACTGGTGTTGGTCGACGAGTTGGAGTCGATCACCGAGCCGGGAGCCTCGGCGAAGATCATCGCCGGGATTCTGGAGGCACTCGACAGACAGGGCGCGACGGCGGTGTTCGTCTCTCACCTCGCCGGCGAGATACGGGAGTCGGCGGACTTCGACGTGGCCGTCGACGGCATCGAGGCGAAGGGCCTGGTCGACGGCGAACTGCGGGTGAACCGGTCGCCGGTGAAGAACCACCTCTCGCGGTCGACGCCGGAGTTGATCGTGGAGAAACTGGCCGGCGAGGGTGACGCCGACTTCTACGGACGGCTCCTGGAGAAGTTCTGAGTCGTCAGACGAACAGCAGTGCCAGCACGCCCAGAATGACGAGCGTGACGAGCGCGACGCTCGTCCCCATGTCGGCCCGGAGGCTGACACGGTCCCGACCCGTGACCCGCTCCAGTGTCGCCCGCGGGTTCCGGACGACGTCGCCGGCGAGTGCCGTGGTCGCCACGGTCGTGCGGTCGACGAGGGCGTACAGCTCCGTGACGCCGACGACGACCGCACGCGTCCCGTACAGTGCGGCCGGGTTGTACAGTCTGTCGACGTCCGGGAGCCGCCCGGCCGACGCCAGCGGCGACTTGATGAGGACGAAGCCGACGAGTCCGATCGCGGCCAGCACGACGCCTTCGACGATGTGGTCGACCGTGTACGTCACGTACACCTCCGAGACGACGCTCCCGTCGGTCACGTCGAACGGCAGGATGCCGAACAGCGCGCCGTCGAAGATGCCGTAGAAGACACACAGCGCGGCGACCGACACCATCGCGACCATCTGCCCGCGGTTGGCGTCAGAAACACTGCCGTCGTACTCGCCGTGGAGGAACGCGTAGTAGCCGAACTTGATGAACGAGAGGAAGGTGCCGACACCGCCGAGGAGCAACAGCAGTTCGAGGGTGTGGAAGTCACCGACTGCGGCGGGCCCCGCCGGGAAGTCGTAGTGACTCGCCGAGATGACGATACCCTTGCTGACGAAGCCGTTGAACAGCGGGAAGCCGGCGATGGAGAGTGCGGCGACGGTGAACGCGCCCGCCGTCACGGGCATCTCGCGGCCGAGACCGCCGAGTTTCTTCAGGCTCTCTTTCCCGGTCCGGTAGACGATGACGCCGGCGGTCATGAACAGCAGTGCCTTGTAGAGGATGTGGTTGAACACGTGGGCCATCGCCCCGGCCTGCCCGAGTGCCGTGCCGATGCCGACGCCGGCGACCATGTAGCCGACCTGTGACTGGATGTGGTACGACAGCAGCCGACGCATGTCGTTCTGGAACAGCGCGTAGGTCGCGCCGAAGACGGCCATCAGGCCGCCCATGTACGCGATGGCGACGTTGCCCTCGGGGAACGCCCGGTACATCCCGTAGACGCCGGTCTTCGTCGTGAACACACACAGGAAGACGCTCGCGGCGACGTGCGGGCGCGGGTACGTGTCCGGGAGCCAGGCGTGGAGACCGATGAAGCCGACGTTGACGCCGATACCGACCGCGGCGAGGACGGGCGCGACCGCGCCGGCCATCCCGCCGGGGGCAGCAGAGAACAGGAAGGAGCCGACCTCGACGTAGTGCCAGACGACGGCCCCCAGCAGGAGCGTCCCACCGATACCGTGGAGCAGCGCGTACCGGAAGCCCGCCCGGACCGCCCGCCCGCCGTAGTGCCAGACGAGTAGCGAACTGGTGACGGCCATCAGCTCCCAGAAGAAGATGAGCGACAGCCAGTCGCCGCCGAAGACGGCCCCGAGGCTGGTCCCGACGTACGAGAGGGCGAAGGCGGTCTGGAGCGTCGACGCCTCGGAGTACCACGAGTAGAGCACGGCGACCGCGCCGATGAACCCGAAGATCAGCCCCATCAGCGTCGAGAACGGGTCGACGTTGTAGAGCACGGCGTCGAAGCCGAACAGTTTGACGCCGAGATGCTGGCCGCTCGGCGAGAGCCAGACGTACGGGACGACGACGGCCGTGGCGAGGATACCCAGCACGTGGCCCGCGCGCCGCCCGAGGAACGGGAGGAGCACGGCCGCGAGCAGGACCGGCACGAACGGTGGGACGAGTGGGTCGACCATCAGACGACCACCCCCGTCACGTTCTCGACGACGAGACGCACGATTCGCAGGAAGACGGCGGTGTCGGGGACGACACCGAGCACGAGCGAGCCCGCCATCGCGAACAGGATCGGCCCCAGCATGAACCACGTCGACTCCTCACCGGTCCAGCGACGGTGTTCCCACGCCGGGGAGGCGTCGTGGCCGTGTTCGGGGTGGATCTGGGCGGCGGCCTCCTGGTCGTCGATGGGGCCCTGCCCCTCGTGGCTCTCCGCGTAGCCGTGGTCGTCGCGTTCCACCGCGCCGGCACCGCTGTCGGTGTCACTCCGGGCGTCGGCCGACTCGGCACCGGTGTCGGCCGGCGCGTCGCCGGTCTCTCGCCCGCCGTCGGTCGCGGCGTCGTGGGTCCCGAACCAGCCGCCGAGGGGGTGCTCGACGACGGGTTTCTCGTCGGCCTCCCCCGGCGACTCGAAGAACGCGGTGTAGACGACCGGCCAGAAGTACGCGATGTTGAGGACGCCCGAGACGAGCAGCGCGACCGTGAACACGACCTGCCCGGCCGAGATGGTGCCGATGAGCAGGAAGTACTTGCTGACGAACCCGGCGACGAGTGGGATGCCGGCCATCCCCAGCGCCGCCACGCCGAACGCCGACATCGTCAGGGGCATCCGCTTGCCGATGCCCGCCATGTTCGAGATGTCGTCGGTGTGGGTCTCGACGTGGAGCGCCCCGGCACAGAAGAACAGGGTGAGCTTCATGAACGCGTGTGCCGGGATGTGCAGGAGGCCGCCGACGAGCGACACCGGGTGGAGCACGGCCAGTCCGAGGACGATGTACGACAGTTGGCTCACCGTCGAGAACGCGAGGCGTCGCTTGAGGTTGTCCTGCCGGAGCGCGATGACACTCGCGACGACCAGCGTGAACGCCGCGACGGCCGCCAGCGCGACGCCGACGCCGAGCGCGCCGGTCAGGTCGGGCCCGTACACGTCGAGCACGACGCGGGCGATGCCGAACACGCCCGACTTGACGACCGCGACCGCGTGGAGCAGCCCCGAGACGGGCGTCGGCGCGACCATCGCGTCGGGGAGCCACGAGTGCAGCGGCATGAGCGCGGCCTTGACGCCGAAGCCGGCGACCAGCAGGCCGAAGGCGGCGCGGGCGACGACGGGGTCGCTCCCGGCCAGCGCGGCGATGCCGCCGGCCGTGAACGCCGTCGTCCCCGTCGCCCAGAACACCAGAATCGCACCGGCGAACACCGCGACGCCACCGCCGAAGGTGTACGCGAGGTACTTCCGCCCGGCCGCCCGCGCCTCGTCGGTCTCGTCGTGAGCGACGAGCGGGTAGGTCGCCACCGTCAGCAGTTCGTAGAAGACGAACAGGACGAGCAGGTTGGCGGCGAAGGCGACCCCGACCGCCGCGGAGATACTGCCCGCGAACGCCGCGAAGTAGCGGGTCTGGTCGTGTTCGTCCAGCCCGCGCATGTAGCCGATGCTGTAGAAACTGGCCACGACCCACAGCAGACTCGCCAGCAGCGCAAAGAGGATACCGAGCGGGTCGGCGGTGAGCGTGAACGCCACGCCCGGGACGAACGTGCCGAGGTCGGTCACGTAGACCGTCCCCGCGAGGACGCCCGGGACCATGCTGGCGACGATCCCGAGTCCCGTCACGGCCGCGAGGAGGGTCCACCCCTCGCGGAGGTTCGGTCGACTCCCCGACAGGAGAATCGGGACGATGGCGGCAGCCGAGACGAGCACTGCGACGAGCGGTCTGAGTGAGTCTACTTCGGTCATGCGAGGAGACGTTCGATTGTTGGTTCGAGGAGCTGTCCGTACTCGAAGGCGGCGACGCCGAGGACGATCGCGAGCACGGCCGCCAGCAGGACCGTCGTCTGCATCCCGACAGAGACGACCGACGGGTCGGCGTCGGAGCCTCCGGCCTCGGAGCCTTCGCCGTCGGTGACGAGCGGCGTGTCGGTCGTGGTGTCCGTGGCCGGTTCACGGAAGAACATCCGTTCGATGATGCGAGCGAAGTACGCCAGCGTCAGCAGCGTACTCCCGAGGATGACGACGGCGAGCGGCCACGACCCGGCCTCGACGGCCCCGAGCGCGATGTACCACTTGCCGACGAACCCGATCGCCGGCGGGACGCCGACCATGGCGAGCGCGAGCACGCCGAACACCGCCGCTCCCGCCGAGAAGCGCTCGGCGAGGCCGCGGTAGTCGTCGACCGTCCGGGCACCGGTCGCGCTGGCGACGAGGCCGCTCGTGAGGAACAGCCCGCCCTTCATGATGGCGTGGCCGACGAGGTGGATGACCGCCCCCGTCAGCGCCGTCCCGTTGGCGACCGCGATGGCACCGACGACCAGGCCGAACTGCGAGACCGACGAGTAGGCGAGCATCCGCTTGACCTCCTGCTGGGCGACCGCGAGCACGCTGCCGACGACGATGCTCACGATCGCGCCGGCGATCAGCACGGTCTGTGCGAAGGCGTTCGTGAGGAGGAAGTCGACGGTGAACACCGTGAAGACGAGCCGAATCAGCGCGTAGGCCGCGATCGTCGAGACGAGCGCGGAGATGAGCGCGCTCACCGAGTCGGGCGCACCGGCGTAGGCGGCCGGCTGCCACGTGTGGACCGGGAAGACGGCGATCTTGACGAACAGGCCGACGACGAGGAGGCCGAACGACGCCTGGACCAGTGGCGACGCGTAGCCGACTGCCGCGAGCTGTGTCGAGAGGTCGGCCATGTTGAGCGTCCCCGTCGCGACGTACGCGAAGCCGATGCCCAGGAGGAACAGCGAGGCACCGATGGTGCCGACGAGGAGGTACTTGAGCGCGGCGCGGGCGGACCGGCCGCCCTCGCCGCTGGCGACCAGCGCGTACGCGGCCAGTCCCGTGATCTCTAAGAAGACGTACATGTTGAACACGTCCCCGGTGACGCTCATCCCGGACAGGCCGGCGACGAGCAGGAGGTACGTCGCGTAGAAGGCGTTCGACCGCGGCCCCGCGGCGCGAGCGTACCCGAGGACGCCGAGCGCGACGACGGCCACCAGCACGGCCATCGTCGCGGACACCCCGTCGACGACGAGTTCGATGCCGAACGGCGCGTCGAACCCGCCGACGACGTAGCGTACCGGGTCGGGACCGAACGCACGGACGGCGAGCGCGGCGGCGATGCCTGTCTGGACGAGGCTCGCCACGGCCGCGACGGGCCAGCCGCTCTCAGAGCGAACGAGGCCGGCGAGCATCACCACGACGGAGCCCACGAGCGGGGCCGCGACGAGGAGTGCGGGGAGGTCAGTCATCGCCGACCACCTTCTGGATAGCCTCCTCGTTCAGGGTGCCGTACTCGTCGTATATCCGGACGATGAGCCCGAGTGCGACGGCCGTGAGGCTCACGCCGACGACGATGGCGGTGAGGATCAACACGTGCGGGAGCGGACTCACGTAGGGCGCTGGTGCCGTGAGCAGCGGCGGGCTCGCGCCCTCGACGAACGCGATGACGATGAAGAACAGGAAGATCCCCGTCTGGAAGACGTTCATCCCGATGACCTTCTTCACGAGGTTCGGACTCCCGATCATCATGTACGTGCCGACCCCCAAAAGCAGGAACGACACGAGATAGTAGACCCGCGCGGCGAAGAACTCGATCACTGTGTATCACTCACGTTGTCCTGTATGCCAGAGACGATGACGAAAAAGAGCCCGGTTACGGTCCCCGAGACGACGAGGCCGATGGCCAGTTCGACGGCCTCGATGCCGTACTTCGAGGCGTCCTTGATGCCGTACACGTCGTACTCCAGGAAGCCACCGCCGAGCACCACCGAGCCGAGACCGATGAGCAGGAACGCGAAGACGCCGAGGCTGATCAGCGCGATGAGGAGTTTCGGGCCGGCCCAGACGCGAGTCGACTCGGTGCCGAACGCGACGGCGAGCATGAACACGACGGTCCCGACGATGACGCCGCCCTGGAAGCCGCCGCCAGAGGAGCCCGCGCCGTGGAACATGACGAACAGGCCGAAGGTGAAGACGAACGGCGTGATGATACGGACCGTCGTCATGATGATCGGACTCTCGACGTACGCCGAGCGGGACTCGTCGTCGGGTGGGTTCGTACTCATCTGAACACCTCCTTCTTGAGGACGATCAGGAGACCGACGCCGGCCGCGTAGACGACCGTGGCCTCCCCGAGCGTGTCGAAGCCACGGTAGGCCGCGAGCACGGCCGTCACGGCGTTCTCCACCCCGGTCTCGTCGTAGGCGTTGTCCAGGTAGTATCTCGTCACGTCGTCGGTCACCACCGCCGAGTCTGCGGCCCCCACCGGGGGCAGAGCGACGAGCGTCGTGGACAGCACCGCGACGAGGGCGAGCGCGACGACTGCGGCACGGGGGTCGACGCGTTCGAAGGTCCGGTCGTCGGCCGGACGCGTCGTGTTCGCGATGGTCGCCAGGAACAGGATGGTCATGACGCCCGCCCCGACCGCGGCCTCCGTGAGTCCGACGTCGGGCGCCCGCAGGAACACCCAGATGATCGAGATGCCGAGGCTGTACGCGCCGAACGCGATGATGGACCCGAGCACGTCCCGGAGCATCGCCGTGGCGAACGCACAGCTCGCCACGAACACGAGCATGACGACCTCGACGACTCCGGTCACGAGTCGTCCCCCTCCGTGTCGGTGGTCCAGGGTTCGATCCCCTGGTCTGCCGCCGCGCGGACGATGGCGTGTGCGGCAGTCGGGTTCGTGAGGAACATGAACACCAGGAGCAGGATCGTCTTCACCGTCGACAGGTTGCCCTCGAACGCGATGGCGACCGCCGCGAGCATCAGGACGGCCCCCAGCGTCTCGCTCTTCGAGGTACTGTGTGCCCGCGTGTAGAGGTCGGGGAGTCGGACGAGGCCGACGACGGCGACGACAGCGAAGAAGACGCCGCCGATGGCGAGCACCAGCACGGCGATCTCGCGCGGCGTCATCAGAGCACCCCCCCGCGTTCGACGGTGAACTTCGAGATGGCGATGCTCAACAGGAAGTTCAACAGTGCGTACACGAGCGCGATGTCGAGCGCCCCCGGTTCGCCGATGGCGGCGGCCAGGAGCGCGATGACGATGACGACGTTCGAGCCGATGATGTTGACCGCGATGACGCGGTCGGGCATCGTCGGGCCGCGAACGATCCGGAAGACCCCGACGAGCGAGGCGAGGATGAACGCCGCAGTTGCGCCCAGCAGGATGTCGTTGACGAGCGCCATCACTCCGCTTCCTCCTCGGTCTGGCGGCGTTCCAGCGGACTCGGGATGCGTGCTGCCGCCCGGCCGTAGAACAGGAACCGCACTGCTCGTTCGAGCGAACCGGAGAACAGTTCCTCGCGCGAGTCGCCCGTGAGCGTGTGGACGGTGAAGTGGCGCTTCGAGACGTCGACGGTCAGCGTGCCCGGCGTGAGGGTGATGCTGTTGGCGAGCGTCGTGACCGGGAGCGTCGACCACACCGCCGCGTCGAACTCCACCATCTCCGGGTCGATCGGCAGGTCGGGGTGGAGGACGACGTAGGCGACCTCGAAGTTGGCCTTCGCGATCTCGAACAGCAGATACGGCACGTACAGGGCGAACCGGGCGAGTTGCTTGCCGCCCCGGATCGGATCGACGGGCCGCGTGAGCGAGATGCCCCAGAGTGCCGTCGCCACGACGCCCGCGCTGATCACGCCCGTCGCGAGTTCGAAGGGCGCGAGAGAGCCAGCCAGGAGCAGATAGAAGCCGAACGACGCGGCGAACAGTGCGAAGTACTGCACGATCGTCCCGCGTCGGACGAGCCGCGACCCCCGGCGTTCTCGCTGGACCGGCGCGTCCTGAACCTCGATGCCGGCCCGGCGGACCCCGTTCTCGATCGGGGGCAGGAGCGGCGTCGTGCCGAGGGGACTGAATCCGGGGTCGAACACGACGAGGTCGAGGTCGTGCTCGCGGGCGTACTCGACGAAGATGTCCGCGTAGTCGCTGGGGCTGAACAGGAACTCGCGCGTGCCGATCAGCGCCGTCTCGAACGTCACCGCCGTCTCGTCGTCGCCACGGTCCTCGTCCGCCCAGACGCTCACCTGGTCGAGGAGTGTCTGTGCGCGCCGCGTCTCGTCGGTCTCCGTCTCGAAGGTCAGTCGTTCGGAGACGGGATAGACGAAGTGGACCGTCGCCGACTCACCGGTCTCGGCGGCGTGTTCGGTCGCCTGGCGAACGGCGTACTCGACCGTACTGCGGAGCGTCCCCGTGTCCGTGACGGGGACGAGGAGTCGAGCGCCAGTCACGAAAGACACCTCTCGGCGAGTTTCCTCGGCGGAACAGGTGTCCCTGGGTTGAGCATGTGGTGGGGTTTTCGCCCGAACCTGTTAAGCAGTTTCTTTTGCACCGGCACCACCCCGCAGACGGCCCTCGACAGCGCGACTATCGAGACGTTTGCACAGAACGCGGTGCGTCGGGCGGCGGCGACGACCGAGAACGGGGCGGAGTGAGACGGAGCAGACGGCGAGCGACGCGAGTCGCGTCGAACTGATTCACTTTTCCGTCCCGGTCGCACACGGTCGGGTATGAGCGACACACTTCGTCTCGCCACCAGAGGGTCGGACCTCGCCCTCCGGCAGGCCGCCACGGTACAGGAGGCACTCGCCACGACCCGTCGTGACGTGGACCTCGTCGAGGTCTCCACGACCGGCGACGAACTGCCCGACGAACTGATCCACCGACTCGGCAAGACCGGCGCGTTCGTCCGGAGTCTCGACGAGAAGGTCCTCTCGGGCGAGGTGGACGCGGCGGTCCACTCCCTGAAGGACGTGCCGACCGACTCGCCCGACGACCTCGTGATCGCCGCCGTCCCCGAACGCGCCAGCCCCAACGACCTGCTCGTCACGACCGACGGGACGAAACTCCGTGATCTCCCGCCGGACGCGGTCGTCGGCACCGGATCGCTCCGGCGCGGCGCGCAGATTCTGCGTGAGCGCCCGGACCTGACGGTCGAACCGATCCGGGGGAACGTCGACACCCGCATCGCCAAACTGCTGGCCGGCGACCTGCAGGCCGAACACGAGGCCCGCGTCGAGGACGACCGCGAGGCGAAGGGCCACACCGGCGAGGAGGCGTACGACCCCGAGTTCGAACGGGACATCGACGACTGGTTCGACTCGCTCTCCGAACTGGAGCGGCGCGCGCTCGAACAGGACGTCGACGTGCAGTACGACGCCCTCGTCATGGCCGAGGCCGGACTGGAGCGGGCGGGTCTCCTGCACCACGTCGAGTACGAGCGCCTCGGGACGTGGGAGTTCGTCCCCGCGCCGGGACAGGGCGCGCTGGCGATCACCGCCAGCGACCCCGAGGTGGTCGAGACGATCCAGTCCGCGCTGGACTTCCCCCGGAGTCGCGTCGAGACGACGGTCGAGCGCACCGTCCTCAACACCCTCGGCGGGGGCTGTGTCGCCCCGGTCGGTGTCCACGCGGTCCTGCAGGGCGGCTACGTCCACACCGAGGCGGTCGTGCTCTCGCGGGACGGCGAGGAGGTGGTGGAGCGGTCGCGGGACATCGACGTGGAACGCCACGCACGCGACGCCCGCGAGTTGGCCCGCGAGATGATCGACGACGGCGCAGACGAGTTGATCGAGGCCGCGAAACGCGAGGACATCGGGACGGCTGACACGACAGACGACTCCGACCGCGACGACACGGCCGACGAAACCACCGAGACGACCGACGACCCCGACGACGACACCGAGGAGGAGGGAGCGTGAGATGAGCGAGCAGTCGGAGACGGTCGGGCGGGTCTACCTCGTCGGCAGTGGTCCCGGCGACCCCGACCTCATGACCCTGAAGGCGGCCCGCCTGCTGGAGGAGGCGGACGTGGTCCTCCACGACAAACTCCCCGGTCCGGAGATTCTCGGACAGATCCCCGAGGAGAAACGCGAGGACGTGGGCAAGCGCGCTGGCGGCGAGTGGACGCCACAGGAGTACACCAACCGCCGCCTCGTCGAACTGGCCCGCGAGGGCAAGACCGTGGTCCGACTGAAGGGCGGCGACCCCTTCGTCTTCGGGCGCGGCGGCGAGGAACTCGAACACCTCGCGGAAGCCGGTATCCCCGCCGAGGTCGTGCCGGGGATCACCTCCGCCATCGCCGGACCGGCGGTTGCCGACATCCCCGTCACGCACCGCGATCACGCCTCGTCGGTCTCGTTCGTCACCGGTCACGAGGATCCGACGAAAGACGAGTCGGCGGTGAACTGGCACGCCCTCGCGGCGACCGGCGGGACCATCGTCGTGCTGATGGGCGTCGGTAAACTGCCACAGTACACCGCCGAACTGCGCGACGCCGGGATGGACCCCGACACGCCTGTCGCACTCGTGGAGCGCGCGACGTGGCCCGACATGCGCGTGGCGTGTGGGACCCTCGACACCATCGTCGACGTGCGGGACGAGGCGGGGATCGAACCGCCCGCGATCACCGTGATCGGCGAGGTGGCCGGGACCCGCGACCGGGTGCGGCAGTTCCTCGAAACCCAGTCGGCGACCGACCGCAGGGAGGGAGCCGACGATGCCGAGTGACGAGGACACCGAGACGACTCCTGCCGGAAACGCGGACAAGCGACTCACGGTCGCCGTCTTCCGCCCGGACGACGAGCGTCTCGCAGACGCGGTCGAACTGCTCGAATCGCTCGGCTGCGAGGCGGTCGCCGATCCGATGCTCGCGGTGGACCCGACCGGCGCGACGCCGGAGGCGGGCGACTACGTGATCTTCACGAGCAAGACCGGCGTCGAACTCGTCGCCGACGCGGGCTGGAACCCGGCCGAGGACACCACGGTCTGTGCCATCGGCGACAGCACCGCCGACGCGCTCCGGCGGGCCGGCTACCCGGTCGACGTCGTGCCGGAGACGTTCTCCTCGGCCGGTCTCGTCGAGCGACTCGCAGACGAAGTGAGCGGCGCGCGCGTCGAGGTCGCCCGGAGCGACCACGGGAGCGCGGTCCTGCTCGACGGCCTGCGCGAGGCCGGCGCGGACGTCCACGAGACCGTCCTCTATCGACTCGTCCGGCCCGAGAGCGCGGGCGAGTCGGCCGAGCGCGCGGCGGCAGGCGACCTCGACGTCGCGCTGTTCACCTCGTCGCTGACGGTCGAGAACTTCCTCGACGCGGCGGCGGCGCGGGGTGTGCGGGCCGACGCAGTCGCGGGGCTGGGCGAGGCGGTCGTCGGCGTCATCGGCGACCCGACCGCCGAGACCGCGCGCGGTGTCGGCATCCCGGTCGACGTGGTCCCCGCGAGGGCCGACTTCGAGACGCTGGCGTGTGAGACCGTCGAGTTCGCCAGTCCGACCTACCACGAGTGAGCAGCGAGCCGAGCAGGGGTCGAGACCTCGAATCGTCGGTTCGCGGCCGGGCTGACGGGTGACGGGAGCGATCCGGGTCGGGGGCGAAAGCGAAGCACCTACAAAGACGGGACCGGTGTGTGCCGGTATATGGGATGGAAAGAAGCCGCCGAACCGGTACTCACGCGGATGCCCTCCGTGGCCCGGCCAGAGGGGCACGTCCCCTTCAGGCGGAAGCTCGGCTGGACCGCCGGGATCCTCGTGTTGTACTTCTTCCTGACGAACGTCACGTTGTTCGGCCTCGGCACCGTCGAGGGCGACTTCTACGGCCAGTTCCGGAGCATCCTCGCGGGACAGCAGGGGTCGGTCCTCCAACTGGGGATCGGTCCCATCGTCACCGCGAGCATCGTCCTGCAACTGCTCGGCGGGGCCGACCTGCTCGGCCTGGACACCGACGACCCGCGTGATCAGATCCTCTACCAGGGGCTCCAGAAGCTCCTGGTCGTCGTGATGATCTTCCTGACGGGCCTGCCGATGGTGTTCGCCGGGAACTTCCTGCCCGCCAGCGACGCGGTCGCACAGTCGCTGTTCGGCAGTACCGGCGGCACCGCGACGAACGGCGTGAAGACGCTGATCTTCGCGCAGATCGCGGTCGGCGGTATCCTGATCCTGTTCATGGACGAGATCGTCTCCAAGTGGGGCGTCGGCAGCGGGGTCGGGCTGTTCATCATCGCGGGCGTGAGCCAGCAGCTCGTCGGCGGCCTGTTCGCGTGGCAGGGGCTCTCCCAAGCGAGTCAGGACGGCTTCATCGCCACCTGGATCGCCATCATCACCGGTGAGATCCAGCTCGGCTCCGGCTCGGTGCTGACGCCGACCGGGATCCAGGACCTGCTGCTCGGGACCGGCGACATCCTCGCGCTGGTGACGACGGTGCTCATCTTCGGTATCGTCGTCTACGCCGAGTCCGTCCGCGTCGAGATTCCCCTCTCGCACGCCCGGGTGAAGGGCGCGCGCGGTCGCTTCCCGGTGAAGCTCATCTACGCCAGCGTCCTGCCGATGATCCTCGTCCGCGCACTGCAGGCGAACATCCAGTTCCTCGGCCGCATCCTCAACAGCCAACTCGGCGCGACGATGCCCGTCTGGCTCGGTGACTACACCCAGCAGGGACAGGTCGTCGGCGGGGTGTTCTACTACCTCGCCCCGATCCAGGCACGCTCCGACTGGATGTGGTTCATCGGGCTGACGCCCACGGCAGTCGAGCCGTGGCAGATCATCATCCGCGTCTTGGTGGACCTGACGTTCATGCTGATCGGCGGGGCCATCTTCGCCATCTTCTGGGTGGAGACCACCGGCATGGGGCCGGAGGCGACCGCCAAGCAGATCCAGAACTCCGGGATGCAGATCCCCGGCTTCCGGCGGAACCCGCAGGTGATCGAGAAGGTCATGGAGCGGTACATCCCGCAGGTGACCGTCATCGGCGGCGCGCTGGTCGGCCTGCTCGCCGTGATGGCGAACATGCTCGGCACCATCGGGCAGGTCTCCGGGACCGGCCTCCTGCTGACGGTCTCCATCACCTACAAACTCTACGAGGAGATCGCCGAAGAGCAGTTGATGGAGATGCACCCGATGATGCGGAACATGTTCGGCGGCGGCGGCGACTGACGACTATCTCGTTCTCAGTCGGAGTGCGGTTTCTTCAAGCCCGATCTCTCCAGATGCAGGCCCCATGCGCGACACTTGACTGTGTGTTTGAACGTGTCCCACAGACATGCGTTCGACTCGGAGTCGGGACTCCGATCCCCGAACCGAGCTACACCTCTGGACGCGGCATCGATTCGATCTCACGGATTCTGGACGTCTTTTCGACGCTCGCGTACTGCCGTTGCCACGCCGACTCCGGAAACAGTCCGTTCCGGTCGAACAGCGCGCGTGCCTCCTCGGTGATCTCGTAGAACTGGTACGGATACCCCTGGACGCGATTCCCAGTCTCGAACTCTCGGCGTCTGACGACGCCCACCTCACGGAGCGTGTTCAGGTGTCGACGGATGGCGTCTTCACTCAGCGGAGGGTTCATGTAGTCGAGTTCTTCGACGCTCGCCAGTCCGCTCGGGTGGCCGACGAGGTCGGCGATGATGTCTGCCCGTTTCTTGTCGGTCGACTTCTGGAGCGCACGCCACGTGTCGAAGTCGTCCGGACCATCGGACTGCCGACGTTGCGTAGTCGTCGGTTGCATACGTCTCACTCTGTTGGCCAGCATCATAAGCACTTGTGCTCAAATGAGGATGCTACCGCAAGTGCTAGCGCAACTGTTGTCGATTCAAATCAACAGTGAGTAGCCAGTGAGCGCACAATTGAAAAAGATTCAGTGAGATCATTGGAGCGATGGGTGACCCAGGCGACCGGGAGACCGACGAGACAGTTCCGAACGCGGACGAGATACTGACCGAAGTCGAGTCAGTATCGCTTACACCGACTGAACACCAGCGCGTCAAAGACCTCGTCAACGGCGAACAAATGAGTCGGTTCCGGAACCACGAACGTAGGTATCTCGTCGCGGGTGCGGGCGGTGAGACTGGGGCGGCGACCCGACGGAAGACGGTCTACGATCTGCTCGACGACCGGACCGATCCGCCGGCGATGGCGACGAGACTCGAAGACTACGGACTCACACCAGAGGAAATCGAACTGTGGGTTCGGGTGTTCGACATCCTCTGCGGTCGAGCCTCACATGTGGTCGCAGTCGTCGAGGATTTCGACGGCGGGTACGTCTGGGAACTCGGGCTGCTGTTCGCACCGGAGTACCGACCGAAGACGTGGGTCCTGAAGCGCCGGTATCGGGACGATGACACCGAGCGTGACCGGTACGACAACGGTATGGCCGCATCACACGTCGCGGCGCTGTTGACGGGAGACAGGTGTGTAGAGTGGGAGACGGCCGCCGATCTTCCGGTCGTTGTCGAAGAGATTCCGTGACTCGGGAGTCTGTCTCGGCATCGAAGAGGTTCACACACCCGGCCGCCAGCCACGCAGAAACGCCACACACAGCCCGCCGGCAGACACACCGAACGGAATCGAGACGGTCCTGACGACCAACACGGCCGCCAGCGTCGCCGCCGAAGCCGCGCCGGTCGTCAGCGTCAGCGCGCCACTCAGCAACACGTCCTTCGCGCCGAGGCTCCCCGGAATCGGCACCACGCTGGCGATCTGCGGCAGGGGCACGACCGCGAGAATCGGCAGGAAGGGAACGGTCGTCCCGGTGCCGGCCAGCGCGACCCACAGCGCGGCGGCGGTGAGAAGCTGCTCCGTGACCCCGCCGACCGCGATCAACAGGAGCAGTTCGGGCGACTCGCGGAACCGGACGATCCGCGTCCAGAACCGCTCGACCGCCGCCTCGACGACCGACCGGTCGTGTGGCTCCTCGCGGTAGAGTCCGGAGACGAGCGAGACGACCGGCGTCAGGCCGACGACCAGCGGTTTCGACAGGCCGGCGCGGAACCGGACGAGCACCGCGCCCGCGACCACCAGGCCGAGGACGGTCCCGCCCATCGTCGCGACGAGATACTGCGGCAGGTCGCCGCCGAGGAGGACGACCCCGGCGACCAGCGTCGAGACGAGGATCTGTGCGCCGGACTTGACGTACTTCGCCACCGACCGGACGCCGAGCGCGTCGCTGTAGGTCGTCGCGGTCGTGACGCCGATGAACCGGGCCATGATCGGTTCGGAACTCACCGGGCCGGCCGGACTGAGCGTGTCGAAGAAGTCGCCCGCCAGCGCGAACTGCACCGCCTGCGGAGCCGAGAGCCCGTCACCCAGCGGGCGGATCGACGCCCAGACGCCGATGCCGTCTGCGATCCCTTCGAGGACCACGAGCAGGACGACGAGGCCGAACGCCCACGGCGCGATCTGCGCGGCTCTGGCGAGGACGGTGTCGACGCCGACGACCCAGAGATACGCGACCAGCGCTCCGACACCCAGCGTCGCACCGACGGCAAACCGCACGACTCGTCGCACGACTGTCGGTGTGCGTGGGGCGCGCAAAAGGTCGTCGGCCGAGCGCTCGGTGGCCGTGGTGTCGTGGATAGCCTCCGTCAGGCGACGGTCGGTCGACAGAGACGGCCCGCGTCAGTCTCTATCCGACTCGCCCCAGTCGCAGTCCTGACACTTGTAGGCCGTCACGAACTCGGTGACACTCGGCATGTACCCCACCGAGAGGACGTTGCCCCCGCACTCCGGACAGTCGCGGTCGGCGTCCTCGATGGGTTCCGCCTCCATCGGGCGCTCACCCTCGATCAGTTCCGCGAGTGTCTCCGAAGTCACCATCCGTCCCTGCACGACGCGATTGCTCATACCCGTCGAAGTGGCGGCAGGCAAGTAAGGGCTTCCGTCCCGTACAGGGTGGCTCGGTCGGCTTCGGTCCGACTCGATCAGACTCGCCCCGACTCAGTCCGACCGCTCTGACTCGTCGGCCTGAAACGCCAACACGGCGTCTTCGGCCCGTTGTAACGCCTCGAACCGCTCGGCCTCCGCCAGCGACACCGTCTCGACGACCTGCCAGCCGTCCTCCGGTGACAGCGCGAGGCCCTTCGCCCACGAGTCGGTGACGACCAGCAGTCCGGTCGCGGGACCGCCCGGGTCCTCCCGTCTCTCGTCGTCCGACTCCGCGTCTCCCGCCGGGCCGGTCGTCACGCCGACCGAGACCACGAGGTCGACCGACTCGCTCCGGTTCAGTGCCGCGACCGCGCTCTCGGGCAGTGGTCGTGGCGGCAACGACTCCAGCACGCTCATGGTCGGACCACGACCCCCGGCAGGCTTCACGCTTGCGAACCGGAGACGAAACGCTTCTATCCCGTGCGCCTGCAGAGCAGGACGATGCCCGACGACGACCCCGAGTCGGACACCCCGCCCTCCCCTTCTCCCCCGGACAGCACGCCGGCAGAGGACTCCGAACCGACACAACACGCCGAGCAGACGGCCGACGCCAGAACCGTGACAAGGACCGACGCCCGCACCGCGACGACACCCCTCCTGTCCCGCGACCGGACCACCCTCGCGGTCGCCGGCATCGTCCTCGTGGCACTCGTCGTGCGACTCGCGGGGCTCGGCACCCGGAGCTTCCACTGGGACGAGGCCCGCGTCGGCTACTGGACCCTGCGCTACCTCGAGACCGGCTTCTTCCAGTACCGCCCGGTCGCCGGCGGTCCCTTCCTCCAGATCGTCAACCGCCACGTCTTCGCCCTGTTCGGACCCTCGGACACGACCGCCCGACTCGTTCCCGCACTCCTCGGCGGCCTACTCCCGGCGACCGCACTCCTCTTTCGGGGACGGCTCCGGGACGACGAGACGCTCGCACTCGCGGCGCTGTTCGCGGTCGAACCCGCGCTGCTGTACTTCTCGCGGTTCTCGCGGGGCGACGTACCGCTCGTCGTCTTCACGGTCCTCGCGGTCGGCTGTCTGCTCCGAGCCTACGACGGCTACGTCGCCAGCCAGCGCCCCGGCGCGACCGAGGCTCCGACCGGCGCGACGCCGCGTCGGTGGGTCTACGCCGGCCTCCTCTGTGGGACGCTGGCCCTGACGACCTCCGCGTTCGTCCTCCCGACGCTCGCCTGCGTGCTGTTCGCGGGCTACGTCGTCGCCGACCAGCGACTCCTCCGGCGTGGCGACGGCCCTGCGGCCGGTCTCACCGAACTCGCAGAGCGTCTGCCCTCGGCCCGCGAGGCGGTGACGCCGGTCGCTCGCGGTGCCCTGCTGGCGGTCGTCGTCCTCGTCACGTTCTTCGCGCCGCGGGCCGGCCCCTTCGGCGGCGCGAGTCTCTGGCGACCCGCGACGTTTCCGACGGTGCTCGTCGAGTCGCTGGTCCGGCCCGCCTCGGCGGTCTGGGGCGTCTGGATCGTGAACCGCGAGGGCCACGCCGTCCTGCCGTACCTCGCCGACTTCGCCGGACTCGTCGCGGCGGTCGCGCTCCCGGTTCTCCTGCTCGCGGTCGCCGCTTTCCTCTGGGACCGTTACCGCGAGGGGCGACCGCGCGGCCTCGTCACCTTCGGCTCGCTGTGGGGCGGGACCGCGCTCCTGCTGTTCCCCATCGCGAGCGAGACGCTCGGGCCGTGGCTCCTCGTCTACGTCACCGCGCCGCTGGCGTTTCCGGCCGCCGTCGGTCTCGCCGGACTGGTCCGGTGGGGCCGAGAGAGCGCGGGGCGGAGCGAGGCCGGCAACGTCGCGGCCGTCACCCTGCTACTCGTCGCGTTCGCCGGTGGGGTGGCGGTCCCGGCCACCGAGAACGCGGTCGGCCAGCCGGACCGCGCGGATCGGCTCGCCGACTACGCCCAACCGGCCGACGACCTCGACGGGTTCCACGCGAACGTCTCGGCTGCGGTCGCGGGCCACGAGGGAACCGACGTGGTGTACGTCGGCGACCAGTTCTACACGCCCTCGGCCTCACAGAACGAGTTCCCGCCCGTCAGCGACCGCTGGGGGAACCGCCTCCCTCTCGCGTGGTACGTCGAGCGAACCGGCGCGACGACCGACAGCGTCCGGACCGTCGAGGAACTCGACACGGTGGACGACCCGCCGGCGGTCGTGATCGCCCTGGCCGGCCAGCGTGGGGCACTCTCGCGGACACTCGGTGACGGCTACACCGCGACCGAGTACCGGTATCGGCTGTGGAACGAGCGCGTGGTCGTCTTCGTCGCGGACTGACCGGCGGTTGCGTCTCTCTCACGGCTCCCGAGCGTCGTGACTACTCGGGAGGACGAACGACGAGAGAAACGGCGGCTGTGTCCTACCGGAAGCCCATCGCTTCGATCTGCTCTTGATAGCGATTGCGGATGGTGACTTCGGTCACCTGCGCCACGTCGGCGACCTCGCGCTGTGTCTTCTTCTCGTTGCACAGCAGGGAGGCGGCGTAGATGGCGGCGGCGGCGAAGCCGGTCGGCGACTTGCCCGAGAGCAGGCCCTGCTCTGCGGACACGTCGATGATCTCGGTCGCCTTCGCCTGGACTTCCTCGCTCAGGCCGAGCGAGGAGGCGAAGCGGGGGACGAACTGTTTCGGGTCGACCGGCTGGAGTTCGAGGCCGAGTTCCTGTGAGATGTAGCGATAGGTACGGCCGATCTCCTTCTGTGGGACGCGGGACACTTCGGCCACCTCGTCGAGCGAGCGCGGGATGCCCTCCTGTCGACAGGCGGCGTACAGCGCGCTCGTGGCGACGCCTTCGATAGAGCGCCCCCGGATGAGGTCCTCGTTCAGTGCGCGCCGGTAGATGACGGAGGCGACCTCGCGGACCGAACGCGGGACGCCGAGCGCACTCGCCATGCGGTCGATCTCGCTGAGTGCGAACTGCAGGTTGCGCTCGCCGGCGTCCTTCGTCCGGATGCGCTCCTGCCACTTGCGCAGGCGGTGCATCTGAGATCGCTTCTCCGAGGAGAGCGAGCGTCCGTAGGCGTCCTTGTCCTTCCAGTCGATCGTCGTCGTCAGCCCCCGGTCGTGCATCGTCTCGGTGATCGGCGCGCCGACGCGGGACTTGCTCTGTCGCTCCGAGTGGTTGAACGCCCGCCACTCCGGCCCCCGGTCGATCGAGCGTTCGTCCAACACCAGCCCGCAGTCGTCACAGACGAGTTCCCCCTGGTCTGCGTCCGTGATGATCTCGTCAGAACCGCATTCGGGGCACTGTACCCCTTCGTCCGCCTCCTGCTCCGATTCCTGCTGACGCGCGCGCTGTCGGGTAGGACGCTCCATTACTGTGACGAAAGGCAAGCGCAAGTTTAAACCTTTGTAACAGATCGTTGATGACCGTCTGGATAGCGGCAAGCGATGCACCCCGGCGTTGTCGGGCGATTAGAACCCGGGGGAGTGACACCGAACACGTCGCTTGCTTGCGGTTTCGACGCTCGTAGTATTTAGTCGGCCGGGAGACGACGAGTCGTCGGTCCGAGGAGCAAAAGCCTATCGGCCGTCGGTCGGCTGTCGACGTGGGAACTGTGGCCGCGTCGATCTGCGGAGGCAGGCAGTTCGCCTGCGTCGGCCGTCAGTCGTCCGCCGACGCAGTCAGGTCGGGTGCGTCGGCCGTCAGTCGTCCGCCGACGCAGTCAGGTCGGGTGCGTCGGCCGTCAGTCGTCCGCCGACGCAGTCGGTTCGACCGGGTCGGCCGGGCTGTGCAGGTGACACGAGGCCGGGTGGCCCGCGTCGGTCTCTGCCAGTTCGGGTGGCTCGCGCTCACAGACCGTCTCGAACTCGTCGGCCAGCAGGTCGTTCGCCGCCTCGAAGTCGCCGTCCACGACCCACTCGAACGCCTCCGACAGCACCGCCTCGGCGTCCGAATCCGAGAGTCGCTCGGGGATGTCGAACTCCTCGCGGATGGCCGCCTCGACCTCGCTGTCGTCGACGAGGTCGGGGTTCTCGACCGCCTCCTCGTCGCCGAGGAACCGGCGAACCGCGTCGAGATCGATCTCCCCCTGTCGGAGGCGGACCCGGAAGTCCATCACCGAGCGCCACACCGGCTGGTCGAAGTCGTAGCCCTCGGGCTGGATGATCTCCGGACAGCGCGTGTGGAACCGACAGCCTGCGGGCGGGTTGCTCGGCGACGGCACGTCGCCGGTGAGCCTGACGCCCTGGCCGCGTTGGCGCGGGTCTGGCTGTGGGATCGACCCCAGCAGTGCCCGCGTGTAGGGGTGCTGTGGATTGCCGAACAGCTCCTCGGTCGGCGCGAGTTCGACGATCTCGCCGAGGTACATCACCGCGACGCGGTCGCACACCTCGCGGATGACGCCCATGTCGTGGCTGATGAAGACGATCGAGAGGTCGAAATCCTCCTGGACGTCCGACATCAAGCCGAGGATCTCCGACTGGATCGAGACGTCGAGCGCGCTCGTCGGTTCGTCGGCGACGATCAGCTTCGGGTTCAACACGAGCGCGCGGGCCAGCGCGATGCGCTGTTTCTGCCCGCCGGAGAACTCGTGTGGATACCGGTCCACGTCGTCGGCCGACAGGCCGACACGCTCGAAGAGGTCCTGGACGATCCGACGTCGCCGCCCCCGGTCGTTCAACCCGTGGATGACGAGCGGTTCGGCGACCGACTCGCCGACCGACATCCGGGGGTCGAAGCTCGCCGAGGGGTCCTGGAACATCATCTGGGCGTCCCGGCGGAACTGCTTCAACTCGGCCTTGCTGTACTCGGTGATGTCCTCGCCCTCGAACAGCACCTGCCCGCCGGTCGGGTCTTCCAGTCGGAGCAGCGAGGTCGCAGCCGTGGACTTCCCACAGCCCGACTCGCCGACGATACCGACCGTCTCGCCTCGGTGGACGTCGAAGCTGATGCCGTCCACTGCACGGACGCGGCCGACCTCACGCTTCAACACGCCCTCCGTGACGGGGTAGTGTTTCTCCAGGTTCCGGACTTCGAGCACCGGACTGTCGTCTGTGCTCATCGGCTCTCACCTCCTTCGCTCGGCCCGGACTCCGGTCGCCCGCCGTCTGCGCGACCCGCGCTCGTCTCGACCGACTGGTCGCTCCCGAGGACGACGCTCGGATCGCCGCCGGGCGCGAAGTGGACACACGAGACCTCGTGGTCGCCCGGCCCGACGTCGTACATCGGTGGCTGGTCGCCGACGTGACAGTCCTCGACCGCGTGCGGACAGCGGGCCGCGAACCGACAGCCGTCCGGCGGGTCGGTCGGGTCGGGGAGCGACCCGCCGATAGAGCGCGTGTCGCCGCCCCTGCCGGGCAGACAGTCGAGCAGTGCCCGCGTGTAGGGGTGGGCCGGATCCTCGAAGATGCGGTAGACGTCGCCGGCCTCCATCACCTTCCCCGCGTACATCACGACGACGCGGTCGGCGATCTCGGCGACGACGCCGAGGTCGTGGGTGATGAGCAGGATCGCCATGTCGAACTCCTCCTGTAGGTCCTGCAGGAGGCGGAGAATCTGCGCCTGGATCGTCACGTCGAGTGCCGTGGTGGGTTCGTCGGCGATCAGCAGGTCCGGTTCGGAGGCCAGCGCCATCGCGATGACGATGCGCTGTTTCATCCCGCCGGAGAACTCGTGTGGGTAGTCGTCGAAGCGCGCACTGGCTTCCGGGATGCCTACCCGGTCCAGCAGGTCGATCGCCTTCCGACGCGCATCGTCTCTCGAGAGGTCGCTGTGGAGTTGGACCGCCTCGACGATCTGCCAGCCGACGGTGTAGACCGGGTTCAGCGCCCCCTGCGGGTTCTGGAACACGTGGCCGATCCGCCCGCCGCGGATCGTCCGCAGGCGCTTCTCCGAGAGGTTCGTGATGTCCTCGCCGTCGAAGGTGATCGTCCCGCCGGCGATCTCGCCGGGCGGCGAGGGGATGAGCTGTGTGATCGTCTCCGAGGCGACGGTCTTCCCGGAGCCGGACTCCCCGACGATACAGACGGTCTCCCCACGATGCACCTCGAAGTCGATGCCGTCGACCGCCCGGACCGTTCCCTCGTCGGTGTGGAAGTGCGTCCGGAGGCCCTCGACGGCGAGTAGTGGCTGGCTCATTGCGTCTCCTGTCGTGGGTCGAGTGCGTCTCTCAGTGCGTCACCGAGGAAGTTGAACGCGAGGATCGTCAAGAAGAGGAACACCCCGGGGATCGTCGAGATCCACCACGCCGTCGAGAGGTCCCCTCGCCCCGACGCGATGACCTGTCCCCACGAGGGGACGGTCACGTCGCCGACACCGATGAACGAGAGCGCCGCCTCCGAGAGGATCAGGATCGGGATGTTCAACGTCGCGGCCGTGATGATCGAGTTCGACACGTTCGGCACCATGTGCCGGCGCACGACGTACAGCCCCGAGGCGCCCGCGCTCTGTGCGGCTCTGATGTACTCCTCTTCGTTGCGCTGGAGCGCCTCGCTCCGGATGATCCGGGCGATGCCGCCCCAGCCCGTCACCCCGAAGATCATGATCAGGATGAACAGGCTCCCCCCGTAGAGGTACGCCAAGAAGAGGAACAGGAAGAACGTCGGGAAGGTAAGCTGGATGTCGACGTAGCGCATCAGCACCTCGTCGACCCAGCCGCCGGCGTACGCCGCCGTCGCCCCGACCAGGGTGGCGATGAAGATCGAGATCAGCATGGCGATCAGCCCGACCTGCATACTGACCCGCATCCCGAAGATGACCATCTTCAGGATGCCCTTCCCGTCGCCGGTCGTCCCGAGCGGGTACTCCCAGGTGCCCTGACAGCGACCGTTCGTCACGTCGCCGACACAGCTACTCGGCACGGAGGCGTCGACGCTCGCGAACACCGGGGGCTGGTAGGAGGCGATCACGTTCAGTTCCGGCGGCTGGATGAAGACCGTCCCGACCGTCCCGACGAAGAAGATCACCAGGAGGAAGCCGAGACTCACCACGGCGGGCTTGTTCTTCTTGAACTCCATCCAGTAGTACGCCGTCATCCGTGGGTTCTGAGCCAGCGGGACGACCGCGTAGAAGAACAACACGAGCAGCGTCGTCACGAACAGCCAGTCGACCGAGGTCACGTCCCAGACGTACTCGAAGCCGGCGACGGTGAACTCGAAGGTCGGATCCCCGCCCGCGAAGAACACGTCGTAGACGAGCGAGAGCGCCACGGCGCCGAAGGCGACGAGTGCGGCCCACTGGGTCGGCGACCGCACGCCGACCTGGCCGCCGACCTCGTCCCAGTCGACGTCCTCGAACCGGTCGGAGGGGGTATCTGCCGCCATCAGCGATCACCGTAGTCGATTCGCGGGTCCAAGATCACGTAGGCGATGTCCTGCAGCAGGTTGCCGATCACGGCGATGAACACCGGGATCAGCGTCGTCCCCAGCACGAGCGCGGTGTCCTGATTCCGGATCGCGTCCAGACTCAGTCGACCCAGACCGGGGATGCCGAAGACCACCTCGACGAGATACGACGCCGAGAGGATCAGGCCGAGTAAGTCCCCGACGAGGAGTGTCGAGAGGGGCACGAGCGTCGGCCGGAGGATGTGTCGCGTCAACATCCGCCAGCCGGTCGCCCCCTTCGCGCGGGCCGTCTTCACGAACTCCGCCTGCACGTACTCCAGTGCCTCGGCGCGGGCGTACCGCATGTTGGACGCCATCGCGCCCGTCGCCAGCACGAAGACGGGCAGGACGAGTTGCTTGGCGTTCGCCAGCGAGAACGTGTCGTTGATCGCGGTGTCGGCGTTGAACAACACCGGCACCAGATCGAGTTCGACCGCGAACACCAGCAACAGGACGATGCCGAACCAGAAGTTCGGGATCGAGATGCCGAAGAAGGCCACGAACGTCGCGGCGTAGTCGGTCTTCGTGTACTGGTTGAGCGCGGAGTAGAGCCCGATGCCCATCCCGATGACCGTCGAGAGGATGATCGACGGGATGGAGTACATCATCGAGTACGGGATAGCCGTCAGGATGGCCTCCGTGACCGGCTGTGAGCGCGTGTCCGACCAGCCCCAGTCGCCGGTGAACAGGTTCGTGAGGTAGTCGGCGTAGCGTTGCCACAGCGGGCCGTCGAGGCCGCGCCGCTCGCGGTAGGCCTCTGCGGCCGACTGTGCGTCCCCGCCGCCCGAGGCCGCCTGGAACTGTACCTGTGCGAGCTGTGCGTCGGGCGCGAGGTCTAACAGGACGAACGTGATCGTCAGGATCACGAACGCCACGACTCCCGCCCACGCGACTCTGCGTGCGATGTACCATCTCATAGAAATCGGTGTGAGAGCCGATTACTGCTGGGCGAACTGCCAGATCTGGCTGTCCCACCCGTTGCCGAACTCCTCGACCGGCCCCTCGACGCGGGAGTCGTAGCCGATGATGTCGACGCCCATGTTGAGGAAGTTGAACGGCTGTTCCTCCGAGAGCGCACCGAAGATGTCGGAGTACACCTCTCTGCGGGCGTCCTCGTCGACGGTCGTCGTCGCCTCGTCGAACAGCGCGTTGAAGTCCGTCTCCGGGTAGTAGCCGTAGTAGTTGATCCCGCCCTGCTTGATCGTGAAGTCACGCGTCGACGAGGGCGTCCGTGGGTACGTGTTGAAGATGATGCCGGTCATCAGGTCCCACGACTCCGGGCTGACGGAGTTGTCCCGGTTGCCACCGTTGTACGGGCCGGCGTTGAACTCGGGTTCGCCGCTTCCCTGGTAGCTGTTGGAGACGTACTTGTTCAGGAGCGTGTTGAACTGGACGCCCGTCACTTCCACGTCGAGTCCGATGTTGCCGTACTCCTGGGCGATGAACTCGGCGGTCGTCTGGGTCGTCTCGGTCCCCTGTGCGAAGACGAGTTCCAGCGTGACCGGGTCGCCGTCGCCGTCGACGATGGTGTCGCCGTCGTAGCTGTACGGCGTGCTGTCGAGGTTGTTCTCCAGCATGTTCCGGGCGGTCTCGGGGTCGTAGGTGTCCCCGACGCCGTACTCGGTCACCTGGTCGTCGACGTACCAGTCGGAGAACTGCGGCTGGAAGGTGTGTGCGACCGTCGCGTACCCACGCAGGATGTTGTCCGCGATGGCCTGCTTGTTGACGGCGTGTGCGAGTGCCTGCCGGACGCCCTTCAGCCGGAGCGCCTCGTAGAAGTTGCCGTTCGCCCGCTGGTTGTAGATGAGCGAACTCATGAACGCCTGCGGGATCACCTTCACGTCGACGTTGTCGAGCCCCTCGAACTGGCTGACCTTCGTCTCCGGAATGCCGGAGGCGTCGATCTCGCCGGTCTGGAGCGCCGACAGTCGCGTGGACTCCTCCGGGATGACCTGATACGTGTAGGAGTCGAAGTACGGTGCCTCGGTCCAGGCGTCCGGCACGTCCGAGGCCTCGCGCATGTAGTAGTCCTCGTTGCGCGTGGCGACGAACGCCGACTCGCGGTCCCACGTCTCGAAGTTGTACGGCCCGAGGTTGCCGGAGTACGCCAGCGTCTGGACCTCCTCGTCCTGTGCGAGGCCCTCCTGGTCGCCGTCCGGGCGGTACTTCTCGATGATGCCCTTCGGCATACAGAACGCACCCCACATGATCGGCTTGAGCGGGAACGCCGGGTCGACCTCCGGGAGTTGGATCTCGAAGGAGGTGGTGCCCGTCTTCTCGACCGGGATGGCCTCGCCGCCGCGCTGCCAGTCGCTCTGGTTCGGGAAGCCGGCCCAGTTGTCGTCGGCCTGGAAGACCTCCTTGATCATGTAGACCCAGTCCTCGCTCGTCATCTGGCCGTAGTCCGCGCCCCACTGGAGGTTGTCGCGGAGTTCGACCGTGTAGACGCGGCCGTCGTCCGAGGAGATGTCCGCCCACAGCGGGAAGACCTCGTTGTCGGTCGTGATCGCGTAGGCGCTGTCGAGTGTCAACCCGACCCGGTCCGCAGACGGCACGTCGGCGATGGACAGGAAGTTCAGCGACTGAGCGTCGGTGCCGGCACCGGCCACGTAGCCCGAAGGGAGCTCTCCGCCGGTGTCGGTCTCGGTCATGCCGCTGTCCGTCTCCGTCTCGCCGCCGGTCGTCGTCTCCTCGCCGGGGTTCTGCGTCCCGGAACAGCCGGCGAGTCCGGCCGCGGCCCCGCCGACGCCGAGCGTCTTCAAGAAACTGCGTCGCTTCGGAAAGAGGAGCTTCGTCGGCTCCTCGTCAGTTGGCTTGTTGCCAGATGGCATACCTCGTAGTATGCCGTTCGATTCAAATAAGCTTCGATAAGGAAAGCGGAAACTTCAGTCATCAAGTCCCGTTGCGTCATGCGGTTTCGGAAAATACCTCCGACTGCAAACGGCCCGATCTCCGACGGTCCCTCACGATCTTCCGTCAGAGACGCTGGCACCCGTGAGTCGGCTCCGGTCGATACCCGCTTGTCGAGTCGTCCGGCCAAGGGTCGGCGCTGTCGAATCGAACGGGAGGCAGGGCTGGCGCTGTCGTCTCGTGTCGTCTCGCACTGTGGTCAGTCGTCGCCTGTCCGCTCGGATCGGACGCTCCTGAGGTACCTGCTCGTCACCTACCTACTCGTCGCGTACCTGCTCGTCACCTACCTACTCGGCACAGTCGAGAACGTCGCGCTCAGATCGAGGTGCTGTTCGTCGCGTACCTGTTCTGCACTCGCCGACTCAGCCGTCGCCGTGTTCGTCGACGATGACGACTTCGCCGTCCTCGACGGTGACGTTGATCAGCGTCTTCACCTCGTAGGGGCTGTCGTCGAGTTTGTTCGGGCCGGCCTTCTTGATCACCGCGACCACGTCGGCCACGTCCGCGCCGATGCCGTCTAGGGCACCGAGGACGGCCTTCATCGTCCCACCCGTCGAGAGCACGTCGTCCAGCACCAGCACGCGGTCGCCCTCGGTCACGTCGTTGATGTACATCTCGTTGTCCGAATAGCCCGTCTGCTGGGACAGCGCCACCTCGCCGTCGAGTCCGTACTCCCGCTTCCGGATGACCACGAGGGGGATGTCGGTCATCAGCGAGACGGCCGTGGAGATGTGGATGCCCATCGCGGCCGGCGTGACGATCTTGTCGACGTCCTCGATGTTCGCCTTCCGGATGATCCGGATGACGATCTCACGCAGGAGGCCCGGTTCCAGCATCGGCACCCCGTCGCTGATCGGGTGGACGAAGTACTCGTAGTCTCCCTTCTCGATGATCGGCGCGTCTAACAGGGACTGCCGCAACTGGTCCATGTCGCTCGTATATCTGGTCGGCGGTAAAAGGTGGCGGTTTGGGGGTGGCTGTGGCTACTTGTCGGTGAAAATATGGAAGGAGGGGTGGTCGGCTTAGCTGACCGTCACCGTACCAGACGATACGGTGTTACCGGTGGGCTTGTGAATGACCTGAACTGTTACGTCACCGGTCAGATCAACGTTCCCGCCCGTTCCGTCGTTGTCATTGATCGTGATTGAGTCGCCAGTGGTGAATGCGTTCTGACTGGAGGTCCAGTCGTTAGCATTGAGATTCGCAGTCAGTTCACCTTCGCTCCAGCCTTGATCGAACTCGGCCAACTGTTCGTTGTCAACTGCGTCTCGAAGGACGATCTGGGTGTCAGCGTAAGGCAAGTCGTCGCCAGAGTTGTGAGAGATGACTATCGCGTCACTATCGGAGGCATCGTACGTATCTGACGAATCAGCGAAATTTACACTAGCGGTCGGTGTCGTATTTTGCAGGCTGTCCCCGAGACCCAGCACGAACGTCCCTATCACAGCGGCAAGAATTACCGTGATCGCCACCATTAAGATCACGCCAATTACAGGTGATACAGCTCGATCTTCGCCTGAAACGAAGTCCTTGAGTGCGCTTGTAAGTTTCATGGTTTCGTTTGGTTTCCTTTGCACGGACACCGACGACCGGTCCGTCCTGCATCGCCCGGCGGTAGCACCGCCGTAATACGACGACGAACGGGGATTTGTACCCCGTACCTACCAGTTGGGCCAGTCTTCGATGCGTGCTTACCTCCGGCTACAGACCACTAGCACTTAAAAGGTTCTACGATTTTCTCTCTCGTTAAATGCCTCCCTAACACCGCGTTGTCCTGCGATTTGCCGGCGAATATTCATCTGTCTGACTCGATGCAGAAAAGCGGTTTAAGCACGGTCTCAACCCTCGAAGACCGGCGTTTCGTTTGAATCCTGAGCAACAGTACGACAGTTCGAGCGTTTAGAATCGAGGGGGATTCGTGTTCTACTGTGTGCTCGAACTTACTCGTGTGAGCGTCGCTCGACTTTCGCGTGGCAGTCCCGACAGACCGTCTGTAGGTTCTCTAGCCGGTTCGCCTCTTCGCTGTCCTCGAACGTGACTAACTTGCGGATGTGGTGGACGTGAAGACTCGATCCGTACTCGGTCAGGTGTTCAGCGTTCGTCATCCCGCATCGCTGGCACTGCCACTCGTCTCGGTCGAGTGCCCGCTCGCGCTGTGCGGGCCAGTCCGATCCGTAGTAGACGTACTCCGAATCGGTGTCTGTGATCCGGTACGGTCGGAATCCGGCCGCTTCCAGCGCGGCACTCCACGACCCAAATACGTACTCGAACGGCGTCCGCGAATACGCACCATCTCTGATCATGTCTTCACGCGATGGAACGTACCCCAGTTCGTCGGCGAGTGAGTGGATCGCGTCTATCAGTGCTTCGCGGGACACACTGGCCGGATAGCGCGTTCGATATTCGAGACCTGCCGCATCCCACGCTGCTGTCCACGACCCGAACGCTGTGATGTACGGCTGAACCGAGAAAACACCGTCTTCACGCATGTCTTCTTCACGAGGGGCGTGGCCGAGTTCGTCGTCGAGGCGTCGTAGCTCTGCGATAAGTTTCGCGTTCGAGATATCGTTTCGGTGGTTCGCATCGAGTCCGGCAGCTTCCAGTGCATCTGCCCACGACCCCCACACCCGGTAGTACGGCCGCTGGGAGAACTCACCCAGTTCGTTCATCTCGACCTGCGTCGGGGCACGACCCAGCACCTCTGCCAGTTCGAGAAGTGCGTCCACCAGTTCCGACTCCGTAATCCGCCGCGAGGTCCGCCGCTCGCCAGCCAACCCTGCGGCCTCCTTCGCCTCGGACCACGACCCGAACCGGCGAAGATAGGTGTACCCCGAGTACTCGCCGTACTCCTCCATGTCGTCGAACCGAGGAAGTCGATCCAGTTCGTCGTCCAGCCGCCGCAACTCTGCAACCAGCGCCTCCCGAGCCACGTCGTTCTCGTGGTTCGTCGTCAACCCCGCCGCCCGCAGGGCGTCGTTCCAGCTCCCGAACACACGATAATACGGCGCGTGTGAGTACCGCCCGAACTCGTTCATCTGCGTGCGGGTAGGCGTCTCGCCCAGCTCCTCGGCGAGTTCGATCAGCGCGTCGAGCAGCGTCTCGGCATCTAACTCGTCGGTCATGCACAACTCCGGGGGTCGGTGGCTTCGTTCTCGCTTGTTAACGCTCGCATCACACGCAGTGTGAGCGAGAAACCGCTCGCGGTCACGCTCCTGAACATCTTGACTCACACAGCACACCCGCCGGACCATGTCGACGAACGCCTTAAAACAGACACGCGAACCATCCGGAGAGATGAGCAGACGAAGCGGAGACTTCACGCCCTGCGAGAACCACACTTCGTGAGCTAAAAGGGAGCGTCACACCTCCGACCGGTGAACGACACAGTCAGCGGCACGCGCGAGACGGCAGATTAGCAGATTCCGGCACTATTGCAACGCTCAGCTGCTGATCCGTTGTTACGCCGGTGCTGCAGACTGGGCGCGTCGCCAGCGCGTTCGATGCGTGGAGTCCCTGATCAGATCCAGTATTTCGACTCGGCTGGACCGCGCTATTCACTTGTACCTGCGACGCCGGTCTGTTCGCCAACGCGTCACCTGTATCCGCCGAGAACGCCGTCGGAGAGAGAAACCAATAGGTCCGTTCGGTGTGATGTGCCGCCGATGACCGACTCGTTCTGGTATCCGTCTGTCGACGACGTGCTCAACATCCACGAGGACATCGTCTCCGAGTATCCGGACACCAGCCCCGGCGTCCATCGCCGTGGAGATATCGAATTCGCCCTGGCGTACGTCAGCGAAGGGAATTTCGGCGAGGTCCCCGAAACGATTCACGAGAAGGCGTTTCATCTCCTTCGGCTCCTCGTTGCCAATCATCCGTTCGTGGACGGAAACAAACGTACCGCGCTCAACACAGTGGTCGTCTTCTATGTGCTCAACGGGTACCGCTTCGAGTACGACAACGATATGAGAGCGATACTGAAGCAGTTCGGGACGGACGAGACGACGGTCGACGAGGACGACGTGCTCGAATATCTCCGAACGAATACCATCGAGGTCGATCTGAACGACGTCATCGCAGAGTGGCGAGGCGACCTCGTCGAGTACGGACTCGATAAACTTGCTGACGATTCGACGGACCCGAACGATTAACCGGACTCGTGGACAACGACGACGTATGGCGACAGAAGAGCAGACTGGCGACCGCACGCCACTCGACGACGTGATGGACGACATCCGTCGGGAACTGGTGATACGGGTCGCCAAGGCAGACCGAGACGAACATCGCGAGATTTACGACGCCCTCGAAAACGAATAGGGGCTCACGTCACTCGACTGTTCACCGCTCTCCGTCCACAGTTCACGTTCCCCGAGCCGACGAGTGAACTGCCTCGAAGTCACGCCCAGCGGCACTCGCTTTGCGTTCTCTGTAGATCTCAGTGAGCGTACTGTGGATATGAGCGACTGTGAAACAGTTCACTACGCACAGCGGGCTGGTTCAGTTGATTCAGACAATCAGAGTGTCTACAGCCGGAGATGATGTGCGCGTGTCCGAACCCACTCACCACACACCACGCCACTCAGCCGTCGGTCGACACCTGCCTGCCAGCCCGGAGTCGCTCGACGCTCCACCGGCCGACCGCGCCGACGGAGAAGCCGAGCACGGCCAGTATCGCGCCCAGTACCGCGAGGACCGCGAGGCCAGTCGGTTCGACGACGTAGGCGATGCGCTCGACGAGCGGGCGTGCAGAGATCTCTGTAGCCCACTCGGCTTGCCAGCCGAGAAGCGTGGCCACGGCGAGCAGCCAGCCGCCGAGCAGTCCCTCTCGGGCGTAGCCTGCCCAGCCAGCGGCGAGGAGACAGACCAGCGCGGCGTGGGCCGGAACGAAGACGACGCCTCCCGAGACGGCGAACACACCGAGTTCGTACCCCGTGAAGGTCACGAGTGCGAGTCCGAGCGCGACCCCGGCGAGTCGTCGCCAGCGCGCGGTGAGTGGGCCCGACCCGAACAGTACAGTCGAGACGCCGCCCTGCGCTACGTCTCGGGTCGCTCGCTCGTCACGGTGTTTGTCGTCCGCCATGGGCATGTCGTGTGCAGTGGGGGCGATATCCCTTCTGTAAGCGCAACCGTTGGCTGTAGTGACGGCGAGACGCGACGAGTAGACACGAGACGGGGGCAGTCCGGAGACGATGTCGCGTGTATCGACGACTGCTGGAGAGTCACGCGCCCCCCGGGAGTCACACACGGCCTCCGTGAGTCGCACACAACCAGAGTCACACACGGCCTCCGTGAGTCATACGCAGTCAGAGTCACACACGGCCCCGCCAGTCGAGCACCGCCGAGCGCCTCGATAGCGCCGTCAGCACGCGCCATCGTATCTTCACAATCGACGTATTCTCCCGGTAGAAGCGGTGTGGCAAGGGTTCAAGGCCGAGTGTGAACGCCGACGAGAGTGTATCAGAGATCGACAATGAATCCCGGATTCAGCAGTCTGACGTCTCGAACGGCTCGAATACGACGGATTCTCGAAGGGCGACGAGCGCCGCATCGAAGGTCAGGCTGGTGGTCGAAAGCCGTCTCTCGGGCCTCGAAATCTTCACACTCGGGTTCCGTCTGGCGATTTCCCCGAGCGTGAGGACGGACGGCGCAGAGACACCCTCAGGAGACGAACCCGAATCTGCGTTACGCGGGCGTTTCATGCCCTGAGAACCAGTTCTACGTGAGCACAGCCGACAGCCACGACACCCGCCGAGTAGCTTCACACTCGGTCTCGAAACGCACCCAGACGCCCTCTACCGGGAGAATATGCCGGTCGTGAAGAGACGACGGCGGATGGAGACGGGGCGAGACCTGCGCTCGGGGAAACTCGGGGGCTCGTTCCGAGTGTGAGAATCCGGTGGACACCACACGTGTCGAGGGGGTGGCGACAGACCCGGTCGGTCACCGGAACAGCGAGACGTACAGCATGCTGAAGCCGATGATGAAGGGGATAGTGAGAACCAGTTGGAACAGCACGAGCGTGTCCGTGAGCTGTGTCGTCAGCGTCATCAGCGCGACGCCCATGCTGATGAACGCGAAGCCGATGAAGGCGTACTGGAGTCGGTCGGTCTGCTTCTTGGTGTAGGCCTGAAAACTGATGAGCGTCAACCCGAGTGCGAGACCGAACAGCACGAGACGCATGACACTGAGCGCGATCCACGCGGCTGAAACCATCGTCGATGTGTCGCACCCGACCCGTCATTAAATCTCCGACCGTCGACAGCGAAATCGGGGCCGACGCAGTCGCTCCCCGGTCGCGGCCCGCTGTCCCCTCGCTCCCCTACGCTCCACTGAGGTCGTCCCAGAGATCCGAGAACCGGTCCGGGAGGTTGTCCTCCCGGTAGATGCGGACGTTGTACTCGTCGTCGTCCAGCGAGATGACGGTGCTGTTGAAGTTGCACTCGAACACCTTGTAGTGGTTCCCGTTCTCCGCGACGAGGGTGCGCGAAGTGACCAGATCGTGTTCCTGGAGGATCTCCAGCCGGCGGTACACCGTCGGCAGTGAGAGGTCGAGTTCCTCGCCGAGTTCCTTCGCCGAGAGGGAGTCCCGACTCACTGCCGCCAGCACGCGCCGTGCTTCGGTGTCCCCGATGGTGTCGAGGATCTCCTCGATCGTCTGGTCGTCGTCCATCACACAAACCCAACAAACGGGTGAATAAAAACCCTTTCTCACGCCGCAAGACAGCTTAGTAAGTCGTTACGTCGCCGAGAGTCGCCGACAGCGACCGGATTCGGGAATGCTCCCCTCGTCGGCCCACCGGCGAAGCACTCACCCCTCGCCGATCATCCGCTCTTCGTCGTCCCACTCGCGCTGGCGGAGTTCGTACTTCTGGATCTTCCCGGTCGCCGTCTTCGGCAGTTCCGCGACGAACTCGAACTCGCCGGGCACCTTGTACGACGCCACGCGCTCCCGGCAGAAGTCGCGCAGTTCCTCGTGGGTCGTCCGGGGTTCCATCGGATCGCCCGACCGGGGAACGATGAACGCCTTCGGCGTCTCACCCCACTCCTCGGAGGGGGCGGGGATGACGGCCACGTCGTCCACCTCCGGGTGCTCGAACAGGGTGTCTTCGAGTTCGAGACTGGAGATGTTCTCCCCGCCGGAGATGATGATGTCCTTCTTGCGGTCCTGGATGATCAGGAAACCGTTCTCGTCGACCGCCGCGAGGTCACCCATGTGGTAGTAGCCCTCGACGCGATCCGAGAAGGCTTCCTCGGTCGCCTCCGGTTTGTTCCAGTAGCGGTCCATCACCTGATTCCCGCGCACGACGATCTCGCCGATCGTCTGCCCGTCCCGTGGCACGTCGGTCCCGTCGTCGTCGACGACGCGGATCTCGGTGCCGAGGTAGCCGATCCCCTGTCGCTTCTTGACGGCGAACCGCTCCTGACTCGCTTGATCGAAGAACCGCTTGGCGTCGGAGGTGGTGATGAGCGGCCCGGTCTCGGTCGCGCCGTAGACGTGTTTCAGGTACCAGCCGAAGTCGTCCTCGATACCACGAATGGTCGCCTCGGGTGGGGCCGCGCCGGCGGTCGCCACCCGGACCGGGTTCTCGCCGGTGACGGTCACGTCGTGGTCCGCCTCGTAGTCCAGCAGGCGCTTGAGGACGGTCGGCGCGGCACAGAAGTACGACACGTCCTCCGCCGCGATGTGGTCGAACACCTCCGCCACGTCCACGCCGCGCGTGCAGATGTGGCGTGCGCCGTTGCCCGTCACGGCGTAGATGTGGCCCCACCCGTTGACGTGGAACATCGGGAGCGTCCAGAGGTAGACGTCGTCGTCGGTGATCTCCTGGTGGTGGGAGATGAGGTAGGCGTGGAGCGTCTCGGTGCGGTGGGTCCGACAGACCCCCTTGGGGTCGCCGGTCGTCCCCGAGGTGTAGTTGATCGTGATCGTCTCGTCTTCGTGCATCTCCGGGCGGTCGTAGTCCGCCCCCGGTTCCAGCACGTCTTCGATGCCCTCCCAGTCGCCCTCCACGGCGTCGGGGTCGTCGGTGAGGAACGTCTCGGTCGGTATCTCGTCGCGGACCGCCTCGATCTTCTCGGCGAACTCGTGGTCGGCGAACACCGCGTCCACGCCCGCGTCCGAGAGGATGTACTCGAAGTCGGTCGGCACCAGCCGGTAGTTCAGCGGGGTGTGGATCGCCCCGATCTGCATGGACCCGTAGGCCATCTCCAGGTGGTAGTGGGTGTTCGGGTCGAGCACCGCGACGCGGTCCCCCTTCTCGATGCCCTTCGCCTGCAGGAGCGCCGAGACGCCGTCTGCGCGCGCACCGAGTTCCTCGTAGGTGTACCGCTCGCCGGTCGTCGCGAGCACCGCCTCGTGGTCGCCGTAGTACTCCCGCGCCCTGTCCAGAAAGTCGGTGACGAGAAGTGGCTTCTCCATCTCACCGAAACGTACCGAAACGTTCGTGATATAGTTTTGGGCGTGACGACCGACGAACCACCCGACCGGACCGGCGTCGTCGCCGACGACCGCCGACTCTCGATACGACTCCCCACTGCTCTATAGCGCCGACACAGTGTGTGTGGGACTATATTTCTCCGTACCGCTACCCCGGAAAATCTCTTGAGTGGGCGGGGAGTACCGCGTGGTATGGCACTCTCGGAGTACACCGGTGCGACGCCTCGTGAGTACGACAGCGACACGACCATCGGGCGTGTCGCCAGACACCACGTCTGGGACCTGACCGACGAGTCGAGCGAGGCGTGTGCGAACTGCGGCGTCGACCTGCTCTTACAGGAGCGACACCTGCTCGTTCGGCTGAGACGAAACGGTCGCAGTTCGCGGACGGGCGTAGAGCGACACTACCTCTGTAACGAGACCTGCATCCGCGAGTGGGTCGGCGCTGAGTAGACGATCTGCTGTGGCGCACTCGAACGAGTCGTCGGCGAAAAATGAGAACTGCTGACGGTCGCTTCAGTCGCTCTGTGCCCGCTCTTGGATCTCCGCGACGATCTCCGGGTTCCGGAGCGTCGTCGTGTCACCCAGTTCCTCGCCGTTGGCGATCTGTTCGAGCAGGCGGCGCATGATCTTCCCCGACCGCGTCTTCGGCAGTTCCTCGGTGAAGACGACCTGCTCCGGCTTGGCGATGGGGCCGATGGCGTCGTCGACGCCCTGCACGATCTTCCCGCGCATCTCCTCGGTCGGTTCCTGCCCCTCTTCGAGGATCACGTAGGCGTAGACGGCCTCGCCTTTGATCTCGTGGTCGCCGCCGACGACTGCGGCCTCCGCGACACCTTCGACGCCGACGATAGCCGACTCGATCTCCATCGTCCCCAGTCGGTGACCGGAGACGTTGATCACGTCGTCCACGCGACCCAGCACCGTGATGTAGCCGTCGTCGTCGATCTTCGCACCGTCTTCGGGGAAGTACACCCAGTCTGCGGGGTCGTCGCTGTCGGTGTCGGAGTACTCCGCCCAGTACTCGTTGATGAACCGCTCGTCGTTCTTGTACAGCGTCCGGAGCATCCCCGGCCACGGCTTGTTGACCGTGAGGTACCCCGCACGACCGGCTTCGACCTCCTCGCCCATCGTGTCGACGATCTGTACGTCTACACCCGGCAGGGGTGGCCCGGCACTGCCGGGTTTCATCGTCTTGATCCCCGGCAGTGTCGTGACCATCATCCCGCCCGTCTCGGTCTGCCACCAGGTGTCCACGACCGGGCAGGACTCGTCGCCGATGTGCTTGTAGTACCACTTCCACGCCCGCGGGTTGATCGGTTCGCCGACCGTCCCGAGCAGTCGCAGACTGGAGAGGTCGTGTCTGTCGGGGTACTCCGCGCCCCACTTCATGAACGCCCGAATCGCGGTCGGAGCGGTGTAGAGTTGGGTCGCCTCGTACTCCTCGACGATCTCCCACAGGCGGTCGCGATCCGGGTAGTCCGGCGTCCCCTCGTACATCATCGAGGTGGTGCCGAGCGCCAGCGGACCGTAGACGATGTACGAGTGGCCCGTGATCCAGCCGATGTCGGCCGAGCAGAAGTAGGTGTCCTCGGGCTTGATGTCCAAGACGGCGTGGGAGGTCCACGCCGCCCACGAGAGGTAGCCCCCGGTGGTGTGCTTGACACCTTTGGGCTTGCCCGTCGTCCCCGAGGTGTACATCATGAACAGCATGTCCTCGGCGTCGCGTTCGACGGGGTCGACCTCCGCGCCTGCCTGGGCCGCGACGACCTCGCTGTAACTGTGCTGGTCGTCCGCGAGGTCGTGGTCGAAGCCGTCGCCGTCCATCAAGCGCTCGACGACGACCGTCTGGGTGTCGTGATCGACGCCCTCCAGTCCCGTGTTCGCCTTCGAGAGGTGGTCGAGGGGGTCGCCGCGCCGGTAGTAGCCGTCACACGTGAGCAGGTACTCCGAGTCGGCGGCGTTCATCCGGGTGGCGAGCGCGTCCGCCGAGAAGCCCGCGAAGACGACCGAGTGCGGTGCGCCGATGCGGGCACACGCCAGCAGTGCGATGGTCAACTCGGGGACCATCGGCATGTACATCGTCACGATGTCGTCCTCGCCGACGCCCATCTCCCGGAGGGCGGCCGCGAACTCGTTCACCTCGCGGTGGAGTTCGTCGTAGGTGAACGTGCGGTTGTCCTCCTCGACGGGTTCGCCGACCCACTCGATGGCCGCCTCGTCGCCACGCTCGTCGAGGTGGCGGTCGAGACACTCGTACGAGGCGTTGAGCTTCCCGTCGGTGAACCACTTGTAGAAGGGCGGGTTCGAGTCGTCCAGCACCTGGTCGTAGTCCTCGAACCAGTCCAGCATCCCGGCCGCCTGCTCCCAGCAGTCCGGCCAGTTCTCCGCGAACTCCTCGTAGATGCCCTCGTCGGTGACGTTCGCCTGTGCCACGAACTCCTCGGGGGGCTCGAACGCCTCCTGTTCAGCCAGCCGCGCCTCTAGTTCCGCGTCACCATCTGACATAGCCGTTCGAAAGGTCAGAATGATCCGTGATAAACCTACCTCACGAGGTGGCACTCACCGCGAGAGAAAGCGAGAGACGACGGCCAGGTCGCCGTGGTGTAGGCGTCACAGCACGGCCAGGAGACGCGGCCGCGTCAGTCCCACGTCGCCCACGCCATGATCGCCAGCGCGCCGAACTCCAGCAGGCGGAGCACCATCATCGCCCACTGGGCGATGGGGTCAGACGAGGAGATCCACGCGCTGAGGATGGGGTCCAGCGAGAAGACGTACAGCGCGACGGCGTTCTCCACGAGGAGGAGGAGACCGAACAGCATCAGCGCCAGCGTGTGTTTCGACCGGAACTCGGCGTAGTTCCGGACCCAGACGTAGCTCAACCCGAGCAGTAACAGGATGTTGACACCTGCCGCGACTCGCGCTACGTCCAGCCAGATCGCCATGTGACACCTCCTAGTCGGCAGTCGCGTTTATACTCTTTCCAAACTCTGTCCGGAATCTGAACGGCCTGTGGGCTCGTCGTCGTCACTCTACCTGCTCCATTATCTGCTCGACCACGTCCCAGTGGGTCCGGACGCGGTTCGAGGGGATGTAGATCGCGCCGTAGTCGCCGCCCTTCTTCTCGACGATGTCGTTGTCCTGCAACACGTCGAGGTGGTGTCTGACCGTCGTGTAGTCGAGGTCGAGCGACTCGGCGAGTTTGTTGGCGTTGCGAGGGCGTTCGTCGATCGCTTTCATGATACGCACCCGGTTCCCGCCGCCACGGGTCCCGGTCAACACGTACCAGAGTACGCCCTCCATCTCTTTCGTCAAGTCACAGGAGGACCGTAAGTGCATCGGGTTCGGACCCCCCCTGCGACCGGACGCCCCCGGCGTGCGAGCGCCGCTCGGTCTCTAGACGGGTTACGCCAGTCCGATCGTCTCGCGGTAGGAGCCGTGTTTGCGCTCGAACACGTCCATGATCTCGCCCATCGTGGCGTACGCCTTCACCGCGTCCACGATGTACGGCATCACGTTCTCGCCCGAGTCGACCGCCTCGCGGAGCGCATCGAGCGACGCCTCCACCGCGTCGTCGTCGCGGTCCGCCTTCACGTCCGCGAGACGACCGAGTTGGCGGTCCTGCGTCTCCTCGTCGACCTTCAGCACCTCGGGGCGGGTGTCCTCCTCGGTCTCGTAGGCGTTGACGCCGACGACCGTCTCCTCGCCGGACTCGACGCGCTCCTGGTACTCGTAGGAGGCGTCCTGGATCTCGCGGTGGAAGTAGCCCTGTTCGATGCCCTCGAGCACGCCGTCGCGCACCGACCCGTCGCCCATCTCGCGGATCTCCTCGATGTAGGCCATCGCCTCCGCTTCGATCTCCTCGGTGAGCGACTCGACCATGAAACTCCCCGCGAGCGGGTCGATGCTGTCGGCCGCGCCGGACTCCTCGGCGATGATCTGCTGGGTCCGCAGGGCGACCCGCACTGCCTGCTCGGAGGGGAGCGCGAGTGCCTCGTCGAAGCTGTTGGTGTGGAGCGACTGCGTGCCGCCCAGCACCCCCGCGAGCGCCTGGATCGTGACGCGCACCACGTTGTTCAGCGGTTGCTGGGCCGTGAGCGACTGGCCGGCGGTCTGCGTGTGGAACTTCAACTGCTTCGAGGCGGGCGTGCCCGCGTCGTACCACTCGTCCATGATCCGGGCGTAGATGCGCCGGGCGGCGCGGAACTTGCCGACCTCCTCGAAGATCGAGTTGTGCGAGTTGAAGAAAAAGGAGAGCTGTGGGGCGAACTCGTCCACGTCCATCCCTCGGTCGATGGCGTCCTCGACGTACGCGAAGCCGTCTGCGAGCGTGAAGGCCAACTCCTGAACCGCAGTCGACCCAGCCTCCCGGATGTGGTACCCCGAGATGGAGACGGGTCGGAACTTCGGGGTCTCCCGCACGGCGAACTCGATGGTGTCGGTGACGATGTCGAGACTCGGCTCCGGCGGGATGACCCACTCCTTCTGGGCGATGAACTCCTTCAGCATGTCGTTCTGGAGGGTGCCGCGAATCTGCTCGCGCGGGACGCCCTGCTGGTCGGCCAAGGCGACGTACATCGCGTAGATCACCGGCGCGGAGGGGTTGATCGTGAAGGAGGTGGAGACGTCGCCGATGTCGATGCCGTCGAAGAGAATCTCCATGTCCCGGAGCGTGTCGACCGCGACGCCCTCCTTCCCGACCTCGCCGTCCGAGAGGGGGTCGTCGGAGTCTTTGCCCATCAGCGAGGGCATGTCGAAGGCCGTCGAGAGGCCGGTCTGCCCGTTCTCGACGAGGAAGTGGAAGCGGTCGTTGGTCTCCTCTGCGGTGCCGAAGCCGGCGAACTGCCGCATCGTCCACGTCCGACCCCGGTACATCGTCGGGTAGACGCCTCGCGTGTAGGGGAACTCGCCGGGGAAGCCGAGGTCCTCGTCGTAGTCGATGTCGGCCACGTCGGCGGGTGTGTAGAGGTCCTCGATCTCGTGGTTCGAGACCGTGGCGAACCGCTCCTGTCGCTCGCCGTACTGCTCGCGGACCGGGTCGCGGGTCTCGGCCTCCCACTCCTCCCGTGAGTCGCGTATCTCGGCGAGTTCGTCCTCGTCGTACATGGATGCAAGTTTTGCCGGACCGATCATTAAGGATTCTGGTTGGGGCGGTCTGGGCGTCGTGCGTCGCCGGTCACGAACTCGGTCGGTCACGAACTCGGTCGGTCACGAACTCGGTCGGTCACGAACTCGGTCGGTCGCCGCGAACCGCGTCGTCGTCTACTCTACGAGGACCGTCTCGCCTGCTCGTACCGTGTCGCCTCTCTCGACGGCCACGTCCTCGACACCGAGTTCCGGTGGCAACAACACGTCGGCCCGCGACCCGAAGTCGATGTGGCCCACGCGCTCGCCCTGCCGGAGGCTGTCGCCCTCGGTCACGTAGGGGTGGATGCGCCGGGCGAACCAGCCAGCGATCAGCGACAGGTCGTAGTCGCCACAGTCGATGTCGACGCGCTCGTTCCGGTCCGAGTCCTTCGCGAACGCCGGCTTGTTGGCTCCCGGTCGGTGGGTGACGGCGACCACCTCGCCGTCGGCCGGTGCGCGGTTCACGTGGACGTCGGTGACGTTCATGAACACGCCGACCCGGACGCGGTCGCCCTCTTCGCGAATCACGGAGACCCGACCGTCTGCGGGCGCGACGATCCGTGCGTCCGGCGGCGACCGATCCGGATCGCGGAAGAAGTAGCACACGAACGCGACCAGCGCGGCCGGCAGGAGCGCGACGACCGGCGTGAACAGCACGGCGGTCGCCAGCGTCCCGACGAGCAGGGCGGTCCCGAACCGCTCGACGCCGGGGGCGAACCCCGGCACGCGACTCGGTGGCTGGTGGCGGTCGAGAGAGTCGTCCGGCGTCGAGTCAGACGCGGAACCGGCGTCACCTGCGTCGTCGGTCGTCACGCCGACTGCTCCCGGATGCCCCGGCGCTCGCCGGTCTCGCCGGTCGCCCACAGCGTCAGCAGGTGGGTCAGGTGGAGACGGTCGTCGGTGCCCTCGGCCAGGTCGAGGTCGATCCGACCGGCGAGTCGGTGCAGACGCGCGAGGTCGTCGCCATCGTACTTCTTGCGCGCGACCCGGAGCAGTTCTGCGAGCAGGGTCCCGCCGTCGAAGCCCTCGTCGTCCAGCAGGTCGTCGAGCGTCTTCCGGGCCGAGGTGAAGTCGCCGACCTCCGCGTCCGACAGCACCGAGGCGAGTTCGTCGTCCCAGCCGACCTCGCCGAGGACCTCGTAGGCCGACTGCATCGTGATCTCGTCGTGTTCGACCGCGGTCGCCTGCGCGCCGAGGATCGCACTCCGGAGGTCGCCGTCGGCGTAGCCGGCGACGAACTCCAGGCCGTCGGCGTCGTACTCGATCTCCTCGGCGTCGGCGATCCCGGCGAGGACGTCCCGGATCTCGTCGGTCGTCGGCGCGCGCACCGGCACCGGGAAACAGCGCGACCGGATCGGCGGGATCAGCTTCGAGGGCTGGCGGGTCGTGATGACGAACTGGGTCGTCCGGTGGTGCTTCTCCATCACGCGGCGCAGGGCCTGCTGGAAGTCCTCGCGGATCGCCTCGGCGTTGTCCAGCACGACCGTCTTGTACTGGCCGGAGACCGGCGCGTAGCTCGCGGACTCCTTCAGCACGTGGTTGATCATGTCGCGTTTCGCCATCCGGCTTCGCCCCTCCAGAAACGGCGCGAAGCGTGGGTCGTTGCGGATCTCCGTTTTCGTCCGGTCGAAGAAGTCCGCGACGTTGATCTCCACGAGGTCGTTGTCGGGGTCCGCGTGGGCCTCGCGGGCCAGCGCGCGCACGGCGGCGGTCTTGCCCGCACCCGGCGGTCCCTGCACGACGAGGTTCATCGGCTCGTCGACGGCGAGTGTCAGTCGCTCCCGGACGTCGGACTGGGGCAGGTCGGCGAGGTCGGGGGCGTACTGCTCGGTCCACAGCGGCGCGTCCATTGGCTCGTGGTAGTCGACGGGCGGGCAAGAATCGGTCGGTTGCGGACGGGACGGACGCTGGTCGATCGTCGACGTCGTCGCGGGAGAGCTGGGTGGATCGCTCGGAGACGACTGGGTGGCGAGTCTGCTGGCGTCGTCGTGCGGGCGACGGTTCGCGCACCCCGCGCCTCGGTCGACCCCGTGACGGACTGCTCCGTCTGGCAACGTTCCGCACACCGACGCCACAGAGACGCTATCCGCAGGGGTTTTGCCGGGTCACACAGACAGTCGGACGATGAGCGACACCGAGAGCGAGGTCGGCGCGTTCACCTACTTCCGCCAGTTCTTCGCCTTAGAACGCGACGTGCTCGTCCTCTCGCTCGCGATGTTCGCCTTCTCGCTCGGCTTCCAGATGACCGGGCGGTACATGCCACGCTACATGAGCGTCCTCGGTGCCAGCAGTATCGCCATCGGACTGTTCGGGAGCTTCGGCAACCTGATCAGCGCCGTCTACCCCTACCCCGGCGGCGCACTCTCGGATCGGATCGGCTCCCGGTCGGCACTGACGCTGTTCGGCCTCGCCTCGACGGTCGGCTTCCTCGTCTGGCTGTTCGCCGAGTCGTTCGGCTTCGTGACGCTCGGGCTCTCACTCGCAGGGGTCACACTCCTCGAACCGGTCGCGCTCCCGGTCGGCATCTTCCTCGGCCTCGGCTTCGCGCAGGCGTGGAAGTCGTTCGGCCTCGGGGCGACCTTCGCCATCGTGAAACAGAGCGTCCCGCCGGGGAAGTTGGCGACGGGCTTCGCCAGCACCGAGACCTTCCGCCGGACCGCGTTTCTCCTCGGACCACTGCTCGCCGCGACCGTGCTCGCGCGGTACGCCTTCGGTGCCGGCTTCCGACTGATCCTCGCGGTCGCGGCCGTCGTCGCACTGCTCGCCACGGTCGCACAACACCTCCTGTACGACGCGAGCGAAGACAGCCTCGGGAAGTCCTTCGCGGGCGTCTCCGGGGTCCTCGCAGACCTCGCGGGCCTACCGAGTCCCCTGAAGCCCCTGCTCGTCGCGGACACCCTGATTCGCTTCGCCAACGGGATGGTGTACGTCTTCTTCGTCATCGTCGTCACCGAGTTCCTCGCCGCCAGCGCCACCCTGCCGGTCGTCGGCTTCCTGAACCCCGACGCGCTGTTCGGCGTCCTGCTGTCGGTCGAGATGGCGGTCGCCCTGCTGTCGATGGTCCCGGTCGCCAAACTCGCCGAGCGCGTCGGCCTGAAGCCGGTCGTCGCACTCGGTTTCGTCGTCTACGCCGTCTTCCCGATTCTCCTGATCGCGGTCCCCGAGTCGGGCCTGACGCTGGCGGGGTTCACGTTCACTCCGTCCGCGCTGTTGTTCGTCCTCTTCGCCTTCTCCGGGCTCCGATTCGCGGGTCTCCCGGCGCACAAGGCGCTCATCGTCGGTCCCGCAGCACAGAACGCCGGCGGTCGCGTGACCGGGTCGTACTACCTCGTCCGGAACACGGTCGTCGTCCCCTCGGCGGCGGTCGGCGGGGCGCTGTACGCCGGCTCTCCCGAGTTCGCCTTCGGCGTGGCGAGTGCGATCGGACTGGTCGGCGTGGCGGTGTTTCTCGTCTTCGGCGAGGAGTTCGCGGCCTACGCGTGAGTCGCGGTCGTATCTCGCAGGACGAGACACTCCGCAGAACCGACGCGGCTTAGTCGCTCGCGTGCCAACGAACTCGTGTGTCACAGGACGTGCCCGAGCGCCCGGCGTCGGGCGGACTGATCCAGGCGCTGTCGGTCCCGCGTAACGCGAAGATCGGACTCGCTACCGGGCTCCTGCTCGCGGTCGGGGCGTACCTCGTCCGCGTGCTGGAACTGCTCGGTCCCTTCGGCGGGACGCGCCAGTACCCCGGTCTCGGCGCGGAGGGCTACTTTCTGATGCTCGCCTTCGTGCTGGCGACCGCGACCGCCCTGCTGGTGACGGCGGTGTTGACCGTGGTGTCGGCGTACCGGTTGACGAGAGAGTTGGACTGACCGGGCGACGGTCGAGGCCGACAGTCCGGCGCGGGTCGTCACGAACCCAAGCGCCTTTCTCCCCCGGCCATCCAGTCGCCAGCATGCAGACCGCCGTTCAACTCTACTCCTTCCGCGACCTGGACTGGGACCTCCACCGCCTGCTGGACCGTGTGGCCGACACCGGCGTCGACGCCGTCGAGTTCGCCGGCTTCCCCGACACCACGGTCGGTGCAGTGGCAGACACGATGGATCGTCTCGGTCTCGCGGCCGCCGGTCTCCACACGCCCTACGAACAGATCGAAGACGACTTCGGCGAGTGCGTCTCCGCCGCCGAACTGGTGGACGCCGACGCCGTCGTCGTCCCCTACCTCGACGAGACACACTTCGAGAGCGAGAGCGCCGTGAGCAGAACGGCTCGCCACCTCTCCGATCTGGCGGTCGTGCTGGAGGGTCACGACGTGGACCTCTGGTACCACAACCACGAACACGAGTTCGTCGACGTGCCGGGCACCGACCGCACCGCGTTCGAGTGTCTCGCGGACTGGGCACTCGACGTACAGTTGGAACTCGACGTCGGGTGGGCAGTCGCGGCCGGCGAGGACCCCGTGGCACTGCTCGAGGAGTACGGCGACCAGATCCCCGCCGTCCACCTGAAGGACGTGCTGGTCGACTCGGCAGCAGAGCGCGGCGGTCGGCCGGTCGAACTCGGCTCCGGTGACGTCCCGGTCGAGAAGTGTGCGCGGGCGGCCCGGCAGGCCGACGTGGACTGGCTGATCTACGAACACGACGCCCCGAGCGATCCACTGGCGTCGCTGGAGCACGCGGGCAGTGTCCTCTCGACGGTGAACTAGGTCGGTCGACGCCAGCGCCGGGAGACGAGAGAGGTCGGGTGAGGATCAGGCCAGTGCGGCCAGCAGTGCCGACTCGACACCTTCGGCGAGGTCGCGGGCGCGGTCGGGGTCGCCCGCCTCGGCGTAGATGCGCACCTTCGGTTCGGTGCCGGAGGGGCGCACGAGCACCCACGCGTCCCCGTAGTCGAGGCGGTAGCCGTCGATGGTGTTCAGGTCGGCGTCCGCGCCGTGCGCGTAGTCGGCGGCCGCCGACAGCATCGCGTCCAGTTCCGCGTCGGTCTCGTAGGCGACGTTGATCCGGACGTTGTGGTAGTCGGTGTACGGCGCGACGACTTCGCTCGCGGTCGCGTCGCGGTCGGCCAGCAGTTCGAGGAACTTCGCGCCGACGTACGCGCCGTCCCGGACGAGTCGGTACGGCGGGAAGAACACCCCGCCGTTCCCCTCGCCGGAGATGGGGATGGTCGCGCCTTCGGCCTGTAGCTCCCGGATACGGGTGATGATGTTCGTCGCGCCGATGGGCGTCAGTTCGAGTGTCGCGCCGCGATCCTCACAGACGTCGACGAGGCGCTGGCTGACGTTGACGGCCGCGACTGTGGCGTCGCCCGGATCGAGTGCGTCGGCGGCCATCGCCGCGAGCGAGGCGTCGCCGTTGATCCCCTCGCCGTGTTCGTCCACGAAGACGGCCCGGTCGGCGTCTCCGTCGTGGGCGATACCCACGTCGGCGTCTGCGGCCCGGACGAGTCGCCGGAGGTCCCCGAGGTGTTTCGAGACGGGTTCGGGGTCCCGACCGGGGAAGTGGCCGTCCGGTTGGGCGTTGACCGTGACGACCCGACAGCCGAGGCGGCGGAAGAAGTCGGGGCTGGTCAGCGCGCCCGCGCCGTGGCCGGGGTCGAGCGCCACGGTCAGGTCGGCGTCGGCGATCGTCTCCCGATCGACGCTTTCGAGCAGTTCGTCGACGTAGTCGTCGTTGAGCGACTCGATCCGGCGCACGTCGCCGGTCTCGTCCCACGCGGCCGAGTCGTACTCGTCGGCCAGCACGCGGTCTTCGATGTCTTCGAGCGTGCTCACGTCGAGTTCGACGCCGTCGTCGCCGACCAGTTTCACGCCGTTGTACTCCGGCGGGTTGTGCGACGCGGTGATGACGACCGCCGGGACCGACTCGATCTCACAGTAGCGAACCGCGGCGGGTGTCGGCGTGACGCCGAGACGGTCCACGTCGGCCCCGACCGCCGCGAGACCGGAACTGGCGGCGTCGGCGAACATCTCGCCGGTGACGCGGGTGTCGCGGGCGATAGCCACCCGGTCGGCTCCGAAGACGGTCCCGGCCGCCTTCGCCACCCGGAGGACGAACTCCGGGGTGAGTTGCTCGCCGACCACCCCCCGTGTCCCGCTCGAACCGAAGATCTTCATTCGGGTGGTGATGGACGGGCAGGCGTCAAATGGGTTCCGAACCGCCAAGCCGACTCGTCGGGTGTGTGGCCCGTGTGCTGGGACGGCCGTGAGGAGAACTCACTCCTCGTCCCGGTGTTCCTCAACCGCCTCCTCGATGGTCAACTCCCCCGACGCGACCCGGCGTGCGAGCGACTCGTCGATCGCCCGGTTCGCGTCACCCTCACGCCGGGAGCGGTTCTTGATGACCTGCAACTCCCCGTCGGTCGGGTCCACGTCCCGGGCGTCGACGCGCTCACCTTCGAGTCGCGCGATGTTCACCGCGGCGAGCACGTCGCCCATCCCGCGCGTCCCGGTGCCGAGGTACGGCGTCGTCCCGGTCTCGTCGACCACCTCGACGGGCACGTCCTCGATCTCGTTGACGATCGTCGCCCCCTGCAGTCGTGCGCCGTCGCCGATCCGGACCAGCGGGTCGACCGCGTCGGCCGCCTCCCGTTCGATCGTCGCCACCGCGTCCGAGAGCGGGACGTGGAAGACCGCGACGACCGTCTCGCCCGACAACACCGCGATGCCCGGTCGTTCGCCCGGGTCGACGCCGATGACGGTCCGGCCGCCCGAGCCTCGCAGTGACGCCAGCGCCTCCTCGACCGCCCGCCGGGCCTCCTCGCCGGTCGCTCGCACGACGGTCACGTCGGCAGTGTCGCCGTCGCCAGGTCCGTCGTCTGCCGCGAGTGCGGCGACGTGGTCTGCGGGGCTCGTGACGACGACGCGCGTCCCGTCTGGCAGTGGCTCGTCCGGTTGGATCGTGGTGAAGGTGACACCCCGGTCGCGGAGTTCGGCCACGGCGTCGTGGTACAACTCGAAGTCCTCGGTGGCGACGACGATCACACCCGGCAGTAGGCGGCCGAGAGAGTAAACGTACCGGGAGCTTTTACCGGAGACCGCGCCAACTCGGGGTGTGACCGACCATCTGACGACGGGCTGTGCGCCGGTCGACGATCTGCTGGGGGGCGGGTTCGAGCGCGGCGCGGTGACGCAGGTGTACGGCGAGCCAGCCGCCGGGAAGACGAACCTCGCGCTGTCCGCGGCGGTCGCGGTCGCGGCCGACGGCGGCCGGGCGGTGTACGTCGACACCGAGGGTCTGTCGCTCGAACGGTTCCAGCAACTCGCCGACGCCGTGGCGACGCCCGAGCAGAGCGTCGAGGACATCACGTCCCGGATCGTCGTCTCGGAGGCCTACGACTTCGAGGACCAGGAACAGGCGGTCCGGGACACCGCCGACTTCGCCGACACCGCCGACCTGATCGTCCTCGACTCCGCGACGGGCTTCTACCGCCTCCAGCGTGGCGAGGACCAGCAGGCCGGCGACACCTTGCGGCGACTCGGGCGACAGGTCCAGCACCTGCTGTCGCTCGCCCGGAGACACGACGTCGCGGTCGTCCTGACGAACCAGGTGTTCGCCGACCCGGACAGCGACCGGGTGCGGCCGCTCGGGGGGAACACGCTCGAGCACCTGACCGCCGCCGTCCTCAGGCTGGATCGCTTCCGGGGCGGGAATCGCCGCGCGACACTCGAGAAACACCGCGCGAAAGCGGCCGGCGAGAGCGCGCAGTTCCAGATCACCGACGCCGGACTGTCGGCGGTCGAAGAGTTCTGAGTCGATCTGGAGAACGGCGTTGGCTCGTGCCGAGAGGACGGCACTGGCCGACACCGAGAGGACGGCGTCGGCTTACAGTTCGCCGAGTTTCCGCAGGAGCTGTCCCTGGTACTTCTCGTCGGCGTTGACGCCCTTCAGTTCGAGGACGTTGCGCTCCAGTTTGTCGAGCGCGACGTGGAAGGCGTGTTCCGCGCCGTAGCCCTCGCCGGAGCCGGCCAGTTGGCCGTGGCTGGTCCGGAGCCGGATCTGCGCCTGGATCAGCGGCGTACCACGGAGCTTCTCTTTGTGCTCGTGGAACCGGACGTGGGCGTGGTGGACCTGCATCCGGGAGTACTTGTCCGCGACCTCGGTGATCGCGTTCGTGATCTCCTCACGGGTGATGGTGTCGAGCAGGCCGATGTTGGTGATCTGCACGTCCATCTGCTCCTCCTCGGTGAAGGTGAGCGCCCGGAGCACGTCGGTCTTCGTGACGACGCCGAGAATCTCGCTGTCGTCGTCCTCGGGCGTGACGATCAGACCGGCGATGTTCTCGGCCAGCATACGCTCGACGGCGGTCTGGACCGTCTCGCCGGGGGTCGCGGTGACGACCGGCGACGACATCAGGTCGTACACCGGCAGGTCGAGCATCCGGTCGATGTCGCCGGCGCGGTCGCGCTTGCCCTGTCGGTCCTGGTCGCGGACGACGAAGTCCACGATGTCGTGGGTCGTCACGACGCCGACGAGGTTCCCGTCGTCGACGACCGGGAGCCGGGAGATACCGTGTTCGCGCAGGCGGTTGATCGCACGACCGACGCGGTCGTCGTCGTCGATGGTGACGATGTCTTCGGTGTAGATCTGCTCGACGGTCAGCGCGTCGAGGTTCTCGATGACGGCGTCGAGGATGGCGTCCTCGGTGATGACGCCGTAGAGCTTCTCGCCCTCGTAGACGGGGGCGATCTTCACGCCGCCCTCGACGAGGACGCGGGCGACCTCGCGGATGTCCTCGTAGCGGTCGATGCGCGGTGCCGACTTCATCAGTGCCGAGGCCTTCGTGTTGTCTTCGATGTGGCTCTGGACGAGTTGGCGCTCGCCGATCACCCCGGCGTACTCGCCGTCTTCGGTGACGACGATGCCCTTCGGGTTCTCCCGCTCGAAGATGGCGCGGACCTTGCCCAGACGTTTGCCCGCGTCTACCTCGACGTACTCCCGGATTACAATATCAGCAATGTCCATGACGTGCTTGACGTAGACGCGCGCAGGTATTGAAAGTTGTTTCCCGTCCGCCGAGTGTGACTTGGTACCGAACCTTGTTCCCCGACTGCGAGACGGACACACGATTTATCCCCGTGGATGGCCTGTCAACCGGTAACCGGTGGTATCACGTGCCCGCTGACAGCCCTCTACACCTCTCGGACGCACAGCTCGACGAACTCGCCAGCCGGGTCGCCGACGTACTCGACGCCCGCGACGACCTCTCGGTCTCGCGCCGGCAGGCGCTGGGCGCCGGCTTGCTCGGCTCTGCTGGCCTCCTCGGCGGCTACGGACTCGGAACGCGGACCGGCGGTGGGTCGTCGCCCGCGACCGCCGCGAGCGAGGAGTCTGACGCCGACGCCGGCGGCGACACGTCGGCACGCATCGGAACCGGTCTCGCGTTCACCCCCCCGGGTGACGTGCAGGCCGCACTGCTCGCCACCTACGAGGAACACCGCCGAGGTGTCGTCCGTCTGGATCCGACCGCGACGTACAGCTTCGCGGACCTCCAGATCCCGCCGTACGTCACGCTCGATCTGAACGGCGCGTGGGTCCGGCCCGCGCGGGACGCGAACGTCTTCGAGGTGGCACCGGCGGGCCACGTCTGTAACGGTGTCGTGGACGTTCCGGGGGCGGACATCGACTACGAGTCGGCGGTCGTCAGTTGCGACAACGACTACTGGCGCGTCGGTCCCGGCGCGTCGGTGATGGCCGGCCCCGAGGAGCCGATGCACGACATCCTCTACGACACCGCCGACAAACCCCTGCGCTGGCGCTGTCGCGGGCCGGTTCGCGGGCTGTTCCTGAACGGTCCCCGTGATTCGGACACGACCAGCGTCGGCGTCTCGCTTGCGACCAGCGCGTCGGGCATCGCCTTCCAGTCGGTCCAGGAGGTGTACGTCTACGGGTTCGGCACCGGCCTCGAACTGCGGTGTGACGCCCCGAACAGCGACGACGGCTACGGGTTCATCAACGGGAACGCCTTCGAGCGCATCTTCTGCGACGCCCAGACCGACGCCGGCATCGCCCTGCGCGGGACCGACCCGGACGTGAACGCGAACCACTTCCTCGACGTGCAGATCCAGCCCGGTCGCAGCGTCGGCAGTGACGGCACCGACACCTGCGTCTTCGTCGGCACCGGCGAGGGGAACCGGTTCCTCGGCACCGTCTGGGACCCACAGAAGATCGCGGCTCACTCGCTGTGGTTCGGAGCCGAGTCGGCCGAGAACGCGGGTGCCGGCGACGAGAACGTCTTCGTGACGAGCGAGCGCGATATGGGTGGCCTGCGGCGGAAGGTGCGGGACGACGTGGGACTGAGTCGATCCGGGTTCGTCGGCCACGCCGAGGCGGTCGGGTTGTGAGAGAACGGTGCGGTCGCTCGGGGGTCGGGTCCCGGGAGACGGCCCGCTTCGGAGGCGACTGTCGGGCCTGAAAGACGGAAGAAGTGGGTTGGGGCAGATTTGAACTGCCGGCCTCCTCCATGTCAAGGAGGTGTCATAACCAGACTAGACCACCAACCCGATCTGGTATGCGTCTCGTCGCATCCAATCGTACCCCGCCACGGTAATTGAAGGTTTCGGAATCCCGATCCGACGGGGGTGCGTGACCGTCCCGCACACCGATTCCGGGGGACTCACGACCGCAGTCGACCGATGATCGGCGTGCGTTCCGTCACCAGTTGCCCCACGAGGTCGATCGCCTCGTCGGCGTCCTCGCGGGACACCTCGCCGGCGTACTGGGCGCGTTCGTAGATCGACCCCACCCGCTTCGCCCGGTCGTCGAGGCCGACCCGCGAGAGCGCGTCGAGGTACGCCCGCACCGTCTCGCCGTCTCTGCGCGGGCGGTACTGCCGGGCGAGCAGGTACTCCAGTCGCTCGAACGCCCGCACCGTGTCGGTCGTCGGATCGCGCCGCTTCCCGTGGAAGCGGAGCCAGACGCTCCGGTAGGCCCGTGTCGTGACGCCCGTCCGACGCGCGCCCGCGACCGCGCCGACCAGCGCGATCAACCCGAGCGCGAGCGTCCGGGTGTCCGGCAGTCCACCGAGGGGGCCGTCGTCTGCACTCTCGGCACCCGGGGGGCCGGTCGTCGCGGCGGTCGTGTTCCCGTCGCCGCCGAGTTGCTCGATCAGTCGCTCCTGGTTGAGCGTGGTGTTGTTCGTCCCGTTGATCCCCGTCGTGTTCGCGTCCGGCGACCCCGGCGTCGTCGCGGTCTCGTTCGGCGGTTGCGTCTCGGTGGTGTCCACGCCCTCCTCGCCGTCGAGTCGCGCCTGATCGAGGCGCGTCGCCTCGGCGTTCTGCCGGTCGCTGGCGGGCGTCGGGTCGAACCGGACCCAGCCCACGTCCGCGAAGTACACCTCGACCCACGCGTGGGAGTCGAGACCGCGCACGACGTACCGGTCCTCGCCGACCTGTTCGCCGGGCGTGTACCCCGTCACGAACCGGGCCGGCACGCCCTGCGACCGGAGCATGACGACCATCGTCGTCGCGTAGTAGGTGCAGTAGCCCGACTCCATCTCGAACAGGAACCGGTCCGCGATGTCGCCCGAGGGGCGCTGGACGTCCAGCGAGTAGGTCTTGTTCTCCTGGAGGTAGTCGCGGACCGCGACCGCCTTGTCGTAGGGGTTGTCGTAGCCGCCGGCGACCTCCGCAGACCGGATGCGCAGGCGCTCGGAGGTACTGCTCGGCAGTTGCGTGTACGTCGACTCGATCTCGCTCGGGTAGTCCGACCCGGAGCGTCGAAGCTGTTCGCGGGTGTACTGGGGCACCTGACTCTCGACGGTGTACGTCTCACCCGGCAGCAGCGCCGTGCCGGGTCGCAGGTCGCCCTGATGGGTCACCTGCGCGTTCCCGACCGCCGACCCGGACAGCGAGACCGGCTTCCAGGCCGAGGGGAGCGCGTCCAGTCGCGTCTCGGCGGTCACGGTCTGGCGGACCGGCCGCGAGGCACCGGGCGGCGACTGGAGTCTGCCGGGGTACGGACTCGTCCCCTCGGTCCTGACCCAGCCGCCGCCGGTGTACCGGTCGAAGGAGGTCGTCTTCCAGTACTGCGGTTCGGTGCTCTCGACGGAGAACCGAACCTGCGGGGAGAGTTCGATGCTCCCCTGAATCTGCACCTCGTCCTGTGCGGACACGAGGTTCTGCTCGATGGTGCCGGCACCCGGATCCGGGTCGAGCGGCTGTGCGGCCCCGCCGGGCACGAGCGAGAGGGTCGCCGAGACGACGATCATCGCCGCCAGCACCGTCGCCAGCGTGTCGAACTGCGCCTGTGTCCCGCCGCGTTCGTGGAGCGTGCCGAAGCCGACCGCGCCGGCCGCACCGATCGCGCCGGCCAGCGTGACGACTGGGTTCGCGTCACCCGTCAGCACGAAGAAGGTCAGCGCCGCCCCGCCGGCCGCCGCCGAGAGGACGTACCGTCGGCGAACGACGAGATACCACGCGAGGAACGTCGGCCCCGGTGCGATAGCGAGCGCCCAGACGCCCGCCTCGGTCAGTCGCAGGACCGACAGCCCCGACAGGAGGGCGATGGTGTCGCCGAACAGTCGGTCGGCCGTGAGGACGGACAACTGACTCGTCGGAATCGACAGCAGGTAGACCGCGAACCCCCCGGCGAAGAGGACCAGCGTGAAGACGACCGCACTCCGGAGGCGGAGGAACCGCCCGAGTGCGGTCGCCAACAGGAGCGACCCGGCGACGACCGCGAGCAACAGGCCGGAGCCACCGACGATGTCGGTGACGTAGTAGAGGACGTTCCCGTACGCGAGGACGAGGAGGCCGACCCCGACGAACGCCCCGAGTCGGAACGGACCGATGCCGGATGCGGTGTCGCCCGTGTCGCCTGCGGTGTCCGTCTCTCCGGTTCCGCCCACGCCCGACAGCCGCGACCGGATGTCGCCGACGCTCATCGGTCGACACCTCCGTCGGCCGCGGTGGGTCGCGGGTCAGGTTCGCCCGCACTGCCAGTCGACGCGCCACCGGACGACCGCCCGTCACCGCCGACAGCCGCGATGCCGCGAACCACGTCGTCGGTCGCGGTACCGACCAGTCGCTCGAACGTCGTCTCGGTCGTCCCGACCCTGATCGTCGCCCGGCCGCCCTCGGCGTCGACCGTCACGTCCGCGTCGACCTCGGGGCGGTCGCCACCGGCGGTCCGGGCGAGTGCTTCCAGCATCCGGACCCGCTGGTCGCCGCCGAGTCCCGACTCGACGGTCGTCTCCGGGAGGACGAGGTGGACCGGGACGCCGGCCTCCGAGAGCGCGACCGCGAGGCTGGCGGTCGCCTCGGCCAGCAGGTCGGCGTCGGCCGGGTCGCCGCCGGCGGCGAGGACGACCGCGTCGTCGTCCTCGTCGGCGACGAACTGCTTGACGATCAGGTCGTCGCGCTTCGCGCTCGTCTTCCAGTGGATGTCGCGCAGTGCGTCGCCCCGGTCGTACTCCCGCAAACTGTCGAACTCGTCGCGGTCGGGCGTCTCGCCGGCGTCGCGCATCGCGGAGAGTTCGTGCCACGCCGTGTCGGAGAGCGGTCTGACCGGCGGGTAGGCGAGGAAGCTGTCGGTCCCGGTGTAGTCGAACGTCGTCTCCAAGAGTCCGAGCACGTCGCGGGCGGTCACGGTGGTCGGCCCGACGACACCCTCGCCTCTGGCGTCGAACGACACCGGCACCGTGATGGGGTCGCCGCCGACCGTCGTCTCGACCGTGTGTTCCTGGGAACCGCCGTCTTCTCGACTGCCGACCGCGACGCGCTCGGTGACGCTGGCGAACACGGGGTCGTCGGTCTCGAAGCGCAGGGTCGCGGTGCCGGTCTCGCCCACGAAGTCGTCGGCCGGTGGGGTCCGGTCGAGCGTCGGGCGGTCGAGCCACCGGAGTTGGACGACCGCCGCGAGGAGAGCCACGAGCGCCGGGACGACGAGCGCGTTCAGCGAGCGTGCGCCGAACGCGAGCGCCATCGCCACGGCTCCGACCGCGACGCCGACGACCGCGATACCACGGGGTGTTGGTCTCATTCGACTCGGACTGTCTCGACTGCGGATCGTACGAGGTCCGCACCGGCCTCACCGCTCCCCTCGCGGATGCGGTGGCTCCAGACCGTCGGCACCTCGGCCTGTACGTCGTCCGGGAGCACGTAGTCGCGGCCGTCGATGACCGCGCGGGCCTGCGAGGCCCGGACCAGCGCGATGGCACCGCGCGGGCTGACGCCCAGCGTCGCGTGGTCCCGGGTGTAGGTCGCCAGCCGCGAGACGTACGACCGGACCGACTCCTCGACCGTCACCTCAGAGACGGTCTTCCGGGCGCGGAGCACGTCCTCGACGCTCGCGACCGACTCCAGCGACTCGATGGGGTGTTCGCCCGCGATCCGGCCGAGCATGTCCGTCTCCTCGGCTTCGGAGGGGTAGCCGAGTTGGAGTTTCTTCATGAAGCGGTCGATCTCGGCCATCGGGAGTTCGTAGGTGCGGTTCGGTTCGACGTTGTTCTGCGTGGCGATGACGGTGAAGGGGTTCGGGAGTCGCCGCGTCTCGCCGTCGACCGTCACCTGGTTCTCCTCCATCGCTTCCAGCAGGGCGGACTGGGTCTTCGGCGGGGCGCGGTTGATCTCGTCGCCAAGCACGATGTTGGCGAAGACCGGCCCGGACTGGAACTCGAACTCGCGGGTCTTCTGGTTGAAGACGTTGACCCCGGTCACGTCGGAGGGGAGCAGATCGGGGGTGAACTGGACGCGCTTGAACGAGCAGTCGACCGACTTCGAGACCGCCCGCGCGAGCATCGTCTTGCCGACGCCCGGTACGTCCTCCAAGAGGAGGTGACCGCGAGCCAGCACCGCGATGAGAATGTGTTCGATGGCGTCGTGTTGGCCGACGATGACCTCCTCGACGTTCTCGGTGATCCTGTCCGTCAGTGCTGCCGCCTCCGAAACCGGGAGGGGGGCGTGTCCTGCGTGTCCGGCGTCTGTCTCGGCGTTCGTCATGGATGGGGGGACCGTCGCTGGACGGGGCGGTGCTGTCGGGAGCGATGCGCCGACCGGCGTCCTCTGCGCACGGATGTCACTGCGAACTGGTAACGGCCGGACGCACGTAACTCTGCTGGGTGTGGGCGTATCGCATGCAGTACGTTTGCCTCGGGAGTCCTATCGAGACGCGCCGGGCGAGGAGAGCCGTCGCCGCCGAGCCGTCACCGATTCAGGCCTGTTTCAGCTTGCTCTGGAAGCGCTCGCGGACCTTCTCGACCTTCGGGCGGGCGTGCATCTGGCAGTAGGCGTCGTTCGGGTTCTTCTCGAAGTAGTCCTGGTGGTACTCCTCGGCCGGGTAGAACGTCTCCAGTGCGGTGAGTTCGGTGACGACCTCGTCGTCGTACTCCTCGTCCAGCGCCGCGATGTACGCTTCCGCGTGCTCGCGCTGATCGTCGTCGTGGTAGAGGACGATCGACCGGTACTGGGTGCCGACGTCCGGCCCCTGTCGGTTCAACTGGGTCGGGTCGTGCGTGGCGAAGAAGACTTCGAGGAGTTCGTCGTAGCCGATCACGTCGGGGTCGTACTCGACCTGGACGACCTCGGCGTGACCGGTCGATCCGGCACAGACCTGCTTGTAGGTGGGGTTCTCGGTGTCGCCGCCGGCGTACCCCGAGGTGACCGACGCGACGCCGTCGAGTTCCTTCATCGCCGCCTCGGTACACCAGAAGCATCCGCCGCCGAACGTCGCGGTGGCTGTCATACTGCTGTGGAGGGTGGCGAGGCGTATGAAATTGACGCGGTACTGCGTGTGGCGACTCAGGCCGACTGTGAAGGCAGGCGTTTCGATGGAGACGCGACCGAGACAGTCACTTTGGCGGTCACGCTACTCGTGTGACTCCCGGAACCGCATCGGCACTGCAACAGCACCACGAGAGCACAACAGCCCGCGACAGCACAGCAACCCGCGACAGCACCACTACTCGATCTAGCGCACCGACCAGCGGACCCGCACCCGCGACCGCACTGCGACAGCAACCGCGACGGCGACAGCAACCGCGACGGCGACAGCAACCGCGCCTCGGTCCTCCCCAACCTCGCGGGGCGCACGAGAGCGCCCCGCTCCCTCGCGCGCGTCAGTCGCGCGCGCCGTCTCGTAAGTAAGGGCGTACGCTCCATTCGTCACCCGTAGAGGCGCACGCTCCACTCGTCACCCCCCGGATTCGACAGGATGCACACCGACCAGTCCACCTCCCCAGTCTGCGACCGCGCCAACCCGGTAGACATCACAGTCGCCACAGCGTTCATACCCCCACACGACGACCACGGAGTATGCGCTTCTACGACGCCGTCGCCGACCTGTCGCTCACCGTCGACGACTACGACCTCGCGCGCCGGAGCGCGGACACCTCTTCGGGCTTCGAGCGCGTGACGACCGTGTTCGCGCTCCACGGCGCGGGCGAGACCGGCCGAGGCGAGGACGTGACCTACGACACCGAGGACCACGACGCACTCCAGTCGGCCGACGACCCACTCGACCTCGCCGGCGACTACACGTTCGACGAGTTCTCGGCGATGCTGGACGACGCCGATCTGTTCCCGACGAAGGAACCGGAACGCGAGACCGGCCACCACTACCGCCGGTGGGGCCTCGAGAGCGCCGCACTCGACCTCGCACTCCGCCAGAACGACACGCACCTCGCCGCAGTCGTGAGCCGAGAGCGTGATCCGGTCCGGTTCGCGGTCTCGACGCGACTGGGCGACCCGCCGTCGACCGACCGGGTCCACGACCTGCTCGACGCCTACCCCGACTCGGAGTTCAAACTCGACCCGACGAGCGACTGGACCGACGACATCGTGGCCGACCTCGCCGCCCTCGACCGGGTGCGCATCCTCGATCTGAAGGGCCAGTACCACGGCACGACCGTCGATCAGGAGGCCGACCCCGACCTCTACCGCCGGGTCGTCGAGGGGTTCCCCGAAGCCATCGTCGAGGACCCGGCGTTGACCGACGAGACCGACCCGGTGCTGGCGGACGCCCACGACCGTATCTCGTGGGACGCGCCGATCACCGGCATCGAGAGCATCGAGACCCTGCCGTTCGAGCCCGATGTGCTGAACGTCAAGCCCTCGCGGTTCGGCACCGTCGAGTCGGTGCTCGACAGCATCGCGTACTGTCTGGACCGCGACGTGCAACTCTACGGCGGCGGGCAGTTCGAGTTGGACTGCGGCCGGGACCACATCCAACTGCTCGCCAGTGTCTTCTACCCGGACGGCCCGAACGACGTGGCTCCCTCGGGGTACAACGATCCGGAGGTGCAGTCGGGGCTGCCGACCAGTCCGCTCCGCCCCGGCGACGACCCGGTCGGACTCTCCTTCTGAGGGCTGTCGCCCGGTGTGACCGCCGTGGGGGAACCGGAGAAATCGGCCGCAGCCGACGCTTTCGGTGGCTTCAAGCCGCCCCTGACCGACGCCCGTGGTATGTCCGGGACGACCGACCTCCGCGCGACCGCCGTGGGCTTCGCCGCCGCCCTCGTCGTGTTCGCGCTGTTGTTCCTGCTCGCGGGGGTCGACAGACTCGTCGACACGCTCGTCCGGGCCGACCTCCGACTGGTCGGTGCGGTCGTGGTCGTCACGCTCGGCTGGCTGTTCGCGTGGTCCGGCGCGCTCCGGACCGTACTGGACGTGCTGGGCGTGGAAACGACCGTCCGCCAGTCATTCCTCATCTTCGCGGGCGCGATGTTCTCGAACAACATCACGCCGTTCGGCCAGGCGGGCGGGGAGCCGGTCACGGCCCTGCTGATCTCCGAGTCGACCGACGCGGAGTACGAGACCGGCCTCGCGGCCATCGCCAGCGTCGACACGCTGAACTTCGTCCCCTCGATCTCCTTCGCGCTGGTCGGCATCGGCTACTTCGCCACGACCGCGACGCTGAACCCCGACCTGGAACTCGGTCTCGCGCTGGTGGTCGTGCTCGCGGTCGTCGTCCCCGGCGCGATCTACTACGCCTGGAACCGTCGGTACGAACTCGAACACCGTGCCGTCCAGCGACTCACGCCGCTCATCCAGCGCGTCGGCGGCTGGATTCCGCGCGTCACGGTTCCCGACGCCGACGGCATCGAACGCCGGATCGGGCGCTTCTTCCAGGCCATCGAGCGTGTCGCCACGAACCCACGAGGGTTGGCGCTCGCACTCGGCCTGTCCGCACTCGGCTGGTTCCTCCAGTCGCTGGGGCTGTGGATCGCCTTCCAGGCGATCGGCTCCTCGGTGCCCTTCTACGTCGCGCTGTTTGCCGTGCCGATCGGTGCCATCGCCGGCGCGACACCCCTGCCGGGCGGTGCCGGCGGCATCGAGGCGGTGCTGATCGGACTCCTGCAGGCGTTCCCCGGGATCGGGATCGCCCCGGCGACTGCGGCCGTGATCATCTTCCGCGGGTCTGTCTACTGGGTCCCGACCGCGATCGGCGGGGTCGTGATGAGCGTCGTCGGCGCGCGGCGGGGTACGTCGGGGTAGCCGGTCGGGAGGGAAGCGGCGCCGTGGAGACGCGAGCGAACCGCCGACTCCGACCGTGTGCAGAACCCACGCGGACGCCCCCAATACGATGCTTTTAAACGCCGCAGGACTGAATCCGTACCCATGCCTACGCTCTACGACGTTCCGGCGGACGCCCTCATCGAGGCCGTCGCCGAGGAACTCGACGGTCGCATCGAGCAGCCCGACTGGGCGCAGTACACGAAGACCGGCGTGGACCGAGAGCTCCCGCCGCAGGACGACGACTTCTGGTTCGTTCGCTCCGCGAGTCTCCTCCGGAAGGTCGCGAAGAGCGGTCCCATCGGCGTCGAGCGACTCGCCACGGAGTACGGCGGGTCGAAGAAGGGCTCCACGCGCTACCGGGTCGCACAGGCCAAGCAGTCCGCCGGCAGCAAGAAGATCATCCGCGTCGCACTCCAGCAGCTCGAAGAGGAGGGTCTCGTCGAGACCGCACAGGGTGAGGGCCGCCGCATCACCGCCGAGGGGCGCAGTCTCCTCGACAGCATCGCCGGCGACGTGATCGACGACCTCGACCGCGACGACCTGCAGAAGTACGCCTGAGTCCGTCCGTTTTCGTCTTTCTCTCTCTGTCCCGGTAGCCGGGCGTCCGTCGGACTCTGCCGTCCGAAATCGTTTTGCGTTTCACGCCGGAATAGGCGCACATGAGCGGGAACCCCGACGACGAACGCCTCGAAGAACTGCGCGAACAGAAGATGCAGGAGATGCGCGAGCAGGCCGAGTCGGGCGGCGGGCAGGCCGACGCCGAGGCCCAGCAGGCCGCCCAAGAGCAGGCCGAAGCCCAGAAAGAGGCCCTGCTGAAGCAGTATCTCACCGACGGGGCGCGCCAGCGACTCAACGCCGTCCAGATGTCGAAGCCCGACTTCGCCGAGCAGGTGGAACGCCAGATCGTCGCGCTGGCACAGAGCGGGCGCATCCAGGACCGGATCGACGAGGACCAGATGAAGGCGCTCCTGAAGGAACTCAAGCCGGACTCGAAGAGCTTCAACATCCGCCGCCGGTAGATGGATCTGGCGCTCCTCTACAGCGGCGGGAAGGACTCGACGCTCTCGGCGCTCCTGCTCGATACGTTCTACGACGTGACGCTCGTCACGGCCCACTTCGACGTGACGAACGACTGGGAACACGCCCGCAGGGCCGCCGAGACGCTGGGGTACGACTTCCAGACGGTCGAACTCGACCACGAGGTGGCTCGCTCGGCCGTCGAGCGGATGCACGCCGACGGCTACCCCCGCAACGGCATCCAGCAGGTCCACGAGCACGCACTGGAGTCGGTCGCGGAACTGGACGTGACCGCCATCGCGGACGGGACGCGCCGGGACGACCGGGTGCCGACCGTCTCGCGGGCACAGGCCCAGAGTCTCGAAGACCGCCACGACGTGGACTACCTCGCGCCCCTCTCGGGGTTCGGTCGGCGCGCGGTGGATCGACTGGTCGAGCAGCGACTGGACGTCGAGACCGGCCCGAGCGCGGAGGTGCCGAAGGCCGACTACGAGGGTGAACTTCGGGTGCTGCTCGCCGACGAGTTCGGCCAGCAGGCGGTCGACGAGGTGTTCCCCGACCACCACCAGACGTACGTCCACGGCCTTCGGGACTGACCGCCGTGTACGTGGGTGGCTCGGTCGTCGGGAGTTCGGTCGGGTCGGTCGTCGACACCGAGAGGTGAGACCCCTCGACCCACGTGACTGGTGTCGGATGCTAGCGTTGTCGCGGGTGGCGGGTGCTGGCGCTGTCGTGGGTGACGGAGAGAGTACTGCCGCCGTTGCGGTACTGTCCCCGCCGAGCACACGGGCAGAGGTCGCGTCACGACACGCCGTCCGTTTCACTTCCACCCCGCTTCACGAAGCCTTATCAGCGAAACCGTCCAAAATCCACCTCACTACCGAATGGCGACTCAGGACGAAGTCCCCTACGTCGATCACCCGCTGCTCGTTCCCGACTTCATCGAGCGCCGCCTCTACCAGATCCGACTCGCCGGCACCGCCCGCGACTCGGACACGCTGGTCTGTCTTCCCACGGGTCTCGGCAAGACGACCGTCTCGCTGCTCGTCACGGCCGAACGCCTGCAGGAGGTCGGCGGGAAGTCGCTGTTTCTCGCGCCTACGAAACCGCTCGTGCAACAGCACGCCGACTTCTACCGCGAGGCGCTCTCCGTCCCGGACGACGACATCGTCGTCTTCACCGGGGAGGTTCGGCCGGACGACCGCGCCGAACTGTGGGAGTCGGCGCAGATCGTCATCGCCACCCCACAGGTCGTCGAGAACGACCTCGTCGGCAACCGCATCTCGCTGCGGGACGTGACCCACCTGACCTTCGACGAGTGCCACCGTGCGACCGGCGACTACGCCTACGTCTACATCGCCGAGCGCTACCACGCCGACGCCGCCGACCCCCTCGTGACCGGGATGTCCGCCTCCCCCGGCGGCGACGAGGAGGCCATCCTCGAAGTCTGTGCGAACCTCGGGATCGACGAGGTGGCGGTGATGACCGAGGACGACGCCGACGTCGACGAGTACACCTACGACACCGACGTCGAGTGGGAGCGCATCGACCTCCCCGACGAAGTGCTGGCGATCCGGGACGCGCTCAACGAGGTGATCACGGACCGACTGGAGAAGCTGAAGTCGCTCGGGATCACCAACCGCACCAGTCCGGACCTCTCGCAGAAAGACCTCAACGAGATGCGCGGACAGCTCCAGCGCATGATGAACAACGACCAGTCGAAGGGCTACAAGGGGATGTCCACCCACGCCGAGATCATGAAACTCCGGCGGGCCGTCGAACTGGTCGAGACCCAGTCCGTCGAGGCGCTCCGCCGGTACTTCGAGCGCCAGCGCAACGCCGCGCGCTCCTCGGGCGCCTCGAAAGCCTCCCAGCGACTCGTCTCCGAACCCAAGGTGCGAGAGGCGATGCGGAAGGCCGAATCCTTCGACGGCATCCACCCGAAGTTCTCGAAGACGCGCATCCTGCTGGCCGAGACGCTCGGCATCGAGGCGGGCGAGCGCGTCATCGTCTTCACCGAGTCGCGCGACACCGCCGAGGCGCTGACCGACTTCCTCTCGGAGAGCTTCGACGTCCGGCGGTTCGTCGGCCAGGGCGACAAGGAGGGATCGGACGGGATGACCCAGAAAGAACAGCAGGAGACCTTAGACGCCTTCCGGAACGGGGAGTTCGAAGTCCTCGTCTCCACCTCGGTCGCGGAAGAGGGACTGGACGTGCCGGAGGTGGATCTGGTGTTGTTCTTCGAGCCAGTCCCGACCGCGATCCGCTCGATCCAGCGCAAGGGCCGGACCGGCCGCCAGACCGAGGGACGAGTGGCCGTCCTCCTCGCCGAAGACACCCGCGACGAGGCGTTCTTCTGGATCTCCCGTCGGCGCGAACAGGAGATGGAAGACGAACTGAACGCCCTGAAGAGCGCGGCCGACGAGATCGAGGAGGAACTGGACGACAGCCAGCAGTCCCTGGACGCCTTCGACGCGAACGGCGACAGTAGCTCCGGAGGCGGTGGAACCGCCACTGCCAGCGCCGACGCCGCCGGTACCGACGCCGCGACGAACGGGAGCGGCGACACCGGGGGCCAACCCGGCCTGACGGACTTCGCCGAGCAGTCGACCGATCCCGAACCGACCGACGCTTCCGACGACCCGGCGACCGACGACATGGACGACCCGGCGACGACCGACGAGGCGTCGGCGTCAGCCGACGCCGAGGAGGGAGTCGTCGCTCGCGCCGAATCGGACGAGGACGGCACGGTCGAACTCGTCATCGACCAGCGCGAACTCGACTCCACCATCGCGCGGGACCTCTCGACCCGCGAGAACCTGACGACGCGACTGGAGACGCTCGCGGTGGGCGACTACGTCTGCTCCGACCGCGTGGCGGTCGAGCGCAAGTCGGTCTCGGACTTCCTCGACACGCTCACCGGCGGGGACCGGTCGCTGTTCGAGCAGATCGGCGACCTCTCGCGGGCCTACGCCCGGCCCATCCTCCTGCTGGAAGGCGAGGGGCTGTACGAGGAGCGCAACGTCCACCCGAACGCGATCCGGGGCGCGCTCTCCTCGCTGGCGGTCGACTTCGGCGTCTCCGTGCTCCGGACGACCGACGAGGCCGACACCGCCGACATGCTGGAGGTACTCGCCCGGCGGGAACAGGAGACCTCTGACCGCTCCGTGCAGGTCCACGGCGAGAAGTCCTCGAAGACGCTGGCCGAACAGCAGGAGTACGTCGTCTCCGCCATCGCGGACATCGGCCCCGTCACGGCGCGGGCGCTGCTGGAGGAGTTCGGCACCGTCGAGGCGGTGATGACCGCGAGAGAAGACGACCTGCTCGAAGTCTCGGGCGTCGGCCAGGTGACGGCCGACCGGATTCGCGAGGTCGTCGGGAGCGACTACGAGCGGTGAGCGTGAGCGGGGGCCGCGCGTGAACGCTCAGGGGATGATCGTCACCGGCGTCGTCTCGGCACGGACGACGGTCTCGGCCGCGCTACCCAGAATCGCCCGCTCGATGGCCCCGGAGCCGTGGTGGCCCATCACCACGTGGTCGTAGCCGCGTTCGGAGACCAGCGAGACGATCGCCTTCCCGACGCGTCCGGCGGTTCGGACGCCCACGTCGGTCTCGACGACGACCTCGGGGTCGGCCTCGACACCGGCCTCGGCGAGTATCTCGCGGGCGTGTTCGATCACCTGTTCGGTCGCGGAGGTCCTGCTGTCGGTGAAGTGGACGACGTGGAGGTCGGCGTCGTACCGGTCGGCGAAGTCACACGCGAACCGAAGCGCCCGGTCGCTGCAGTCGGAGCCGTCGGTGGGAACGAGAACCTGCATACCGGAAGCGCGTGCGAATCGAGCTTAACTTATCGGGTGTGATCCAGCGCCGCCAGCGTCTCGGCGGCCTCGTGAGCGACCGACAGCAGTTCCTTCGCCCGCCGGGGGTCGTCGGCCGACTCGGCCTCGCGGCTGTACCGGGTCACCGTCCGGACCAGCGAGGCACGGGCCGTGTCGAGGTCGGCAGTGTCGCCGGCCAGCGGGGCGGGCTGTGGCTCCGCTGTCTCGCTCCCCGGTGTCGGCGACTCCGCCGGCGGAGTCGCCTGCTGTGGGTCGGGGGTCGCCGTCGGCCGCTGGTGGTCGGCGGTCGACGGCTGTGGCTGGTCGACGGGCGTCTGCGTGCGGCGGTCGGCGGGCGTCGCCCCCGCCTCGTCGGGACTCGCAGGTTCGACCGGCACCGAGGCGTCGTCGGCCGCCCGGTTCGCCGTCCCGTCGGTCGCGTCGGTCGCCTGAGCCGTCGAGTCGGTCGCCGACTCCACAGACGACGCCTCCGTGTCGGGGGCGTCCTGCACCGAGTCGGGCCCGCCGTCCACGCTCGCGTTCTGGCAGGTCGGGCAGAACTCCTGGCCCTGGTACCGGAAGATGGGGTCGCCACAGGTGTCGCAGTGGCGGTTCGTCATCGTCGCTCCCTTCAACAGGAGTTCGCTCATGCGCTGTGTCGTCTTGCGTTTCTCGTTGTCACGCTCGAACTTCTCGCGGAGTTCTTCGCGTGCGGCCTCCCGGTCGAAGTCGCTCATACCCGGTCGGACGGGCTTGGCGTCGAAAAGTCTCACGACGCGGGCGACCGAGCGGTCGGCTCTCGCGGCTTTTAAACCCACGCCGGTCGTTCGGGGGAGCATGGTCGGGGCACGACAGCGGTTCGCCCTCGCGGACACCGCCCAGCAGATCGTCGGCGGGTTCCTGCTCGCCGGCCCGTTCGTCGTCACCGAGGAGGTGTGGGTGCTCGCGCGGAGCATGTCGGCGACACAGGGGGTGATCACCGCCCTCATCGTCTTCGCCATCGGCTACGGCGCGCTCTACAAGGCCGACAACCGCGACCCGGACCGGGAACGCGAGGTCGGTGGGGTTCCGCTGCGCTTCATCTCCCTGATCCTCGTCTCGTACCTCTCGGTCGTCATCCTCGCGCTGGCGTTCGACGCCCCCGGGACCTTTCTGGCGGGGCTGGGTGCCGGGGACCCCGCGCTGTCGCTCCCGGGAGGCGTCGTCCTCAGCGGCGCGACCGTCGCCGTGACGGCGGTGACGCTGAAGGCGACGAGCGTCGGCGCGGTGTTCAGCGTCATCGGCGCGGCGACCGCAGACAGTCTGTTCTGAGTCCGAACTTCGGTCGCAGTGACGGCGTCACTTCAGGGTCGCGTACGTGAGGGTTCCGACCGCGACGAGTTGGAGCGCCCGGAGGACCAGCACCGCCTGCTGGACGTGGGGGTCGCCGGAGTAGAGACTCTGCATCGTGAAGAAGAAGTACAGCGCCAGCGCGTTCTCGACGAGCATGGCGACCGCGAACGCCAGCAGACCGAGGACGAGCGTCGTCCGGAACCGCCGGTAGTTCCGGGCCCACACTGCGGTGAGGGCGAGCAGACAGACGAGGTTCACGCCCGCGAGCAGCGCGGCGAGTTGGATCTGTGCCTGCATCACTCCTCCACCTGCCCGGCGATGTCCTCGAAGGTGTCCCGGTAGCGTTCGAACCGATCCGTCAGGAAGTAGAGTTTGGCGTAGTCGGCCTCGCCCGCCTCCACGACGTCGTGTTCGGCGAGCATGTCGAGGTGGTGTCTGACCGTCTTGTAGCTCACGTCGAGTTCCTCCGCGAGTCTGTTGGCGTTCATCGGTCGGTCGGAGAGGGTTCTGACGATGCGCACCCGGTTGTAGCCGCCGCGTGTCGCCGTGAACAGATACCAGAGTGCCTTCTCCATCGAACCCGTCCCGTCGAGTGGTCACGCCGGGCACACGTAAACGTTCAGTTCGACGGTGTATCGGAGACACGGTCGTCGGTCGGGACTGGTGGGCCGGCGGTGACCGCGCGATCCACGACAGCCCCGCAGTCTTAAGTTCGTCCGGTCGGTGCTTGCTGTATGGATTACGAACTCGCCATCGAGAACGGCCCGGCGACGATTCCGGGCGGCACCGGACTGCTGTTGTTGCACCCGAGCATCGGCGAGACCGACCGCATCGACACGGACTTCCTGAAGACCGACACCGACGCCTTCCTCGTCATCTCCACCAGAACGACCGCCCGCGAGGTCGAACAGAAACTCGACCACTACGAGGTCGACGAGTCCCGTGCCGTGATCCTCGACACGCTCTCGGTCGAGCGCGGCTACTCGCGGCGTGGGTCGGCGAACGTCCACTACGTCTCCTCGCCGGACGACCTCAACGGCATCCTCAAACAGACCGAGGCGTTCCTCGACAGCCACGACGGAAAACTCCGGGTCAGCGTCGACTCGCTGACCGAGATGGCCTACTACGCCGACGTGGAGAGCACGCTCGACGCCGCCGCCGGTCTCCTGGAACTCCTCGACGAACACGACGCCGTCGGGCTGTTCCACCTCTCGAACGAGGTCCACGACGACGAGACCATCGACCGGTTCCGCGCCCTGTTCGACGGCATCGTCACCCTCGACGTAGACGGGAGCGTCACCGTCGAGACGAACTGACGGAAGACGACCACCGGTCGCCGCGAGGCATTTTTATACCCCGCCGACACCGGGCGACGGTGCGCGTGAGTGACTGACACACAGCCACACGGCCGGGCGCGACGGGCGACGAACGAACCGCTCGGCACGGCCGGGAGTCGTCGGCCCGCAGCGAGTATCGGTCGGCCCAGTCCCCTGCCGTGTGCGGCACGCTTAAGTATCCCCGACTGCTTGTGGTAAATGACGCTTCGCTTGGAGGGCCGAAGCGTCAGCGGGGACCAATTCAGGGCGGCAAGCAGTCCGCCGGGCTGTTCCCGGCGGGTGCTTACCCCTTTTGTGACACTCGATTCGTGAGCCCCGGCTTTCGGTATCGGCAAGAGTTGTGGATTCGAAACGGTCTGTTCCTCGGTGGCCGAGCACGTCCCGAGTGGCGTCGAGACGAGGACACACGGCGCAGTTCGCGGGCTCATTCCGACCGTCACCGTCTGTCGTCCCCGGTCCAACCGTCGGGGGGTCACCGTGTACCGTCCCCGGTACAACCACCGGGAGTTCACCGTGTACCGTCCCCGGTACAACCACCGGGAGTTCACCGTGTACCGTCCCCGGTACAACCACCGGGAGTTCACCGTGTACCGTCCCCGGTACAACCACCGGGAGTTCACCGTGTACCGTCCCCAGTACAACCGCCGGGAGTTCACCGTGTGTCGTACTCGGTACAACTGCCGGGACGTGTGTTCACGTTGTGAACACAGTATTTAATTCTCTCGGTTACTTTATAAAGTGTTATACCACGGACGACCCGACGTGGAGTCGATGCCCACCCAGCCAGAACCCGGAGAGATACTGACCGTGGCGATCCGTCGCCGGGAGTTGCTGGCTGTGCTCCGGGAGGGACCGACGAGCGTGGGCGACCTGCAGACACGGGTGGAGACCGCCCGGTCGACGGTCTACCGGGCGGTGCGACGCCTCACGTCGCTCGGCCTGGTCGCGGAGACCGACGCCGGTGTGCAGTTGACCGTCTTCGGGCGTCTGGTCGCCGCCCGTACCGAGCGGACGGTCGACCGGGTGAGAGAGTTCTGTGACGCCGAGCCACAACTCGCCCGACTCCCGGCGAGTCTGCCGGTTCCGGCCGAGGTGGTTCGGGGTGCCGAGGTCGTCACCGCCGAACCACACGACACCGACAGACCGGCCGAGGCGTACCTGTCGACCGTCACGGAGGCCGACCGGGTCGTCGCGGCCACGCCGGTCGCACGCGGGCGATTCGTCCGCACCCTCCGCGAGGCAGTTCTCGACGACCGCATCGACGCCAGCATCGTCACCGAGTCGGAACTCGTCGAGTACCTGCTCTCGACGTACCGCGAGACGCTGACCGGCGTGTTGGACGCCGACAACCTCGCTCTCTACGAGACGGACGCGGACATCCAGTTCGAGTTCGCGGTCGCCAGCGAACCACGCGAGTTCCTCGCGGTGAACCTCTACGACGGCCGTGGCTACCACCGCGCGTTCCTCAGAAACGACAGCCAGACTGCGGTCGCGTGGGGGCGAGACCGCTACGAGACGCTGAGAGCCGACGCGACCCGACTCTCCTAACCGTCTGTCGGCGGGTTCCGGACCAGGCCGTCGAACATGGCGAGACCGGCCACGAGGGAACTCCCGACGCTCGCCGGGAGCAGCGAGACGGGCGAGAGTACCCACGCCAGCCCACCAGAGAGCAACGCGGCTCCGACGACGAACAGGAGGAGGTCGAACCGGGTCGGGACACCGGCGGGGAACGGGTTCATCGTTCGTAATTAGATGTAATTAGCCAGGCCCGAAAAGCTTGTGACTCGGTCGAACGTTGACAGGTCCTCGCGCGCGGGCCCAGGGCGAACAGCTATGCGACTCGGGGCGATACGACCCGATAGTGAGTCGGACCGACGGTGGGACGCAGACGCCGACGCCCGCGACCCCGCGCCGAGCGACGGGACGCCGGAGTCGCGTCGCCCCGCGACTGGCGGTGACCCTGCTCAGCCTCCTCCTGGCGGCCGTCGTCTGCTGGAACCCGAACACCGGTGGCCTCTCGCCGTACCCGCACTACGCGGTGGCGCTGGCGACGTACCCACTCCTCTTTCGGACGGTCCTCGGCGTCGACCTCCGCGTTCGGGAGCGACTGCTGGTGACGACCGCACTCGTGCTCCACCCCCTCGCCGTGCTGTACGGTGTCTACCGCGCTGTCTGGTGGTTCGACCTCCTGACGCACTTCCTCTCGGCGGTCGTCGTCGCCGCCATCGGACTGACCGTCCTGCTCGCGGTCGAACGCGACCGGGCCTGGACACTGACGTCCCGGATGCTGTCCGTCTCGACGGTCGTGGTCGTCCTCGTCGCGGGCGTCGGCTGGGAGATCTACGAGTTCTACGAGGTACGGTTCCTCGTCACCGGGTTCGACGACACGCTCGGTGACCTCCTGTTCGACCTGCTCGGCGGCCTGTTCGTCGTCCGGTACGGCCGGGACTACCTCGACCCGGTCTCGGCGGACGTGGCGGGCCACTGGCGTCGGCTCCGGGCCGCGAGTCCGGTGTGAGTCTGCGGGTCGGTGGTGTCGCGGGCCGCTCCCCGCACCACGCTCAAGCCGTCGGCGCGCGTAGGCAGGCTATGGACTGGCTCGGCAGTGGTCCCGCCGTCGCCGGCTTCCTCCTCGTCGGCTGCGTGGCGGTCGCACACGGCTACCGGACGCGGGACACGACGTGGGCGGCGACGACCGCGCTCCGCTGGCTCCTCGCCGGGTTGCTGGTCGTCGACCTCTCGGTGCTCACCGTCGACGGACTGCGGACGCTGGCCACCGGCGGACTGCTCCCCGTCGTCGTCCCGTTCTACCCGCACTACGTCGCGGTCGTGCTGTTGCACCCGCTGCTGCTGTCGACGCTGTTCGGGGTCGACCTCACCGCCCGGCAGTCGCTGTGGATCACGCTCACGCTGTTTCTCCACCCCTTCGGCGTCGCCTACGGCGTCTACGACGCGATCTGGTGGTTCGACCACCTGACGCACTTCCTCTCGGCGACACTGGTCGGGAGCATCGCCTACGTCGCCGGCCGAGCGTACCAGTTGTCGACCGACAGACCCGCACGTCACGGTCGACTCGTCGCACTCGCACTCGTGGCGGTCGTCGCCGGCGGCCTGTTCTGGGAGGCCTACGAGATATTCGAGGGGCGGTACAGCCTCTACGGGTTCGAGATCTGGAAGTCACCGCTCGTCGTGTACGGACCGGGCGACACGTTCTGGGACCTCGTGTTCAACCTGTTCGGCTGGCTGACGGTCGCACTGTTCGGGCGGCGGGCGCTGGAAGCGTCGGCGCGCGGTGTCGCCCGACAGTTCGCGTGGCGGCCGCGCGACTGGTCGGTCGGGGCCTCGAAGAAATCCTGATCGGCGGGCCGAGCGTCGGGGACTCGTCGGTCGGCTCGCTCACTCCTCCGGTGCGAGCAACCCCTCCAGCCGCGTCCGCCGCGATTCGAGTTCGGTGAGCAGTTCGTCGCCGTCGGCACGCCCGACACCCGTCGGGCCGTCTGCGGTCTCCCCCGGCATACGAATCGGTTGTCACACCGACACTACTTGGTAAGTAACAGATTAATTCACGCTCGCCGGCTTAGTGACCGATTAATACGGTTCACGGACCGTGAAACGGCCGAATCGAGAACCGAGGAGAGTGAGCGTCGCCGCGTGCGAGAGAGGGTTCAGCCGACGCTCACGAGTGTTCGGTCGGCTGAATGCGAGGGAAGGGATTCGAACCCTCGGACCCCTACGGGAGCGGGTCTTAAGCCCGCCGCTTTTGGCCAGGCTCAGCCACCCTCGCGCGGTCTGGAGTACCGCCGTGTGTAGGAAATCGGTTTCGGTCGCCCGCCGACGGGGGGAGACTGCTCACCAGTCGACGCTGAGTGTCCCGTCGCCGTGTGGGTCGGGCGCGATCTCCTCGTCGGTCCGGCGGTCGACGACGTGGATGACGCCCGCGTCCTTCTTCGCCGGGCAGACCTCTGCGGCCCGGACGTTGTGATCGAGTTCGTCCTCGCCGAAGTAGTAGGTCCGTGGTTTGGCGAGTCCACTGGCGATGTCCATCTCCCAGTTCGCGGAGACCTCGGCGCACTTGCCCGCCCCGAAGCACTTGTTCGCCTCGAAGATGATCTTGTAGGGCTTCGCCTCGATCGGGGGTGCGTCGGCCTCCGAACCGATCTCGCTCGGCTTCGGCGTGTCCGAGTCGCTCATCGTCGGATCGTCGGGACCGAGACGACTTTCGTCTGTCGGTTGGACCGCTTCGACTGCGGCACAGCGAGTCGGGTCGCTGTCGGGTGACTTTTTGTCCTGCCGGCGATAGCGAGAGACGATGACGCTCGACCCGACCGCCGTGAGCGGGATCGCCTCGCTGGCACAGGAGATCGCCGCCAGTGTCGACGACAGCGATCACGACGACGTCGCGGCGACAGTCTGGTCGACCTACCTCGATCCGCTGTACGCCGACGGGCGGTCGGTGCTCGAACCGCTCGCCGAGCAGTCGCTCAACGCGGTCGGCATCGAGGACGCCTCGCTCCACGACCCGGCGTTCGAGACGAGTCACGCGATCGACTCCGGGACCATCAACCCGACGACGTTCAAGAACGGCGTCGTGATCGACGTGGCGCAGGCCGCGATGGGCACCTGCCCGAGCGACCTGGACGTCCACCGGAGTCGGAGCGTGGTGGCGACGGTCCACACGAAAGACGCCGGGAGACACGAGACCGACTGGGAGGAGTACGACCCCGGCTACGGGCGGATGACGGTCAACAAAGCGCCTCGTGTCAACGCCTACGCCGAGCGCATCGTCCACGCGCTGTCGCTGTACTACGCCGAGAGCGAACACGCCCTCCAGCACGCCGACGACGTGGACGATCTGCTGGTGCTCGACGGGCCACTCTACCCGAAACAGATCTTCAACTGGAAGGCCCGCGAGTCGGAACTCCGGACCGTCACCGAGGAGTCACAGCCTCGTGCCATCGTCCAGAACTACGTCGACCTCGTGGAGCGGTTCGTGGAGCGTGAGGTCCCACTGCTCGGCTTCGTGAAGAACCCCATCTCGAAGTTCGTCACGAAGACGCTCACCGAAGAGAGCCGGAAAGACGACAGGCGAGTACCCGACCCCCCGTGGGTCGACGACACCGCGATGTTCGTCCGCCTACTCGAACGCCACGACAGCGCCGGGGAGCGACACCGCGACGACCTCACCTTCACCTCGTGGTTCGTCTCGCGCGGCGGGGCCGACGAGACACTCGCCAGCGACCGGAACCCCTTCGACGTGGACCGGTCGCTGTCGCCCGAGCAGTACGAGGTGACGTTCTTCGTCGTCTACGACCCGAGAGACGACCTGCTGTTCAAGATCGAAGCGCCACGGGCGTTCACCGACGATGCAGAGACGCGAGAAGCGCTGACGAACTACGTCTTGAGCGAAGTCGCACTCAACCGCGGGCCGCCGACTGCGGTGAACAAAGCCGACGAACTCGCCCGGATCAGCAACGAGGAACGACAGGCGCTCAAAGAGTTGTTCGAGCGTGACTTCGACTCCGAGATTCGCGCGACATACGACGACGTCCGCTGGGCCGCCGAAGACCTGTGAGTCGTCTTCTCCCCGTGGCCGGCTGGCAGTCTCTCACGCCGGTTCGGTCTTGATAATCTCGAACGTCACCTCGGACTCGGGGACGCCGACGCGGGCGAACTGGGTCCGGATGTGTTCCCGCGCCGCGTCCAGCGCCTGCTCGCGCGTCTCGAACCCTTTCGGCATCGGGGACTCGAAGGCGACGTGAACCTCCTTCCCGTCGATCTCGGTGACGGAGCCACCGCTCTCGACCTCGTAGAACTCGTCACACACCCAGACGTAGGGTGCGTGTTCGTCCGGCGCGCCCTTGAACGACGGCGGCTCCTCACCTCGCTCGTAGATCGTGCCGGTCAGCGCCGTCCCGCCGCCGTGGCCCCGAACTAATCGCATACGACTCGTAGGTGCGCGAGTGGTAAAAGCCGTGTGTCCGCCGGTTGTCGGGACTCGTTCACGTGTGTTCGCCGGATCGCTAGATTCGCTCACGTCTGGCCGCCGACTGTCGAGAGTGGAGTCTCGGTGATGGCTCGCGGACTGTGGCGAGTGGAGTCTCGGTCGTCGCTCGCGGTGACCGCCACGAGGGAACACGGTTTTGTCGCACGGTTCCGTGGACTGGGGTATGTCCGACTCAGAACTCGGTGACTTCGACCGGTTCGACGGCGACGGCGAGTCTACCGAGTCGAGCGAGTCGGTCGCGTCGCGTGACGGTGGATCGACCGACAGCGACACGACCGAATCCGGAACCGACGAGACCGAGTTCAGCCGACGCGACATCGACACCACGACACCCTCGGCCGGCATCGGCACCGTGCCGGCCGCCTGCGGCCTGAAGATCGCCGAAGAGGGCGAAGACACCAGTCTCAGAGCGACCATCACCGACGGGAACCGCGAGGGCATCCGCCTCGGCAAGTACCTCCTCGTCCCGTACCCCGACGGCGAGACGCTGTTCACCCGGATCACGGAACTGGAGTACGTCCAGGAGTTCCACTCCGACGACACCTCCGTCATCCACTCCCGGCGGCAGATGGCCCGCACCTACGAGGACTTCGAGGAGGCCGACTACAAGTTCATGGCCACGCTCGAACCACTCTCGGTGCTGTACGAGGAGGGCGACGAGTTGAAACGCCGGATGACCGACCGCGTCCCCAAGCCGGGCGCGACGGTCAGCGAGGCGACCGACAAGGGCGAGATCAAGACCGGGTTGAAGATTCCCGAGGAGGGCGTCTTCCTCGGGCACCTCTCGGTCGGGGGCCAGAAGGTCCAGACCGGCGCGACACCGCCGACGATCGACTACCGCCTGAAGGACGACTACACCGACGGCGACCCACTCGTCTTCCGGCACACGCTCGTCGCCGGGGGCACCGGTTCCGGGAAGACCCACGGGTCGAAGAACATCCTCCGGCAGTACCTCGCCGACGAGCGCGCGTACACGATGGACGACGGGCGAGAGGTGTCGCCCGCCGTGGTGATGTTCGATCCACAGGACGAGTACGCCCAGATGCACGACGACAACGAGAGTCTGGATCGGGAGTTCGCCCGCAAACTGGAGGGCGAGGGTGTCGCCTACGGCGGCCACGACGACACCGTGGCGTTCGTGCCGAAGGTCGCCGGGGCGTCGTACCCCGGCGAGAACCACCGCGCCGAGCAGGTTCGCTTCTCGGTGCCCTTCTCGATGGTTCGCTCCCGGCCGTGGCTCGTCGCGGGCGCGAGTCTCAACGACAACCAGTACAACGCCCTGCAACTGCTCCTCCAGCGGTTCTTCCGCCAGCACGGGAACTCGGGCACGTACGACCAGTTCGTCGGCTACATCGACGACCCGGCACTGCGCGAGGAGTTAGACGAGTCGGGTCGCGTCCACGAGGCGACCTACGACGCGGTGAAGCGCCGGGTCATCTCCTCGACGTTCCGCAACGTCTTCGATCAGGACGCGAAGTCGATCACCGAGCAGATCAAGCAGTTCGTCCGGCCCGGCGGCCTGACCGTGGTGCCGACCTACCACATCACCGACTCGCGGACGACCGAGACGGTGGTGCTGGCGGTCGCCAGCCTGCTGATCGACGAGAAACTGTCGAACGACCCCGAGTTCGACCGCGTGAAGGAGACGCCGGTCGTCCTCGGGATGGACGAGGCGCACAACTTCCTCACCGACGCCGAGAGCGTACAGGCCCGGAAGGTCATCACGAAGTTCACCGAGGCGGCGAAGCAAGGGAGAAAGGAGCGACTCGGACTCTTCCTCATCACGCAGGACCCGCAGGACATCGCCGACGCGGTGTTCAAGCAGATCAACAGCACCGTCGTCCTGAACCTCGGCGACGAGGACGCGATCAAGAGCGTCAACATCCCCTCGAACCTCGAACGGAAGGTGCCGTACATGGAGAAGGGCCAGATGGTCGTCTACTCGCCGGACAACTCCGAACCGGTCGAGTTGATCGGCCTCTCGAAGTGTGTGACGCGCCACGGCGACTGACGGGCGCGGCTGACACACGTCTCTCGGAAGGTCACGGTCGCCCGCCGCACACGTCTCTCGGAAGGTCACGGTCGCCCGCTGGACGACCGCGAGGTGCGCGTGGCCGAAGTCTCCCGGGCGTGGCCGACTTTTACCTGTCGGCGGTCGTAGACGGCGGTATGCCCACCAACATCCTCGTCCCGATCGACGGGTCACCGGAGTCGAGTCGCGCGCTGGCGTTCGCAGTCGAAGAGTGGCCCGAAGCGGCCGTGACGCTCCTCCACGTCATCGATCCGGTAGAAGCGGGCTACGGCGCGACCGGCGGCATCCCCAGCGGCGCAGAACAGTGGTACGAGAACGCCAAGGGACAGGCAGACGAACTGTTCGACCGCGTCGGTGACGACTTCGGCCGCGAGTTCGACACCGAGACCGAGGTCGGCCGCCCGGCCTCGACCATCGTCGACTTCGCCGAGGAAGGTCGCTTCGACCACGTCGTGATGGGTAGTCACGGGCGAAAGGGCGTCTCGCGCATCCTGCTCGGCAGTGTCGCGGAGTCGGTCGTCCGCAACTCGCCGGTGCCGGTGACGGTCGTCCGAAACGTGCTGGCCGAGGGCGAACACGCGGGGGGCGACCCGGCGACGCCGGCGACCGACGACTCGGCTGCGAGCGACAGTGCCACGGCCGACGACTCGGCTGACGGCGAGTCGTAGTCCCCGTGGCGTCCCGACTCGGGGCGGTCGGTGCAGGCGTCGGCCTAGCGCTGGCGCTCGAACTGGTCGTCTATCTCCTCTCCGGTCGTGTCAGCGTCGGCGGCGGATTGCTGGGGAGTGCGGTCGCCGGGTGGCTGGTCACACAGACCGACGCGACCGGGGCGACCGACAGGCGCGTTGCGAGTGACACCGCCGCGGGGGTCGAGTCGGCCGTCCACCGTGGCGCAGTCGTCGGGTTGCTGGTCGCCTGCGTGGTCGCGTTGGCGGTCGTGCCGGCCGGCGTGGTACTGACACTGGCGACGGGCGAGACACGACTCGTCCCCTTCGGTCTCGTGATCCCGCGACTCGGGAGTCCCGCCCTGATCGCGGTCGTCGTCGGGTGCGGTGTGACGCTCCCGAACGCGCTGCTCGGTGCGGTCGCCGGGGTGCTCGGTGCAGAGCGGCACCGACTCGACTGACTGACCGGGGGTGACCACCGCAGGGCGAACCGTTTTGCCCGCCGGGACGGCAGAGAGAGTATGGACATCGCCCCGTTCGCGCTCGAACGCTGGTTCGACGAGTACGAACACGACGCCGAGATCATGCTCGCCGAGAGCGGCATCCGGAGCCTCGACGCCTCCCGGTTCGACCTCGATCCCGGCGAACTGGGCTACGTCATCCCGACCGACGGCGACCCCGCGTTTCGGGAGCGGATGGCCGCCAGATACGACCGTGGTTCCGACGAGATCGCCTTCACCTGTGGCACGCAGGAGGCGAACTTCCTCGCCTTTCTCGCGCTCATGGGCAGCGACCGGTCGCACGCCGTGGTCGTCACGCCGACCTACCAGTCGCTGTACGCCGTGCCGGAGGCCTTCGGCGAGGTGACGCAGGTGTCGCTCTCGCCGCCGGACTGGTCGCTCGACCCCGACGCAGTGGCCGACGCGATTCGACCGGACACGGCGGTTGTGGTCGTCGTCAACCCGAACAACCCGACCGGCCGCTACCACGACGAGGCGACGATGCGGGCGGTCTACGACCACGCGGCCGACGCCGGAGCCTACCTGCTCTGTGACGAGGTGTACCGACTGCTGGCCGACGACCCCCTCCCGCCGGTCGCCTCCTTCGGCGACTGGGGCATCAGCACCGCGAGTCTGACGAAGGCCTACGGACTCGCGGGCCTGCGTTTCGGGTGGATCGTCGGCTCCCGCGAGGTGGTCGCGGACGCGGTGCGCTGGAAGGACTACACGACGATCTCACCGTCTATCTTCGGGCAGCATCTCGCCAAACAGGCCACCGGTCGGCGCGAGGAGACGATCCTGCGGGAGAACCGCGAGTTGGCCGGGGTGAACCGTGAGATCGTCCGCGAGTTCGTGGATCGGCACGGCTTGGAGTGGTACGATCCGGTCGGCGTGAACGGCTTCGTGACGGTGCCGGAGGGGTTCGACGACGCCGAGGCGTTCTGTCGAGAGGTCGTAGAGCAGGAGAGTGTCGTGCTGGCTCCCGGGACCACGTTCGGGTTCGATGGCTACTTCCGGATCGGCTTCGGCGTCGAAACGGACGTACTGGAGGAGGGGCTGGCGCGCGTCGAGAACGTGCTGTAAGTCGATTTTGTGTGTTTTGTTGGCTGCGTCGTCGGTGTGAACTCGATTGGGTGTGTCGACCGGGATCGAGGAGAGTGCGCCACCGAGAGCGTGCCTCTCGCCAGACGCGAGGGAGTGACGCGGGCGGTGCGGAGAGCGTCACGAGGCTGGGGAGGTCGAGGTGCGGTGCTGGTGTTGTTGTGATCGTAGCGTGCGGTGTAGTAGCTGTCGCAGTCGCGCTTCGCAGTGCAGCAGCAGTCGCGGTACTTTGCCGCGCTCGTAGATCGACGCACAGAGACGGGGACCCCCACACTCACGACACCCGACTCGCTCCGGTAAACCGATGACCACCTACAGCAGGTTCTCCCGGATTTATCATGGTGGACGACCGACCTGCGCGTATGCCAACACCAGTCATCGCGGCCGCACACCGCACCCCGCAAGGAAAAGACGGCGGCGTCTTCGCCGACACGCGCTCCGAGGACCTCTCCGTCACGCTCATCGACCACATCCTCGACGAGACCGGCCTCACGGCGGACCACGTCGACGACCTGATGTGGGGCGTCGCCCAGCAACGCGCCGAACAGGACAACAACGTCGCCCGCGTCATCGCCCTGCTCTCCGAACTCGGCGAGGGCACCCCGGCGACGACGATCAACCGCTGGTGTGCCTCCTCGATGCAGTCGGTCATCTCCGCGTCGGACGCCATCGCGGCGGGCAACCGCGACTGCATCGTCGCCGGCGGCGTGGAGAACATGTCCCGCGTCCCGATGGACGGCGACTCCTACCAGCACCTCCACTCGGAGCTGTCGAACCGCTACAACGTCTTCCAGCTCCAGATGGGGATGACCGCCGAGAAGGTCGCCGAGGAGTACGAGGTCTCCCGCGAGGCACAGGACGAGTACGCCGTCCAGAGCCACGAGCGCGCCGCCGAGGCCACCGAGTCCGGCCGCTTCGACGACGAGATCGTCCCGGTCGAGACCGACGACGGTCTCGTCGAGACCGACGAGGGCATCCGCTACGACACCAGCTTCGAGACGCTCCAGAAGCTCTCGCCGGCGTTCACCGGCGACGGATCGGTGACCGCGGGCAACTCCTCGCAAATCTCCGACGGCGCGTCCGCGACGCTCGTCACCTCCAAGTCCTTCGCGGAAGACCACGGTCTCGATATCCTCGCCGAGGTCGGCACGAACAACGTCGCCGGCGTCGATCCGACCGTGATGGGGATCGGTCCGGTCCCGGCCACGCGCGGCCTGCTGGACCGTGCCGGCACGACCATCGACGACTACGACCTCGTCGAACTGAACGAGGCGTTCGCGAGCCAGTGTGTCTACAGCCGACGCGAACTCGGCATCCCCGAGGAGCAGTTCAACGTCAACGGCGGCGCGATCGCACTCGGTCATCCGCTCGGTGCCTCCGGCGCACGCCTCCCCGTGACGCTGCTCCACGAGATGCAGAAGCGCGACTCGGATCGCGGCCTCGCCACGCTCTGTGTCGGCTTCGGGCAGGGTGCGGCCGTCGAGTTCGTCCGATAGATCGCCGACCCCGTCACGCCACCTCTCGGCTCGTTTCGGCGCTGGCGTCACTCCGTTCCGACCGTCGGCGTCACCGCGAAGTGCTCCCCGTCGCGGGCCACCTCGACTCCCACGACGACCAGCGTCAGCGCCCCGAGCGAGGAGACGACGAGTAAGAACAGGTCCCGACCGGTCGCCGAACCGGCGAGTCCCTCGCCGACGTACACCGACGAGATCGCGACTGCGGCGAGGACGTAGCCGGCACCGAGGAGCTGTCGCCACGACAGCGTGACCGGCCCGAGCGACGACTCCTCGACGCTCCCGCCGACGAACAAGAGGACACCCGCGAGAGTCATCGCCGGTACGACCGGCGTGGCGAGAACCGCCTGCGGGCCGAAGGCAGCGACGAGCAGGCCGACGAGTAGCAGATCGAGGACGGCGACGTAGCGGAAGGAGGACTGTTTCACGGACTCCCGTTCCTCCAGTGATCTGTTATAGCTGTCGACGAAAGAACCAACTTCCCACGCCGGGACCGTTTCTGTATGGCCACAGACCCCTCGGAGCGACCGCCCGGTCCCGACGCGCTCCCGGTCGTCGGCAACACCCACCAGTTCGCCGGCGACCCTCTCGACTTCTACGTCGAGACCGCCCGCGAGTACGGCCCGGTCGCGTACTACGAGGTCGGCGGCGAACCGTTCTACCAGTTGAGTTCGCCCGAGTTGATCGAGGAGTTGCTGGTCCACCGGAACCAGTCGTTCGTCAAAGGTGACCTGTTTCAGGCGTCGCTCGGCGACGTGACCGGCGACGGCCTGCTGACGAACGAAGGTGAGTTCTGGCGACGCCAGCGCCACCGTATCCAACCCGCCTTCGGCCCCGACAGACTGGCCGAGTACGCGCCGATCATGGCCGAGTACACCGAGCGAACCATCGAGCAGTGGGCGGACGGCGAGGTTCGGAACGTCCACGCGGACATGATGCAGTTGACCGTCGAGATCGCCGCGACGGCGCTGTTCGACGCCGACGTGACCGAGATGGAAGACGAGATCGCGGACGCGCTGGAAGCGGTCATGGATCGCGGCGAGCGCCGGATGAAGCGACCGGTGGACGTCCCGGAGTGGGTGCCGACACCCGGCAACCGGCGCTACCGGCGCTCACTGGACGCCCTGGAACGCATCGCCGACCGGATCATCGCGGACCACGAACCGGGCGACGGCGACGTGGTGTCGATGCTCCTCGCGGCGAGCGAGGCCCACGACGAGGTGGACCACCAACTGATCCGCGACGAGGTCGTCACGCTCCTGCTCGCCGGCCACGAGACGACCGCCCTCGCGTTGAGCTACACGCTCCACCTGCTGGCGACGAACCCCGAGCAGGCGGAGCCACTCCACGCCGAAGCCGACCGGGTCCTCGACGACCGAACGCCGACCCACGACGATCTGGACGATCTCACGTACACCGAACAGGTCGTCGAGGAAGGGATGCGCGTCCGGCCACCGGTGCAGGGGTTCGTCCGCGAGGCGGCCGAACCGGTCGAACTCGGCGGGTACCGGATTCCGGAGGGCGCGACCGTCTCGGTCCAGCAGTGGGTCGTCCACCGCGACCCCCGGTGGTACGACGACCCCGAGCAGTTCCGGCCTGCGCGCTGGACCGACGAGATGCGGTCGGCGCTACCGAAGTTCGCCTACTTCCCCTTCGGCGGCGGTCCCCGGCGCTGTATCGGCGACCGGTTCGCGATGCAGGAGGCGCGGCTGGCGCTGGCGACGATGGCCCGCGACTATTCGTTCGAGGCGGTCACGGAGGAGTTGTCGTACTCGCCGTCGATCACGCTTCGACCGGACGGCCCGGTCGAACTGCGTGTTCATCGTCGGTGAGACGTTTTCCCTTTTGATTCGTCGGTCGGAGAGTAGGACTCGCAAGAATCTGTCGCTGACGACGAGTGGTGAATCGAGTCGGGTCGGCGACGACGGGAATCGAATCGAGGCGGTCGGTGATCACTCGGTTGAGGCTGTCGTAAACGACGAGAGGTGAAAGTCCCACCCGGTGGAATCTGTGAAGGTCCACGCAACACCCGGTGGACCAGTCAGATCAGCGATGGCCGACCTGCGACCGTCGGCGCGACACAGGGTCGCGCCAGCCCGTCTGACTGGTGAGTCTGTCGTGAGCAGAACTTTCGGCCGGTCGTCTCACTCGGTCTCGTACTCGGCGAGCGCGTCCGCGAGTTCCTCGTGTGCTGTCCGACACGCGTCCAGTTCCTCGGCGACCTGCCCGGACGCCAGTCGCTCGCGCTCGTCCTCGCCCAACTCGGTCCGGGCCAGCGCCGACTCTCGGAGTCTGGCGTACCACTCGGTATCGTCGGTCAGCGACCGCAGACTCCGCAGGTCCGCGACGACCGACTCCGGCGCGAACCGACCGACGACCGCGATCAGTTCCGAGAGCCGGTACCGCAGGTGGTCTGCCGCCGGTGGCGGCCACCCGACCGTCAGCGGGTCGGCGTCCAGCCGTTCGAGGTAGGTCCGGTGGGTGCCGACCCGCGTCCGGAGCGCGGTCGGGTCGTCGACGTAGTGATCTAACTTCGACTGCGAGTAGCCCGCGTACTCCAGGAGTTGCGGAACCGACTCTGCACCCGCCGCGTGCGACCGGACGTACTCCCACAGATCGTTCGGTGGCTGGCGATAGTCGACCAGCGGGAACTGTCCGGTGTCGCGCACGAACGCCAGCACCTGGCGGGCGCTCGACTCCCGCCGGAACGTCCGGAAGGCCTCCCGGACCGCCTCGTCGTAGTTCGAGATCGGTTCGCGCAACTCCCCGACCGGCGCGTCCAGATCGGCGTCACCCAGCGCGGTCAACTGCTCCAGTTCCTCGATCCGATCCGACAGCTTCGACTGCCGCCGGCGGGCGTCCGACCGGGCGTCTCGGAGCGCCGTCTTCGCCGCTGTCCGGCGATCCAGCAGGCCCGCGACGTCCGCGACAGGCGACAGCAACTCCCGAGCACGCTCGAAGTCAGATTCGGAGAGGCGGCGCTTGTCGAACCCGTCGTTGGCCGTCTCGAAGGCGTCGCGGTGCGGCAGGTCCTCGGGCAGGTCCTCGGTCAGTTCGAGAAACGCCTCCTGGAACTCCACGTAGGATTTGAAGTTCTCTCTGCCCGTGCCGGTGGCGCTGTCCTCGTACCGGTCGAGCAGGTCGGTCGCCCGGTCGTAGGCGTCCGCGACCTGCCGAACCGTCGCCTCCCCGTGGTCTTCGATCTCGGACTCGATCCGCCGGCGGCGGTCGTGTGCCTCCCGGATCGCGGTCACGAGTCCCGAGGCGTCCGTGAGGTCGGCTGTCGATTCGCCCCCGGACATCACTCGTACACGTCGTCGGGATCGAACACCTGTTCGCCGACCGCCTCGCCGTCGATGGTCCGGTAGAAACAGGACCGGTACCCGGTGTGACACGCGCCGCCGGTCTGCTCGACGAGGTAGAGCAGGGCGTCGCCGTCACAGTCGACCCGGATCTCCGAGACGGCCTGGGTGTGGCCGCTGGAGCCACCCTTCTGCCAGAGTTCGTCCCTACTTCGGGAGTAGTAGTGTGCCAGCCCGGTCTCGCGGGTGCGTTCGACCGCCTCCCGTGAAGCGTACGCGAGCATCAACACCTCCCCCGAGTCGGCGTCCTGTGCGACTGCGGGCACCAGGCCGTCGTCGCCGAAGTCCAGCGCGGGCGTCTCCGTCATGGGCGATGGGAGACGGGCGCGACCGATAGGTCTTGTGTGTCGGTCCCTCTCGCACCCGGTCTGTGCTCGACCACTGCTCACAACAGGCCGAGCGACCCCAGCAGACCGACGAGCAGGTCGCCGTAGGTGAGCGCCGCCACCAGCCCCAAAAACATCGGGACGACGAAGGGGATCCCCGGCGAGACCCACACCAACTCCCGATCGGTCACGACCGCCAGTCCCTCGCGGAGCGTCTCGGCGTCGGTGCCGTAGGCCGACCCCTCGATCTCGTCTAAGAAGCGCTCGGCGGCCCACGGGTCGTCGGCGGTTACCTCGGCCGGAGCGTGTGGTCCGCCGAATTCGCTCGGCTGTCCGCCGGACGCGGCGTTCACCGCGCCGTCGGTCGGCTCGTACGTCTCGCCGACACTCGTCGGATCGCGGTGGTTCTCGGGGTCGGCCCGGAGGTCGGCGAGCGTCGTCCCGCGCCAGCGCAGGTACATCCGGAGCGCGTCCAGATCGAGGCCGGAGCGCGTGTACCCCTCGGTCGTCTCCATGAGTCGGCCGTGTGCCTCCGAGAGGTCGACGACCTCCGAGCGGTGACCCAACAGCATGACGGGCGCGAAATCTCGGCGCAGGACGTTCCGGAGCGCCACACCGAGCGGGTACGCCAGTCCGAGAACGACCGTGTTCGTCAGGATCGTCATCGAGAAGACCCCCAGCGTCGGCACGACGACCGGGAGCGCGACCCCCGGCAGGAAGTAGGTCGGGAACGTCGGAAAGAGGACGGCGAGGACGATCAGCGCCTTCGCGTCGGCCCCGCCGAACCCACCGAGTCGCCAGAACAGATACGCGAGCGGCGCGACGAAGCCGAGACTGATCGCAGTCCGCAGAAGAACGAGTCGGTCGGTGAACGTCGTCGGCGGGACGACGGCCCAGAGATCGACTGCCAGCAGGATGAGGCCGAGCACGCCGAGCGGGAGCCACGTCCGGTTCGGGACTCGGCGCGTCTGGATATCCCGGTAGGCGGCCCACCCGAGGACCGGGACCGCGAGGAGTCGCAGGAGGTCGGGGAGCGAGGCGAGAGTCGTCAACGAGGTCGGCACTGTCTCGACCGGCGGGCGGGAGGTGGAAAGGCGTTACTCTTGGCAGTCGCCAGCGCCACGGCTGAGGGAGTGCGGCGAAAGAAGGGTCGGGATCGGGAGCCTCAGATGACGCGGTTCTGGAGGTAGTCCAGGTGCTTCGCGTTGTAGACGATCTGAAGCTCGTCTGCGGCGGGCGAACCGATGCAGGTCAGCCGAACGTTCTTCTCGTCGACCTCCTCGTCGGAGAGGATCTGCTGCATGTCCATGTCGATCTCGCCCGTCTTGACGATGGCTGCGCAGTTCGCACAGGCACCCGCGCGGCACGAGAAGGGCCAGTCGTAGCCCTGCGCTTCGGCCGCTTCGAGGATGTACTCGCCCTCGTTGACGTCGAGTTCACCGTAGTCCATCTCGTCGAGGCCGGCGCCGGCCGCCTTGTCGAAGAGATCGTCGTCGTCGAGGTCCCACCCGTTGTCGTCGAGCACTTCGTAGTTGAGGTATTCTACCGTGGGCATCACGCGCTGATTCGGGGCCCATCCTGTTAGACCTTGCTGTTCGCTCACGACTCCGAGTCGCGCCGACGGCTGGCGAATTCGACCCGCCGATGGCGACCGGTCACCGCCGGGGCAGGACCGGCCCAGTCGCGCCGGAACCGTCCCGGGTCGTCGTCCGGTCGTCGGCGACGAGCGGCGAGGTCCACAGCCCCGATTCACCCGTCGATCCGGTGTTCGCGACGATCACCGAGCGTGCCTCCGGGCCGCCGACGTGGTGGCTCGACGGGAGAGCGTCACTCTCGCTGCGGGGCGTAACTCGTACAGTAGCCCTCGGGTGCGATAGTCCCCTCCACGATGCTGCACGCGCCGCTGCCGTCGCCGTTCTTGTCCGGGATGTAGAACTGGCAGGTCGAACACTGCTGGCCGTCGACCGGGCTGTCCCGATACTGCACCGCCGACTGCGGGGCGAGTGATCCCGGACTTCTGGCTCGGCCGTTCAGCGAGGTGGCGGTGACGTACTCCTCGGGCACCGTCGGCGTCGGTGTGGTCCGCGTGGGTCTGTCGCCGCCGCTCGCACAGCCTGCGAGTCCAGCCGTCACTGCCGCAGCGGTCGCCGCGAGCAGTCGTCGCCGCAGCCGGTTCGGGTCGCCTGTCATCGACGGGTGTAGGGCCCCGAGACTCATGTACGGCACGCTCGTCGGGGGCGGCGTCTGCCCGGCCGAACTGCCCGACTCTCAGCGACAGTGCTCCAGTGCCGCGACGAGTTCGGCGACAGCACCGCCTGCCGGCGAGGGTTCGGACGGAGCGACGGGGTCGCCCGCCGACACCGACCGCCGGAGGGCGTCGGACTCGGGCACCGCGACGACCGGTGCGCCGAGTGCGCGCCGGACGGCCGCAGTCGGCGGATCCTCGCCAGCGCGGTTCAGCGCGACGGTGACGAGACCGGCGTCGAGTTCCCGGGCCAGTTCCCGCGTCCGGATCGCGTCGGCCAGCGCGAACCGGTGCGGTGACGCGACCAGCAGGCAGGCGTCCGCGACCGCCAGCGGGACGCCCACGTCGGCCGACAGCCCCGCCGGACAGTCCACGAGGACGTCGCCGAACTCGTCGGCGAGCGTGTCGACCGCGTCGGCGAGGCGCGTGACGTCGGCGGCCCGCGCACCCGCGAGACTCCGCCCGCAGGGGACGAGTCGAACCGGGCCGCCACGCACCGCCTCGCAGGGGTCGGCACGCCCGGTCAGCACGTCGTGCAGGTCCGGCCCGCGACCGGTCGGCAGGTCGGCCATCCCGAGGTCGGCGTCCACCAGCACCGCGTCGGTCGCCGCCGCCAGCGAGAGGGCCACCGTGGACTTGCCGACGCCGCCCTTCCCGCCCGCGACCGCGAGGATCACGACAGCCTCCGGAGGTGGTCGGTCGGTACCGACGCCGACTCGGCGCGTGCGACGAGTCGGTCGATCCGGTCGGCGAGCGCGCGCAGTCGGCGGCGGTCCTCGGCGACTCGTGCCGGGAGGTGGGACGGCGGGACGTCGCTCGCCTCGACTGCCCGCGTCGCCGTCGCGACCGAGGTGTCCGGGTCGAGTCGTTCGGCGCTCTCGATCCGACCCTCGATCGCGGTGAGCCACGCCGCGACCGGCGGTGGCAGGCTGTCTGCCGACGCCTCGTGGTCGTCTGGCGTGTGACGGGGGTCGGTGGTCGCGTGGCCGTCGGACGTGTCGGGAGTGCCGGTCGTCGAGCGGTCGGCGGTCGCGTCGAGGACGGCGAGCGCCGGTCGGCGCTCGTCGTCACCCGCCGAATCGGAGTCGGCGACGGGAGCGGAGTCGGGAGCCGGCACCGCGTCACGCGGCGGTGCGGGGCGGCCGAGGTCACGGACGACTGCGCGGACGCTCTCGTCGTCGTCGTCGGCGGCGGCGGCGGCCGAACGAGGGTCGTCGACGATGGAGCGAGATTGGTCGGTGGCCGAACGGTTCGTGGTCTCGTCCGACTCCGAGGCTCGCTCGTCTGTGACGACCGCCGCAGGCGGATCGGCGAGTTCCGGATCGGCGAGTTCCGGATCGACGAGCGATCGGGCCGACGCGGCGTCGTCGGTCGCTACGTCGAGCGGACAGGCGTAGCCCAGCGGTCGGCTCTCGTGCGGCGGGACGACGACCGAGACACCGGTCTCGTCCCACCCGGCGTCGGGGACACCCTCGGCTCGGGGCGGCAGGAGGGGCCCGGCGAGTCGGTTCTCGACGCGGACCCGCCGCGCGACCGGTGTCGGGTTCCGGAGGCGGATGCCGACGAAAGCCACCCCTGCGGCGGTGGTCACCGCACAGTCGCAGTCCATACCGGCGGTGGTCCCGGTCTCTCGGATAAACCCTCGTGCGGAGCGCGACCGGGTAGGCCGCGATTAACACGGAGGACCCGCCGGCAGTCGGGACATAACAGTACCGTGTGCGGTCGTCTCTCCGGGTATGCAAGCCGTCGTGCTGGCCGCCGGCGAGGGGACGCGACTCCGCCCGCTGACTGCGGACCGACCGAAAGGGCTGGTCGAGGTGGCCGGCGTCCCGATCCTCACCCACTGTTTCTCCCAACTTGCCGCACTCGGCGTCGAGTCGCTGGTGGTCGTCGTCGGCCACCGGAAAGAGCAGATCATCGACCACTACGAAGACGAGTTCCGGGGCGTCCCGATCACCTACGCACACCAGCGTGAACAGCAGGGACTGGCACACGCCCTGCTGACCGCCGAGCCGTACGTCGACGACGACTTTCTCGTCATGCTCGGCGACAACGTCTTTCGGGCGAACCTCGGCGACGTGCTCCGGCGACAGCGCGAGTCGGACACCGACGCCGCGTTTCTCGTGGAGGAAGTGTCCGAGTCGGCCGCCAGTCGGTACGGCGTCTGCGTGACGAACGACGCCGGGGAGATCGTCGACGTCGTCGAGAAGCCGGACGACCCGCCGTCCCGACTCGTCATGACCGGCTTCTACAGCTTCTCGCCGGCGATCTTCGACGCCTGCCGACTCGTCCAGCCCTCCGACCGTGGCGAGTACGAACTGACCGACGCGATCCACCTCCTGATCGAGAGCGGTCGGCGGATCGACGCGATTCAGATGGACGGCTGGCGCGTCGACGTCGGCTACCCCGAGGACCGCGACCGTGCCGAGCGGCGACTGTCGACCCGCGTCGACGCGAACTGACCCCTACGACTCCCGACCGTGACCAGGCGAGTCCCGCCCGTCGCCGAGCACTCGTACCGAGAACCCCGCCTCGCGCCACCGGTCGGCGTCGAGGTGGTTCCGGGTGTCGACCAGCGTCCGGGTCGCCATCGCCTCGCCCACCTCGGTCGGGTCGAGGTCGTGAAACGCCGCGTGGTCGGTGACGAGCAGGAGGCAGTCGCTGTCTGTCACCGCCTCGGCGAGTGCCACCGGGTCGACCGCGAACGACTCGACGTGCGGATCGTAGACACGAACCTCGTAGCCGGCGCTCTGGAGGAGACGGGTGATCGGCAGGGCAGGCGTCTCGCGGGTGTCGCTCACGTCGCCCTTGTAGGCGACACCGAGGAGCGTGACGGTCGGTCGGCGGTCGACCGGCATCGACGCCGCGAACGCGTCGCGGAGCGTCTCGCGGACGAGTCCGGCCGCGTGGTGTGCCATCCCGTCGTTGACCGCGCGGGCGGTCGAGATCAGCCGAGTGCTGGGGGCCGACTGCGCGAGAAACAGCGGGTCGATGGTGATGCAGTGGCCGCCGACGCCCGGCCCGGGCCGGTGGACCGCGACGCGAGGGTGTTCGTTCGCGAGGTCGATGGCGCGGTGGCCGTCGACGCCGACACGTTCGGCGACCGTCGCCAGTTCGTTCGCGAGGGCGATGTTCACGTCGCGGTAGGTGTTCTCGGTGAGTTTCACGAACTCCGCGAGACGGGCCGTCGTCTCGTGGATCGGTCCCTCGGCGACCGCCCCGAAGAGGTCGCTCGCGGCCGCAGTCGAGGCCGCGTCGACGCCGCCGACGAGTCGGCTGTTGGCGGTCATCTCCGCCAGCGTGTTCCCCGGCAGGGCGCGCTCCGGGCAGTGAGCGAGCAGGAAGTCGTCGGTGTCGGCGGTGCGGGCCAGCAGGGGCGCGACGAGTTCGTCGGTCGTCCCCGGCGGGACCGTCGAGACGAGGACGGCGAGGTCGCCGGGCGAGAGCACCTCGCCGACCGACTCGGTCGCCGCGATCACCGCAGAGAGGTCGGCCGCGTTCGCCTCGGGGTCGAGTGGTGTCGGCGTGGCGAGCAGGTAGGCGTCGGCCGGGACCGGGGCGGTTCGGGCGGTGAAGTCGGCCCGGACGCGCTCGAACAACGCGCGGATCGCCGGTTCCTCGGCCGATAGCTCGCCGCGATTCAGCGCCGCGACCAGTTGCTCGTCCACGTCCACGCCGACGACCGTGTGCTCGCGGGCGAACAGCAGCGCGAGCGGCAGGCCGACGTGGCCGAGACCGACGACACAGAGCCTCACTCTGTCACCTCCGAGACGGTGGTCTCTCTCCCGGAGTCGACGCCGAAGGCCGCCGAGAGCAGGCCGACGATGCGCTCGCCGGCCCGCCCGTCGCCGTAGAGGTCGGTCGCGCCGACCATCGACTCGGCGTCGGTCTCGAAGACGGTCCGGAGTCGCCCGGCGAGTTCGGCCGGCGAGACGAGTTCGTTGACGCCGGCCGCGACCGTCTCCGGACGCTCGGTGTGGGGCCGGACCGTGAGACACGGCGTCTCCAGTGCCGACGCCTCCTCCTGCACGCCGCCGGAGTCGGTGACGACGACACGGGCCGTGTCGAGCAGACGGAGGAAGTCGAGGTAGTCGAGGGGGTCCGTGACGCGAAGTGCGCCGGTCGGCCGAATCCCGGCCGACTCCATCGCGCGGCGCGTTCGCGGGTGTGCCGGGAGCACGACCGGGAACGGGGCACCGTCGAGTGCGCCGACGATCCGGCGGAGGCGGGGGTGATCGTCGGTGTTTCGCGGTCGGTGGATCGTGGCGAGCACGAACTCGCCGGGCGTGAGACCGAGAGCGGCGAGCACCGACGACTCGCGTTCGGCGACCGTGCGGTGAGCGAGACAGGCGTCGACGACCGTGTTGCCGGTGACGTGGACCTGCTGTGTAGGCCGGTCGGCGACACCCTCGCGCCGCAGGCTGTCGCGGGCCTCGTCGGTCGGCGCGAACAGCAGGTCGGCGACCTGGTCCGCGACGATGCGGTTCACCTCCTCGGGCATCGCACGGTCGCCGCTCCGCAGTCCGGCCTCGACGTGTGCGAAGGGGACCGGCGTCTTACAGGTCGCGAGTGCGGTGCCGACGACCGCGTTCGTGTCCCCTTGTGCGAGGACGACTGTCGGTGGATCGGCATCCGCTGGCGAGTTCGCGTCGGTGGTCGGGCTTCCGTCGAGGAGTCGTTCGACGCCGACCATCGTCCGGGCAGTCTGTGCGGCGTGGCTCCCGCTGCCGACGCCGAGGTTGGTCTCGGGCGTCGGGAGACCGAGTGTCTCGAAGAAGGTGTCCGAGAGCGCCTCGTCGTAGTGCTGGCCGGTGTGGACGAGTCGAACCCGCCAGTCGGCGTCCGACAACGCGCGGCAGACGGGTGCCATCTTGACCAGTTCGGGTCGGGTCCCGACGACGAGCAGGGCGGTCGGTCTGTCGGCCGTGTCGGTCGCGGCGTCGACCGACCTGTCGGTTGACGAGTCCGCCGACGCCCCCGTCGAACTCGGACGCCCGTTCATCGGTCGATCACTGGCACCGGGCGTGCTTAATTAGCCGCCGCATACTCCGGCTCCGACGCCGACTCGGGGGCGATCGCCGCCACGGTCGCCCAGTCCGGGTAGTCGAAGGCGGTGGCGCGATCCACCGCAGTTCGGCGGAGCGGAGCGGCGACCCGGTAGCCGAGTGGCCCGGCCACGCCGAGTCCGAACATGAGGAGCGCGCGGCGGTCCTGCTGTCTGCGGAGGGCCCGGAGGCCGTACCGGGTCGCCCGCGACCACTCGCCGTCCTTGAGGGCACGCAGGAGCAACATCCGGTCGAAGTCCTGACGGAAGCCGCGTTCGATCCCGGGGTGCTGGCGAATCTCGTCGCCGTGTCGCTCCCAGATCAGTCGGTGGACGAACGACTGGTCGGGCGACTCCGAGAGGTTCCCCTCGTGGAAGGTGCGCCGCGTCAGGCAGTCGTCGACGTACTCGACGGTCCACTCGCGGGCCAGTCGGATGGTGAACTCCCAGTCGACGCCGCGCGGCATCGACTCGTCGAAGCCACCGATCGACTCGAACGCCTCGCGGCGGAGCATGTGGCTGGAGTGTGGGTGGAGGTCGAACCGGCGCAGGATGTCGGGGTAGACGTCGCCGCGCTGGTTCGGCGTGTACTCGCGGGTGACGCGCTCGTCGCTCGCCAGCACGCCGCCGGTGTAGACCAGGCCGCAGTCGTCGGGCGCGTCGGCGAAGCGGGCGAGTTGCCGTTCGACCTTCTCGGGGTGCCAGCGGTCGTCGTCGCCGAGGATGCAGTAGAAGTCGCCGGTCGCGGCGGCGGCGGCGGTGTTGTTCGCGGCCGCGACACCCCGGTTCGTCTCGTGGTGTACCACGCGAACGCGGTCGTCGGCGGCGAACTGCGCGAGCACCTCGCTCGTCTCGTCGGTCGACCCGTCGTCGCAGACGACGACCTCCACGTCGGGGTGGGTCTGTGCGAGGGCGGACTCGACCGCGCCGGCGACGAACTCGGCACGGTCGTACGTCGGGATGAGAGCACTGACGAGCGGCATCTGGTGACACGACGCGTCCGGCCGAACTTAGTATATCGTGCCTGTCGGGTCGTAGCACCTGCATACTCAACAGCGACCGTCGCGTGGATTCGGTGTGACACGGAGCGGGGAGACGGACGCGGACACGCCGGGAGACACCGACTCCGGGAGTGCAGACAGCGCCCACACCGGCGACAGCGCCGACAGTGCCGAGACCGCAACCAGTGCCGACCACGCGCCCCACGTCTGTATGCTCCTGCCGGGTGCGTTCCCGCCTGACATCCGGGTCCGGAAGGAGGTTACCGCACTCCGCACGGCGGGCTACCGGGTGACGGTCGTCGCGAGCGGGCCGGCAGACCGTCCGAAGCGGGAGACGGTCGCCGGGGCGTCGGTGGTCCGACTGGACCGGGAGACGCGATCCGGCCGGGCGGCGTGGCTCGCCAGCGCCGGGATCAACCTCCCGACCGCGATCCACCCGCGCTGGCTCGTCGCTGTCCGGCGACTCCACCGGCGCGACCCGGTGGACGTGCTCCACGTCCACGACCTCCCGCTTGGGGGGACCGCCCTGCTGGCGCGTCGGCTGTTCGGAACGCCGGTCGTGCTCGACCTGCACGAGAACTACCCCGAGGCGGTGACCCAGTGGCGACGGACGACACGCGGGTTCCGGTCGTCGCCGCTCGGCTGGCTGAAACGCCGACTGTTCCCCCGGAGTCGGTGGCAGCGCCTCGAACGCCGGTGGGTTCGACGGGCCGACCACGTGCTGACGGTCGTCCCCGAGGCGCGGGACCACTACCTGCGGGACTGCGGTGCCGACCCCTCGCGGGTGACGGTCGTCTCGAACACGGTCGAGTTGGCGCAGTTCACGCCGGGTGGCGGCCGTGGAGAGGGGAGTGTCCGTCCGACCGGCACAGTGGACTCGGGACCGGACGCGGCGTCGGACGTGTGCACGGTCAGCTACGTCGGCGGCTTCGGTGCCCACCGGGGGTTAGACACCGCGATCCGGGCGGTCGCAGCGCTCGAATCGGGCGTCGAACTCCTGCTGGTCGGTGGCGGCGGCGGGACCACCGAGTCGGAGCTTCGCGCGCTGATCGCGGAGTTGGGTGTCGGAGACCGGGTGACGATCACCGGTTGGGTCGACTTCGAGGAGGTGCCGGGCTACGTCGCCGCCAGCGACGCCTGTCTCGTCCCGCACGCGAGGACGCCCCACACCGAGACGACCGTCCCGCACAAACTGTTTCAGTACATGGCGACGGGGAAGCCGGTGGTCGTGACCGACGTGGCGCCCCTGGCCCGGATCGTCGACGAGACCGAGTCGGGGCTGGTCGTGCCGGCCGGCGATCACGACGCGATGGCCGACGCGATCCGGCGACTGTGTGGGGACGCCGGGTTGTGTGGCGAGTTGGGGCGGAACGGGCGTACTGCGGTCGAGGCGGAGTACAACTGGGACCGGGACGCGAAGCGGTTGGTTGCGGTGTACGACGAGGTGTGTGATCGAACTTCGGGTTCGTACGAGGGCGAGGGGCTGTCGGTTGTTGGCGGCGAGAGGTGACACTCGTCGTGTGACGCGGAGTCTGTCGAACGAGCCACGAACGACGAGAGACGAGAGCCCTCGACCCCAAAATATGAATGTTATCTTATACGTTGCACAACACCGATGTACCGGCTGCTGTTCAGTTCTCGTATGCAGACACTCACGAGACGTGACACGCTCCGCGCACTCGGCGTGGCCGGCGTCACTGCCGCCTCGGCGACCACGGCGAGCGCACAGGCGACCGCGCCGGGTGTCGCGTGGCGCACCCGCGACGCCGACACACCGGACCTCGCGGGCCTCGTCCGACTCGGCGACGGGTACACCTACCTCGGCACCGTCCCGGCCGAGACCTCCGATGACAGTCGGTCCGTCGTCCTCGGCCGCCTCAACGCGGCCGGTGAACAGGTCTGGCGGCGCACGTTCGACTCGCCGGACGGTGACCTGACGGCGACCGCGCTCACGACCGACGCGGGCCAGTACTACGCCTGTGGCGTCCGCACCGACGCGGAGGGTATCCCGACGCCGTTCGTGCTGGCACTCGACAGTGAGGGCCGGGAGCGCTGGCGACTCGACGCCGCCGGCGACATGGCGACCGGAATCGGCCGGGTCGGCGATGCCATCCTCGTCGTCGGCTGGCGACAGGCGGAAGAACGGCCGATCCGACCCGCGCTCTCTCGGTACCGGCCGAACGGGGCGGAACTCGGCCGCCGCGTGGAGCGCCGGGACGGTATCGTCCCGACCGACGTGGTACAGACCGCCGACGGCCAGTACCGACTCGTCGGCGAACAGCGCCGGACCAACTCCCCGACGCTCGTGTTCGTCGCCGACATCGACGAACGCGCCCAGTTCGGCGAGATTCAGCGGTTCGGCTACCTCTCGAACGCGACCGTCGGCGGTGCGGTCCCGATCGGCGAGAGCGATACCCTCGTCGCCGGCACTCTCGGCGGGAACCAGGGACTCGTCGTCCGACTCACTCCCGACGGCGAGAAGCGCTGGGAGACCGTGATCGACGCGGCCGACACGCGACTCACGGCGGTCGACGGCGGAGTTCGCGGCCCCGAAGGGTCGCCGGACGCGGGCGTCGTCGTCGCCGGCACCCGGACGGTCGACGGCGACGAGCGACCGTGGGCCGCCCGCGTCGGGAGCGACGGAGGTCTCGCGTGGGAGTCGACCTACGGCCCGAGTGCGTCGAACACCGCGACCGGCGTCGCACTCGGCGACGCGGGCCGGTTCGTCCTCGGCGGCCCGACGATCGTGAACTCGGCGTGGTTCGTCGGTGCCGACCCGAGCGTCTCGGGGACGCCGACACCCACCGCGACCCCGACGCCGACCGATGCCGACTCGCCGACAGCGACCGGGACGCCGACCGCGACACCGACGCCGACCGGGACGACGCCGCCGCCGGGTGGCTCGGGCGGCGGGTTCCCCATCGGACTCGTCGGCGGCGCGGCGGTCGTCGGCGGTGCCATCGCACTCGCCGGGGCGGCCGTCCTCCGGCGACTGGGTGGCGGTGACGACGGTGAGGACGGAGCCGACGGTGCTGGCGGTGCTGGCGGTGGAGGTAACGAGGGTAGTGGCGGTGACGCCGGTGGAGGTAGCGAGGCCAGTGACCGCGACGGCGATCAGAGCAGTGACGACGGTGGCGACGAGGGGATCGAGGGCAGTGAGACCACCGAGACCGAGGACGTGGACGCCGCGTCCGGCGGAACCGAGCGAGAGACCGAAGGCGGACCGGGGACCGACGACGACTCAGAGTTCGAGTTCGGCGACGACGAGGAGCGCTGAGCGGCGGTCGCCGGACACACCGGCCGCCATCGTGTGAACGCGGCACACGCCCGACTTTTTACCCTCCCGGTCGTCTCCCCGACGATGAGTGTGCGAGAGGTCGCCGTCGAGGCCTACCGCGAGGCGCTGCCCGCGCTGGCCGCGAGTCTCGTCGGCGGTCTCCTCGCCGGGGTCGTCCTCGGCGGGATGCGCGCCGAACTCCGGGCAGTACCGGGGTTGCTCGTCTTGGTGCCGGCACTGCTCGCCACGCGCGGGAACGTCTACGGGAGTCTCGGCGCGCGCATCGCCACCGCGCTCCACCAGGGGCTGATCGAACCGCGCGTCCGGGCCGGCGACCACCGACTCCGGGCCGCGGCGGCCGCCGCACTGGCGAACGGCCTGCTGGCGAGCGTCTTCGCGGCGACCGTGGCGTACCTGATCCTCGTCGGCCTCGACGCACAGGTCGCGCCGCTGGCGCGGTTGGTCGCCATCGCGCTCGTGGCCGGTCTGCTGTCCGGCGGGGTGCTGATCGCGGTCGTGGTCACGGTCGTCTTCGCGGGCTACCGGCGGGGCCGAAATCCGGACACGCTGGTCGGGCCGCTGGTGACGACCACCGGCGACGTGTTCGGGATGCTGTTTCTGCTCGCGGCGGTGCGCATCGTCCTCGGCCTGGGGGTGGGGTGAGTGCCCACCGAGTGGACCGTCCGGGCGATCACGCGGGCGATGCTACCCGTGCTGCTCGTGTTGACACTGGTCGAGATCGGGAGCGGACTCGTCTTGGGGAGTTTCGAGGCGGACCTGCTCCGGTACCCCTCGCTGTTGGTGCTGGTGCCCGTGACGATCGGCACGGCGGGGAACCTCGGGAGCGTGCTCGCCGCCCGCCTCTCGACTGCCTTTCACCTCGGGTTGCTGTCGTTCGACCCCACCGACGATCTGCTGGCGGGCAACGCGGTCGCTACGGTCGCGCTGGCGGTGACGGTGTTCCCGGTGATCGGCGTCGGCGCGTGGCTGTTGACGGGGCTGGCGGGCGACACGTCGCTGTCGGTCGGGACCGTCTTGCTGGTCGCGCTCTCCTCGGGCATCGCGCTCGCGGTGCTGGCGGTCGTCGTCACGCTGATCGCCACCTACGCCGCCTACCGGTTCGAGTTGGATCCGGACGACGTGGTGATCCCGGTCGTGACGAACGTCTGTGACGTGCTCGGCGTGGTGGTGCTGTTCGCCGCCGCGCAACTGTTCGTGTGAACTGTCGTGAACTCGCGGCTGGTTTCTCCGTGGCGTGTGTGTCCGGCGATTCTCCAGTCGAAACGAGGGGGTTCGTGACAGGATGGCGTGGGACTCGGTGCACTACGACGAGGACGACGAGGACGACGGCAGACGGGGTTCGGTCGATTCGGTAGGTGGGTGTTCGGTCGGGTCCGGACCGAGTGTTCAGTCGAATCGGCCGACGGGTACTCGGTCGACACTGTCGGAGGCGGACGAGTCGGAGACGCACCGGTCGAAACCGAGTTCCGTGGACACCCGGAATCCGGACGACTCGCCGTCTCCGCCGTGTCCTTCGAAATCCTTTTGGTCGGTTCGGGACGAACTACCGACAACTGAACTATGGAGATCGACATCATCAGCGAAGAGGAGAACCCCATGTTGCACCGAACCGACGTTCGCTTCGAGATCGTCCACGAGGACGCCAGCCCCTCCCGGCTCTCGGTCCGCGACAGTCTCGCCGCGAAACTCGACAAGGACTCCGACGAGGTCGTCGTCCACGAACTCGACACGAAGTTCGGGATGCGCAAGACGGTGGGCTACGCGAAGATCTACGACAGCCCCGAGTTCGCCCGCGACGTCGAGCAGGACTACATGCTCGACCGGAACAAGATCGGCGACGCCGAAGCGGACGCCGAAGAAGCATAAGCCCGAATGCGGATTCTCGGCATCGAGGGGACGGCGTGGGCCGCCAGCGCCGCGGTGTTCGAGACCGACCGCGACCACGTTTTCATCGAGTCCGACGCCTACCAACCCGACAGCGGCGGGATTCACCCCCGCGAGGCCGCCGAGCACATGGGCGAGGCGATTCCCGAGGTGATCGCCACCGCCCTCGACCACGCCCGCGAGTTGGCCGACGAGGCCGGGGAGTCGCGTGACGATCCGGCTATCGACGCGGTCGCGTTCTCCCGCGGGCCCGGACTCGGTCCCTGTCTCCGCATCGTCGGCACCGCCGCCCGCACCCTCGCCGGGCGACTCGGCGTGCCACTCGTCGGCGTCAACCACATGGTCGCCCACCTGGAGATCGGTCGCCACCAGTCCGGCTTCGACTCGCCGGTCTGTCTGAACGCCTCCGGCGCGAACGCGCACCTCTTGGGCTACCACGGCGGCCGCTACCGCGTCCTCGGCGAGACGATGGACACCGGCGTCGGCAACGCCATCGACAAGTTCACCCGCCACGTCGGGTGGTCCCACCCCGGCGGGCCGAAGGTCGAGGCGGCGGCCGAAGACGGCGAGTACACCGACCTCCCGTACGTCGTGAAGGGGATGGACTTCTCCTTCTCGGGGATCATGTCCGCCGCGAAGCAGGCGGTGGACGACGGCGAACCCGTCGAGAACGTCTGTGCCGGCCTGCAGGAGACGATCTTCGCCATGCTGACCGAGGTGGCCGAGCGCGCCCTCTCGCTGACCGGCACGGACGAACTCGTCCTCGGCGGCGGCGTCGGACAGAACGCCCGCCTCCGCGAGATGCTGTCGGAGATGTGCGAGGCACGCGGTGCGGCGTTCTACGCCCCCGACCCGCGGTTCCTCCGGGACAACGCCGGCATGATCGCCGTCACGGGCGCGAAGATGCTCGCGGCCGGCGACACCATCGCGATCGAGGCGTCGGCCATCGACCCGAACTTCCGGCCCGATCAGGTACCAGTGACGTGGCGCTCCGGCGAGGAGTCGGTCGCACGTGGCCTACACGACCGGTCGGCGGCCGACACCGGTGGCGAGGCGTCTGCCGACGCGGCCGACCTCCGGGGTGCGGAGGCGACCGTCGAGTTCGTGGACGAGACGGTCGTCAAGCGTCGCCTCCCGAAGACGTACCGACATCCGGAACTGGACGAGCGACTCCGCCGAGAGCGCACGGTCGCGGAGGCACGCCTGACGAGCGAGGCACGCCGGCAGGGCGTTCCCACACCCCTCGTGCGCGACGTAGATAGACAGAAAGCGACCATCACGTTCTCGGCGGTCGGCGACCGTGACCTGGCCCGTGGGCTGTCGCCGGCCCGCGTCCGACAGGTCGGGAGCCATCTCGGGCGACTCCACGCGGCCGAACTCGTCCACGGCGACCCGACGACCCGGAACGCGCGAGTGACCGGGCCAGCGGGTGGCGACACCGCCGAGACGGGCGACGACGCTTCCGATCCGGGACCGGACCGCGTCTACCTCATCGACTTCGGTCTCGGCTTCCACTCGGGGCACGTCGAGGACCACGCGATGGACCTCCACGTCTTCGAGCAGTCGGTCGTCGGCACCACCGACGATCCGGAGCCACTGCTGTCGGCGGTCGAAGCCGGCTACGCCGAGACCGGTCCCGGGGCGACGCTCGACCGGTTGCGGGAGATCGAGGGCCGGGGTCGGTATCAGTAGGTCGCGGTCGAGTGCGGGACGTCGACGTGGCTCGTCGGGTGACTGACAGCCAAAACTCTTTATCCCGACGCGGCGTACCCTGGTCGTATGGCAGACAAACCCGAGTCCGGCAAGATCTTCGGTATCCCGTACAACTTCGAGCGCCCGAGCGTCGGGCGGATGCTCTCCTCCTACTGGCAACCCGGCAAGGGGATGCTGGTGAAGAAACCGTTCGGCATCGGCTACACGCTGAACCTCGCCAACTGGCGGTCGTGGCTCGTGGTGCTCGTCGCCGGCGGCCTGCTCTGGCAGGAGCGCCAGAGCGCCGAGAAGAGCGCCGCAGAGGCCGAGGGCGACGACGGCCCGGTCGAAGTGGTCGTCGACGACGACTGAGAATCGGATCGTCGAGTCGGCTGGGACTGTGAGGCTCTTTTCGAGGTGAACGCGGGTCGTTACAGTTGGTCCAATTATTCGGTCGAACAGGTCTGTGCTGTGAACTCGGTCGAGTCGGGTGCGGACGACGAGTGGTGAAAGCGCCCGGTCGACGCGGTCGGTGCTACACGAATCGCGGCCGACGAGGGGTGAAAGCCCCCGACCGCTCGACCACTGTCAGAACGTGCCGCTGACGGTGGAGGTCGGCGCAGGCGGTGCGGAGAGCGCCGAGCGAGGCTGGGGAAGACGAGGTGCGGTGCTGTGCGGTTGTGGTTCGGTGCTGTGGCGGTCGGGGGTGCGACCGTGCCAGAGGTGCGCTACGACGAGTAGCGGTGCTGTCGCTGCCTGTGGTACGGTGGTTGTCGCGGTCGCAGTGCTATCAGTTGTCATAGAGGCCGGTCCGGGGCATAGACACCGACTGGTCCAGTCGCGGTCACCGAAACAGCCACAGTAGCGAGGACGGTGGCAGAGGCGTGCTGTAACTACTCGTCGGGTGCTCGCGCGACCGTCGTGATCGCGCGCGGACTGCCGGGTTTGCGCTGCTGGATGTGGTGTTCGATGTCCACGAAGCCGGCCTCCCGGAACATCCGGTCGGCCTCCTCCTCGTCGTAGAAGAGCATGATCGCGTCGGCCAGTTTCTGGAACACACTCGACTTCGGGTAGTCCGGGCCGACCACCAGCACCTTGTTGCCGGGTTTGACGACGCGGCGGAACTCCACCAGCGCGTCCACCGGGTTCGGCCAGTACTCGATCGATCCGGACGACCAGATGGTGTCGAAGCTGTCGTCGGCGAAGGGCAACCGCTCGGCGTCGCCACGGTAGAACCGGACCTGGTCGTGCTTGCCGAACTTCCGGAACGCCTTCTCCATCTGGTGGACGCTCTGGTCCAACCCGTGGACGTCGTCAGTGTACTGCAGCAACCCCTCGGTGCCGAAGCCGGTGCCACAGCCCACGTCGAGGACGCGGTCGCCCTGCTGGATGTCGAGGAACGTCAACGCCTCGTCGCGCATCTCCTCGTTCCAGATGAAGGGGTTGACCCGGTCGTACACCTTCGAGAGGTACTTGTAGAACAGGCGCGCCCGTGCCTTGTTCTCGAGGACTCCCATTGACTTCTGTTACGACTGGCGGGACATAACGGTGCGGATTTTCGGCGGCCCTGCGGCCGGGATACCGGTCGTCGCCCGCGACCCCGGCGGCACCGATCGCTCGTCACGCAGGTTTAAACCCGATGGGCCGACTACCTCGGGACGATGGGTCCCGTTCCCGAACTCGAAGACCGGGCGCGTCGCTGTGCCGACCGCCTGCGCGACGCCGACGAGGTACTCCTGACCTCGCACATCGACGCCGACGGCCTCACCAGCGCCGCGGTCGCCGCCAGCGCACTCGAACGCGCCGGTATCCCTTTCGAGACGGTCTTCTCGAAGCAACTCGACCGCGAGGAGGTCGCGGCCATCGCCGAGACGGGCTACGACACCGTGCTCTTTACCGACTTCGGGAGCGGGCAACTCGACATCATCGCGGAACACGAACGCGCCGGCGACTTCACGCCGGTTATCGCCGACCACCATCAGCCAGCCACCGTCGCGGCCGACGGCGGGACCGGCGCAGGGGGCGCGGGGGGTTCGGAGAGCGGCGGGAGTGGAGAGACCCGGCGCGTCGACACCGAGTACCACCTGAACCCCCTGCTGGAGGGACTCGACGGGGCCTCGGAACTCTCCGGTGCCGGCGCGGCCTACGTCCTCGCGCGCGCACTCGAACCAGAGGGCACGGACTCGCGCGACCTCGCCGCCCTCGCGATCGTCGGCGCGGTCGGCGACATGCAGGACGGCGACGGCGGCCTGCAGGGCGCGAACGAGGGCATCGTGAGGGAGGGCGTCGAGGCGGGGGTCGTCGAGGAGGCGACCGACCTCGCGCTGTACGGCCGCCAGACGCGTCCTCTCCCGAAGCTGTTGGAGTACGCGAGCGAGGCCCGAATTCCGGGTATCTCGAACGACGAAGCCGGCGCGGTGAAGTTCCTCTCGGGGCTCGACCTCGACCTGAAGGAAGACGGCGACTGGCGGCGCTGGGTCGATCTGACCACGGAGGAACGTCGGACGCTGGTGAGCAGTCTCATGCAACACGCCGTCTCGCGGGGTGTTCCCGCGAGTCGGATCGAGGATCTGATCGGCACCAGCTACACCCTGCTGGCGGAGGAACCGGGCACCGAACTCCGGGACGTGAGCGAGTTCTCGACCCTGCTCAACGCGACCGCCCGCTACGAACGCGCCGACGTGGGACTCGCGGTCTGTCTCGGCGACCGCGACGACGCCTTAGAGCGCGCCCGCACCCTGCTCCGCAACCACCGGCGGAACCTCTCGGAGGGCCTCCAGTGGGTGAAGACCGAGGGCGTCACGCGCGAGGAACACGTCCAGTGGTTCGACGCCGGCACTCGCATCCGGGAGACCATCGTCGGCATCATCGCCGGGATGGCGATCGGCGCGGACGGCGTGGACCCGAACGTCCCCATCGTCGCCTTCGCCGAGAAGAGCGAGGACGAGGTGAAAGTGTCCTCGCGCGGGAACCACCGCCTCACGCGACGGGGACTCGATCTGTCGGTCGTCATGCGGGAGTGTTCACAGGCGGTCGGTGGCGACGGCGGCGGCCACGACGTGGCGGCCGGCGCGACCATCCCGCAGGGCACCCAGTCGGAGTTTATCGAGCGCGTGAACGCTCTGATCGGCGACCAGTTGGACGACTGAGAGGCAGAATCGCGGGGCGAGCCGGGACCACGACGGAATCGCGTGCCTGCCAGCGGACGCTCACGGACACCTGACAGATCTCCGTCGTGTCACCACGAGTGAGGACAATGACTAAGAGGGTATGTTTCTACCTCCCAACGAGAGGACTGAACTCGTGAGAAGAGCCACTCGGGGCCAGACGCTGAACGACTTCGCCATCGGCATGGCGCTGTTCATGCTGACGGTGGCGTTCGTCGTCGCGTTCATCCCGACGATGTACGCGCCGTTCGACGCGCCGGGCGAGGACGGCGACGCGATCCGGGCCGACCGCGCCGCCAGTAGCCTGCTCGGCACGGTGCTCGCCGACCCCGGGAGCGATCTGCAGCGAGTCGACAGAACCTGTACGGTCGCGTTCTTCGACGGCGTCGCACACCCCGACTGCACCGACACCGGGGTTCCGCTGATCGACGCGACCGGCCTCGGGACGACGGACACGGTGTACGTCGCCATCACCGACCCCGCCGGCACCGTCCAGTCGCTGGACGGCGTGACGCTCGAACGCGGCGAGCCGAGTCCGGGGTCGTCGAACGGCGCGACCGTCCGCCGGATGATCGTCCTGAACGGGGAGCAGTACACGCTGGAGGTGGAGGTGTGGTGAGCGACCGACCCCGGCGGCCGCCGACCGCCGGCCACGCCGGCGAGGAACCCGACCGCGACTGGCCCAGTGGCGGTGACGGTGACCGAGCGACCGAGGAGACGGAGCGAGGACAGGTCTACACGCTGGAGGCGATCACGACCGCGATCCTCGTGTTGAGTGCGGTGCTGTTCGCGCTTCAGGCGACGGCGGTGACGCCGCTGACGGCGAGTACCGCGAACCAGCAGATCGAAGAACGCCAGCAGACCATCGCAGACGACCTGTTGGACACCGCCGCCGCGAACGACGAACTGACACCGGCACTGCTCTACTGGAACACCGACACCGGGACCTTCGACGGGGCAGAGACGGTCGGCTACGTCAACGTGCCGGCGACGCTCCCGCCGCTCGACTTCTTCACGACGCTGGACGAGGAGTTCTACGACCAGCGGATCGCGTTCAACGTCTACGTCGAGTACCGTGACGGCGGCGAGACGAAAGTCGAGCAGTTGGTGTACCAGGGGACGCCCTCGGACAACGCCGTCTCCGCGAGTCGAATCGTCGTCCTCAGAGACGACATGGAACTGACCGCCGGGCCGGACGCCGGCCAACCGCTGTCGGCGGTCTCGGGCGACTTCTACGCGCCCGACGCGTCGAGCGGGACTGACATCTACAACGTCGCGGAGGTGCGCATCGTCGTATGGCGGATGTGACCGACCTCCTCGCGGCCGTCGGCGACCTGCTCGATCCGGACCGCTGGCGGGCGGGCGACCGACGGGACCGAGCGCAACTCGTCATCGTCGGCGGCCTCGTCCTCGCCTTCTCGTTGATCGCGTTGACGTTCATCCTCAACAGTTCGCTGTACACCGAGAACGTCGAGTCGCGGGCGACACTCCCGGTCGCCGACGACGCGAGAGAGTACCACGCGACGCTCGACGCCGAGTTCGGGACCGTGATCGAACGGTCGAACGACGAGGACTACGGGAGCCAGTCGGCCGTCGAGACGGCCGTCGAGGACCGGGCGACAGAGATCGACCGGTTGGTCGCCGCGCAGTTCATCGAGGAGCGCGGTGCGTTCGTCGACGCGGACGTCGGGAGTGCGACCGTAGACGAGGGGTTCGTCGTGAAACAGGAGACAGTCCGCCCGTTCACCGACACGAGCGGGATCGGTGACTGGCGGGTCGTCCGTTCGAGTGAACGAGTACGGGCGATACAGTTCACCGTCGACGAGGGCGACCTCCCGGAGGAGGGTGACGGCAACCCCTTCACCGTCGACGTGGAGGAGACCGGTGCTCTCCCGGATCGGTGGACTGCCGAACTAACCGAAGATTCCGACCGGGTCCTCCTCAGCGTCGAACAGGAGGACGGGACGACCTACACCTGCCGGAGTACGACCGAAGCGGCACGAGTCGATCTGAGTGGGGGCTTCCTGTACAGTCTCGATCCGGCGACCGGCGAGGTCCTCGACGTGACCGACTGCGGCTACCGGTTCGCGCCGGACGTCGACGGACCCTACCGGATCGACTTCACGAACGGCGACGAGGCGTCCGGGACGTGGACGATGACCGTCGAGAACGCCGGTGGCGGTCTGTTCGGCGTGGTGAACTGTGACCAGACGTTCGGTGGGCTAGCCGCTCCGCCCGGCGTAGACTGCGGCGGCGCGGGCGGCGACCAACCCTACACGGTCGACGCCGTCTACGCGCTGGAGACGACGGTCACCTACGAGACGACCGAGATCGACTACCGGACGACGCTCCGAGTCGCCCCCGACGAACCGGAGACGGTAGCATGATCGGGCCGCGACAGACCGAGCGCGCGACCGGCGGAAGCGACCGCGCCGTCTCCTCGCAGGTGTCGTACGTCCTCACAATCGCCATCGTCGCGGCACTGCTCAGCACCGTGACGTTCGTCATGTCGGACGTGGTGACCGACCAGCGCGAGAACGCGACACAGGCCGAACTGACCGTCGTCGGCGAACGACTCGCCGCGCAGTTGGTCGCCGCCGACGACCTCGCGCTCCGGGGGACACCGGGAACCCTCCGCATCTCGACGAACCTGCCGGACCGGGTCGCCGGTGCCGGCTACGTCGTGGAGTTGCGAACCAGCGAGATCGAGTTGCGGACGACCGATCCGGACGTGACGGTGACGATCCCCCACAAGACGACCACGCCGATCGCGGGCACGACCGTCACCGGTAATCCGACCGTGACCATCGTCCTCGACTCGGGCGACCTGACGCTGAGCGAGGAGGGGGTGCGGCCGTGAGCCGCTCCGAGGGAAGCCACGACCGGCCGTCACCAGTTCCCGGTAGCGAGGCGGCCCGAACCGAGGCGGGGCGAGCCGCGTCCGACGGCTGGGCGCGGTTCGGCGTCGACGAGCGTGCCGTGAGCGACACACTCGGCTACGCGATCACGCTCGGGATGATCCTCTCGATGATCACCTTCCTCTACGTGAGCGGGGTCGGGACCTTCGGCGACCTCAAGTCGGACGCGCGGGCGGTCAACGCCGACCGGGCCTTCGAGATTCTGGACGACAACGTCCGGGACGTGTACGCCCGAGGTGCGCCGAGTCGGGCGATCGAACTGAAGCTCTCTGACGCCCAGCTGTCGGTCGTCGGCAACACCGAGTTCGAGGTGACAGTGACCGATCCGGCGGGTCCGACGACGAACTACCCGCTGTCGTTCGTCCCCATCGAGTACGAGACGGGACAGACGACGATGAGCTACGAGAACGGCGCGGTGTTCCGCCGGAACGACGGCGGCGGGGCGGTGATGGACAGCAGGCCGCCGTTCGTCTTCACCGACGACCGGACCGTCATGACCTCGGTCGTCACGCGCGGGTCGGCCTCTGTCGGCGGCGACGGCGCGGTGCTGATCGTCGCGGAACGAACCGAGAGCCAACTGCTGACCGACGTGGACGAGGCCGGCGGGACGCCGGTGACGGTGCAGTTCGACATCGAGTCGCCGAACGCGCCCGCGTGGCAGCGGTATCTGGAGTCGTCGCTCCCGAGTGGGTACACCACCATCGACGGCGACCCGTCCGACGACACGCTGGCGTACAGCTTCGAGACGGATCGGTTCGTCCTCCGGCAGACGAAACTCGCCGTCTCGCTGGAGTAGCCCGAGACGCAGAACGGGGGGGTCGCCTACGCTTCGTCGACTTCGACTTCGTTTACCGTGACGTGCAGGTACGTCAGTTCCGGGAACGGCGACCCGCCGGCGAGTGGGTCCACGCCGTCGAGTGCCCGGTCGTAGTGGATCGACGCACCACTGCGGAGCGTCGTGCTCCCGCCGACGACCGCCCCGGAGACCTGCCCCTGTGCCTGGATGTTGACGTTGCCGTTGCCGAGACTGTCGTCCGGGGCGTAGATGACGCCGACGAACTCGGTGCCGGAGTTGCGGATGTCTATCAGGAGTCCGGGTCCGGCGTAGAGCCAGAGCTTCGGCGACTTGTCGCCGGGGATCACGCTTCCGCCGCCGCTGTCGATGTCGAGCGTGTTGCCGGTCATGTAGATGCTGACCTTGCTTCCACTGCCGTCGGCGACCTCGATCTGGCCGCCGTTGAGTGCGACGTCGCCGTCCACGACGAGGTTGACCTCGCCGCCGGAGTTGTCGATGACGAGTGTCTCGCCGCCGGCCAACGTGAGATCGCCGTCGATGTAGTAGTTCCCGTTCGTCAGCGTCCACGTCGTCTGTCCGGGATCGAGTTGGTCACTGGACGTGATCGCCGAGGTAGCGTCGTTGTCGTTGTTGGCGTCCTGTGAGAGCGTGCTCTGCTGGTCGTTGACCAGCGGTCCCACGTCGGACACGTCCACGTCGTTCGTCCCGACGCTGCCCTTGATGTCGGAACCGCCCTTCGTGTCGGTGCTGTAGCCCGGCGGGACCGTCACGTCGGCGTAGACCTCGGTCCCGCCACGCATCCACAGGTCGTTCGAGAGGCTGACCGTCCCCGCGACGGTCCCGGTGAACGAGTAGGGCGCACTGTCCGAGTCGTAGGTGTCGATGAACGCGGCCGACCCACCGCCGCCCTTCATCTCGATCTGGCTCCCGGCGTGCGTCGAGACGAGACCACCTTGTAACGGCGGAGCGTTGGCCGGTGCGACGAGTTTCATCCGCGCGGTCCGGTTGCTCTGGTAGTAGTTGACCGTCCCGCCGAGTCGGGTCCCGAAGAACTGCCCCCACGCCCGGTAGTAGTCGCTCTGGACCTTCATGAAGATCTGCTTGTCCTGGACCGCGTTCGACCGGTCCGGGTCGCCGGTGATCGGGAACTTGGGCGTCTGTCCGGTCTTCTCCGCCGTGATTCGCCCGTTCGACCCGCCGACTGCACCGTCGACGGTGACGAGTGGAACCGTCAGCGTCCGGCCTCGGTAGTGCATCTCCGGCGGCGAGACCATCGTCGTCCCGCCGGCCGACCGTCGCCAGACGCCGCCGCCCTGGTACGCGATGCTCTCCTCGCCCGGTCCGTCGTAGCGGATGGTCCCGAGGTCCTGGTCCACGATGTCGGTTCTGGGGCCGCCGCCACTCGGTGTCATCCAGATTTCGAGATGTCCGGCGTCCTCGACGGAGACGCTCTCGTCGTTCGTCAACCCGAGGTCGATGCTCCGTGAGGAGATTCCCTCGGAGAGTGCGACGAGACTGAGTTTCGAGTCCAACTCCGAGAGGGCGTGTTCAGCACTCCGGAGTTGTGCCTCCTCCTGATACTGACTGATCGAACTGCCGCCCAGCGCGACGACGACGACAGAGGTACTCAACGCCAGCCCGATGATCAGGATGATCCCGATCACGTTGGACTGGGCGCGCCGGTCCCCGTCGAGTAGCATTGACTTGCCTCACGTATGCGGGAACATCATATAAACGAATTGGCTACTAACTGACAATACATACACGTTCCGACAGATCTCCCGGAAGTGATCGGGGTCGGAGGCGACGGTCCGAGTCGGGGAGAGGTAGTTCACGGCACCGTCCGACACGCCTGTTCGCCCGGTCCGACTCGGACACCGTGAGCAGCAGCCGAGACCGAGTCGTTCCGACTGGCCGCAGACGGCAGACGAGTAGTTTGATATAGCATCATGAGATTTACCGACCGGTCGGTGCCGAAATGCGAAGAACACGGGAGAACGCCCCGAGACAGTCCGACTCGTCGAACGAACCGACTCTGCGTGCGGAGAACGGGCCGGTTCGGTCCGCGAGAGCGCAGACCGATCGAAGTGGATCCAGCCAGCGTCACGAGGCGAACCGAACTCTCGGTCGTCGCGAGAGGTGGCCACGTCGAGGAGTCACGGGACGAGACGAACTCGTCTTCCCGGTTCGTGGGGCAACTCGCGACCGAGGACGGCCGGTCTGAACTGGTGCTATCGACCTGCGGACCGTCGTCGGTGCCCGAACTCACGGCAGGGAACGGTCGGAGACGGACGAACGGTGGTCGGAGACGAACGAACAGTAGTCGGAGAACACCCAGCGTTTACCCGCAGGGATCGATGGAGGGCCGGCGAGGAGTGCAGTTAGCCGGGCGCGACTGCACTCTGCAACCTGGAACGCGAACTCGTCGATGTCGAACCCGTGGATGGAGAGTACGGGCGCTCTCGGTGGCGAATCTGTGGGCTACGCTCACGCGGTCACGATCGGCAGAACGCGGCCAGTAAATCACATACTGCTATATCAAAATCGTGAGAACGCAAGAGAGACGCCAGTCGGGTGTGCGAGGTGTCTGTCGGGGGCGGCGAACCGTCCGACTTTTCTCCGCGTGCGAGGTACGACCGGTATGACCGACTTCGACCCCGAGAAGTTCGAGGACAAGTACGTCCACTACTTCCCGGAACTCCAGCGCGCTTACAAGGACGCCTTCGAGGTGATGAACGACCAGTACGACTCGGAACTGATCCACGCCATCGACCAGCAGATTCTGAACGAGTCGGAGCCGTTCTACGAGGACGGCGACTTCCGGATCGAACTCCCCGAGAATCCGACGGAACGCCTGACCGCCATCGTCGTGGACGACGAGAAACTCACACAGACGCTGGACCGCTACGTCGCGGAACTGGAGTCGCAGTTGCGGGCGACGTTCCTCGGCGAGGAGTGAGGCAGGATCGTCGGCGAGAAGTCGCCGGTCGTTGGGAGTGAACGCGGACCGACAGCGAGCGGAGTGTCACGGAACCAAAGGCCTAAGACCGCGTGCGCGTTACTCGAACGCATGAGTACGGAGACGACCGACGGGGACGACGACCTGCGAGAGCGCGTCACGAACTTCCTGCGACGGAACTTCCCCCAGATTCAGATGCACGGCGGGAGCGCAGCGATCCAGCACATCGACCGCGAGTCCGGCGAGGTCTCGATCCAACTCGGCGGTGCCTGTTCCGGTTGTGGCATCTCCCCGATGACGATCCAGGCGATCAAGAGCCGGATGGTCAAGGAGATTCCGGAGATCACCCAGGTCCACGCCGACACCGGCATGGGCGGCGGCAGCAGCCACGGCGGCGGGATGAGTCCCTCGTTCCCCGGCGAGTCCAGCGACGACGGCCGTGAGGACGACGAAGGCCCGCAAGCCCCGTTCTGATCTCGCGGTCGATTCTCCGTTTTCGCGTCCGTGAGCGACTGCGACCTCCGGTCGGTCCGGGGGGCTGGCGGGTGCGGTCCGCGAGACGGTGATCCACCCCCCGACCCGTCGGTGAGACGGCTCGACACCGAGCGAACCCGCCGCCGGCACCCGATAGTCTGTCCATAACAATGGGCTGGCGGGCCGGTGTTCTCTACGACCCATGGCACAGGTGCCGTTCACAGACATCTACGTCGACGACGACATCGTCGAGCGAGCGAGTGACGTCCTCCGAAGCGGCCGGTACGTCAAGGGGGGCGAACTGCGGGCGTTCGAAGACGAGTTCGCCGACGTCTGCGGAACCGACCACGCGGTCGGCGTGTCGAGCGGCACCGCCAGTATCCTGCTCACGCTCCAGTCGCTCGACGTCGGCACGGGCGACGAGGTCCTCGTCCCGGCCCACACCTTCTTCGCGTCTGTCAGCCCGATTCTGACACTCGGTGCGACACCCCGGTTCGTCGAGGTCGATCCGGAGACGTACACCCTCGACCCCGCCTCCCTCCGCCGACAGGCCGAGCGAGCGACGACCCCCGTCGCGATCCTCCCGGTGCACCTCTACGGCCAGATGGCTGATCCCGGCGCGATTCGGTCGGTCGCCGACGACTACGACCTCGCGGTCGTCGAGGACGCCTGCCAGGCCCACGGCGCGAGCCGCGACGGCGTCCGCGCCGGGACACTCGGCGACGCGGGCTGTTTCAGCTTCTACCCCTCGAAGAACCTCACCGTCGCGGGCGACGGCGGGATGCTCGTCACCGACGACCCCGAACTCGCCGCGTCCGCCCGGCGACTCCGGAACCACGGCCGGAACGAGGCGGGCGAACACGTCTCGCTCGGGTTGAACTTCCGACTCGGCGAACTCCCCGCCGCGGTCGGCCGCGAACAACTCCGGCACCTGCCCACGTGGAACGACGCCCGCGCCCGCGCCGCGACCGAGTACGGCGACCGCCTCGCCGACCTCGCGCCGGTCGTCACGCCCACCGAACACGAGGCGGCCGAGCACGTCTACCACCTCTACGTGGTTCGCGTGCCGGCCGCGTACCGCGACCCACTCCGCGACTCGCTCGCCGAACAGGGGATCGAGACCGGCGTCCACTACCCCACGCCGGCCCACCAGCATCCGGCAGTCGTCGACCGGGTCGGCGAGACCGCCGGCCTCGCTCGAACCGAGGCCATCTGTGACCAGATCGTCTCGCTACCGATGCACCCCCGAATCACCGACACGGAGATCGAGACGGTCTGTGACGGCCTGCGGCAGTTCTTCGCCGAGAACCCTGCGAGTCGGCCGACACTGCCGACGCCGTCGGAGTCGCGGCCGTCCACGACCGGTGGTGAGTCCGCGTGATCTACGCCGTCGTCGGCGTCGGCGACTGGGGGCTGAACCACGTCCGAATCGGCGCGGAACTCCGGGAGGCCGGCGTCGTCGACAGACTCCTCTGCTGTGACACCGATCCGGAGCGCGCGGCCGCTGTGGCCGAACAGTTCGATGCGGACGCCGTCACCGACCCCGAGCACCTGCCCTCACTCGACGTCGACGCCGCGACGATAGCGACACCGACCGCGAGCCACGCCGCAGTCGCCCGGCCGCTTCTCGACGCGGGCGTCGACCTGCTGATCGAGAAGCCACTCGCGCCCGACGCCGAGACCGCGTGGGACCTCGTGGCGCGTGCGGAACGGGCCGACTGCACCCTCGCGGTCGGCCACGTCTTCCGCTTCCACCCCGCGCTCGTCGACCTCCGGCGACGTGTCCGCGCGGGCGATCTCGGCGACCTCAAGTACCTCTCGACCCAGCGGTTCGCCTTCCGGGTGCCCCGCGAGACGACCGGGGCGCTGTTCTCGCTCGCGGTCCACGACGTAGACGCCTACGCGTACCTGCTCGGTCGGGACCCGGAGTCGATCTGCTGCCGGCAAGACGCCATCGTCCGCCCGGACGTAGACGAGACCGCCTCGCTGACACTCGGCTACGGCGGGACGACCGGCCGGATCGACGTGTCGTGGCAGGTGCCGGTGTTCGGCAAGACCCGTCAGCTCGCCGTCGTCGGAACCGAGGGGGCCGCGTTCGTCGACTACACCGAGACGAACCGACTAGAACTGTACGACACCCGGATCGTCGAGGACGCCGAGTCCGCCGGTCTCCGGGCCGTGGGCGGCGGTCCGACGGTGATCCGCCCGCCGGACGCAGAGCCACTCCGGGCGGAAGTCGAGGAGTTCCTCGCTGTCGCTCGCGGCGAGTCGGACGACCTCCGGAACCCCGGCACGGTCGGTGCGCGAGCGGTCGAACTGCTGGAACTCGCGGGTCGGTCCAGCGATGAGCGTCGTGTCGTCACCGAGATTCCGCCGGCACCGGGCCGGTGGGAGGCGAACGGGCACGACCCTTCCCGTGTCGATTCGGTCGGTGCCGACGGCGACTCGACCCGGACCGGCCGCGACCGCGAGCGTCGGCGGTTCTCCGGACAGGCCGAGTAGCAGTCACGTCGGCGAACCGGCCGAGTAGCAGTCGCGTCGGTGAACCGGCCGGGCAGTAGTCTCAGTGGGAGAATCGATCGCCGTCGGTCGTCAGGTGGACGCGTTCGCCGCCGACGGTCGTGTAGGCCGGTTCGAACGGGGGAAAGTCGAGCGACCGGATCGTATCGTACACCGCGAGTGCGGTCGCGTCGTCGTCGGTCGCGGCCGCAAGCCTGTCGAGTGGAATCTCCTTGTCGATGTCCGACTTCAGGTAGAAGTACCGCTTCCCGTCGAAGGCCGCCTGTGGGGTCACCGTCTCGTGAACGTCACCCGAGACGAGTGTCGGCAGGGTGTCCTCGAACAACTGTATCGACGCCTCGCGGGTGCGCTCGTACAGCGACCGGGCGGTATCGGTCGGTCGGATCTCGACGAACCGACGGTCGATGATCGGCCCCGCGTCCACCTGCTCGACCATGACGTGCATCGTCGTCCCGTACCGCCAGTGGTCGTCGGGCCGGGCGTTCTGGATCGCGTGCGTGAACGTGTTGCTCCCCCGGTAGCGCGGCAGTTCGGCCTGGTGGAGGTTGATCGCCGCCTCGCGAGGGTGGTCGAGCAGTTCCGCGTCGAGGATGTTCGGGTAGTAGACGGACAGGAGGTAGTCCACGTCGTAGGTCAGCAGGTCACGCTCCTCGGCGAGTGAGAGCACAGGATACCCCAGTTCCGCGGCGCGCTTCCGGACTGACCTCTCCCACCAGCCTTCGTGGGCCGGCGGGTAGGTGACGACGACCGGCACCTCGATCGCCGGGTGGTCGGCGAGTCGCTCCAGACAGGCGACGCCGAGATCGTGACTGCCGAGGAACGCGACGCTCGTCATGACACTCTGTCGGAGCGTGAGCTACCTCGTTATGCCGGACCTTCCAGCCCACGCGGGCACCGACTCACACGCGGATCACCGGGACCCCGAGTGTCTGGCTCGCCGTCTCCGCGTCGTCGTAGCGCTCGACTGCGAGCACGACCGGTGCCTCGACCTCGGCGACCCGGATCACGGCGAGGCGCGTGGTCGTCGGATCGTCCGGCGGACCGGGAACCGCTCGCTCGGCGTCGGCCACCGCCTCGGCGACGGACTCGGCGAGGTGTGCGCGGGCCGCCCGGCGGCGGTTGGCCAGTGCGTCCTGGAGTTCGAGTCGGTGCTCCCGCGTGTCGCGGGCTTCCCGAGCGCGTCGTTCGGCCTCGGCGAGCGCCTGCTCGGCGGCGATGCGGTCCGTCTCGACGTCGGCGAGTTCGGCAGTCACCTCGGCCAACTCCTCGGCGACCGCGTCCGCGCCGGCATCGACCTCCCGCCGGGCGGACAGCGCTCCACGTAGGGTCGCGGTTCGCTCCCGGAGGTCGGCCTCGCGCTGACCGACCTCGGCGACGCGCCGGCGGAGCGCGGAGAGGTCGAGCGCCGGCGGCGAACAGTCGGCGAGTCGTTCCCGGAGGTCGCGGATCGCGTCGTCCTGCGGCGCGGTCGCGCCACGGGACCGGGCAGCGAGCGCGAGGAGTCGTCGCCGACTCCGGATCGGTCGGCCGTCGAGGCGACCGACGAACCGGTGGAGCGGGCCGGGTGCGGGACAGTCGAGTTCGATGTTCGCGGCAGTGTCGAGGCTCTGTTGCCGGATCTCGTCGAGGAGAGCGGCAGTCGGGGACGACGCACCATCGGTCACGAGAGAGGTGTCGCACTCTCGGAGGTCGATGGCGTCGCCGGTGTGTGTCGTCTCGGGAGTGCGGAGTCGCATTGAGCGTCGACGGTGAGGTCGTCTCGGTCAGAGCGGTTCGTCGGTCAGTTCCTCGAGAGTGGGGTGGTCTCTCCCGACCGCGAACTTCGCGTAGGGGGTGCTGACCGTCTCTCGGTTCTCGTAGGCAGTGGCGGCCTCGCGGACCGACTCGGGTGCGTCGGCGAACTCGTTGAAGGGTTCGGTGCGTTCGAGTTGGACGTCGTCCGCGTGCTTCTCGCGGAGGCGGAGCGCGAGGAAGGCCCCGAGTTCGGTGTCGGCGAGGAGGGCGGCCCGGCCGAATCGGCGGACGACCGCCGCCTCGTGGCTCGCACAGACGTTCCGGAGGGTCGCTCGCGCCGACTGCGAGTAGGTGACGACCAGGAGCACGGGGCGAGTTGGGTGCGTGATATGAATTAAAGATGTTGGTATCTGGTAACTACCGGGCGCGGGCGATTTGCAGTGGAAGCGAAGGGGTTCAGGCGGCGGCCGTCCGGGCGACTCCCGACCGGTACGGGGCGTGTGGCACTCGTTCGCGAGACGGTGGCCCGCTCACACGACCCCGTGAGACGACTCCATCCGACAGTCGTCGAGTTTCGACCGAGGACTATCGTTCGCGGACGATGACGAACTCCGCCAGATCCCGCAGGTAGCCCTGTGCGGCCGTCTCGTCCAGATCGGCGGCCTCCAGGGCGGACAGCGCCTCCTCGGACTGTTCGCGGGCGCGGGCGTTCGCCTCCTCGGGCGTCAGGTCGGTCACCTGAACGATAGACGGTCGATCCATCTCCTCGTCCTGCCCGGTCGGCTTGCCGAGGTCGTCGGCGTCGGCGGTCGCGTCCAACACGTCGTCGCGGACCTGAAACGCCACCCCGACGCGCTCGGCGTAGTCGCCGAACGCCTCCACGGTGAACGGGTCCGCGCCGGCCGCGACCGCACCGAGTTCCGCCGCCGACCGGAACAGCGCGCCGGTCTTCCGGCGGGCGAGTTCCATGTACTCCGCCTCGTTCGAGGGGCGAGCGACGAGTTCGGTCGCCTCCCCCTCGCCGAGTTCGACCATCGACTCCGCGACGATCTGCATCGCCTGCTCGCTGTCGGAAAAGAGGTCGAACGCCTCGCCGAGCAAGCCGTCGGAGGCGATGATCGCCGGCCCGTAGCCGTACTCGGCCCACGCGCTCCCCGTCCCGCGGCGCACGTCCGAGCGGTCGATGATGTCGTCGATCACCAGCGAGGCGTTGTGGACGAGTTCGATCCCGACCGCGTAGTCCACCGCCTCGCTCGGGTCGCCGCCACAGGCCTCACAGCAGAGCAGTGTCACCGTGGGCCGGACGCGCTTCCCCCCGGCGAGGGCGACGTGGCCCATCTGCCCCGACAACTCCTCGGGTTCGACCGCCGACACCACCTCCTGCAGGCGGTCGTTCACCAGCGCGACCCGGCGTTCGAGGTACTCCATCGTCCGCTAACAGAGGGCGCTGGTGCAAGTACGTGACGGAACGCCGGGACGAGACGAACCGAGTGTGACGACACAGACGGGTACCGACCGCTCACTCGAACTGCGCGATCAACTCGGGCACGACCTGCGACCACCTTTTCGTCGGTCTCGCGTCGCTCGGCCTCGAAAAGCTGGACCAAAAACCGCAGACCGCTACCGACCGCTCACTCGAACTGCGCGATCAACTCGGGCACGACCTCGAACAGGTCGCCGACGATACCGTAGTCGGCGATGTCGAAGATGGGCGCGTTCGGGTCGGTGTTGATCGCGATGATCGTGTCGGCACCCTTCATGCCGGCGACGTGCTGGACCGCGCCGCTGATGCCGACCGCGAGGTAGACGTCCGGCGTGACGACCTTCCCGGACTGGCCGACCTGCCGGTTCTTCGGGAGCCACCCGTTGTCCACGATGGGCCGCGAGGAGGAGACCGTCGCGTCCATCGCCTCCGCGAGGTCGAAGATCAGGTCGAGGTTGTCCTCCTCCTCGATGCCGCGACCGACCGACACCAGCACGTCGGCGTCCGCGATGTCCACGTCGCCGCCGCCGACCTCCTCGAAGCCGGTGACCGTCGACCGGACGGCCGACTCGTCGAGGTCGAAGTCGAACGCCGAAACCTCGGCGTCGCCGGTGCCCTCGGCGGCGGCCCACTCGCCGCCACGGATGGAGACGACCGCGCTGTCGGCGTCGACCTCGACGGTCGTCTCGACCTTCGAGCCGTACATCTCGCGGGTGGCGACGAGACCGTCGTCGTAGGCCAGACCGACCGCGTCGCTGACGTACGGCAGGCCGAGGCGGTTGGCGACTGCGGGGGCGTAGTCCAGTCCGTTGACGCTGTTGGGCGCGAGGACGAACTCCGGCGCGAGGTCGTCGGCCAGTGCCGTGACCGCCTGCGCGTACACGTCGTGGTTGAACTCCGCACCGTCGCCGACGGTGTGGATCGCGTCCACGCCCTCGCGGTTCAGGTCGTCGGCGAAACTCTCCACGTCGCCCGAGACGACGGCGGCGTGCAGGTCGCCGCCGGTCTCGTCTGCGAGTTCGCGGCCCGCAGTCAGGATCTCGTAGCTCACGTCACGCAGAGCACCGCGCCGGTGGTCGGCGACGACGAGTACGTCGCTCATTCCGCACCGACCCCCTTCTCCCGCAGGACGGTCGCAAGTTGGCTGGCGGTCTCCCCGGCGTCACCCTCGAACAGTTCGGCGTCGGACTCGCTTTCGGGTTCGTACATATCCGTCAGGTGGACGTTGCCCTCGACTGCACTCGCGTCCAGTCCGAGGTCGTCGAGACTCGTCTCGGCGATCTCCTTGCGCTGGGCCTGGCGAATCCCGCGAAGGCTCGCGTACCGGGGTTCGTTGATCCCGGTCTGGATCGTCAGGACCGCCGGCAGTTCCACGTCGGTCAGTTCCTCGACGCCGCCCTCCAGTTCACGGTGGACCTTCGCGCCCTCGCCCGCGAGCAGGGCGTCCTGATCGAGACTGTTGACGACGGCGGCCCACTCGAAACCGACCGCGTCGGCCAGCGAGACGCCGGTCGCGCCGAAGCCGGTGTCGGCGGCCTGCACGCCGGAGAGGATCAGGTCCGGTTCCTCTTCGGCGACGACAGCTTCGAGGATGCGAGTCCGGATCGCCACGTCGAGGGCGTCGGCGTCCGCGAGCGCGTCGTCCCAGACACGGATCGCGCGGTCGGCACCCTTCGCGAGCGCCATCCGGATCGTCTCCTCGCTCCGCTCCGGGCCGATGGTGACCGTGACGACCTCCACGTCGTCGCCGGCTTCCTGTAGCTGGACGGCCTCCTCGACGGCGTAGTCGTCCCACTCGTTCAGGTCGTACTCGAGGAAGCGCTCCGCGACCGACAGCCCCTCGATCTCGAAGTCGTCCTCGACTTCGGCGACTTCCTTGACGGTTACGAGAATCTTCATCATCGACCACTACCTCTACGCCGGAGTAAACGCTTTCGGAACCGAGAAGCGCAGAACGGCGGTTGTCTCGGTCCTGATAGGTCCGCTCGACTCGGTCTCGTCGTGCAGACCGTCGGGCGGGGGTGCTGTCTCGGAATACTCAGACCGGGTCGTCCTCGTCCGGCAGCGAGATCAGGTTCTCCCGGCCGAGTCGGAGCTTGTTGATCCGGTCTTCTTCGGCCATCGCGGAGAGCAACTGCGAGACCTTCGCGTCGGACCAGCCGGTCTCCTTCACGATGCTCGCCTGCTTCATCCGCCCGCCGTTCTGTTCGAGCAGGTGTTCGACACGCTCCTCGTCGGACAGCAGTTCGAGGTCGATCTCGTCTTCCTCGTCGGCCGTGTCGCCCTCGGCGTCGGCCGACTCGTCTGTTCCGGCCGCTGCCGCGCCCGCACCGGCCGCAGCGTCCGTCGGTTGAGCACTCTCGGTCTCCGCGTCGGTCGCCGACGACTCGCTACCGGCGGGGGGCGGGGAGTCGTCGCGCCGGTAGCGGACGAACGCGACCGCGCCGACCACGGCGACGAGCAGTATCGCACCGAGCGCGACCGGCGAACCGAGCATCCCGAGGAGTTGCTCGACGAGGCTCGGTGGGGCAGGCGGTTCGGGCTGGAACGTGGCGTAGACGGTCTCGGGGTCGAGTTCCTGCCCGGAGTCGAAGATGACCGTGTTCCCCTGCTGGCGGGCGGCCGAGGGTGTCGTGTACGTGTTGAAGTCGTCGGGGCCGTGGATCACGAGTCGCTGGTCGCCGGTCAGTCGCGGGAACCACGATTCACCCTCGGCGCGCAGGAAGGCGTCTCTCACCCGGAGGCGGTCGCTCTCGGTTCGCTCGGCGAAGTTCGTCCAGGTGAAGGTGAGGTTGAGTATCCCGGTCTCGCCCGTCTCGTCGATACTGCCGGTCGGATCGACGCGCTCGATGGCCATCTGCCGCCCGGTGTAGTTCTCGGCTTGCCGGGCGTAGTTCCGGAACGTCGCCACGTCGGCGTCGACGCCGGCCCCGCCGGCCTCGAACTCGGCGACCAGGTCGCGGAAGGCCTCGCGTTCGTCCTCGCCGTCGAGCGACTGACGGGTAGTGATCGTCCACCGGGCGCTCGTGTTCGCCCGCAGGTCGATGGTGATCGTCGTCCGTGGCGTCTCGTTGCCGCCGTCTGTCTGGAGGACCGTCGAACCGACGACGCCCGGCGTGTCGTCGAGTGACGCCGACTGACCGGGGGTCGGCGCGACCGGTGTGTCGCCGACACCCGAGACCGCGAGCGCGGGCGCGACACCGACCGACAGCGTGAGGAGGGCGACGATGAGGGCGGCGTACCGCATGTGTTGGCTGTCACTCGTGGGGGAGCCAAAACGCTTTCCATCGCCCGATAAAACGTCTGACATGCGCATGAAGCGTCTCGGCACCGCTCGTGCCGCCGTGGGACAACCCGAAGGCCCGACAGTTTTTGTACTCTCGGGGTGAACTCCGGTCCGATGAGAGCGATCCCCGCGTTCGTCGCAGTCCTCCTCGTCGTCGCGGCGGTCGGCCCCAGCGTCGCGCTCACCGCGCCGAACGCCACCGCGTCGGGAGCCACGTCTACGGGATCGGTCGCCGACCGCGGTGGCGCCGTGGTGGCCGACACCAGTGGTGCTCCCGCGACCGACACCGGCAACGCGACCGGGGCGGCGACCAGCCAACCGATCACGACGTTCGACAACCAGACGACCCGGGTGTTGATCCTCCCACCGGCGGAGATCCAACGCAACGGGACGGCCGACTCGGTGTCGGACGCCTCCACTGCGCTCGGGTTCCGCGATCAGCGACTCGACGCGCGACTGGAGACGATCACGCTCAACCGATCCATCGAGACCGCCGAGTCCCAACTCGACCGAGAGGAGATCATCCGGACGGAACTCTCCCGTGCCGAGACCCGGACGAGCGCGCTCCGACAGCAGGAACGGATCCTGTTCCGGAGCCACAACAACGACTCGATCAGCAGCCGAGAGCTGTTGATCGGTCTCGCCCGGATCGACGCACGTGCCCAGCAGTTGGTCGCCCGGATCGACGCACTCGAGATCGCGGCCGACGACATCGACCAGTTCTCCATCGGATCGGACGCCAGTGCCGCGAAGGAGGACCTCCGGGCGATCCAGGGGCCGATCCGCGCCCACGTCGGGGAGACGCTCCGCGCCGAGCGCGGCGCGACCACGATCTACGTCGAGACGACCGACACGGGCGTCGTCATGTCGATGATCGACGGCGAGACGTACTACCGGACGGCCTACCTCCCGAGCGTTCGGAACCCCGAGTCGCAGGACGGCGGTCTCGTCGTCGACGACATCCGGCCCCGGATGCAGGAGTTGTACCCCCGCGAGGCCGACATCGGCCGCATCGAGGCGACTCACCCCGGTACCGGCGACACGCTCCGGGGGACGATCGTCCGTCTGAATCAGAGCGACGAGTCCGACGACGAGACCATCTTCCGGGTGACGGCGTACTTCGACCGGGGGAGCAAACAGATGTACAAAGAGGAGGTCGTCCGGACGCTCCGGAGCATCCGGAACCCCCAGCAGGTGACGAGCACCCGCGAGGGCCTGCAGTTGCAGGTGAACCGCACCTACCCCGGCGGCCCGATGTTGGTCTCGCTCCGGGACACGCAGACCGACGAAGTCGTCGACGGCGACGTCACGATAAACGGGTTCAACGTCGGCCGGACCGGTGCGGACGGTCGCCTGTGGGTGTTGTCCCGCAGAGGCACGTTCACCGTGACGGCGACTTACGACCCGGACGGTCCGCGTCAGCCGACGACGTTCATCCGGGTGACGCCGCTGGTCGAGACCCAGAACCAGACGGAGACGGTCGACATCGGCACCTCACGGACGGCCGCGCCCTTCCGCCGACCGAGTCGCGTCTGAGGACGCTCCGGACTCGACGACCGGCGAGGCGACAGACGACCCCGATCTTCTTGAGGGAAGCCGGGACCACACCGTCCCGTGACGCCGTCGACGTTCAGTACCGACCGCCGGGCGACGAGTGCCGTAGTCGGTGTCGCCCTGCTGGTCCTCGCGACCGCGATACTCACAGCGGGCGTCGGGACCGCCGTCTTCGGGGTGGTCCCCGAGGAGCCACCGCCACAGACGCGGCTCTCGTTGTCGGTCGAAGGCGATCAGTTGCAGGTGGCCCACGAGGGCGGGGAGACGCTCGACGTAGCGGAGGTCGAGGTGCGGATCGCGGTGAACGGGACGCGGTTGGCCCACCAGCCACCGGTGCCGTTCTTCTCGGCGACGGGGTTCGTGCCGGGGCCGACCGGGCCGTTCAACTCGGCGTCCGACGCCGAGTGGGCGGTCGGCGAGGTCGGAACCCTGACGGTCGCCGGGACGAACAGCCCACAGATCGCGCCGGGGGCGACGGTTCGGGTGGTCGTGGTCTCGGGTGCGTACCGGATCGCGGCAGTGGAGACGACCGTGTGAGGCTCGCGTGACTCCGGTGTGGGTACTGTGCTGTGTTGTCGCGGGTTGCGGTGTCAGGGCCACCGACTCAGTCCGCGCTCGCGCCGACTTCGGACCGACGAGCCACCGCCTTCCACGCCCCGCTCCAGTACCGGACCCCGTTCACCACCGCCCGCGCGTACATGTCCGCGAGGATGGCCGCGAAGATGCCGGCAAGTCCCCACCCGAGTCCCGGTGCGACCGTCACGCCCAGCACCGTCACGCCGAAGCCGACCGGGAGCGCCGCGAACGCGATCGGAAGCCGGACGACGTAGGTGCCGAGCATCCCGCCGTAGAAGGGCCAACTCGTGTCGCCCGCGCCGCGTAGCCCGCCCCGGAGCGTCCGCGAGATGCTGAAGCCGGCGACCCCGACGCCGAACACCCGGACGAACGTGACCGTCAGGTCGACGTTCGTCGCGTCGAACGCCGACGCGATGGGCCGGGCGAACACGATCACCCCGACCGCGATCAGCAGTTGGGTTGCGAGTGCGATGCGAAGCGTCTGCCAGCCGTAGTCGGCCGCCTCGTCCTCCTCGCCCGAGCCGACGTACTGCCCGACGAGCGTGCTCGCGGCGGTCGAGTAGCCCCAGGCCGGCATCAGCGCGAGGAGCATCACCCGCCGACCGATGGCGTACGCGGCCAGTACCTCGGTTCCGAGCACGCCGAGGATGAACAGAAACGGGAATCGGCCGAAGGTGCGCGACAGGCGAGTTCCTGCGAGTGGGAGGCCGACGCGGACGATCTCCCGTGCGATGCTCGTGTCCCACTGCTTCCCGCCGAGGCGGAGTTGGACCGAGTAGCGGCCCGACAGCAGGAGGCCGAAGAAGATGACGCCGGCGAGCGTGTTCGCGGCCGCACTCCCCCACGCCGCACCCGCGACGCCGAGTTTCGGGAAGCCGAGGAGGCCGAAGATGAGGAGAGCGTTCAACGCGACGTTGGTCGGGAGCGTGAGCAGGCGGACGTACATCGGCGTCCGGGTGTCGCCGCTCCCGGCCAGCGCGCGGGCGGCGATCATACTCCAGAACCGGAAGCTCACCGAAAGCATGATGATCTTGAGGTAGATCGCGCCGTAGCCGATGGTGTCGGGGTCGTTCGTCAGAATCGCGATCAGTGGCTCGGCGTAGAACCAGGTGAAGACCGTGATCGGCACCGCGAGCAGGATGGCGATCCACAGCGACTGCTTCACCGCGAAGTCGGCCTTCGCGTGGTCGTCCGCCCCTTTGAACCGCGAGATGACGCTGATCGTCCCGCTGGAGAGTGCGAGCGAGAGCCCGAACGGGATGAAGTAGTACTGGAAGCCGAGTTCGAGTCCCGCGACCGCCTCCGCGCCGAGCGCGAGACTCACCATCAGAAAGTCCGCGACCCGGAGCAGTGTCCGCATCCCGCCGGTCACCATCACCGGGACCGCGAGGTCGAACGCCTCCTCGCCCTTCTTCTTGTCGACGATTCCGAGTCGAGCGAGGAGGGCCGGAAACAGCATCAGAAGAGCGCGAGTGCGCGTCCGCAGGGTAGCCAGCATCTCTCGAACCACACGTGTCGGAGAATAAAGGGAGTTTGCCCTTCGGGGTCGACTGCCGGGAGTTGCTCGCCGCTACTGGTTCGTGGCGACGGATCTCCAGTCGAAACAGAGGGGTTGTGCGAACGACTCACAGTCGGAAGTGGGTCACGGTCAGAAGTGGGTCACGGTCGGAGACGACTCACACCGAGGGCGGTTCGGAGTTGGGAAGGACACATAGCAGGGAGTTGCTCGGGGGTAGAAACGACTCGTAGCCGGAAGTGACTCCGGAAGTGACTCACAGATCACGGGAGACGGTGTCGGTGAGAGAACTACGGAGGAGTGATCGCAGTCAGCCGTCGTCTTCGCCCGGACCCTGCCACGTCTCGGGAACCTCGATGACGTACCGGCCGTCTTCCTGCAGGGAGACGATGTACTCCTCGCGGTCGTAGAGCCCCATCAGGTTCAGTTCGTACTGCCCCGGCGCGACGATCTTGATGCTCTCGAACTGCTGGTTCAGTTCCTCGCGCAGTTGTTCGAGGTCGGGGTTGGTCGCCTCCGGCGCTTCCACGACCTCGCCGTCGGCGTCCGGCGGTTCGGGTGCGTCACCGGCGTCTTCCGACCGGGGAGCAGGTGCCGAATCGGCGGCCTCCGAGGGACCCGACGCCGACGCCTCCAGTTCCTCCTTCGAGACCACGTCGCTTCGGGCGCTCGCCTGCGCGTTGTCTTCGGTGTCACCGGTGCTCGCGGTCGGTGACTTCTCGGTGTCTGTGGGTGCCGATGAACCGGGAGACGCCGAGGTATCGGGCGACGACTGTGGTTCGGTGTTCCGTGGCGCGGGCGAGGAATCACTCGTCGCCGACGCGTCGTCCGGCGTGTTCGGCCACTCGCCCCGACTCGCCGAGTCGTCCGGTGTCTCTGTCGGTGTGTCGGACTCTGTTGTCGACGCCTCGTTGGCAGTGTTCGCGGCGGTACTGGTCGACTCCCGGTGCTGTGTCTGCGACTGCGACTGTTGAGTGGCCGAGGACTGTTGTGCCGAGGACTGCTGGTCGGTCGAGTCACTCGTCGCGGGGCGGAACTGGAACTTGTTCCCGCCGCAGTCCGGACAGCCAGACAGCATCTCCTTCGAGCCGTCCTCGAACGCCCGGCCGCAGTTGGTACATTGGTGTGGCATGAGCGGGAGTCAGTGCGCTGTGTCGGGGCGAGACCGCGTGGGGACGCCGAGTCGACCGACGGTTCGGTAGTCGGGAACGTGGCTGTCGGACATACTGGGACTCACTTCACCGAGATCAGCGTGCTGATGATCGACTCGTCCTTGTGGAGCGTCTCGATCTGGTTCGCCGGGCCGATGACGGTCAGCTTCTTCGTCGACTGGCGACCCATGATCCGGTCCAGCAGGCTCTGGTCGGCGGCCTCCGACTTGGGGTAGGTCTCGATCTCGATCCCGTTGAACTCGTCGGGGCTGATCTCAGTCATCGTCACTTCGATCAGCTTCGACTCCTCGTCGGGCGACAGGCCCGCCTCGAGGATGACGATCTTCCCCTCGCGGACGCTGTCGAGGATCAGCCGGATCTTCTCCATGCTCCGCAGGCCGTCCATGCGCTCGCCGCTGATGAGGTCGATCTTGACGCCGTCGGCGTCGCCGGATGTGACTTCAGGCATGGTTCACCCGAAGTACTCCGCGATCTTGTCGTACACTTCGTCCATGTTGTCGCCTTCGAGCGCCGAGAGCGGAACCGTCTCGTGCTGGGGGAACGCGTTGGCGATCTGCTGGACGTTCGAGTCCTCGAGATCCGTCTTGTTGGCGAAGATCAGAACGGGGAGGTCCTGGCTCTCGATGATCCCGATGAGCATCGTGTTGACCTGCGTGAAGGGGTCGTCCGCCGAGTCAAGGACGTAGATGACGCCGTCGACGTCCTCCCGGAGCCAGTGCATCGCCTCGGCGACGCCCTCGGTCGCCTCGCGGGACCGACGCACGGCGTCGTCCTTCTCCATGTCGTGGTCGATGAACTCCTTGTAGTCGACCTTCGTCGTGACGCCCGGCGTGTCGACGATGTCGATGGTGACCGTCTTCCCGTTGCGCTGGATCTCGACGTTCTCCTTCCGGCGGGCACGCCGCGTCTCGTGTGGTACGTGGCTCTCGGGGCCGACGGCGTCACCGGTCCAGTCTCGGGCGATACGATTGGCGAGGGTCGTCTTCCCGGCGTTCGGCGGCCCGTAGATGCCGATCCGCTTCGGCTCCTGCGCCGAGAACAGCCGGTCCGTGACCCGTGAGATGCTGTCTCTGAGTTCTGTGAGTAGTCCCATCCGTAGTCTCCCGTTCCGCCGCGTTTTCGCGCGCGACGGAGCGTATGCGGGTACAAGCACACCGTGCTCACTTAAGCACTACGTCAGACACCGGTCAAGTTGAGAACATGACAGTAACCGATAGAGGTATGTCGGCGTGCAGTCGTTCGAATTCGGCGAGAATAGTTAGTTCGGGCGAACTGCCGGAGGACCGACAAGGGCGGCAGTTCCCGTGGAAACGGTCTGGAGAGGTGACGTGAAGTAGCCCGGGTCGGAGACGGGAGGAGGAGAAGGAGAGTGGACCCGAAACGGGTGGGGGTGCAGAGGAGCGCGAAGGTGCAAAGGAGCGCGAAGGTGCAGAGGGGACTGCGACGTGCAGAGAGTTGCGACGGGGAGAGAGCTGCGACAGATAGAGAAGTACAGGTGGACCCGAAGTCGGTGAGGACGTGGGTAGTGAGAAGAGGGACGAAACCGGTGAAGACGAAACCGGTGAGGACGAAACCGGTGAGGACGAGACGGTGACGACGAGAGGCGGCCTGGTGCGGATCAGTTCGAGCCTACTCGTGATGCCGGTTCGACTCGAACCGGACGCCGTCGGGGGCACCCCCACCCCCTCGTTTCGAGTGGAACGGTCCGATGGGGTGGGGTCGGGTGGTCGGCAACAGTCACGAGTCACCTTCATCCAACACTCTCTTCTTCTCTCCAAAACGACTGCTACTGCACTACGGATTTTGTTATACGACGAGGGTAATAAAACCCAGTGTACCTAGAATCCGCCATCCCCCACCCACCTTTTCGGCGTTCCACCTGAAACGAAGGGGTGGGGGGCATCCCCGAGTCCGCCCGATCGTCGACGGAGAACTCGGCGATAACTTCGAACCCGTCCGACACGACCGACGTTTCCATTCGAAACACGTTCCAAGCGAAACGGGGGGGTGTGGTGTGTGGATGCTCCCCCGATAGCTTCGTGTCGAGCCGAAACGCCGACCTTCGGTGTGACCGTAACCCCTCTGTTTCGACTGCAACAGACGAGCGACCCCCTCTCTTTCGGGTGGAAGGCACTCGTGGACGGCGAACGCCGACTTCGCGGCAGTCGGCGGCAAATCGAAGCGACCGGGTCGATCGACCCGGCCTCTCCTCGACTCGGTCGTCTTCGGTCCTGTCCGTTCCCACTCGACTGTCGGAGTCGAGCAGGACCGGACCCGTTCGACTGGAACTCCGCTCCGACCAAGTTCCTCTCGCTCCTCTGGGCAGTTCCGTCTGTCCCGCCCGGCAGACGGGAAGTCCGCTGGCCTCCGACGGCCGTGAGGAGACGGGAGAGACAAGATTTTAGTGGGTCCTCTTCATCTGGTTCGTTTGCATCACTTGGACGGTCCTGTCGTGGTGATCTCGGAGATTCGTCGGCGCAGCCCGCGTCTACTCCCGATTTCGCACCGCGCTCCGGGACCGTTCCACCTGAAACAGAGGGGTACTTCGAACGGGATCACGATGGAAGGGGACGACACACCAGACGACGCAGACGGGGGAGAATCGGAGCACGAGCAACCGGAGTCGGCCGGTCCCCCCGGAGACGACCCCGGAGCACCCGACAACGAGGCAGGTGACGACGAGTCCGGACTGGACGACCGTCTCTCGCTCGACGCCGAGGTGGACACCACGTCCTCAGAGCGGACCGGCACGGAGCCGAACTCCTCCGGAGGGGACCACGACGAGTCGACGGACTCCGAGACGACCCGCGACGAACCGGCCGGAATCGACGGCGACGACTCGAGTCGACTCGGCACCGACGCCGGCGGACTCACCCCCGGAGAGATCAGCACCGACGACATCGCGTCGGGCGGAACGGTCGGCGACGACCCCGACACCGGCATGGGACTCGACGAGGTCGTACTGGACGACACCGACGGCGACAACCAGGGACTGTTCGACGATCTCCTCTCTGGCGAACCCATCTTCGAGAACAAGGAAGTCCTCCGCCCCTCCTACACCCCACACGAACTGCCCCACCGGAAAGACCAGATCAACCAGATGGCGACCATCCTCGTCTCGGCGCTGCGGGGCGAGACGCCGTCGAACATCCTGATCTACGGGAAGACGGGCACCGGGAAGACGGCCAGCGCGAAGTTCGTCTCGCAGGAACTCGAATCCACCTCTCAGAAGTACGACGTCCCCTGTGAGGTCGAGTACATCAACTGCGAGGTGACCGACACGCAGTACCGCGTCCTCGCCCAGTTGGCGAACAAGTTCATCGAGAAGAACCAGACCGTCATCGCCGAGGAACTCGACCGGCTTCGAGACCTTCGCACACGCGCGACCCAGAGCGACCGACCGGGCGACGCGGTCGTCCGGAACGAAGACGTGACCGCACCGGGCGAGACCGGCGACGAACAACTCCAGAGCCTCGACGCGCTGGACGAGCGCATCGCCGACCTGGAGTCGGACGCCGACGAGATGGAGACGGTCCCGATGACCGGGTGGCCGACCGACCGCGTCTACTCCACCTTCTTCGACGCGGTGGACTACCACGAGCGTGTGGTCGTCATCATGCTCGACGAGATCGACAAACTCGTCGAGAAGTCCGGCGACGACACCCTGTACAACCTCTCGCGGATGAACTCGGAACTGGACAACTCCCGCATCTCGATCATGGGTATCTCGAACGACCTGAAGTTCACCGACTTTCTCGACCCTCGCGTCAAGTCCAGTCTCGGCGAGGAGGAGATCGTCTTCCCGCCGTACGACGCGAACCAACTCCGGGACATCCTCCAGCACCGCGCCGACGTGGCGTTCAAGGGTAACGCGCTCACCGAGGACGTGATCCCGCTGTGTGCCGCGTTCGCCGCGCAGGAACACGGCGACGCCCGGCGCGCGCTGGATCTCCTCCGAACTGCGGGTGAACTCGCCGAGCGCAGTCAGGCCGACACGGTCGAGGAGAGTCACGTCCGGCAGGCACAGGACAAGATCGAACTCGACCGCGTCGTGGAGGTCGTCCGCACCCTCCCGACCCAGTCGAAGATCGTCCTCTTCGCCATCATCCTCTTGGAGAAGAACGGCGTCCACAACATCAACACCGGCGAGGTGTTCAACATCTACAAGCGCCTCTGTGAGGAGATCGACGCCGACGTGTTGACCCAGCGGCGCGTCACGGACCTGATCTCGGAACTCGACATGCTCGGCATCGTGAACGCGGTCGTCGTCTCCAAGGGCCGGTACGGCCGGACGAAGGAGATCAGCCTCTCTGTGCCCATTGACGAGACAGAGGCAGTCCTGCTGTCTGACTCCCGACTCGGCGACATCGAGAACGCACAACCGTTCGTGCAGGCCCGTTTCGACAACTGAACGGTGGGGCCATTTTCGTGAGGTCAGCGGTCGATTCCGTCAGTGGACGGCTTCAGCGCGTTCCCCCTGCGGTCCGAGCCACCAACCGAGTTCTTTAACAGTCGTGCAGGCGGATTTTCCGAGTACAGATGCCGAGCGGCGAATACGACCCGGAGACGGTCGAGGCGAAGTGGCAACGACAGTGGGTGGACGAGGAGACCTACGCCTTCGACGAGGCGGCCGCCGTAGATCCGAACACGGTGTTCTCCATCGACACCCCGCCGCCGACCGTCTCGGGGAACCTCCACTGGGGCCACGTCTACGGCTCCATCCTGCAGGACATCGTCGCGCGCTACCAGCGCATGCAGGGCAAGGAGGTCTTCTTCCCGTTCGGCTACGACGACAACGGCATCGCCTCGGAACGGCTGACCGAGGACGAACTCGACGTGCGCCACCAGGACTACGAGCGCCACGAGTTCCAGGACCTCTGCCGGGAGGTCTGCCGGGAGTACGAGGACACGTTCACCGAGAACATGCAGAGCCTCGGCTTCTCCATCGACTGGAACAACACCTACCGGACCATCGAACCGCGCGTCCAGCGCATCTCGCAGCTCTCCTTCATCGACCTCTACGAACAGGGCCGAGAGTACCGCCGTCGCGCCCCCGCGATCTGGTGTCCGGAGTGTGAGACCGCCATCTCGCAGGTCGAGACCGAGGACGACGAACGCGACTCCCACTTCCACGACATCGCGTTCGACGTGGCCGACAGCGCCGGTGACGAGAACGGCGAGAACGAGAGCTTCACCATCTCCACGACCCGACCCGAACTGCTCCCGGCCTGCGTCGCCGTCTTCGTCCACCCGGACGACGACTCGAACCAGCATCTCGTCGGCGAGGAGGCGGTCGTCCCACTCTTCGGCCACCGCGTGCCGATCATCGAAGACGAGCGCGTCGATCTGGAGACCGGCTCCGGGATCGTGATGTGCTGTACCTTCGGCGACCAGACCGACATCGAGTGGTACCAGGCCCACGATCTGGACCTCCGCCTCGCAATCGACGAGTCCGGGACGATGACCGACGTTGCCGGCGAGTACAGCGGCCTCGACGGGGAGGCGGCCCGCGAGCGAATCGTCGCCGACCTCGACGACGCCGGTCACCTGCTCGACCGCCGGCCGATCAGCCACGTGGTCAACGTCCACGAGCGCTGTGGGACCGCCGTCGAGTTCCTCGTCAGCGAGCAGTGGTACGTGAAACTGCTCGACAAGAAGGAGGAGTATCTCGACGCGGGTCGGTCGATGGACTGGTATCCCGAGAAGATGTTCACGCGGTACAAGAACTGGATCGAGGGCCTGGAGTGGGACTGGTCCATCTCCCGCCAGCGCTCCTCGGGGATTCCGTTCCCGGTCTGGTACTGCGAGGAGTGCGACCACGAGATCATGGCCGAGCGTGAGGACCTGCCGGTCGACCCCCTCTCGGACGACCCGCCGGTCGACGCCTGCCCCGAGTGTGGCCACGACGAGTTCGTCCCCGAGGACGACGTCTTCGACACGTGGGCGACGTCGAGTCTGACGCCGCTGATCAACGCCGGGTGGGACTGGGACAGCGAGGCCGGGGCGTTCCAGATGGAACTGCCGGAGCTGTACCCCTTCGACATGCGGCCGCAGGGTCACGACATCATCAGCTTCTGGCTGTTCCACACCGTCGTCAAGTGCTACGAGCACACCGGCGAGGTCCCCTTCGACTCCGTGATGATCAACGGGATGGTCTTAGACGAGAACCGCGTGAAGATGTCCAAGTCGCTGGGGAACATCATCTCGCCACAGGAAGTCTTGGAGGAGTACCCGGTCGACGCCGCCCGCTACTGGGCCGCCGGGAGCGCGGTCGGCGACGACCTGCCGTACAGCGAGAAGGGACTCCGAGCGGGCGAGAAACTCCTCCGGAAACTGTGGAACGCCTCGAAACTCGTCGACTCACTGACGCCCGAGGAGCGACTCGACCAACCAGCGTTGAAAGCTATCGACCGGTGGTTGCTGGCGGAACTGGACGACCAGATCCGGTTCGTCGACGAGAAACTGGCCAACCGGGAGTTCTCGAAGGCCCGCGACCGCCTCCGGAGCTTCTTCTGGCACACGTTCTGTGACGACTATCTGGAGATCGCCAAACAGCGACTCCGCGACGGCGAGGACGCCTCGGCGGCGTACACGCTCCAGACGGCCCACCGCCGGTTCCTCAAACTGTTCGCGCCTACGCTCGCGCACGTGACCGAAGAACTGTGGCAGGAACTGTACGACGCGGGCTCGGTCCACACCAGCGAGTGGCCCGAACCGCTGGGGCTGGACGCCGACCTCGCGGCCGGCGAGACGGCGATGTCGGTCGTCGGCGCACTCCGGAAGTACAAGAGCGACAAGTCGATCCCGCTGAATGCGGAGATCGACCGCGTCGAGGTGTTCGGCGACATTTCGGGGTTCGAGGACGACATCCGGCGGGTGATGCACGTCGCGGAACTAGAGGCATACGACGACGCGCCGGACATCGAGTCCGTCGTGACCGGGATCGACCTCGACTACGCGGTCGTCGGACCGGAGTTCGGCAGCAGCGTGCCGGACATCGAAGCCGGGATCGAGTCGGGCGACTACGAACTCGCAGACGGCGTCCTCCGCGTCGCCGGCCACGAACTCGACGGCGAGATGTTCGAGGTCGAAGAAGAGCGTCGGTACTCCGGTGACGGCGAGATGGTCGAAGCAGACGACGCAGTCGTCGTCGTCCAGAACTGAGCCGGTCGCGGTCGTCGCGGCAGATCTTTCCTTTCGTTTTCAGTCGAGGTCGACACCGACCGCGTCCTCGACACGCTCGAAGCCGTCTTCTTCCAGCAGGTCGAGCAGTCCTTCGTTGATCTCGCGAGCCACGCTCGGACCACGGTAGACGAGTGCAGTGTACAGTTGGACGAGACTCGCCCCGGCGCGAATCTTCCGGTAGGCTCCTTCGGCGGTCGAGACGCCACCGACGCCGATCACCGGCACGTCGGTTCGCTCGGCGACGAACCGGACCGCCTCCGTGGATCGGGAATCGATCGGTTTCCCCGACAGGCCGCCGCGTTCCGCCCGGTTGTGACTCCGGAGACTCGCGGGGCGGTCCGTGGTCGTGTTCGTCGTGATGACGCCGTCCAGACCGAGGTCGTCGACGACCGCCAGTGCGTCCTCGACCGCCGGGTCCGGGAGGTCCGGGGAGAGTTTGACGAGCAACGGGGCGGCCCCGGCGTCCTTCAGACCGCCGAGGATGGCCTCCAGCGAGTCACGGTGCTGGAGGTCACGCAGACCGGGCGTGTTCGGACTGGAGACGTTGACGACGAAGTAGTCGCCCGCGCGTGCGACGCGCTCGTAGGTGTAGAGGTAGTCGTCTGCCGCCTCCTCCAGTGGCGTCGACTTCGACTTCCCGATGTTGATACCGACCGGTGCATCGGGCAGGCGCGTGGCGTCGAGTCGCTCGCCGACCGCGTCCGCCCCGTGGTTGTTGAACCCCATCCGGTTGATCAGCGCCTCGTCTTCTCGGAGGCGGAACATCCGAGGACGCGGGTTGCCGGGCTGGCGCTCCGCTGTGACCCCGCCGACCTCCACGTGGCCGAAGCCGAGTGCCGTGAGGATCGACGGGATCTCCGCGTTCTTGTCGAAGCCGGCGGCGACTCCGACCGGCGAGTCGAAGTCGAGTCCGAAGACAGTGGTGTGGAGTCGATCGTCCGCGACGGTGTACCGGCGGCGGAGTGCGCCCTCGACGGGTGTCGACTGTGCAGCATCGAGGAGTCGGTGGACGGTACGGTGTGCAGTCTCCGGTGGCAGGGTGAACAGCAGCGGTTTGGCGGCGTCGTACAGTCCCATCGAGAGGATAGAGTCGACCGAGGGCTATGAATGCGACGAGAACGGGCCGCGGGTGTGGCGCTCAGAAGTCGTGCTCGACCTCGTCTGGGTCCGCCTTCTGGATGATGATCTTCCCGTCCCGGACCCTGACGAACACTTCGTCGCCGATGTCGAGTCCTGCGACCGCGAGTTCGTCTTCGTGGAGGTTCACGTGGACGTTGTGGTACTCGCCGTTCTCGTCCTTCGCGCCACTCGGACTGAGCTTCTTTTTCCGGACCATCGGGTGGTTCTCTCTCGAAGCTTCGCCGTAGGATATACATAAGTGTTGTCTACTCGGTGCCGCGGCGTCGCTCGTCGACTCCGGAGACGGGAGATCGGAGGGTCGTTCGACGATCGACCCGGATCAAATTCCTCTCTCGAGACCTCGAAATTTGAGCGCGCGCGAGGTGTTCGCCCCCGGATTCGGAGTGGTTTCGAGGGGTAAATCGCCCGAAAGCGCCGACAGAGTATAAAAATCTTGTGCCGAATAGCCCTCGTTTGCCCGATATATTTATATCGGACCCTGTGTTCGGTTGCCATGGAGGGGAAAAACCATGGTACGTGAAGACGGTAAGCGGAACTTCGCCCTGCGCGAAGCGGACGGAACAGAGTCGAGTGTCTTCTCGGGCAACACGCCCCGGCAGGCCGCACTGAAGGCGGCACGACGACTCGATCCCGGTTCCTCGGAAGACGAAGCCGAGCGTGTCACGCTCCGACTTCGTGAGAAGGGGACCGACAAGGTACACATCTACGAGGGCTGGGCGTGGGAGGAGACGGCTCCCGACAACAAGCCCGACTGGATGCCGGGTGAGATCACCGAGGCGAACGTCTCCAAACAGGGAATCGAACACCTCGACGAGTGACGTCCATCGCCGTCCCGGTCGTCCGCCGATCCTGACTTTCTTCGTGCGTGTGCCCGCGTGTGCGACTCGTGTCACTCACCAGTCCCCGGCTCGCTCGTCTCCTGCTCACCACCCTGCTCTACTCACCGAACCAGTCTCCTGACCGTACGCATCCGACCCCGGGTCACCCGTTCTCTCTCGTCTCACCTGGTCGACTCCCGTCACTCGACACCGTTATCCGCCACGCGCTATCAGTCGTTGCTGCGCGGCCACCACTCGACCCGACCAGACGTGCGAGGCGAGGAATGACGAGTCGACCTCCAGCCGCGCGATACCACACCGTCGAGTGACTTCTGTACTGTCGTCTCCGGTGGCTCGACACCGAGCAGTCTTGTGCTATCTTTTCACATTGAGAAAGCGGTGTCACGGGAACCGTTCTCGCATGAAACCGCATGACGAAGCGGCTTCGGTTCGACGGCCTTTTATGTGTACCTGCCATTCGATGTAATGCGAAGGTCGCCGAGGCCGACTCGGTGACTCGGGGTCGCCCCGTAGCCGTGCCACGCACGCGCTGGCGGCGATCCCGATCCGACGCCCTTAAGTGTATCAGGGTGTTCGGATTGAAGTACGCAGGTCGCCGGGGAATCGACACCCGGCGACGACCCAAGTCCGATGCCCTTAAGTGTAACAGGGCACTCGGATGTGGTGTGGTCGTCGCCGGGAGTCACTCCCGGTGGCCCGACCCGGTCCGAGCGTTCCTCGGTCCGGGTTGATCCGACGCCCTTAAGTGTATCAGGGTGTTCGGATGTGATGCGAAAGACACACCGCGATTGGAGGTCGTTGGATTCGATCTCCGTTCGACTTCGGTGCACTTCGATGGGTTTATACCCGCGAACGTGGTACACTGAAGTCCGAAGGAAATGAGGATTCCGCCCCTGCGGTCCGCCGTACAGACGGGATCTGATGTTAGCCTTGGTAGTTCGGTGACACCCGTCCGGTCGACGGTCGGTCGTCGCCGAACTCGGACCACGCAATATTAGGTGAACTGTATCCCTTTGGGATACGTTCCCGCCAACCCCCCGAGCTTGACTCGGGGACATTCCGGTTGATCCTGCCGGAGGTCATTGCTATCGGGGTCCGATTTAGCCATGCTAGTCGCACGGGTTTAGACCCGTGGCGAATAGCTCCGTAACACGTGGCCAAACTACCCTATGGAGAGTGATAACCTCGGGAAACTGAGGCTAATAACTCATACCGCTCCCGAGCTGGAATGCTGGGAGCTCTAAACGCTCCGGCGCCATAGGATGTGGCTGCGGCCGATTAGGTAGACGGTGGGGTAACGGCCCACCGTGCCGATAATCGGTACGGGTTGTGAGAGCAAGAACCCGGAGACGGAATCTGAGACAAGATTCCGGGCCCTACGGGGCGCAGCAGGCGCGAAACCTTTACACTGCACGAGAGTGCGATAAGGGGACCCCGAGTGCGAGGGCATACAGTCCTCGCTTTTCTGTACCGTAAGGTGGTACAGGAATAAGGGCTGGGCAAGACCGGTGCCAGCCGCCGCGGTAATACCGGCAGCTCGAGTGATGACCGATATTATTGGGCCTAAAGCGTCCGTAGCCGGCCACGTAGGTCCGTCGGGAAATCCACTCGCTCAACGAGTGGGCGTCCGGCGGAAACCACGTGGCTTGGGGCCGGAAGACCTGAGGGGTACGTCCGGGGTAGGAGTGAAATCCCGTAATCCTGGACGGACCGCCGGTGGCGAAAGCGCCTCAGGAAGACGGACCCGACGGTGAGGGACGAAAGCTAGGGTCTCGAACCGGATTAGATACCCGGGTAGTCCTAGCCGTAAACGATGCTCACTAGGTGTGGCGCTGGCTACGAGCCAGCGCTGTGCCGTAGGGAAGCCGTGAAGTGAGCCGCCTGGGAAGTACGTCCGCAAGGATGAAACTTAAAGGAATTGGCGGGGGAGCACTACAACCGGAGGAGCCTGCGGTTTAATTGGACTCAACGCCGGACATCTCACCAGCTCCGACAGTAGCGATGATGGTCAGGTTGATGACCTCTACCGCGAGCTACTGAGAGGAGGTGCATGGCCGCCGTCAGCTCGTACCGTGAGGCGTCCTGTTAAGTCAGGCAACGAGCGAGACCCGCGCTCCTAATTGCCAGCAACACCCCTGTGGTGGTTGGGTACATTAGGAGGACTGCCGCTGCCAAAGCGGAGGAAGGAACGGGCAACGGTAGGTCAGTATGCCCCGAATGAGCTGGGCTACACGCGGGCTACAATGGGTAGGACAATGGGTTGCCACCTCGAGAGAGGGCGCTAATCTCAGAAACCTACTCGTAGTTCGGATTGAGGGCTGAAACTCGCCCTCATGAAGCTGGATTCGGTAGTAATCGCGTCTCAGCAGGGCGCGGTGAATACGTCCCTGCTCCTTGCACACACCGCCCGTCAAAGCACCCGAGTGAGGTCCGGATGAGGCATCCGTAACGGATGTCGAGTCTGGGCTTCGCAAGGGGGCTTAAGTCGTAACAAGGTAGCCGTAGGGGAATCTGCGGCTGGATCACCTCCTAACGTCCGAGACCGGGGCGATGCCCCGGCTCACCTGTCCGAGTTCGGCTCGACCACCCTCGTCCGGTCGGGCACCTTTGAACTACCAAGGCTGACGACCCCCCGTAAGGGGGTGGGCCCATAGCTCAGTGGTAGAGTGCCTCCTTTGCAAGGAGGATGCCCTGGGTTCGAATCCCAGTGGGTCCATCTCTCGGGAGGAATCGTGAACCGTGCCCCTTAAGTGTGGGACGGCGATACGATGAATCCCGAAGCAAACCGATGCACCACCTCGCGTGAGCGTGGGTGGGAAGGGTTGAACGTGAGCGCTAGCCGTAACAGGTTAGCCGGCGTGATGAGGCCGTGTGTAAGTGTAATCCAGGCGTCCACTGGACCCGTTCAACGGGTTTACAGTGTATTACTGATCACGAACGCGTCTCTGACGACGTTCGAGATCGACACGATTACGAGTACATCTCTGATGTACTCGCCATCGTTGGCTACTATGCCAGCTGGTGGATGGCTCGGCTCAGGAGCCGAAGAAGGACGTGCCAAGCTGCGATAAGCCTCGGGGACCCGCACGGAGGGGAAGAACCGAGGATTTCCTAATGGGAATCCCTTTACAATTGCTTCGCGCAATGGGGAACGCCCCGAATTGAAACATCTTAGTAGGGGCAGGAAGAGAAACCAAACGAGATGTCGTTAGTAACCGCGAGTGAACGCGACCCAGTCCAAACCGAAGCCTTCGGGCAATGTGGTGTTCGGGCTGACTCTCATCATCGGACCGTCGACGTGAAGTCTTCTGGAACGGAGCGCGATACAGGGTGAAAGCCCCGTAACGCCGACTAGTACGATGTGCGTCAGATCCAGAGTAGCGGGGGTTGGATATCCCTCGTGAACGTGGTCGGCATTGACGACCAAGACTAAATACTACCTGAGACCGATAGCGAACAAGTAGCGTGAGCGAACGCTGAAAAGCACCCCGAGAAGGGCGGTGCAATAGGGCCTGAAATCAGTTGGCGATGGAGCGACGGGGCATAAAAGGCCTCTCGAAAAACGACCCAGGAGCGATCCTGCAGTAGGAATCGAGAGGAGCCGGTGTTCCGTCGTGCGTTTTGAAAAACGAACCAGGGAGTGTGCTTGCTTGGCGAGTCTAACCCGATTATCGGGGGAGGCGTAGGGAAACCGACAAGGCCGCAGCATTGCGAGGGCCGCCGTGTTCAAGCGCGGGGAGTCAAGCGGGCACGACCCGAAACCGAGTGATCTATGCGTGGACAAGATGAAGCATGGCGAAAGCCATGTGGAGGTCTGTTAGAGTTGGTGTCCTACAATACCCTCTCGTGATCTACGCATAGGGGTGAAAGGCCCATCGAACTCGGCAACAGCTGGTTCCAGCCGAAACATGTCGAAGCATGACCTCTGCTGAGGTAGTTCGTGAGGTAGAGCGACCGATTGGGAGACCCGCCTCCGAGAGGAGTCGGCCTCCCTGTCGAACTCCGAACTTACGAACGCCGCGGAAGCAGGGAGTCCGGTGTGCGGGGTAAGCTTGTGCACCGTGAGGGAGACAACCCAGAGCTGGGTTAAGGTCCCCAAGTGTGGATTAAGTGCAAACTTGAAGATTGTCTCGAGCCCTAGACAGCCGGGAGGTGAGCTTAGAAGCAGCTACCCTCTAAGAAAAGCGTAACAGCTTACCGGCCGAGGTTCGAGGCGTCGAAAATGATCGGGGCTCAAATCCACCACCGAGACCTAGCGGCGCGGATCAAACCGCGATCCAGTAGGCTGGCACTCCGATTGGGTGGAAGCTCGGGCGAGAGCTCGCGTGGACCAATCGGTGACGAAAATCCTGGTCACAGTAGCAGCGATAGTCGGGTGAGAACCTCGACGGCCTTATGAGCAAGGGTTCCTCGGCACTGCCAATCAGCCGAGGGTTAGCCGATCCTAAGTCCTGTCGTAATTCGAGCAGGACAAAAGGGTAACTGGTTAATATTCCAGTGCCATCACACGCTCAAAGTCGACGCTTTGGGGTAGATCGAGCCGGGCCTTCGCCCGGTCGAACCGTCAAAATCCGTGGAAGCCGTAACGGCACGAAGCGGACGAACGGCGGGATAGCGCAAGTCGGTTCAACCTAGAGCCCGTGAAAAGACGAGTGTGATGTTCGTACCGAGATCCGACACAGGTGCTCAGGCGGAGAAAGCCAAGGCCTGTCGGGATCAACCGACGTTAGGGAATTCGGCAAGTTAGTCCCGTAAGTTCGCGATAAGGGATGCCTGCCTCGCAGAGAGGCAGGTCGCAGTGACTCGGACGCTCCGACTGTCTAGTAACAACATAGGTGACCGCAAATCCGAAAGGACTCGTACGGTCACTGAATCCTGCCCAGTGCGGGTATCTGAACACCTAGTACAATAGGACGAAGGACCCGTCAACGGCGGGGGTAACTATGACCCTCTTAAGGTAGCGTAGTACCTTGCCGCTTCAGTAGCGGCTTGCATGAATGGATCAACGAGAGCGTCACTGTCCCAACGTTGGGCCCGGTGAACTGTACGTTCCAGTGCGGAGTCTGGAGATCCCCAGGGGGAAGCGAAGACCCTATAGAGCTTTACTGCAGGCTGTCGCTGGGACATGGTCGCTGATGTGCAGCATAGGTAGGAGCCGTTACACAGGTACCCGCGCTAGCGGGCCACCGAGGCATCATTGAAATACTACCCGTCAGTGACTGTGACCCTCACTCCGGGAGGAGGACACCGGTAGCCGGGCAGTTTGACTGGGGCGGTACGCGCTCGAAAAGATATCGAGCGCGCCCCAAGATTTCCTCACTCGGGTCGGAAACCCGAGGAAGAGCGCAAGAGCAAAAGGAAGTCTGACAGTGACATTCCTAACGAGTGTCGCTGACGCGAAAGCGTGGTCTAGCGAACCAACGAGCCTGCTTGATGCGGGCCGTTGATGACAGAAAAGCTACCTTAGGGATAACAGAGTCGTCACCGGCAAGAGCACATATCGACCCGGTGGCTTGCTACCTCGATGTCGGTTCCCTCCATCCTGCCCGTGCAGAAGCGGGCAAGGGTGAGGTTGTTCGCCTATTAAAGGAGGTCGTGAGCTGGGTTTAGACCGTCGTGAGACAGGTCGGCTGCTATCTACTGGGGATGTAAAGGTACCTGACGGGAACGATCGTATAGTACGAGAGGAACTACGATTGGTGACCACTGGTGTACCGGTTGTCCGAAAGGGCAGATGCCGGGCAGCTACGTCACACGGGGTAAGAGCTGAACGCATCTAAGCTCGAAACCCACCTGGAAAAGAGGTACCATCGAGATCACTCGTAGAAGACGAGTTCGATAGACTCGGGGTGTACGCGTCGAGGCAACGAGACGTTCAGCCCGCGAGCACTAACAGATCGAGCCACATTCATTGCACTGGCCCATTGCACGGGTCCAGGCGCTATCTGGATTACACTTACACACGGTCCGACCGACGACGGCGTACTACGGTTCGATTCCGTAGGTCGGCGTTAAGGCGGCCACAGCGGTGAGGCAACACCCGTACCCATCCCGAACACGGAAGTTAAGCTCACCAGCGTTCCGGCGAGTACTGGAGTGCGCGAGCCTCTGGGAAATTCGGTTCGCCGCCTGCCATTCATCTCGAACCCCCATCCGGTCGTCGGATGGGGGTTCGTTCATTTCGAACGCGACCGCTACGTTTAAGCGGCAGACACATCTACGAACAGACGCGCCAAGGTGGCAGAGTCCGGCCGAACGCGGCGGCCTGCAGAGCCGCATATCGCCGGTTCAAATCCGGCCCTTGGCTTCCACTCTTTCCGACAGACTACGACGAGCAGTGCCGACAGTCTCCACGCCGATTCAGTGCCCTTCAAGTCGCCGAGCGACTGTTGTGCCGTCTGTGGCGAACACCGTTACCCCGGTGGACCAGTTGCTCTCAGCGTGTGTGCTTCCCCGCGAGTGTCGGTTCACCCGAAGCGGCTGCAAGCCGCCGAAGCACGCGGGATGAAGCCGCGCTAGCCAACTCTCCCAGTGCCTGTGTCACGAACCGACCCGGACGCCTCCGAATACTCGGGTCGCGGCGGCCTGCTATCCGCGCATGAGGTTCAGCACCTCGTCTGCCACGTCCGACTCGACCGCGACGACGTAGCGGCCGCCGGCGCGAAGTACCGTATCGGGTCCGCCGATCCGGGAGCCGTCCGCGTCCGAGACGATCAGCGAGCCACGCGGGAGTCGAATCTCGTCGAGTCGGCGGCCGGCGACCGGCGCGTCGGGGGCGATCTCGATCTCGACGATCTCCAGGTCCCCGGACACGTCCTCCAGCGTCCGGACGCCGGACTCGACGATCTCGTTGACCGCCGACCGTGCCCCCAGTCCGTCCGGGAAGACCGTCCCGTCGACGTACTCCGGGTAGAGGTCGTCCGGCGCGCGCGTGGTCCGCATCACCGTCCGGATGTCGGCCATGCGTTGGGCCGCCGTGCAGATCGCGAAGTTCGTCGCTTCGTCGTCGGTGAGCGCGGCGAGGACGTCACTGTTCGCGGGGTTCGCCTGTCGGAGAATCGACGGTCGGGAGGCGTCCCCGACGATGATGCTGGCGACGTACTCGTCGCTGACCGTCTCGGCTCGGTCGGGATCCGATTCGACGACGACGACCGTGTGGCCACGGTCGGCGAGGAGTCGGGCTGTTCTGCTACCGAGTTCGCCACCGCCGGCGACGACGACGCGGAGTGTCTCAGTCATGATCTCTGTGTCGGGTGTGTGTCGGTGTGGTCGGTTCGAGTGGTATCGGTTCCGGGTGGTGTCGGTTCGAGTCGACTCGTCGACTCAGTCCGTCTCTGGTGGGATCGTCACGTCCGGCTCTGCGATCTCGGGTTCGGTCGGTGTCGGCTCACGCTCTCGGCCGCGCAAGAGGAGGTAGACACCGCCTCCGAGCGCCAACCAGCCGAGCGCGAGGAGCCACGTGATCGGGTCGATGAACAACCCGAGCAGGAGGTTGCAGACGATGCCGAGGATCGGCGGCAGTGGGTAGTAGGGGATCTCGAAGGGGCGTTCGAGGTTCGGCTGTTGTCGGCGGATGCGGATCACCGCGAGGTTGACGACGACGAAGCCGAGAAGCGAGAAGAGGCTGGCGAGGTTCCCGACCGTCCGGATCGGAACGACGACGACCGCGAGCAGCATGACCGCCGCACTCGCCAGCACGGCGACGAACGGCGTCCCGAAGCGCGCGTGGAGCCGACCCAACTGCGCCGGTAGCTGTCGTTCCCGGCCCATGGCGAACGCGACGCGACTGGAGCCGATGACGACCGCGTTCAGCGCACTGATCGTCGAGAAGACCGCGCCGAAGGCGATCAGTGCCGCGCCGGTACCGATCACCGGGAAGGTCGGCATGAACCCTTCGGCCGCCTGCGCGATGGCCGTCTCGCCCGCGCCCGCGAGGCCCGGTACCCCGAGAGTTCCGATGGCGACGAAGACGACGAGCAGGTAGACGACCACCGTCACCAGGACCGACAGGAGGATCGCACGCGGGATGTTTTTGCGTGGGTTCTCGACCTCCTCGGTGACGGTAGCGATGAGGTCGTACCCCTGAAACGCGATGAACGTCAGCCCCATCGCCGGGAGCAGCGAGACGGCACCCCCCGACGGGAAGAACGGGTCGAACTCGCCGACGCCGGCGGCCGTCAGGCCGAACGCGATGAACACCCCGAGGATGGCGAGTTTGACCAGCGTGACGACCGTCTCCGCGCCGCCGCTGGCCTCGGTCGAGACCGCGTTGAGCGCGACGAGGACGACGACCGAGGCCAGCGCGTACGCGACCGGCGGGCCGGGGAGGTGGACGCCGTAGATTTCGATGAACTCCACGAAGTTCGCCGCGAAGCCGAGCGCGTACAGCGCGCCGGCCACGATGTAGGTGAACCAGCGCGTCCAGCCCATGACGAACGCGACCGGGGCGGAGAACGCCTCCCGGACGTAGGCGTACCCCCCGCCGTTCCGGGGGATCGCACTCGCCAGTTCGCCGTACGACAGCGCGGTGAACGTCGTCACCCCGCCGTTGAGTGCGAACGCGAGGATCGCGGCGGCGCCGGCCGTCTCGACTGCGAGCCCGGTGAGGACGAAGATCCCCGCACCGATCATCGCTCCGATGCCGACCATCGTCGCGTCGAGCAGTCCGAGACTCGCCGCCGGTGATCTGTCTCCCGAGTAGCTCACGACGTACGCCTCCGTGACGTTGCACTGTCACGGTGTCACGTAGCACGCTATAAATCCTCGCACGAGCCGTCCCGGACGTCGGCGTCACGCGAACCACCCGCGTCGCACGACAGTTAGTAACCGTTATACGCCGGGTGGCCAATCTTCGTACCATGCAACGACGCGCTGTGGCGATCTACGCCGTACTCTTTCTGGTGATCGGAGTAGGGTCGTACACACTCGTCACGACGGGACAACAGCCGTCGATCTCGTTCGACGATCCGGAGCACAGCCTGTCGCAGGGTGACACGCTCACGGTGAACGAGCGGACGTACACCGTGAGTGCGCTGGACGCGTCCACCTCCGGCGGCGATCACGGATCGCCGGTGACGATCACGCGGGAGGCGACGTTCGCGTGGACGAACGAGTCGGCCAGACAGACCGCCGAGTTGGAGAACGGGACGGTCGTCCCCTATCAGAACGACGACTACGTCGTGTTGACGCCGGACTCGGAGAACGACACGGCGTTCACGCTCCGCGAGGAGATCAACCGGACGGCCATCCTGCAGGACGATCCGAACGCCGAGAACGAACTCGCCACACAGGACGGCCAGAAGTACGTCGTCGTGACGGAGAACGGCTCCCGGACGCTCGTCGAACCGAGCGAGTACTTCCCGACCCCGGCGACCGAGGAGGTCGCGGTCGGCGACCAGTTCGCCTACGAGGGCAACCAGACGACCGTCGCCACGGTCGGCACCGAGACGGTCACGCTGGAGTGGTTCGGCCCCGAGCAGAACACCGTCAGCGTCACCAGCGAGTCGAACGTCACGCTGAACGGCCAGCAGTACGTCGCGCTCATGCCCAACAACGAGACGCTCCTGCTGGAGAGCGACTACGGTACCTACCAGACCGAAGTCAACGCCATCGACAGCTACAACGAGCGGACGAGTGGGCTGTGGGGCGTGACCATCCTCAGCGGCGCGGCGGTCATCTTCGTCGTGATGCTGGCGTTCCTCCCCTCGCGGTACTGAGCGGGACCCAGCGTTTGTTTTCACCTGCGGAGTGGCGACGCTCTCGGCGTATCGCCGATAAATTCGTTCGCCGCCGTGTCGTCGACCGGGCCACGTCACCGAGCGTCGACAGGCGGGCGTCCGACGATGCGGACAGGTAGAAGGGTCTCCGGTCCCAACCGGCGGGTGTGCCCGACGCCGACCCGCCGACACCGGACGACATCGACGACACGCCGACCGTCTCCTGTGCACGCTGTGAAGACGAGTGGGACCTCGCGTACGAACTCGACGAACTCTCGCTCGGGAACCAGTCGTTCGAGCAGTTCGCGCTGGACCACGAGCGCCACACCGGTCACTTCCCGGACGGCGTGACCCCGTGGATCGTCACCTGCAAGCAGTGTCCCGCGACCGAGCGGTTCCTCTCGGAGACACCTGCGCGTCGGTGGGCCGAGACACACTCCCGTCACACTCGCCACTCGGTCGGCATCGAGTACAGCGACGACGCCGAGTTCGTGATCGAGTCGGAGTGAGACGGCGTCGTCACTCTGTCTCGGTGATCGACGAGAGCGGCCCCGACGCGATTTGAACCAGTCACAGACGTTCCTGCTCGCTCCCGTCGGTCACTGCGTGGGCGTGCGACTGTTCGTGTTCACACCCCGCGTAACCGCTTCGCTCGTCACGTTCGTTCCTCACAGAAGCGGACCCGACGGGATTTGAACCCGCGACATCTTGGTCCGGAACCAAACACTCTGTCCACTGAGCTACGGGCCCTCGAAGACCGATACTCCGCACAGCGGTTTAACGGTTGTGAACTACGGGGCTGGCTCGTCTGCGTCGTGCTCTCCGGTCGACTCTCCGACTCGCCCGTCGCTCTCCTCGCTCCCGGCGTCGATCACCGACCGCTTCCACGTCCCGCGGGTGAACCACGCCGCCGCGAGGATCGCTCCGAGAATCTGCCCGACCGCCATCCCGATCCAGATCCCGGTCTCGGCGAAGCCGTACTCGAACGACAGCAGGTAGACGATTGGCACCCGACCGAGCCACAACGCGACCAGCGAGAAGGCGAGTGCCGTCTTGGTGTTGCCCGCCCCGCGATACGCGCCCAGCACGACCTGCAGAACGCCGATGAACCCGAACTCGAACGCCCGGATCCGGACGTACTCGACGCTGAACTGGACCGTCGCGACCGCGTCCGCGCCGGTCGTCCCGACGAAGATAGAGACGATCGGTTCCGCGAAGAAGTACGCGACGACCCCCGCGACGACCATCACCCCGGCACCGACCGACGCCGCGAGGTAGACCGCCCGCTCCGCCCGCTCCGGCTTTCTCGCCCCGAGGTTCTGCCCGACGATGGTGTTCGTCGCCCGACCCAGACCCAGCGCCGGGAGGAAGATCAGCGAGGTGAGTCGGTTGCCGAGTCCGTACGCGGCGACGACCTCCGGCGCGAAGGAGATGACCATCACGGTCAGGGTGATGAACCCCAGCGCGGTCGCGGACTGCTCGACGGCACTCGGGACCCCGATCCGGACGATCTGGCGGACGTACTCGATCTTGGGGCGGAAATCCGCGACCGAGACGCTCGGGCCGGCGGAGGTGCCGAACAGGATGTAGACGCCGATGACCGTAGCGATCCCACGCGAGATGATCGTCGCCAGCGCCGCCCCCTGGACGCCCAACTCGGGCGCGCCGAACCAGCCGAAGATCAGGATCGGGTCGATGACGACGTTGACCAGCACCGAGACCGCCATGACGACCATCGGCGCGCGGGTGTTGCCGTAGCCGCGCATCAGCGCCGAGAAGACGAAGAAGCCGAACAGAAACGGAAGCCCGAGGAAGAACACCGACATGTACTCCCCGGCCAGGGGGATCACGTCCGCGCCGGTGCCGGCGGAACTCGGCAGGACCGACAGCATCGGATCGGTGAGGAGGAAGCCGGCGACGCCGACTGTCACCGCGATCAGCGTGATGAAGGAGAGCGTCTGCCCGGCGACGGTGCCGGCCGACCCCTCCGACTGCGCGCCGGTGTACTGCGCGACGAGTGTCGACCCGGCGACCGTGAACCCGCCCCCGACAGAGATGAACAGGAAGATGAGTGGGAAGGCGAGGCTGATCGCCGCGAGCGCGTCGGTCGAGTAGCGACCGAGCCAGAAGGTGTCCGCGAGGTTGTACGCCACCTGGAGCAGTTCTGTGACGATGATCGGCCAGGCGAGCGCGACCATCGGACGTTTCAGGTCGCCCTCGGTCAGCGACCCGGCGGTGGAGGGACTGGACACAGGATAGTGGCGAGGCGAGCGGCGGGTTTCAACGCATCGAAACGTGGGCCGGGTTGCCGGTGGGTGTCACGGTGTCGTCGCGCGGTGACGACCGGGAGTTCGGCGAGGGGAGAGTGAGTCGACGACCGCGTCAGGGCGCTTCGCCGGACTTGATCGAGAAGTCGGCACGCGGGTACGCGACGCAGGTCAGCGTGTAGCCGTCGTCGAGTTCGGCGTCGTCGAGCATCTGCTGGTTGTCGTGGACGACGTAGTCCTCGGAGTTGCCGCCGTTCGTGATCTGCCCGGCACAGGAGACACACTGGCCCTGCCGACAGGCGTAGGGGAGGTCCATCCCCTCGTCCTCGCCGGAGTCGAGCAGGGGCTGGTTGTTCGGGACCTCGATGGTGGTCCCCTCCTTGATGAACTCGACCTCGAAGTACTCGATCTCGTCGTCGGGGATGTCGGCCGGGCCGACCTCCTCCTCGACTGCTTCGCCCTCGAGTTCGGCACCCTCGCCGGCCTCGCCGCCGATCGCCGCCGCCGGCGCGCCGCCGCCGATGGAGCGGTTCATCGGTTCGGGGAAGTCGGTCTCCGGGACCGTCTCGGCCCGGCGTTCTAAGACCTCCTGTGCGATGTCCTGTCGGGACTCCCAGCCAGTCCCGCGCGAGTAGTGGAGTATGACCACGGTGAGCGTCAGCATCGCGCCCAGCGCGAACCCCACCGGACTGAAGAATTCGGCCATGCGCGCTGGTATGAAACGTGGGTTTAACAGGATTGCGATTGCCGGGTCGCTCCGGTAAGTGGATTACGGCGTGGACGTCTCTGTAGACTGGGTCGACTCGGTTGGCGGTGGGTACTCGGTTGAGTGAGTTGGATACGGGAACTCGGTTGGATCGGTCGTGAACGACGAGCGGTGAAAGCCCCCGGTCTCTCGATGGCCCGCGACTCGTTTCGCGCTTCCCTCAGGCTGGCGAGCAAGCCCGCCAGCCCTCAGTCCAGTGCTTACATCGTCGGGGGCCAGTCGAGAGACCGGCCCTTTCAGTCCTGCCCGAACTGAGTGACCCATCACGTCGCTACTTATCCTCACCCGATTTCGCATCGCTGGTCTGCAACCCGGTCGTCGCAGTAGTCCCCGAGCCTCCCCGACTGCTGCCGAACCGACCTGCGAGCAGACCACTCGCTGTCGCTCGGGTCCTGCTCGGTGTCGGTCGTCAGCAGATCGCGTCCGATCCGGGTTCCCGGTTCTCGTCGCACTGGTCGGGTGACCCGCGTTGCGTGAGATTGCACCTCGAAACCGGCGCGCGCGAGAAACGCGTGCGAGGGAGGCTGGCGCGTTCATGCGCCAGCCGAGGCTGGGGAGGGCCGAGGTGCGGTTGCTGTCGCGGTTGCGGAGGCGGGTGCGGTTCCTCGCGCTACGACTCGCGGCGGTCGCGGTCGCGGATGCGGTCGCTGTGCTGTCGCGGTCGCAGTCTGCGGTGCTGTCGCGGTTTGGGGTGCAGTAGTTGCCGGAGTCGCGGTCTGCGGTGTGGTAGCTGTCGACGTCGCGGTCGTGATCTGTGATCCAGTAGCCGTCGAGATCGTAATCGACGAGACGAACACTCCCATCCTCTCGCACCGCGAACACTTAACACACGTCCGGAACACCACGCAGTATGTCGAACGCACACGACGGCGCGGTGGCAGTGGTGACCGGCGCAGGCTCCGGGATCGGACGCGCGAGCGCACGGCGGTTCGCCGCAGACGGCGCGCAGGTCGTCGTCTCGGACGTGGATCGCGAGGGCGGCGCGGAGACGGTCGACCTGATCGAGGACGCCGGCGGCGAGGCGACCTTCGTCGCCTGCGACGTGACCGACCAGGCAGACATCGACGCCCTGTTCCGGGAGACCGTCGAGACCTACGGCCCGCCGGACGTCGCGCACAACAACGCCGGCATCGAGGGGAAGACGGTGCCGACCCACGAGCAGTCCGACGAAGACTGGGCCAGCGTGATCGACGTGAACCTCACCGGCGTCTGGCGCTGTCTCAAAGCCGAGATCGCACTGATGGCCGAACACGGCGGCGGGGCGATCGTCAACACGTCCTCTATCGCCGGCCTCTCGGCGGGCGGACCGGCCCCCTACGTCGCCAGCAAGCACGGCGTGGTCGGCCTGACGCGCATCACCGCCGTCGAGTACGGCGACCTCGGTATTCGCGTGAACGCGGTCTGTCCCGGCGTGGTCGACACGCCGATGATCGACCGCTCCAGCGACGCCGGCTTCGGCGACCGCCTCGACGCCATCGTCCAGACGAACCCCATCTCCCGGAAGGCCGACCCGAACGAGGTCGCCGACGCGGTGGCGTGGCTGGCCTCCGAGGAGGCTTCGTACGTCACCGGCCACGCGATGACCGTCGACGGCGGGTTCATGTCGCAGTAACGTCCCGCCAGACCGACCGAGGCGACTGTCCCCCGTCAGATTGAACAGCGCGCCCGGTGTCTGGCCGGTATGCCCGGAGCAGCCTTCCTCGTCGGCGACCGCGTCACGCTCACGACCGTCGAGTCCGACGACGTCGCCTTCCTCCGCGACGGCGTGAACCACCCCGAGGTGCGCGCACTCGTCGGCCAACCGTTCCCAACTAACCTCGACCAGGAGCACAGCTACTGGGAGGACGTGACCGAGCGCTCGGACGCGGTGCAGGTGCTGATAACCGTCTCCCGCGAGGCGGCCGAGACCGACGCGGAGGGCAGTGACGACGCCGACGACCGCGTCCCAGTCGGCGTCGTGGAACTCGACCCGGTGGATCGGGAGACCGGCGTCGCGGATTTGGGCGTCTGGATCCACCCGGCCCACCACCGACAGGGGTACGCGAGCGAGGCCATCGAACTGGTGGTCGGCTACGCCTTCGACGAACTCCGGATGCACAAGGTGACCGCGAACGCGTACGCCCGAAACGAGGCCTCTCGTCGGATGCTGGCGTCGCTCGGCTTCGTGGAGGAGGGTGTCGGGCGCGAGGACGCGTTTCTGGATGGAGCGTACCACGACACCCACTACTTCGGCGTCCTCGACGCCGAGTGGCGCGAGCGAGACGCCGAGTGAGAGGCGCCCTGCGACTGTGACCGCGTCGAACGCTCGACAGCGACAGCCTCGGTGACCGCGACAGTCTCCACGACCACGACAGCAACCGCCGCGATTGCTAGCGCAGGGAACCGCACCGCAACCCGCGAACCGCACCAGCACCGCACCTCGGTCCTCCCCACCCTCGAATCGCTCTCCGCACCGCCCGCGATTCTCCCTCGCGCACGTTCCTCGCGCGCGCCAGATCCTGGGTCGATCTCGCCCCAACGTCTTTAGGTCGATCCCGCCCCAACGTCTTAGCCCTCTCCCGTCGTCGCAACCGACATGGACCCCAAACAGTTCCTCTTCGTCTCGGCCGACGCCGCGCTGATCGGCGACGTCGCGTGGCAGGTCGCCCGCGAGGGCCACGACGTGCGCTACTACATCGAGGCCGAATCGGATCGGGAGATCGCCGACGGCTTCGTCTCGAAGACCGACGACTGGCGGAGCGAGGTCGAGTGGGCGGACACGATCATCTTCGACGACATCTGGGTCGGCAGCGAGGTCGGCACCGGCGCACTCGCCGAGGAGTTGCGCGCCGAGGGCCACCACGTCGTCGGCGGGACGCCGAACACCGACCGACTGGAGGACGACCGCGGCTACGCGATGGAGGTGCTGGACGACCACGGCATCGAGACACTCCCCCACCGCGAGTTCTCCGATTTCGGCGAGGCCATCGACTACGTCGAGTCGAACCCCGCGCCCTACGTGATCAAGCCCCTCGGCGAGGTGCAGAACGTCAAGCGCCTGCTGTACGTCGGCAGGGAGGACGACGGGAGCGACGTGATCGACGTGCTCCGGGCCTACGAGAAAGCGTGGGGCCACCGGATGGCCGGTTTCCAACTCCAGCGCCGGGTCGAGGGCGTCGAAGTCGCTGTCTGTGGCTTCTTCGACGGGGAGAAATTCGTCGAACCGATCAACCTCAACTTCGAGCACAAGAAGCTCTTTCCGGGCAACATCGGTCCCTCGACCGGCGAGATGGGCACCTCGATGTTCTGGACCGGCCGCAACCGACTGTTCCGTCGCACGCTCGGCAGACTCGAAGACTGGCTGGCAGAGGAGGGGTACGTCGGCAGCATCGACGTGAACTGCATCGTCAACGACACCGGCATCTCCCCCCTCGAATTCACGCCCCGGTTCGGCTACCCGACCATCGTCCTGCAGGAGGAGTCCTTCGAGACGCCGACCGGCGAGTTCTTCCACCACCTCGCGCGCGGCGAGGACCCAGAGTTGGACGTCCACGGCGGCTACCAGATCGCGGTGCGGGTCTGCGTCCCGCCGTTCCCCTTCGACGACGAGGCGACCTTCGGAGAGAACTCCCGGAACGCGGCGGTCGTCTTCGAGGAGGGGTGGGACCGTGCCGGCGTCCACATCGAGGACACGAAGAACGTCGACGGCCAGTGGCGCGTGGCCGGCGAGTCCGGCATCGTCCTCGTCGTCACCGGGATGGGCGAGACGATGGCCGACGCCCGCCAGCAGGCGTACGACCGCGTGGACCGGATCATCGTGCCGAACATGTACTACCGCGACGACATCGGCGAGCGCTGGATCGATGGCGACGGCGACCGGTTGCAGGCGTGGGGCTACCTCGGCCCGGAGTGAGCGAGTTCGGCGGCCGGTGCGTCCACACGTCTGTCGGCGGCGGCGACCGAGCAAAGAGCTATCACACCTCACGACAACCGACCAGCAGTCATGACGCCCCACCGAACAGACGCACGCCACGGGGCGGGCGTCGTACAGAACCGCCCGACGCGAGGAGGATAAGCCGTGCCGGACTACCGGGCCATCGAGGACGCGGGCGTGACGATGCTCTCGTTGCTCGAAGACCGGATGGGCCGCGATCCGGGCGACCCCGAGTCGCCCGAGAAGCCGATCACCGACGCCCAGATCGCACTGGTGTCGCCGGGCGAGGTGACCGAGACGACACGGGGCAACGAGGACCCGATCCGCCTGTCGCTGTACCTCTACCGGGTCGAACCGAGCGAGGGCCTGGCGAACCAGCCCACCCGACAGATCGACGCGACGACCGTCAGAGACGCGCCACTCGCCCTGGACTGCTACTACCTGCTGACCGCGTACCCCGGCGAGGGGACGCAGGACCCGAGTACGAACCGCCACCAGCAACACCGCGTCCTGGGCCGGGCGATGCAGGTCCTGCGCGACGAGGCCGTGATCCGCGAGGGCGACCTCTCCGGGACCCTCCGGAGTCCGCTGCACGTCTCGCCGGTCGCCCAGCCGATGGCCGAGGTGCTGGACATCTGGAACACCTTCGAGGACCGCCCGTACCAGCCCTCGGTGGCGTATCTCGTCTCGCCGGTCGAGATCGACCCCGCCGAGGATCGCGAGGTCGACCGCGTCCTCGAACGGCAGACCCACTACCGCGTCCGGGACCACGTCGCCGAACGCGCCGCCGAGAACGGCAGTGGTGACGACGGTGACGGCGATGACTGACGCGACTCCGAGGGCACGCGATGACTGAGACGACCCCACGCTGGCGCTCGGTCGCGGTCCGGACCACGCGGGTCTCGATCGTCGTCAGCGTCGTGGACGACGACACCGGCGAGCGGATTCCGACCGCACGGGTGGAACTCGCCGACGAGACGCCACCGACCACCGTCTCCGGCGGCTACCACGTCTTCACCGACCTCGGTCCCGATCCGGTCGAGATCAGAGTGACCGCACCGGGCTACGACGAGGCGACCCCGACCGTGACGCCGGTCGCACCGACCGAGACCGACGCCTCGGCGTTCGTCACCGAGGTCCAACTGACGAACGACTGAGCCCCCGATCTGCTCCGGTCCGCGCCGCCGGACTTCGGTTCGCCCTCACGTCTACCGATTTCGGTTCGCTCCCGTGCCGACCGACTTCTGCTCGCCCTCACGCCGACCGACTTCGACTCACTCCTACGCCGACGCAGTTTGTTGCGTCTGCGCGCCTTTTCACCCGCCGTTTCCTCTCCAAATTCTGGCACAGCTATTCCGTACAAAATTATTTATAGGCAAACTGGGATACGTCAACATGCACCACAATTCGAACTCGTGGCGCGGGGAGCAAGCGTGATTCGATGCCAGAGTACCGCACACCTGGCGTCTACATCGAGGAGCGCGACACCGGTCCGAGACCGATAGCCGGCGTCGGGACGAGTACGGTCGGTATGTTGGGCCGAACCGAACGCGGTCCCACGGAGCCGCGACTCGTCACGAGTTTCTCACAGTTCCAGCGACTGTACGGCGGCTTCGACGCCACCGCTCGCGGCCGGTCGCTCGCGGACAGTTACACGGTCTTCGGCGTCGAGGGCTTCTTCCGAAACGGCGGCACCGAGTGCGTCTTCGGCAGAGTCGTCGGCGAGGACGCCACCCTCGGCGAGGGCTCGCTCGGTGCGGTCGAGGCACTGCTCGCAGTCTCGGAGTCCACCGTCGACTTCGGCGACGTGGTGACGGGCCACGCGCCGACCCGGACCGTCACGCTCTCGAACCCCGGCGAGGCGGGCGACCCGGCGGTGACGGTCGACGGGGACGACTTCACCCTGACCGTCACCGAGGGCGCGGACGACGAGTTCGCGGTTCTCACGCCGGCAGACGCCGACTTCCCGCTGACCGTCGCCCCCGGCGGGAGCGTCGACGTGACCGTCGAACTGACGCCGGCCGACGCGACCCCGAAGGCGGCGACACTCGTCGTCGACCACGACGGGACGAACGCCCCGGCTCGCGTCACCTTCGCCGGCACCGGCGTCGGTCCGACCGCCGACCAGTTCGGCGTCGACCCGGGACAGATCGACTTCGGCGCGGCGGTCGACGGCCACCAGCGCACCGAGACCGTGACGCTCCGGAACCTGAACGCGGGCGGTGGCGGGGACCTCCCGCTGACGGCCGGCGAACTGTCGGTCGTCGACCCCGACGGGAACGGCGAGGAGGCGCACTTCTCGGCGGCCTTCCCCGACGGCGAACCGGGCGCAGTGCCGGCCGGCGGCACCGCCGACGTCGAGGTGATGTTCTCACCCGACAACGCGCCGGGTGACGTGGACGTGGAACTCCAGATCGCCACCCCCGCCGGCGGGGCGACCGTCGTCCTCACGGGGACCGGCGTCGGGCCGACCGACGGCGCACTCGGCGTGCCGACCGTCGCGACCCCGACGCTCGACTTCGGGACGCTGGTCGCCACCGACCAGACGAGTGCGACGATCACGCTGACGAACCTCGGCGACGGCGACCCGGCCGCCGGACACGCCGCGATCGAGGTCGACCCGGCGGGTATGGAGGTCGTCGCCGATCCGAACGCCGACCCGGCGGTCGACGACTTCACCGTCCTCGGCCCGGAGACGGTCCCGACGCTCGCACCCGGCGGCCGCGTCGCGGTCGAAGTCCGGTTCGACCCGACCGCGACCGGCACCCGCGCCGCACAGCTCCGGGTTCCCTTCGAGGCCGGCGGCGCGGCCGGCACCGCGACCGTCGCGCTGACGGGCGAGGCGGTCGAACCTGCCCCGATCACGCTCGACGCGGAGCGACTCGACTTCGGCCGCGTCGAAGCCGGCGAGTCGGCGGACCGGACGCTGGTGGTGACGAACGCGGCCGAACCGGGGGGGATGAACGTCCGCATCGACGCCGACGACGTGACGATCACGGACCCGAGCGGCGACTCCCCGTTCGCGCTCACGGTCACCGACGCCGGCGGCAACGCGCCCGCCTTCCCGGTCGACCTCGCGCCGGGCGACTCGCTCCACGCCGAGGTGACGTTCGTCGCCGAGGACCTCGCCCCCCGGACCGCGACACTCGCGGTCGCCTACGAGGGCGACGCGGGCGCGAACCCACGCGAGACGGTGACCGTCCCGCTCTCGGGGAACCGCGACGTACTGGACGTGGAAGCCGTCGGTCCCGGCGCGTGGGGCGAGCGCATCGCGGTCGCGGTCGACGACGGGAGCCTGTTCGATCCGGCGCGCAACCAGTTGTTCAAGCTGACCGTCCGGTACTGGTCGAATCCGGCGGACGCGGCGACCGCCCGGCAGTACGGCGGCGATCCCGAAGCCGACGACCGGGTGCCGGACCCGACCGTCGAGGAGGTCTACGACGACCTCTCGCCGGTCCAGTCGTCGGCCGACTTCTACGAGAACCGCCTCGCGTCGTCGGCACTCGTCGCGGTCGACCAGGTCGCAGACGGGCGACCGGAGTCGACCGAGGAGCCGATCTGGCTCGGTTCGGCCGCCGACGGCCGCGTCCCGATCTTGGAGGATTACGACGGGACCGCCGACCCGGCGTGGCGGCCCGACGACGAGCGCACGGGATTGGACGCCTTCGTCGCCGAAGACGAGATCGCCATCGTCTGCGTGCCGGACGAGCGGTCGGTGACGAACGACGCCGGCGACCCCGTGTTGACGCAGGCCATCGTGGACCACTGCGAGACGCTGGCGGATCGGTTCGCCGTGTTGCAGGCACCGCAGGTCGCGGAGCCACCCGGCGACCTCTCGCCGCCGCGCGACTCGGAGTACGCCGCGTTCTACTACCCGTGGATCGAGACGACGAACCCGGCGACGAACCGCTCGACGCTGGTGCCGCCGGGGGGCTACGTCGCGGGCATCTACGCCCGGAGCGACACCGACCGGGGTGTCCACAAAGCGCCCGCGAACGAGATCGTTCGCGGGGCGAACGGCCTCCAGCGGACGATCACGAAGGGCGAACAGGCGCAGTTGAACCCGCGGGGGGTGAACTGCATCCGGAGTTTCCCCGGTCGGGGCATCCGGGTGTGGGGCGCGCGGACGACCTCCAGCGATCCACTGTGGAAGTACGTCAACGTCCGGCGACTGTTCCTCTACTTGGAGGAGTCCATCGACGAGGCGACGCAGTACGCGGTCTTCGAGCCGAACGACGAGAGCCTGTGGGCACAGATCCGGCAGGCCGTGAGCAACTTCCTGACGACCACGTGGCGCAACGGGGCGCTGATGGGATCGACGCCGGAGGAGGCGTTCTACGTGAAGTGTGACGAGACGACAATGACACAGGACGACATCGACAACGGGCGACTGATCGTCGAGATCGGCGTCGCCCCGGTGAAGCCGGCGGAGTTCGTCATCTTCCGCATCTCCCAGAAGACCGGGGAGGGGGCGTAGATGCCGGACCGACACGGGCCCTTCCGGAACTTCCGGTTCCTGCTCGAGATCGAGGGCATCGTGCAGGCGGGCTTCTCGGAGTGTACGCTCCCGGAGTCCTCGACCGAGGCGGTCGAGTACCGGAACGGCAACGAACAGCCCACGGTCCGGAAGATCAAGGGACTGAACAGCTACGGCAACCTCTCCTTACAGTGGGGGATCACCGAGTCCACCGAACTGTACGACTGGTGGAAGACGGTCGAGAACGGCAACGTGGACGACGCCCGGCGACCCATCGCGGTCGTCGTGCAGGACGAGGTGGGCGACCCCGGCCCGCGCTTCCAGTTCCGCGAGGCGTGGCCCCGGCAGTACGACGCCCCGGACCTCAACGCCACGGGTAACGAGGTCTCCATCGAGTCCTTAGAGATCGTCCACGAGGGCATGGAGCGGAGCGCATGACCGGCGACACGCTCCAGACGGAGTTCCAGTTCACGCTCCCGAACGGCTTCGTGAGCGAGGACGGGACGCTCCACCGCGAGGGGACGATGCGACTGGCGACCGCCGCCGACGAGATTCTCCCCCTCAAGGACCCGCGCGTCAGGTCGAACGAGTCGTACCTGACGATCATCCTGCTCTCGCGGGTCGTCACCCGCCTCGGGAGTCTGCCGGACGTGACACCACAGACGGTCGAGAACCTGTTCGTGGCGGATCTCGCGTACCTGCAGGACATGTACGAGCGCGTCAACGACCGGGGGATGGACGCGGTGGACGCGACCTGTCCCGACTGCGGCGAGGCGTTCGCAGTGGAGATCGGCGGCGCGAGTGCGAGCCCCACCGACAGTTCCGAGCCACCGACGCAGGCGACCGAGACCGACGGCGGGACCGACTCACAGACACGGGGCGACTCGCAGTCGCGGTCGCGAGCCGCGAGTCGGGCGAGCGACCTGCCCACCGACCAGCCACCGGGCGACGACGGAGCGTCGGCGTCAGCCGACGCGATGGAGTCGCCACCCGCGAGCAGTGGGGGGCGGGAGCGCCGACTGCGACCACCGGACGACCCGACCGACCACCACCCGCGCGACGACACCGACGACACCGACGACTCCGGTGGTGGGGTGGGAAATCGCCACTCCCCGACGGCGGGGTCCCGTTCGGGGGACCGACGACCGGCGGGGGCGGGGCGGAACGACAGCCAGCAGGCGGCCGGTCGCTCCTCGACCTCCTCGGCGACGACGCGCCGGGACGACCCGGCGGCGTGAGTCGAGGCAGTCGACCGAGCGCCGGTCCCGCGAGCGACGGCGACGCCGGTCTCGACCGACTCTACGAGGAGGTCGCGTTTCTCGCGTACCACTTCGGGTGGAGCCACGAGACCGTGTTGACGATGCCCCACTGGGAGCGGCGGCGCTGGTGTACCGAGATCAGCCGGATCAACGAGCGTGTGAACGAGGGAGGGAACCGCCGATGAGTGAGCGACCGCGCCGAGCGACGAGTGTGCGCCCGGCCCCGGCGACGAGTGTACGAGGGACCGACCGATGAGCGTCGGCGCGCGCGACGACCCGTACCTCTCGTACCGGTTCGTCGTCCAGATCGACGCGCTGTTCGTCGGGGGGTTCTCCGAAGTCAGCGGCCTGTCGGTGCGGATGGACCCGGAGACCTACGAGGAGGGCGGCGTCAACGACCACGTCCACAAACTCCCCGGCCGAGCCGACTACCCGAACCTGACGCTCCGGCGCGGGATGACCGACTCCGCGACGCTCTCGCGGTGGACCCAGCGCACGGTCGACGGCGCGGTGACGCGCATGGACGGGGTGCTCTTCCTCCTGGACGAGACCGGCGACATCGGCTGGGGCTGGGCGTTCGTGGACGCCTACCCCGTCTCGTGGAGCGGGCCGGATCTCTCGGCCGACAGCAGTTCGGTGGCCGTCGAGACGCTGGAACTGGCCCACCACGGGCTTCGACCGGTCCCGGGACTCCCGCCGGGCGTCGGCACCGCACTGCAGGACATCGGGGGCCTGCTGGGGTGAGCGATGGCCGCCGACCAGTACCCCGACGCGACCGCCCATCTCCACGAGGAGTTGCGACTGCTGGACGACCGACTCCGGCGACGACTGCGTGACGACTCGCGGTCGGCCGGCACTGGCGACGACACACGGTCGGTGACCGGTGACGACTCGCGGTCGGCCGACAGCGACCGACCGGAAGCGCAGGAGTCGCCGCCCGCCGACAGCGAGACGGGCACGCGAGACGACACCCCACGCGAGCGCATCGACGCCCGCGTCTCGGCGAGCCACGACGCGGGTGTCCGACTCCCGCTGACCGACCTCGTTGCGGAGTTCGACCTGTCGCCGACCGAGCGGGACGCGCTGGTCGTCGCGGTCGCCCCGGCGGTCGATCCGGACTACGGCAGTCTGTTCGCCCACCTGCAGGACGACCGCCACAGCCGACGACCCACGGTCGGACTCGTCGGCGACCTGCTCGGCGAGTCGCCACGCGAGCGACTCGCGGTGCGGGCGCTGTTCGACCGCGAGGAGCCACTCCGAGCGACCCGACTGCTCCGACTCGGGGGCGACCCGGACGCGCCACGGGTGGACCGACCGATCGTCGCCGACGACCGCCTCGCCGACTTCCTGCTCGGCACCGACTCGCTTCCGGCGAGCCTCGCCGACTACTGTTCGGTGACGAGGCCGACCGCTCTCATCGACGACTTGCCGACCGATCGGGAGACCACCGAGCACATCCGGGTGATCGCCGAGCGAGTCGGTCCCGACGCCGACTCGACCGACTCGACGCCACAGCCTCCGACGACCGACGCGGTGTCGGCGAGGAAGGTCGACACGACGCTCGACGCCGACGAGACGACCGGGTTCACCGCCACGCTTCCCGCGCGGGCGGCGGTACGACCGCCACTGGTCCACCTCCACGGACCCACGGGAGTCGGCACCGAGCGAGCCGTGTCGGCGATCTGTGCCGAGCGCGGCGTCGACCGACTCCTTCGGTGTGACGCGGGTGGATTACTGTCCGGAGTCGCCGCCACGCGGGACACCGACCGCGCCGCGGCGGTCACGGAGCGACTTCGACTGCTGATCCGCGAGGCGCGACTGCGAGGCTGTCCGATCCACCTCCGGCGTGCCGACCTGCCGTTCGGCGACGACGCCGACACCGGCCCGGAGACGGGGCCGGCGACCGACGCGGACGACCTCGCGGCGACGGTCGTCGGCGTGCTAGATCGCGTGCCGGGACCGGTGTTCGTGACCGGCAGTGCCGACCTCCCGGCGAGTGCGCGCGTCCGGCCGACGACCCACACGGTCGTCACGGTCCGGTTCCCGGCGTCGGACTACGCCCGCCGCCTCCGGGCGTGGGAGTCGGTCGACCTGCCGGCGTCTGTCGATCCGAGCGCGCTGGCGGCGACGTTCCGCCTGACGCCCGGTGGCGTCGACCGCGCGGTCGCGCTGGCCCGGACACACGAGACGGTGGCCGGGGGAGCATTGACCCGCGAGGCCATCTACGCCGGCTGTCGGCAGGTGACCAGCGCGGCACTGGGGAGTCACGCGACGAAAGTCGAGCCGACCTTCGGCTGGGACGACATCGTCCTGCCAGCCGAACCGGCGCGGAAACTCCGGGCGGTCGCCGACCGCATCGCCGACGAGGGGCGGGTGTACGACGACTGGGGCTTCGCGGACCGCTACGCTCGCGGCGGGGGGGTCGCCGCGCTGTTCACCGGTCCCTCCGGTACGGGGAAGACGATGGCCGCCGAGGTGCTGGCCCGCGAGACCGGACTCGACCTCTACCGGATCGACCTCGCCAGCGTCGTCAGCAAGTACGTCGGCGAGACCGAGAGTCGACTCGGCGAGATATTCGACGGTGCGGCGGGCAGCGACGCCATCCTGCTGTTCGACGAGGCCGACGCCCTGTTCGGCAAGCGTTCTGAGGTGTCCGACGCCCACGACCGGTACGCGAACGTCGAGACGAACTACCTCCTCCAGCGCATCGAGAGCCACGACGGGACGGTCGTGTTGACATCGAACTTCCCGGAGAACATCGACGACGCGTTCCGGCGGCGACTCCACCTGACGGTCTCGTTCCCGCGGCCCGACCACGAGGCACGCGAGGCGATCTGGCGCGGTGTCTTCCCCGAAGAGGCCCCGGTCGCCGATCTGGACTACGACTTCCTCGCCTCCTTCGAGTTGACCGGCGGCGACGTGCGGAACGCCGCGCTGACCGCGGCGTTTCTCGCGGTGAGCGAGTCGGACACGGCAGCGACCGCGACTGCCGACCGAAACGGCGAGCACGCGAGCGACACGGGTCACGTCGAGACCTCTCGTGTCGAGATGCGCCACGTCGTCCCGGCGGTGCGTGACGAACTCCGGAAGACCGGGTCGCTGGTCGACCCCGCACAGTTCGGCGACTACTGGGAGGTCGTGAACTCGTGAGACGCACGACCGACGGCGACGGCGGTGACCGGGCGCAGAGCCCCCGGGCCGAACGAACGCGGTCGAAGCAGACGGACGACGCCTCGCGGTCGGTCCAGCACGCGCTGGGAGAGACCGGTCGGCGACTCCCGCCGGGACTCGCCGGGCGACTCGGCGCGCGGTTCGGCCACGACTTCGGGCGTGTCCGGGTCCACGACGGCCCGCGCGCAGATCGCTCGGCACGAGACCTCGACGCCCGCGCGTACACGGTCGGCGAGCACGTCGTGTTCGCCGGCGGGCAGTACGCCCCGGAGACCCCCGGCGGTCTCCGACTGCTCACGCACGAACTGGCACACGTCGTCCAGCAGTCCGGCGCGGAACAGACCGCAGTCCAGCGGTTCGCCGACGGGAGCGCGACCACCGGACCCGACGCGGTCGGCACGGTCGGCGCGGTGACCGGCAGTCGGCAGTCGGCGACCGACGCCGGCTTCGAGCGCGACGCAGATCGGGCGACGCGGGCACTGTTCCGGGGCGACCGGGTGACGGTCGGTCGCCGGAGCGCCGACCCGGTCGTGGCCCGGAAGCCGTGGGGGTCGTGCCCGCCCGGCAAGCGGCTGTCGGGGGGGCTCTGGACACGATACCACGCCGCCGAACTCGCCGGAATCGGACTCTACAGGAGCGTGCGGCCAGGACACCAGTTGCTGACGAACCAGGACCTGAGCGGCGTCGGACTCCGTGAGATGCCGACCGGTGGCGACCAGCGACTGATACACGCCATCTACGACCTGTTCCGGAGTCCGGGGACGCCGAGTCCGATCCAGCGCCCCAAGAGTGTCGACCCTCGGGCGGCGGACAGGGTGCCCGGCGAGGGGAGCCCACAGGAGATAATCGAGGGACGGGACGTGGAGAAAGAGCCACGCCGGCAGGTCCCCCGCGAACCGGACATCATCGATCTCGATCCGACAACGCGTGAGGTGTATGACGTGACGACGCGGAAGAACGCCTCGGCGAAGGCGAAGAAGATCGAACGTCAGTACGTCGCGCCGCTCAACTCGATTCTGAACGAGCGTGGCATCGGCGGGCCGCAGTTCAAAGCCGGGACGAGTATGCCGAAACCGGCGAACTACGTCGTCGGCCGTCCCCGAGGCGGCGGTGCCGGGACGCAGAACGTGGTCATCTGTTTCGGGCCGACCGACTTCGACGCGAACCCCGGTGTGCTGGCCTACGAGGTGATCCAGCGGAAACGCCGGCGACGGCGACGGAAACCCCATCCGAACCCGGTGTGGGTGCCGGTCACGCTCGCGGCGTGGTATCTCTCCAAACAACTCGAACAGGCGGGAAAGAAACTCGCCCAGAAACTCGGCAAGCGGGCCCTCGGTCCGGCCGTGCAGGTGGCGACCGTCCTCGCGGCGGTCGTCCTGTTGACCGGCGAGGCGCAGGCAGAGGTCTCGTTCGGCGGCGAGGGGAAAGACCCGCTCGTCGCGCTGTTCGAGTACCTGGAGAGCAACGGGACGCCGGTGCCGCCCGAGCTTCGAAAACGGATCGAGGCGAACCCCGAACTCCAGCAGCGACTCCGGAAGGCGGCGAGTGCGGGCAACCTCTCGGACGTGCAAAAGGAGTTGATGAGACAGACGACCCAGGTGATCAACGACAACCTCGACCAGTTCTCGGACGAGGACCTGCGGCGACTGGCGGAGGCCGCAGAGATCGCCTCCGGCGGGCAGACCGGCGGACAGGCACCCACGGTCGCGGAGTTGAAACGCGGCATCCAGCAGGCCCGCCAGACCAAACGACAGCGGGCGGGGACGACGGGCAAAGGGAGAGGGACGGGAGAAGGCGGGACCGAGTCCGGCGAAGGCGGGACGGAGAAGCCGCCCGAGACCGAGACGCCGGCGACACCCGAGACCGAGAAACTCCCAAAAGGTGACACGGGAGGCACGTCCGGAGAGAGCCCCGGCGGACCCGGCAGAGAGCGTGCGGAGACGAAGCAGATCCGCAAACTGCTCGACGACGCCCCGGACCACGTCGAGCGCCTGCTGAAACAGATGCTGGGTGGCCCGGAGGCGAAAGGACCGAAGCTGACGGCCGAGTTCGTCCGGAAGTTCGTCGCCACGACCGGGGGGTTGACCCCGGAGCAGGTCACTCGACTCGAAGGCTCGCTCCGTGAGATACGGGGCGAGTCGCTGGCGGAGATTCTCGCCGAACTCGAGAAGGCGGTGGCACGAGTGAAGCGATCGACTGCGACCGAGCGGGGGACAGCGGAGGGTGACACGGCGGAGCGTACGGAGAAGCCGGCGAAACCGGCGGCCCCGGCGGGCGGTCGGCAGCAACCGGAGACACGACAGACGCAGGACCCGGACGTGGACCGATACCCGCGACAGATGCGCGAGCAGATCCGTGGCTACGGGGCGGGGTGGAAGTCGGTCCCGGCGGGGGCGGTCCAACTCGTGTGGACCGAGCAGTCCGACGAACGAGCGAAGATTCGGGCGAAGGTCGAGCGCGGAGGGTCACACGACGCGACCGCAGTCGCGTACTTCCAGTTTGAGGGCGTGAAGTACGCGGCGGGCGTCACCGTCCGGATCACGGGCATGACCGACTCGGGGACGGTCTGTGAGATTCGCGGCTGGCGCGAGTTCGTCCCGGCGGACCCCGGGAGACGGTCGATTCCGTGGGAGCGCGTACTGAACCTCGGCATCGGCGATCGGGTGACCCTCTCGTCGACGGAGACACGGTGACACTCAGATGATGGAAGACAGCGACGACCACGACTCGACGGACAGCCCCCTCGGCGTACTCGGCCGACGCCGCCGACCGCCGTTCGCCAGACTGCTCGGCGGGAGCCGACCGGGACTCCGGACGCGCCGCCGACCCCGCACTCGCGCTCGCCGGGTCGACCGACTCGCCCGCGCGGACCGGGCCGCCGCCGACGCACCGAGCGGACCCACTCGCGGTCGAGCGACACCGCTCTCGTACCTCCGACTCGCCGACCTGCTCGGGTTCGGAGCGGGCGAGCGCCCACGGGGCGGTGACGCGTCGAGTGAGACCGGCGAGCCACCCACCGCCGGGATCTCGCCACCGTCGACCGCCGACCCGACGCGACTGTCGGTCACGCGCCGGATCACCGTCACCCGCGAGGTCGGTCAGTCGGGCGAACACACCGAGAGTGGGAGTCGGCGACCGACGGGAGCCGACGACCCCGCGACGACACTCCGCCTCCCGCCCACCGGTTCGGTCGGCGACGACCGGGGAGCCTCGCCGACGGCGTCGGGCAGACAGTCGGCGGCGACCGGCGAGCGTTCCCGACAGCAGACGGACACGGTCCACCAACAGGCCGACCGTCGCCGGATCACGACAGTTCGGCCGACCCGGCCGCGATCACCGGTCGGTCTGTCGACCCGACCCGTGCGCCAGGTGCCACGCGGTCGGCGGTCGGTCGCGGTGCTGTCGTCGGGCGACGACCTTCCCGTCTCCGGGGACTCCGACGTCGGCGACCGGGTCACCCCCGCCGACAGGGGACCGACGGTGCCGGCCGCCGGCCGACCGGGCACGACCGCCACCGACGACACGAGAGCCGGATTCGGGACGAGCGAGCCGGGACTCTCGGTGTCGGCCGCCGGAGCCGTCAGCACCGGTCGCGCCGGTCTGACCGGTGGTCGGTCCGGTATCGGTACGACCGGACGCGCCGGTCGGTCCGGACCACTCGGCGACGGGACGCGAGCGTCGACTGCGGGACTCGGTACTCACACCGGCTTCGACGAGCCACGGCTGGTCGTCGCCTCGCGTGACTCCGAGGTCGACGGGGACACCGAAGCCGGGAGCGCCACCGGGGGGCACCCTCCCGCCGAGCGTGGCGACTCGGTCAGTCCCGGGGCTGGCGGCCTGAGGCGCGGCACGGAGTCGGCAGAGACGACCGGATCGTCGGCGGTCGAATCGGCGACGACGCCGCCCGACCCTGCCGCCGGCGACGCCGACCCCGGTTCCGTGTCACTCCCGCCGGCGACCGTGGACCGGATCGTGGATCGACTCTCTCGGCGACTCCGGCGGGACCGACGCATCGCCCGCGAGCGAGGTGACCGCTGATGTCGGCGTCGCCGGTCGGCACCGACGACGGCTACCTCGAAGTGGTCGACGCCCGGGGGAACACGTTCCCGCGGGAGCGCATCCCCTTCGCGTTCAACCCGACGGAGTACTCGCTGAACTACGGCCACGGGCTAGGCGGACAGGGCCTGCGGGGCAACCAGGAACAGGTCTCGCAGGCGACGACGCCGGACACGACCACACTGTCGGTGACGCTGCTGTTCGACACCTACGAGTCCGGCGGCGACGTGCGGAGCGAGTACGTCGACGGGGTGACGGCACTGTTGTCGGTCGCGACGCCGCCGGTCTGTCGGATCGCGTGGGGCGGGCTGAACTTCCTCGGCGTCCTCCAGTCGGTGGACGCGACCTACACGATGTTCCGGCGTGACGGCACGCCGGTCCGGGCACGGGTCGCGGTGACGGCCCGGAAACACGAACCCTCGACCGACGAGGACGCCGCGACCGCGAGCGCCTCGACGCAGGTGACGGTCACGGCCGGCGACACGCTGTCGAGCATCGCCGAGGCGGCCTACGGCGACCCGACCGCGTGGCGGGTGATCGCGGCCGCGAACGGGATCACGAACCCACGGACGCTCCAGTCTGGCGCGGACCTGACGATTCCGCCGGCCGGGAGGCAGTCGTGAGTCTCGGCACCCGCGAACCGGGTGGACGGGGCGCACCGAGCACCGACACCGAGGGGACCCTCGCGGCACTGAAGTCGGCCTACGGCGGCCTGTACGAACCGGCCTTCGAACTCTCGATCGGCGACGCGACCTACCGCGCCGGCGAGGGCGTCGTCACGGATCTCTCGGTCGATACGACCGTCGCCGGTGCCGACCGGTTCTCGGCGCGGTTCGACGGCGAGTTCGACCCGACCACGCGCCGGGTGTCGTTTCCGGACCTCGACTGGGCCGACTTCGAGACCGGGGCAGCGGTCACGGTCGCGGTGGGGTACGCTGACACTCTGGTCGACGCGTTCGTCGGCTCCGTCTCGGAGGTGTCGGCCGACTACCCCGCGAGTGGCCCGCCGTCGGTCGAGATCGCGGGCTACGGTCCACTGCAGGCGACGACCCACGGGACCCGGACGCGCTCGTGGGACGAGACGACCGACGGCGACGTGGCGAGCGCGGTGCTGGGTGAGTACGACTTCGCGGGACGGGAGATCGAGTCGACCGACGTGACCCACCCGAAGGTCGTGCAGGACGCCGAGTCGGACTACGACTTCCTCCAGCGTCGGGCGCGGCGAAACGGCTTCCAGTTCGCCTGTCGGCGGGGGACCGTCCGATTCGCGCCGCCGGCCTACGACGCCGATCCGACCGTCTCGCTCCGGTACGGCGAGTCGCTCGGGTCCGTCTCGGTGACGACGACGAGCGCCGAGCAGGTCGCCGAGGTGACGGTCAGACACTGGGACCCGGCGAAGAAGACCGAGATCGTCGGCACCGCGAGCCACGACGGGCCGGGGTCCGGCACCGAGACGCTCCGGGTGCCGGTGGACTCGACGAGCGAGGCCGACGCGGTCGCGCAGGCCGCGCTGGACCGCATCCGGAGTGGGCTGGTCTCGGGCCACGGCGAGACGGTCGGCGTCCCGGACCTGCAGGCCGGCGACACGGTCCAGTTGTCGGGGCTGGGCGACCGGTTCGACCGGACCTACTTCGTGACGGGGGCGACCCACCGGATCGGCGGCGAGGGGTTCCGGACCGACTTCGCGGTCGAGGAGCGTGTGCTATGAGACAGAGGAGAGACACCGAGACGAGACCGTTCGAGACGCGACAGCATCGACCGGCGACCGCACCGCGACAGCCGAGGCAGACGACCGCACCGCGACGGCCCCGACCGGCGACCGCACCGCGACAGTCCGAACCGCCGACTGTCCCGCGACAGCACGGACCGCCGACGACACTGCGACGACCGCATTTCCACCGGGCGACGACGGAGCGTCGGCGACAGCCGACGCGATGGAGTCGCCGCCTGCGAATCGGTCGGCACTCGACTCGGGAGGCCCGGCCGTGAGCGAGCGCGAACGCCAGTACGTCGGCAGAGGTGCGACCGCCACCGGCGTCACCCCGGCGGTCGTCACCGACAACGAGGACCCGGAGGGGATGGGTCGCGTGAAACTCCGCATCCCCCGGCGCGAGGGTGACGACGAGAGCGACTGGGCGCGCATCGCGGTCCCGATGGCCGGCGGCGACCGGGGGACCTACTTCCTGCCGGAGGTCGGCGACGAGGTGCTGGTCGCGTTCGACGCGAGCGACCCCGGCGAACCCTACGTCGTCGGCGCGTTGTGGAACGGCGAGGACGCCCCGCCCGCCGCAAACGAGGGAAGCAACGACGTGCGCCTGATCAAGTCCCGGTCGGGGCACGAGATCGAACTGGACGACGCGAGCGACGGCGGCCTCCGCATCGAGACCGCCGGCGGGCACACGGTCGTTCTCGACGACGGCGGCGGCACCGTGACCGTCGAAGACGGCAACGGGACGAACTCGGTGACGTTCGAGTCCGGCGGCCTGACGCTGTCGAGTTCGACCGCCGTCTCCGTCGAGGCACCGCAGATCGACATCACGAGCGACGGGAACCTGACCGTGGAGGCCGGCGGCGTGCTGACGCTGAACGGGACACTCGTCACCATCAACTGACCATGCAGAACACGATACACTCGGAAAAGAACGAGACGTCCAGCCGACGACCACGACCGGAGGCGATCTGACGATGCCACCGGCCGCACGCGTGACCGATCCGACCGCCCACGGCCCGCCGCTGACCGGTGCCGGGAGTCCGACCGTCGTGATCGAGGGCCTGCCGGCGTGGCGCGCTGGTGTGGACTTCCACGCCTGCCCGCTCTCCTCGGGACCGGTCCCGCACGTCGGCGGGGTCGTCGCGGTCGGGAGCGCGACCGTGCTGATCGAGGGGATGCCGGCAGTGAGACTGGGCGATACCATCGTCGAGAACGGCCCGCCGAACACCGTGGTCGGCGGCAGTTCGACCGTGCAGATCGGGTGACTCATGCAGGACGACTTCCTCGGACGCGGCTGGTCGTTCCCGGTCGAGACCGACGGGACCGGCCGGGTCGCGCTCTCCGCCGGTCCCGAGGACGTGAAGGAGTCGATCCGGATCGTCCTCGGGACCGCGAAGGGCGAGCGCGTGATGCGCCCGGACTTCGGCTGTGGGATCCACGACTACACCTTCGCGTCGATCAGCACGACCACCCTCACGCAGATCGAGGCGACCGTGAGCGAGGCGCTCCGGGACTGGGAACCCCGGATCGCGGTCGAGTCGGTGACCGCCAGCCGAGACGAGGGTGCGCCCGGCCGACTGCTGGTCGAGATCGACTACCGACTCCGGCGCACCGGGCGGGCGGACAATCTCGTCTACCCGTTCTACGTCGAGGAGGGGACCCGTGGCGAGTGACGATCCGAGCGCCGAACCGGGGACCGACGCGGTCTCGACGCCGGGGTCGGCGTCGGACGCGACCACCGACCCGGTGCTCGACGGCCGGAGCAGAGACGACCTGTTCCGGGACGCACTCGCCCTCGCGCCGGGCTACACGCCCTCGTGGGACCCGGGGGACGACGCCGGGACCGCGCTGGTCCACCTCTTCGCCGAACTCGCACGCCACACGACCGAGCGACTGGACCGGGTGCCGGCGAAACACCGCGTCGCCTTCTTCGACCGACTCGGCTTCGACCGCGCGCCGCCGCAGGCCGGACGGATTCCACTGACGGTCACGGTCTCGGAGGGCGCGACCGAGAACGTCCGGGTGCCCGCCGGCACGAGAGCAGTGGACGAGGCGAAGACGATCTTCGAGACCGACGCCGGCTTCGAGGCGACGCCCGCGAGGCTGACCGACGTGGTGAGCGTCGATCCGGACGCGGACCGACTCTACCGCCACGACGCGGCGGTGTCGGCCGGCGAGTCGTTCCAACCCTTCACCGGCCGGGACCGGCAGGCACACGTCCTCTCGCTGGGCCACGCGAGCCTCCTCCAGCAGGCACCCGGCGCGGCGGTGCGGGTCCGACTGCGCGTCGACGCCGACAGCGAGTCGGAGACGGACGCTGTCGCCGACTTCCTCGCGGACTGTCTCATCTGGGAGTGGTACGGCGAGGCGACCGATCCGATCCGACTCGACGAACCGGCACCCGAGGGCGAACCGGTCGAAGACTGGCACGTCGTGGAACCCGAGACGATGGAGACCGACACCGACCGCTGGGGCGAGCAGGTGGTCTCGATCGAACTCCGACCACCCGGACCCCTCACCGAGACGACGGTCGGCGGGCGGACCAGTCGCTGGCTCCGGGCGACGACCAACCGGAACTGCGATCCAGCACACGTATTCGAACTCGCCGTCGGCCCGGTGACGCTCGCGGCCGGCGACCGACGTGCGGTGGGCGAGGGGAGCGACACCGCACTCGGCGGCGGCGCGGTCGGCCGCGCTGCGGACGCGCTGTTCGCAAACGACGTCCCACTCTCCGATCCGACCGCCAGCGAGCCAGTGCTCCCCTTCGGCGACCACCCCCGACACCGCGACACGTTCGCCATCGCGTCGGGTGACGCGCTGACGACGCCGGGGGCGACCGTCACCCTCTCGCTCACGCTGGCGAACGCCGACGCGATGTCGGACGCCGGTGGCCCGTCGGTCTCGTGGGAGTTCTGGAACGGGGACGCGTGGACGCGACTCCCGCTCCGCGACGAGACGGACCCGGACGCGCGGCGGTTCACCGACAGCGGCACGGTCGTCTTCGACGTGCCGCCGGACCTCGCGGAGACGGCGGTGGCGGGCGAGGACGGCCACTGGATCAGGGCGCGACTCGTCGGCGGCGACTACGGCTCTGTCGCGTACGTCCGGACCGAAGACACCTCCAACAACACCGAGACGTGGACGACGAAGACCGACGGCGTGACCCCGCCGAAGCTCTCGATGCTGCGCCTCCAGTACGGCAAAGAGGAGCGTCCGGACCACCTGCTCGCTGCGGACAACGGCGAGGCGCCACGCGACGTGTCGCTGGCGCTCCGGGAGCGCACCCGCCCGTTCCGACGACTGCCGGCAGACGGCCAGACGCTCGCGCTCGGGTTCGACCGGCGACTCGAAGACGGGCCGATCCAGTTGCTCTGGTCGCCGACCGACCGGGCGACGCCGGCCGACTTCGACCCGCGACTGGCGTGGACGTACAGTCGACAGGCGACCGACGCCGGGGCCGGCGGCGAGGTCACGGAGTGGGCCGTGCCGGACGTGGCCGACGGGACCGAACGTCTGCTGACGCGCGGGCTCATCTCGGTGGTCTTCCCGGACGCGAGCGAGGCGGTCGGGCTGTTCGGCGCGGCGCGACACTGGCTCCGGGCGAGTGTCGTCGAGGGGGCGTTCGAGACGCCGCCGCCGGCGACCGGTCCCGCCGACCTGGCGATCCGGATCGACCGCATCGACGCGCCCCGCGAGACGATCCGACTCCGGAACACCGGCGACCGGAGTCTCGACCTCTCGGGGTACCTGGTCGACGTGGAACACGGCAACCTCGACGTCGACCAGCACCGGGCGCTCCCCGGCGGCACGGTGATCGACGCGGGTGGGACCCTGACGGTCGCCAGCGGCCGCCTCTCGCCGGGACCGGCCGACGTCTGGTTCGACTTCCGCGCGCCGGTGTTGAACGACACGGTGCCCGACGAGGTCGCGCTGTTGACGCCGAGTGGTGATCCGGTCGCTGTCGGCGGCGGCCCGGTCGCGGGCGAGGAGGCGAGCGAGGAGACCGACGAACGCGGCGCAGACAGCGACGCCGACACCGGTGGCGACTCGACAGACGAATCCGGCCACGACTGCGGCTGTGGCGGGCACGCAGGCGACGACCACGCCGACTGCGGTCGCCCCGGCCACGCCGACAGCGACCCCTGCGAGACGACCCTCCCCACCGAATCGAGCGTCGGCGATCCGACCGAGACGCCGCCGGTCGTGGAGGTGCTGGCGGTCAACGCCGGGTGGGCGACGAACGTGGAGAGCGTGACCGACGAACTACTCGGCGGGAGCGACGGCACCGCAGATCAGACGTTCGCGGTCGCCTCGCCGCCGGTGGTCGCCGAGTCGGTCTGGGTCGACGAAGCGCGAACCCTCTCGACTGCCGACCGCGAGGGTCTGGTCGCCGACGCTCCCGAACAGGTCGAGGTCGTCGGTGGCGGAGCGACCGGCGACACCGACTCCGCCCCGGACGCGGTCTGGGTGCGGTGGACCGCAGTCGAGGACTTCCTCGGCTCCGGGCCGGACGACCGCCACTACACCGTCGACCGACTCTCCGGCGAGATCCAGTTCGGCGACGGTCGCCGGGGACGTATCCCGCCGCGCGGCCGGGACACCGTCCGAGCGAGCTACGAGACCGGCGGCGGGAGCGCCGGCAACGTGCCGAGGGAGACCGTCACGAAACTGGAGAGTGCCATCGCGCTCGTGGACGAGGTGACGAACCCCATCGCGGGCGACGGCGGCGCGGACGCCGAGTCCACCGAGTCGGCGGTCACGCGCGCCAGCCGAACCCTGCGGGACGGTGACCGCGCCGTGACGCCGGTCGACTTCGAGCGCGTCGCCACGACCACCACGCGGAAACTGGCACGGGCGCGCTGTCTCCCGGCGACCGACGCCGCCGGGCGGCGTCGGGCGGGCTTCGTGACACTGATCGTCGTCCCGGCGAGCAGTGCCCGGAAGCCGGTCCCGTCTGCCAGTCTCCGGGAGCGTGTCGCGGAGCGAGTCGCCGACCACGCGCCGACCACGGTCGTCACGCCGGATCGACTGATCGTCCGGGGACCGGCCTACGTCGAGGCGACCGTCGCGGTTCGGGTCGTCGCCACGCCCGGCGTCGAGAGCGTCTCGGCGGTCGAGCGCGCGGTCGACGACGCGCTCTCCGCCTACCTCCACCCGCTCTCGGGTGGCGAATCGGGCGAGGGCTGGGCGTTCGGCACCCTGCCGTGTCCGGCCGACCTGTTCGCGGTCGCCGAGGGCGTGGCGGGCGTGGATCACGTCGCGGACCTGACGGTGACGTTCCACGGTGACGAGACCACGGCCCGCGTCGGCGACGGCGACGAGGTGCCCGGCGTGAGCGAGGACGTCCTGGTCTTCGCCGGGACACACGACGTGCGGGCGAGTCGGGCGTCTCCCGCCACTGCGACGACCGGGGCTGACAGCACCACCGCCGCCGACGCTGGCGCGACGAGTACGACAGACGCCGGCACGGGAGGTGGCGCGTGAGCCTCGACCCGCCGACGCTGGACGACCGGACGTTCGACGACCTGCTGGCCGACGCCCGGAAACTGCTCCCGGCGTACACCGACGAGTGGACCGACCACAACGTCCACGACCCGGGGATCACGGTGCTGGAACTGCTGGCGTGGCTCACCGAGACCTACGGCTACCAACTGGACCAGATCACCGACGACCACGTCCGGAAGTACCTCCGACTGCTCGGCGAGACGCCGACACCGCCGCGCCCGGCGCGTGTCGACCTGTCGCTGTCGCCCTCGGCACTGGCAGACGGTGCGGTCGTGCCGAACGAGACGACAGTCCGCGCGGCGGTGGGCGGGACCACGGTCGGGTTCGAGACGGCCCGGTCCGTTGCCGTGACCGACGCCGAACTGGCCCACGTGGTGGTCGACCACCGGCGCGGGCGGACCGACAACACCACCGCGAACCGCGAGGACACGATGCACTTCCTCGGGTTCGGCCCGCGTGCAGAACGCGGTGCGACTCTCAACCTGGGTTTCGCGGGCGACCCGTTCGCGGGCGACGTGCTGGACGTGGCGTTCGACTTCCACGACGCGGACCTCCCGCCGGTCGGTGCTCACCGCGACGAGACGGGGACCTTCCGGCCGACCGTCGAACTCCAGTGGGAGTATCTCACGGACGCCGGCCGGTGGTTCGACGACGACGCGTGGGACCCCCTCTCGCCGGCGACCGACGACGCGGGCGACCCGGTGGACACGACCGACCGGTTCTACCGGGGTGGACACGTCCGACTGTCCGCACCCGACCCGGCCGACTGGGCGGCGGTGGACCGACTGGGCCGGGTCTTCGATTCCCCCAGCGGACGCTACTGGCTCCGGTGTCGCGTGGTCGCTGGCGGCTACGAGATTCCGCCGGTCTTCGACGCGGTCCGGGTGAACAGCGTCCCGGCGGTCCACCAGAGGACCGTCGGGCCGGTCGACGCGGCGAGCGCCGACGCCGCGGTGCTGGTCCGCGCCGAGCGACGACTCGGTGCTGTCGGCGGCGAGAGTGCTGTTCCCGCCAGTGTCGGCGACGCGGGAGCGCGCCCCCGACCGACCGACGAGACCCGCACCACCGACCTGCCCGGACAGGCGTTCCTCCTCCCCGACGCCCCGGTGCTCGACGCGACGATCCACGTTCGGGAACCCGGAGACCCACCGGTGCAGTGGACCGAGGTCGGCGACCTCGACGCGTCGGGACCGACCGACAACCACTACGTCCGGGAGGCGACGACCGGCGTGATCCGGTTCGGCGACGGCGTGACCGGCCGCGTGCCGCCGGCCGGGAGCGAGGTCGTGGCGAGTCGGTACGTCGCCGGCGGGGGCGTCGCGGGGAACGTCTCCCAGGAGGCGCAGTGGTCGCTGGTGACCGACTCGCCCGTGGCAGACGAGGTAGCGGTGTCGACACTCGGACCGGCGGCCGGCGGCACGGACGCCGAGTCGGTGGACGACGCGCTCGTCCGGATCCGACGCGGACTCCTCGACACCTCGCGGGCCGTGACCGGCGAGGACTACCGCGAGTTGGCGCGCTCGACGCCCGGCGTCCGGGTCGCGCGGGCGACCGCGACGACCCACGAGGTGCCGGGACCGGGCGACTGCGACCCCGTGACTGCGGTCCGGGTGGTCGTCGTCCCCCACAGCACACTCCCCGAGTCGACGCCACCGGAGCCGAGTGCTGGCCTGCTGGACGCGGTGGACGCGCACCTCCAGCGACACCGACTCCTCACGGATCGCGTCTCGGTCGCCGGGCCGACCTACGCCGGCGTCCGGGTCGCGGTCGGCGTCGAGTTGGACGAGGGGTTCACCGCCGAGGGGCGGATCGCGGCGGTCGAGACGGTGCTGGACGACTTCCTCGATCCACTGACCGGCTTCGACGGCGAGGGGTGGCCCTTCGGCCGACCGGTCTACCGGGCGGAACTGTACGAACAGATCGCCGGTGTCGCCGGCATCGACTGCGTCCGGAACCTGTCGGTGTCGGCCGACGGCGCACGCGTCACCGACGAGGGGACCGTGGTGATCGACCCGACCGCGCTGGTCTACAGCGCCGGTCACGACGTGACCGTGCTGACCGACGACGCGGACTGCCGGAGGCGGCGATGATCGTCGCTGTCGCCCGGCAGACGCCCGTCCCCGGTCCGGCGACCACGGGCCCCGGAGGTGCTCGCTGATGGACTTCGCGTTCGTCGGCACGAGCGAGGGAGCCGACTGGGACGACTGGACCCTCCGAAATCTGACGAGCGACGAGGGCGTGCTGACGCTCGGGAGTCACGGGACGAACGTCGGCAGTGCGGAACTCCCCGCGCTCGCCGACGCGGACCTGACGATCCGGGCGTTCGACACCGACGACTGCGGCGTCTGCTACCTCCTCACCGGCGAAGGCGACCTCTACCGCTACCACCACGTCGAGGACCGCCTGACACACCTCTGCTGTGTCGCGGACGCCGACCCCGACGACAGCTACGAACCGGTCGACATGGCGGTGACGCGCGACGACGTCGTGATCGCCGAGACGCTGACGACTCCAGCGAGTGCACCGCCCGACAGTCCGCCGGGCCGACTCCACGCGCTCTCGAAACACCTGTTACAGACGCGGTGGGTGGCCACCGAGGGCGTCGGCACCCCGATCCGACTGCTGGACGACGACCGGCGCGTCTTCCTCTTGACCGAGCGCCTCGCTTCCGACACCGCGCCGCCGGAGACGACCGGTGTCCTCGCGCGCCTCGTCCGCGGTGGGGTCGGCCCGACGATCCGAACGGGACTGCGAGCGCCGCGCGACGCGGCGCTCGCAGGGGACGACAGAATCGTCGTCCTGACCGACGACGGGAGTGTGGCGGTGATGACCGACGGCGAGGACGTGCCCGACTGGCGACCACCGACCGTCAGACGCGAGGGACAGGTCGTCCCGCCGCGCTGTCTGACGGCCGACGCCGACAGTCTCGTCGTCGGACTCGCCGCTGGCGAGACGCTGGTCCGGTTCACGCCGGCGTTCACCGACAGCGAGGCCGGTGGCGGCGCAGAGTCGGGCTCCCGCACCGTCGAGACGGTACCGGGGTTCCGCCACCCGACCGCCCGACTGCTGGCCCGCCGGCACGACCCGGCGGGGGTGTACGTCCTCGACGACACTGGGACACTTCGCTTCTCGACTGCGGTCCGGCGGTTCACCGCCGACCCCGAGACCGGTCGGTACGCCGGCACTGCGCGCCGGTGGTTCGACTCGGGCGAGCGCGGGGTCGAGTGGCACCGGACGCGCCTGTCGCTGTCGGCCGACGACCCCGGTACCGGCGTGACGGTGCGCTACTGTGCGACCGACGACCCGCCGGACTCCTCGCAGCCCCCGAGCGAGTCCGACTGGCAGACCGCCCGCGACCCCGCGGACGCCCTGCTGGACGACGCGGAGGGGCGGTATCTCGGACTGGACCTCGAACTCGTCGGCACCGACGCGACGAGTCCGCGCGTCTCGTCGCTCCGGGCGTACCTGCCCCGGCAGTCGTATCTCAGGTATCTGCCGGCCATCTACGACACCGAGTCCGAGGACCGGTCGTTCCTCGAACGGTACCTGTCGGTCTTCGAGTCGGTGTTCGTGGACGTGGAGGCCGGCATCGAGTCGGTGCCCGAGGTGCTGGACCCCGGCGGCGTCCCCCCCGAGTTCGTCGGGTGGCTCGGGTCGTGGCTGGCCAGCGAGACCGACTCGGCGTGGCCGACCGCCGCCCGGCGGGAGTTCCTCGCCCGCGCGCCGGCACTGTACCGCCTGCGCGGGACACCCGCCAGACTGGTCGAGACGGTCCGCATCTACCTCCGGCACGCCGAGACCGACGTGCCGGACTGGTTCCGCGAGCGGCCGGGGGCGGCGATGACGACCGGCGGGGCCGGTCCGAGTACGCCCCGTTGGTCGGCCGGTTCGACCGGTTCGGCTGGCACGACCGGCCCGACCGCTTCGGTAGGTCCGACCGCTTCGGTAGGTTCGACTGCTTCGGGTGGATCCTCGGCTTCGACTGCTTCGACTGGAACGACGGCCACCGCCGGTTCGGGTGGCGCGACTGGAACGAGCGACCCCAAAGATTCCGGTGGAACGGCGGAGTCGGCGGCCACGACTGGCGGTGCCGAACCGCACGAACCGACCGACGACGGCGACCTCCCGGTGTACCTCTGGGAGTTCTCGTCGTTCGACTGCATCGACGACCCCGAGGTGCTGTGCGACTGGCGGCGACTGGTCGAGTGCCCGCAGTGTTTCCTCCTGCTGGTCCCGCCGGGGGTCGGCAGCGAGGCGATGGCGGCCGTCGACCGCATCGTCGCGTGGGCGACGCCGGCCCACGCGGTCGGCCAGGCGGTCGAACTCCGGCCGTGGCTGCGACTCGGCGCGAACGGCTACCTCGGCGTGAACAGCTACCTCGGCGACCGCGCCTTCGTCGTCGAGGACGCACTGCTCGGCGCGGACTCGGTCCTCGGCGGCCGGGAACCGGACGGCCAACTCGGCCTCGCCGGGCGACTCGACAGGGAGGCGCGACTCTCGTGACCATGACGATCCGACACGACACTTCGACGGACTGCACCGACCACCGATCAGCCGACGACAGACGATCACGGCGACGACGCCGGACACACCGGGAGCGCCCGGCGGCTGACGACCCAGCGAGGGAGGCTTCGAGATGAGTGGCATCGACGGCTCGGTGAACGACGACGACTGCCGACTCGCGGGCTTCGAGCGCAACCGGTACTTCAACGGGAAGTTGATGACCGCCCGCGACATGCTCGCCGAGCAAGGCTACCACGTGGACCGGGCGAACACCCTCGCCCGGACCACACTCGGCGAGGGCATCGTCCGGGGGCTGGACGTGACCGAGGTCACTGCGACGGACACCGACTTCACCGCCGAGGTCGCCGCCGGGGTCGCCCTCGACTCCTGCGGTCGACTGCTCGTCGTCCCCGAGTCTGCCGGCTCTCAGCCGGTGACGGACGCCGACTCCGGCGAGTCCACACCCCCGTCGACCGATCTGGTCTACCTCTACCTCTCGTACGACGACTGCTACAAGCAGACCGTCCCGGCGCTCGGCTCCGAGAACGGCTGTGCGGACGACTGCGAGTACAACCGCGTACTGGAGCAGTTCGAACTCCACTACCGCGAGGTCCTGCCGGGGACCGACCCGGCCGACCTCCCGAGAGACGGGAAACCGGTGCCCGAGGTCGCCTTCCCGACCGGCGCGGAGACCGAGGCGGACGAGTTCGCCGCGCTCCACCGGATGGCTCGGTCGTACTACGAGGTCGGCGACGGCGACAAGTCCCAGGAGGGGGGTGCCTCGGAGAACGGCGACCCGCGACCGCACGGCGACCTCGCGGCGTTTCCGGACGACGACCGAACCGTCTTCCTCGGCGCGTTCGCCACCGACGACGAGGGGGCGACGTGGACCGAACGCCGAGGTCCCGACCGCCCGGAGCGCCCCTACGTCTACACCACCGACTTCCTGCACGCCGGTCTCGCCCGGCACGTCACCGACTTCGGGAACCCCCACGAGGTCCTGCTGTCGGTGCTGGACGCCGAGTCGATCGACGGCGTCGACGACCCCATCGTCAGGACCGCGGACGGCCCGGCCGCCCCCGAGGCGTTCTCGCCGGGCGACGTCCAACTCCGGTCGCCGGAGGGCAGTCTCGACATCGCTGGCGTCCCCGGACCGGCAGACAGCGGCGACGGCGTCACCTTCGACCTGATCGAGGTCTACCGGGACAGACTGGACGAGTACCCCGGTCACGTACAGGAGTTCGAGGAGCACGTCGACGACTTCGACACGCACGTCGGAGAGTTCGAGGCGCACGTGACCGACACCGACAACCCCCACGAGGTCACCGCCGACCAGATCGGGTCGATCCTCCGGGTGAACGACGTCGAACTCGGTGCGATCGTCGAACTCCAGGGCGACGGGGTGACCTTCGACGTGAACGAGGGCGACGGAGTCGTCACGATCCAGGCGGAGAGTCCGGAGGTACCGGAACCCGAGGAACCGGTGCCGACCGAGACCCGGTTCGGTCGGCACGTGATCGAGACCGCACTCTACGGGAAGTGTGCGACCTTCGACCGCATCAGTCGCCTCGACGTGGAGTACGACGACGACTTCGACACCCCGCCACACCGTGAGATCAGCATCCGCATCCGACGGGAGGCGGACGACGTCGTCGCCGACGAGGAGTATCTGACCGACGACGGCGAGGTGATCGCCGAGGAGGTCGTCGACGCCATGTTCACGCTCCTCGACCTGGAGATGGGACTGCTCGACGTCCTCTCGGACGCGGACGCGGTACAGGGCCAGACCGTCCGCGGCCTCGAACGGTACAAGCGCACGCTCGACCGTCTCGAACGCGTGCTCAGAGACGGCGACCTGACCGAGGAGGAACGCGCCGTCGAGGCGGCGATGGCCCAGGAACTCGTCACCAGTGCCGCCGACTGTATCCAGGTGTCACAACTGGTGATCGAGTGACCGTCGCGCGCCTGCGCCACTCGGTCGACTGATCGACCCACGGCTTCCCACTCCGACTGCCTGACCGACCCACACTTTCGACGTCCGGCCGCGTGACCGTCCCGACCCGTCGCTTGCTGGACGACCGTGGATAGAACGACAGGTATTTTGATCCGACTTGCACAGGGTCGTGTATGTACATCGGTCGATTCGTCGTGGTCGGACCCGAACTGGCGGCGTACCGTGTCTCCTCTCGGTCGTTCCCGAACCGGCAGGTCGTCGCGCGCGACGACCAGTTGACGGTCACGCCGACGCCGGACGCCCCGGAGTCGGACAACCCCTACATCTCGTACAACTGCGTCAGACCCGCCGACGGCGGCCAGTCGGCGGTCGTCGGCAACGGCTCACACGTCGATCCGATCGCCGAGAAACTCGATCTGGGCTACCCCGCGCGGGACGCCCTCGCCGAGAGTCTGCTCGCCCTGGACTACGAGAAGGACGACTACGACACGCCGCGTGTCGCGGGCGTCGTCGCCGGCCGGACCGCAGGCGAGGGCAGCGAGGCCGGTGAGCGCGACCGGTCTGCGTACATCGGTACGGTCCGGAAAGACGCACTCCTCGTCCGAGAGGTGTCGGAGCCGACGCTGGTGGCGACCTACGAACTGGACACGCCGACCGACTTCGACTTCGACGCCGCGACCGCGACTGCGGCCGCCGACGACGCGTACGAACTGGACTTCGAGCACGCGGTCTGTGCGGCCGGCGTGCGGGTCGGCGACGACGGCGTCGAGACCGCGATCCGGAACGGCGACTGATTCGACTAGCTCCGACCGACGCTGGGTCGTCGGCGACGACAGCGACGCAGTTCTCCGCGTCGGCCACAGGTTCTTGCCTCGCCGGTTACTACCCCGAGCCATGCGACTGGGCGTCGTCTCCGACGTACACAGCAACCGCGTGGCGCTGTCGGCGGTGCTCGACGACATGCCGCCGGTCGACCGCCTCGTCTGTGCCGGCGACGTGGTCGGCTACAACCCGTGGCCCGCCGAGTGTCTCCGGGAACTCCGGGATCGGTCGGTGCCCTGCGTGATGGGCAACCACGACCGGGCGGTCGCCAGCACCACCGGCTTCCGGTTCAACGGGATGGCACAGGCGGGGGTCGACCACGCGAGATCCGAACTGAACGACCTCGATCTGGCGTGGCTCCGCCGACTCCCCGACGAGCGACTGGTGGCCGACGACCGCGTGAAACTCGTCCACGGCCACCCGGACGACCCGGATCACTACACCTACCCCGACGAGTTCGGCCCGGACCTGCTGGCGGAAGAGGACGTGCTGGTCATGGGCCACACGCACGTCCAGCACCACGAAATCTACGACGAGGGAATCGTCCTCAACCCGGGCAGCGTCGGGCAACCCCGCGACGGCGACCCGCGTGCCGCCTACGCGGTCGTCGATCTGGACGCGACGACGGTCGAGGAACGCCGCGTCGAGTACGACGTCGACCGCGTCGTCGAGGCGGTCCGCGAGGCGGGGCTTCCGGAGAAGATCGGCAGTCGGCTCTACGACGGTCGGTAGTCGAGGACTGCGGGTCGTCGATCAGCCCCAGTCGATGGCATCCGGGAGGTCGGCGATCCGTTCTCCCTCGTACCGGTACGTCGCCCACCCGGCCGACTCGCCGCCCGCCACGTCGGCCTCGGCGTCGCCGACCATCGCGAACTCGTCGGCCGCGAGTCGCTCCTCTACCGCCTCGAAGGCCGCGGTGTCGGGTTTGTGCGCGCCGACCTCGTAGGAGACGACGACCGTGTCGAAGTACTGGTCGAGTCCCGACGCGGCGAGTTTCTGTCGTTGCCAGTCGCCGACGCCGTTCGTCACCACACCGAGCAGGTACTCCTCGCGGAGTCGCGCGAGGTCGTACGCCGCGCCGGCCGGTGGCGAACAGGCGTCTGCCTCGTGGCGCAAGAGAGCGTCGGCCAGTGCGTCGAGTTCGTCGTCGGTCGCGTCCGGGACTGCGGCCTCGAACCCTCGGCGAACCGGGTTCGGTTCGTGGTCCTCGAAGGCCTCGAAGAACGCCGCGTCGTAGCCCGCGAGGTCGGCGCGCTCCGGGTCGTCGAGGCCGTCGGCGACCGCGTTCCGGAGGAGGTCGGCGTACTCGCGGTCGAACTGGAGGAGTGTGCCGTCGAGGTCGAGACAGATCGCTCTCACGTTCGACGTGTCAGGTATTCGGAACCAAAAACGTTCTGCGCCTCGGTCAGAACTTCTGCTGGACGATGTCCAGCGTCTCCTCGCGGTCGTCCCACGCGACGAAGATGGCGACAGAGGTCGCCGAGGTGATCAGGTCGTGGATGTTGATCCCGGCGTCCGAGATCGGCGAGACGATGTCTTGCAGGACGCCCGGTCGGTTCGGCAGTTCCCCGCCGGTGACGCGGATGACCGCGATGTCGTCTTCGACGGTCACCGAGGAGAGCGACTCGACGGTGACGACCTCGTCGTGGAGGACGGTCTCGGCCTGTTCGGCCATCGACTCGTCGACGTAGAAGGTGATGGAGTCCATCCCGCTGGCGACCGCGTCGACGTTGATTTCGGCGTCGCGCAGCGCGTCGGACAGTTCAGCGAGGATGCCCGGCCGGTTCCGGATGGCGCGGCCGGCGACGGTGAGACACGAGAGGCGTTCCTCCTGCATGTCGATCAGGTTGCGGAACTGTCCCTCGATGCTCGTCCCGCCGGTCAGCAGGTCGCCGTGCTGGTAGTGGACGACCCGGACCGCGAGCGTCTCGTCTTTGTACGACAGCGCCGAGGGCGCGACCACCTCCGCGCCGCGGAACGAGAGGTTCCGGAGTTCGTCGACCGTGATCCGACCGACGTTGCGCGCGCCTTCGACGACGTGGGGGTCGCCGGTCATGACGCCCTCGACGTCGGTGACGATGACGACCTCGTCGGCGTTCATGTACTTGCCGAGCATGACGGCCGTGGTGTCGGAGCCACCGCGACCGAGCGTCGTGATCTCGCCGGCCTCGTTCTCGGCGAGGAAGCCGGTGATGACCGGGACGACGCCGTCGAGTTTCCCGGCGAGTGCGGCGGCGCGTTTCGCGGTCTCCTCGACGTTCACCTCGCCGACGTCGTTGGCGATGATCGGCCACTCCTCGGAGCCGGGTTCGAGGAAGATGGCGTTGACGCCGCGGGAGACGAGTGCGGCCTTCAGCATCCGGACCGAGGTGCGCTCGCCCATCGAGACGATCTCCGCGCGGTCGCGGTCGTCGGTCTCGAACTTGATGTCGTCTAACAGTTCGTCGGTCGTGTTCCCCATCGCCGAGGCGACGACCGCGATCTCGTGACCCTGTGCGACCGCGTCCGCGATGGAGTCGGCCGCTCGGTTGATCCGGTCGCCGCTGCCGAGGCTGGTGCCCCCGAACTTGGCGATCACGCGCATCGGGCGATCACCCGGAGCGCGTCCGCAGACAGACGTGGCATGACCCCGTCTAGCGCGGGGTCGCGGATAACTGTATCCTCTTGTTCAACCGTTGCCGGTCCCACCGGTCGCGGACCCGGTCTCCAGACAGCCACGTCGGGTCAGTTGTTGCGGTCGGTCGGTTCGTAGACGAACACCCAGCCGTTGTTGCGAACGGCGACCGTCAGGCCGACGTAGTCGAAGATCATCGTCTTGTCCGGATCGTAGCCGATCTCCGTCGGCGTGGACTCGAACAACACCGACTCCAACAGCTCCGGATCGAGATAGTAGAAGAGTGGCGGCATCCGGGTGCTGTCGAAGGGATCGACGTCCAGCACGTCGGCGATACTCGACACGAGTGTCGTCACCAGTTCGTCGCCGCTAGCCCGGTCGTAGTAGCGCTGGCTGGCGAGCCGGAGGCCGTCGTTCGCAGACAGCGGATCGTCGTGAATCTCGCTGGTCATCGTTCCTCACTCGCCGTCCGAGGGTGCCGGGCGGTCTTCCGTGTGGCTCTCGTCGGACTCGGTGGTCAACGCGACGCCGGCGCTGTGGAGGACCGACCGGACTCTGTCGGCGTTCGTCGCACTGACGACCGACTCGTCGTCGGCGTCGTAGGTCACGATTCCGAGATCGACGAGTCGCGGGACGTGCGAGTGGTGGAGCGACGTGTGGACGCTCGCACGCTCCCGTGGTGTCACGTCCGTCACCGGCTTGTCGCGCTCTCTCGCGGCGATCTCGGTCGCCAACTCGGCGAGCGGTGCCTCGCTTCGCCCGTTGACCAGTGTCGTGACGAGGTAGCGACGTCGCGGGTGGTCGAGCACTCGCAACACCGCACCGAGGTCGAGGTCGGTTCTCACCTCCCCCTCGTCGGTGCCGACCGCCGCACGGCGCTCGGCACCTACCGACTCGTTTTCATTTTCGTCGTGCACGACAGAGAGACGCGCTGTTTCGTATTAAATGCCGCTGGCGGTCGGTACAGAAGTCGAACTATCTAGATTCGGGTCGTTCCGGCGTCGGCCCGAACCGGCACTGTCGGATCGCCCCGACGACCGCTGTCGACTTCGTCGCCGCCACACCGACCACTGTAGGCTTTTGTACCCGGCACACTTGGTACCACACATGGAGGTCCGCGACGCGGTCGAGTCCGACGCCGAGGCACTGGCGGCCATCGCCGACGCGCCCGCCGACGTGATGCGGAACGTGGTCCACGACCGGACGACCCGTATCGCCGAGCGGCGGCGACCCGAGACGGACCCGAACGTCGACACGGAGGTCACGGAAGAGGAGGTGCTGGGGTTCGTCAGCTTCGACGCCCGCGACAGGACCGTCCACGTGACGCAACTGGGCGGCTCCGTCGAGGCCTGTGAACGCCTGCTCGGGGAGCCGATCCGGTTCGCCGCGAACGAGGGGATGGACGTGGAACTGCTCGTCCCCGCCGACGACGAGACAGGTCGCACGGCGGCCGACCGGACCGGCTTCACGAAACGGGGTTCGGGGCCGATGTTCCAGGGAACCCGGACCGTGCGGTACCGACTCAAACCGAACTGAGTACCGTCGTCCTCACCCCGAGTCGCTCGGCGCTGTCCGTCTCTCGTGGCCCCGGCTCAGGAGAAGTCGTACACCGTCATGTCGAGCGTGTCGAGGTCGACGACCGGCGCGAAGCCGGCGTCGGGGTCGATGTTGACCGACTTCTGGAAGGCGGTCTGTGCCTGCCAACAGCCGGAGTTGACCGCGAGGACGTTGTGGTACTTCCCCCAGCCGAGTTTGTGGACGTGGCCGGTGTGGAAGATGTCGGGCACCTCGTCGATGACGAGGTAGTCCTTCTCCTCGGGGGCGACGCGGAGTTTGCCGCCGTACTGCGGCGCGACGTGGCGCTTCTTCAGCAACTGGTACATCGGCTTGTGTGGCTCGTCGTAGCTCGCCTTCTCCTCGGGCAGTTCCGCGATCACCTCGTCCAGCGAGACGCCGTGGTACATCAGCACCGAGACGCCCTCTATCGTCACCGTCGAAGGGTTGCCCGTGACCTGTGCGTCGTGGACCGACATGATCTCCCGGAGGGTCTCGTCGAAGGCCGGTTGCGGTTCGGCGAGTCGCACCGCGTCGTGGTTGCCGGGGATCATGACGATCTCCATGTCGCCCGGTACCTCCTTCAGATACTCCGCGAACCGGCGGTACTGGTCGTAGATGTCGACGATGTCCAGTTCCTCGTCCTGGTTCGGGTAGACGCCGACCCCCTCCACCATGTCGCCCGCGACGAGCAGATACTCGACGTGTTCGGCCTCCTCGGTGTGAAGCCAGTCGGCGAAGTCGTGCCACGCCTCGGCCATGAACTCCTGACTCCCGACGTGGACGTCGGAGATGAGCGCGGCCTGCACGTGGCGGTCGGCGGTCGAGGGGCGGTGGGTCCGCGGCACGTCCGGGAAGTGGATGGCGTCGACGAACATGATGCCGGCGTCGTCCGCCAGCGTCCCCTGCACGGCGATACACTCGTCTAAGAGCAACTCCTCTACCAACTCGGCGATGTCCCGGTCCTTCATCACGAGACACGGGAAGACGCCGGTCGTGTCCTCGAGTTCGATCAGCCAGTGGCCGCTGGCGGTCGATCTGATGTCGTTGACGAGGCCGATCATCTCGGCGTCGCTCCCGCCGCCCATCGCCTGAATCGCCTCGGCCGGGCGGTGGTTGACCCGACCGCGGAGTTGGCCCGCGAGTCGCTCGTAGCGGTCCCGGAAGACGGTCACGAAGTCGTCGTACTCGCCGGTCCCGGTCGACCGACCGGTGATGTCGCCCGCGATCTCGATCTCGTGGAGCGCCTGCTCGACCGACCGACCGGCCCAGTCGCCCGACTCGCTCGCGTCGGCCGGACCGCCGGCACCCGCCGCCCGGCCGCCACCGGAAGTCCCCCCCGCCGTTTCGACTGCAGCGCCACCGCCCGTGTCCTGCGATCTCGTCCCTGCCTCTCCAGTCGAAACGGAGGGGTCTTCGCCGGGGGTGTCGCCCCCGACATCTCCACCGGAAGCAGGGGGGGTCTCGGCGTCGAGGGCGGCCCGGACGTGGTCGGTCGTGAGCCGCAGCGCGTCGTCCGGCGTGGCCTCGACGGCCCGGTCCAGCGCGCTCGCGGGGTCCGCGGCGCCCGCGAGCAGCGTCACGGCCTCGCGCTCGGCGTTGTAGCCGCGTCTCGCCAGTTCCTGGGCGACGCGGACCGGGGTCTCCAGAGGCACAGCGAGCGAAGGGAGTCGGCGGCGAAAAAGGTGCCGGAAGGGTGGCTCTGCCGGGTGACGCAATCGGTGGGCGGCGGCCGACCCACGAAGTCAGAAGCTTCAAAGCCGGGCCGGGCAAACGACGGACCGATGAGCGCCGGCGACGGCCCGCCCTCGGGTGACGACGGAACTGGATCGAGCGCGGGCAGCGACGCCGGCCGGAACGAGTCGGACCGACCGGCCGAGTCGAAGACGGACGCCCGGAACGAGTCGGACCGACCGGCCGAGTCGAAGACGGACGCCCGGAGCGAGTCGGACCGGCCGGCCGACGCCGATCCGACGGGTCGGGAGACACCACCCCCTCGACGCGCCTCCGAGCCATCGGACTCCAGCGACGAGAACCTCCTCCGCCGGTTCTGGTACGCCGAGGACGGCCCACTGATGTTCGTCCGCGAGGTGCTGACGAGCGTCCTCGCGGTCGTCGCCGTCGGCCTCCTGCTGTTCGCGATCAGCGGCGTCTGGCCGCCGATGGTCGCCGTCGAGAGCGGGAGTATGGAACCGCACATGTCGCGTGGGGACCTCGTCTTCATCACCGAACCGGGTCGCTACGCCCCGGACGCGGCGGTCGGCGACACCGGCGTCGTGACCCACGAGACGGGCGTCCAGACGGGGTACCGCACGTTCGGCGACCACGGATCGGTGATCATCTACGACCGGCCGGACCGGTTCGGGCCGCCGGTGATCCACCGCGCTCGCCTCCACGTCGAAGACGGTGAGAACTGGTACGACCGGGCGAACCCGGAGTACATGGACGCCAGCAACTGCCAGCAGTTGCAGTACTGCCCGGCACCCTACGCCGGGTTCATCACGAAGGGTGACGCGAACCCGCAGTACGACCAGGTCAGCGGCATCGCGGCCCCGGTCCAGGAGCGCGACATCGCGGGCGTCGCCCGCGTCCGCGTGCCGTATCTCGGCTACGTCCGTCTCGGGTTCGCCACCGCGACGCAGGCCGAGGTCGGTGACGAACCGAAACACGCTCGGCGTTTACAGTTCTCAACGATTGTTTCCAGTAGAAACGGAGGGGTTCACCATCCCGCCGAGTCGTCCGCCGTGCGTGTCAGCGGGGCTCACACCAGCGTTTCGACTGGAACGCCCGCCGTGGCGTAGACGGGCCGTGTTTCCGAGGCGTGTCGTGGAGCGGCCCGTCCGGAGTTTCCGCGCCGGGAGAGCGTCTCGACTCGTCCGGCCGTAATCGGGTGCCTACTCGGGTCGACGACGGCGACCGCACTCGTGTCTCGCGACTCCGTGGCGGTAGCCGGAGTATAAACATATCCGGTCGACGCGAATCACCCCGAGATGGCCGAGTTCGACCGCGGGAGCCTCACGCTGTTCGGTACCCGCATCGTCTCCGAGTTGATCGGCTTCGTCAGCCTGATCTACTTCGCCCGGACGCTCGGAGCCACCGGTCTCGGGGTCTTCTTCACCTTCCAGACGCTCGCCAGCGTCCTCGGCGTCTTCACCAAACTCGGCATCCCCGGCGCGACCGTCAAGCGCATCAGCCAGTCCGAGTCGGCCAGCCAGCGTGGGGCGTACCTCGCTGCCGCACTCCTGCTTCTCGTCCCGCCGTTTCTGCTGGTCACCGCCGCACTCGTGGTCGTCGAACCGACAGTCGTCGCCTACGCCGACCTCGGGGTCGTCGTCCCGCTACTCGTCCTCGTGTTGGCGGTCCGGGCCGGTGCCCGACTGGCGGTCACGGCCCTGCGCGGGGAGCGTCGGATCGCGAGCAGTGCCGGTATCGAACTGCTCGGGCAGGTCGCTCGCGTCGCAGTGAGCGTCGGCCTCCTCCTCGCCGGCTTCGGCGTCCTCGGACTGATCTACGGGCTGGCGGCCGGCCCGGTCTCGCAGGCGGTCGTCGGGTACCTCGTCCTCGACACGCGGGTCGCCCGGCCGACGCGGGCCGACGTGGCGAGTCTGTTCGACTTCTCGAAGTACACCGCCGGGATGGAGGTCAGCGCGCTGGCGTACAACTGGGGGGACACGCTCGTCCTCGCGGCGTTCGCGACGAAGGCGGCCGTCGGGGTCTACGAGACGGCCTGGAAGCTGAGCGTCGTCCCCCTGCTGGGTGCGCAGGTCGTCGGGGTCGCCCTCGCCCCGAGCGTGACGCGCTGGCACGAGGACGGCGACTGGGACCGGATCGAGTCGGCGTTCTCCGAGGCGGTGACGGCCGCGGTCGCGCTGGTGATCCCGGCGCTCGTCGGCGCATTCCTGCTGGGCGACGCGATCATCAGCGCGCTGTACGGCTTCGGGAGCGGGGGGCTCATCTTCCTCGTCCTCGTGGTCGGACAGGTCCCGCAGGCGGTGAAGAACGTCACGCAGAACACGCTGTTCGGGATCGACCGGCCCGCGCCGGTGTTCTGGACCAACCTGCTGACGCTCGTCGGGAACGTGGCCGGGAACCTCCTGCTCGTTCCGGAGTACGGGATGCTCGGCGCGGCGACCGCGACGGTCGTCACGGCCGGTATCGCGGCCGTCTCGCAGGTGGCCGTCCTCCGGCGACACCTCCGACTCCGGGTCGCGTGGGACACCCTGGGCTGGCAGGTGCTCTCCGCGACGGTCATGGGTGGTGCACTCGTGGCGGTCCGCCCCGCCGTTCCGACCGACTCGGCGGTCGGCGTGGTCGGCCTGGTGCTGTTCGCCGCGGCCGTGTACGGCGGCTGTCTGCTCGGGCACGCGAAGATCCGGACGCGGGTCGTGCGGGCGGTCCCGTGGGGGTGAGTCGAGCGGTCGGGACACCCTCCCCGTCGAATCTGCGGGAGCGTAGCCCACCGCGTCGAATCTGCGGGAGAACAGCCCGCCCCGTCGGCTCTGGAGAAGCCGGGCCATACTTATCCGTGCCCCACGCGACTCCGGCAACCGTGCGCGACGAGATTCTGACGCGGTGGGTGCGCCAGCCACCCGCCGGCCCCAACGTGCAGTATCTCCGCGACGCGGAGCGACTGGCCGCACTCGATCAACTGGGCCACCGCGAGCACGTGCTCGACGTGGCCTCCGAGTCGACGGTCACGGCCGGACTGGACGCCGACCGGGTCACGCGACTCGACTTCTCCCCCGACGCACGCGACTACGCCCGCGAGACGCTCGGTGACCGGGTCGATCGCTACGAGTGGGTCGATCCGGGCGACCCGACGCTCCCGTTCGAGACCGACGAGTTCGACGCGGCGGTCTCCATCGGCCCCTTCGACTGGAAGTTCCTCGACGTCGACCGACTGGCCGCCGAACTCGCGCGAGCCACGACCGGTCTGGTCGTCGTCTCGGTGCCGACCCCCCGGTCTCCGTACGCCACGCGCTATCACAACCGATTCCGCTACGTCTCGCCCGAGCAGGCGCTCGACCTGCTGTCGCCCGACTTCCGGATCGTGGACTACGACCTCCTCTTTCAGTACCCCGGCCGGGTCCACTACCTCCTCAACCACCTCCCCGACCGTCTCCAGGAACCGTTCGTCGACCTGGCGTGGTGGTGCTCCGACCAGTTGACCGACCGTGGTCGCTGGCACGACGCCTCGTATCTCGTCTTCGGTGCCGAACCGATGCCCTTCGACCGCCGACTCCGGGAGGGACTGGACTGTCTCTTCCGACCGACGAGCAGAGACGGGTTCTGGCACGCGGGCGACGAGCGGATCGTCCGCGCGCTGACCTACGAGGTGCGCGGTGATCCGGACTCGAGCGAGTACGGCGGCAGTCGGGAGGGTGGTCACGGCCGGGAGAGTCGGCGCGGTCGCGGGCCGCTCCCGCTCGACTGGTCGGTCGAGGACACGACCCAGTGGCGCTACGCGCCCTTCGCGTTGCTCGGCGCGATGCACTGGCGCGACTCGTCGCTCGGGACCGACGAGTACGACCTGCAGTTGCGGGCGGAACTGGACTACTTCGCACGGCAGGTGGCCGACGACGCGACGCTCGCCGAGATGCCGAGCTACGGGGTCGGCCCGCTGATCGACGCCTTCGCGCGGGCGAGTCGGGTGTTCGGCTCCGCCGGCGAAACCGGGGAGTATCTGGCGACGGCGTGGCGACTCTCCAGGCACGCGACCGCGGCGTTCGACTTCTCACACGCCGAGGACTGCCTGCTCCCGTTCGGCTGGGCGACGCTGTGGGACGTGACCGAGTCGGGGGCCGACGCGGTCTCGAACGCGGACCGGGAGGCGCTCCTCGCAGACATCGAGGACGCACTGTGGCAGATCACCGACCGGGTGTCGTGGGAGGGCCTGTTCGCGTTCGACAACGGGACGACGCGCCGTCACCAGAACCAGATGTACGCGCTGTGGGGGCTCTGTCGGGCGATCCGCGTCACGGGACGCTCCGGCTACCTCGACACGGTCGAGCGCGTGCTGGACTACACGATCGAGCACCGGATGCGGTCGGACGGCGCGTTTCTCTGGGAGGATGTGGGACCGGCGCGGCGCGCGAAGCGCGACCTGCTCCGGCGATTCGGCTGGCGGCCGCCCTACTGGGACTTCCTCTACGAGTGTCACCAGACGTTCTTCGTCGACGCGGTGGCGGAGTACTACGCCGCCGGCGGAGAGCGCTCCTACGACCGCGAGGTCCGGCGGGCGATGGGCTGGATCTTCGGAGACAACCAGTTCGGCGTCGATCTGACGGCACTGAGCGGGATCGGCGTCCCGATGCGGCAACTGACGGTCGACGGTCGGATCGACGTCCCGGACCAGCAGTTCAAGGGGAGCTACGAGGTCGGGGCGTACCTGCTGGCACTGACGAACCTGCTCGCGGGCCCGGTGTGAGCCGACGGTCGGGAGCTCAGTCGAACGCGGCGATGCCGGTCAGGTCCTCGCCGAGGATCAGCGAGTGGATGTCGTGGGTGCCCTCGTAGGTGTAGACCGTCTCCATGTTCGCCAGGTGGCGCATCGGCGGGTAGTCGCGCGTGATGCCGTTGCCGCCGAGCATCTCCCGGGCGACCCGCGCCTGGTCGCGGGCCATCCGGACGTTGTTCCGCTTGGCCATCGACACCTGCTGGGGCCGCAGGTCGCCGCGCTCTTTCAACTCTGCGAGCCGGTACGCGAGTAGTTGGCTCGTCGTGATCTCCGTCGCCATCTCCGCCAGTTTGTCCTGCTGGAGTTGGAACCGGGCGATGGGGCCGCCGAACTGGTCGCGGTCGGTCGCGTACTCGCGTGCCGACTCGAAGCAGTCGCGGGCCGCGCCGACCGCCCCCCACGCGATGCCGAACCGCGCCTGCGTGAGACACGACAGCGGCCCCTTCATCCCCGTCACGTCCGGCAGCACCGCGTCCTCGGGCACGCGGGCGTTCTGGAGGCTGATCTCGCCCGTGACCGAGGCGCGCATCGAGAGCTTCCCGTCGATGTGGTTCGTCGTCACGCCGTCCGTCTCGGTGTCGACGAGGAACCCGCGAACCGGCCGGCCCTCGCTGGAGGCGTCCTTCGCCCAGACGACCGCCACGTCCGCGATGGGGGCGTTCGTGATCCACGTCTTCGAGCCGTTCAGCACCCAGCCGTCGCCGTCTCGCTCGGCGGTCGTCTCCATCGCCGACGGGTTCGAGCCGTGGTCCGGTTCCGTCAGGCCGAAACAGCCGACCGCCTCGCCCTCGCCGAGCGCCGGGAGCCAGCGTTCCTTCTGTGCCTCGGAGCCGAAGGCGTGGATCGGATACATCACCAGCGCGCCCTGCACCGACGCCATCGACCGGACGCCGGAGTCGCCGGCCTCCAACTCCTGCATCAGGAGACCGTAGGCCGTCTCCGAGACGCCGGGGGAGCCGTACCCCTCCAGGTTCGGCGCGTAGAACCCCAGTTCGCCCATCTCGCCGATCAGTTCTCGCGGGAACTCGCCGTCTTCGAACCACTCGCCGACATCGGGTTTCACGCGGTCTGCGACGAACTCGCGGGCGGTGTCCCGGATCATCCGCTCCTCGCGGTCCAGGTCGGCCTCCAGTTCCACGTAATCGAGCATGACGGACTCTCGGCACCCTCCCCTCAAAAGCGATTCGTTCGCAAGTATTGCCACACCGACCGGCGGACTTACCCGGCGTGCGCGGTACTGGGCGGTATGGACGAGGCGACGGTGGTGTACGTCGATCCGACCGGCGAGGCCGACGAGGCGGTCGCAGCACTCCGGCGTGCGGGCTTCGCCGTCGATCACCACACGACTGCGGGCGACGCGCGCTCGGCGCTCGACGCGACCACCGACGCCGTGGTGACGGAACACGACCTGCCGGACGGGGACGGTCTGTCGCTGCTCGGGGCGGTCAGACGACGCCACCCGGACGCGGTCTGTGTCGTCTTCACCGAGACGGCACTCGACGAGATGACGACCGCCGACGCGCCGACGGTGCCGAACTACCTCGACCGGGGCCGCGAGGCGGCCACCGACCGACTGATCGGCCTGCTCCGTGAGTCGATCCGGCGTCGGAGCCACACCGCGTACCCGCTCCCGACCGACGAGGAGAGCCGCCTCGACGCGGTCGAGCGACTCGCACTGGAGACGATGCTGGACGACCCCACTGCGGTCGAGTGCTTCGACCGCCTCACGGAACTGGCGGCCGCCCGGTTCGGCGTCGCCTACGCTTTCGTCGGTGTGCTCGACGCCCACACCGAGCAGTTCCTCGCCTGTCACGGGTTCGGCGGAGAGCCGACACCACGCGAGGAGACGATCTGTACCTACACGCTCCGGGAGGACGACGTGTTCGTCGTCGAGGACGTGCCCGGCGATCCACGGTTCCACGACGGGCCGTACGACGACCTCGGCGTCGAGTGGTACGCGGGGACCCGGATCGAACTGGACGGTCGGGCGGTCGGCACCTTCTGTCTCGCACACGACGACCCCGTCGCGTTCGACGCCGAGGACCGCCGGCACCTGCGCCTGTTCGCCGAGGAGGCCACGGACCAACTCCGGTACAGGAGTGGATTCGATGACTGAGGGGATCGACGCGACCGACGTCGTCCCCGGCCTGACGGTCGATCCGGGACAGACCGTCCTCTTGACCGGGCCGCCGATGACGGGCAAGCGGTCGCTGGCGCTGGACCTCCTGTCGGCGTCGTTCGACGCGGACGACGCGGCACTGCTCGTCTCCACGATGCGACCGGTCTCGGAGTCGCTGTCGGCGCTCCAGTCGGCGACCGGCGCGGCACCGACGCGGCTCCGTGGCATCGACTGCGCACGCGATCCGGCGGGCGAACAACCGAACGTGTCGTCGGTCAGCAGTCCCTCGGACCTGACGGGTATCGGGATGCACGCCGACCGCCACCTCGGGGAGTTGGCCGACGCCGGCTACCGCTCCCGGATCGGTGTCGTCTCCATCTCGACGATACTCCCGCTGACCGAGTTCCGGCCGGTGTACCGCTTCCTGCACGTCCTCACCGGGCGGACGGCCGCGACGGGCGGGACGGGCGTCTTCGTCCTCGACTCGGAGGCGCACGACGACCGCGTGGTCGCCGCGTTCACCTCGCTGTTCGACAGTCGGGTGGAGATTCGGGACGACGAGGCGGGCCGATCGGTCCGGGTGCTGGACACCGGCGGCGAGACCGGCGAGTGGCACTCGCTGGCAGCGTCGGAGCAGTGAGTCGGCGCGGTCGACAGGAGAGAGTCGGACGTCAGGACGCAGACGAGCGGTTCTCGCGGTCCTCGCGGAGTCGGTTCACGTAGCCCACGAAGTTGTCGAACAACTGTTTGGCCTCGCAGGCGGCGGCGTAGTTCTCGTCGGTGATCCCGTCGAGCACCGACTCGATGCGCGTCTCCCCGAGGTACTCCTTGCTCTTCGTGATGCGCTCTGCGGTCGCGCGGTCGTACTCGGGGTGGAACTGCACGCCGACCGCGTGGCCCTTCCGGAAGGCGTGGACGCCGTAGTCGTTCTCGGCGAGCAGGTCGGCCCCCGGCGGGAGTTCGGTCACGGTGTCGCCGTGGGTGGTGAAGACGGTGAACGACTCGTCGATCCCCGAGAAGATGTCGTCGCCGGCGTGGCGGACCTCGCGGTAGCCGATCTCGTAGCCGTCCATGTCCGCGACGGTGCCGCCGAGCGCCTCGGCCAGTACCTGGTGGCCGTAACAGACCCCGAGAATCGGCAGGTCGCGGGCCGCCGCGTCGGCGACCCAGTCGGTCAGAGCGTGGATCCACGGTTCGTCCCAGTAGACGGAGGAACTCGATCCGGTGACGACCACACCGTCGAAGTCGAAGGAGTCGGGCAGGTGGCCGCCGGTCGCGTCGAACTCCACGAGGTCGGCGTCGAGTTCCCGACGGAAGTTCCGGCGCGTCCCCGGGTCGTCGTGGGCCGCGACGAGCAGTGCGAGGCGAGGTCGGTTCATACCAGCAGGCAGTAGAGTGTGCGTAAAGACGCTTGCGCTCGCGTCGGTGCCTGCCGGTCTCTCGGTGGTGACGACCGCGACACTCGCGGTGCCAGTGACGCGGCTACGATCGCCACTCGGCGTCGGCCTGTTCGCCGAGGAACGCCAGCAGGTAGTCCTCGACGACCTTCGACTGCTCGGCGTGCGCGAGGTGACCGCCGCCCTCCAGCGCGTGGAACTCGCCGCGCGGGAGGTCCTCGGCCAGTGCCTCCCCGCGTTCGACCGGCCAGACCGCGTCCTCGGTGCCGTGACAGACCAGCGCGGGTTGGGTGATCTCGTAGAGGCGGTCCCGCACGTCGAAGTCGGCGACTGCGGCGGTCTGCGCTTCCCACCCCGTGGGGCCGGCGTCCTCCTCGCTCCGCCAGTGGGCGATGCGGTCGATGGCGTCGGGGTGGCGCTCCCGGAACCGTTCGCCGACTGCGGCCTCGGTCGCGGCGTGGAGCGCGTCCCGGTCCCCGGGGTCGGCGTACAGTGGATCGAGGTCCAGTCCGGCACCCGAGGCGGCGGTCCCGAACAGCGCCAGACTCTCGACGCGCTGGGTGGTCAGCGCGGCCTGCAGGGCGACCATCCCGCCGAGTCCGGCCCCGACGACGTGCGCCGACCCGATTCCGGCGTCGGCCAGCACGCACTCGAAGTCCTGCGTCAGCAGGCCGACGCTGTAGGGTCCGCCCGGTGTGTCGGAGCGCCCAGTGCCGCGATGGTCGTAGACGAGGCTCTGGAACGGTCCGGTGACCGCGCCGTACTGCCAGCCCCACTGCCAGCCGCCGTACCCCGCGTCCCCGACGAACGCGACGGTCTCGCCGTCGCCGTCGGTCTCGTAGTAGAGGGAGACGCCCCCGTTGCTCGCTGTCGGCATCGTACTCGGTGTTTCGTAGCTGGTGGTTTACGCTTCGTGGTTCGGACTCTGTGATCGTTGTCGGCGTGGATTCTGGTGAGGCGGTCTGCTATGTGAACTCTGTCGAATCGGCCTGCTATGTGAACTCTGTCGAATCGGTCGCCGAGAACGAGAGGTGAAAGCCCCCGGCGTCTCGACCCGCCGCGACTTCCTGCGCGCCTCAGTCGGTCGAGCCAGCAAGCTGGCTCTCCCTCCCTGCGGTGCTTGGTGCGTCGGGGCGGGATCGAGACTCTGGAGAGCGAAGCTCTCCAACGTCTCGTTCACTTCGTTCACGAGACCGCCGGCCCCTTTCAGTCCCACCCGGTGGAGTCTGCGACCCATCGTGCAACACCGGGTTGACCAGTCGGTTTCAGCGCGAGCGCCTCCCTGAAACCGTCGGCGCGAGATGAACTCGCGCCAGCCCGGTCGACTGGTGCGTGTGTCGTGAGTCGGTGGCTTGGTCGGTGTGCTGTCGGCAGTGGCTGGTCGGTGTGCTGTCGGCAGTGGCTGGTCGGTGTGCTGTCGGCAGTGGCTGGTCGGTGTGCTGTCGGCAGTGGCTGGTCGGTGTGCTGTCGGCAGTGGCTGGTCGGTCTGCCGTCACCAGCAACTGGTCGATGTCGTCACGTCGTTAGACCTCACAGGTCGGCACGTCACAGAAGGGAAGTCGGCTCCGCGAAGTCTGTCACCCGAGACACGTCAGCCGAGCAGGTACTTCAGCTTCGGGCGTTCCTGCACGAACTTCGTGTCCTCGAGGATGCTGTCCAGCCCCATGATGCGGCCGGCGGCGAAGACGCCGACGAACACGAACAGCATGAGACCCATCAGGTCGCCGTTGACGTAGCCGTGACTCCACGACGCGTTCCCGAAGTAGAACATCGTCATCAGGAACCCGCCGAAGAAGGCGGCCAGCCGAGTCAGCGCCCCGACGAGCAGGCCGAGCCCGATCAGCGCCTCGCCGACCGGGATCATGAAGTTCGTGAACTCCAGCAGCCACGGCGTGTTCGCCGCGAACGCGAAGAACCCTTGCAGGGGACTCGCGGCCGGCGCGTTCGCCAGGTAGCCGGCGGCACTGAACGGCTCTGCGGCGGTCAGCTTCCCCCACCCGGCCATGAAGAACCACCAGCCGGTGATCAGGCGGAACGCCACCGTGACGTACCCCGCGACACTCTCTGCGTAGTCGAACTCGATCTGGTTCCCGAGGAGTTCAGCCTGTTTCGTGGACATCGTCCGTCACCTCACACTTGCGAGTTTGCACTGTACCCCGTTATAAACCGGACCCGATTCCACAGCGCTGAAAACGGGCGTGCAGAACCGGGACAGTTCGCCCTGGATCGGCCGTGTGTGCCCGGAACACGCCTCGAAGCCGAGCGTCTCCTCCGACCGATAGTTCGGGGTCCCGAACCGCGAGACGAAGTTCGGTTCGACCCTCGAGTCGGTCGTTCGAACCCCCGTTGTTTAGGTGGTCCGCCCTACAATACTGTGGTATCACAGGGTAACGAATGGAACTCAGCTTTCAACACGCCAACCCCGGTGCCGGCAACGAGTCCACGATCCTCCGGATCGACGGACTGCTCCCGGACCAACCGGTCTGCCTGCTCGTGGACGCAGGGGCCGGCGTGGACGTGGCCGACGCGCTCGGGCCCGACGAGTATCTCACCGGTATCCTCCTCACGCACGCCCATCTCGACCACTACCGAAGCCTCGGCGAGAACCTCGTCGACGGCGCACCGATCTACGCCGCCACCCCGACCGCGACCGTCCTCGACCGTGTGCTCGATCTGGGTGTCGGCGAGTACGACCTCTCGAACGTGGACGCCGTCCGGAACGCGCTCGAACCGGTCGCCGACTGGACGACGATCGTCGAGGGGCTGGAACTCTCCCCGCTCCCGGCCGGTCACACGCTCGGCGCGGCGGGCTTCCTGCTCCGGATCGAAGACGACGACGAGACGGTCACCGTCCTCGTCACCGGCGACTTCACCCGTCGCCACACCGCCGGCTACGAACCGATGCCCGGCACGCTCCCCGTCGACGTGGACGTACTGGTCGTCAACGCCGTCACCCGCGAGCAGTACGCCGAGACGCTCGACGACGCCCTCGACACGCTCCTGTCGCGGGCACGGGCCGGGTCGCGGGTCGTCGCCGCCACCAGCGGGCTTCGCGGCGTGCAGATCGCCTACCAACTCGGCCACCTCGCCGACGACCTCGACGTCGACCTCCCGATCCGCGTCGTCGGGCAGGCCGCGAGACTCGCCGAGACACTCGACTACGACGTGCCGAACGTCGAGTGGGTCCCGACGTTCGCGGACGCCGACGACGTACTGGAACCGGGCGGGGTCACCGTCTCCGGTCCGGAGGTCCCGGTCGGCGGGAGCACCGCCGTCCTGTACCGCGAGATCGCGGACGATCCCGACGCGACGTTCGTCCAACTGACCGGTGGCGGCACCGACGACGTGACCGGCACGGCCTGCACGACGGCGCGGTACGTCCTCAGCAACCATCCGACCCGCGAGACGGTCGACGAGTTGGTCACCACTCTCGCGCCGATCCACGTCGTCGTCAACCACCAGACCGGCCGGGGGGCGGATCGCTACAAAGACGAGTACCGGAGCTACGTCTGGGCACCGAGCGACGAACGCGCCTACACGCTCCGGGACGACACGGGCTGGACCGCCCCGCCGTGGGTGACAGAACAGACGAAGCGACTCGTCTGGGAACACCGCAGAGAGCACGGCCCTCGGGTCGTGGAGAGCGGCGACGACCTGCCGACGCCGGGCCGGGTCGACACGCCGGACCTCGCCGCTGAGGGCGTCGACGTGGCACGCTTCCGGCGGGAGTACAGCGACACCGCCGGCTCTGACGCGGACGCGGGGGCGGACCGCGCCGCCGTGCGCGAGGCGACCTCGGCCGACTCGACCCGGAGCGAGGTGGGGAGTGTCCCGACCAGCACCGGAGACAGCGCCGCGCCGGCGAGCGACTCGACGAGCGCGGCAGACGGCTCCGGTGGCCAGTCCGGCGACGACTCGCCACCGGCGTCGAGCGCGGACGGGCCGAGTACCCGAGTCGTCCTCGCGCGACTGGCCCGACTGGAGGCGGCACTCGACGGCGAGGTCCACGACGCGACCGTGGTGGACGCGGGCGACGACGTGACACTGCTCAGACTCGCCGACGTGCCGGCCGGACTGGAGCACGGCGACGAGGTCGGGGTGCGCATCGTCCCCGAGTTCGACCGGTAGCCCCGGCGACCGTGACACCCTCGCTCCGCCCGCAACGAAACCGCTAACCGAGCGCCGACCCTACCGCGTGTCGTGCGACGAGTCACCCGCAACTTCCTGCTCGGTCTCGGTCTGATCGTGGTCCTCCTGCTCGCGCTGGGGGCGGTGCCGAGCTACCTCGGGTCGGGCGATCCGTACTACCTCACTGTACAACCGGTGGCGACGGCCGACACGTCCGACGCGAGTCCGAACGAGACGCAGGCGGTGAACATGACCGGCTACTCCGAGCGCCGGTACCCGTACCTGACGAGCGCGCTGGCGAGCGACGACGGTCGGTCCGAGGGGTACCAGGAGGGCGCACTCGGACTGAAGGAGGCCTTCTCCCACTCGCCGTTCGACGAGTTCGACGCGCTGGTGGCGCAGAACCCGGACGCCCGGAGCGACGGCTCGATCCTCGTGGTCGTGGACGGCGACTACTACCGAGTGCAGGTGACACAGGCCGGCTGAGTGCGGAAAGCGGGTGTGTCAGGCGACGGTCGCCGGCAGGCAGAAGTAGTCACCGACCGCAGGTTCGGACGAATGCGCCACGAGTCTCTCGCTGACCCCGAGTGGCCGGTGATCGAGTCGGAGACGGAGTACGAGACCGGCTGGTTCACCGGCGGCTACGATCTGGTCGAACAGCCGGACGGGAGCCGGAAGAAGTACTACTGGGCCGAACTGGCGACTGCGGTGGTCGTCGTCGCCCGGACGGACGACCAGTTGCTGTTCGTCGAACAGTACCGGCCGACGATCCGGGAGACGCAACTGGAACTGCCGGCCGGCATCGTCGAGCGAGGCGAGTCGTTCACGACGGCGGCGGCCCGCGAACTACAGGAGGAGACGGGCTTCGCGCCGAGTGGGACCTCGCTGATCCAGGAGTTCTGGTGTTCCACCGGCCTGCTCCGGCACCGGCGCGGGTTCGTCTTCGCGGAGGGGCTGGAACCGGCCGAGCGCGAACTGGACTCGAACGAGTTTCTGACGCCGCAAACCGTGCCGGTCGACGAGGCGCTGGACGTGGCGCGAGCACAGCCGACGAACGACGCTACGGTGGAGGGGATTCTACTGGCGCACGAAGACGGGTTACTCTGATACTGTCGTGGTGGTGTTGGACGCGACTCGGACTGAGACGACACCGAAAACTGCGACTGCGACAACTACCGCATCGTAAACTGCGGTCTCACCGCAGACCGCGACAGCACCGGGACCGCTACTCTATCTAGCGCACCTACCAGCGGAACCGCGACAGCACCGAACTGCAACCGCGACCGCCACAGCACCAGCACCGCTACGATTGCTAGCGCACCTCTGCCACGACCGCACCCGCGACAGCACCGCACCTCGTCCTCCCCAGCCTCGGTCGGCGCTCTCGGCACCGCCCGCGCCGACCTCCCTCGCACGCGCCAGACGCGCGCGCCGACCGCAGAGCACTGCGACAACTGAACTGAACTGAACCTCCGACTCACGACACAGGCACCAGTCGACCGGGCTGGCGCGAGTTCATCTCGCGCCGACGGTCGCAGGTAGGCACACACGCTGAAAGCGACTGGTCCACCGGGAGTCGCATGCGTCCCCGCGAAATCTCCGGGTGGGACTGAAAGGGGCCGGCCGGTCGATCCTCCCCCGACGACGCAAGCAGGGCGAGACCGAAGGTCTCGCGAGCAGACGGGCGAGGCTTGGCTCGCCCGTCAGCACCGGAAGGAAGGCGAGCCGGCAAGCCGGCTCGCCTGACTGAGGAGCACAGCGAGTCGCGGGAGGTCGAGCGGCCGGGGGCTTTCACCTCTCGTCGTCTGCGACCGATTCGACCGAGTTCCCGCCGACATCGACAGAATCCACGTATCAGTCTCGGTCCTCTCGGTGTCACAACAGTTAACACCGGCGCGGTCCCGCATGATCTATGGTCCGGAACCGACTCGAACCCGTTCTCGCCGTCGGGTTCGCGCTCGCCCTCGTCGCCGTCTCCGCGCTCGCGCCCACCTACCTCGGACTGGCCGCGCCACTCTCCGGCGACGTGTACGCCGGGGTCTCCCAACCCGGCGGGGGCCAGCAGATCGAGAACCCCTACGGCGAGGCGACCGTCACCTACGACGCCCACGGCGTCCCGCACGTCTCCGCCGAGAACGACCGGGCGCTCTACTTCGCGGTCGGCTACGTCCAGGCGCGCGACCGACTGTTCCAGATGGACCTCCAGCGCCGCCTGATCGGCGGGAACCTCTCCGGGGCCTTTGGCGAGCAGGCGCTCGACTCCGACCGCTTCCACCGGCAGATGGACTTCCGGGGCGCGGCCGAAGCCTCGTGGCGCTCGATCGAGGACACCGAGGCCGGCCCCTCGGTGGAGGCGTTCTCCGCCGGGGTGAACCACTACCGCGACACCCAGCCACTCCCGCCGGAGTTCGAACTGCTCGAGTACACGCCGAAGGAGTGGACCCCGGTGGACACGCTCCTGATCGGGAAACAGATCGCGTGGCAACTGTCGGGCAACTTCGCCGACCTGCGCCGGGCGACCGTCCGCGACCGACTCGGTCCCGAGGCGAGCGACCTGTATCCGAACCGCCTCGCCCACGACACGCCGGTCGTCCGCGGCGAGTCCGACGCCGCGCCGTTCGATCCGGCGAGCGTCGACGCGACCTTCGAACCGGACGCCGGCGACGCGTCGGCAGCCCAGACCGACCAGCCGTGGGCCGGTGGGACCGACTCGGCGACCGGCGACTACACCGCGCTCTACGACTGGGTCGAAGCCTACGACCACGAACCGGGCATCGGCTCGAACAACTGGGTGATCTCCGGCGACGAGACCGCGTCCGGCCAACCCATCCTCGCCAACGACCCGCACCTCGCGCTGACCGTCCCGGGCGTCTGGTACGAGATGCACCTCGACGCGCCCGACACCCACACGCGGGGGGTCACCTTCCCCGGCGTGCCGATGGTCGTCATCGGCCGGACCGACGACGTGGCGTGGGGCGTCACCAACGTCGGCGGCGACTTCACCGACCTCTACACCTACGAGACGCGCGACGACCAGTACCGCTACGAGGGCGCGTTTCGCGACTTCGAGACGACGACCGAGACCATCCCGGTGAAGACCGACGCGGGCGACCTGCGCGAGGAGACCGTCGAAGTCCGGAAGACGGTCCACGGGCCGGTCATCGAACGCGAGGGCAGAGAGGTCGCGGTCGCGTGGCCGGGCTTCTCGGCGACCAACGAGTCGCTGGGCGTCTTCCGCCTCAACCGCGCCGAGTCGATGGCCGAGGCCCGCGACGCACTCCGCATCTGGGACGTGCCCGCGCAGAACTTCGTGCTCGCCAGCCGATCCGGCGAGACGCTGTTCTACCCCGCCGGCAAGTACCCGGTCCGCCGAACAGAGGGCGAGGTCGTCCGGGGCGATCAGCTCTTCGACGGCTCCGCCGGCGAGGGCGAGTGGCCCGGCTACCGCCCCTACGAGACCTCGACGTGGTCCGGCTTCGTCCCCTTCGAGTCCATCCCGCACGTCGAGAACCCCGACTACCTCGCCACCGCGAACCAGCGAACGATCGACGATCCCGACTTCTACATCGGGACCAGCGACACCTACGCCGACCCGTATCGCGGCCAGCGAATCTACGAGCGACTCGACGCCCGCGCGGAGAGCGACGAGCCGATGGACCCCCAGTTCGTGAAGGACCTCCAGCGCGACACCCGCACCGCCGACGCCGACCGGTTCGTCCCGTACGCGACCAGCGAGCGGGCACGCGCCGAGATGCGTCCCGAGGCCCGGAACCACGCAGACACGGTCGCCGACTGGGACCGCCGGATGGCCGCCGACTCGGAGGGGGCGCTCGTCTACCGCCTCTGGCTCGAATCCTTCCGCAACCAGACGTTCGGCGACGAGTTCCGCCCGAACGGACTGGACGAGAGCTACTACCCCAAGCACCACGTCCTCCAGACGCTCCCGGCCGACAGCGAGTGGTTCGACGACCGGCGAACACGGGAACGCGAGACGCGAGCCGACATCGCGGCCCGCGCGATGAACCGCACCGCAGACCGCATCGCCGAGCAGGACTACGAGACGTACGGCGACTACAACCGTCTCGATCTGGACCACCCGTTCGACCAGTCGTTCCTGAACCTCCCGGAGCGCGGGATGTCGGGCGGCGACTTCACCGTCTTCAACTTCCGGTACGCCGAGGGCCGGCAGGCCGGGAGTAGCTGGCGGATGGTCGTCGCGTTCGGCAACGAGTCGGCCTCCGGCGGCGTCGTCCCCGGCGGCCAGTCGGGAGTCTTTTGGTCGGACCACTACCACGACCAACTCGGTATGTGGGCCGACGGCGACTACAAGCGACTGTCGATGACCGCCCCCGCCGGCGAACCGGATCTGGTGTTCACCGATGCGGGCGAGGAGGGTGCCGGATGAGCGTCGCTACCGCGCCGGACGACACCGACAGCGATCCGACCGACGCGACCGACGACACCGACCACCTCGCGGGGCGCGCTCGGATCGACGCCGCACTCGCGCCGGTCCGTCGGGGTCGGTACGCAGAGCCGGCACTGCTCGTCGCAGTCCTCGTGGGTGTCGCCGTCAGCGCGGTCCACTGGGGCGGGCTGATCCTCGGCGGTGCGCTCGTCGGCCTCGTCTCGCACTCGCTCCGGCGGGCGGTCGTCAACGGTTTCTCGTTCGGACTGTTCGTGCTGGTCTGCTTCGCCGGCTGGCTGGCGTGGCAGGGCGCGCTTCTGACGTGGCCGACGACCGGGCAACTGTTCGTGCTGACGGTCGCCAGCGCGCTCGGTCTGCCGATCCTCGCGGCCGGTGCGGTGCGCGGGCTGCTCTGACTCGTCTCACTTCCCGGTGATCGCCGTCGCTCGATCTGTCGTCCATCGAGTAGAACTAAGCCGATCCGTGCCCTGTCTCCCATCGTGAGTCGGTTCGACGGCCTGCGCCGCGACGGCGACCGCCACGAACGAGCCTCGGCGCTGGCGACACTCAGACGCCGGGCGACCCTCCACGCTGTCGTCGCAGTGACCCTGACGCTCGCTGGCTACGGCCTCCTCTGGTGGGTGATCCCCGAGACTGCCACCCGATGGCTCGCGGTCGCGGGAATCGTCCTCGGTGCGGAACTGTTTCTCCTCCAGCGACACCTCGACACGAATCGTCGGCACGACGCCGACCGACTCCTGCCGACGCTCGGCGCGGGGAACCTCGTCACGCTGACGCGGGGCGTCCTGCTCGCCTGGGTCGCGGGATTTCTCGCGGTGCCGTGGATCGGGACCGAATTGGCGTGGCTCCCGGCGCTGGGCTACGGGCTGTCGGCCCTGCTGGACGCCATCGACGGCGCGGTCGCTCGCGCTCGGGACCGGGTGACGGTGCTGGGCGAGACGCTGGACGTGGAGTTCGACGCCCTCGGTCTGCTGGTCGCGCCACTCGTCGGGTGTGTCGCCGGGCAGATACCGGCGTGGTATCTCGCGATCGGGGTGGCGCGCTACCTGTTCGTCGGCGGGATTCGCCTGCGCGAGCACCGGGAACTCGTGGTCCACGACCTCCCGCCGAAGTCGAGTCGCCGGCTGCTGGCCGGCGCGCAGATGGGCTTCGTCGCGGTCGCGCTGACGCCGGTCGTCTCGCCCGCGGTCGCCGGACTGGGTGCCCTGCTCGTCGGTGTGCCACTGCTCGTCGGCTTCGCTCGGGACTGGCTGTACGTCTCGGGTCGCCTGTCGGCCGACGAAGCGTGAGCCGAGTTACCGCCGGACGCGCGCCAGTAGATCGAGGTTGTGCGCGAGGTAGAGCAGGTCGCCGGCGTCGATCTGTCGGTGGCGCGTCTCGGCCCACGTCCGGAGGTCTTCGCGGGTGAGGTCGGCGCTCGTCGGATCGACGCTCGTCTCGCCGGCCAGCACCTCGGCGACCGCCGACTCGACCGTGTTCACGATGTGGTGGCAGAAGTACGCCTCGTCGGCGTGATAGTGGCTCTCGTCGGTCGGGGGTCGCTGTGTTTCGACCTCGGGGATCTCCGTCGCCGTCACGCCCGGGACGGGCGGCTCCTCGCGTCGCTCGTCGCCGCCCTGTTCGAGTTCGGTCGCGTCCTGCGGTGGTTGGTCGGCGGTCGCGTCGGCCGACCGTTTGTCGGTACTCGCGTCGTCACCCTCGGCGACCGCCTCCGGGCGGTCGCCGCCCTGCGGGTAGACGAGCCAGTCGGAGGCACCGGCCGAGAGGATCGCACAGCCACACGCGGGAAGTGCGGTCAGCAACTCGCGGCCGGTCGTACTCGACCCCGGCCGGTCCGGCGCGTCCATCGTCGCGTGGTACAGGTCGAGCACCGCCTCGTCCCGCAGGCCGGCGGGGGTCGGCTCGAACACCGTCTCGCCGTCGAAGGTGATCGGCGCGTAGATCAGTCCGCCGTCGGCGACGACAGAGAGGAGGCGCGGCAGGTCGTCGTCGAGGTCGATCAGGTCGAGAAACGCCTGTGCGAGCAGGAGGTCGTACGCCGGGTCGTCGACAGCGCGGTCGGCGACGAACCGGAAGGCGTCGGCCGTCTCGAACCGAACCGTCACGATGCCGTCGTCGTGTGAGAGTCGCAGGTCGTCGGCCGGGTCGTCCGGTTCGGCGCGGTCGACCGGCGTGTCGGCCCGATCACCCCACGCCCGCAGACGCTCGCGGGCGTGCTCGACGTTCCCGGCCTCGCGGTCCAGCAGCGTGTAGTGAACCCGCCCCGGCAGGCGGTCGCGCGCCAGCAGTCGGGGGAGCGTCGTCCCGACGCCGGCACCGACCTCCAGCACCCGAACCGGCGTCTCGCGGTCCCGCGCCGCCGACAGGTCGGCCAGTTCGGTTTCGAGGCGCGCCTCGGTCGGGCCGTGGAGCGCCCGGTCGTCGACGGTCGTCTTCGCCGTCAGGTAGCGCCGAAAGGCGTAGTCGTCGGGCGAACTGGCGTCGGCGTCGGCGAAGTCTGACACACCGAGAGGTGGGTCCGTGGAGGGAAAAGCTATCCGTCAGACACGGCGGGTCGGCGGTTACCGGTAGTTGCCGAGCGAGAGGTCCCAGTCGTACTCGGCGTAGGTCAGTTTCGGGTCGGCCTCCGCCGGGATCACGTCGTAGCGCCGGAGCATGCGGCGGACGCCCTCGGGACCGCCGAAGTCGCCGCGATACCAGCGACAGAGTCGTGGGACGCGAGCGACGTTCCGGTCCGGATCGTACGCCACCTCGCTCGCCAGATACGTCTCGGCGGCCAGGTCGAGTTCCGCGTCGATGGTCTCGGCCGAGTACGCCTCGATGGCCGGGCAACTGCTGGCCCCGCAGTTCAGCGCGAAGTGGATCCGGGGGTCGACCGACTCGACGCGGAGGCCGCGCTCGAAGCCGGAGGGCAGTGGGTTCGGGACGTAGCCGAGTCCCCACGCGGTCTGCGACCGCCGGAGGATGCCGTGTTCGATGTCGTCCGGCGACAGTTCTCGGTTGGCGACGACCAGCAGTGGCTTGCGGAAGAACTGCCAGCGACTGAACCGGCCGGGGTCGTCGGTCAACACGTCCTGCACGGCGGCGTTGTAGACGTTCAGCCAGAAGGCGAGTCGGTGGTCGTCGTCCGGCAGGCCCTGCCGGAGGTCGGTGAAACTCGTCCCGGCGAGTCGGGTGCGGTGTTCCTCGGTCGGCTGGCCGCGTCTGACCGCACCGAGGTAGTCCGCCGAGAGGGAAACGAGGTCGGACTCGGTCGTCGTACTCACGAACAGTGGTAGGGGCGAGTGCCGGATAAATCGACCGGGGTCGTGCGGTCGCGGTGCGCCGGTGGCCGCTGTCGCGCTCGCTCGGTCCCGTGTCGCTACCGCCCGCCACGCACCGGGAAGGAAACGCCTTTGCCGACGCGGTGCCGGCTTCCGACAGATGCAACACGGCGTGGTGGTCCCCCGATGAGAGTCGCCGAAGCCGTGCCGGAGTTCGCCGACGCCTTCGGGTTCGAGGAGTTCAACCGGATGCAACGCGAGGCGCTGCCGGCCATCCTCGAGACCGACGAGAACGTGGTCGCCAGCGCGCCGACCGCCAGCGGGAAGACGGCCCTCGCGGAACTCGCCATCTGCAAGACCCTGCGGGACGGCGGCACCGCGCTCTTCGTCGCGCCGATGCGCGCGCTGACCAACGAGAAGGAGGCCGAGTGGGAACGCTTCGAGTCGCTCGGCTACTCGGTGTACGTCGTCACCGGCGAACGCGACCTGAACCCCCGCCGGGCGGAGCGTGCGGACATCCTCGTGATGACGCCGGAGAAGGCCGACTCCGCCACCCGGAAACACGACTCGCCGCGCTACCAGTTTATCACCGACGTCGACTGCTGTGTCATCGACGAGGTCCACCTGCTGGACTCGGACGAACGCGGTGGCGTCCTCGAAGTGACCGTCTCCCGCCTGCGGCGGCTCTGTGCCCCGCGCGTCGTCGCGCTCTCGGCGACGATGCCGAACATCGGCGACGTCGCGGAGTGGCTGGACGCACCCCCGGAGTCGACCTTCGCCTTCGGCGACGACTACCGCCCCGTGGACCTGCACGCCGGGGTGAAGACCTACACCCACGGCGACAACTCCTTCGCCGACAAGTACCGCCGGCTCTACCGGGCGCTGGACACGGCCGAACCGCACGTCCGCGAGGAGGGGCAGGCGCTCGTGTTCGTCTCGTCCCGACAGGATACGGTGCAGGCCGCGAAGAAGACCCGCGACGAGTTGGCAGAACGCGACGTCCCGATCGGCGCACGCGGCGACTACGACTTCCACACCGACGCGAAAGAGCTCTCGAACGACACCCTTCGGAAGTCGGTACTCGACGGGGTCGCCTTCCACCACGCCGGCCTGTCGAAGGGTGACCGCGACAAGGTCGAGCAGTGGTTCAAAGAGGGGAAGATCTCGATCCTCTTCTCGACTTCGACGCTCGCGTGGGGCGTGAACCTCCCGGCGCGCTGTGTCGTCATCCGGGACACGAAGTACCACGACCCGCTCGACGGCGAGACCGACATCTCCCCGCTGGACGTGCTCCAGATGCTCGGCCGGGCCGGGCGACCGGGCTACGACGACGTGGGCTACGGCTGGGTGATCTGCGACCGGTCGGAGGCCGACAAGTACCGGCGTCTCCTGCGGGAGGGCAAAGAGATCGAGTCACGACTCGCGGCCGACCTCGACTCGCACCTGAACGCCGAGATCGCGATGGGCACCATCCGCGATCTGGACGACGTCATGTCGTGGCTCGACACCACCTTCTACGCGGTCCGGGCCAGATCGAAGCCGGAGGAGTACGGCTACGAGAACCTGCGGGAGCGCGTGCGGGACACGCTCGAATCGCTCGTCGACGGCGGGTTCGTCGAGACCGGCGAGGACCTCCGGATCGAGGCGACCACGCTGGGCCGACTCGCCTCGAAGTACTACCTCCGACTGGACACCGCCCGGCGCTTCGCCGACCTCTGTGAGCGCGACCGGATCACGACCGACGCGGTGCTGGAGGCGGTCGCCGGGGCCGTCGAGTTCCGGTCGGTGTCGGCCCGGTCGAACGAGGCGGACGCGGTCGACTCGATGCTCGTCGGCACCGACACCGACCTCGAAGACGGGCCCCGGAAGGTGCTCGCCATCCTCCGGGCGGCGATGACCGGCTCTACCCCGGCCGATCTGCGGAGCGACGCGTGGGTGATCCGGCAGAACGCGCTTCGACTCCTCGCGGCGCTCCGGGAGTTCCTGGACCGCTTTTCCGGCCCAGACGCCGCGAACCTCGCCGCGCGCGTCGAAGCCCGGGTCGAACACGGCGTCAGCCGCGACGCGGTCGGGTTGACGGCCATCGACGGGATCGGTTCGGGGCGCGCAGGAACGCTCGCCACCGGCGGCCTGCGCAGTCCGGCCGACGTGCTGGACGCCGGGACCGCCGAACTCACGCGGGCCGGCCTGACGGAGGGTGTCGCCGAACGCGTCGTCGAGTCGGCCGAGAGCCTCCCCCGGATCGAGATCGAGTGGGGTGCCTTCCCCGACAGCGTGGCGACCGGCGAGAACGAGATGCGGGAGGTGACGATCCGGAACCGGGGCGGCGGCGTCCGCGCCGGGATCAGGGTGACCGTCAACGACGTGGAGATGACGACGAAGACCTGCTACCTGTCGGACGAGACGACGATTCCGGTCGGTGTCTTCGGCGGGACGAGCGACGAGATGGAGTTCACCGTCTCGGTCGCGTTCCCCGAACTGCCGCTCCTGCCGGTGCGGGACTCGCGGTCGGTCGTGGTGGAGTGAGGCGAGCGCTCGCGGTGGCGGCCGGCCGCGTCCGGACGGCGATCACTCGATCGGTGGTGGCGTGAGCGGTGTCGCGGTCGAGCGTGCCCGGTCGTACTGTCGTTCGGCCCACTCGGTCGCCGACTCGCTGTCGTTGACGACGATCCCGGAGATACCCCGGTCGGCGAACACCAACACGCCGACGTGGTCGTCCCCCAGCCAGACGCCGAAGGAGAACGGAACTTCACCACGGTAGACCTCGATCGCGTCGTCTCCTGTGAACAGTTCGTCTACCTCCGGGTAGACACCGGCGACACGATCCAGCGTCGATCCGGGGGCGACGAGTTCCAGCGCGTAGTCGTCGGTCGCCGTCAGTCGCTCGTAACACTCACGCGCGAAGCCGGTGAGGAGCGTCGGGGTCGCGATCCGGAGGTCGGTGCTGGGCTCCACCCGATCGAGGAACTCCCGGACGACGGCGTCCGGAACCGAACTGTCGGCCAGGAACACGTCGGCCTCGTCGATGACACGACAGTCCAGCGGGCAGTCGGCGGGAACGTCGTCGAGCAACGACTCGGCGTCCGAGAGCGTCGACAGTCGATCGAGATACGCGCGTCTGGTTCCGGCGACACACCGACCGAACCGCGTCGCCGTCCACTGCCCGTCTCGGCGTTCGACGAGACCAGCGTCGCCGAGATCACGGAGTGCCCGCGTGACCGTCGACTTCGAACAGCCGAGGAGGTCGACGAGGTCCCGCTTCGTCCGGGGAGTCTCTACCAGCGACCGGAGACACCGGGCGCGCTCTGTGACGACTGCATCCAGTGCGTCTGTGGTGAGGTCGCCCATTGTATTCACTCTCTTAGAACCCATATCAACGTTTCAAAGAATAAAACTTTGGGTAGCGATGTCACGATGTGAACCCCCGCGTCACGGCGTGACCGCCCACCCCACGATACAATCTAATGCTCAGACGATAATATTACGATTCTTCCTACTAATTGTTCTCCGGGCACGAACTATGGCAAGCAGTACCAGACAGCAGTCGACGCCTGCAACGACTCGACAGACGACGCCGACGCTCCTCTACGACGCGAAGTGTCAGATCTGCAACCGACTCGCGTTTCAGCTCCGGGAGGCGGCAGACGACCTCTCGTTGGTCGCGCTGAGCGACCCGGAGGCGGACCGACTCCTCGGGCAGTTCTACGACGACCCCGACCACGACTTCTATCTGGTCGAAGACGACACGGTGCGGAAGGGTGCGCGGGCGCTTCCGAAGCTCCGAAAGCTGGTCGGCACGCGAACCCTCGCGGGACTCGTCCGCGAGTACGCCGAGTACAAGACCCAGGGGAGCGACTGCGGTGGAGACCACGACCACGATCACGATCACGCGGACGACGGGGGTCTCCTCTCGCGGCGGACCTTCTCCAGTGGGATGTCCGCGACCGCCCTGTCGGTCGCCTCGCCGCTCCTCGACCTGACGAGTCCGCCCGAGAAGAAGGGCAAACAGCTCAAAGCACGCCCCCCGAACGGACTGACCACCCGCGTCGCGCGCATCACGCCGGACGGTGACGGCGGCTTCACCGCCAGCGTCACCGAGGACGCGAGTCTCGTCCGCGACCGGACGTTCACGAAGGACAAAGATCCGATGGTTCAGAGCCAGAAGAAACAGCCCGCGAAGATGGAGCCGGCCGACAGCGGGAAGATCGAGACGACCGGCGCACACCAGATCAGCACGGCGACCCTCGACGTGACGCCGGAGCACTCGAACGACGCCCTCCAGCAGGCCATCGAAGTGAGTGGCGACACGGAGACGACGACCGGTCGGATGGACCGCTACGGGCTCGTCGACGACCGCGATCGCTTCGGGCTGAGTCTCAACTTCGGTCGTGGGCCGATGGTGATCGACGGCGAGTCGGCCGTCGAGGAGACACTCTCGGGGAAGATCCACCACGACGTGCCGGAGAAGACGGTCGACTTCCTCCAACTGGAGACGGACTACGAGGCGGACCTCGCCGAACACATGGACGCCTACGTCGTCGGGATGCAGGCACTCGGCGACTACTACGCCGGCGCGAAGGACACGAAGATGGCCGACCTCTACGGTTCGCTGGCGAACCGCCTGGCGGCGGTCGCCCCCGAGTTCGTCGACGCCGTCGACGGCGAGACGACGCCCGTGACGAACACGCTGGGCATCTCCAGTGTGCCCCACTGGTCGCGGTACGTCGAGTCGCCGACCGCGACCTCCGACACGTCCACCCAGTCGGTGACGACCGAAGGGACCAGCTGTGAGTGTGGCTGTTGTGGACTCAGCTGTTGTTCCGACTGTGGCTGTGGCTGTAGTATCTGCCTCGGGACGGAGATCGGTTGTGGCTGTGGCTGTTGTATCATCGGCTGTGGCGGCGGCTGTGGCTGTGGCTGTTGTATCTGCGCGTAACCACGCCGAGCCGACACGGTCGGCACAGTCGGAGTAGACAGCCAGAGACCCACGGCGGCCGGGTCACGCCGCCACATAACTTATTACACTGATGATCGAACTCCAAGGTGTGAAACGACCGAAAGAAACACTCGTGGTCGCTCCGGAGGGAGCGTAGCGTGCCGGGTGCCGGTCGGAGCGACTCGCCGACCCTCCAACTCGTCGGCGCAGTCGTCTTCGTGGTCGCACTCGTCGGTGCGGCCCTCTACGGCTGGTCGTTCGGTGGCTCCAGCGGCGACCTGCCGACGATGATCGGTGTCGGTGTCGCGGCCGTCGCGGTCGGCGTGACGATCTACAAGCGACTCTAGCGGTCGAGCAACAGTCGCCGCAGTTCGTCGGGGCCGTCGGCGACGTGGTCGGCGGCCGGCAGATCGGTGTCGGCGTTCGGTCCGTCGCGGTAGCCGACGACCGTCATCCCCGCCCTGTCGGCCGACTCGGTCCCGTTCACCGAGTCCTCGACGGCCACGCAGTCGGCCGGTGCGTGGCCGAGGCGGTCGGCCGCGTGTTCGTAGATGTGCGGTTCGGGTTTGCCGGGCGCGTCGATGTCGTCGGCGCTGACGACCGCGTCGAGTGGATCGAGTCCGAACCGGTCGCGGACGATACCGATCCAGTCCTGTGGCGACGAGGAGACGATGGCGAGTGCCACCTCTCGCTCCCGGAGCGCGTCGAGCACGTCGAGGAAGCCGTCTATCAGTTCGACGCGCTCGCCGTACAGGTCGCTCGCGGCGTCTTCGTAGATACCCTCGAACTCGGCGCGGGAGACCGTCACCGCGTAGTTCTCGGCGAGGTAGTCGTATATCTCGCGGTAGTTCATCCCCGTCACCTCGTCGGTGTGTGGGTACTCGCCCGAGAGCGACCGGGGGAAGATGGTGTCCTCCTCGTACGCCAGCCAGAACTCCTCGGAGTTGACGATCACCCCGTCCATGTCGAAACAGACCGCGTCCATAGCTCTCCGTGAGCGCCACCGGCCAAGTAGCTTCGCACGAGCGTTGAAACCCGAGACCGGGACCACCGTCGCAGGTGAGCGACGACATCCGCATCTTCGCCGGCGAGTGTACGGCGACCTTCACGGGTCGCCGGGAGTACAGCAACCGGGGCCACGTGGTCACGGTCGTCAAACCCGACGACACCGTGCTGGTCCACGACGCCGACGGCTACCAGCCTGCGGCGTGGTTGACGCGACCGACCGACCTGTCCGTGACGACCGACGCGGACGGCTTCCGGATCACGGCCCGCGACGGCGACCAGCGACTCCGGGTCGTCTCCCACCGCGTCTCCGGCACCGGGCAGTTCCCGGCGACACGGGCGGGCGTCCCGGTCGGGGAGTGTCCGGACTGCGGCGGCGCGCTGATCCGGGCAGACGGGTCGGTCACCTGTCTCGACTGCGAGGACGACTTCCCGCTCCCGCCGGGCGCGACCGTCACCGACCGGCGCTGTCGCGACTGTGGCCTCCCCCGCCTCCGCGTCGAACGCGGCCGCGTCTTCGACGTCTGTCTCGACTACGCCTGCGACTCGCTGGACGACCACGTCCGGGAGACGTTCGACCGCGAGTGGGACTGTCCGGACTGTGGGAGCGACCTCCGCATCAAGCGCACCCGGACCCTGCTGGCCGGGTGTGAGGCGTACCCCGACTGCGACACCGCGTTCTCGCTCCCGGCGGGCGTGATCGTCGGGACCTGTGCCTGCGGCCTCCCGGTGTTCGAGACGGCCAGTGGCCGGCGCTGTCTCGACGGCACCTGCGAGCGATACGACGAACGGGCCGAGAGCGGCGGCGACGACCCGACGGACGGGGCCGAAGACGGGCGTGACCGGCCGGAGGCTGACCGCGCGGACGAAGACGACGACAACGGACCGGGCGTCTCGGGGCTCTCCGGACCGTAGCCCCTATGCCCGCCGGCGCGCGTCGGTGAGGCATGGACGGCCATCTGGAGAACGGCGTGGTTCGACTCGGCGGCAACGCCCGCCAGCAGTTCCACGACTCGCGGGGGTACGGCAGACCGCTGTCGGGCAACGAGATCGAACTCTCCCGTGTCGAGGCGGCGCACCTCCTATTTCGCGGGGACCTCGATTCGGTCGACGGGCTGGACTTCCGCGACTTCTTCGTCGCCTCGACGCGCGCCCGCGACCGGTTCGGCCTCCGGTTTCTCGTCTACGCCGACCTCCGTGAACGCGGCTTCTACCTCTCGCCGGCCGACAACGAGTGGCCCGGTCCCGCCGACCCCGACGCCGACTTCGTGGTCTACCCGCGCGGGAAGACCGCGGACGACGGCGTGGTCGAACACCGGGTCCGCGTCGTCGGTGAACGCGAGTCGGTCGCGGCCGAGGCGCTGGCGGGCTACGTCCTCGCGGTGGTCGACGAGGAGAGTGAACTCACCTACCTCGACGCGACGACGCCGGACCTGCCGGGCGGCACCGACTACGACCCGCCCGCGAGTCTCGACGGTCTGCTGGTCGACGACCGCGTACTGGTCTGGGACGCGCCGGCCGACCTGTACGAACACGGCTTCTACGGGCAACCGCTGGCCGGCCGCGAGACGGACGAACCGGCCGCGATCCAACTCTCGCTGGTCGAGGCCGCCTCGCTGGTCGCCGACGAGGTACTGAGGCTGTCCGTGGCCGAGAGTGGCGACACCAGCGAGAAGCCACGGGACGACACCAGCGAGGGGCCGCAGGACGACTACGCGGCCATTCTGGCTCGGGGGCGGGCCGTCGAAGGCGAGCGGTTCGACCGCCGACTGCGGGTGTACCGCCGGCTTCGCGGGGACGGACTCGTGCCGAAGACCGGCTACAAGTTCGGGGCGGACTTCCGGACCTACGCCGAGGTCGAGTCGGTTTCGAACCTCTCACACTCGGAGCATCTGGTGCGCGTGCTGCCGGCGAGCCACCGGTTCGACCCGCGTGAACTGGCGCTGGACGTGCGACTGGCCGGCGGCGTCAGAAAGCAGATGGTGTTCGCGCTGGTCGACGACGGGATCGAGTGGCTGTCGGTCGGGCGTGTGACTCCCTGAGTTCGGTCACAGACGAGGCGCGACGAGCGCCCCGGGTCCGACACGACGGACCAACCGCTCACGAGTACGGCAAAACGGGGAGAACGACCGGCTTACGCGATCAGCAGGTCTTCGCCCTTCTCGACGACGATGCGGCACGGCGGCGAGATCTTGTTGTAGGCCCGGCGGAGCGCGTCCTTCACGGTGTCGGCGTCCTCGGGGTTGCAGTAGGCGGTGAAGATGGTCTCGCCGCGCTGGACGCGGGCGGCGGTGCCGACGACCTTCCCGAAGGACTGTCGCATCCCGTCGGAGACACGGTCTGCACCCGCGCCGGTCGCCTGCTTGTTCTCCCGGATGACGTGGTGCGGGAACTTCCGCAGGACCATCTTGTAGTTCTCCTGGCCCACGTGCTTCAGCAGGCGGCGGTTGGCCGACAGCCGCGAGGACTCGAGCGAGCCGTGTCGAAGCTGACACTCCTCTTCGACCACGAGGCTGATGTGCACCGGGTAGTCGTCGGGACCCGTCTGGAGGTTCCCCATGTTGTGCTGGGCGATCTTCGAACCGGGGATGCCGGTGATGTACTCGCGTCGGGTGTACGCGGGGTTCGTGATCTCCCGGTACATCGAGGCAGGCTTGTCTGACATGGTTAGTTGCCGGAGGTTCGGCCCGCCGCTCCAATAAGTACTTCGAAGCACACCGGCTCTCCCGCCTCCGTGTGGAGGTTTCACACCCCGACGTCACGACCGCGGCGGTCGCTCTCGATGACAGGGGGACGACCGGCGCAAAAAACGGCGCGAGTGTGACCGGCTTACGCGGAGACGAACTCGGCCATGTCGAGCATCCGGTTCGAGAAGCCGTACTCGTTGTCGTACCACGTCAGAATCTTCACGAGGCCGTCTTCGAGGCTCATCGTGGACTGCAGGTCGACGTAACTGGAGAAGGGCAGGCCGAGGATGTCACGCGAGACGATCTCGTCGTCGGTGTAGCCCAGCACGCCGGCCAGGGGGCCGTCGTTCGCGGCGTCGCGGAACGCCTCGTTGATCTCCTCGACGGTCACGTCCTCCTCGAGGTCGACCGTCAGGTCGGTGACGGAGCCGTTGACGGTCGGGACGCGGATCGCCATCCCGTCGAGTTTGCCCTGCAGTTGCGGCAGGACCTCGGTCGCGGCGACGGCCGCGCCGGTGCTGGTCGGGACGATGTTCTCGGCGGCCGCGCGCCCGCGTCGGGTCTTCGAGGCCGGGCCGTCGATGAGTGCCTGCGACCCGGTGTACGAGTGGACCGTCGTCAGCAGGCCGGAGTCGATGCCGAACTCCTCGTCGAGCACTTTCACGACCGGCGTCACGCTGTTGGTCGTACAGGAGGCGTTCGACACCACGTCCTCGCCCTCGTAGTCCTCGTTGTTGACGCCGTAGACGATCTGTTTGACCTCCTTCTCGCCTTTCGGCGGGGCGGAGATGATGACCTTGTCCGCGCCGCCGTCGAGGTGTGCGCTGGCCTCGTCGTAGGTGCGGAAGATGCCGGTACACTCCAGTGCCACGTCCACGTCGAGTTCGTCCCACGGCAGTTCTGCGGGCGACTGCTCGTTGTACAGCGGGACCGAGGTCCCGCCGACCGTCAGGTGGCCGTCTTCGAGTTCGACGCCGTCGAACCGGCCCATCACCGAGTCGTACTTGGCGAGGTAGGCCATGTCGTCGTCGTCCATCACGTCGTTGATGCCGACGAGCGCGACGTTCGGGGTCTCCAGTACCGCGCGGAAGACGTTCCGCCCGATGCGACCGAAGCCGTTCAGTCCGATCCGGACGACCTCGTCCTCGCTCACGTCACTCCCTGCTTCGAGATACGAGCGTTCACTCATATTCGAGTTGTCCACTCCCACCGTCTTAAATCTCGGTGGAACCGTGTTTCGGTCGCTCCCGCCCCTCTGTCCGGCGATTTCGGCAGTTCTGCGTGAACGTTCCGGCAGAATACCGACCGAGTACGTATCGACTGCCGACAGCATACCTCCAGCCGAAACGGTGGCGTTTCTGTTGGTGACCACTATAGAGCACTCTAGAGTCCCACTGCGGGCTGTTTCGCCACGACCGCGACGACCGGCGAGGTCGCTCACTGGAGGTAGTTTTCGAGTCGAAGGGAAGGGGTTCGACGACCGACGTCGGTCGCCCACGAACAGGCGAGCGTCAGTCCACGATGATCTCGGAGTCGGGGTCGACGGGACTGCGATCGGGTTGCATCTCGGCCTGGTAGCGGTCGATCCAGTCGGCGAAACACTCCGGGCAGAGTCGCTGGGCGTCGATCTGTGAGCGATCCACCGTCAGGCGAACCGTCCGCGAGAGCGCGTCGGTGGTCGCGCTCCCGCAGGCGTCACAGGGGTCGTCGTCGCTCACGGGTGCCTCCGGCAGTTCATGTGGACACGTGACGTGCGGGGGTGTAAAGTCGTTTGTGCCGCGTCAGACGACCGTCGTCCGGGTAGCGCGGCCACCAGTCGCGGTCGTCGGCACGGCTCACTTCGTCCGGAAGGCGCGGTCACCCGCGTCGCCGAGACCGGGGACGATGAAGCCGTCGTCGTCGAGGTGGTCGTCGATGGCGACCGTCAGCAGGTCGGCCTGCGGGAACTGCTCGCCGACGCGCAGGAGGCCGTCGGGCGCGGAGACGGCCGAGAGCACGAACAGGTCTTCCGGGTCGGGTTGTTCGTCGGTCACGTGGTCGAGGACGGTACACATCGTCGACCCGGTCGCCAGCATCGGGTCGGCGACGATCACGGTGTCGTCCTCGGTGATCTCCGGCAGTTTCACGTAGTCGATGGTGATCGGGAACTCGCCGTCGTCGTTCATCCCGGCTTCCTCGTCGCGGCCGGCCGAGATGACGCCCTGCTTCGCCCGCGGGAACGCCTTCAGGAGACCCTCGACGAACGGCGTGGCGGCCCGGAGGACGTTGATGATGACCACGTCGTCCAGTCCGCGGACCTGCTCGCCGGTCGTCTCGGCGAGGGGCGTCTCGACCGAGACGTACTCGGTCTCCATCGCGCCGTCGATGATCTCGTAGCCCGCGATCCGGCCGAGTTTGACGAGGCCCTTCCGGAAGGCGACCTGCGCGGTGTTCACGTCCCGAATCTTCGTCAGCGTGTGCTTGGCGAGTGCGTGGGTGACGAGGTACGCTTCGCCGCGATCTTCGATGGCCATACTCGAACCGGCGGCGTGCGACCGTTTAAAACTGTGTGGGACGCTGGCCGCGTGCGAGCGTCTCGCGCTCCCCGGCCGACACCTGTCACCGCGTCACGACGTAGGTGATCGCCATCAGGAGAAGCGCGAGGCCGACGACCCGAACCCACGAGAACGCGACCACGTCGATGAACGACAGCCCCCAGATCACCACCCCGGCGAACACCGACGACAACACGAGGTTCATCACGAACAGCACGCGCGGGTCGCCCTGTGAGTCGGCCATACCGGCGATGCCCCGCGCCGGCACTTAGCTTCTTTGTGATCCGGTCCCACGCTCCGGTGTGCAGTTGCGCAACGACCAGGGCACGGCGGTCGATCCGGTCCCCTTCCTCGTCGTCGGAGCCTCGGCGTTTCTCGTCTGTTTCTCCTTCGGGCCGATCTACCTCGGCGCACTCGGCGTCCCCCTGCGGGAGAGTCTCGTCGTCTCCGGCGTCGTCTGTGTCGGCACGACTGCGCTCGCGTACCACCGACTCGTCCGGCGCGCCCGCCCGGAGATCAGGAGCGAACTGCCTCCCGAAGCACGGCTCAAACAGCTCTTCTACGTCACGCTCCTCCTGACACTGGTGACGATTCTGCTGGCGGTCCCTCTGCTGTTGTGACGCCGGGAGGCTCCGGCTTTTTGACCCCGGCCACCCACCGCCCGGTATGCGCGAGGTGACGGTCGAGCGGTTCGTCCCGGCGACGCCGACAGCAGTCCGCCGGGCGCTCACGCCGACCGCCGTGGTCGAGTACGAGGGGAGTTTCACGGTCCGGGAGACGACCGACACCGAGCACGGGACGCTCGTCACCGCCGGTGCGCGAGGGCTGGAACTCACGCTCCACTTCGAGTCACGCGAGGACGGCTGGTACTACGAACAGGCCGGCGCGGGCGGCCCCTTCGACGCGATGGAGACGTGGCTCTCTGTCGCACCGAAAGACGACGGCTCGGTCGTCACCGCGCGGTCGGCGGTGAGTCTCGGCCTTCCACTCGCTGTCGTCACCGACCGGATCGCGGCGTGGAAACGCCGGGGAGAACTCCGGCGGGCACTGGACGCGCTGGCCGACGACGTGACGTAGCCGCCTGTTCTCACTGGACCGCCGGGGTCGACGCTCGTGCGTGCGGCACGGACGACCGTCCGGGGTTTTATGACCGAAAACACGGCAGATAGTCACATGGGACTGTTCAGCACGGTGAAGGAGACGCTGGCGGCCTCGACGCAGTCCACCGACCGGGGCACGGGGACACAGGAGTCGACGGGGGCCTACTGGTGTCACGACTGCGCGGAGCGCGTTCCGGACTTCGAGGTCGACGGCGAGGCGACGCCGGACTGCCCCGAGTGCGGCGACGCGATGACGTTCGAGCGATCACCCGGGTCGACCGGGTGTGCCTGCTGAGACCGCCGCCGACTCGGTACTGAGACCGCCGCCGACTCGGCAGTCGGGTCGCAGACTACGCCTCGAACTCGTCGCCGTAGCCGGTTCGTGCCGCGTCCTCGCCGGCCCGGTCGATGCCGGCGTCCAGCGACAGGTCGAAGTCGACGACGAGGTCGCCGTCACGGAGCACTGGCTGGAGCAGGGCCTCGCCGTCCTCGGGGCCTGCTTTCCCGCGCAGGCCGACGTGGTGGCCGCCGTCGGCGGTTCGGTAGACCTCCTTCGCGCCCGAGAGTTTCCCGCGTTTCGCGGCCGGTTCGCCCTCGATCTCGACGATGTCCAGCGCGAAGTCGACCGGATCGGCGTTCGAGACGTAGCCGCCGACACCGAAGCCGTCGGCGTACTCGCGGAGGTGCCGGAGGTCCGCCGGGCCGAGACCGCCGGAGACGAACAGGTCCACGTCCTCGAAGCCGTTCACGTCCAGTTCCCAGCGCGTCTCCCTGAGGATGTGCCGGAAGTCGCCCCTGCGGGAACTGGTCGTGTCCAGTCGGATGCTGTCGAGGCGGTCGCCGAGCGTCCGGGCCGCCCGGAGCGCCTCGTCCTTCTCGTCGCTGTAGGTGTCACACAGTGCGACGCGCGGCACGTCCTCGGGCACCGCCTCGTCGAAGGCTTCCCACGCGTCCTCCTGGTTTCCACGACCGAAACAGATCACCAGCGCGTGGGGCATCGTGCCGCCGGCCTCCCGGCCGAGCACGTCTCCGGCCGCGACGTGGGAGAAGCCGTCGAGTCCCGCCAGCAGTGCCGAGCGTTCGACCATGCCAGCGATGGAGGGGTGGACGTGGCGCGCGCCGAAGGAGAGCACCGACGACTCGGGGGCGGCCCGGCGCACGTCGAGTGCGGCGGTGGCGACCCCGCTGGCGTGCGAGAGGAAGCCGAGTAAGGAGGTCTCGTAGCGCGCGAAGTCGAGGTAGTTGCCCTCGATGCGCATCACCGGGCCGCCGTCGAACAGGCGTCCTGCGGGGACGGCGTCCACGTCCACCGGCAGGTCTTCGAGCAGGTGGACGGCGTCTCTCACCCCGGCGAGCAGTTCGTAGTCGCCGTCGGGGAACTGGTCGGCCGTCACCTCGGCGACGACCGTCGGATTCCGGCCGGCGTGCCGGAGGGTGGTCTCCGTCCGCTCGAAGTAGGCGTCGGTGGCACGGCCCGACGCGATGGCGTCCGGCCCGACGATGTCGAAGTCCGTCATCGCTCGCGCTTCGACCGGGACGCTGAAAAAGGTCTCCCGTTCGGTTCCGGTCGTCGAAGAGGATTCGTCTTCGGTCGCGTCGGGGCCGACCGTCACTCCGCCCGGTGGACAGAGTCCAGTTGCCCGACCTCGGGCGCGTTCACGACGGTCACGGTCGTCCCGTCGCGGGTGACGCGGAAGGCGTCACCGAAGGGCCGGTCGTCCGGCACGCGGTAGACGCCGGGGCGGACCTCCTCGCCGCCGAGCATGAGCGTCAGCGTCGTCGTGTAGGCGTCGTGGAACTCCCGTGCGTCGGCGGGGCTGTCCCACTCGGTCCGGAAGACGTAGCCGTACTCGCCCGCGTCGCTCCGGTAGGGGACCACGAGGTCGCCGGCCCACCCGGCCGTGACGCTGGTGTTGTAGTTCAGATCGGAGAACGCGCCGGTGTTCTGTCTGAGGTCGTCCCGGTCGGTGTACCGCTGGTACCAGAACGTGGCGTACAGCGACGCCTCGCCCACCGTGTCGCCGACCGGGTCGCGGTCGAACCGCGACCAGTCGGCCGCCGAACGGTCCGGAATCGTCACCTCGACCGGTCGCTCGTCGGGGTACTTCGCCGGGTGGATCGTCTGCTCGGTGCTCGCGGGCATCTCGTCGTAGACCGCGTTCACGGCGTCCCAGCCGCCCTGCTGGTAGAGCGTGTGGACGAAGTTCGGCCCGTCGCTGTACGGCTGGTAGATCGTCAGGTAGAGTCCGAGGTTCGGCTGGCTGGGGGACTGCTGGCCGTCCCCGTCGCTCCCGCTGCTGTCGTCGGTGCCGCTCTCGGTGTCACCGCTGTCGTCGGAATCCCCGTCACCGCCACCGCCGCCAGACTGTGGAGTCGGCACGCAGTCCCACTCGTCGCCGCACCGCGAGAGGTAGAGTCGCTCGACGTAGCGGGCGTCACCCTCGACGATCCCGTTTCTGGCGAGTTGGGCGTCCTGCGTCTCGAAACTCCCGCCGAGACCGAACTGCTGGTCCTGGAGAGCGTGGACGAGTTCGTGCGCCAGCGTCCCCCGGTCGATGGCCGGCGTCGGCGAGTCGCTGACGATCACGATCTCGTCGCGAGAGGAGGAGTAGAACCCGAGGACGGAGCTGCCGTACAGTTCGCCGAGTTCGTCGTCGGTTCGGCTGTTCTCGCCGACGATCAGCAGGGCTTCCCACACCTGGTCGTTCCAGGCCACGAACTCCTCGTCGTCGCTCGCGCCGAAGTCGAACTCCTCGCGGTACTCGGCCCGCGAGATGACCTCGACCGGGACCGTCTCGGTGAACTCCAGGTCGCGGATCACCTCGATCCGGGCCATCGTCCGGGCGACGAACGCCTCGCGTTCGGCCTCGCTCAGGCCGTCGGACTGGTCGACGTCGATGGACTCGTTGTACCAGTAGCCCGCCTCCCAGCCGAGGCGGTCGGTCGGGGGGTCGTCGGGCCACTGCCAGTCGTCGGGGTCCTGGTACTCCCCGGTCGGCGAGACGTTGGCACAGCCAGCGAGGACCACGAGCAGGGCGAGGAGGAGCGCACGGCGGGTCATGGCAGTACCGTCGTCGTCAGCGAGCAAAAGCGTTGTTCGGGATGCGGTCGTCGTCGCTGGCGGCTCACTCCCTCGGCGTTCCGAAGCGGGTAAACCCCTGCCCCGCACACGGGGAACCATGTCGCTTCGCGTGACGTTCCTCGGAACGAGTGCGGCGGTGCCGACCACCGAGCGTGCCCCCAGCGCCGTCTTCGTCAACCGCGAGGGCGACGACCTGCTGTTCGACTGCGGCGAGGGGACCCAGCGACAGATGATGCGATTCGGCACCGGCTTCGGCGTCTCCCACCTGTTCGTCACGCACCTCCACGGCGATCACGTTCTCGGGATTCCGGGGCTGATCCAGTCGTGGGACTTCACCGACCGCGACGACCCGGTCGCCATCCACTGCCCGCCGAACACGCGCAACCACATCGAGAGTCTGATCCACGCCGGCGGCCACCAGCCGAGCTACCCGGTCCGGATCAACGAGGTTCAGCCCGGCGCGGTCGCGCTCTCGGGCGACGACTACGAGGTGCGCGCGTTCCGGACCGAACACCGCACCCGGTCGCAGGGGTACGTCCTGACGGAGGACGACCGGAAGGGCCGGTTCGACCGCGAGAAAGCAGAACAGGAGTTGGAGATTCCGCCGGGACCGGCCTACGGGAAGCTCCACCGGGGCGAGTCGGTCGAACTGGACGACGGGCGCGTGATCCACCCCGAGCAGGTCGTGGGCGAGCCACGCCCCGGCAGAACGCTGGTCTACACCGGCGACACGCGCCCGTTGTCCAGTACCACCCGGATCGCCGAGAACGCCGACCTGCTGATCCACGACGCGACCTTCGCCAGCGACGAGACCGGTCGCGCCCGGAGTACCGGGCACTCGACCGCCCGCGAGGCCGCCGAGATCGCACGGGACGCGAACGTCCGACAACTGGCGCTGACGCACATCTCCTCGCGGTACGCGGGTGACGCCTCCCGACTCGCCGAGGAGGCTCGCCGCGTCTTCGACGGCGACCTGTTCGTCGCCGACGACGGGCAGAAGGTCGAGGTGCCGTACCCCGACGCCGACGTGCGGTCGACGTAGCGAGTCCCCGACGCCGACGTGCGGTCGACGTAGCGAGTCCCCGACGCCGACGTGCGGTCGACGTAGCGGGTCCCCGACGCTCGATTTTTCCACGAGGACAGCCGGGCAACCTCGCCGTGGAGTATAAATCCAGTCACGCCTTACCACGGTTGTGAACAGCCGGACGACTGCGCTCGGGTCGCTCGTGTTCGGAGTAGACATCCAGAGCGGCGACGTGCGCGGTGATTCCCCCTCCTACGCGCTCGTGATGCTGAACGACGGTGAGATCACCAGAGACGTGGTGACACACCGTAAGCTCCGGCGACTGATCGAGTCCGAGGAGCCGGCGATGGTCGCCACCGACAACATGTACGAACTGGCGGCCGACAAGGACGCGCTGGTCGGCTTCCTCCGGTCGCTCCCGGACACCACGCGACTGGTGCAGGTGACGGGCGCAGAACGCCCCGAACCCCTGTCGCGTGTCGCCAGCAGGCACGGCGTCCCCTACGGAAAGGATCCGATGAAGGAGGCCGAGGCCGCCGCGCGACTCGCGGCTGGCAACGTCGGCCACGAGGTGACCGCCTTCTCGGACACGACCGAGGTGAAGGTCTCTCGGGGCAGATCCACCGGGAAGGGTGGCTGGTCGTCGGACCGCTACACCCGGCGCATCCACGGCAACGTCCGGAAGGAGACGCGAAACGTCGCGTCGAAGCTGGACGAGGCGAATCTGGCGTACGAACAGGACGTGACCGAGAAGTACGGCGGCTACGCGAACGCGGTCTTCACCGTCTCGGCACCGCCGAGCGACATCCCGGTCTCGGACAAGCGCGCCGGCGACGTGCGGGTCGAACTCACCCGCGAGCGCCGGGACGGGATCGAGTTCGAACCGCTCGTCCAGCGCCGCGACCGCGTCATCGTCGGCATCGACCCCGGCACGACCACGGCCGTCGGCCTCGTCGATCTCGACGGCGGCGTACTGGAGACGTTCTCCAGCAGGACTGCCGACAGCGCCGACGTGATCGAGTGGATCATCGAGCGCGGTCGCCCGCTGCTGATCGCGGCGGACGTGACTCCGATGCCGGAGACGGTCGAGAAGTTCCGGCGGTCGTTCGACGCGGCCGGGTGGGCACCCGAGGCGGACCTGCCGGTCGACGAGAAACTCCACCGGACGCGGGACGCGACCTACGAGAACGACCACGAACGCGACGCGCTGGCGGCCGCACTCTACGCCTTCGACGCCCACGAGGACCAGTTCGCCCGGATCACGCGCAAGACGCCCCCGGAGTTCGACCGCGGGGACGTCATCGCGCACGTCCTGAGCGAGGAGTCGTCGGTCGAGGCGGCCCTGCGGGACCTCCGGGACGAGGAGGACGACGAGGAGGAGGAGTCGAGCCACGAACCGCGCGAACTGACCGACGAGGAGAAGCGGATCAAGCGGCTGGAGTCGCAGGTCGAGCGACTGGAGGAGCACGTCGACGAACTGAAGGCCCGACTCTCGGAGAAGGACGAGACCATCGAGGAGTACAAGGAGGAACTCTCCGACGCCCGCCGCGAGGAGCGCCGGGAGGCCCGCGAGCGCCGCGAGGTGAGCCGACTCGAACGCGAGACCGACCGGCTGGAACGCGAGTTGGCCGACGAGACGGAGCGTGCCGACGAACTTGAGTCGAAACTGGAGCGGCTGAAGGCGCTGTGGAAACTCGACCACTCGAACTTCGCGGACGTGGCCGGCGACCGCGACCTCGTACCGGTGAAGGTCGTCGAGCAGTTCACCCGCGACGGGGTGCAGTCGGCCCACGAGCAGTACGGCATCGCGGCCGGCGACGTGGTGTACCTCCGGGACGCCTCCGGTGCGGGCCGGAGCACGGCGGAACTGCTCGCCGAGAAGGAGCCACGCGTCGTCATCCGGGACGGCGGCATCTCGGAGGCGGCCGACGAGGTGCTGTTCGAGAACGACGTGCCCGTGGGACCGGCCGAGGACGTGACGATACAGGAGGTGGACGAACTGGCGGTCGCCCGCGAGAGCGACGTTGCCGGCGTGATCGCCGACTGGGAGGCGCGGGCCGAGGAGCGCCAGAAGGAACAGAAGGCCGAGATGGTCGATCAGATCATCTCCGAACACCGGGCGGACGAAGGGAAGACTGGGTAAGCGTACGATCCGGATTCAAATTCAATTCGTGTCGTCACCGGTGGTCACTCGGCGTATCGTCGGCCCGGTGGAACTCCGCGTGTCGCAGTGGTCCCCGAGCCTCCCCGACTGCTGGCGACCGAACTGCGCGCAGGTCCTCGCTGTCGCTCGGACACTGCCCGGTTTCGGTCGCCAGCAGATCGCGTCCTGTCGGAGTTCGGGCTGTCGAAACAGTGATCGAGTGACCGGGTGGCGTGGGCTTTCGGTATCGAACCCGGCGCGCGCGACTGACGCGCGCGAGGGAGGCAGACGCGGGCGGTGCGGAGAGCGTCTGCCGAGGCTGGGGAGGACGAGGTGCGGTGCTGTGCTGTGCGGTTGCGGTTCCTCGCGCTCGCACGAGTAGCGGTGCTGGAGCGGTTTGCGGTGCTGTCGCGGTCGTTGTCTGCGGTGCAGTACCTATCAGAATCACACTCACGGCCAAGCACTACCCAGAAACCACCGACTCAATCTTCCCGACCAGCTTTTGCCACCAGCCACCCAACCCCCGAGTGATGCAGTACGCAGGCCTCGTCGCGGTCTACGACGACCTCGCCGGGACCGACTCGACCAACGCCAAGCGCGACATCCTCGCCGAGACCTTCGCCGACGCCGACCCCGACCTGCTGGACCGCCTCGTCACCCTGGTCCGGGGGCGTCTCGGCCCGGCCTACGACCGCCCGGACCTCGGCGTCTCCTCCAGCCTGACCCTCGACGCGATTCTCACCGCGACCGGCGCACCCGAAAGCGAGGTCCGCGAGCAGTGGCGCGCCACCGGCGACCTCGGCGACGCGGCGGCCTGGGCGGTCGACCACGGGGGCCAGCAGACCCTCTTCTCCGAACCCCTCACGGTCGCCCGCGTTCACGACACGCTCCGGGAGGTCGCCACCTACGCGGGCGACGGGAGCCAGGGGCGCAGCGTCGACGCCATCGCGGGCTTGCTGGCCGACGCCGACACGAGCGAGGCCCGGTACGTCGTCCGGACCGCACTCGGCCACCTCCGCGTCGGGGTCGGCGAGGGGACCATCCGGGACGCCGTCGCCCACGCCTTCCTCGACGGGAGCGAGGAGTCGATCCGGGCGGTCGAGCGCGCCTATCAGGTGACGACCGACTTCCGCGTGGTGGCCCGGACCGCCCGCGAGGCGGGACGCGAGGGACTCGCCGACCTCGACGTCGAGATCGGTCGGCCGGTGCAGTCGATGCTCGCCGAGAAGGCCGAGCGCCTCGACGCGGGGCTGGCCGACGCGGCCGGAGAGAGCGGGGAGAGTCGGTGTGAGTACAAGTACGACGGCATCCGGGTCCAGGTCCACGTCGCCGGCGACGACGTGTGGCTGTTCACCCGGCGACTGGCGGACGTGACCGCCCAGTTCCCCGACGTGGTCCGGGCGGTCCGCGAGGGGGTCACCGCCGACAGCGTGCTCCTCGACGGGGAACTCGTCGGCTACACCCCCGAGTCGATCCACGCCGACCCCAGTGACCGTGTCCCGGTCGCCTTCCAGCGACTCTCCCAGCGAGTCAAACGCGAGTCCCGCGTCGCCGAGATGGCCCGCGAGGTGCCGGTCGTCGCCCACCTGTTCGACTGCCTCGCGGCCGGCGAGACACTGCTGGACCGCCCGCTCCGGGACCGACTGACCCACCTCGCCGAGAGCTACGAGTCGGTCGCGCCCGACCTCGACGCCGGCCGCGCCGGTCTCGAACCGGTTCGGAGCGAGTGGGTCCCGGCCGACACCGGCGATGGTGACCCCGCCGCGCACGACGGGGACGGCGAACACGGCGACGACCCCGCCGAGTCGCTCTACCGCGAGGCGCTCGACGCGGGTCACGAGGGCCTGATGCTGAAGAACCCCGACGCCACCTACGAACCGGGCCGTCGGGTCGGCCGGCTGCTGAAACTGAAGCCGACGATGGAGCCACTCGACTTGGTCGTCTCGCGGGCGACCTACAGCGAGGGCCGGCGCTCGGAACTGCTCGGCCGACTCTACCTCGCCTGCTACGACCCCGAGACCGACGCCCTCAGAGAGGTCGGCCGCGTCTCCACCGGCTACACCGACGCGGAACTCCAGGAACTGACCGACAGACTGGAGGAGTCGGTCGTCGCCCGCGACGGCCGGGACGTGACCCTCGACCCCGACCTCGTGCTCGAAGTCGAGTACGAGGAGATCCAGTCGTCGACGACCTACGACTCCGGGTTCGCCCTGCGGTTCCCGCGGTTCCTCGGGATTCGTGAGGACCTCGCCCCGACCGACGCCGACAGTCTCGACCGGGTCCAGTCGCTGTACGACTCGCAGTGACGAGTAGGGTCGCCCGGCGGCCCGACAGAAGACGTTTACCGGTCGCCTCGGAATCGGGGGTGCGACACGATACATGCTGGCCCGTCTCGACCCGCGTGACCGACCGGGAACCGCCCTCCTCGTCGGCGTCGTCTGTCTCCTCCTCGTCGCCGGACTCGCGGTCCCGGCCGCCGAAGGCCGTGCCCGAACCGCCGAGGAGCGCCACCTCGAGACGCGACTGGCCGACGCCGACTGTCTCGACGACTGGGGCGTCCGCGAGGGGACGGAACGGTACGCCGCGTCGGTCTCCGGAGTGACGGCGCGAGGCGTCGTCGTCTCGGTCGAGGTCCCGTACGCCTACACGGTCGACCGCGACGGGACGACGGTCTACGCCGACACCGCCAGCGAGGCGACCTACGTCGTCGGTCCCGGTGGGACGGAGCGACAGGGCGGCGACGACGTCCGCCCCTGTGATCCGTGATCGACGCCGGAACCGACTTGCGCCCTCGCTCCCAACGACCCGCAGTGACGGTTCAGTACCGCGACGGGATCGAGATTCACCTCTCGGACGGGACCCGGGTCGTCTGTGACGCCGACGATCCCAGCGACGCGGGCGACGCCGACGACTCGGCCGACGACGTGGCGGTCGTCTCCCACGCGCACGGCGACCACTGGCCGGAACCCGAGGTCACGGCCGTCTGCTCCGACCTCACCGCCGACCTCGCCACCGCCCGGAAGGAGACGCCACTCCACGCGACCGCCGACGACCGGATCGCCCTCCTGCCGGCTGGCCACGTCGCCGGCTCTCGGGCCACGCTCGTCACCGACCCCGACGGCACGCGTTACCTCTACACCGGCGACGTCTCCACGCGCTCGCGGTTCTACCTCGACGGCTTCGACCCGCCCGAGGCCGAGGTACTGATCGTCGAGACGACCTACGGCGAACCGGAGTACGTCTTCCCCGACCACGCGACGCTCGCCGGCGAGATCCGGGACTGGCTGACCGACACCGACGACCCCGTCCTCCTCTTCGGCTACGCCCTCGGCCGCGCACAGAAACTCCAGTTGCTCGCGAGCGAGGCCGACAGAACCGTCTACACGACCGACGCGGTCCGCCGGGTGAACGAGCAGATCGAAGCCCACCGCGACGTGAGGTTCGACGTCTCGGCGTACACCGAGGAGACGGATCTCGGCGCGGGTGACGCGCTCGTCCTGCCGATGACGACAGCCCGCATCGACTGGATCGACCGCCTCGTCGAGTCGACCGGCGCGGTGACGGCCGGCTTCTCCGGGTGGGCCGTCGACGACTCCTTCAAGTTCCGCGGCGACTACGACGTGACGTTCCCCCTCTCCGACCACTGCGACTTCCGGGAGCTGTGCGACCTCGTAGACGCGGTCGATCCCGAACAGGTCTACACGCAACACGGGTCGGCGGACGCCTTCGCCGACCACCTCGTGACCGAGGGGTACGACGCGACGGCGCTCAGGGCGAACCAGACCGCGCTCGGCGACTTCTGATCTCGATTCACGACAGGATGGCCAACTGCCCGTCGTCGGTGGCGACGTACAGTCGATCCGCGACCGGCGCGACCGCACGCACCGCCGTCTCGAACTCGACGGTCCACTGCTCGTCGCCCGCGAGCGTGAACGACTGGAGGAAGCCAGCCCGGCGATCCACCTGCTTCCCGCCGACGAGCACGCTGTCGCCGGCGACGACCGGATCGGCGTAGTAGCCCGACTCGGGACCGTACTCGGCTGCGGTCCAGTCGGTCGCCCCGTCGTCTCGTCGGAGTGCGAACAACAGATTCGCCTCGGTCTCGCGGTCTATCGACACAGCGAGGTAGAGTCGGTCGGGACCGACCGCGAGCCCGTCCGGTCGCTGGCCGAGGTCCCGCCGCCACTCGACCCCACCTGTCGCCGCGTCGAGCGCCAGCACCCCGCCGGTGCCGTCCGTGCGCTCGTCGGTGACGAAGACGGTCCCGTCGGCGACGGCGACCGTGTGGCTGTAGCCCAGCGACTGTTCGACGCGCCACTCGGCGGCCGGGGGGCGCTCGCGGAACGCCCGGATCGCCCCGCGCGGCCGGAGGCGCTCGGCCATCCCCACGTCGGTCACGTAGACTGTGTCGGCGAGTGCGACCCCGGCGTAGCCGAGTCCGTCGCCGCGAGCGACGCGATACCGGCGCGTGCCCTCGCGGTCGTAGGCGTCGACGCCGCCGTTGAACGGCAGAAACGGCCCGCGTGTCGAGGGGACGACCGCGAAGCCGTTCGGTGCCTCGGTCGTCCACTGCCGACTGCCGTCTGCGAGCGAGAGTGCCCGGAACGGGGCGTTCCCGCCGGTGGCGTAGCAGATGTCGGACCCCGGTCGGATCGCCACCTCGTCGGCGTCGCCGGCACGCCACGCGACCGAGCCGTCGGGGCGGTGGGCGGTCAGGCGGTCGTAGCCGCCGACAACGACGCGACGCTCGTCGCCCTCCCCGCCGACGACGACGGTCGAGGCGTCCTCGGTGCTGTCGAACGTCTCGACCGTGGGGTCGGTCGGCGGACTGGCACCGCGGTTCGCGGCGGTCTGCTGGGGGTCGTAGTTCGCCAGCGGCCACGTGTCGGGGTCGGGTGGAATCGGGTCTGCGAGCGGCGAGTCGGCGAGCGGCGAATCGCCGACACAGCCGGCGAGGCTGGCGGTGCCCGCGACTGCCGACGCTCGGAGGAGGGACCGACGAGTGGGCGGCATTCGCTCGGTCGTTGGCATCGAGGCTCCGAGTGGTTTGTGGCTGTGCTGGGCGGTGGCGGCAGTAGCTTGATACCGGTCGCGTGTCAGCGGTCGGACGATGCCGTTCGCCCTCCACACTCGACACTTCACAGTCCGGTGGTGGCTCCCGTGAGTCGCTGGTCCGTCTGGAGTCCCGACGGACACCCGACCCGACTGGACCTCGCTTTTGGTGTCATCGCGGGCGCGACGGCGGTCGTGTCTCTCCTGACCGTCGCCAGCACCCACTGGCTGTGGTTCCTCGCTGGCGTTCTCGTGTTCGGACTCGCGGTCGGTCCGGCGTCGGCGACCGGGGTCGCAGAGCGCGTCGGGACGTGGTTCCGGGGCATCGGCGTCGTCGGCCGGGCGCTCGTCATCGCCTCCGTCGTTGCCGTGGCGTGGGGGTCGGTCCAACTCGTTCCGGGCATCGGCGCCCCACTGACGGCGTTCGGCTCCGGCGGGTTACTGGCGGTCGCAGTCGTCGTCGGGATCGAGTATCTCCGGTAACCCCCGTGTCGGTCGGTGACGCCGACGCCCACAGCACCCATATCGCCGGCGCACCTACCACGAGTATGGCACCACCGACCGCCGGACTCCACCACGTCACCGCCATCGCGGGCGACCCACAGCGCAACGCCGACTTCTACGTCGGCACGCTCGGTCTCCGATTCGTCAAGCGCACCGTCAACCACGACGACACCGGCACCTACCACTTCTACTTCGGCGACAACCGCGGGACGCCGGGGACCAACATCACCTTCTTCCCGTGGACCGACGACGGCCGACAGGGACAGTTCGGCGCGGGCCAGACCCGCGACACGGCGTACCTGATCAGCCCCGACTCGGTGGACTACTGGCTCGACCGCCTCGCCGACCACTGCGTCGATGTCGAGGAGGACGACCGCTTCGGCGAGACCGTCCTGCGCTTCGCCGATCCGGACGGGATCGGTCTCGAACTCGTCGCCAGCGCGGACGCCGCGGACAGCCCCGCCGACCCGTGGCCGGACAGCGACGTACCGGCCGAACACCAACTGCGCGGCTTCCACAGCGCGACGCTCGCCGTCGCCGAGGTCGACCCGACGGCCGAGATCCTGACCGGCGTGTTGGGTTACGAGCGGGAGGCCGAAATCGAAGAGGACGGCAAGCGCCGGGTCCGGTTCCGCACGCAGGACGGCGGTCCCGGCTCCGTCGTGGATCTCGTGGAGACCGACGCCGGCAGAGGACAGATGGGCGTCGGCACGGTCCACCACGTCGCGTTCACAGCCGAGTCGGTCGCCGACCAGGAACAGTACATCGAGGCCTACGCCGAGCACGGACTGGAGGCCACCGATCCCATCGACCGGAAGTACTTCACGGCGATCTACTGCCGGGAACCGGGCGGCGTACTGTTCGAGATCGCGACCACCGGACCGGGCTTCGCCGCCGACGAGTCGGTCGACGACCTCGGCTCGCGGCTCACCCTCCCGGAGTGGCTGGAGGACGAACGCGCGGAGATCGAAGCGAGTCTCGCGGAGTTCGATCCCGACGCGGTCCCGGGTGCCGACCGATGACCGACGACGCGGCCGACGCGCCGGACGGCACGCTTGACGCGCGTGCCGCCGCCAGCGACTTCCGGTTCGACTACCGGCCGCCGACGATCCGGTTCGGTCGCGGGAGCGCCGCCGCCCTCGCGGACGAACTCGCGGACCTCGGCGCGAGTCGTGCGCTGGTCGTCACCGGCCAGACCGTCGGGACCAGCCCCGCCGTGATGGACCCGATCCGGGCGGGACTCGGCGACCGACTCGCGGGCGTCTTCGCCGAGACGACACCCGAGAAGCGACTCTCGACCGCGCTGGCCGCCCGCGATCGGATGCGCGAGTCGGACGCCGACGCCCTCGTCGCGGTCGGCGGCGGGAGCAGTCTGGACGTGGCGACCGTCGCGGCTCTGCTGGCCGGTGACGACCGCGATCCGGACGCCGTGGGTCGGGAGTTCGCGGAGACGGGGACGCTCACGGTACCCGACGCCGCCCTGCCGCCGGTGGTCGCGGTGCCGACGACGCTGGCCGGCGCGGAACTGTCGCAGGTCGCCGGCATCACCGCCGATCCGGCGGGGGGTATCGTCGACTCGGCGACCGCCGGCGGAGTCTCGGACCCGCGACTGATGCCGGCGACGACGGTGTACGACCCCGACCTGGTGGCGACGACGCCGACCGGCGTGCTGTCGGCCTCGGCGATGAACGGCTTCGACAAAGGACTGGAGACGATCTACGCCCGGAACCGGACGCCGATCACCGACGCGACCGCGAGTCACGGGCTGGGTGTGCTCGCGCCCGCGCTCCGGGCGATGGGTGCGACAGCGGAGAGCGCCGGCACGGTCGATCCCGAGACGCTGATCCCGGTGCTGGAGGGGATCGTACTGGTGCAGTACGGCGTCTCTCGCCCCGAGGGCGTCACACTCTCCGTGATCCACGCCTTCGGGCACGCGCTGACCAAGACCTACCCGGTCCAGCAGGGGGCGGCCCACGGCATCATCGCGCCGCACGCGCTCCGGTACCTGTTCGCCGAGTGTGACGGTCGGCGGGACCTGCTGGCCGAGGCATTCGGCGTCGCGGACGCCGCCGACCCGGCGGAAGCGGTCGTCCGCGAGGTCGGAGCGGTCCGGGACGCGCTCGGCCTCCCGACGCGACTCCGGGACGTCGACGGTCCCGACCCCGACGACTTCCCCGAGGTCGCACAGGCGGTGCTGGACGACTCCTTCATGGCGAACGCGCCGAGCGAGTTAGAAGCGACCCGCGAGGAAATCGAGGGTGTCCTGCGGGACGCCTACTGATCGACGCCGACCGCGCCCGCTCTGACCGCCTCGTAGACGGTCCCGGCGAGTCGGAAGGTCAGCGAGTCGCCGTCGTAGCCCACCGTCCGGTCCACGACGTGCTGGTCGGTTCGGAGGACGACACGCTCGGTCTCGCTGTCGAAGCACGACAGCGTGTTCCGGAGCCCACGATACCGGCGGCGCATCACCTGCTCGGGGATCAGTCGCGTCTCCGGATCGGCGTCGGTCCGGGTCACGACGAGGCTGGCGTCGGGTGGGTGCTCGGCGTCGCCGTACTGCGGCGCGGTGACGGTCACGGTCGTGCCGTCCCGAGACGCCTCGACGTCCTCGGTCGGGACGACCTCGACCGGCGGGCCGACGAGTTCGACCAGCGCACCAGACTGCGGGGTCGCGTGGCCGTAGCCGGCGACGACGCCGTAGCGACCGCCGCCGAGGAAGCCGACAGTCGTCTGGTCGCCGTAACTCGGAATCGCCTCGCCGGGGTAGGCGTGGAGGTCCCACGTCTTCGTCCCGCCGGGTCGTACCAGCCGGCAGTCGGCGGTGTGGACCGACGGGGCGACGTGGAACCACTCGCCGTCCACGAGTTTGTAGAGGTTCCAGTGCCCGCACTGTGTGGGCTCTCTGCTCGAGTTGACGAACGCGAACTCGATGCCCTCGGGGAGTGTCGCCCGTTCGGTCTCCGGAAGCACGTAACTCGGCGTCGTCGCGTCGGCGTCGTGGACCCACGCGGTCGGCACCGACTCGCCCTCGCGGGTGCGGCCGACCGGCGGGAGGTCGGTGCCGGCGAACCGCGAGTCGGTCGTCGGACCGGGCCGGTCGGTGTCCCACACCGCGAGTCGGAGGTCGCTCTCGCCTCGGAACTCGTAGACGCCGGTCGGTCGGCCGGTGCCGGCACCGTCCGGGTGGCCGACGAGCGCGTACTCCCCCCGGAGCGTCTCGCCGGGCGCGAGTCGGTACTGCTCGGGTCCCCACTCGCCCGTGTTCGGGGCGTCGGCCAGTCGCCAGATACCGTCTGTGTCTCGCTCGACGCTCGGCGGGTCGTCGACGAGCGGGTGCGCCGCGGTCGGGACGAAGTACAGCGTGGCGCGGTAGGCGGCCTCGTACCGGTCGCGCGGCCGGCCGAGTCGGTGAGGGTTCCGACTCCCGTGACGGCCGAACGGCGGGAGCCAGTCCAGCCGAAACGTGTTTGCGAAGTCGTTGTCGTTGGTCAGGCTCACCGCGACTGCCGGCGGGTGGTCGGCGGTCCCGGTGCGGGCGAACTGGAGTGCCACCCGTGCGTCGTCGTCGGAACGGTACGTAGTCGGCGTCAGCGCGTAGGTCCGCCGGACCGTGTCGAGGTCGACGATGTCGAACGACGCGCTCGGCTTGACCGGCGACTCGTCGGTGGCGTCGCCGGGAGACTGTTCGTCGGTCGCCGTCGCCGGGAGACTGTTCGTCGGTCGCCGTCGCCGGCGATTGGTCGGTTGCTGTCGTCTCGGGTGGGGGATCGGTGTCGGTGGCCGACGACCCGAACGTCGTACAGCCGGCGAGGGCGCTCGCGCCGGTACCGAGCGCCGCGAGGAGGGCACGGCGTCGCATACCCCCTGTGGTGCGGGCTGTGGTAAACGCTTTGGGGGTACTCCGAAACCAGGTGGAGAGCCGACCGAGCGCCCGACGAGGTCTCTCGCGTGGGGCGAGCCGAAAGCGTCAATTAGCGACCGGGTGAGTCTCCCGACGATGCCGAACCCGCCCTTCGTCGAGCCGGGGACGCTCTCGCTCGACTTCGACGCCCTCCGTCGTGAAGCGATCCCGATCACCGCCCTCGTCGCGCTGTTCGGCGGTCTCGCACTCCTCCCGTTCGCCGTCGGAGCCGCGGTCGGTGGGCCACTCGCGCTCCTCTCTGCGGTCGTCGGCCAGTTCGTGCTCGCGGTCGGGACCGCGATGCTGTTGTTGTACGTCGTCACGCGGGCGATCCAGTTGGCGGACGCCTGACTCGGCCGGAACTCGGCACCGCAGTCTGTGAAAGCACCTCCGCAGTCGGCGACCACTCAGGCGTCGGCGACCACTCAGGCGTCGGCGACCACTCAGGCGTCGGCGACCACTCAGGCGTCGGCGACCACTCAGGCGTCGGCGACCACTCAGGCGTCGGCGACCAGTCCGCGCGCGAACGTCTCGATCACGAAGTCGCGGACCTCGGGGTAGCTCTCCTCGCCGATGTCCTCGCGGTGGAGCGTGAGGAACGTGATCGCCCGGATCGCGCCCGCGACCACGTCGGGGTCCTCGCCGTGGACCGCGTCGTCGTCGACCCAGTCGGCGACGAACGACCGGATCAACGCGATGTCGCTCTCCCGATCTGCCTCGCGTTCGGCCTCGCTCAGGTGGGCCGCGACCTGCTGGCGGGTCACGTCCACCAGCATCGTCTCCACCAGCGGGTTCGTCTCGATCTCGTCCATGATGAAGCGGAGGAAGGCGGCGGTCGCGGCCGCTGGATCATCGGCCTCGTCGAAGTCCCGGTCGTGGAACTCCGCGAGGACGCGCTCGCCCTCTCGTTCCAGGACGGCCAGAAACAGCTCCTCTTTCGAGTCGAAGAAGCGGTAGAACGTGCTCGTCCCGATGTCGACCTCGCTCGTGAGATCCTCGATCGTCGTCTTCCGGAGCCCGTAGGTGCTGAACAACTCGTGTCCGGTCTCGAGCAACTGCGTTCTGATCCGTGACTCCTGCTCCGGTGTGAACCCGCGCATAGTCGAACACAGGAATCACGAATACATGAATCGTCTGTTTCTCGTTTCCATTCGTCGGCCAGTGGTCGTCGGTTGGCGGTCGGCATCCACGGCCATCGACTACCACGAACCGCCCGAGACGATCACGAGACGCCGTCATCCACGTTCAAAAATATAGAAACGATACGTTCATATATTCATAGTCGGAAGCGACGAGCGTCATGGCGACGAACGACCCCGCCGACGCAACGGGTCGCGGTCGGTCCACAGACCGCGACACTCGGTCCACCAGCACCGACAGCGACGACCACCGAACAGGATCGGAGAGCGACAGCGACACACGGTCCGCAACCGAATCGGACCTCGCAGACGCTCACGTGATCGTCGAGAACCTCCGGTACAGCTACCCCGGCGCGGACGCGCCGACGCTCCGCGGTCTCGACTTCCGGATCGGTGCCGGCGAGGTGTTCGGCTTCCTCGGGCCGAGCGGCGCGGGCAAGTCCACGACCCAGAAGGTCGTCGTCGGACTCCTCGACGGCTACGACGGTCGCGTCGAGGTGTTCGGCCGCGAGGTCGCCGACTGGGGCGGCGACTACTACGAACGCATCGGCATCTCCTCGGAGTCGCCGAACCAGTATCTGAAGCTGACCGGCAGAGAGAACCTCGCGCTGTTTTCCGGCCTGTACGACGGCGAGACGCGCGACCCCGACGCACTCCTCGCGCTCGTCGGACTGGACGACGCCGCCGACCAGCAGGTCGGCGACTACTCGAAGGGGATGCGCATGCGCCTCAACGTCGTCCGGGCACTGCTCCACGACCCCGACCTGCTGTTTCTGGACGAACCGACCAGCGGACTCGATCCCGGTAACGCCCGGCGCGTGAAGGAGATCGTCCGCGATCACCAGTCGCGGGGCACCTCGGTCTTCCTGACGACCCACGACATGACCGTCGCCGACGACCTCTGTGACCGCGTCGCGTTCGTCGTCGACGGCGAGATTCCGGTGCTGGACGCCCCGAGCGCGTTGAAACGCGAGTACGGCGAGCCGACCGTGACCGTCGAGTACCGCCAGGACGGACTCGTCGAGACCGAGACGTTCGACCTCGCCGGCCTGGGCGCGAACGCCGCGTTCGACCGTCTGCTGGCCGACGACGCGGTCACCGTCGAGCGACTCCACTCCAGCGAGGCGACTCTGGAGGACGTGTTCATCGCCGTCACCGGTCGGGAGTTGGTCTGATGTCGCTGGCGACGATGCTCCGGTGGGACGTGGACCTCCAGATCCGATACGGCTTCTACGCCGTCTACGCGGTCGTCACGGTGTTGTTCTCGGCGGGACTCCTCCTCGTGCCGCCCGGCGCGCGGACCGACCTGCTCGTGCTGGTGCTGTTCGGCGACCCCGGCTTCCTCGGCTTCTACTTCGTCGGCGCGCTGGTGCTGTTCGAGAAGAACGAGGGGGTACTGGACGCGCTCGTCACCTCGCCGCTGTCGATCCGGGCGTACCTCGCCGCGAAGGTCGTCTCGCTGTCGGCTATCGCGCTGGCTGGCGCGAGCGTCGTCACCCTCGTCGTCCACGGGACCAACTTCGACCCGTTCTGGTTCCTGCTCGGACTCGGGCTGACGGCGGGGCTGTTCGTCCTCGTCGGCTTCGTCGCCGTCGCCCGCTTCGACTCGTTGAACGCCTACTTCCTCACCGCGATCCTCTACCTGCTCCCCCTGTCGCTGCCACTCCTCGACCACCTCGGGATCGCCTCGCACCCCCTGCTGTACCTCTTTCCGACGCAGGCTTCGCTCGTTCTCCTCGGGGCCGCCTTCGAGCCGACCCCGACGTGGGAACTCGCCTACGGCGTCGCCTACCTGCTGGCCGCGAGTGCGGTCGCGTGGGTGCTCGCCCGCCGGCGGTTCGTCCGCCACGTCGTTCGGGGGGAGGGTGGCGGGCGGCGCGAACAGGCGGAGTCGGCTCCCACAGGCGGTGCTGTGTCGGGCCTGCTGGACCGACTGGCGGTCGGCCCCATCACGACGCTGGCGGTCGCAGACCTGCGGAACTGGCTCCGCGATCCACTGCTCGTCTACATCGGTCTGTCGCCCCTGCTCCTCGCCGGACTCGGGCGCTGGGGCGTCCCCGCGATAGACGCGGCGGTGTCGTTCGTGGACCTCGCGGCCTACGAACCCGAACTGCTGGCCGCGTTCCTGTTGACCCCGGCCGGCACCTTCGGCTTCGTCGGCGGCTTCTTCGTCTTGGAGGACCGCGAACAGGGCGTCCTGCAGGCGCTCCGGACGACACCGATCACCGGTGCCGGCTACCTGCGCTACCGGGGGTTGGTGATCCTCGGCCTGACTGCGGTCGTGACCGCCCTGACCGTCCCGGTCGTGGACTTCGGGACGCTCCCGCCGGCGACGTTTCTCGCGGTGGTCCTCGTCGCCTCGCTCCACGCGGCCGTCACCGCACTCCTGCTCGCGGGACTCGCGTCGAACACGGTGGAGGGCGTCGGCGTCAGCAAGGGCCTCGGCTTCCTGATCGTCGCGCCGGTCGTCGCCATCGCACTCGTCTCGGGACCGCTCGAACTGGTCGCGGGCGTCTTCCCGCCGTACTGGGCCGCGAAGGCGGTCGTCCTGTCGCTGTCGGGTGGGAGTCTCGTCGCGGTCGCGGGACACCTCGTCGTCGGGACCCTGTATCAACTGGGCGTCTGTGCGGTGCTGGTCCGGCGGTTCGGTCAGTTCGCCGGGTGAGTGAGTCACCCGGACAAAGGTCGTCTCCTCCGAGGTCGTCGCTTCAGCAGTTGCTTCCTCGCAGATCGCCTCCTCGCAGATCCTCTCCTCAGAAGTCGCCGTACAGCGAGTAGGCGACCGACAGCAGGCCGAGAATCTCGGCACCGTTCGTCACCAGCACGACCTGGTACCCCGGCAGGGCGGTGAGGTTCGTCAGGACCGTCGAGAGGAGCGCGGGCACGGCGGTCAGGAGGACGATGCCGACCGCGAGGTACAGCATCGGCTTCGAGCGCGTGGTCGCGTAGCCCTGGTACGCCTTCCGGGCGATCACGAGGCCCAGCAGTGCCGACAGCAGGAACGTCGAGAGCACCGCGAGGATGCGGAGCGCGCCCGACGACTGCACGACCTGGAGGACCGGAAGCGTCTGGGGGACGAGTGCGTCGGCGGGGAGCGTCAGGGTGGCGGGGAGCGTGTCGTGTGTCATCGGAGGCCCTCGTACAGTCGGGTGAAGCGTTCGGCGACCGTCTCGTCGGTCGGGACGTCGTCGCGTTCGGTCAGCGTGACAGTCAGTTCGCCGTCGGTGAAGTCGACCGACACGCGTTCGACGCGGGCCGCGTAGACGCTGTAGTTGCGGCCGCCCTCGACGAACTCGGTGCGTTCGGCGAGCAGGCCACACCGTTGCAGATCGTCCACCCGGCGGTAGACGGTCGGGGGCGAGGCGTCGATTGCGTCGGTGAGTTCGGAGGCTGACATCGGTGACCTGCTGGTGGCGAGGATGATCGCGCGGGCGTACTGGTCCTCGAGGAGTTCGAGCACCTCGGTCTCGTCGCACACCTCGCTCACACTCCGACTGCGCAGGGCGAGACCTAAAAGGCCCCCCGTAGTTTCTGACTCGGAAAGTTGGCCGCCGCGTTAAGACCCCTCGCCCTGATACGACGGGTATGGACAACCTCCAACACGACCGGACCGACGGCGGACAGCCCGCTCGCCCGGTGCTCGACTTCCTCACGGCACCGTTCCGAGTGCAGACGTACCGGAACCTGCTGTACCTGTTCCTCCAGTTCCCGCTCGGCATCGCGTACTTCGTGACGCTCGTCACCCTCGGGGCGACCGCGTTCGGTGCGGTGACCATCTTCACCGAGGCGGTCCCGACCGTCGTCGGCGAGACCCTCGGTGCCGGCGCGGGCATCGTCGCGCTCCTGATCGCGCTCCCGGTCCTCCTGCTCGTCGCCCTCGCGCTGTTCGCGGTCGGCGTCGTCGGCGCGTCGCTCGGGGGCGTCGGCCTGTTCACCGTCGACCGTCTCGTCACCGGCCTCGTCCTCGGCCGCTCGCTCCCCGAGTCCCCCGTCCAGGGCTCGCCGCTGGCCGATCCGGTCGGCTTCGCCCGGTCGTACTTCCTCTCGGCGGGGACGTACCTGTCGGTTCTCGCGGTCCTCGCCAAGTTCCCCGTCGGCATCGCCGCGTTCGTCGTCCTGACAGTCGGGACCGTGGTCCCCACGGTGTTCCTGGTCGCGCCCTTCATCTACGACGACCCCGCCGCCGAGGTCCGGTTCGTGCTCCCGGAGGGGCTGGAACTCAGCTACGTCGACGGCTTCTACACCGTCGACGCCGGCATCGTCGTCCAGTCCGGCGAGTGGGTCGTCGACACGCTCCCGGAGGCGCTGCTGGTCGCCGGGGCCGGTCTCGTGCTCCTCTTGGTCGTGTGCAACCTGTGTAACCTCCTCGCGTGGACGCTCGGTCGCGCGACCGGACTCGTCGCCCGCCACGCCAGCGTGTTCGCCATCCCCGACCGCGAGTGAGTCGGCGCGCTCCCGGCCGAGCGACGGTCCCACCGGTGACCGGTAGAAATATACAGGAACGTTTCGTTTTTCTATTCGTGAACCCCCAGCCAGACGACGCCGACGAGTCGACGGACGACCCCGGCGGAGACAGAGACGGGACCGACAGCGACACCGACCCAGCGACCGCCGCCGAGAGTGCCGGAACCCACGCCGCCGAGACGAACGGGAGCCGACTCACCGACGCGCTGTGGGCACGCCACGCGAACCCACTCAGCGGTTGGTCGCGCGTCCTCACCCTTCCGATTCTGATGACCGGCATCTACACCCGGCGACCGCGTCTCGTCGCGTTCGCGCTGGGGTTCGCGGTGTTCAATCCCGTGTTGTTCTCCCCGCCCGACGACGCCGACGCGTGGATGACCCGCGTCGTCCTCGGCGAGCGCATGTACTACCGGCACCGCGAGGGTCGCGGGGCTGTCGACCTGCTGAACTACGTCAACGGCCCGATCACGGCCTACGCGGTCTACGCGGCCTACCGCAGACGACCGGTCGCCACCGTCGTCGCCACCGCACTGTCGATGGCGACGAAGTTCCTGTTCGTCGGCTACGTCGCGCGGTACTACGAGCAGAACCGGGAACGGTTCCCCGAGGACGTGCCCGCGTTCGACCGGCGGGATGCGTGAGACGACCGACGGGGTCGACGACTCCGAGCGATCCGACTCGTTCGACGGAGTCGACGTACTCGACGGGTCCGGTGCGTCCAGTGTGTCCGGTCCGTCCGGTTTCCACCCGAGTCTCCGCCTCGACGACTCGCCCGCCCGGTCGGTGCTGAATCGGTCGGTCCTCCGCGACCGTCTCCTCCTCGCACTGTTTCGGACACTCACCGCGCACCGGCCGTACTTCCGGGACGGCGTCGAGTCACCACCCTTCGAGGCTCACCGCGAGGCGGTCGAACTCGACCTGTCCCCACTCGACGGCGTGGACGAGCGCGACGCTCCGTCACTCGACGGCGACGGCGGGTACGAGGGGAGTTACGACGTGCCGGCCGAGACGCTGGCCGGGTCGCTGACGGCCGGCGTCCGGGTCGCTCGCTGGGGTGGCGTGGGTGCACCCACCGTCGTCTGGCACCACGGCGGCGGCGAGTACCCCTTCGACCGCACCTTCGACGTGGCCTTCGGCGACGAACCGGACGGGGCCGGGACCGCGCAGTCGGCTGACGACGCGCTCCATCCCGACGTACCCGACGACGCGACCCTGCTCGTCGTCCGCGCGCCGGGGCACGACCGACGCGGCGGGATCACCGAGGTCGGGGCGACGCTGTCGGGCTATCTGGCGACGATGGCCGTCGCGGTCGACCTGACCGAGCGTCTGCTCGCGTGGTGTCGCCCCTGCCGGAGCGTCGTCGCGGGCTACAGTCTCGGCGGCTTCGTGGCGAACCGCCACCACCTCGCGTTCGACTCGGCGGACGCCTACGTCCCGGTCGTCGCCGGGTGTGCACACGCCGAGATCTTCCTCTCCTCGTGGCCGGCGGCCCGGTCGGCGCGCCGCCGTGCCGACCGACTCCGCGAGCGTCTGAACTTCGCCGACGAGTGGGCCGACCGGGATCACCCGACCGTCCACCCCGTCGTGGGCCTGTACGACTGTCTCAACCGCTTCGAGACGCAAGTGCCCTCGTACGGTGACACGACGCCGGACGTGTGGCCCGTCGGTCACTTCGAGGGCGCGGTCGCTGGCGACCGACTGCGTGCGGCGGTGCTGTCGCGACTGTGAGTCGACCCCGGCGTCTGCCGGCGATTCGAGTCCCCTCCGAGGATCGTTTCACCCGAGTTCGTCGTAGTCTGTTCGATCACACTGTTCAACGAACTATCTCACACCCATAGATTTAAGATACATTTGACGACTCGTCTACACGATGCCGAACCGTGGCACGAAACTGATCGCACTCGCGCTGGCGGTGCTGATGGTCTCCGGGACCGTCGCACCCGTCGTCGCGCTGGGGAATCACGACGACGAGGCCGGGAACGCGCCGGGCGTTCCGTCGGTCTCTGCGGACGTGTCCTCCACCGACGCACGACTGGCGGCCGCCCGTGCGCTGAACGAGACGACCTTCCCGAACGAGACGCGGAAGGCCGAACTGGAATCGACGCTGCAATCGACGTTCGCCGGCTATCTCGACGACAACCGGACGCGCGAGCCGTCGTTCGACGCCGACAAGCGGGTCGCGGCCGGGAGCACGTCCGAGGCGGGCGAGGTCGGCGCACAGCTCGCGGTGTCGGACCGGGCGCTGGCGGCGACGGCAATCGCGGACGCCGAGCGTGCCGCCCGACTCGCCGACGAACGCGGGATCGAGTACGACCGCGAGGCGGTCGAAGCCGCACTCACTCGCGCCGACCGGCGACTCGAGCAGGGTGACAAACTGCGCGAGCAGTCGAGTCCGGCCGCCATCGCGCAGTACGCGACCGCGTGGCGCGAGGCACAGACCGCACTCGACGTGGTCGACGCCGCCACCGACCCGCAGGTGACGATCACGAGTCGCCCCGATCCGCGACACGAGGGAACGATCAGCTACGTCGTTCGTGGCACGGTGTTCGACGTTCGGCCCTACGAACTGGACAACGCCACCGTCTCGGTCAACGGCGAGACGCGGGCGACGGTCCCCCTGACGGGCAACACGACCGCGAGCGAGACGACGTTCCGGACGGCGGTGAACGTCACCGCCGATCTGAACCGGATCAATGTCACCGTGGTCGATCCCGGCACGCAGTACAGCACGTTCGTCGGTGACGACGAATCCACCGAGTCGGACGAGTCCGGCGACCTGTCGAGCAGTGCCGGTCCCGGAAACGGGAACGGCCCACCGGGTGAGGGTCCCGGAAACGGGAACGGCCCACCGGGTGAGGGTCCCGGAAACGGGAACGGCCCACCGGGTGAGGGTGACGACGACGAAAACGACGAAGACGACGAGCAGGACGAGGAAGACGACGGTGAGGACGACGAAGAAGACGACGGTGACGAGGAGGACGACGGCGAGTCGGTAGACACCGGCGGCGACCCGGAGGTCGGCTTCGACCTGCTCCGACTCGACGGCGACGGTCTGCCGGGCGTCTACGAGCAGTCGGTCACCGAGACCGACCCGCTCGACCCGGACAGCGACTCGAACCGCACCGCCACGGACGAAGCCGACGACGGCGTCCGTGACGGCCGCGAGGACTTCGACAACGACACGCTCCCGACCTACGGCGAGTACGTCTACGGCACCGACTCCTTCACGGCCGACACCGACGGCGACGGGCTCTCCGACGCCTTCGAGACCGCCTTCTCCGCGGTGAACGCGACCGACGCCGACACCGACGACGACGGCACCCTCGACGGGGCCGAAGACCCCGACGGCGACGGACTGTCGAACAGCCGCGAGGCCGAGTTGGGCACCGAACCGACCGTGCCGGACACCGACCTCGACATGCTGTCGGACGGCGAGGAGGTCGACGAGTACGGGACGAACGTCACGAACCCGGACACCGACGGCGACGGACTCCTCGACGGCGAGGAGGTGCGCCTCGGCAGTGACCCACTCGACCCCGACAGCGACGGCGACGGGGTGCCGGACGGCGAGGAGACGTTCACCTCCACGACCGCAAACGAGTCGCTCGGCACCACCGTCTCGCTCGACGGACAGGGCGCGGTCGCGGCCGGCGTCACCATCGAGCGTGACGACCGGACGCGCTTCGACGCGGGAAGCGTGCAGAACGCGAGCGTCTCGCCGCTGGTCTCACTGGACTCGAGCCGCGAGTTCGAGTCGGCGAACGTCACCATCGAGTACGACGCCGGGCGGGTCGACAACGAGTCGAACCTCCGGATGTTCACCTACAACCGGTCGGCACAGACGTTCGTGCCGGTCGAGTCGACGGTCGATCCCGAGTCGAACACGGTGACGGGGACGACCCCGCACTTCTCGACGTTCGTCGTGTTCGACGTGGCGAACTGGGGATCGCTGTTCAGCGCCGACCTGCCGAGCAACCGTGGGAGCGGCAACGCGACCCAGCAGTTCGTGGACGTCGTCTTCACCATCGACTCCTCGGGGTCGATGGGCGGCAACGACCCGAACGGCTTCCGGAAGACCGCCTCGAAGCGGTTCGTCGGCGCACTGATCGAGGGTGACCGCGCCGGCGTGGTCGACTTCGACTCGAACGCCTTCGTCAGCCAGTCGCTGACGACGGACTTCGACGCGGTCAACCGCAGTGTGGACCGCCTCGACGCCTCCGGCGGCACCGACATCGGCGACGGCATCGACGCCGCCAACCGCGAGTTCGACCGCAACAGCAACGACTCGCGGGCGAAGATCGAGGTGCTCCTGACCGACGGCCGGGCCGCGAGAGCGCCCGCGAGACGGGCCGCAGAACGCGCCGCAGACCGTAACATCACGATCTACACGATCGGCTTCGGCGCGCCGGACGACGTGCTCCTCCGGGACATCGCACAGATCACCGGCGGCGAGTACAACCGCGTGGACGACGCGAGCGACCTCCCGCAGGTGTTCTCACGTGTCGCCAACAACACGACCGGCATTCAGGACTCCGACGGTGACGGACTCTCGGACAACCTCGAACGCGCCGGCATCCGCACCGGGATCGGCGAGACGCTGAAAACCGACCCCTACGACGCGGACACCGACGGTGACGGCATCCCCGACGGACAGGAGGTCGGCGACCCGCTGGAGACGCGCTACGGCGAGTACTACGCCCTGAACTCCGATCCGACCGAGGTCGACTCGGACGACGACGGTCTCTCGGACGCCGAGGAACTCACCGAGTCCTCACAGGTCACTGTCGCCACGAGTCCCGACGCCGCGCGACAGGCACTGAACGCCGAGTCACCGGACGAGATCGGTGACGCGCTGACCGAGTACAACGTCTCGACCGATCCGCTCTCAGCCGACACCGACGAGGACGGACTGGACGACGGCGCGGAGCGACGGAACGCGACCGACCCGACGAGCGCCGACACCGACGGCGACGGGATCAGCGACGCTCGTGAGATCGACATCGGGACCGACCCGACGCTCCACGACTATCAGGGACCGGACGTCGAGGTGATCCGGGCGAACTTCTACAAGCCCGCGTTCAGCTTCGACACGACCTACTACCTGCTGTGGTCGGTGAGTGACGCTTCGGGCGTCGCCAGCACCGCGCTGGTGAAGGCCGGCACGGAGCGGTTTAGCACCACCGCAGACGGTGCCGACGCCGTCAGCGTCAGTTGGCGCTTCTCGACCGGGGCCGGCGAGACCATCCTCGACAGTTTCACCGGGACCTCGGTGACGGTCACGGCCGAAGACGTCCACGGCAACCTGAAGGAGACGGTCGGCCTCGAACGGGCCAACTTCTTCGGCAACCTCGCCGGGCGACTCGGCTCTGACACCATCTTCACGTCGGCCATCGCCGCGAACCTCGGCTCGTTGTCCGGCTTCTCTGCGAGTCTCGGCGCGGTGGCGACGAACGTGATCGACCTGATCCAGCAGGTGCTGGACGATCCGTTGTTCTTCGTGGACACGATCCAGCAACTGCTGGCGCTGGTGAACGACCTCAGCCCGCAGTTGGTCGAACGCATCGTCAACGCCGCCATCGACTCGTTCCAGTCGAAGATGGAGCGGAACAACCCCTACGATCGGGGGGCGGCGCTGTACGACGACTTCCGGGCGAGTTGGTACGCCGGCTACGCGATGGGCTTCGTGGCGAAGGCGCTCGTCGGTGCCTCGGCCGCGAAGGCGATCAAGAGCACCCGGACGGTCCAGCGCATCAGCGACTCGATCCGGAGTACGCGAGTCGGCTCGGTGCTGACGAAGATCGACGATCTGGGTGACGCCGCGAAGACGCGCGTTGCGACGACTATCGTGCGGAGTGCGGACGACGTGCCGGGGAGTTACCTCGGCGAAGCGAGCAATGTCGGCCAAGTCTACCGGCTGTGGCGGACGACCCGGGGTGCCGACGCAGACATCGGTGAGCTGTCTGACCTCGAGCAACGACGCCTCGCGAGAGCGGTCGCACAGGGCGGCTCCGACACCGCGAGTGCGGTTCGGCGATTAGATCAGGCGACGCTCGATGATCTGACGAACTTCGATATCGACGTTCGGACTCGCTCTGTACTCGCACTCCGGTACGCCGAACTGGACGCCGACAGGCGTGCGCAACTCAGTCAAGTTCTCGACGGTGACCCGGACGCGGCCGTGAGCGCGGCGAGACTCGACGACGATGGGCTTCGAGACGCACTGGACTACAGTTGTGGTCTCACGGTGACTGGCGTCGGTGCCGGAGCGGGAGTCACACCGGATCGGCAGTTCTCGCTCTCGACATCGACTATCCAGCAGTGTAGCGTCCAGACCGATCTCGACGCGCCCATGTGGCGCGTCGATTCGGACGTTCGATCCAGCCTCGCGGAGCGCCTCGACACCGACGAATTCGGCCGGCTGGTCCAGAGTAACGTCCCCGAAACGGGACTCAAAGCTATCGATGATCTCGACACCGTCTCGGCGGTCAGGCGTGTCGACGGCGAGGTAAAAATCGACGGTGAAAAGTACGGTATCGAGACGGAACTCGGCTACCCGGACGACACCGAACGATTCTATCTCGACAACAGTGATGCGGTAGACTCCGTCGAGGAGCTTCGTGACCTCTCCAGTCAACAGATCGGCTCGGACGTTGTCGAGGCAGACATCGCTCCCAAACTCGTCGAACGTCGCGGCTGGGATGTACTCTACGCCGACGAGAAAGGCGGTACCGATCCCGGCATCGACCTCATTGCCAGGGACAACGACGGTAACATCGTCGTGACAGAGGTGAAGTTCACGAGAAAGTCCGACACTCCGGGGAAGGGACTTCTCGGGTCGACTCGTGAACTCGACAGTGGAGAAGACGCTCGCCAGATGACCAACGACTGGATCGACGACGCGTTCAACGACGAAATCGCGGACGGCGAGTTCGATGGCTACGACGAGGTCAGAACAGCCATTCAGACCGATAGCTACCGGAAAGAGGTCATCGTCGTGCAGGACGGACGCACCACCAAGACGCTGACTCGTGGACTCAACGACTACGGTATCGATAGAGTGAGTATCATCCGAACGGGTGAAGTAACCAAATGACCTTCACAGACGAGACGCTCAGAGACCACCTCGAACGGAGTGAAGCGGAGGTCCGCCGGATGGGCCGACTCTGGAACGAGGACAAGGTGCCGGTCGACGGCGTCCCCGGATTCGCGTACAGCGCCGCCAAGGCCTACGAGCAGTTGGCCTGTACTGCGGCGCTTCTCGGAGCGGTGAGTCAGTCTCGTCGATGGTTCGGAACCGCCGCGTCCCTCCACTACGAGAGAGTGGTGTCGGGGCGACTCAGACGCGACAGCCGGGAGCGAATGGTCTGGGAAGCCGAGCCACGAAAACTCTCCGAGGCGCTGACGACGGCGCTGTTGAGTCGAGACGAGAAGCTATCGACCGGGATCGCACGTGACGCCGTGGCGTTGGACGAAGCGTACCTCGACGAGTTCGCCGACGAGTATCCGGACTCCGTCGCCAGTTACTATCAGACCCGAGTCAAGGCCGCTCTCGTGCTGGACGACGAACGTGCATCCGAGTGGCTCTCGAAGCTTGTGGAGACCGTCGAGACACTGAGCGATCCGAGTCGGTACTGGCAGGTGATCCCGGAGTTCTACCGGGCGCTCGACGGTGGCGACGAAGAGGCCGCAGAGTCGGCCATCGGAGAACTGCTCGAATTCTACGTCGAGCGCGACACAGACCCGGACGAGCCCCGGAAGTACGTACTTCGGTCGCTCTGTGCGCTCGTACTTCTCGCTCGACGACACGACGTACACGTGGCGGTCGACTCCGCGCGAGTCCCGAAATACCTCGTACAAGAAGCGGTTCCCGACGACGACCGCCGACTCGACGTAGACGTGAGTGACGTGACGGCTACCAGCCGAGTCGGCTTCTTCGACCTCGAACGCGACGAGGACGGAATACCGGTCATCGTCGCTCGGATGTACCAGTCCGGTCGCGGAGATATCACGGCCGACGACGTGCCCGAGCGCGAGGCAGGACGAATCTTGTCGGACGATTGGATAGAAGCCGCATTGGACGAAGCTCGATGGCGTGACCACTACGACGACAGCGTCGTCGAAGACGCCGCCACGGCGTATCGAGACGGCTCGCTACTCAGAAAACTCGTCGTCGTGCAAGACCGAACCGACGGTGGAACGTTCGACGACACGCTATCGGCACTCCCGGTGGACACGATTCAGCTACTCAAAGGAGCAGGGCGGCGGTAGCCAAGGAGGGACGAGGTCGGCTATCTGTCGTCGACACTCACAGCCTCCCTGACTCGTTCGGTGTCGATCAACCCGCCACTGTACACCGTCTCGGAGACAGATAGCCCACCGGGAGGATCCAACCACCGGAGACGGCCTTGCGGTAGCACTCGCAAGCCGAACTGATCGAGATAGAAGAGCTATGAGCTACGAGTCGATCCACATCTGGGGGTTGTTCCCGTCAGACGAGTACGAGTCTCACGCCCGCAGTCTAATCCACCGACTCGCGGAGTGCCTCGGATTCCCGGAAACCGACGCCGGCGACGTGTATTATCCACACGGCAAGCACGGACACCAGCAGGCCACTACAGTGGCCGCATTAGCAGAGGAACTACTCGATTCAGGAGACGCACAGCTCGGTGGCGTCGATTCGTCGAGTACGCTCGAATACGGTGACATCGGGGTCGTCAGTCGGCTCTACGCTCCCGATCCGACGGTCCCGCTGACACCCGCATATCACCTCCGAATTTCGGCCTCTCTCTTCAGAGATGATATCCACCCATCCGAGGCTATCGTCGCCAGTCGACAGCGACTGGTCGATCTGGCGACCACCGTGTCTGTGGCGGCTGAGCCAGTGTACTCGTACGCGTTCCCGGCCACATCGCCACGAGTACTCGACGAGCATCCGACGCGGGAGACGATCACCGAGGGCCGGATTCCAAACCTCGATTGGCTCACTGTCTTCCCCGAGACCTTCGTCGATCAGGTCGGCCGTGACCGGTTCGTCTCGGCTCCGGCGGCCGAGGTGCGTGAACTCGAAGGCGGGTCGATTGCTCTCGTCGCCACCGAAGACCCACTGGACAGGGACGTGGAGACACTGCGTGCGATAGAGCGACACCTCGAAGACGGAACGAACGGGACTCGTTCGGGCACGACGTAGCGCTCGACCACCTCTCACTCCTCGTACGCGTACGCTTCCAGCGTCGCCAGCGACACGTCGTCCAGCACTGCCTCGCTGGTCGCCGCTAGCACCACCGGCGGCGCAGAGTCGGCTTCGTGGGCCTCCACCCAGCGCGGGACGCAGAGACACCAGCGGTCGCCCGACTCCAATCCGGGGAAGTCGAACTCGGGGCGGGGTGTCACGAGGTCGTTGCCCTGCGCTTTGCTGTACTGCAAGAACTCGTCGGTCAGGACCGCACAGACCTCGTGTCTGCCGGGGTCCCGGCGCAGATGCCGGCAGTGTCCGTCCCGGAGGTAGCCGGTCGTCGGGTCGTCGCCGCAGAGTGCGAGGGGGTCGCCGTAGACGTTCGTCTCGTCGCGTGACATGGCTGGGTGTTCGGGCCTGTCCGGATATGCCTGCCTCTCGAACGTGAGCGTGGTCGAGTCGAACGTGGACGAGTCGGATGAATCGGTCGTGAACAACAACAGGTGAAAGCCCCCGCGCTCTCGACCACCCGCGACTTGGTGTCGTTCGAGAGAGCGAAGCTCTCTCGTGATGACGAGAGACGCCCTTGGCGTCTCTCGAACCACGCGCTTCCCTCACGAGAGCGCTCGCTTCGCTCACGCTCTCGTTCAGTCCCGTGTCGTCGGGCGACACGGGAGTCGCCCGACTGCTGGCGAGACCGGAGGTCTCGCTCTGCCACCGGCGCGGCGCGCCGGTTTCCAGCGGGACCCCCGGTCCCGCCCGGCTACCGGCGTCGGGGGAGGGTCGAGAGTTCTGGAGAGCTTCGCTCTCCAACGTCCCCCTCGCAGGCTCGCGGGACCGCGGCCCCTTTCAGTCCCACCCGATTCTGCGAACCATCGTGTCGTCATTGGTGGTCACCCATCGAGTTGTCTGTGAGTTTGGAATCCGGTTCGCTCGTACTCCCCAGCCCTCCCCGACTGCTGGCGACCGAACTGCGAGCAGGTCCTCACGGTGTTCGGACACTGCTCGGTTCCGGTCGCCAGCAGATCGCATCCGGTCGGATTCCGGGCTGTCGTCGCGTGGTTGGGTGACGAATGTTGCGTGCGCTTTCACCGAGAATCCGGCGTGCGCGAGGAACGCGCGCGAGGGAGGCGGGCGCTCTCGTGCGCCCGCCGAGGCTGGGGAGGACCGAGGTGCGGTTGCTGTCGCGGTCGCGGATGCGGTTCCTCGCGCTCGCACGAGTAGCGGTGCTGGTGCTGTCGCGGTCACGGTTCGCGGTGCAGTAGCTGTCGTCGACACGATCTACAGTACCATCACAACCCCAGTCCCGGTCTACAGAAGCGCAACCGCCGAAACCGAACCGCTCGGACAGTTCAGTCGCCGAAGGGACCCATGCCGCCCATACCGCCACCGCCGCCCTGGTTCTGGAGCTTCTTCATCATCCGCTGCATGTCGCCGTCGCCCATCCCCTGGAACTGCTTCAGGGTTCGCTCCATCATCTTGTGCTGCTGGAGCAGTTCACGCACCACGTCCTCCTCTTGTCCGCTTCCGCGGGCGATCCGGCGCACGCGCTCGGCCCCGACGATCCGGGGGTTCTCCAACTCCTCGTCGGTCATCGAGTCCATGATCACGTCGAAGGAACGCATCCGGTCCTGCGTCACGTCCATCGCGTCGTCGGGCAACTGGTCCATCATCCCGCCGCCCATGCCGGGGATCATGTCCATGACCTGATCCAGCGGCCCCATCTTGTTCATCGCCTCCATCTGTTTCTGCATGTCCTTCAGCGTGAACGACCCCTTCATGATGTCCTCGGGGTCCCAGTCGTCGTCCTCGGCCTGCGTCTCCTCCATCGCGCGCTCGACGCGCTCTGCGAGTTGCTGGAGGTCGCCCATGCCGAGCAGTCGGGAGATGAAGCCGTTCGGCTCGAACCGCTCGATGTCCTGCACCGTCTCGCCCGTGCCGAGGAATGAGATGGACGACCCCGTCTCCTTCACGGCCGTCAGCGCACCGCCACCCTTCGCGGTCCCGTCGAGTTTCGTGATGACGACCCCGCCGATGCCGATGGAGTCCTCGAACTCGCGGGCCTGCGCCTTCGCGCCCTTCCCGATGGCGGCGTCCAGCACCAGCAGCGAGAGGTCCGGCGTCACCGCACCTTCGATCTCCTCGATCTCGTCGATCAGGTCCGCCTCCAGCGCGTGGCGACCGGCGGTGTCGACGATGTGAACCTCGGCGTCGGAGGTCGCTTCCATCCCCTCACGAGCGATCTTCACGGGGTCGGACTCGTCGGGGTCGCCGTAGAACTCCACCTCGGCCTTCTCGCACATCTGCTTCGCCTGATCGTAGGCACCGGGCCGGAAGGTGTCGGTCTGGATGACCGCCGGACGCAGGCCCTTCTTCGAGAACCACCACGCCATCTTCGCCGCAGTCGTGGTCTTCCCGGAGCCCTGCAACCCGGCGAGCATGATGGTCTGCGGTTCCAGCGGGATGTCGGTCGACTCCCCGACGAGGTCGACCATCTCCTCGTAGACGATCTTCAGGACGTGATCCCGCGCGCTGGTGCCGCCCGGCGGTTCCTCCTCCAGTGCCCGATTCTTGATGTTGTCCGACAGCTCCATCACGAGATCGACTTCCACGTCGGCCGACAGCAGGGATCGCTGGATCTCCCTGACGATCTCCTGAACGTCCTCCTCGTCGATCCGGGACTTGCCTCGGAGTTTGTCGAGGCTCCCACGGAGAGAACTGCCGAGATTGTCGAGTACCATTTGCTCCTGCTACGTATCCGACGCGGTAAAGGCTTTGTTCGTCGGCGCGACGAACGAAGACCGCAGAATCGACTGGGCCGCGAGCGCCGGCTTACTCGTCGACGCCCAGCAGGCTGTCGACCAGTTCCTCGGGATCGAACCGCTGGAGGTCCTCGTACCCCTGCCCGATGCCGAGGAACAGGATCGGCTTCCCCGTCACGTACGCGATGGAGATGGCCGCCCCGCCCTGCGAGTCGGCGTCGGCCTTCGTCAGGATCGCGCCGTCGATCTCGGCGGCGTCGTTGAACGTCTTGGCGCGCTGGACCGCGTCCTGCCCCGCCACGGCCTCGTCCACGAACAGCGTCATGTCCGGGCCGACGACGCGGTCGATCTTCGCCAACTGCTCCATCAGATCGTTCGAGGTGTGCAGGCGACCGGCAGTGTCGCCGAGCACCACGTCCACGTCGTTCGCCTCGGCGTACTCCACCGCGTCGTAGATGACCGCGGCGGGGTCGCCACCCTGCTCGTGGGCGATGACTTTCCGGTCCAGATTCTCGGCGTGCTTCCGGAGTTGCTCGTTCGCACCGGCGCGGTAGGTGTCGCCGTTCGCCAGCACCGTCGAGAGGCCCTGGTGCTCGAAGTACCGGGAGAGCTTCGCGATGCTGGTCGTCTTCCCGACGCCGTTGACGCCGGTGAAGATGATGACGACCGGCTTGTCCGCCTCGGCCACGCGGCCGTCGAAGTCGAACTGCCCGACCGAGATCACGTCGTACAGCGCCTCGTGGAGCGCCTCCTCGACGAGTTGGCCGGTCGACTGCACCTGCTTGCGCGACTCGCCGATGAGGTTCTCCCGGATCGTCTCCAGGATCGCCTCGGCGACGTTCATCTCCACGTCGCTCTCCAGCAGGGCCATCTCCAACTCCCACAGCGGCTCTTCGAGGTCCTCCTCCTCGATGATGATCCGCCCGGTGGCGAACGCCTTCGCCCGCTGGGCGAACCCGCCGGAGGACTGCTTCCGTTCGCTCGCCTCGTCTAACACCTGCGAGCCGGGCGCGTCCGCCAGCGGTGCCCGCTCTTCTTCACCCGCGTCGCTCGTGTCGCGCTCGTCGGACTCTGTGGAGTCGGCGGCCGTGTCGGCCGTCTCCGCCTCGGCGGTCGCGGTCTCGGCCTCGTCCGGGGCTGGCTCTGCGTCGGCACCCGTGCCTGCCTCGGTGTCCGCGCCGGTCTCGGCGTCCGCGTCGGTCGCCGTCTCGGCCGTGTCGTCTGCACCGCCGGTCGCATCCGCCTCCGGTTCGACGTCGGCCTCGGAGTCGGCCGCCGCCTCCGCGTCGGCGTCGGCGGGTTTCTCCTCGGCGGCGTCTTCGGCGTCCTTGCGGAACTTCCCGAGTTTCTCCTTGAGTCCGTCGAACATCGGTCCTTACTCGTCGCCGCCCTGCTCTTGCATCTGCTGCATCTGCTGCATCTGCTGCTGCTGCATCTGCTGTTGGAGCTGCTGGGCCTGCTGTTCGATCTCGTCGCTCTCCTCCTCCAACTCGTCGATCTGCCCTTCGACCGTCTCGATCTGGTCGTCGAGCAGATCCTGTTTGTTCTCCAGTGCGTCGATGGCGTCGTCCTGCGGCTGCTCTGCGGCGTAGCCGCCACCGAGTCCGACGATCACTTCGTCGATGTCCTGCACCTCGGCGCGGAGGTACGCGCCGCCGCCCAGCGGGACCTGCACGGTCGAGCCGGACTCGAGCGTCTCGATGGCCTCGATGGCCTCGTCGATCTCGTCCTGCTCCTGCTCCAGATCCTCGATCTCGCCTTCGAGTTCCTCGATCTCCTCGTCGATCGCCTGCAGTTCCTGGGAGAGCTGCTGGAGTTGCTGCTGACCGCCACCGCCGCCACCACCGAGGCTCATGCGGCGGACACCTCCGAGATGTCGACGCGCATCCGGTCGAGACCGTGTTCGGCACCGAACCGGGAGACCGTCCACTCCTCGGCGACCTGTTCGTTCGGGGCGTCGAGCTGGCGCTCGAAGGACTGCCACCCGTGTCGGGTCTTGAACCGACCGCTCACAGTAAACTGACTCATGGACGGGAATCGGCGAGCGAGCGGGAAGTATCTTCCTACTCGGGAACGTGCCGGGAGAAGTCCGAGATCGGCCGCAGGAGGAGCTGTACGCCGGCTCAGTCGAGGTAGCCCAGCGTCTCCTCGATCCGACCGAGTTCCGGCCCGGTCGTGTCCTCGCCGACGACGTAGCCCTCGTTGTTGGCGACCAACCCGGACCCGACCAGCGGCGCGCCGTAGTTGATCGTCCCGATGTCGGCCCACACGTCCAGCAGTTCCTCGAGCCGTTCGAGTTCCGGTTCGCGCGACTTGGGGTGACAGAGCACGCCCTCGTTGGTGGCGACCGCCGCCGTCCCGACGGTGCGGACGCCGGCCAACTCGCCGCGCTCGACCGGGACGTCGAGGGTGTCTTTCACGACCTGCACGGCCTCCCGGGAGAGGTCCGGGTGGACGTACGCGCCGTAGTCGTTCGCCAGCACGACGTTGCCGGCGGCGTTGATCTTGCCCGGCAGTCGTGCGACCGGGAGGTCGGTCAGATCGGCGATGGCGTCGCGTTCGGCGTCGGTCGCACGACCCGAGAGGAGAATGCCGTTCTCGTTGCCGGTCGCCAGTGCGCCGACGGTGCCCGAGCCACCGACCGTCGTCGTGAGCGCCTCGACGCCGAGTTCCTCGCTCATGTCGGCGACGAGGTCGTCGTCCGCGTCGGGACGGACCAGCAGACAGTCGTCGGTCGCGCGGGCGAAGACACCGACGTACGACGATCCGGCGAAAGAGGCGCGGAGCACGTTACTCGGCCGGCTCTGCTTCGACGACCGACTCGCCGTCCTCGTCGAAGCGTGCGGCGCGGACGCGGATCTTGCTCGGCGGGTTCGAGCGCCCGCGCGCCCAGACGGCCTCGTTGAGGCTCGGTTCCAGTCTGACGGCGTCCTCGTCGACCTTGAAGTGCTTGGCGAGGTGCGCGCGGATCAGCTTCAGCGCCTTGTCTGCGCGCTCCTGAGACGGTTCGTTCTTCGCGTCGCGGAGCGGGACGGTGACGACACGCTCCTCGAAGTCGCTCGCGCTCATTATTCGTCGGTGTCGCTACGCCGCCAGTGGCGACGCTTGGGGTTTCGGCTCACTTCCATGTCGGTCTTCAGCATGACCCACGCCGGGACGCGGCTGTTCTGGCGCTCCAGCTTCGCCAGCCGCTTCTTCTTGGCCTTCGTCTTCTTGCTCATGGTGCTCGTGAGTTCCGTCGGCCAGCATAAAATCTTGTTCCTTTGGCCGTGACACTCGCGCTGACTCCACGACGCGGACGACCCGCGGTCGGCCACGCCGGCGTCACGCACCGAGCCGACTCGTGACCGCCTCGGTCGGGCTTCGCGCCGACTCGCGTGCGAGGTCACAGCCCGATCCGACTCACGGTCGAGTAGGTCGGCCCGTCTCTGTCGAGTTCGCTCGCTTTTAGCCGAATCTGTGAGACGCGCATCGTCCCGAGCGTCGGGTCCTGCTCCCGGACGACCTGCTGGACGCGCACCTTGCTCCGGGCGTCGTTCATCCGGGCGAGGGTGACGTGCGGCGTGAAGTCGTGATCCTCCGGATCGAAGCCCAGCGCGGTCGTCTCGCGCTCGACTGCCTCGTGGAGACGTGTCAGTTCCTCGCGGCCCGCTCCCTCTCTGATCCCGACCCAGACGACACTGATGTACTCCATGCTCGGGAAGACCCCGAGACCGCCGACGGTCGCGTCGAAGGGGTCGACGCCGGCGGCATCGACCGCCGTCTCGAGGGCGTCTTCGATCTCGGGCACGCGCTTCTCGTCGACCTCGCCGAGGAACTTCAGCGTCAGGTGCGCTTGCTCGGGGTCGGTGAATCGGAGTCCCGGCGCGTCGCCGAACTCCTGCTGGAGGTCGGCGAGTGGGTCGGCGAGCGCGTCCGGCAGGTCGACACTGACGAACAGTCGCATACCTCGCTGTTCGTCTGCCGGTGCCGTAAAGCTCCGGCGAGTGGCCGTGAGCAGGCGAGTCGTCGAGGGCAAGCGATCCGAGACGCCGACGACCGGCCGACACGGGTGCGGCGACACGCTGTCCCGAGGACGCAGGGCTTAACCACGCTCCCGGTCAAGACCGGAGTATGAGCGACGAGCGCGACCGAGACCGAGACCGTGACCACCGTTTCTCCGAGGGACAGGGGTTCTCGGAGGAGTACGAGGACTTTACGCTCGATCCGCCCGAACTGAAGGTCGACCCGACGAAGGTCGATCCGGTCGACTCGCGGGCCATCACCGACATGCTCGACCAGCGCAACGTCGGGAGCGACGAGGTCGACACGGAGGACCTGATGGAGGTCGGCCTGTCGTACATGCAGATCAACCGGTTCGAGGACGCGACCGTCACCTTCGAGCGCGCCGCCCGGTTCGCCGAGGACAACTCCCTGGACGAACAGGAGGCGTGGGTGAACAAGGGCGTCGCGCACGCCGAACTGGAGGAGTACGACGAGGCCATCGGCGCGTACCGCGAAGCACTCCGGATCGACGACGACTCCGAACACGCCGCCAGCGCCGAGACGAACCTCGCGTACGCGCTGTGGGAGTTCGGCGAGAGCGAGGAGGCACTGGAACACGCCGAACGCGCCGTCGAGATCGACCCCCGCTTCCCGCAGGCGTGGTACAACCGGGGCTTCTTCCTGCTCGAACGCGGCCTCGCAGAGGACGCCGTGAACGCCTTCGACAACGCGCTCCGTCTCGGGATGCGAAACGCCGGGCTGTTAGAGGAGAAGGCTCGCGCACTCGAGGAACTCGGCGAGTACGAGGAAGCCGAGGAAGTGCAGGAACAGGCCGACGAACTGCGCGAGGACGCCGAACAGCGACTCGTCGAGGAGTACGGCAACTGATGCTCCTGCGTGAACGTGAGACCCCCGAGGGCCTGCTGGTGTCGGTCGCGGACACCGACTGCCTCGGCGAGACGTACGCGAACGGCGACGTGTCGATCACCGTCACCGAGGAGTTCTACGGCGGCGAGGAGGCCGAGGAGGCCGATCCCGAGGCGGTGGTCGAGAGCCTGACGCGGGCGACGGTCGCCAACCTCGTCGGCGAGGAGTCGGTCGGGGTCGCCATCGAGGCCGGCATCGTCGACGAAACCCGTGTGCTGGAGGTCGGCGAGACGCTCCACGCGCAACTGCTGTGGATGCGGTAGACCCGGCGGACCCCCCGACAGACGGCGGAATCGCGCCGACCGCCGCTTCTCGGGACCGAAGACGTGTTACCCTTCCAGTTCTTAGGCGCGCCTAATGGAAGCGCAGGAATCGTACCCGATCGACGTGGCCGCCATCCGCGAGGACTTCCCCATCCTCGACCGACTGGTCGGCGGCGACGTGGAGACACCGGGACAGACCGACGACGACACCGAGCCACTGGTGTATCTGGACAACGCGGCGACGAGCCAGACCCCGCGGCAGGTCGTCGAGGCGATGAGCGACTACTACTACTCGTACAACGCGAACGTCCACCGCGGCATCCACCAGTTGAGCCAGGAGGCGTCGGTGGCCTACGAGACCGCTCACGACCGCGTCGCGGAGTTCATCGGTGCGTCGGGTCGCGAGGAGATCGTCTTCACGAAGAACACCACCGAGGCGATGAACCTCGTCGCTTACGCGTGGGGCCTGAACGAACTCGGTCCCGAGGACAACGTCGTCCTCACCGAGATGGAACACCACGCCTCGCTGGTCACCTGGCAGCAACTCGGGAAGAAGACCGGCGCGGACGTGCGCTTCGTCCGGGTCGACGACGACGGCTCCCTCGACATGGACCACGCGGCCGAACTGATCGACGACGACACCGCGATGGTCAGCGTCGTCCACGTCTCGAACACCCTCGGGACGATCAACCCGGTCGCCGACCTCGCCGACCTCGCGCACGACCACGACTCGCTGATCTTCGTCGACGGCGCACAGGCCGTGCCGACCCGCCCCGTCGACGTGCAGGCCATCGACGCCGACTTCTACGCCTTCTCCGGCCACAAGCTCTGTGGCCCGACCGGCATCGGCGTGCTGTACGGGAAGGAGGCGATTCTGGAGGAGATGGAGCCGTACCTCTACGGCGGCGACATGATCCGCAAGGTGACCTACGACGACTCGACGTGGGAGGACCTCCCGTGGAAGTTCGAGGCCGGGACGCCGAACATCGCCGAGGCGGTCGGCCTCCACGCCGCCATCGACTACCTCGACGACATCGGCATGGACCGGGTCGAACGCCACGAGAGCCTGCTGGCGGAGTACGCCTACGACCGTCTGACGGAGTTCGACGACGTGGAGATATACGGCCCGCCGGGCGACGAGCGCGGCGGACTGGTCGCGTTCAACGTCGGGAGCGTCCACGCACACGACCTCTCCAGCATCCTGAACGACCACGCGGTCGCCATCCGCGCCGGCGACCACTGTACGCAACCGCTCCACCAGAAGATGGGCGTCCCGGCGTCTGCTCGCGCGTCGTTCTACGTCTACAACACGTTCGAGGAGATCGACGCCCTCGTCGACGCGGTGGACGACGCCCGCCAGTTGTTCGGCTGAGTTCGCGATCACACGCTCACTGCTCGCTTCTGCGACCGACGCTACCGTTCCCGGACGAACACCGTCGGCAGGTCGTCGCTCGTCGGCACGCCGGACAGCCAGTGGTGACCGGCGTCCAGCGACCGCCGGAAGACGCGCTTCGTCCCCGCACTCGTCCCGAGGCTGTCGCCGGTGTCGTCCCACGCCGAGAGCCACCCCGGCGTCTCCTCGGTCTCGCTCGCCACGAACACCTCGCTCGCGCCCGAGAGGCCGAGACGGAGCCACGACTTCCGGTCCACGTCGCCGTCCTCGCCCTCCAGTCGCACGTAGGGCAGACCGGCGTACCGCCCCGGCACCGTCTGGACCGTCGCGTCGCCGTAGACGGTCAGTCGTGCACCCTGTTCGAGGCTGCCGACCTCGAACAGCGACCCGACCGCCGACCCCACGTACTCGATGGGGCCCGCACCGTCCGGCGTTGCCGGCGAGTCGTCCGCGACGGTGCCGACCGAGACGCCAGCGGGGCGGTCCGCGTCGACGGCGGGACCGACAGACCCCTCGACGGCGAGGCCGTACTGGTCGGTGAGGGCGGCGTTCGACTTCCCGACGAGTCGGTCGGGCGGGACGTCCGCGAGGTCCGCGAGCGGGTCGTCGCCGGTCTCGGGGAGGTCCTGTTTCGTCGGGTACGGCACGACGTCGGGCGCCTGCGCGGCGAAGGCGAGGTCGGTCCCGTCGCGGCGGACGTGTCCCTCCGGCGTGAACAGGCCGTAGAGGTCGTCGTCGAGTGCGGTCGAGAGGAACAGCTCCGCCCGGCCGCCGTCGCCGAAGTCCACGCCGTCGACCGCGACCTGCTGTTTCGGCGACCATCGGCGGTCGGTCGTCCCGCCGATCACCTGCACGTCGACGTGGTTGTCGAGACGACCGCCAGATATCGGTGCGGTGCCGCGCGGCGGGGCGCGAATCCCGACGAACCAGCCCTCGACGTCGGGGTTCTCCACGTGGACGTTGCTCGGCGCGTGGTTCCGGTTGATGCCGACGCCGCGGTGGTCACCCCGGCCCGCGACCAGCGTCGGGTTCCGGACGACGACGTTCGCGCTGTAGCGAACCGAGATGCCGTTCGTGCCGCCCTGTGCCCCGCGGTCGTTCGGCGGTCGCCGGCGGTCCCACTGGCTCCGGTGGCCGCCGACGTCGAAGGCGGTGAAGTCCTCGACGACGCTGTAGGCGTCCACGCGGTCGTGGGCGTAGCCGAACTGGTGGCGGGAGACGTCGAGGCCACCGCCCGAGGCGAAGACGGTGTTGCCCGCGAACGCCCGGATGCGGACGAAACTCGACGGCACCATCCCGTCCTCGACGCGGTCCGACCGCGCGAGTTCGGGTTGGCCGTCGAGTCGGTCGACCGGGAGGTTCGGCACTTTCCCGACGAGGCTCCGGAGTACCTCGGCCGGGACCTCGCGGTCGGGTTTCGCGCGGTTCCAGTAGACGAAGCCGTGGTGGCGGTGGCCGGCCGCGACGTTGTCGGTGACGGTGAGGTCCGGCCCCTGGAACCAGAAGCCGTAGCCGCCGTGGCCGAAGTCGTCGATGGCCCCCTCCCGGTCTTCTTTGAACTGCCGGCCGTCCGGGACGTTCCCGGAGCCGTGGGACCGGAGCGCGAAGTTGTGGTGGAAGGTGCCCGCCTCCGCACCGTTCTCGGCGACGAACGCCGCGCCGAACACCCGATAGGCGGTGTTGTGCGCGAACCGGACGTAGCTGCCGTGGTTGACGTAGCCCCACCCCGGACTGCCGTCGACGTGACAGCCGACGACCTGCCGTGGCTCGGCGTCGACGCCGGTGCCGGTCCGGTGGAAGTGGCAGGCGTAGCGGGCCTGCGGGTTCGGCTCGGCGTCCTGCGGCGGGACGCCGTTCGCCGGGTCGGTGAACGGGCGCGACTTGTCGGTCCGGCCGAGGGCGGCGAAGGCGGCGTGGCGCAGGGCCACGTCGTCGGTCATGAACATGACGTGCCCGCGTCGCTTCGTCCGGTCGGATGCCGACCGGAGCGTGACGTGCCGGTCCCGGTGCAGGACGTACGCCGAGAACGACTCGCGCGGCGGGACGTGGTCGTACTCCAGCGGCCGGTCCAGTCGGACCGTGGTCCCCGAGACCCCCGAAACCCGGAGTTCCTCGTCTTCGTTCCGGTCGGGGTGGCTCCCCGCGAGGACGAGGCGGTCGCCCGCCTCCCACCCGCTCGGTGCCGAGTCGAGTTCGAGCGTCTCGTCGCCGGCCGTGGGTGCGACCGCGGTCTCGGCGAAGGCGGTCGTCTCCGCGCCCGCCAGTCTGACCGTCGCGCCGCCGAGCGCGAGCAGCCCTCTGCTGATTCGTTCGGGATCCCAGTCCTCGTCGATGGCCCCGCGGTCGCGGAACTCGATTGTCGCGTTCCCGTCGGGCCCGACCGGGTCGTCGGCCGTCCCGAGTTCGAGGCGGCCGCCGTCGGTGACGACCAGCGTGTCGACCGCGAGGCGCGTGGTCGCCGCCGGGTCGACGCGGAGCGTGCCGTCGACGCGGACGGTGTGCACGGCGGCGTCGAGCGTGTCGTCCAGTGTGACGGTCGTCTCCGCCGGAATGAGGACACGCGCCTCGTCGGTCGGTCGGGCCTCGGTCCACGTCGCCGCGTCGGTCCAGTCACCGCCGGTCGCCCGGTGAGTCACCGCCTCGTCCGGCACCAGCGCCCGAATCGCGTCGGCGTCGGCGTGGCCCCCGCCGTGACCGTCTACGCCGTGAGCCGTCGCCCCCGTCTCGCTCCCGAGGAGTCCCGCGAGTCGCTCGTGGGTCGTCGCCAGTCCGACGCCACCGGCCCCGACGCCGACGCCCGCGAGGAAGGCGCGCCTGCTCGTCACACTGGGCCACCGGCCGTCGCCGGCGTCGCTGTCGCCGTCGTCGCCATCGTTATCACGCATACGTACTGCTCGGTTACCGGATAGTTTCGAGAGCGACTGATAAATCCGCCGGCCGCCACGGTGGAATTTCACTCGGCTGCCACGAGTCGGGTTGTCGGCGACCGAACTGTTTTATCGCCTGGCCCCGGGCCTGCTTCCATGGCGACACCTGTCGACTTCCTCGTGCGCCTCGTGACCGAGACGCTCACGACGTTCCAGCAGAACCTCCTCGACGCCGTCCCGAAGCTCCTGATGGGACTGGTCTTTCTCACGCTGGCGTACGTCGGCATCCGCCTCGCGCTCCGGGTCGTCCGGGGGGCGCTCGACGCGGTCTACCCCGAAGAACAGGACCTCATCGTCAGTCTCGGGACGACCGTCGTCAGCGTCTTCCTCTGGTTCGCGGCGATCCTCGCGCTGCTGAAGATCGTCGGCATGGGCGACATCGCGGCGAGTCTCGGCACCGCCACCGGCTTCATCGCGCTGGGTATCTCCTACGCCCTGTCGAACATGATCGCCGACACCGTCGCCGGCGTCTACCTCCTGCGCGACCCGGACTTCAACCCCGGCGACACCGTCACCGCCGACGGCGTGACGGGGACCGTGCGGAGTATCGAACTGCGGAAGAGCCGCATCGACCGCGAGGACGGCGACACGGTGATACTGGCGAATCGGGACGTGGAGAAGAAGTGGACACTGGAGACCGACGGGGAGACGCCGTCCGACGGGTAAGAGCTAATTAGCGGTAGTCGGTACTTCCGAGTGATGGGGTCTCAGCCTGCGCAGGGTCGGTCGCCGAGACGAAGCCCGGCGGCTACTGGGGGGCCGAATTTGTGAGCGACGAGTTGGTCTCGATCACGACACTCGACGAGCACCGTGGCGTCCTCGTCCACGACCGGGTGGACGACGCGCGATTCGAGATACGCACGGACCGCTCCGTGGAGCCTCGACCCGTTCCTCCCGACGAGTTCCGGTTTCCGGTCGATGAAGCAGTAAGCATCGAAGCTGAGGAACTGGTCGCGCCGCAGGGGGTCGTCGTGTACGCGAGGTCGCTCGACGAGGGATCAGAGACGCAAGTGTGGCGAGAAGACGGAGGCCAACTGGAGGCGGGACGACACGAACTACAGGTCATGAGTGTCACTCCGAAGGTGTACCTCCGCGTCTCCGGACCGATGACGGTTCCCGAGGACGACAACCGAATGCGATTCCAGTTCGGAGAGAGACGGGAGGTCGAGATCGGTGCACGGACGTGTCACGAACAACCCGCTGGCACGGTCCAGACAACAGACGACCCACACGACGTGGCACGGGCGGTCTCGACGTTCGGGTCGGCACTGAAGACGCTCTCCCCGGAGCGGTCGTTTCCGACGCTCCGGGGTCACCCGCCGCTGGTTGAGGTCGGGGCCGAGCTGTCGGTCCCCGATGTCGTCTCGCCGCCGGATTCGGGGGTCGTCGTCGAGGTGCCGCCGGATCTCGCGTCTCTCTACCGGGTCGCACCGCTCGCGTTCTACTTCGGTGCGACCGTCGAGTGCGGGACAGAACCACGTGTCGTCGCTGATGGGGAGTCCCTGCCGCTCTCGACAGATCGTCTGAGCGTCGAGGAACGGATCGACCGGCTCCTGCAACAATCCTTCCTCCTCGATTGTATCGTCCGGACGGAGGGGTTGTATCAGATGGAACTCGAAGCGCGAACTGCACTCGAGGAGTCGCTCCCCTTCGACCTCGAGTCGATGTACGATGCGCCCCTGTCACAGCGCGTCGCCGCGTACGACGACGTCCCGTACCACCTCGTCGAGCCACACGTTCCACAGTGGCCGGTTCGGTCGACGATCACGCCGAATCCGGAGCACCTCGGGTACCTTCCGTTCATCGCGTACTGGCTGTCGTCAGTTCACGTCGCTGAGCACCTCGAGCCGAGTTCACTTCCGTCACCGCCGCCGGAACTGACAGACTTCGTCAGGGAAGTCCCAGTGCGCGGAGGGTCGGAAGAGATGGCGACCGAATCGTCCACGAACTCCGACGTTGAGAGCGCCACATCGGAGGCACTCGCACAGATGTGGATCGGTGAAGGGGTACAGGCCGGAGCGATGAAGCCACGGTTGGAGCGAGTTCGGGAGATCGCGACCGGAGACACCGCGACGAACGACGTAATCTCGGTTGCCGTCGTGTGCACCGACCGAGAGATGCTCGACGAGACTCGGGACGGTATCTACGGCCTGCGCGATGTCGTCGACTTCGACGTCTCGACGCACTACTGCACGTCGATTGCCGAGCTCCGCGAGCTACTCGAGCGGGATATCGACTTCTTTCACTACGTCGGCCATATCGACGACGACGGGTTCCAGTGTCCCGACGGTCACCTCGACGCGGCCAGCCTGGAGTACACCGGTGTCGAGGCGTTTCTGCTGAACGCCTGCCGTTCGTACGACCAGGGGCGAGCGCTCGTCGACGCGGGCGCGAAGGGCGGCATCGTCACACTGCAGAAGGTGTTCAACCACCGAGCGACCAGTTTCGGTCGGCAAGCGGCCCGGTTCCTGAACCAGGGGTATTCGCTCGAAGCGACGCTCTCACTGCTCGATCACGTATCGCTCCCGACAGACAAGTACACCGTCGTCGGCGCACCTCGGTACTCGGTCTGTCAGACGAAGGGTGGGGCGAACGTCGCCGGTGTGCTCGACCGAACCGGCGAGCAGTACGAACTGGCCCACGTACAGCATCCAGCGAATGCGTTCGACATCGGCAGTGTAGTAAACTTCTCCGAGATGGGGGCATCCGAGCATCACATCGCGTCCGGTGAGGTGACGTCCTGGACTCTCTCGCCGGACGAGGTCACTCCCTTTCTCGAAAGTATGTCCGACCCCGTCGCGTTCGACGGCGAGTTCCACTGGCCTGACGACTTCCCTGATCTGTAACGGGCCGTCTCTCGGCCGTCACGACGGTCTGACGCCTCCGTCCCCGGAACCCTTTTCACCCGCACTCGCCTACCGGCAGACAACTATGGGCATGGGTTCGGACATGTATCGACAGCAGATTCTGGATCACTACAAGAACCCCCGGAACTACGGCGAACTGGACGACGCCGACTTCTCGCACGTCGGGGAGAACCCCTCCTGTGGGGACACGATCCGGATGGACGTGCGACTCGAAGACGACGGCGACACCATCGACTACGCCGCCTTCTCGGGTGACGGCTGTGCCATCTCGCAGGCCGCCGCGAGTCTCCTCACCGAGCAGTTGCCCGGCACGACGCTCTCGGAACTGGAGGCGATGGACAGAGACGACGTGATCGACCTGCTCGGGGTCGACATCAGTCCGATGCGGATCAAGTGTGCCGTCCTCGCAGAGAAGGTCGCACAGGACGGCGCGAAGATCCACCGTGGCGAGATCGAGATCGACGAGACGACGACCGAAGACTGATCGGCCGCCAGACGGCTCTCCGCCGCCGACTCACGGCCGCAGTCGCCGACCCAGGTTTCTCAGGACCGCGACGGCGTAGCCGAGGCCGACGCGAACGTCGGCGGTCCACAGCGAGCGGAGGAGTCCGAACGGACCGAGCGGTTCGACCTCTCCGTCGCGGGTCGCGTCGCCGACCGCACCCAGGAGCGTCCGGAGGCCCCGCGCGGTGTCGTCGTCGCTCGCCACGTCGGCTACCTCGCCGAGCGACGCGCCGGTGCGGGCCAGCGAGACGACCATCTCGTCGTCCAGCGCGTGGGTCGCCAGCGAGACGGTGTCGGCGAGGGCGACGAGTTCGTCCAGTGTGCCGGTCCGCTGGAGTTCGACCACCGTCTCCAGCGCCTCGGTCAGGTCGTCGCCGTTGCGTCCGACCGCTTCGGCGAGTCTGACCGTCTCCTCGGTCGCGAGGCCGTCGGCAGACTCCGCCAGTGTCGCGCCCGTGCCCGACAGTTCCGCGACCATCTCGTCGTCCAGCGCCTCGGTCCCGAGTGCGAGGACGTCAAGCAGGTCGTTCACCGCGTCGAGTCTGTCGACGAACGCGGCGACCGCCTCCGGGTTCTCGGCGATGGCGGCCTCGAGTTGCTCGGCGTCGATCGTCGACTGCTGTGGCGGCGAGTCACTCATGCTCGCACCTCCGGGCTGTCGACGACGTGACTCATAGCAACCCCCGCGCGGTGAGCCAGTAGGACTCGTTGTACGCCAGTTTCGCCCAGTGGACCGGGCGCGACTCGTCTCTGAGCACCGGTTCGTGCTGGTAGTCGAACGAGATGAACGTCGCCTCGTCCATGCCGGCCTCGAGGAAGCACATCGTCTTCCCGTCGTAGGTCGCCGTCGGGACCTGCCCCCGCACCTGGCTGGCGAGTCGGTCGGCGACGACGCCGGCCTCGTAGTGGGCGACGCTCCCGGCCTTCGGGATGGAGAGGTCGGCGGTGTCCCCGATCGCGTAGACGCCCTCGGCGGCGGTCGCTTCGAGGGTGTGGCGGTCCACGTCGACCCACCCCTGATCGCCGAGTCCCGACTCCCGGATCATCTCGTCGCCGCGGTGCGGCGGGATGGCCACGAGGAGGTCGTAGTCGAGGGTCGTCCCCTCCATCGACGTGATCGTCTTCGCGTCTGGGTCGACCGCCTCGGCGTTGAAGAACGTCTCGACGCCGATGTCACGCTCCGCGAAGCGCGGGTCGGCCCACTCCGCGACCGACTCCTTGCCGTGTGTCCGGCCGATGGGGTAGGTGTACGTGATCTCCACGTCGTCGCGTACCCCACGCTCGCGGAACCAGTCGTCCGCCATCAGGACGAACTCGACCGGCGCGGCGGGACACATGTGGGGCGTCCCGACGACGCTGAGGACGAGGTGCCCCTCGGTGAAGTCGGCGAGTTCGTCCCGGAGTGCGGTCGCCCCCGCCTCGCCGTAGAAGTGGTGGGTACCCTCGACGAGACCCGGTACCTCCTCCGGCGCGAGCGTCGCGCCCGTCGCCAGCACGAGGTAGTCGTAGTCCATCCCCGGTCCGTCTTCGAGTCGGAGTCGCTTCCCGTCGGTGTCGACCGTGCGGACGCGGTTCGAGACGAGCGTCACGCGGTCGTCCAGCAGGTCCCGAAGCGGCCGCCGGGCGTCGGCCGGTTCGCGCTGGCCGAACGCGACGTAGAGCCAGACCGGTTTGTAGACGTGGTCGGGCCCGTCGTTGAGCAGGGTCACCGCGACCTCGCCCGCGTCGATCTCGGGACCGAGCTTCTCGGCGAGTTTGTTCGCCACCACGGTCCCGCCGGTCCCACCACCGACGACTGCGATCTGCTGTGTCATGACTTCCTCACGTCGATCTGCCAGTAGTCGTCCACCTGTTCGACGTCGAGGAGTTCGTGGCCGGCCTTCTCCAGCCACTCCGGTACGTCCGTCGTCGAGCCACGCTCCGTCGTGAGGAGCCTGACGACCGCGCCGGGGTCGGCTGTCTTGATCTTCCCGATCAAGTCCATCATCGGACCGGGGCAGCCGGAGCCACGCGAATCCACCGTCATGTCCGGTTCGTAGTCGTTCATGATCTGGTCACACCTCTTCTTGGGGCGGAACGGGGGTAGTATTGTACTATACTTCCAAGATACTGAGAAACGAGGGCCGACGCCACTCACGGCGGCGAGCGAGGTGAACACTGAGGGACGGAGAGAGGAGGGACGGGGAGAGGAGAGACGGGGAGAGGAGAGACGGGGAGAGGAGAGACGGGGAGAGGAGAGACGGAGAGAACGGCGCGCGTCCGTGTCTACTCGGGCTTCAGGCCGCCGTCCTGCACGCGCATCACGGCCTCGCCGTCGGCGAGGTTCGGCGCGTCCACGAGGCGGACGATCCGCTTGTCGCCCTTCGACTTACGGAGGTACATCCGGAAGGTCGAGGTGTGGCCGAGGATGTTCCCACCGATGGGCTGGGTCGGGTCGCCGAAGTAGGAGTCGGGGTTCGAGGCGACCTGGTTCGTCACGAGGACGGCGGTGTTGTAGAGGTCGCCGATGCGCATCAGGTCGTGGAGGTGCTTGTTGAGTTTCTGCTGGCGTTCCGCGAGTTCGCCACGGCCGACGTACTCCGCGCGGAAGTGGGCCGTGAGCGAGTCGACACAGAGCAGACGGACCGGCCAGTCGGTGTCTTCGTGTTCCTGTGCGAGTTCCTTCGCCTTCTCGGCGAGCAGGATCTGGTGGTTGGAGTTGAACGCCTTCGCCACGTGGATCTTGTCGAGGAAGTCGGCGAGGAGTTCCTCCATCGCGTCCTCGTCGCCGGGCGAGCCCTCGATGCCACGGTGGTCCATCGTCGCCTGAATCGTCTCGTCGTCCAGGCCGCGGACCATGTCGTCGATGCGCTCCGGTCGGAAGGTGTCCTCGGAGTCGACGAAGATACAGGAACCCTCAAGTCCGCCGTACTCCGCCGGCAGTTGGACGTTGACGGCCATCTGGTGGGTGACCTGCGACTTGCCGGCCCCGAACTCGCCGTACACCTCGGTGATCGACTGGGTCTCGATGCCGCCGCCCAGCAGGTCGTCGACCTCGTCGATCAGCCAACTGAGTTTGCCGATCTGCTGGCGTCGTTCGAGGACGGCCGTCCCGCTCTCGAAGCCGCCGATGTCGGCCGCCTCGCGGGCCGCGTTGATGATGTCGGCGGCCGTGCTGTTGCCGATGTCGGCGGTGTTCGACAGTTCGGCGGGACTCGCCACGGCGATCGACTGGTAGCTCTCGAACCCTGCGTCGCTGAGTTTGTCGGCGGTCGCCGGGCCGACGCCCGGCAGACTTTCGAGGTCGTCTTCTGCCATCGTACTCCGTGCTTACGCCGGATGCCACATAAACCCTCGTTAACAGCGTAGTGAAAGTATAATCGCGTGACTGCGAGGTGTGTGATCGGCTGGACATCGTAGCGTTTAGATAGGAAAGCGCGGCTCGTCGGACGACCTGTCGGGCGGTCGGTCCGGGGTCACTCCCAGGGGTGGCCGCCGTCGCTGTCGGACCAGAGCGGGTACCAGTACTCCTTCTCTTTCTCGATCTCCAGTTCGCCGTCGAACATCGACTCCAGTTTGAACTCGACCTGTTTGTCGCGTTCGCGGCCGCGTTTCGGCGCGAAGGGGTAGTAGGCTCCTCGGCGGAACGAGTAGAGCCAGTAGGCGCGCTGGCCGTTCTTCTGGAACCCGAAGACGGCGGCCAGGAGGCGCGACCCGTACCCCTGTTCGATGAACTCGTCGCTGGCGAAGTGGATGCTCGTCACGAGGTCTTCCGGGTCGTCGTCCTCGAGGATCACCCAGTGGTAGCCGTGACTGTCCTCGTACGTCTCGAAGTGTGTGCCGGTCTCCTCCGATCCGGCCTCGAGGATGGCCTCGACGTTCTCGACCGTCGTCTCGAAGTCCGTGCTGTCCACCGACGAGAAACAGAGCGCCGCCTGCCCGACGGAGGTGTAGCCGAGGTCGGCCTCCATCGTGATGTAGGCGGTGCTCATGCCGAAGAGGTCCTCGGGGTCGGCCTTCCGGGTCGCGTCGGACTCGGCGCGGGTCCCGAGGATCGACTTCAGCGAGTCGAAGATGCCCATACAGAGCAGAGGAGGCGGGCACTCTTAGAAGATGCGACCGTCGGCTCACCCCTTCGGGCCGGTGCGCGTCGCGGTCACCAGTCCCGCGAGCACCAGTCCCGCCCCCACGGCGAGGACGACGAGCCGCGCCCAACGTGGTGCCGTCGCCTGGAGGGTCCCGAGTGCGGGGACGACGGTCCCGGCGTACCAGAGGATGCCGACGGCGAGGATGCCCGAGGCCGCGAGCACCAGTCCGCTGAGCGTCCACAGACTTCCTTCGGCAGACATCGTGTACCACACGTTACTGATCCGACAAAAACCCTCGGCAGCGTTCGACCGGCGACCGACTGAATGAAAGTGTCGGCGATCGGACCGATCTCAGGCGGACTCCATCTCCCGCTCCAGTTCGCGGAGTCGCTCGACGCGTTTCTCCGTGGAGGGGTGCGTGCTGGCGATCTTGCCGATGAACCCCGACCGGATCGGGATGACGAAGAAGGCGTTCATCTCCGCCTGCTCGCGCATGTCCTCTTTGGGCACCTTGTCCATCCGCCCGTCGATGGTCAGCAACGCGGAGGCCAGCGCCGATGGCTTGCCCGTGATCGTCGCCCCGCCGCGGTCGGCCGCGTACTCGCGGTACCGCGAGAGCGCCCGGATCAGCAGGAACGAGACGACCCAGACCACCAGCGAGACGCCGATGGCGACGATGACGCCGCCGCCACCGTTGCGGTTCCGCCCGCCGCCGAACAGCCAGCCCCACCGGACGATCATGAACGCGATCGTCGAGAGGAACGACGCGATCGTCATCACGGCCACGTCGCGGTTCTTCACGTGGGCGAGTTCGTGGGCGATCACACCCTCCAACTCGTCTCTGTCGAGCGTCCGGAGCAGGCCGGTCGTCACACAGACGGCCGAACTCTTCTGGCTCCGACCGGTGGCGAAGGCGTTCGGGACGCGACTGTCGGCGACCGCGACTTTCGGTTTCGGCAGGTCGGCCTGTTGTGAGAGCCGGCCGACCATCGCGTGGAGCTCCGGGTACTCCTCCTCGCTGACCTCCTTCGCACCCATGCTGTAGAGTGCGAGTTTGTCGCTGAAGAAGAACTGCGCGAACAGGAAGATCGCCATCATCGGGAGGACGATGCCACCGTAGCTGGTGAACCGCACCATCGCACCGACGAAGACGATGTAGAGAGCGAACAACAGGAACATCGTGATCGCCATCCGACCACGGAGTCCCCAGTCCGGTTTCCAATCCATACCCTCTCTACTCGCTGGAACTCATAAACGCTGTCGCCACAGCGTGGTGGGTGTTCACACGCCAGAATTCACTCACGCGCGGAAAAACAATCGGTCTCCAGTCGAAACGAAGGGGGTTTGTGAGGGTGTCTCGGTCGGGGTGAGACCGGTCTGTTCGCAGGGTGCGAGAGACCGAGTAGTTCGGAAGGCAGTACGGGAACCGGCGGGGACCGACGGGGGACCGGGCGGGCCAGTGACTGGCTACGGGCGCGGATCAGGCCGACGCCGCTTCGATGCGCCACGTGGTCGCGCTCGTGTACGACCACTTCTCGACGGTCAGGTCGGTCGCGGAGTCGCGGAGTTTGACCATCAGCGCGCCGATCTCTTTCGGGGAGAGGCCGACTTCCTCGGCGATGAACTTGCTCTTGAAGTACATCTCGCCGTTCTGCGCTTTGTCGACGAGGAACTGCTTCAGTCGTTCCTCTTTCGATCCAGCGTCCGCATCAGTGGAGGGGTTCGCGGTTGCGCTCATCTGTGTCACCTCACTCCATCCCTGGGGCGAGAGGATGTTATAAAGGGAGGAACGTTAGGAGGAGTTCGGCCGCTTTCAGCCTGAATCGGCGAAAAGGATTCGTTTTACGACCTTTTCAGAGACCGTTAGATCGTTTACGGAGCCAGTAGAAGTCGTCTCTTTCAGTTGAAACCGCCCTCTATTCGGCGGATGAAACGGGGTCGACACCGGGTGAAATCCGGTCTTTCGGGGCATAAATTGCCAGTTGATCGTCCCGGTTCGGCGGGCTCGACGGTCAGGCGATCGCGCCGTCGGCGCGGGTCGGCGGGCGGTCACACCGCCGTCGACGCCGACTCACTCGCGGTCGTGGACCCAGAAGTCGCCGTCGACCGTGATCTCGCGCTTGAAGATCGGCACCTCGTCTTTCAGGCGGTCGATGCCGTCCTCGACGGTGCGGAACGCCTCCCGGCGGTGGCCCGCGAGGACGACGACGAAGACGATGTCCTCGCCGTCGGCGACGTAGCCGGTCCGGTGGTGCATCAACACGGCGTGGACACCGTCGCGGCTCTCCAGTTCCTCGCTGATCGTCGCCATGCGCTGGTCGGCGACGCCCTCGTAGGTCTCGAACTCCAGTGCGGTCGTCCGGTCGTCGTCCTCGGCGTCTTTCGCCCGGACGCGTCCGGTGAAGGTGGCGATGGCACCCGACCGCTCGGCGTCGGGGTGGCGTTTCGCCTCGGCGACCAACGAGCCGAGCGTGACGTGTGGCTCGGTCGCGTGGAGCGTCTCGACGAGACCAGCGAGGTCGGCGTCGGCCGGATCGGAGACCTCCGCGACGAGCGACCCCGTGACCTCCGTTTCGGCTGGACCGTCCGACGTCGCCGACGTCTCCTCGCTGTCGCCGGTGATCCGCACCGTCGGGAGGTCGGCGTCCGGGAAGCCGGCCGCGAACAGGTAGTCGGTGTCGGGCGCGAGGTCGTCGAGCAGGGTGTCGAGGTCGCAGTCGCCGCCGGCACCGATCCACGACCCGTCGTCGGCGAGGCCGTACGCGGCGTCGGTGTCGGGTGCGCCGAGGGGCGCGTCGGCGCTCGGGAACGACTCGACCGTGACGACACGCCCGTCGAGTCGGGCGGCGAGTCGCTCCGCGAGGTCGGACGCGCCCGGGCCGACGATACCGAGTGTGTGCATACCGGACGACGGGGACCGACGGGCATTAGTGTTGCTTCGACCGGCGGAAACGAGCGTGTCTGCACAGCGCCAGGGCGTTCTCGCCCGTCGGTCTTGACAACCCTTAAGCCGGCGTCCAAGCTACCTGTCGGCAATGAGAGTCGTGATTTCTATCGGCGGGAGCGTCCTCGCGCCGGACCTCGATCCCGACCGGATCGAGGCCCACGCGACCGTGATCGAGTCACTCTCGCGTGAGGGGTGTGACCTCGGCGCGGTCGTCGGCGGCGGTGGTGTCGCCCGTGAGTACATCGGTGCGGCGCGTGACCTCGGCGCGAACGAGGTTCAGTTGGATCAGATCGGTATCGACGTGACGCGGATCAACGCCCGGATGTTGATCGCCGCACTGGGCTCCGGCGTCGATCCGACGCCGCCACACGACTACGAGGACGCCGGCGACGCGATCCGCCGGGGCGACGTGGCGGTGATGGGCGGAGTGACGCCCGGCCAGACGACCGACGCCGTGGCGGCCGCGCTGGCCGAGTACGTCAACGCCGATCTCCTCGTCTACGCCACGAGCGCGAACGGCGTCTACGACGCGGACCCGAAGACCGACCCAGACGCGACGAAGTTCGAGGAGTTGTCGGCCTCCGAACTGGTCGACGTGATCGCCCCGATGAGCCGCGACGCCGGGGCGTCAGCGCCGGTGGACCTGCTGGCCGCGAAGCTGATCGAGCGATCCGGGATGCGGAGTATCGTCCTCGACGGGACCGACCCGGCGCGGATCGAGCGGGCGGTCCTCCGGGGCGACCACGACGGGACCGACATCGTCCCCGAGGGAAGCGGCGAGGCACCGAGCTACTGGGCACAGCGATGAGCGACGAGGATACCGAGACGACACGGGAAGCGACCGACGAGGAAGCGAGCCAGCCGACCGAGCCAACCGAGACGGGCGAGACGCGCCACGCGTTCTGGGCGGACGAGATCGCAGACGAGATCGAAGCCCGGATCGAGCGTCAACTCGCCGAGGGCACCCGCGACCCCGACGCACCGGTCGTCATCAAGGGCGGTGTCTCCCCGTCCGGCGTGCCACACCTCGGCCACTTCAACGAGATCATGCGGGGCTACTTCGTCGCCGAGGTACTGCGCGAGCGCGGCCACGAGGTCCGGCAGGTCTTCACCAGCGACGACAAGGACGCGCTCCGGAAGGTGCCGCGGACGCTCGCGGACGACGACTGGAACCTCGTCGGTCTCGGTGAGGTCGACGCCGGCGCACTCGGCCGGAACCTGGGTAAGCCGTACACCGACATCCCCGACCCCTTCGGCACGGTCGACTCCTACGGCGCACACTTCACGAACCTGCTCGCGGAGAGCGCCGAGATGATCGGCGTCGACGTCGAGATGCTGTCGAACACCGACCTCTACGCCGAGGGTGCGTTCGACGACGCGGTGGCGACGGTCCTCTCGAAGCAGGACGCGGCCCGCGACCTGCTCGCCGAGTACCAGGACGGCGTGGACGACGACTACGTCCCGTTCATGGCCCAGTGTTCGGAGTGCGGGAAGCTGACGACCGGCATCCGGAGCGTCGACCTCGACGCCGAGACGGTCGAGTACGAGTGCGTCGGCATGGAGGCCGGCGGCCAGCAGATCGACGGCTGTGGCCACGCGGGCACCGCGACGTTCCGGGAGGGGAAGCTTCCGTGGCGCTTCGAGTGGCCCGCCCAGTGGCAAGTGCTGGGGGTCGACTTCGAGCCCTTCGGCAAGGACCACGCCGAGGGGTCGTGGCCCTCGGGCGAGGACATCGCCCGGCAGATTCTGGACATCGACCCGCCGGTGCCGATGACCTACGAGTGGTTCACGCTCGACGGCGACGCACTCTCCTCCTCTGCCGGGAACGTCGTCACGGTCGCGGAGGTGCTGGAGATGCTCGAACCCGAAGTGTTACGATACTTCTTCGCCCGGAACCCGAAGAAGGCGAAGGACTTCGACACCTCTCGGCTCGACCAGTTGGTCGACGAGTTCGACCGGTTCGAGCAGGTCTACTTCGGCGAAGTCGACGACGAAGACCTCGCACCCCTCGCAGAGCGGGCGTACCCGATGCTGGTCGCGGAGGTCCGCGAGGAGCGCGTTCGCCTGCCGTACACCTTCGCGGCCGTGCTGGGGATGACAGACGACCGGGACCTCCGGATCCGGATGGCCCGGAGTCAGGGCTTCGTCGACGACGACACGCCGGAGTGGGCCATCGAGGAAGCACTGGCGCGCGTCGAGAAGGCCCGGACGTGGGCCGAGCGCAACGACAACGCCTACAACTACCGCCTGCAGGCCGATCTGCCCGACACCGACTTCGACGCGGAGATCGAGTCGGCGCTGGACGAACTGGCCGACTTCGTGGCCGAGGGCCACGACGGCGACGCGATCCAGGGTGAGATCTACGAGACCGCGAAGCGACACGACGTGGAGACGAGCGACTTCTTCGCGGCGGGCTATCGCCTCTTCTTCGACGACACGCAGGGACCGCGACTCGGCGAGTTCCTCGGCGAACTGGACGACGCGTTCGTGGTTCGGCGACTGCGGCGCGAGGGCTGAACGGACGATTCGGGGGCTATCCCGCCCGACGTCGGAACTCGACAGTCACCGAGTGATAGCCGCCGTTACCACGCCCCCGGCGGCACACGCTCACTCGTCGACCGCCGGGACGGACTCCACCCCGCGGACGACGAACTGCGCGCCACCGCTCTCGCTCGCCTCGACCGAGACCGACCAGCCGTGGGCCGCGACGATCTCGGCGACGATGGCGAGGCCGAACCCGGTGCCACGGTCGCTCGTCGTGTAGCCGCGCTCGAAGACCTGCTCGCGCTCCGCCGGGGGGATACCCGGGCCGTCGTCGGCGACGGCGAAGCCGCCCTCGCAGGGTTCGACCGTCACGCTCGCGTCCGCCCCGGCGTGGCCGATCGCGTTCCGAAAGAGGTTCTCGAACAGTTCACACAGCCGGTCCCGGTCCGCGCGGAACCGGGTGTCTTCGACGACCGACAGCGTCGCCTCGGCGGTCCCGACCGTCTGCCACGCCGAGTGTGCGACTGCGGCGAGCGAGATGACCTCGGTCTCTCCGACCGACTTCCCCTGCCGCGCCAGCGTCAACAGATCGCCGATCAAGCGGTCGATCCGCTCGTGGGCCGTCCGGATGCGGTCGAGATACTCGGCTTCCGTGTCGTCCCACTCCTCGGAATCGGCCCGATGCCCCGAGAGCAGGTCCAGGTAGCCGCGCGCGACCGACAGTGGGTTCCGGAGGTCGTGGCTGACGACGCTGGCGAACTCGTCGAGTCGCTCGTTCTGGCGAGCCAGTTCGGTCTCCCGACGGCGTAACTCGCGTTCCTGTTCGGCGCGCCCCAGCGCGACACTGGCGTTCGCGGCCAACACCTTCGCCAGTTGCACGTCGGCGTCGTCGAAGTGGTTCGCCTCCGTCGAGCCGATGCTGATCGTCCCGTACTCGCCGAGCGGGAGGTACATCGCGCTCGCCACCCCGTCGTGGTTCCCGCCGTCGTCGAGTGCCGACACGTCCTCGACGACGATCACCTCGCCCGACCTGAACGCCTCCCAGACGACGCCGTCGCCCGGGCCGTAAATCGGCCGGTCGCCCATCGTCTCCACGGTGTCCGAGGGGACGGCGACCGGTCGGAGACGGTTCGACTCGGCGTCGTACAGCCGAACCGCGTTGATCGGGAAGCCGAGCGTGTCGCGCGCCGCAGAGACGGTGATCCGGGCGATCTCCGTCGGGTCGCTCGCCCGAACCAGGTCACGGGTCGTCTCGTGGAGGCGGCCGAGTGTCCGCGTCTGTTCGGTGCGCTCGGTGATGTCGGTGTAGATGGCGTAGCCGACCGTCGGCGTCCCCTCGTCGTCCAGCGGGACGCCCCGCAGGAGGAAGTCACGCGGTCCGTCGGCGGTCTGCCGGCGAACCTCGCGCTCGAACCGACTGCCCCGCCGCGCGAGTTCGACGTGTTCCCGTGCAGTACTGCGATCCCCGTCCGGCACCAGCACGTCGTACAGCGACCGCCCGACGACCGACTCGGCGTCGAAGCCGAAGACCGTCTCGAACGCGGGGTTGACGGCGCTGATCGTCGGGTCTCTCGTCTCGTATCTGATCTCGACCATCGCGTCGCTGGCGTTCTGGAACAGCGCCGTGATCCGGTCACGCTCCTCGCGCAAGGTCGCCTCGCGTTCGGTGCGGTCCAGCGCGGACTGTGCGTTGGCCGCCAGCAACCGGGTGAACTCCACGTCGGCGGTGGTCAGGTCGCGTTCGTCACTGCTCCCGACCGCGAGCAGGCCGTGGTCGCCGAGCGAGACGAGGATGGCCGTCCCGACGCTGTCGTCGACCTCCGGCAGACGCTCTCCGATGTCGGCGTAGACGTTCGCGTCGTCCGACTCGAAGACGCGCCACGGGAGCGTGCCGGGTCCGTACGCGAGGTCGTGGACGCCCGGTAGTCGTGCCGCCGCTTCGTCGCTCACGACCAGGGGACGCAACAGTTCGTCGTCCGGATCGACGACACTGAACACGGCGATACCGAGACCGAGCACGTCGTTTGCGGTCTCGATGACGACCTCCCCGATGCGTTCGCGGTCGCTCGCCCGCACCAGATCGCGAGTCGCCTCGTGGAGCCGCGTCAAGACCTCCTCGCGCCGGTCGCGTGCCACGGCCGACCGTGGCGACGTGTCGTCTCGTTCGGGCATCACTCTCGTCGTCGTAGACACGGTTCCACAATGATGGTTCCGACTCGCCCGACGAGACGTGTCCGAGCGTCGTTCCGAAGCCACGACTCCGGAGCGGTTTCACCCGAGGCCTCGCCCGACGAGCGTCCCGACACCGACACCGAGCAGTGCGCCGACCAGCATCAGCAGGGCGTACTGTCCAGCGACACGCTCCGCCCCGTCCGTCGAGAGGTCTGCGACCTCGACGGCGAACGAGGAGAACGTCGTGAACGCCCCACAGAAGCCGGTGCCGACCGCGAGCAGGACCGAGTCACCGACCGGGAGCGTGACGACCAGTCCGAGGAGCGCACTGCCGAGGACGTTGACGCTCGCGGTCGCCCGTCGCCCCGACAGTCGCTGGCCGACGAGATACCGGGCGACGGCACCGAGGACGCCACCCGCGCCGACGAGCGCGGCGTCGATCACCGGCGACCACCGACCCGAAGTCGAGCCGACACCGCGTCGATCACCGGCGACCACCGACCCGAAGTCGAGCCGACACCGCGTCGGTCATCGTCGTCCTCCCACTCGGAGGCCCGCCAGTGCGGCCAGCAGGCCGACGGCGTAGGTGACGAGGACGTTCACGGCACCGAGTTCGACACCCAACTGCGTGGTCTCCACCGCGAAGGTGCTGTAGGTGGTGAACGACGACAGCAGCCCCGTGGCGAGGAACAGCCGAACGCGTCGGTCGCCGACGAACGTCACCGCGAGGCCGAGTGCGAAACTGCCGAGGACGTTCGCCGCCAGCGTCCCGACCGGCCCGCCCAGTCCGACCGCGAGCAGATACCGCAGGACTGCGCCGACGAACCCACCGCAACCGACCAGCGCGACCGCGACGACCTGCCGTCTCATCGTCTGGTCGTTCGCGGCCGGCTACTCGGTCGTTTCGACTCGGCGACGCCGCTGGTGACGACCGGCGTCGGGCGTCTGCTGGCCGTCGTCGTCGGATTCGACGGTCGCGCGCCGGTGACTCGCCCGTGGGCTGTCGCCGAGGTGCGGCGTCGTGCGCTCTCTGATCCGGACGCCGTGGACCGACTCGGTGGTGTCGTCGACGACGAGCGCGGTGCCCGGTTCGGTCGGCAGTCGCTCGCCGAGCGACCCCCGGAGGTACGTCGGACTGACGGCTTCGAGCGCGTCGATGTCGGGGGTGGCGGTCAGTCGGTGTGCGACGAGGAGGTCGGCCTGCGAGTGGGCCACCCCCGGCAGCGCGCTCGGTCGTTGTGTCGCGGCGACGAGACTGACGCCCGGTGCGCGCCCCCGCGTGAGGATGGTCTCCAGTGCTGGCCCGGCGATACCGTCGAAACAGGCGTGGGCCTCGTCGAGCAGGAGCCACGGGAGTCGAGCGGGAGACTCGCGGACGCAGTGGCGATAGAGCCCGACCGCGACGGCCCGGACGACCGCGTTCAGCGCCGGGTCGGAGAGCCGCGAGCAGTCGAGCACGGTCGCCGACGCCGAGAGCAGGTCGGGTGCGCGGAGTCCGTCGGGGCCGAAGACGCCCCAGTCGTCGGCCCGCCGGAGTTCGTTTCGGACGGTTCGCCTGGCCGACCGGGTCGCCTCGCTGGCCGCAGCACGGGCGGCCAACTCGGCGAGGGTCGCGTCGGGCGGGGCACGCCCGGCGACGTGCTGGCAGAGCGACCCGGCCGGGGAGTCGCGGGCGAGACCGAGGAGCGCGGGCCAGGCACGCGCCGGGAGCGCGCTGGGTGCGACGGCCGGCGTCAGGACCTCGGCGGAGACCGGATCGACGGACGCGGGGTCGGTCGGCGGCGGGTCGCCGATCGAGTCGGGGTCGCCTCCCGTCGGATCGTCGGCCAAGCCCGCGAAGACGCCCATCGGATCGACGACGATCGGGGCGACACCCTCGGCGCGGGCGGCCGCCTCCGCGAGGACGCCCAGCGTGTAGGACTTCCCGTAGCCGCGCTTCCCGACGACGAGGCCAGCGTGTGGGCGGTCGAGGTCGACGCCGACGGTCGCGCCGGCGCTCCCGTCGGTCGCGCGGTACCGGCCGAGTCTCCCGGTCGGGAGCGTGGAGGGGTGTGGTTCGCCGCTCGTGTGTCGGCCGAGGACGTGCATGGCACGGGCTGGTCCCGTCCCGGCACTTCAACGTTCGGGCGAGCGTTTTTGTCGGAAGCCGGGACCACCCCGCCCCGTGATCGACAGCGAACGCGGCGCGGCGCTCGTGGATCGGCTCCGACCGGAGACGTTCGTCGCGGACGACCGCGCCATCGAAGGCCTGCCGGTTCGGTTGGTGATCGCGCTGGTCGTCGGCGTCGCCAGTCTGAGCGTGATGATGAGCATGATCTCGGGACTCTCGGGGCTCTCGGTGACGGAACTCGACGCCCGGCCCTCGCCGGAGGTGGTGACGCCGGGCGACCAGTCTATCGAGGTCGCGGTCGTCGGTCCGGAGGGGGACCGGATCGCGGACGCGACGGTCGTCGTGAAGGGCGGGAGCGCGGAGTTGGACGGGGTACAGACCGCGACGACCGGCCCGAACGGGACCGCGACGATCTCGGTCGCGCCACAACTTCGGCCGAACCAGGACGAGGGGACGCTGGTGATCGACATCAAACCGCCTGCGGGGAGTGGGTTCGCCGACGAGCGCGGGAACACGAAGGTACTGGTGGTACGCGGGTGAGCGTGTGAGAGCGGTTGTGCTACAGAATCGTCCCCGAGGACCGGGAGCGGGAACGGCGAGAGCACCATCGACTGTGATCGGGAACGACGACAACACCACCGACCGCGACAGCCACGGGCACCGCACCTCGGTTCTCCCCGGTGGTCGAGACACCGGGGGCGTTCACCCCTCGTTCTCGGCGACCGATTTGACAGAGTGGCCCACAGCCGATTCGACCGAGTTCTCACCCACAGAGTCGTCCGAGTTCACGCCGGCGTCTGCCGATCCACACCCGTCCGACACCGACGACCGCGATAGTTGGTGTTATAAGCCATGAGGACCCATGACAAAGCCGAATGGACACGGAGGACCTTCGCGACGCACTCGAGGACGCTGGACTGTCGCAGTATCAGGCCGAGGCGTACACTGCACTCCTCCGACTGGGGACGGCCTCCGCGACAGAACTCGCAGACGCCTGTGCCGTCCCGACTGCGCGTATCTACGACGTTCTGCGGGATCTGGAGGGTAAGGGGTACATCGAGACGTACGAACAGGGGAGTCTGCACGCTCGCGCCCGCGACCCCGAGGAGGTGCTGTCCGACCTCCGGGGCCGGGCTTCGCTGTTCAGCCAGGCGGCCGACGAGATCGAAGACCGGTGGGAGGAACCGGCCGTCGACCCGCACAAGGTGAGTATCGTCAAGCGGTTCGACACCGTCACCGGCCGCGCCAGACGCGCCATCGCCGAGGCCGAAAACGAGGTGCAGGTGTCGGCGACACCCGCACAGTTCGCGGAACTGCGCGAGGCGCTCGTGGCCGCCGTGGACAACGGGGCCATCGTCAAACTCTCGCTCCACGGTCCCGACGACCGCGACGGCCTGCCGATGGAGGACCTGCCGGGGGCCGTGACCGAAGCCCGGTTCCGCGACATGCCGACACCCTTCGTCGCGCTGATCGACCGGACGAAGACCTGTTTCGCGCCCCACGCCCGGTCGGTGAACCAGTACGGCGTGCTCGTCGACGACTACACCCTGACGTACGTCTTCCACTGGTACTTCCTGACCTGTCTGTGGGAAGTGTGGGAGACGGTCTACGCGACCCAGACCGAGGAACCGCCGCTGACCTACGCCGACATCCGGCGGTGTGTCCGCGACGTGGAACCCCTGCTGACCGACGGGAAACGCGTGACGGTCCGGGTCGCCGGCTTCGAGATCGAAACCGGCGACACCGTCTCCTTCGAGGGCACCTTGGTCGGCGTCGACTACAGCGGCGATCGTACCGAAGACGGGCCGCCGCCGCTCTCGCAACTCGCCGGACAGGTGACGCTCTCGGTCGAGACCGACGGTCGGATTCGCACCGTCGGCGGGTGGGGGTCGGTGGTCGAAGAGGTCGAAGCGACCCGGATCACGGTCGTCGAGATAGATGCGCCCGAAGCGTCGTAACCGACTATCTCTGTCGGTATCGGGGGACGTTCGAGGAACTCCGTGGTGGGCCACGGGGCGGACAAGGGGTATTTTGATATGGTCCCACCACACATCGTCCGACGTGACGGACCCCGTGTCACGGATCGACAGATGAGCGAAGCGCGCGAGAGAGGTGAGGACCGACCGGTCGTCCTGATCGTCGAAGACGAACCAGACCTCGCCGACCTCTACGCCACGTGGCTCGGCGAGGAGTACAGTCCGCGTGTCACCTACGGCGGCGCGGAGGCGCTGGACGCACTCGACGACGACGTGTCGGTCGTCCTCCTCGACCGGCGAATGCCGGACGTGTCCGGTGACGCGGTGCTCGAAGCGATCCGTGACCGGGCCATCGACTGCCGAGTGGCGATGGTGACGGCGGTCGAACCCGACTTCGACATCGTGGCGATGGGGTTCGACGACTACCTCGTCAAGCCGGTCTCGAAGGACGCACTCCGGGGCACCGTCGAGAGTATGCACCTCCGGAACGCCTACGACGAGGGCGTCCAGCGACTGTTCTCGCTCGCGTCGAAGAAGGCGCTCTTGGAGTCGGAGAAGAGCCAGACCGCACTCGCGGACAACGCCGAGTACGCCGACCTCGCGGAGGAACTCGCCGACCTGCGGGCGGACCTCGACGAGACGGTCCACGAACTCGGCCAGCAGGACGACTTCGTCAGCGTCTACCGGGACCTCGAACGCGACCTCGCCGAGGGGACCGACGTGCCGGTCCTGACCGAGGACGACGACGCCGGTCACGACCCCGACGACTGACTGCGGTCACACCCCGACGACGACGCCGGTCACGACCCCGACGACTGACTGCGGTCACACCCCGACGACGACGCCGGTCACGACCCCGACGACTGACTGCGGTCACACCCCGACGACGACGCCGGTCACGACCCCGACGACACCTCCTCGTCTCGATCACTTCTCGACGGCCGCCTCCACTCCTCTCGATCACAGTTCGACGACGGTCCCGACCGCTCGCGACTCGGCACGATCGACCAGCCAGCCCGCAGTCGCCGCGTCCAGCACCGCCGACCCGACCGACTCCACGACGATTATCTCCTCGCCCGACGAGCGACCGACCTCCCCCTCGAACACCGCCGACAGCGGTGGGACCTCGGTGACGCCCGCGTCCGCGAGGTCGCCGACCGTCAGCGCCTCCTCGGGGACGTCCGCGACGAGCAGTCCCGCGCGCTCGATCGTCCGGGCGTCGAGTTCCCGCATCTCGGGGGTGTAGGCACCGACCGCGACGACGAGCGTCCCCGGCGCGAGGTCGTCGCCGTCGAACACCGGGTCGGTGCTGGGCGTCGTGGTCACGACGACCGTGGCGTCCCGCACCGCCGCGGCCGGCGAGTCGACCGCCTCGGCGTCGAAGCCCGCCTCGCGCAGGTCGTCGGCACACGCCTCCCGCGAGTTCGGCGAGTAGACGCGCACGTCCTCGACCTCGACTGCGGCACCGATGGCGCGCGTCTGCCAGCGTGCCTGTGCCCCGCCGCCGATCACCGCCAGTCGGATCGGCGTCTCGCGGGCCAGCGCGTGGACCGCCAGCCCGCCGATACAGCCGGTTCTGGCGTTCGTGACGCGTGTCCCGGCGAGATACGCGACCGGCAGGCCGGTCCGAGCTTCGAAGACCGCGATAGTCGCGTTGACGGTCGGGAGGTCGCGGGCCGCGTTCCCCTCGTGGACCGAGGCGAGTTTCGTGGCGTAGTACTCCGAGCCGTGGACGTACGCCGGCATGACGAGACCGGTGCCGAGTGGCTCCTCCGGGGCGGTGTCGTCGAGTCCGACGCCGACCGGGAAGTGCGGCCGCTCGGGCCGCTCGACGTCGCCGCGGCCCTGTGCGAGAAACGCCGACTCGACGACCGGGAGCAGTGCTTCGAGGTCCAAGAGGCTCGCCACGTCCGCATCGGAGAGTACGCGCATACCTCCCCTACGACGCCGAAGGCTTAATCTCCGGTCCCGCGAAGGCCGACCATGAGAGTTGGTATCGTGGGTGGCGGCATCGTCGGACTCGCCGCGGCGACGTATCTCGCCCGCCGAGGCGCAGACGTGACTGTCTGTGAACGGGGATCGATCGGTGCCGGGAGCACGGAGCGGTCTGCCGGCGGGATCAGAGCGCAGTTCTCGACGCGCGTGAACGTCGACCTCTCCCTCGCGTCGATGGACGTGTGGGAGTCGTTCGAAGACGAGTTCGGTGTGGACATCGCCTACCGACGTGCGGGCTACCTGTTCTGTGCCCGCGAGGAGGCGACCGCCGACGCCTTCCGGGAGACCGTGGAGATGCAACGCGAAGCGGGCGTGCCGGCCGAACTCCTCTCTCCAGAGGAGGCCCGCGACCACTGCCCCGAACTCCACGCCGACCAGTTCGTGGCCGCGACCTACTCCCCCACCGACGGCTTCGCCGATCCACATCTCGCCCTGCAGGGCTACGCCGAGGCCGCACGCGAGGCGGGTGTCGAGATCCGGACGAAGACGGCCGTGACCGACATCGTGCGCGAGTCGCCCGGCGCGACGGCCGAAAGCGACGGAGACGGGGGCGAGGGGTGCGTGGTCGGCGTCGAGACAGTGTCGGCGGGCGGGGAGCAGGAGCGTCTCGACTGCGAGTTCGTCGTCAACGCGGCGGGGCCGTGGGCCGGACAGATCGCCGAGATGGCCGGAGTCGACCTCCCCGTGACGGCCCAGCGCAGGCAGATCGCGGTCGTCGACCCCGAGACGCCGATCCCCGACTCGGTCCCGCTGACCATCGACCTCGACACGGGGTCGTACTTCCGCCCGGAACGCGAAGGTCGAGCACTGGTCGGCGGCTTCTTCGGCGACGAGGCAGACTCGGTGGTCGACCCGGACGACTACACGAAGGACATCGACCTCGACTGGACCGCCGAGGCGATGGAACGCGCGGCCGACACGGCGGGCTACTTCGGCCCGGACTCGCGTGTCGCACGTGGCTGGGCCGGCCTGTACGCGGTCACGCCGGACCACCACCCCATCGTGGAGGAGCGCGCGGGGTTCGTCAACGCGGTCGGTTTCTCCGGCCACGGGTTCCAGCACGCGCCCGCTGTCGGCCAGATCGTCGCGGAACTGGTCCACGACGGCGAGGCGTCGCTGGTGGACATCGAGCCACTACGGAGTGATCGGTTCGAGGACGGCGACGGACTCGTCGAGCGGAACGTCGCCTGAGTCGGCCTCACGCCGGCGAAGTGCGTCGCCTGAGCCGGCCTCACGCCGGCGAAGTGTCGCCTGAGCCGGCCTCACGCCGGCGAAGTGTCGCCTGAGCCGGCCTCACGCCGGCGAAGTAGTGCCTGATCGACCGCGCGGGCGTCGTCCGACTCACTCCCCGCTCGCGTCGAACTCGATGCCCGCGTCGGTCAGCCGGATCGAGAGCTGATCGCCCTCGTCTTCCGACTCCCAGAAGGTCTCCTCGCTTGGCCCACCCTCCACCGACACCGTCACCGTGAACTGACCGGTCGGTGGGAGCGGGTTCTCGAACCGGCGTTCCTCCTGTGCCGGGATGGTGACGGTCTCGGCGAACAGGTCCGTCCCGTCGGTCGTCGCCACGTCGAGCGAGACGGTCTGCTGTTCGTCGGTCAGGTTGCGAACGAGGAGGTCGTCGCTGACCGTCTGGCCGAGACAGCCGGCACCGGCGATCAGCGCGACCGGGAGGCCGGCGAGGAGTCGTCTTCGGCCGACGGTGGGCGGTGGCGTCGTCACGTGTCACGTGACGGGAGGAGCGTGAATGGCTCTTGTGTCTCGCGCTCAGAAGCCCTTGCCGAGCAGTTCCCGCGCGATGATGTTCTTCTGGATCTCGGTGGTGCCCTCGTAGATCTGGGTGATCTTCGCGTCGCGGTAGAACCGCTCGACGTCGTGGTCGTTGACGAAGCCGGCCCCGCCGTGGGTCTGGACCGCCTCGTCGGCGACGTGGACCGCGACGCGCGAGGAGAACTCTTTGGCCATCGACGCCAGTCCGGTCAGCGAGTCGGGTTCGTTGTCGACCGACCACGCCGACTTGTAGGTCAACTGCCGGGCCGCCTCGGTCTGGGTGTGCATGTCGGCGAGTTTGTGCTGGATCGCCTGGAAGTCCGAGATGGCGCGACCGAACTGCTCACGCTCCTGTGCGTACTCCAGTGCGCGCTCTGCGGCCCCTTTGGCGATGCCGACGCCCTGCGCGGCGACCTGCGTCCGGGTCTCGTCGAAGAACTGCATCAACTGGAGGAAGCCCATCCCGCGCGTGCCGATCAGGTTCTCCTCGGGGACGCGCACGTCGTCGAGGATCAGTTCGGCGGTGTCCGAGGCGCGGATGCCCATCTTGCCGGTGATCTTGTCGGCCTCGAAGCCGTCGCGGTCCGACTCCACGACGATCTGTGAGAAGCCGGAGTAGCGGTCCTCGGCGTCGGGGTCGGTCTGGCACATGACGACGAAGTAGTCGCCCACGGAGCCGTTCGTGATCCACATCTTGTTGCCGTTCAGCACCCACTCGTCGCCGTCCTTCTCGGCGCGCGTGGAGACCGACGACACGTCCGACCCGGTGTCGGGTTCGGAGATGGCCGCGCCCATCACCGTCTCGCCGTTCGTGATCGGCGGGAGGAACCGCTCCTTCTGGTCTTCGGTGCCGTACTCCATGATCGCCTCCGCGCCGAAACCGGCGGAGGTGACACAGAGACCGATGCCGGGGTCGGCCGCGAACAGTTCCTCGGTGACGAGCGCCATCTCCATCTGAGAGTAGCCGACGCCGCCGTAGTCCAGCGGGAAGTGCGCCCCGAGAAGCCCCATCTCGGCGGCCTTGTCCATGATCTCGTAGGGGTACTTCTCCTCCTCGTCGTACTCCCCGGCGACCGGGATAATCTCGTTCTCCGCGAACCGTCGCACCTCGTCTCGCAGTTGTTGCTGTTCGTCCGTGAGTGAGAAGTCCATATAGGAACCCACAGGAACCGCACTATTATCCGTTTTGGAACCGAAGAACAACGTGTTGGGAGTTTCTTCGTGGCGGCTCCCGTCACTCTTGTCGGACGCACCCGAACCGGCCCGTAGTGACCACTCGCTCACCGAAACCGGGCAGAGTCGGCGACACGGGCTACGCTGTCCACGACACCGACGAGTCGGTCGAGATCGCCGACGGCGAGTGTCGGCGACTGCGCAGAGAGTAGTCCAGCGGCGACTGCGGTCGAGTGAGTCGGGAGGGACTGCGGAACGCGTGAGCCGGGAGCGGCCGCGAGTAGCGTCGGTTGTCGAGGTCGGTGAGACGGAGAGAAGCGAGACGGGGGAGACGAGACCGGAGCCGCGATCAGGCCGAGCCGGCCGCGACGAGGTCGGGGCTCGCGTCGAGGCTGCTACTGGTCGAGTTGCCGGAGTCGTCGCTGGTCTGCTCGTCGAGGAACTGCTGGTACTCCTCCTGTGAGACGACCTCGACGGTGAAGTACATGTTCGAGTGGGCGACGCCGCAGTACTCAGCACAGTAGCCCTGGTAGGTGCCGGTCTCCTGCGGGACGGTCCGGATCGTGTTCGTCTGGCCGGGGATGGCGTCCTGCTTCAGGCCGAGTTGCGGCGCGTGGAACGCGTGCAACACGTCCTGTGAGGTCACCATGAAGTAGACGGGTTGGTCCACCGGGACGACGACCCGCGGCCCGTTCTCACCGGACGGGGCGCTCATGTAGCCGTGTTCCGGGTAGGTCATGTTCCAGCCCCACTGGAACGCGTCGGCCTGCACGACCACCCCGTCGTCGGTGTCGTCGATGGGGTTGCCACCCTCGTAGGTGACGTTCTCGTTCGCCAGCACGCCGTAGGAGGCGACGCCGACGAACAGCAGGATGATGGCGGTGGCGACCGTCCAGGTGATCTCCAGCCGGCGGTTCTCCTTCGTCGGCTTCGGGCTCTCCGACTTCCGGAACTTCCAGACCGTGTAGAAGAGGATGACCTCGACGAGGATGGTGATCGGCACCGCGACGTACATCAGTTGCCCGTTCAGCTCGTTGATCAGCTCCGAGGTGGCTGACGCCTGCGCCGCAACCGGATCGGCGGCGACTGCGAGCGTGACCACGGAGAGGAGGGCCACGAGTCCGAGACGCTTTGCCTTCATATAAGTCCGGGTTAGGAACTGCCACGTAAATACCTACTGACTCTCGTCACCCGACCGCCTCCCGAGGATCGCCCGGCGACGTACCGACCGCCGGGGAGAGCCGACTCCGCCCGACGACTCCCTCAGTATCGCGGGCCGGCGTGGGACGGAAGCCACGAGACCACCGGTCGAAGCGCGGGGCCTAAATACCGGCGCTCCTAACGGCTTCCCAGTGACTGGGAGTACACACGCCGACCACGGAGACTCCCGCGACCGCCTGTCGGGACTGCTCGCTGCGACCGCGATGGGCGTCTACCTCCTCCTCGTCGTCGGCGCGACGACGACCCTGACCGACGCCGCCAGCGCCTGTGCCGCCTGGCCAGCCTGCGGTGACGGCCTGACGGTGCCGACGACGACCGCCGGCCTGATCGCCGTCGGCCACCGGATCACGGCGCTCGTCGTCGGTCTGCTCGTGCTGTTGTCGGCCGCTCTCGCGTGGCGCTCGGAGACGACTCGCCGCGTTCGGGCCGGCCTGCTCGTCGCACTGCTACTGTTTCCAGTGCAGGTCGGCCTCGGTGCCGTCGTCGCCACCGGCGGTGCCGACTCGCTGCTCGCCGGTGTGACGGTCTCGACCATCCACCTCGGAGTCGGGATGGCGATCTTCGGCGGGACGCTCGCGGCGCTGGCGTGGCACCTCGAACGCGAGACGGGCGACCCCGACGAGTCGCCGGTCGACGCACCCGAACCCGACCTGCCGCCCGCCGACAGCCACGACCCGACGATCCCGACCGAGCCGATCGCGCGGGCGAAGGCGACCGCCTACGCCTACTTCCGGCTGACGAAACCCCGGTTGATGTGGCTGCTCTGTCTCGTCGCGTCGGCGGCGATGGCACTCGCCGGCGGCAGTTCCGGGCTCAGCCCACAGGTCGTCCTGGCGACGCTCGGCGGGGGCGTGCTCTCCATCGGCGCGTCCGGCACGTTCAACCACGTCCTCGAACGCGACATCGACCGCCGGATGTCCCGGACGAGCGACCGCCCGCTGGCGACCGATCTGGTCCCCGTGCGGAACGCGATCGCGTTCGGCGTCGTCCTCGCGCTCGGATCGCTCGCGCTGTTCGCCTCGATCAACTGGCTCGCGGCCCTGCTCGGCCTGACGGCCATCGTCTTCTACAGCGTCGTCTACACGCTCCTGCTGAAGCCGAACACGGTCCAGAACACGGTCGTCGGGGGCGCGGCGGGCGCGCTCCCGGCGCTGATCGGCTGGGTCGCCGTGACCGGCGAGATCGGCCTCGGCGGCCTCGCGCTGGCGACGGTCATCTTCCTGTGGACGCCGGCGCACTTCTACAACTTGGCGTTGGCGTACAAGGACGACTACGAGCGCGGCGGTTTCCCGATGATGCCGGTCGTGCGCGGCGAGACGGTCACCCGGAAACACATCCTCTGGTACCTCGGCGCGACGCTGGTGGCCGCCGGGGTGCTGGCGACCCACGCCGACCTCGGCCTGCTGTACGTCGGGGCGGGTATCGTCTTCGGGGCGGTGTTCCTCTGGGCGGTCGTCCGCCTCCACTACGAACAGACGGAGTCGGCCGCGTTCCGGGCGTTCCACGCCTCGAACGCCTACCTCGGCGCGGTCCTGCTCGCGGTCGTCGTCGACACGCTCGCGATCTGACCCGCGTCCACCTGATCCATGTCCACCTCACCCGCCGACCGACTCGCCTCGGCACTCGCGGCCCTCGCGGACAGACTGCGCCCCTCGCGGCGCGACCTCCTGTTGCTGGGACTCGTCGTCAACACCGAACTGCTGGCGATGTTCGCGTACCTCCTGTTGACCGAGGTGACGCTCTCGGAGCCACGCTACGCGCTCTACGGCCTCGTCTGGCTGACGCTCGGGCTGTGGGTGCTGGTGAAGGTGCGGCCCGCACCCGCCAGCACTACGACTCGGCGAAAGGCACTGGCGGTCGCTGTTGGCTACTTCGCGTTGCTCGCGGTGGCGGGGGGACTGGTCACCGGCGGCGGGGTGGGCGCACTCGGTGCGCGGATCGGCTGGCTCCCGCCGGGGTGGGGACCCGCGCTGATCTACAGCGGCGCGACGGTGAACGTGATCCTGATGCCGGCCCGCGTCGTCGGCTACCTCGCGCTGGCGTATCTCGTCTACGCGACCGTCATCGACGCGGCGAGTGCGGCGGTGTCCGGCCTGTTGGGCCTGCTGTCGTGTGTCTCCTGTTCGTGGCCGATTCTCGCCTCGCTGGCGGCGGCAATCGCGGGCGGTGGGTCGGCGCTGGCGGCCGCGACGACACCGCTCTCGTACGATCTCTCGACACTGGTGTTCGTCGTCACTGTCGGGTTGTTGTACTGGCGACCGTTCGGTCGGTAGGCGTCGGGGACGACCAGTCGCAGGCGAGGCCACAGCGTCGTCGGTAGAGCGTCGGTCAGTAGACGAAGTCGTCGTCGAACCGACCGCCGTAGGCGACCTGCTTGGGATGTGTCGCCTCCATTCCCGAGAGGAGGATTCGGTCGAGTTTTCCCCACGTGTTCTCCCAGCCGAGGTGCGCGAACTCCAGTGCACCCTGCAGTCGGTGGCCGAGTCCGGGTCGGTGACCGACGTTGCGAGGGTGCCCCTCGCGGAAGGTCGTCACGAGGTCGGTCTCGGTGTCGATGCGGGCGTCGAAGGCGGTCCACGCCTCGCCGACGCTCCGCCGGAGGTGGGCGTACGAGGAGCCGAACGCCGGCTTCTCGGAGCCCTCGACGATACTGCGGGAACGACTGTTCTGCGGCGGGAGACACTTCGCGTTGTACGACTCGACCGCGTGGATGCGGTCGGCGTGGGCGGCGATGTCGCCGGCGGTGAGACTGACGTTCAGCAGTTCGGGGTGCGGGACGAGGACGGCGGCGTCCTGACGCTCGAACTCCCGGAGGGCGGCGTCGAGCGAGATGAAGTCCGGGACCGGGTCGGAGAGACCGACCGCGAGGACGTGCCGACGCTGGTGCCACGGGCCGGCGAACACCTCGCGGGCCGGGACGACGAGGAGGTCGTCGTCCGAGAACTCGTCGGCGCGGGAGCGTATCTCGGGGAGGCGCGTGAAGTGTGGAGCGTACACCAGCACGTCGATGTTCCGGGCTTTCGCCCGCGCGACGACTGTCTCGTCTAACACCTTCACGTGGGCATCGACCCGCGTCGTCACCGCTGTCACGTTCCCACGTCGCCGACGCTCCCATTAGTGGTTACTGTTCGCCGACGACGGCGTGGGTCGCCGTCCCACGGTTTGGAGACACGTCGGGGGAGTGAAAACGTTTAGTCCCCCCGCCGAGACGCTTCGGCTATGGCGTGGAAATGTGGGATCGACGGCTGTGGCCGGGAGTTCGAGGCGGTCGAGGAGACAATCGTCCACCAGACGGAAGACCACGAGCGCCACGAGTGCAAGGTCTGTGGAACTATCGTCCCGGACGGCTTCTTCGCCATCCGGCACGCGTTCGACGAACACCGGCGCGCCGAGTTCATGCGCGCCTACGACGCGGACTCCTCGGACGTGCGCGAACGTGAGGACGTGAAGGAGGCCATCGAGTCCGAGGCGGACCTGCAGGTCGTCGTGGATCGACTGGACGAGAACGGCGCGCTCTGAGTCGGGTCGACTCGACTCGGATCGACACGACACCTCGCGGTCTCGCTCTCGGCTTCACTCCGCCCCTTCCGGCCGTCTCGGCCACTCGGTCGTCTGACCCACTCGGTCGTCTCGCTCACTCACTGCTCCCGTCGTCGGTCCTCACTCACCCGTCTCCCGCTCCAGTTCGGTCTGCCCGTCGTGCTCGTACAGTCGGACCATCCGGTCGAAGAAGACGAGCATCAGCACCATCGACACCGCACCGCCGACCAACGTCCGCAGTCGGTCCTGCCGGAGCGCGGCCCGCATCGTACCGAGGTGGAGCACCCCGCCGACTGCCAGCAGGCCCAGCGTCCCCGGTTCCGAGCGCAGGCCCCGGTTGAGCCAGACGCGCTCCCCGAGGACGACCCGAGTCGCCCACGCCTCGTCGGTCTCCGGTGGCGAGACGAGGAGGAGATTGGTCACGACGCCGAGGACTGTCCCGCCGAGGAGTGTCGGGCTTCGGCGGTAGATGGCGAGCAGGAGGATCGGGTAGGCGGCGATCAACGGCCAGACGCTTCGCGGACTGGCGTGTGGCTCCCAGAAGGCGGTGGTGACGAGGTCCCGGTCGGTGGTGTCCGGTGTGTCGGCGGGCATCGCTACTCGGCGGGACGCGAGTCGCGGTGATAAAACGTCGTCGTGGGTGGTCGGTTCTGCGAAGCGTGGTCAGGAGCCGAGGACGCGGGCCGCGACGCCTGCGAGGATGACGAGTGCACCGGCGACGAAGGTGCCGGGAATCGGGAGGACGAACAGGGCCGCACCGAACAACATGGCTATCGTGGATGCTCTCACACTCTGTGGAGTGGCGTGGGTGACTTGAGCGCGCTGGCCAGTTTGTTGTGATACCCTTCAGGTCGCAGGACTACTCTGAACGCTCTCTCAGAGGAACCACGTGATCGACGCGCCAATCGCCATGAACACGATGTCACCGAAGAACGGTGGAAGAACAGCGTAGTAGAACCCTAAGACGCCCGATTCTCTAGCGAGAAAGCCGAACAACAGAAGATTGTACGCACCGATCAGCACCATCACGATCCCGAGTACCCGAAGTAGCGTCCGAGCGACCGCACTGCCACGATTCGACTGCACCTCAGCTATCACCTTCAGGCGCTGGAATAGGCCGGGCTTGTCGGGCTGATCGCGGTCGATCTCTGCCGGTTCCTCCGACTCTCCGAGACTCCCGTCGAGGTTCGTGTCGGGACTCGTCGTCACCTCCGGTTTCGGGCGGGAGAGGTCCATCTCATCCTGCTCGTCGCCGGTCTCGATCTCGCCCAACACCGCACCCTCAGATGCGCCCGCACCGATCTCGGCGGACACCTGTCGGTTCTTCAACTCCAGACAGTCGTGATTCTCCGGTAAGCGATGCTCGGCGCAGAAGGTGCCCTCACAGTAGGTGCAGGATTGCGAGATGTCCGTCTCGTCACACTGGTCGCACTCTGGCATCTAGCTGGAAACGAGTTGGCAGAACACCAGTATCAGTGTTCCGACGAGACGAGTCAGTTCAGAAGTATAGGAGAGAGCGTTTTCCTAAAACGCTACAGAAGTCGCTGTGTCGATGAGTTCGAGAGGATATGGGGTCGGAGGGATTTGAACCCCCGATCGACTGATATCTCCGGTACGCCTCGGTTCTCCAGAGGGTCGTCGTCACGACCGATGATCAGTCGGTCGCTCGGTATATCAGTCTGGAGTTCGTCACCGGGCGGTGCCTCTGGAGTCAGTCGCCATGCCGGGCTTGGCCACGACCCCTCGGTCACACAGTACCCCCGACGGCCTAAAAGGGATTTCGGTACGGTGGCGGGATCACCGCCGACGCAGGACGGCACCCGCACCGACCACCGGGAGCGCGACCCACGCGAGGAACCCGCCGACGACGACCGGGAGCGACAGGCCGGTGGTCGGCAGGACTGCCGACAGCCCCCCACCGGTCGCCGGCAGGCCAGACAACACCGCGATCCGGAGCAGGTCGACCGGGTTCGCCAGCGCGAGCAGGGTCGCGGTCGTTCCACCCAGTTCCGTGCCGGCGATCAGTGCCAGCGCCGCCAGATCGTGCAGGAGGACGAAGTAGAGCCACGCGAGCAGACTCCCGCCGAGGGCGTGGGTCGTCTCGCCCGCCAGCGCCGACAGCAGGACGCCGACCGCGAGGAACGCCACCCCGCAGGCGAGCACGGCGAACAGGAGGCGAGCGTACAACACCCACCCGGAGAGTCCGGCGAGCGCGAGCAACAGCGCCCCGCCGAGACCGAAGCCGAGTGTCACGCCCGCCGCGAGCGTGGTGGCTCTGCCGAGGTACAGGCCGAGGAGCAGTCGCCGCCGGGTCACCGGAAGCGCGAGCAACACGTCCAGCGACCCCTGTTCGTCTGCCCCCGCGACACTCCCGACGCCGAGCGTCAGCCCCGCGAGTGGGACGAGATACGCCGACAACTCGGTCAGCGTGGCGACGACCGTGGTGTACCGGGCCGGCCCGACCGACGAGGCACCGAGGAGGACCGCCGACACCGACAACAGGCCGAACAGGCCCGCGAGACCGACACCCCAGCGCGCGCGACTCGTGACCCGGTACTCTCGCCGGGCCAGCGTCCACACCTCCCCGCCGACGTCTCGGAACCGACCGACCGCAGACAGTCGATGCTCGTCGACCGCCGACGACTCGGTGTCGCGTCCAGTCTCGGTCGTGGTCCCTGCGTCGGGTTCCTCGACCGGGGAGTCGACGCGGAGGCTCACGCCGACTCACCTCCCAGCGAGACCGGCGGCTCCGCGTGGACCGCATCGCGGAACACGTCGTCGAGCGTCGTCCCCGCGGACGTGTCGTCTGCCGCCGGCGCGCCGTCACTCCCGACCGACCGTCGGAGGTCGGCGACGGACCCGCGCTCGCGGACCACGCCGTCCTCCAGCACGGCCACCCGGTCGCAGAGCCGCTCGACGACCGAGAGAACGTGCGAGCAGACGACGACCGTGGTGTCGGTGCGCTCGGCCAGCGCCCCGACGAGCCGGTCGAAGGCGGTCACGCCGTTCGGGTCCAACCCCGCGGTCGGTTCGTCCAGGAGGAGCACGTCGGGGTCGGCGACCAGCGCGGTCGCCAGCCCGAGTCGGCGGGCCATCCCGTTCGAGTAGTCGCCGACCGGGCGGTCCGCCGCATCCGCCAGCCCCACGGTCGCCAGCGTCCGAGCGACACGCTCCCGGCGGGCCGACTCCGGTACCCCGCGCAGGCGAGCGTGGAACCGGAGCACCTCCCGCCCGGTCAGTGCGGCCCGGAAGCCCGACGCCTCCGGGAGGTAGCCGACCGCCTCGCGGACTGCCGGGCCGGCAGTCGGGTCGTGGCCCGCGACCTGTACCGACCCGGCGTCGGGCGACTCGTGGCCGACGAGCAGGCGGAACAGCGTCGTCTTGCCGGCCCCGTTCGTCCCGACCAGTCCGAGCGTCTCGCCGTCCGCGACCGACAGCGAGACGCCGTTCAGTGCGGTCACGTCGCCGTACCGTACCGTCACGTCGTCAATCTCGAGTGGCATAGTATCGCCTCCAGTCGTGCGGGGAGCGCGCGAGGGGGTGTTCGTCCACGACGCCGGGCGTCTCGACCGCCGGGAGCGTCCGTTCGGCGAGTCGCACGAGGTCGAACGCGGGACTACCGACGAAGACGCGGGCCGCCGGATGTTCGGCCGTCACGCGGTCGAGCAGCCCCTCGGGGCGGTAGCGCGTCTCGCTGATCCCGTCGTCGTCGGCGTCGGCGACCGAGGCCGTCGCCCAGTAGTTGCCCCGCGAGGCGTTCCAGACCACCTCGGACTCGACGACCGCCTTCACCGCGTCGTCGTTCCGGACGAAGCTGTTGCCGGTCACGCGCTCCCGGACGCTCCCGGCCGTCAGGTGGACGCCGACCCGGTTCGCCAGCAGGAGGTTGTCGGCGACGGTGTTGTTCAGGGCGTTGTAGACGTACAGCCCCTTGTCGTTGCCGACGAGGTGGTTCCCGCTGATCTCGGTGTCGTCGACGCTCTTCACGAGGATGCCGTGGCCCGACCGGCCGGTGTTGTTCACCGCGACGTTGTCCACGATCTGCAGGTCCTCGGAGACCATCAGCGCGTAGCCCACGTCGTTGTCGAACGCGGTGTTGTCGGCGAGGCGGTTCCCGTCGGAGTACATGTAGTGGACGCCGTACCGCAGGTCCCACAGCGTGTTGTTCCGGGCGACGACCCCCGACGAGAACGAGTAGTAGATCCCGTCCCGGACGTCGGTGATCCGGTTGTCCCGGACCACGGCGTCGGTCGCCTCCCACAGTTGGACGCCGTTCCCCCGGTTCGTGTGCTGGCGGACCGACTCGCGGCCGACGATCGTCGTGTCGATCACCCGTGCCTCGCTCGCGCCGTCGATCCAGACGCCGAAGGTGGTGTCCGTGACGCGGCAGTCCACGACCGCAGAACCGTCGCCGGCTACCCAGATCGCGGCGTCGTTCGCCGAGGCGTTCCACCCGGCGTCGCGGACCCACAGACCCCGGACCGTCACGTTCGCGGCCGAGAGCGTGAGGACGGTTCCCTCGCCGTCGCCCGCGAGGACGGTCTCCTCGACCCCCGCGCCGGCGAGCGTCACGCCGGGCGTCTCGACCGTCACGGGACCGTCGAAGCGACCGCGCAGGTGGACCGTGTCGCCCGACCCGGCGGCGTCGAGCGCCGCGTCGAGGCTGTCGTAGTCGGTCCCGTCGACCGTGGCGACGCCGTCGGCCGTCGGTGGGTCGCCGAAGTCGTACTCGTCGGGGACGGGCGGGTCGAACTGGATCCGGTCACGGGGTGCGGGTTCGTCGCCGTGGGTCGCCGCTCCGACGCCACCGACCGGCCCGACCGCGACCGCCAGCCCACTGGCTGCGACGAGCAGGACCGCCGCGAGCAACGGGATGGTCGCCTCGGCGTCGGGTCGGTGCATCGGTCATCCCCCCGTGCTCCGGTCCGTGTTCTCTCCACGCTGTCCTGCACGGCCGCGCAATCCGGCGAGACGCTCGCGGAGGCGACCGGGCAGGTCGGCGAACCGGACCGCCTCCCCTCGGTAGTAGTACGCGACCGCGAGCGACCCGACCGCCACCGCGGTCAGGTACGCGCCGGCACCGAACCGGGAGTAGCTGGTGATGTTGGCGACGGTGTACTTCCCCCACAGCGGGGGTGTGAAGCCGGAGACGCCCAGCATCGGCGCGTCCGGGTCGAGCGAGTGGCCCGCCTGCCAGAGCCGGTACTGGATGTCGGCGAGCAGCACGCCGAAGACGGCTGCCGTTCCGACGACCTGTGCCTGCAGGCCGCGCCGGAGTTTCCGCCCGGTCGGTGCCAGTGCGACGAACAGGCTGGTCGCCGCGACGCCGAGGAACGCCACCGGCCCGAGCGACCACTCGGGCACGTCGATGGCCGCGTCCTTCACCGGGAAGTTCGGCTCGACGAGCACCGGGTCCGGGTAGTAGAACCCGACGTACTTGTTGAGCCGTGCCATCTCGGCGTAGTCGCCGGTCAGTCGCGGGTAGGCGTACAGGTTGACCGTCAGCGTCGTGTCCGGATACTGGACCGCCGACACGTAGATGGTCCACATCGGGAGCGCCAGCGCGACGACCAGCAGGACGCCGGCGACGACCGGCAGACCACGGCGGACCTCGCGGAACTCGGTGGGGTCGGGGAGTTGCATGGAATCACCTCGTGTGTGGGTCGTGTGCGCGTCTGTTGGGTGGGTCGTGTCGAAGCGTGGGGGCGAGGAGTCAGTTGTCGCGCGGTTCGACGATCAGCCGCGAGCGCATCTCCAGGTGGAGTGCGCTACAGAAGTACGTGCAGTACACCCAGTAGACACCGGGGTCGTCGGCGGTGAACGTCACCTGCCGGGTGTCCTGCGGCGCGATGGCGAGGTTGATGCCGTGTTGCGGGATGGCGACGCCGTGGATGATGTCCCGCACGCCCTCGATGTTGGTGACGGTGAGCGTCACCTCGTCGCCCTCTCTCACGCGGAACTCGCTCTCGGAGAACTCCGAGCGCTTCGAGGAGAGCTTCACGTGGACCGACTCCTCGCCGGTGCGCTCGACGCCGGACTTGCCGGCCGTGACGAACGGCTTCTCGCCGGCGTAGTCCTCCTTGTTCCACGTCGTCGCCGGGTCGAGTTTCGCCCGGTCGACGAAGACGCAGTCGTGCGGTTCGGGGTGGACCGGTTCGTCCATCACCAGTTCCATCCCGCCGCCGTCGTCGCCGATGTGGATCAACTGGTCGTTGTCCGGGTGGATGGGTCCGACCGGGAGGAACCGGTCCTTCGAGAGCTTGTTCAGCGAGACGAGCCAGTCGCCGGCCGGGTCGGTCGTCTCGCCCTCCACGGCCTGCACGTGGCCGGGGTTGTAGTGGACGTCGATCTTCTCGACCACGGGGTCGGTGGAGTTCTTCTCGGCTTCTACTGCGGTCTCCACGTCCCACTTCACGACCTGCGAGTCGATGAAGACGGAGGTGTAGCCGTGGCCACGCCCGTCCCACGTCGTGTGGAGGGGGCCGAGGCCGACCTTCGGTTGCCCGACGACCGCGTTCGCCGGGTCCGACACCGAGTCGAGTTCGTCGATGTCGACGATGGTCACGGTCGGGGAGAGTTTCCCGCTGGCCGTGACGTACTGTCCTTCTGGCGTCACGTCACAGCCGTGGGGGCTCTTCGGCACCGGGACGTACCGGACGATGGGGTTCGATCCGCTGTTGAGCGACGACTCTTTCCGGCCGTCGAGCACCTTGACGCCGTTGACCTCCTCGTACCTGCCGGCCTGCAGGGCCGACTCGATGGCGTCCACGTCGAACGCCTTGAGGTAGTCGCGGTCGTCGTGGGTCATCCCCTGGATGTCCAGCGCCTCCTCCTTGTTGTAGCCGGTCGCGAACGCCCAGCGGCCCGACTTCCCGGTGTCGGCGTTGTCGAGGTTCCCGGAGACGCGCACCTGCCACTGGACCTCCATCGACTCGGGGTCCAGCGCGGTGAACGTGGACCAGTGTTTGTCCGTGTCGTCGACGTTCGTCCCGTCGTTCGGCACGGGCGTCCGGAACTCGCCGACGCCGTAGACGTACTTCGTGTCCGGGCTCTGGACCGCACAGCCGTGACACGCCTGCACGTTCGGGATGTCGGTGATGGCGTCGGTCTCGAAGTACGTCAGGTCGATGCGAGCCATCCGACCGTTCGCCTTGTCGTTGATCCAGAGGTACCGGCCGTCGTAGTCGCCGCCGGACTCCGAGAGGACTGGGTGGTGTGCGTCCCCGAACGCGACGTCGCCGGTCTCCGCGAGCATCTCGCTCGTCTCGTCGTCGTGGCCGAAGCCGGTCGCGCCGTCGGGTTCGAAGACGGGGATGCGGATCAGTTCCCGCATCGAGGGGACGCCGACGACTCTCACTTCGCCGGAGTGGCCACCGGACCAGAACCCGTAGTACTGGTCGTGTTCGCCCGGCGGGACGGAGTGGTCGGGCGTGTCGGACTGCTGTGTCGCGCCGGCCGAGTTGGACCCGTCGTCGCCGAGTGGGTTGCCGAGACACCCGGCCGTCGCCCCGACCGCGCCGGTCACCGCGCCGGCCTTCAGGAAGTCGCGCCGGTCGAGTTCGAGGCCGGCGAGTTCCAGTCGCGGGTCGTCGTCGACGCCCGGCACCGGGTCGTCGACCGTCGCCAGCACGTCGTCCAGTTTCTCCTCGTACTCGTCGACGACCGCCTCGGGGTCTGTCACGTCGGCGTCGAGTGTGGTGTCTGCCATCTCGATCACCTCAGACGACCTTGACGTAGCCGACCATCCCGCTCATCTCGTGGGGGATGCAGTAGTACTTGTACGTCCCTTTCGTCTCGAAGGTGTGTTCGTAGGTCCCGTCGGCCTTCACGTTACCCGCTCGCTCCTCGGCGTAGCCGTCCTTCGCGGCCTGTAGCGAGTCGAAGTCGCCGGAGGCGAAGTAGGTCGCACCCTCGGGAATCTCCGCCTCGTAAGCCGTGACGGTGTGGCCGATACTCCCGACGTTCTTCCACGTGACCGTGGTACCAGCAGAGACCTCGATCCGCTTCGGGGCGTACTTCAGGCCGTCGGTCATCTCCACGGTGCTCGTCTGTGTCCACTTGCTCTCCGACCCGCCGGAGTCGGTGGACTCGGTCGTCTCGCCGCCGCTACCGCCGCCACCGCCGCCACTCGCGTCCGTCGGTTCGTCGGTCGTCCCGCCGCCACCGCTACAGCCGGCGACGAGGACACTGCCCGCAGTTGCAAGCCCGGTACAGAGGAATCGCCGTCGCGTAGTGGTGTCGCGCATCGGTGGTCACCTACAGGCGGAGCGAGACGGCACGATCACTTGTATCGGCGAGCGAACTCCCGTCCGCTGAGAAGCCACGCGAACACCTTCGGTCGCCCTACTTAACTGTCGGTGGGTGGCGACTCTGTTCGCTCTCTGTGCCGGAAAAATCACGTTGAGTGGCTGTGGAACGACTCGACCTCGGGGTGGCACGGCGAGACAGTCGCGCGGTCCGGTTGGATCGTCGGTCGGATCGACAGAGCGGTCGCGCGGTCCGGTTGGATCGTCGGTCGGATCGACAGAGCGGTCGCGCGGTCCGGTTGGATCGTCGGTCGGGCCGGGCGAGGCGGCGGGACGTTCGATCGGGATGTCGTCGCTCGGGGACCCACGGCGTGGCTCGTACTCCCCACGCCTCCCCGACTGCCGGCGACCCGGACCGCGAGCAGGTCCTCGCTGTCGCTCGGACACGGCACGGTTCCGGTCGCCACCAGATCGCGTCCGGTCTGGGGTCCGGCCCCGTCGTCGCCAGTCGAAGGCGTCTCGCCTCGCAGTCACCAGCCGAAGACGCTCAGTCTCCCGGTCACCAGCCGAAGACGCTCCGTCTCGCAGTCACCAGACGAACGCGAACAGGCCCCAGAAGGCGACGTAGGCCCCCACGGTCGAGAGAATCGGCACGACGTTCTGCATCACGATCACGCGCCCGGTCGTCGTCGGGTCGAACAGGTCGCCCGTCTCCGGGGTGTCCTCGGGGTCCTCCTCGCCGATCTTCGGCACGTCCTCGCCCGGTTCCTCCGAGGCCAGCGCCCCGACCGAGACGGTCGGCTGTTTCTCGCCGCGAATCCCCTCCGAGGCCGTCACGGACCGACTGGCCCGCCCCCACCCGAGGCCGACGATGGACATCGTGGCGATGATGACGAAACTCGCCGGGATGCCGATCGCAGAGAGGGTCGTGACGATGGCCGAGGAGACCACCGCGACGACGATGGCGGCCGTGAGCGGCAGATCCGTGATGTCGTTCCCGAGGGTGTCCAGCGTCCGGCGCGCGATGGTGAACGCCCCGACCGCGACCGCCGCACCCCCGAGCAGGATCAGCGGGTTCATCTCGACGCCCGCGCCGTACAGCGGCGCGATGGCGTTGGCGATGTTCGAGGTGCCCGAGGAGAACGCCATCAGACAGCCGATGCCGACGACGACGCCGGCACCGACCAGTTCGCGGTCGGTCGTCTCCGGGCCGCGCGAGACGGTCGGGAGGGTCCCCGACCGGTCGATCTCGATCAGTGGCCCGTCGGTGCTCTTGACGGCGACGAGGCGGTTGATCTGCGGGTAGAGGTAGCGCCCGACGACGCCCGAGACCCAGAAGCCGATGATCGGCGCGACGAGCCACCAGACGACGATCTCGCCCATCACGGCCCAGTCGAGTGCGTCCGCCGCGACCCCGAGTCCGGCGATGGCCCCCACGGCCGTCATCGAGGTCGAGGCGGGGACGCCGAAGTAGTTGCCGACGAACAGCGCCCCGCCGATGAAGAAGAGCACGACGATACTCGTCTCGATGGTGAAGACGCCCGGATTCGTGACGAGGTCCTCCCCGAGCGTCGTGACGACGTTCCGGCCGAGCGTCCACGCGCCGACGAAGAAGAAGACCGACATCAGCGCCGCCGCCCCGGCCTTGGAGATGACACCGGAGCCGACCGCCGGCCCGAACGCCGGGCCGGTCGTCGAGCCGCCGATGTTGTAGCCGACGAACAGCGAGACGACGACGCCGACGCCGAGCAACAGTTCGATCATGCCAGAAAGTTCGGGGCGAGGCGGATAAATCGCCCGTCTGGAGCGTCTGTCGGCTCCCGGACAGACACCGACGCGCCGTCGGTGACCCGGCGACCGGTCGTCCCCGACGCGGCGTCACGCCTCCCGAGGGTCCAGCACGTCCCGCAGTGCGTCCCCGAGTACGCTGACCGCGACGACCGTCAGCGTCAACGCGACCAGCGCCCCGGCCCACGGCCACCACGTCACGAAGGGCGACCGCTGGAGGCCGATGGCGATCACCTCGCCCCACGACAGCAGGTCGATGTCGTTCAGGTTCATGAACGACAGCGCCGCCTCCGTCAGGATCAGGAGTGGCACCTGCCGGGTCGCCGCAGTCACCACGGTACTGGAGACGTTCGGCAGGACGTGCCGGCGGATGACCGACAGGTGGCCCGCGCCGGCCGACTCCGCCGCGAGCACGAAGGGTTCCTCGCTGCGCTGGACGACCTCCCCGTGGACCAGTCGGGCCACACCACCCCAGTTCAGCAACCCGAACACGACCACGAGCAGGAACAGACTCCGGCCGACGTAGAACTGGAGGATGATGTAGACGAGGAACGCCGGCAGGACCTGCTGCACGTCGACGTACCGGAGCAGGAGCGTCTCGACGCGGCCGCCGACGTAGCCCGCCGTCAACCCGACGACGGTCGCCAGCGGCACGATCAACAGCGAGGCGATCAGCGCGACCTTCAGCGCGACGTGGGCCCCGCCGACCACGAGGCGGAGGACGCCGCGCCCGGTCCAACTCGTCCCCAGCGGGTAGCGCCACGTCCCGTGACACCGGCCGTCGGTCACGGTGCCGAGGCAGTTGATCGCCGTGGTGGTGTCGACCGACGCGAACACCGGCGGCTGGGAGATGTGCATCGCGTTCGCGGTCGGGCGACCGAGCAGTGCGGGGCCGACTGCCCCGACGACGACGAACAGGCCAGTCCCGACGAGCGCCGCGACCGCCGCCGGGTCGGCCCGCAGTCGCGCCCAGTAGCGCAGTGTCGGCGTCCGATTTCGGCCGAGTGGAACGACGACACCCCACGCGAACACCAGGAGGGCGAGGAGAAACGGCCAGTCGAGCATCACGGGGTCCCACCCGGCGACCAGCGGCGTGCCCGAGGGGACCGAGGTGTAGTCGTAGGCGAACGCCGCGAGGAGGGCGGCCGCAGAGAGGCAGACGCCGGTCGTCCGACGACTGGGCCCGAATCGGCGGCCACCGGGCGACCACTCGGCGGTGGTGAACAACGGGGGGTCGTCGACCGACATCGACAGGTGGTTCGCCGGGTGCTGTGAAAAAGTTGTCAGTGGCTGAAATCCGGATTTCAGCATCCCTTATGCCGATTCGGGCTGACGCTCCGGCCGGATGGTCTCCCCGCTCGCCGTCGGTCGCAGACTCGCCTTCGCGGTCCTCTCGGTCTACCTCGTGGTGTCGCTCGCCTTTCTCGCGGTCGCGGTCCCGCCCGATCCGCAGGTCGCGTACATCGAGCACCAACTGTACAAGGAGGGCAAGAGTCAGGAACAGGTCGAGCAGGCGGTCGCCGACTACCGGGAGCGCCGGAACCTCGACGACCCCCTCCCCGAACGGTACGTCGGCTGGCTGGTCGGCGTGGCGACGCTGGAGTGGGGCTTCTCGTACAGCCGTGGACAACCGGTGACGAGCGTCGTCGCGTCGAGTCTCCCCTACACCCTGCTGTACGTCCTGCCGGCGATGGCCGTCTCGCTGGTCGGCGGCCTCCTCGCCGGTCTCTACTCGGCGACCCACCACCGGAGTCTCTTCGACCGCCTCGCCGCCGGCACGGCGTACCTCGGCTTCGGTCTCCCGGAGTTCTGGCTCGGCCAGGTGCTCCTCCTGACCGTCGTCGGCGGTGCGGGCGGGGCCGGCGTCGGGTTCGACCCGCAGGCCGGCCCGCTGGCACCGACCAACCGACTCGTCGTCGGACTCGCGGGGGCGGTACTCGCCACGACGCTGCTCGCCGGGCAGTTGCGGTACACCCGCGCCGAACTGCTGGAGTACGTCGGCACCGACTTCGTGAAACTCGTCAGAGCGAAGGGTGCGGGGTCGTGGCGCGTCGGCCGGCACCTCCTCCGGGTCGCGGCCGTGCCACTGCTGTCGCTGTCGGTGACGGAACTGCTCGGCGTGCTGGTGTTGAACGTCTACGTCGTGGAGTACGTCTTCGGGATTCCCGGACTGGGCCGGGTGACGCTGACGGCGATCCAGGATCGGGACGTGCCGCTCGTGATCGGCACGTCGCTGGTCGTCGCGCTGATCGGTGTGGTCGGGAACACGGTGCAGGACGCCGGGTACACCCTCCTCGACCCGCGACTGGGTGGGGAGTGAGCAGTCGGCGGCCGAGGGCGGTGGTGTGTCCGAGTCGTCGGCACGCGCCTCGACGGGCCGGAGGTCGGGTGGCTTTTTGCTCTCGTCGCGTCGACTCTCCGGCATGACCTGTCCCGACTGTGCCGACGACCGCGTCGTCCTCGCCGTTCCCGACGACTACCGCGAGTTTGCGCCCGAGGAGTCCCCGCGCGTCAGCGTCTGCCGGACCTGTCTCCGAGTGCGGCCAGCACCGGTCGACGCGGGGTCGGACGATTCCGGCGACGGCAGCGAGGACCCGACCGCACTCGGCGACTGGACACCGGCAGGGGACGCGGGCGTCGGCGTCGTCCTGCTCGTCGGCCTGCTGGACTCGCTGGCGCTGAATCGCTCCCGGATCGAGACGCTGGTCGCCCGGATCGAACGCGACGGGGCCGACCCGCTGCTGGCGCTGGATCGACTGGCGGACGCTGCGGCGACCGGCGCGGTCGAGCCACACGTCGACCTGGCGCGGCGGCGGCCACAGCTACAGCAGTTCCTCGACACGTAGCGACACAGCGAGTCGGTAGACGGCAGACGCCGGCGGGAAAGGGAGCTTAGATGCCGGTGGAGTAGCGCAGGAGGCCGGCGACGCCGCCGAAGGCGTCCATCAACTGTTCGCCCTTCTCGAAGTCCGTGGAGATGAACTTCGTCTCGGTGCCGCGCTGTTCGGCGATGTTCATCAGGTACTCGATCACGTCCTCGCGCTCCTGGAACTCGGCGGCCTCGCCGCACTCGCCGCAGGTGTGCTTGGGGGTCGACTTCCGGCTGTCGATCACCTCGTACTCCTCGTGGTCGTTCGGGCACTCGTAGACACAGACGTCGTTCCGGAGGTCCTCGCTGATGAGGAGGCGATCCACCGACCCCATGACGAGGTTCCGGCGGGTCGGTTCGAACCCGTAGGTCGCCAGGTCGCCGGTGTGGAGGTTCTCGAAGAACTCCTCCATCACCTTCTTGTCCTTCATGACCTCCTGGTCGGCCAGCGCGTCGCTGGCGGCGTCGACGAGGTCGTACAGGCCGGACTCGTCGGTGTAGGAGACGTCGAACTTCCCGATCACGTGGTCCTGCAGTTCGTGGTGGAGGTAGTCGCCGTCGAGGAACTCGTCTTTCGTCGGCGAGGGGCCGCCGACGAGGATGCCGTCCAGTTCGTGCCGCTTCGGCACCATCAGTTCGTTCGCCATCTCCGCGACCTCCTGGTAGAAGTTGTCGATGGCTTCGAGTCGCAGGCGGGCGAACCGCTGGGCGGACTGCCCACCTTTGCGCTGTTTGCCGGGGACGAGCGACGAGGCGGACTTGACCGGTTCGACCCGCTTGCCCTTCAGCCAGCCGACGTTCGCCTCCCGGCGGTCGAGGACGATCAGGCCGAACAGCCCCTTGTCCAGCAGCATCTCCTCAAGTGGCTCGGTGAGGAACTCCGAGTCGCAGTGGTAGCGGAACGACTGGATCGGGTCCGGGGGCGACTCCAGCACCTTCGTCACCATGTCGGTCTGGCCGCCGCCGGCGTCGATGGCCCCGCTGAAGATGACGATCCCGCGTTCCGGCGGGAAGGTGTCGTAGTACCGCAGTCGGTCCTTGATACTCGTGAGCGCGTCCTGCACGGCGGTCCGGGTCTGCTTGGACTTGATGTTGGACGCCTCGCTGTGCTCCTGCGTGACGTGTTCGACCACGCTGGAGATCTGCTTGTCCTCGGGGATGTAGATCGTGACGAGTTGTGTGCCGGACCCCTCGTACTGCTTGAGGTCCTCGATGACCTTCCGGAACTCGTACTTCCGGCGGTCCTCGCTCGTCTGCTCTGCCTCGCTACTCATTGTTTCCATTAGCCCCGCCACGCGCTAAGTATGCTACGACTGTGTGCGTGGGTCTCTCGCACGGCCGATCCGGCGCACACGCCCGGCGAGAGTCACACCTTGACGAACTGCGCGCTGCCGTCCTGTTCGACCGTGACCCGGTAGCCCTCGTAGGTGAACGTGACCTCGACCTGTGCCTCCGGGACGGGTGGATTGGAGAATATCTCGCTGAGCACGTGATCCAGGTGTTCGTAGGTCGTCTTCAGATCGTCGTGCCGGACGCCTTCGAGTTCGGCGACCAGTTCCGCGATCATCGTCACGGGTTCGTCGCGCTCCGTGTCGAGTTGGCGGTGGACGATCTCCTCTTCGGGCACCTCATCCATTCTACGGCCACTCCACCGGGGCTTCGTCGCTGTCTCGATCCGACAGCGAGACGCCCGCTCCCAGTTGCCCAAAGTCGTTCCCCGAACCGATCCGCATCCCGGCACAGCGTGAGCGTACTCTGCCGGACGTACGCGTGGTCTTTTCTTCCACGCACAAATTAGCAGAACAAACGCGGATAAGCATTCTGGCCATCTACGTCGCTACGAGTTCCGGTCGGTCACCAGTCCACTGCCGGTTTGAATCCGGCCTCTGCTCGGACGCCCGCTACCGGCTTCGGATCGGCGGCGCGGACGACCCCTCGCAGGAGTCACACCGCGATCAGCGTCACGCCAGCCACGGCCAGTCCGGCCGCGACCAGCCGAACCCGGAACTGCGCCTCGCGTAAGACGATGCCGCCCAGCAACACCGCCACCACGGCCTGTGTGTTGATGATCGGCGAGGCGATGCTGGCCGGAATCGCCGCGAAGGCCAGCGACGTGACGTGCTCGCCGACCGCGACCAGTCCGCCGGCGAGCACGAACTTCGGCAGGTCCGAGAGCAGGCCGGCGGGCCACGCCCGGAGCGCCGAGGGGAGCAGGACGATCAGCACGCCGAAGAGAAGCGTCGGCACCCACAGTTCGATGGGGACGTTCATCTCCTGGAGGACGACCCGCTTCCCGAGGTCCGACACGGCGTAGCAGGCCGCCGACAGCAGCGCGAGTTGTGCCGCGCGGGACTCGGCCGCCCGACGCAAGGGGTCGAGCAGCGCGCCCTGCCGGTAGTTGGCGACGTAGACCGCCGTGGTAGCGACCAGCACCCCCGCGACCTCGAGGGAGTCCAGCGCCTGCTGGAGGATGCCGACCTCCAGCGGGAGCACGAACACGGGCACGAGTTTGTTGATCGGCGCGACGTAGGACACCTCGCCGACCGCCAGCGCCCGCAGGAAGATCACGAACGCCGCCGCGGTGGCGACGACCGTCACCACGAGCACGCCCGCGCCGGAGGGGCCCACCTCGCCGGCGGTCGGCATCCCGCCGGGCGAGACGCGCGTCAGTGTGAGCGGGAGGTACCACAGGATGGCGAAGGCGTTGACGAGCACCGTCAGCACGGTCGCGGGGTAGCCGTCGAAGTAGCGTTTCAGAGCGAACAGGTAGCCGCCCCAGACGAACGCGGCCGCGACGGCGGAGAGCAGTCCGTGTTCCACACGTCGGGGTCTCTCGTCGGGAGGCAGATGTGTTGTGGTTCGCGTCGGCCCCGTCGCGGCGACGACTGCCCCGGCGTCACCGTCGTCGAGTCGACGCGGGTCAGTTCGACGCGGGTCAGTTCGACGCGGGTCAGTTCGACGCGGTCTCCCCGTCGGCGTCTCGAAGCCCGTCGAAGGCGGTCTTCATCGTGCTGATCGTCTGGTCGTCGTGAGCGTCCGGATCGAGGTGGAAGTGCGCCCTGCCGGCCAACTCGTGGATCTGGCCGGTCGCCATGTGGACGAAGCGGTACGCCTCCTCGACCGAGACGTACTGGAGCATCGCCGTGACCGAGTCGAGACAGACGACGACGTCGTTGTCCGTCCGGGCGAAGTCGTTGAACGCGTTCCGCCACTCCATCGCCAACCCGGTGAGGTCGTTCGGGTTCGCCCGCGTGACCGTCACCCCGTCGGGCGTCCGGTCCGACTCGGTCGCTCCCGGTGCCCGTGCTCGCGCGCCCACGTCCACGAGTCGGTAGTTCGCCGGGAGGTCGTCGTGGTGTTCGCGCCACTCCGCGAGCAGTCGATCCGGCGGGCGGGTGTAGCTCACCTGCAACACGTCCAGTGTTTCGGGCGGCGTCCCACCGAGCAGGTCGTGACAGAGCCCGTCCTTCGCGTCGCTCATCGCCGAGGCGAACACGAGGAGGTTGCGGGCGGCCGTCTCGTCGACGCTCATCGGTCCGCCTCCGGTCCGGCACCGGTGGTATCCGCGTCCGTCTCCGATCTCTCCGCGGTAGCGTCCTCGCCTGCCCCCGGCGGTCGCTGGACCCGCATGTAGGGTTCGTCGTCGATGTACTCCACGAGTCGCGTCGCGCCGAGGTAGCCGTCGGGGGCCTTCCGGAGTTTGACGTACTGGAGGCCGTGTTCGGTCACCCACGTCTTCACGACCTGCCACGCGCCGTTCCGGTAGAAGGCGGTCAGTCGCTCGCCGAGTGCGGTCGGGTTGAAGAAGTACAGCGAGGTGTCCCGTTTCCCGAAGAAGTTCTCCTCCTCCCAGAACCGGGACTGTCGGAGTTCGTCCGGGGAGCGACTCGGCAGTTGCGCCTCCACGTTGATCAGCGACAGCACCGCCCGGTCGCCCCGGCGCTCGTCGATCTCGCTCAGTACGTCCCGGAGGCTGTCGTCGTACTCGGTCGGCTTGTAGACGTTCCGGCGGGTGTTCTCCCAGACGTTCGGGAAGTCGATCAGGAACAGACGGTCGTCGGCCAACAACTCGTCCATCGACCCGATCCGCCGGCCGACGATTTCCTCGAACCGCTTCGGGGGCAGTTCGACCGGCGGGACGAGGATCGCCGACATCCCCCGATCCATCGCCTCCGCGAGGAGGTTCGTCAGGATCGAGTGCGGCGTCGCCTGTCCGTCGTGTTCCAGCAGCATCGTCCCGCCGAGGACGATGCCGCCGCCCAGGAGGTCGTCGAGGCCGTCGATCCGGGTCGTCATCAACTCGTCCGGGACGAACTCCCCCGAGTGAGTCCGGCGTCGTGGGACGGTCCGGACGCCCTCGTGACCGAACTCGATCTCGAAGGTCCGGGTGTCGTGGTCGACGCCACGCATCTTCACCACGTTCAGAAAGCGGTGGAAGTCCCCCTCGATCCGCTCGCGGGAGAGTCGGATCACGCCGTGGGCGTTGAACTGGATCGCGTCGGCCGCCGACACGGTGCCGGCGTCGGGCATCGGCGCGGTCTCCTCTGCGGTGAACAGCGCGGTCGCGTCGAACTCGTCGTTGAACTGGCGGATCATGTCCAGCACCGCCCGCCGGTAGCGGTCCCGATCGTCGTGCAGCGGTGCGAGCCCCGAGACACTGTCGAGGAGCACGCGGTCGGCGGGCGCGAACTCTTCGAGGAACTGCTGGACGTACTCGAGGTCGTAGGGTGCCGAGTAGCGGTCGCCGAGGAGTTCTCCGCCGTCGAGTGTCTGGAGGGTCAACCCGGCCTCACCCTCCTCTATCGTCTCGCCCGGTGCGGCGTGGATCGAGGTGACGGTCAGTCCGTCGTGGTCCAACTCGAAGTCGAACGGCGCGAAGGAGTCCCGCAGTTCTCCCAGCGTCTGCTCGGTGCTGACGAACAGACAGTCCTCGCCGGCGTCGAGTCCGGCTTGGAGGAACTGCATCCCGAGGGTACTCTTGCCGGTGCCGGGTCCGCCAGTCACGAGGACCGTTCGACCCGCCGGGAAGCCGCCGGCCAACACGTCGTCGAGCACGGCACTCCCCGTGGTAACTGTCATTACACAGTCCTCGCACCAGAATACATTAACAGTTGTCACTCTACGGATTCAGTCATATCTGTCAGATGACAGTAAGAGGTCGCTGTCCGGTAGGACCATCTGGGGCGGCACTCTGCGGGCAAACGCTATACGCGACCACCGTCTACCGGCGAGCATGGCCGAGAGCGAGTCGGACGAGGACAGCCCCCTCCAGCAGGTGGTCGGCGGACTCGTCACCGCACTGACGATGCTCGCCGCGTTCGGGTCGCTGGCACTCGGCGTCGAAGGGTGGTGGATCTTCTTCATCGTCGGCTTCGCGGGGGTGATGCCGCTGGCTATCGGACTGACGAAACTCTACGAGGCGCGACAGGAGTCCGAGTCGGCGTCGGTAGCGGCGTCGGTCCCGACAGACGCCGACGAGGACGCCCTGGCGACGCTCCGGCGGCGCTACGCCGAAGGAGCGATCGACGAGGTGGAGTTCGAACGCCGCGTGGAGCGACTGCTGGAGACCGAGTCGGTCGCCGACGCCCGCGAGTACGTCGACCGGGTGACCGCCGAGGTGGACGAGGCCGCCGCCCGCGACACCGACGCGTCGGGCGAATCGGCCGAACCCATCACCGAGACGGACCGCGACCGCTGAGTCGATCTGTGCCCCCGACGACCGCCGGTCGGCGTTCGCCGGAAGACTGAGTGAGCACTCACTCAGTTTTATGTGGCTGGGCCACGACCACGTAGCCATGTCCCGAAGGAACCCCCGAAACCGGGGACAAGCAGACTCGAAGTGGACAGACAGCACGGCGAACGTCGTCTCCGGCGTCGTCGCCGGGGTCGTCTCTGCGGGCGTCCTCGTCGTCGCCTTCGGTGCGCTGGCGCTGGGTGTCGAGGCGTGGTGGCTGGCGTTTCCGGTCGGCTACGGCGGCGTCCTCCCGTTGTCGGTCGGACTGGCGCGCTGGCGGACCGGTGACGGTCGACAGTCGAATCGTCCCGTGACGACTGACGAGGACTCCTCGCGGTCGACGGCCGCCCAGTCGACGGGCACCGACGAAGCGGCCCTGGCGACGCTCCGGCGGCGGTACGCCGAAGGAGCCATCGACGAGGTGGAGTTCGAACACCGCGTCGAGACGCTCTTGGGCGGGGGCGAGTCCCGGTCCGGCGACAGATGACGGCGGTCGACACCCGGCGGGTCACGGCCGATCCGGCGGAGTCGTTCGTCGTCTTCCTGATCGGGATGCGGGTGAACCGACTGTGGAAACTCCACAGGTGGCTCCCGGTCGCGGCGGCGATGCCCCGGATGCTCCGCCAGTTGGCCGCCGACCCCGAGTCGGGACTGCTCGGCACGCGAACCACGGTCGGGTGGCGAACGATCACGGTGATCCAGTACTGGGACTCGGCCGCGTCGCTGACCGAGTACGCCCGCGACCCGGCGAGTGAACACCTGCCGGCGTGGGTCGACTACAACCGCGAGGTCGGCGGGTCCGGCGACGTGGGCATCTGGCACGAGACCTACCGCGTCGACCCGACCGACACCGAGTCGGTCTACCGGAACATGCCCGCCTTCGGACTCGGCGAGGCGGTCGGGGTGCGCGAGGCGACCGGCGACTCGGAGAGTGCGGCCCGGCGACTGGGGGAGTCCGACGAGGCGGGACTGCCGGTCTCACCCGACGGCGTCCTTCGGCGCGAGGAGTGAGTTCGTGCGTCGCGGGACCCGTTGCCGACTCCGCCGGTGAGACCGTGGTCCGAGGGGAACAGGTCGCGTCCGTCGCCGACGACGGACGGTGAACACCTCCGGCCACAGTCGACTCGTTCCGCGAATCGGGAGCGACCCACGACGGGGTTGTCGACGACGCGACTCGGGAAATTTTAAGTACGGAACCGCGCCAACGCTGTCGCATGGTCGAGGCGTTCGCCGTCGCCAGCGGGAAGGGCGGTACGGGGAAGACGACGAGTACGCTCGCGCTGGGGATGGCACTCGCCGAGGAGCACGACGTGACGGTCATCGACGCCGACACCGGGATGGCCAACCTACTGTTTCACACCGGTCTCGACGACGCGGACACGACGCTTCACGACCTCCTCCTCGCGGACGCCGACGCAACCGTCGAGGACGCGGTGTACGACCGGTTCGGGCTCTCCGTCGTCCCCTGCGGGACGAGTCTCACCGCGTTCTCGGACGCCGACCCCGGTCGCCTGCGAGACGTCGTCGCCCACCTCGCCCGCGACACCGACGTCCTCTTGCTCGACTCGCCGGCCGCGCTCGGGTCGAAGAGCGCCGTGCTCCCCCTGGTGCTCGCGGACCGATCCGTCGTCGTCCTCCAGCCGACGATTCCGGCGCTGTCGGACGGCCTGAAGGTCCAGGAGTACGCCCGCTCGTACGGGACCGAGACGGCCGGGGTCGTCTTCAACCGGGTCCACGACGACGCGAACATCGACCGCGTGGCCGACCGTGCGGGCGACTACTTCGGCGGCGAGCAGTTGGCCGCCGTCCCGGACAGCGACGCGGTCCGGTCGGCGCGACGGGCGGGTGAACCGCTACTCGCACACGCCCCGGAGACGCCCGCCGCCGACGCCTTCCGGTCGGCCGCAGCGCGGCTCGACGTGCGGGCCGGCGACGAGGAGAGGGTCGCAGACCGCTTCCGCAGCGCGGTCGTCCCCGACCCGCCATGAAACTCCCGCGAGGTCGGCTCGTCCGGTCCCGCGTCGTCCGCGACCCCGGCACCGCACTCCGCATCGCGCTTGACCGGTCGCTGACGGGCTACGCGGTGCTCGAACCGCAGGACAGCCTCCTGCTCGACGGCGACCGCCGCGGCGTCGTGACGTTCAGCGACGGGGTGCCGGTGCTCGCCTACGACACCGAGAGCGACCGGGGCGGCACCGACGCGCTGGCGGACTTCGCGGTCCCCGGCCCCTACAGTGTCGACCTCTACCGACTCGATCCGACTGACTTGGCGGAGCCACACGACACGCCCGAACTGCGGGTCCCGCCGGGGACGCCGGCCGAGGAACTCGCGGACGACCCCGACCTCGCCGCAGCGACCCGCGAGCGCGCACCCGAGGAACGACTGTCGGACGCCGCCGACGAGGAGGGGAGCGCGGTCGCCGCGTTCCTCGAAGACGAGTCGAAGATCGACGCCATCCGCGAGGAGGCACGCACCGAGGCCCGCGACCGCGCCGACGAGTGGGGACTGTCCGACCAGTTGGTCGATACCGACGACGAGTGACTCCGGCGGTCAGCGCGGATCGCGCCGACGAGTGAGGCGTCGAGAGCGCGGTGAACACCGTGTGCCGCCGGGCCGAGGTCTCGACCACCGAAACGCCGATAGCGGCGTCGCAGTAACTCGGCGTGTGGACCGGGACGAGTGCCGTGCCGAAGCCGAGGCGGCGAGTAGTGGCGACACCAGTGAGAGAGCAGTCGAGCGTGCTGGCTGGCGCGACGGGTCGGGGTGGCCGTCACCCGACTCGCCGGCGGCACTCCGCCGCCAGGCCGCCGCGTACGCCCGGACCGTCCCGCTCGGTGTCGACCTCGACCGGATCGACTGGGAGGTCTCCCGGCGGGCGAAGCGCCGAGCGGGGGCCTGTCTCCACCACCGCGAGACGGGGAGACAGACGATCCGACTGACGTGGGCCGCCTACGAGTCGTTCGGCTGGGAGCGGTTCGCCGGGACGATCCGCCACGAACTCGCCCACGCGTGGGAGTTCCAGCGGTTCGACGAGTCCTCACACGGCCGGCGCTTCCGCCGGGTCGCCAACCGGATCGACGCACCGCTGTCGTGTCCCCCGTTCTCGGAGGCGCGACTCCTGCTCCGGTGTCGGAACGACGACTGCGACTGGCGGGCGCGCCGCTACCGAGCCTGTCCGACCGTGACCAGGCCCGACGGGCGGCGGTGTGGCGACTGCGGGAGTCGGTACCGCGTGTTCCACGTCGCGTCGGGCGAGACGTGGGCGAGTGCCGACGGCTACGAGCGTGCCCGGTCGCGGCTGGGCGACCGGTGGTGAGTCGGCCGCCGTCGGTCCTCTCCCCCTCTCGGTGACCCACCCGACCACCCGAAACGCCGAGTAGCCACACCTTTTGGGTCGACCGCGCGAGTGGTCCGTATGAAGCAGGTCATCGTCGTCCGGATGGACGTCGGGATGGGGAAGGGGAAACTCGCCGCGCAGGTCGCACACGCCTCGCTGTCGGCCTACGAGGACACTGACAGCCGGACACGCAACGCGTGGAAGGGCGGCGGCCAGAAGAAGGTGGTCGTGAAGGCGAACAGCGAACGCGAGTTGTTCGAGTTGGCCGACGTCGCCGAGCGGAAGGGGCTCCCGAACGCCATCGTCCGCGACGCCGGGCACACGCAGTTGGACCCGGGCACCGTCACCGCACTCGCGGTCGGCCCGGGTGAGGACGACCTCGTGGATCAGGTGACGGGCGACCTCTCGTTGTTGTAGCTCGCGGGCGGGGATCGCCGGGCGACGATCAGGCGACGCGGAACCCCTGGTCGCGGAGCACGTCCGGCAGTCGGGCGGCGTGATCGCCCTGGAGTTCGATCCGACCGTCGCGGGCGGTCCCGCCGGTGGCGAGTGTTCGTTTCAGTGTCGAGGCGAGTTCGTCGACGTCCACGACGTCGTCCTCGAACCCCTCCACGAGCGTCATCGGTTTGTTGTACCGGCGGCGTTCGACGCGAACCGTCAGCGTGAGCTCCGCCCGCGCGAGGTCCTCGTCGAGACCGAGGTCGTCGGGCAGACCGAAGTCGTTGGGCATCGCCTCCCGTAGGTGGCCGAGTGAGATAGCGTTACGCCCGCGCGGCGGTCGACCGGAGGGCGGCGACTCAGGCGTCGGGGAGCGTCCCGAAGTCGTCGACCGGGATGACGGAGTAGTCGACGGTGAGGGTGTCTTTCGTCGCTCTGATCTGGCCGACGAACGCGGAGATATCCTCCAGTGACCCTTCGAGGACGAACAGTTCCATGCAGTAGTGGTCGCCGACGTGGCTGTGGAAGTTCGACGCGACGAGATGTTCGTGCTGGTGGCGGAGGTGCATCATCCGCTCCTCGACGGCGGTCGTCTCGTAGTTGAACAGGACCGTGACGACGCCCATCAGGTCGCGTTCCTCCAGTCGTTTGTCCTCGAACTCGCCGAGCAGGTTGCGCGAGGCCTCCCGGATCACCTCGCTCCGGCCGGTGTAGCCGTGTTCGTCGGCGAAGGTGTCGATGCGTTCGAGCAGTTCCTCCGGCATGGAGACGCTGACGACGGTCATGTATTAACTCAGAGCCGCTGAGTTAGTAAGCTTTTACATCGCGGGGTGGTCGGGCGGCGCCACCGTCAGCGGCACGCTCCGACGAGCCTTCGTCACCGGCGCTCCGCGCCGGTTGCTGGCGAGAGCTTCGCTCTCGCTCTGTCGTCGGCGCGCCGCGCCGACTGCCAGCGAGACCCTCGGTCTCGCCCTGTTCGGTTCTCTCGGGGAGACCTCGCGTGCGTTCCTCGCACGCGCCGGACGTTCTGTGAGGGCGCGTGCCACACTCGTCACCCGACCACACAACAGCAACCGGAGCCAACCGAGGAAGCGATCTGCCGACGACCGGACCCGAGCAGTGTCCGAGCGACAGCGAGGACCCGCCTCGCAGTTCGCTCGTCAGCAGTCGGGGAGGCGTGGGGACGACTACGACTGCCGGGTTCCGAATCCTCGACCACTCGCCGGGTGACGACCAGTGACGACACGATGAGTCGCAGAGTCGGGTGGGACTGGACGGGGCTGGGGGCTTTCACCGCTCGTCGTCGACCCATTCACAGAGTCACTCGGCCGTATCCGGACGAGTTCTCTGCAACCGACTCGACCGCGTTCGTGCCACCCACGTCCACCGAGTTCGGATCGGCCCACACGACCCGGTATCAGTACCGGACTCACTCCAGTTTCTCGAACGTCTTCTCGGCCCAGCGAACCGCGTAGTCGGCACCGTGATCGCGGTACGCCTGCGTGTCCAGCGCCGAGAAGGGCGCGGGCAGATCGAGGTCGTGTTTCACCGCAGAACAGGCGAACTCGGTCGCGGCGACGAAACTCATCTCGCCGCGTGCGACCGCCCCCGCGAGGTCCGACAACCGGTCGGTCAGGCGACTGCCGGCGTCCGTCCAGGCGTCGTACAACCGGTCGTGCTGGCCCTGCCAGTCACGAAACACCTCACGGGTCTGGAGGCCGACCCAGGCCTCGAACAGCGCGACTGCGAGTTGGTACGTCTCGGAGGGAGCGAGGTCGCCGACCGCCGCCAACTCACGATAGCGCTCGCCGAAGAAGGGGAGACAGTGCTCCGGCACGTCCGCGCCGATCTGGACGAACGCCTCCGCGATGAGGAAGTCGAGGAACTCCTCGGGCGTCCCCTCGGCACGGGCCTTGCAGATCACGGTCGGCGGGACGGTCTGGCGGGTCCAGACGACCGTGCCGTCGCCGGGCATACCGATCGTGAAGTCCGACCCGGCGTAGCGGCGAAGCTGTCGTGGCGTGTGCTCCGGGAGCCAGTCGGTCGGGTACACCGCGGGGTCCAGCGACTCGACGACGAGGCCGAGGTCCTCTGCGACCGCCGGGGGGAGCGTCTCGAAGTCCCCCTCGGCGTCGAGGACGAGCGTGTCGGGTGCGTGTTCGTCGCGGACCGCCGCGAGATCCGCCGGGAGCGACCGCGTCTCGAACATCAGGCGAGGAGGATACCGAACACCAGCGCGAACGCGAGCAGTGCCGAGACGCCGACGGTACCGAGGACGATCTTCGTCGCGTGACTCATGTGCGGGTCGTCGGGGGCGGGGCGCTTAAAGCCTTCAATAGCGGGCAGGGAGCGTCCGGTCTCGGCGACTGGCGACCCCGACTCACGCCGCCGACCGGCGGAGCACCAGCGACTCCAGTCGGTCCGAGTACTGCATCGCCACCGTGCCGACGACGCTCATCACCAGCACGTAGCCGACCGCCAGCGCCGGAATCGTCTGTGTCATCGTCTGGGTCGTCCCGCCTGCGGCCGTCGCCGCGATGATCAGCGAGAACTCCCCCCGCGTGATCATGGTCGTCCCGACCCGGAACGACCGCCGGTCCGTCAACCCGTAGAGTCGCCCGGTGTAGAACCCCGACAGCAGTTTCGTCGGCGTCGTGGCGACGACGACGACCGCGAGGATGCCGAGCACACCGAGGATCAGTCGTGGGTCGGTCCGCAGGCCGATCCAGAAGAAGAAGACCGCCGCGAAGGTGTCCCGGACCGGCGTCAACAGGCGCTCGATGCGCTCCTCGTGGCCCGACCCGGAGAAGCCCATCCCCACGAAGAAGGCCGCGACCGCCTCGCTCACTCCGAGCGCGAGCGCCAGTCCCGCGACCGGCACCGCGATACCGAGCACCCGGAGGACGAACAGTTCGCCCGAGGAGACGTCGAGGACTCGACTGAAGAACGACTCGCCGAACTGCACGGCCGCCAGCAGGACGAACAGGAACCCCAGTGCGATCCCGACACTCTGGAGGGTCGCCGCGAGTCCGCCGGACTCGAAGACGAGCGAGGCGACGACCGCGAGGTAGACCGCGATGAACAGGTCCTCGAACACCAGCACCCCGAGGATCGGTTCGCTCTCGTCGTTGGCGATCCACCCCAGATCGAGCAGCGACTTCGTGATGATCGCACTGGAGGAGATGTAGACGATGCCACCGAGCAGGAGCGCCTCGACGAGCGACCAGCCGAAGAGGAGGCCGAGACCGACACCGACCGGGAAGTTGACGCCCAGGTCGAGCAGGCCGCCCCGCGAGATGCGGTCCCACGACTCGATCAGGCGGTCGATGGAGAACTCCAGACCGAGGAAAAAGAGGAGCAAGACGATCCCCAGTTCGGCGAGGATGGTCACGACCTCGCCGTCCGGAACCGCCGGCCCGCCGAGTGCCCCGAGGACGTTCGGGCCGACGAGCAGGCCGGCGACGAGATAGATGGGGATGACCGAGAGACCGATCCGACTCGCCAGCGCGCCGGCCAGCGCGATGGCCAGAAACATCTCGCCGACCGAGAGCAGTGAGGTCTCGGCGGCCATCAGTCGGCACCGCTGTCGGACCCGCGGTCGCCGTCCGCCGCCGCGCCGTTCCCACCGTCGGACCGTAGGTCGTCATCTGCTGACTCGACGTGCCCACCGTCCGACCGCAGGTCGTTGTCCGCGTCACCGATGTCGTCGGCGACCGACGACGTGTCCGCCTCCACGAACGACTGGAAGCTCCGGCAGTCGTCACGCGAGCCGACGACGATCAGGATGTCGTCCGCCTGGAGGTCGGTGTTCGCGTCCGGACTGGAGATGGTCCGACCCTCTCGCTGGATGGCGACGACGGTCGCGCCGGTGTTCGCGCGGACGTTCGACTCCGCGAGCGTCTTGCCGACCAGGGGCGAGTCGGCCGACAGTTTCACCCACTCCAGCAGGGTGTCGTCGCCGAGGACGGTGTCGATCGTGTCGGTCCGGATCGGCTGGAAGTACGCCCCCTCCAGAATCGTCCCGACCTGTCGCGCGAGGCGGTCGGACAACTCGAACAGTTTCTCGGAGTCGCTGTCGTCGTCCGGCCGGAGGTACACCTCACGCCGCCCCGTGTTGTGGATCACGACGACCAGCCGCGAGTCGTCGTTCAGTTCCACCTCGAACTTCTTGCCCACGCCGGGGAGGTCGCTCTCGTAGACGGTCACGTCCGCCCTTCGCTGGACTGGTACAAAGAGGCTACGGGCCGCCGAATCGGACGCGCCCCACCGCGCGGTCGTGTCGACCGACGCGTCGTCACCGAACGCGAAGAAACCCAAAGGTAGTTGTTGCTCCACACGGATCACTCTACGACTCGATGTCGGACCCCTACGACTGTCGCCTGCCCGCCGGCTGGACCGCCGGCCAGGACGGCGACGCGGTCGCGTACACGAACCCGACGGGCACGCGGCGCGTGACGATCACGGAGTTCTCGCGGGGCTTGGCGCTGTTCTGGTGGGTGGACGCCGCCCGGAGACCGACGCAGAGCGGCGACTGGGAGCCAGCGACGACCGGCGCGGGGGAGAGCTTCCGCGATCCGGAGCGGGCGGTTCGGGCGGCGGAGACAGTCGTCTCCCGGTTCGCCGAGGGCGTCGGCGTCGCCGACTCCGACCCCGAGAGCCACGAGGTCGGCGACGAAGCGGTCGCCGACGGTGGGTGAGACAGGCGACGTGGGACGTGTCTCTTGGCCGACGGCCCGACAGGGAGACGTTTTTACCCCTCGCGTGCCGCCGGTAGCGTATGCCAGCGGTCACGGGTCCCCCGCCGGAGATGGCCGAGAGTCGCGGGGACCTCACCCCGATGATGCGCCAGTACTTCGAGTTGACTGCGGAGTACGACGACTGTCTCGTCCTCTTTCAGGTCGGCGACTTCTACGAGGCCTTCTGCGACGCGGCCGAGGAGGTGTCGAAAGTTCTCGAAGTGACACTCACCCAGCGCGAGGACTCCACCGGTACGTATCGCATGGCGGGCATCCCCATCGACAACGCCGCGAGCTACGTCGAAGGACTGCTCGACGCCGGCTACCGGGTCGCGGTCGCGGATCAGGTCGAAGACCCCGACGAGGCCTCGGGCGTCGTGGACCGCGCCGTCACGCGGGTCGTCACGCCGGGGACCGTCACCGACGACGAACTGCTCGCCGGGAGCGCGACCTACCTCGCGTGTCTCGCCCGCGAGACGGACACAGAGCGAGTGAACGGCGCGTCGGCCCACACTGCCGGCGCGCGCACGAACGGCGCGTCGGCCCACACCACCGACGCGACCCACGCGGTCGCATTCCTCGACGTCTCGACCGGCGAGTTCCGCGTGACCAGCGTCGAGTCGCGCCGGCGAGCCATCGAGGAACTGGACCGCGTCGACCCCGCCGAGGTCGTCTTCGCCCCGGAGTTCGCCGACACCGGCGGAGACGACGGTGAGAACACGGCCGGCACCGACGAGTCGGACGCAGACGACCCGGGTGCGACGGACCCCCGACTCGCCGAGACCTTCGACCTCCGGGCGGCCACGACGGTCTACGACCCCGACGCGTTCGACACCGACAGTGCCCGTGACCGAGTCGGCCGGTACGTCGACGAGCCGGACGCCGTCCTCGCCACCGACGCCGAACTCCGGGCGTGCGGCGGTCTCCTCGCGTACGCCGAGTACACACAAGGTGACGGCGTGCGCGGCGACGTGCCGGAGGAACCGGCCGCAGTCGGCGACACGGGCGGGAGCGGAGACGCCGAGGAGTCGGCCGACACGACTGACGACCCGACTGACGCGGACCCGACGCTCGGCTACGTCACCCGCATCCGGCGGTACGACCCCGACGACGCACTCCGACTGGACCCGACCGCCATCCGGAGTCTCGAACTGTTCGAGAACCGGACCCGCGAGGACGGTCCGACACTGCTCGGCGTCGTGGACGACACCTCGTCGGCACTCGGTCGTCGCCGACTGGAGTCGTGGCTCCGACGACCACTGCTCGACACCGGCCGCATCGACGCCCGGCAGGCGGCGGTCGCGGCGTTCGCCGAGGAGTCGCTGGTCCGCGCCGAGGTGCGCGACCTGCTGGAGGCGGTGTACGACGTGGAGCGTCTGCTCGGTCGGGTCGCCCGCAGTCGGGCGAACGCCCGCGACCTGCGGTCGCTGAAGACCACACTCGACACCGTGCCGGAACTGAAGTCGGCCTTAGCGTCGGTCGACCAGGCGGATTCGGACCGGCTGGTCGCCCTCCGGGACCGACTGGACGAACTGGCAGACGTGCGCGGGTTGATCGACGACGCGATCAGCGAAGACCCGCCGGCGGAGATCACCGAGGGCGGGATCGTCGCGTCGGGCTACGACGACGAACTCGACGCCCTGCGCGAGACCGAGCAGTCCGGGCGGGAGTGGGTCGCCGATCTGGAAGCCCGCGAACGGGAACGCACCGGCATCGACTCGCTGTCGGTCGGCTACAACCAGGTCCACGGCTACTACATCGAGGTGACGAAGCCGAACCTGGATCGGGTGCCGGACGACTACACCCGCCGACAGACCCTGAAGAACAGCGAACGCTTCTACACGCCGGAGTTGAAGCGCCGAGAAGACGAGATCATCGGCGCGGCAGAGCGGGCCGACGCGCTGGAGTACGACCTGTTCCGCGAGGTTCGTCGGGCGGTCGCCGAGGAGGCAGAGCGCGTGCAGGACGTGGCCGACGCGCTGGCCGAGTTGGACACCCTCGCCACCCTCGCCGAGATAGCGGTGGACCGCGACTGGACGCGCCCCGAGGTGGTCGACTACGACGCCGAGCGAGCCGACTCGGCCGACGAGTCGGCTCCGGCCATCGACATCGAGCACGGTCGACACCCCGTCGTCGCCGACGCCCAGTCGTCGTTCGTCCCGAACGACACGCACCTCGGCGACTCCCGCGTCGCGGTCGTCACCGGCCCGAACATGTCGGGGAAGTCGACCTACATGCGACAGGTCGCCCTGATCTGTCTGCTCGCGCAGGTCGGGAGTTTCGTCCCGGCCGACGCGGCCCGCCTCCCCACGCTCGACCGCATCTTCACGCGGGTCGGCGCGTCGGACGACATCGCCGGCGGGCAGTCCACCTTCATGCGGGAGATGAGCGAGTTGACCGACATCCTCCACGACGCGACCGAACGCTCGCTGGTCCTGCTGGACGAAGTGGGGCGTGGCACCTCCACGACCGACGGCCTCTCCATCGCGTGGGCGACGACCGAGTTCGTCCACGACGAGATCGGCGCGTTCACGCTCTTTGCCACGCACTACCACGAACTGACCGCCATCGCCGACGAGTTACCGGGCGTGACGAACCGCCACTTCGCGGCCGACCGCGACGACTCCGGCGTGACGTTCCGCCACGAGGTGCGGGAGGGGCCGGCCTCCTCGTCGTACGGCGTCGAGGTCGCGGGACTCGCCGGCGTCCCCGATCCGGTCGTCGCGCGCTCGCGCGACTTGGTCGCGGTCGGCGGTCCCGGCGGCCCGAGCGACGCCACCGACGCCGAGGGGACGACGACGACCGACCCCGAGGAGACGCCGACCACCGACGCCGAGGCGTCCGACACGGGAGAGACGGTACAGGCGACCCTCGAAGGCGACCCCGCGACCGAACCGTCGGACCCGGAGACCGGCGAGGGGGACGGTGCCGCAACCGCAGACGAGACGGTCGCGGACCTGCTCGCCGAACTCCGAGAGATCGACGTGGCCGACACGACACCACTCGACGCGCTGAACCGACTCCACGACCTGCGGGAGTTGGCCGCGAGCGCCGACGTGTCGGCGGCGGACGCGACAGAGACCGCGAGTGAGACGACCGCCGACCACACCGCGACCGACACCGACAGATGACGCGCGTCCACGAACTCGACCCGGAGACGGTCGACCGCATCGCGGCCGGCGAGGTCGTCACCCGGCCCGCCGCCGTCGTGACGGAACTCGTCGAGAACAGCCTCGACGCCGGAAGCGAGTCGATCACGATCGCGGTCGAGCGCGGCGGCCTCGACCGAATCCGGGTCGCGGACGACGGCCACGGGATGACCGAGGCCGACGCTCTGCTCGCGGTCGAGCGCCACACGACCAGCAAGATCGACGGTATCGACGACGTGGGCCGCGTCCGGACGCTCGGCTTCCGGGGCGAGGCCCTGCCGAGCATCGCCGAGGCCGCCCGACTGGACCTCACCACGAAGGCGGTCGCAGACGGCGCACGCGGGACGCGGGTCGTCGTCGAGAACGGCGAGAAGCGGTCGGAGCCAGCAGGCCGGGACGTCGGCACGACCGTCGAGGTGACGGACCTGTTCGCCCGAACGCCGGCCCGCCGGAAGTCGCTCGCCGGCCCGAAGACCGAGTTCTCGCGGATCTCCGCGCTCTGTACGCGCTACGCCCTGCTCCGTCCGGACGTGCGATTCCGCCTCTCACACGACGACCGCGAGACGTTCGCCACGCCGGGCACCGGCGACCCGACCGACGCACTGCTCGGCGTCTACGACCGACAGGTGGCCGGCGCGAGTACGACCGTCGAGTGGTCCGCGCCGGACGACGGCAGCGCAGACCGCGAGGTGTCCGTCTCGGGCGTCGTCTGCTACCCCTCGGTCACGCGCGCTCGGCCGACACACGTCCACACCGCCGTCAACAGTCGCGCAGTCGAGAACGGCGACCTCCGGCAGGCGGTCGTCGCGGGCTACGGCGACCTGCTGGCCGGCGGTCGGTATCCCGTCGCCGCCATCGACGTGTCGGTCCCTCCGGAGCGGGTCGACGCGAACGTCCACCCCGCGAAAGAGCGCGTCGCGTTCGTGGACGGCGAGGCGGTCACGGCGGCAGTGGAGTCGGCGGTCCGAGACGCGCTGTCCGGCGAAGACCTCGCGCGCACCGCCGACCTGGCGTTCGACCTCGACAGTTCCCTCACGCCGGTCGAGGGCGACTCGACGCTCGCCGAGGTGACCGTCATCGGCACCTTCCGCGACCTCTACCTGCTGTGTGAGGCAGACGACGACCTGCTCGTGATCGACCAGCACGCGGCCCACGAGCGCGTCAACTTCGAGCGACTGCGCGCGGCGGTCGGCGACGAGGTCGAGTCGGCGGCTATCGACCCGCCCGAGACGCTCCGGTTGTCGGCCGACGAGTCGGCGACACTGGAGGCGAACCGCGACCTCCTCGCCTCGCTCGGCTACCGCGTCGCCGACTTCGGCGGGACGACGTATCGGGTCGAGGCGGTGCCAGCCCCGCTCGGTCGGGTCGAACCGACCGCCGCCCTGCGGGACGCACTCGACGCGCTCGCCGTGGGCGAGACGCCCGAGGACGCCCGCGAGGACCTCCTGCGCGATCTGGCGTGCCACCCGTCGCTGAAAGCCGGCGACGCGCTGTCGGTCGCTGACGCGACGCGACTCGTGAATCGGCTGGGTGCCTGCGAGCAACCCTACGCCTGCCCGCACGGCCGCCCGACCGTGCTCTCGCTGGACGAGGCGACGCTGGCGACCGCCTTCGAGCGCGGGAACACGCGGTTGGGGTGAGCGTCGGTGAGCCACGCGCTGGCGGCGCGTCGAGCCTACTCCCCGGCGACCGCCGGGAGCGCGAGGACGAGACCGACCGACGCGACGTTGACGGCGAAGACCACCGGGAGCGGCGGTTCGACCGCCAGCGACCCGGCGAACAGCCCACCGGCGACGAGCAACCCGACGCCGGCGGCCGGCAACGGGACGACTCGGCGGTCGCCGACGAGGTCCCCGTCCGCGTACCGCCAGCCGAGCAGGCCGCCGACCGTGGCCCCGAGAACCGCCATCGCTTCGACGCGCTCGGCGTGCAGCAGCGAGAAGCCGACGCCGACGACCGCGACGACGACCGCACCCGCGAACAGGCGGCCCGGACGCCGGCCCCGCTCTGTGAGTCGGAGCGCGGTCCAGAGGACGACGACACCGAGTGCCATCCCGGCGAGCACGTCCGCGAGGTAGTGGACCCCGAGCACGAGACGGGACAGCGAGACGAGCACCGCGACGAGGCCGGCCGCGAGGAGACGGCGCCGGCGGTCCCACGCGTCCGCGAGGAGCGCGAGTCCGCCGTAGGCGACGGTACTGCCGAGGGCGTGGCCGCTCGGGAAGCCGAAGCCGTCGCCGGTCGCGGCGCTGACGTAGAGGTCGCCGAGGGCGGCGGGGAGCCACGGCGGGACGGCGGCGGTGCCGGCACCGGGCGGACGCGGGAGCGCGAACAGGAACTTCGCGGCGACCGTCAGCCCCACCGCCGCGAGGCCGAGGCCGATCAGCGTCGCGCCGACCGGTCTGTCGAGCAGGTCGCGCGACGGGCCGAGCCAGTAGAGCAGCGAGAAGGCACCGAACAGGAACCACGCGTCGCCGAGTTGCGTGACGAGTGCGAAGACGGCGACCACCCAGTCGGGTGCACTCGCGAGCAGGTCGGTGACGCCGACGGCCCGTGACATCTCAGTCGCGGCGCTCGCCGACCCAGTCGCGGGCGCGGGCCGGCACCGAGAGGACGTTCAGGCCGATGCCGAACAGGACGAAGAGGACGTACAGGCCGAGCGTCGACAGGAAGATGACGACCATGGCGATCACCGCCAGCAGGTCGTCGAGCAGGACGAACCCGGCGATGGTCATCGCCGTCCCGTACAGGAGCACGAGGTACGGACCCCAGCCACGGGCCTTCCCCCGGCGCATCCGGCGGCGGACGTACCGCTTGAGTTCGGCTTCGAGCTTCGGCTTCTCGACGGTCCGGTCGGACACGTCGCGCTCGAAGTCGTCCAGATCGGCCCGGAGGCGGTCGATCTCGGCTTCGAGTTCCCCGATGTCGGGCGCACCGCGCGGCTCGGTGCGGTCGCTCTTCTCGTCGCCGTCCGTGCCGTCGGGTGACTCGCTCATCGCAGTCGTTCCGTCGTGTCGGTCCGACGGGTGTTGTACCTGCCGGTCCGGACCGCCCTCGCGTCCCGCCTGCGCGCCGGGGGCGGTGACGTCGTCCCCGTCGTCACCGAACGACCAACCGGCCAGCACGGCGTTGAGCACCGCGCCGACGAGCAGGACGACGCCGCCGAGGTAGAACCACGTCACGAGCAGGAGGATCCCACCGAGCAGACCGTACACCGCCGAGGTGCCGGCGACCGTCGCGTAGATGCCGAAGCCGACGCCGAGCAGCGTCCAGCAGACCGCCGCGAAGACGGTGCCGGGCAGTGCCTGCCGGGCGGACACCTCGGCGTCGGGGAAGACGTAGTACAGCGGGAAGAACGCCGCGACGAGTGCGAACAGCAGCGAGAGGGGGGCGACGAACCGCGCGCCCGGGATCGGGAGGAAGGCGACGACGCCGCCGACCACGGTGACGCCGGCGATGCCGGCACCGACGCTGACGAGGACCAGCAGGGCGTCTTTCACCTGCGCGACGATGCCGCCGGGAGTCGTCCCGTACACCTTCCCGAAGGCCCGGTCGAGTCCCCGGAACAGCTTCAGCGCACCCCACGTCGTCAGGACGACGCCGACGACCGTGACGCCACCGCGGCCGGTGTCGCTCTGGAACGCCGAGAGGAGGTCGGCCTGTGCGGCCGGCGTGAGCAGGTCGCCGACGAGGACGAGTACCTCGGCCGAGAGCGCCTCGCCGCCCACGACGCTGGCGACGACGACGACCAGCGCGAGCAGCGGGATCAGCGAGACGAAGGCGTAGTAGGCGAGGCTCGCGGCGACGAAGGTGGCGTCCGACTCCTGCACCGCGTCGACGACGGCGCGGACGAAGCCGACCGGATCGCCCCGAACACGAGAGACTGTAGACACGCCCCGAACTTCGACGGAACGACACATGAAACCGACGGCGGATTCTGCAGAGTCAGCCGAAGACGGCGTCGCGCATCTCCGCCACGCTCGCGTCGGTCTTGAACGCGGTCCCGGAGTAGTGGGCGTGGGAGGCGTCGAAGCCGGCGTCTCGGAGGTCGCCGAGGAAGTCGTCCATCGCGGTCGCGGGTTCGCCCCACAGTTTGCAGAGGCGGTGCTGGTCGTAGTGGGTCGGCCGGTCGAGTTCGCCGGCGACCGTCCCGAGCAGTTTTCTCGCCGCCTTCGCCTCGCCCATCTCGTCGGCCACGTGACCGCGGACGGCGGCAGTGAACTCGGGGTCGGCGATGGGACCGAGGTGGATCGGTCCGCCGGTGACGAAGCGGGTGCTCCCGCAGTGCGGGCACTGCTCGTCGTCCGGCGGGTTGGCGATCAGGCCGAACTCGTGGTCGCGTTCGAGACAGTCCTGACAGTGGTGGACGTAGCCGAGTCGGTCGATGGCGGCGTCGGCACGGGTGGCGCGGTGGTCGAGTTCGAGGTAGGTCCGGGCGTAGTGCCGGGTGACGTGCGAGCAGATCGGTTCGGCCGCGATGTCGTGGCGGGCGGCGGTCCGGACCAGCGCCGAGATGAGGACGCGCAGGCCCATCTCGGCGTGGTAGTCGGTGTTGCGCGGGACGGTCGAGTACTTCCGGACGCCCGACTCGAAGTGCGCGCCACACAGCGGCGCGGTGTCGGTCGCGGTCACGCAGACGAGGTTCCGGGCGTTCGACAGGGCGGCGTCGGCGAAGGGCATCGGCGTCCCGAAGGGGTCCACGTCGATCACGTCGTACAGTTCTTCGTGCATCTCGACGTTCGCGTCGCGGTGGACCGCCTCGCCGGGGAGGTCGTTCCGGGCGAAGTTCTCGCGGGCCAACTCGACTGCCTCGCCGTCGACGTCGGCACAGGTGGCGTCGTACCCCTCGTTGGCGGCGCGGACACCCCGGATGCCGGAGGCGGCCATCGCGTCGAGATAGGAGGCGACCCGTGGTTCCCGGTCGCGGTACGCCCGGAGGACGGCGACGGTGATGTCGCGGTTCAACTCCTGTGTCGGGTTGAAGAACACGCCGTCGTCGGCCCCCTCGCTGGCCCCGTCGCGGGCCTCGGGGACCTCGACGGAGACGCCTCCCTCCTCGATGAGCATGCACGGGGATGGAGCGTCGGGCGTCAAGAGTCGCCCGATTCGAGCGTGTCGGTCTCACTCTCCGGCGCGGCCGTCGTCACCAGGAGTGACGCTGGCACCGAACGCTTCTTGTCGAGGGCGCGAAAAGTGGTGGCAGTGAGCGACCCACCGGACGACTGGCGCGCCGCACTCGCAGAGAGGGGGTCGCTGACGGCACCGATCACGCAGGCGTTGATCGCGGCCCACGGCGACCGGGGAGCCCAGGCTATCGAGGCCGTCTCCGAAGGCCGGGTCAAGCAGTACCGCGACTTCGTGGTCGTCGTCGGCCACGAGGAGGAGTACGTCGTCGAAGACGGCGGCTGTGACTGCAAGGACGCGACGTACAACCTCGATCCGGACGACCCCGAGCAACTGTGCTGGCACGCGCTGGCCGTGGAGATCGCCGAGCGTGTCGGGGCCGTCGATCACCACGACATGTGGTACTCGGACGTTCGAGAATTTCTGTGAGACGGTGGTGTCGTCGGGTTTCGTGGCGAGTCTCGGAACTCGATCTTCGAGGTGGACTCGGTCTTCGGTGTGAACTCGGTCGAGTCGTTCGTGGGAGATTCTGTCAAGACGGTTGGCGACGACGAGAGGTGAAAGCCCCCGACCTCTCGATGGTCCGCGACTTGGTGCGCGCTTCTTTCACGAGAGCGCGTCGCTTCGCTCGCGCTCTCGTTCAGTCCAGTGCTACCGGCGTCGGGGACCAGTCGAGAGGTCGGCCCCTTTCAGTCCCACCCGGTGAACTCTGCGACCCATCGTGTAGCACCCGGTGGACCAGTCGCTTTCAGCGATGACCTACCTGTGACCGTCGGCGTGCCTGAGGCGGCCTCACGCCGCCGAAGTGCGCGAGATGAACTCGCGCCAGCCCGTTCGAGTGGTTTCGTGTCGTGAGTCGGATTTTGTCGGGTGTGCCGACTGTCCGAGTTCCGGCTCTGTGTGCCACCGATTGTCTTTCGTGACAGACGTGATATCACGGAGCGCGCGCGAGCAGATTCCCCCTGCATTGGCAAGTTTCACCGAGACTGATCGAGAAACCGACACGACGGTCGGTCGATTACTCGGCAACATTTGTCCGGCGAGTGGACGTTCAACGTCCTTAAGGAGATAGTATCCGATAGTAAACTGAACGGTCATCGAGTTCGCTCCTCGAATTTTGCCATTTGTCAACGCTAACCGTTATATAACTCTCTCACTTGCCAGTCGAACGTGATTCAGAACACGGACACGGTTCCAATCTGCGATTCCGTGAACGACTGTCCAAGTAGCACTGATAAAACGACCGGTTCGGAGGTGGGCGCATGCTGACGCCACTCCAGGTCGACGTGGGGGCCATCGCCTCGGGCGTCAACAACGTCTGGGTGCTGACGGTCACCTTCCTGATCTTCTTCATGCACGCCGGCTTCGCCATGCTGGAGGCCGGGCAGGTCCGCTCGAAGAACGTCGCCAACCAGTTGACGAAGAACATGCTCACGTGGTCCGTGGGCGTCATCATGTTCTTCCTCGTCGGCCAGGGCATCGCCAACTTCGTCGGCGGTGCCGGCTTCGGCGAATCGTTCGCCTACGTCAACGGCGGCTCCGACGCGTGGATCAGCTGGTTGTTCGGTGCCGTCTTCGCCATGACCGCCGCGACCATCGTCTCCGGTGCAGTCGCGGGCCGCGCGAAACTCCGCGCGTACGTCGCGTACACCATCGTCCTGGCCTCGGTCATCTACCCGGTCGTCGTCGGCTTCACGTGGGCCGGTGGCTTCCTCGCCTCCTTCGGCTTCGCCGACTTCGCGGGCGGGATGATCGTCCACGGCATGGGCGGCATCGCGGGCCTGACGGCCGCCGCGATTCTCGGCCCCCGGATGGACCGCTACAACGAGGACGGCTCGGTCAACATCATCCCCGGTCACTCGATGACGTTCGCCGTACTGGGGACGCTCATCCTCTGTTTCGGCTGGTACGGCTTCAACGTCGGCACGGCCGCGACGGTCTTCGCGGCCGAGGGTAGCTCCATCGCACTCGGCGCGTTCGCCGACACCGTGGGTCGTGTCGCACTGACCACCACGCTCGGGATGGCCGCCGGGGCCATCGGCGCGAGCGCGGTCTCGATGTACAAGACCGGCAAGGTCGACACGCTGTACGTCGCCAACGGGATGCTCGCCGGCCTCGTCGGCATCACGAGCAACACGAACGCGATCACCTGGGTCGGCGGCATCGTCATCGGCTTCCTCGCCGGTGCCCAGTTGCCCATCGTCTTCGAGTTCGTCGAGAAGCGCCTCAAGATCGACGACGTGTGTGCGGTCTTCCCGGTCCACGGCTCCGCCGGCGTGCTGGGCGCGCTCCTGCTCCCGATCTTCACGGTCGGCGGCCCCTCTGTCGGCCAGTTCGTCCCGCAGTTCGTCGGCGTCGCGGTGATCGCCGGCTGGACCATCCTCGCGACCGGCGTGGTGTTCTACGTCATCAAGGCGCTCGGCCAGGCACGCGTCAGCCCCGAACACGAGCGTGAGGGTCTCGACGTCTCCGAGCACGGCGTCAACACCTACCCCGAGTTCGGTCGCCCGGACCTCGCCACCGACGGCGGTCCCACCCCGGTCCGCATGGACGGCGGCGTGACCGGCGACAGTACTACGACCCCCGAGGAGGAGCGTGAGGACGCATGAGCGACGCAGACAGCGAGATCAAGATGATCGTGGCCGTCGTCCGGCCGGACAAACTGGGCGACGTGAAGCAGGGGCTCGCGGAGGTCGGTGCCCCGTCGCTGACCGTGACGAACGTCTCTGGTCGCGGCTCACAGCCCGCGAAGAAGGGTCAGTGGCGCGGCGAGGAGTACGTCGTCGACCTCCACCAGAAGGTCAAGATCGAGTGTGTCGTCGCGGACATCCCCGCCGCCGACGTGGTCGACGCCATCCGCGAGGCGGCGAACACCGGCGAACCCGGTGACGGCAAGATCTTCGTGATCGACGTCGAGGACGCGATCCAGGTCCGCACCGGCGAACGCGGTCCGGACGCGGTCTGAGTTCCACGACACTCCCCTCTTTCTGCCGACCGCCGACCGAACGTTCAAATACCGGACCGGGGCCACCCCGTCCCGTGCTGGCGCTCAGCGACCTCGCGACCGCCGCCTACTGCCCGCGACAACTGTACTACCAGCGCCGCGACGACGACCGCGAGCCACCAGACGAGGCACGCGACCGACAGGCCCTCGCCTTCCGGTACGAGGAACTACGTCAGGCCGACGACGCGACGCTTCGAGCGGCACCGATCGACGTCTTCCCCGAGGAGTACCGCGCCCGACTCGACCGCCTCGCGGCCCGCGACGACTGGGCGGCACTCGCCGACCCGACGGACACGCGAGTCTACCTGCGGGGCCGGGACTGCCACGGGATCGCGTACAAACTGCTTGCGGGTCGCGGTCGCGAGTCCGACGACGAACCCACGCCGCCGGTTCCGACCCTCGTCTCACCCGGCGAACCACCGGAAAACGGCGTCTGGACCCGCCAGACCGTCAGAGCAGTGGGTCTGGCGAAGGCGCTCGCGTGGGAGGAGAAACGCGAGATTCCACGCGCACTGGTCGAGTATCCGGCCCACGGGGTCGTCCGGGAGGTCCGACTGACGACCCGGAAGAAGGCGGCCTATCGTGAGGCGCTCCGGAGTGCCCGATCCATCGACGGGCCGCCGCCGCGACTCCGAGACACCAGCAAGTGCGACGCCTGCGACTACCGGGAGCAGTGCGGCGTGAAGACGCGGTCGCTCCGGTCGCTGTTGGGACTGTGAGTCGTCTGCGTCCGCCGGTGCCGCCGCCCGGCGGCGCGACCGGGACCGACTCCCGGCGACGCGGTCCAGTCAGTGGCCGGCCAGCCACGCGTCTATCTCGTCCGCCCGCGCGCCGCGTCGGTGGATCACGCCCTCCTCGGGGTCGACGACCGTACTCTCGGTACCGGGCGTCTCGCCGTCGTCGAGGACGACCGCCACCGCCTCTCGGACCGACTCGTCCAACTCCGACACCCGGCGGACGCTCGGGCGACCACTGACGTTCGCGCTCGTGGCGGTGACGGGTGCGGGGGCGGCTTCGCGGTAGAACGCCAGCGCGAGGTCGTGGTCCGGGACGCGGATCCCGACGCGGTCACGGCCGGCGACGAGGGCGTCCGGCACGCTTTGCCCCCGTTCGACGACGACCGTCACGGGCCCGGGGAGGAACTCGCGCATGAACGCCTCGGCGCGTTCGGTCGGTCGGGTGTGCGTCAGCGCGGCGTCGACGCTCGGCACACCGAGCGAGAGCGGTTTGTCGCGCGATCGACCCTTGATCTCGAAGACCCGTTCGACAGCCTCGGCGGAGAGGGCGTCCGCACCGAGGCCGTACACCGTCTCGGTCGGGTAGACGACCGTCTCGCCGTCCCGGATCGCCTCGCCCGCGCGCGTGAGCAGGTCGTCGTCCGTGCTCGTCTCGTCCATACTGTGTGGTCCACGACGGCGGGAAAAAGCGTGCCGAGTCGTGTACGGCAGTCCTACAGGTCGGCCAGCGCCGACTCGATCTCGTCGTAGTCGGGGAACTCGGGCCACTCCTCGGCGACCCAGTCGTACCTGACGGTCCCGTCGGTGTCGACGAGGAACACCGCCGGCCGGGGCTCGGTGACGCCGGCCATCCCGTCTAAGTCGTGGACGACGCCGTACTCCGCGGCCACGCCGTTCGCCGGGTCTGAAAAGAGGGGGTAGTCCATCTCACGCTCGGCGATGAGGTCTTTGTGTTCGTACGGCGTCGAGATCGAGATGCCGACGACCTGCACGTCGTAGGTCTCGTCGAACGCGCGACTCGTCAGTTCCTTCCACGTGTACGTCGCCGGGAACGCGCCGTCCATCGAGTGGAAGACGAGCAGGACCGGCGACTCGTCGGTGAGGTCGGACAGCGAGGCGTCGGCCCAGTACTCGGCGTTCACCAGCGGCCGGGTGAAGTCCGGGGCCTGCTCGCCCGTCTCGACGTGGTCCGTCTCGCCGAGGTCGACGACGTCGAAGTCGACCATCAGTCGTCGCCTCCTGCGGCGGCACTCGTTCCGTCGGCAGCAGCCGACCCGTCACCGTACGTCTGTTCCAGATACTCGACGATGTTCGCACTCTCGGACATCGTGACGCCGGTCTGCTCGTCGACGATGGCCGGGACCGTCCGCTTGTTCGTCAGGCGGGCGACGACGTTTCGTTCGGAGTGGAGTGGCTCGACGAACCGCGACTCGTAGTCGAGGTCCAGGTCCGCCAGTTTCCGGACGACCCGTTCACAGTAGGGACACGCCTGTAGCCGGTACAGCGTGATCGCTGGCTCTGCGGTGGACATGGACGGACGTTCGGCCGTCTCGTGCCTAAGCCCTTCGCTCGCGGCACCGCCCCGCCCGCGATCCGCGCCCGGTGCCAAAGGGACAACTCTTAATCCCGCCCCCGGACAAGAGAGGGTGGTACATGGGTTTGTCGTCGGTATACACGGCTGTCTGGCCGACAGCCTCGCTCCTGCAAGTCGGTGGAGTAGCACAGTCGCTCCCGATCAACGACACGACCATCGGCATCCTCGGTGCGGTCGCTATCGTGATCCTCCTCGGGCTGTCGGCGTTCTTCTCCTCCTCGGAGATCGCCATGTTCTCGCTGGCGAAACACCGGATCGACTCGATGATCGAGGAGGGCATCCCGGGTGCAGAAGGGGTCCAGGAACTGAAGGAAGACCCCCACCGCCTGCTGGTGACGATCCTCGTCGGCAACAACATCGTCAACATCGCCATGTCCTCGATCGCGACCGGGGTCCTCGCCGTGCTGGACGTGGGACCGGGTCAGTCGGTGCTGATCGCCACCTTCGGGATCACCACGCTCGTTCTCCTCTTCGGCGAGTCCGCCCCGAAGTCGTACGCCGTCGAGAACACCGAGTCGTGGGCCGTCACCATCGCCAGGCCCCTGAAGTTCTCCGAGAAGGTCCTGTTCCCGCTGATCGTCGTCTTCGACTACCTGACGCGGATCATCAACCGCGTCACCGGTGGTCGGTCGGCGATCGAGACCTCCTACGTCACCCGCGACGAGATCCAGACGATGATCCAGACCGGCGAGCGCGAGGGCGTCATCGAGGAGGAGGAACGCGAGATGCTCCAGCGCATCTTCCGGTTCAACTCCACCATCGCCAAGGAGGTGATGACCCCCCGTCTCGACGTGACCGCCGTCCCGAAAGACGCGACCATCGACGAGGCCATCGAGACCTGCGTCCAGTCGGACCACGAGCGAGTGCCGGTCTACGACGGGAACCTCGACAACATCATCGGGATCGTCAACATCCGCGACATGGTCCGCGCGAAGTACTACGGCGAGGGGAGCGCGGACCTCACCGACCTCGTCCAGCCGACGCTCCACGTGCCGGAGTCGAAGAACGTCGACGAACTGCTGACCGAGATCCAGGACAACCGGATGCAGATGGTCGTCGTCATCGACGAGTTCGGCACCACGGAGGGGCTGATCACGATGGAGGACATGGTCGAGGAGATCGTCGGCGACATCCTCGAGGGCGACGAGGAGGAACCGTTCGAGTTCCTCGACGACCGGACGGCGCTGGTGCGCGGCGAGGTCAACATCGACGAGGTGAACGAGGAGTTGGAGATCGACCTGCCCGAAGGCGAGGAGTTCGAGACGCTGGCCGGCTTCATCTTCAACCGCGCCGGCCGCCTCGTGGAGGAGGGCGAGGAGATCGAGTTCGACGGGATCGACATCCGGATCGAACAGGTGGACAACACCCGGATCATGAAAGCCCGGATCACGCTCCCCGAACCGAGCGAGGAGACCGAGGAGTCGGACGACGACGAGCAGACCCCCGACGAGGCGGAAGCGGAAGTCGACGACTGACGGGGCTCGGTCGACGAGAGACGGCCGAGAGGTACTCGACGCGACCGACGACACCGACGCGACCTTCTCACACCGACGCAGTCTACAGCCGACTACAGCACCGCCGAGACCGCAGTGAAGACGCCGTAGCCGCCGGCGAACGCCAGCACGAGCGACCCGATCCACGCCAGTACCGTCTTCACCATCTTCTCGGCGCTGACGCCGCTGCCGCCGGCCGCGTAGCCGGAGCCGACGATGGCCGAGACGATGATCTCGTTGAACGAGACGGGGATCCCGAAGAAGACGGCGGTCTGTGCGATGGCGAACGAGGGGATCAGCGCCGCGATAGAGCGCCGAGGCCCGAGCGACGAGTAGTCCTGTGCGAGCGCCTTGATCATCCGGGGTGCGCCGGTCCACGACCCGACGAGCAGGCCCGCGCCGCCGCCGACCAGCACGGCCCACAGCGGGACCGACACGTCGCCGAGCAGTGGGAGCAGTGGTCCGATCGCGAGTCCCACCTGACTCCCGCCGGCCGAGAACGCCACCAGTCCGCCGAGTGCGAGCAGGAAGTGTCGCTGACCCGCCTCCCGGTCGCGGGCCATGTCGTAGCGGAGGAGTCCGGCGACCAGCAGTGCGACCGCGAGCGAGACGAGCAGACGGCCGACGGGGAGGCCCGCGACGCCGACCGGGGGGAGCGACGCGGCGACCGTGCCGGCGATCGATCCGGCTTCACCGGCCGGGCCGAGCACCGAGAAGTCGACGTTGGCGACGATCACGCCCACGAGTCCCGCGAGGCCGGGCACCGCGAGTGTCTCGGGGATCGACTCGTTCCGGAGGAAGCGGGCGGTGGCGTAGGCGATGCCGCCGCCGACGAACGGGACCAGCACCCACAGCGTGGCGATCTGCTGGTACTTCGCCCACGCCGGGCCGCGACCCAGCGCGAGGCCGACGCCGACGACCGCCCCGGTGACGGTGAAGGCGGTGGCGATGGGGTAGCCGGCGAAGACGCCGACCGCGACGAGTGCGGCGGCCGTGATGAGCCCCACGATGGCAGCCGTCGCCGTCAGCGGGGCACCGACCACCAGTTCGGAGCCGACCGCCTCGGTGACGTTCGCACCCTGTAACACCGCCCCGAAGAAACCCAGTAGGCCGACGATCAATCCGGCCCGCATGACCGAGATAGCGTTCGCGCCGACGGCGGGCGCGAAGGGCGTCGACCCCGAGGATCCGGCACCGATCGCCCACGCCATGAACAGACTCGCGAGTCCCGCGACCACCAGCGTCGCCAGCGTCCCGACTGCGACCATGGTCAACCTCGTGGCGGTCCCCCGTGAAGTGTCTGCCGACCCTGGTGTATCACAGCGCCGTCCGACAGCCTACGACCGTGAGGCGTCCACGTCGATGGCGTCGACCGGGCAGATGTCGACACAGAGCATGCAGTCGATACACTGGTCCTCGCGGGTCGGTTCGACCTTCCGCTCGGAGGCGGGGTGGTCGGGCGTCTCGACCCAGGTGAACACGTCGACCGGGCAGTCCTCGAGACACGCGCCGTCCGCGACGCAGATGTCGTAGTCCACCGCGACGTGGCTCCCGTGGATACCCAGTTTCTCGGGGGGGTCGACCGGCCCCCAGACGGCCACGCCGTTCTCCTCGCCCACCTGCTCGCGGTTCCGGTCGAAGTTCGGGTCGATTCCCATCGGTACCGGGTCGGCGCGCTGTGGACTTAAGCGGCCGGCATCCCGAGCCACGAGCATGGGACACGTCAACGAGTCCGCAGTCGAGGCGACCACGGTCGAACACGCCGAGGACGTGCAGTTCCGTCGCAAGAAACTCGGTGAGGCAGCCGGCGGCGAGCGACTCGGCGCGAGTCTGTACGAACTCCCGCCCGGCAAGAAGGCGTGGCCGTACCACTGGCACACCGCCAACGAGGAGGCGCTGTACGTGCTCGCCGGCGAGGGGAGTCTGCGCCACGACGACGAGACGGTCCCGCTCGAACCCGGCGACTACGTGGCGTTCCCGACCGGTCCAGAGAGTGCTCACCGCGTCGTCAACGACGCCGAGGACACGCTCCGGTATCTCGTCGTCTCCGAGATGCGGGAACCGGACGTGCTGGGCTACCCCGACTCCGAGAAGGTCGGTGTCTACGCCGGCACGCCGCCGGGCGGCGACGAGTCCGAGCGCGTGCTGTCGGGGTTCTTCCGCGAGGACGACGCGGTCGACGTCTGGGAGGGTGAGTGAGCGAGGACCGACCCGACCGTGCCGGCGCGACTCACGCCTCGACGAGGGCGTCGTCCACGTCGGCGAGTAGCGAGTCGACGGTGTCGCGGTCTTCGTCGGGCACGTCCGACCGATAGGTGTCCAACACCTGCCGGACGACCCGGAGTTCGGCCGTCGTCAGGCGGTCACACTCCTCGACTTTCCGGAGGAGTCCGAACTCGAATCGGGGGGTCCGGTCGTCGTCGATCTCCGCGTCGATCCACCGGAGCAGGGCGGCGTGGAGGACCCACGCGTCCCGACGCGACAGGTCGAGACCCGCAGGCCCGTGGCAGGTGGTCGTGGTCATGTGGCGTCACGGTCGTCTCTAGGCACGCACCGCCCTTGAGTGTGTAGGGTGTTGGCATACCACATGCACGACGGCGAAAGGGCACCTCGCGGATCGGTGCAGTCGCTACGAGGGTCGTAGAAGTCGCAAGAACTGCCGGAAGGCGGCGGTGACCGTCGTCTCAGTCCGAGGCCGCCAGCTTCCGGGCGCGGTCGGTCTCGACCAGTTCGAGCACGTCGTCGAAGAAGCCCAGCGAGTCGTGCGGACCGGGGTTCGCCTCGGGGTGGTACTGGCGCGTGAGGACGCCGAGTTCGTCCGACTCCAGTCCCTCGGCGGTGTCGTCGTTGACGTTCACCTGCGTCACGTCGAGTTCCGGGCCGGGGTCGCCGACCGTGTAGCCGTGGTTCTGGGTCGTCATCACGACCTTGCCGGAGTCGAGGTCGCGGACCGGCTGGTTGACGCCGCGGTGGCCGAAGTCCATCTTCTCGGTCGTGCCGCCGAGCGCGCGGGCGACGACCTGCTGGCCGAGACAGATGCCGGCGACCGGCACCTCGCCGACGAACTCCTCGACGAGCGCCTGTGCAGCCCCGAAGTTCGCCGGGTCGCCCGGCCCGTTCGAGACGAACAGCACGTCCGGGTCGAGGTCGGCGACCGTCTCGGACGTCGTGTCGTACGGCAGGACGTGGACCGTCGCGCCGCGCTCGGTCAGTGAGGAGCGAATCGAGCCCTTCGCGCCGCAGTCGATCAGTGCGACCTCGGCGTCCACGTCGGGCGCGTCCGCGTCCGGTTCGTAGGTCTCGCTCGCGTCGACGCTGACCTGCGCGCCGATGTCCATGTGTTCGGACATCCCCTTACACTCGGCGAGTTCGGCCTTCGCGTCCTCCGGTGTCACGCCCTCGCCGACCGCGATGCCGCACTTCATCGCGCCGCCCTCGCGGATGGCGGTCACGAGGTCGCGCGTGTCGAGGTGGTCCACGGCCGGGACGCCCTCGTCTGCCAGCCACTCGACGACCTCGTCGGTGAACTCGCGGGCGACGGCCGCACGCGGGTGGACGCGATCCGACTCGAATCGCTCGTCTCGGACGCCGTAGTTGCCGATGAGGGGGTACGAGAAGGTGAGGACCTGCTCCTCGTAGGAGGGGTCCGTCAGGCTCTCTTCGTACCCTGTGTATGCGGTCGTGAACACCAGTTCACCACGTGTACGGCCCGGAACACGGCCACGCGCCTCGACGACGCGCCCGTCTTCCAGTGCGACGTAGGCGTCCGACATTACGAGATACGCATGAAGGCCACCGTGATAAGCGTTGCTTTCGTAGCTGAGTTACGAATTTCGTAATCGGTAAGTGGTGGACGGTCGTTCGTGACCTATGGACGAACTCGACCGGCGCATCCTGACGATCCTCAGACGGGACGCGCGGACGCCGTACACCGAGATCGCAGAGCGGGTCGGGACGAGCGAGGGGACGATCCGCAATCGGGTGGAACGGATGACCGAGGAGGGCGTCATCGAACGGTTCACGGTCGCGACCCGGACCGGCAACATCAAGGCGATGATCGAGGTGTCGGTGGCGGTCGACGTGAACACGACCGGCGTCGGCGAGCGCATGGCCGAGTGGGAGGAGGTCGACTTCGTCTGGCAGGTGTCCGGCGAGGAGGACATCGTGCTGGTCGTGGACGCGGCCGACACGCGCGGCGTGAACGACCTCATCACCGAGTGTCGGGAGATGGACGAGGTCCAGAGCACGAAGACGCGGCTGATCCTCGACGAGAAACTGGGCTGAACGTCGGAGCGGCACGCCGGGAGAGTGGGCAGAACACGTCGCCGGCCCGCCACGACAGCCAGTCACGCATCGAAGCATCCTTCACCCCGGTCGCCGATGGGTCGGCTATGAGCGCAGACGAGGCCGACAGTCGGGCGACTTCGGCCAGTTCGGAGGAGCGGACACACGAGAACGCCCGCCAGCACGTGGTGGCGGTCGACGGCGACGACAACGAGGAGGGGACGGTCAACCGCCTCGACGCCCACACCGGCGACGGCATCCGGCACCGCGCGTTCACCGCACTGGTGTTCGACGGCGAGGGCCGCATCCTGCTCGCACAGCGATCCCCCGAGAAACGGCTCTGGGACACCCACTGGGACGGCACCGTCGCCTCCCACCCGGTGCAGGGCCAGACCCAGAAGGAGGCGACCCGCCAGCGACTGGAGGAGGAACTGGGCATCACGCCCGACCAGTACGACGACCTGCGCGTCACGGACAAGTTCGAGTACAAGCGCTACTACCCGAACGAGGGCGTCGAGTGGGAGGTCTGTGCGGTCCTGAAGCTGACACTGGACGACCTGTCGATGGACCCCGTCGAGGAGGAGGTCGCCGGGATGCTGTGGGTCGACTACGACCACCTCCACCAGCATCCGAAGTGGTACCGCCAACTGCGCCTCTGCCCGTGGTTCGAGATCGCCATGCGCCGCGACTTCGACTGACCGGCGCGCCGCAGACGACCACGCCACCCTCGACTCGTGTCACCGACGACGCTTCTCCTGCCGACCGACGTTCGTGAGACGCTCGTCTCGGAGGCGAGCGACGGGTCGCCGGCGGAGATCTGTGGCGTCTTGCTCGGCACCGGACGAGCGTCCGAGACGGTTCGCGTGATCGACAGCAGGCAGGTGCCGAACGTCGCAGACGACCCGCGGACGCGGTACGAACTCGATCCGGGAGAGACGGCGCAGGTGTTCGAATCGGTCGAGCGTGGGGGTGAGTCGGCCGACGACACGGCGAGTGAGTCGCGGAACACGACCGAAGTCGTCGGCTTCTACCACTCGCACCCGCGAGGCCCGCCGGGACCGAGCGCGACCGACCGGGCACAGGCGCAGTGGCCCGGCTACGTCTACCTGATCGTCTCGCTCGCCAGCGAGTCCGACGCGACACCGACCACAGACGGGGCGGCGACCGCGACCGAGGCGCCGGCGGACGCCGACGCCGAGGGCGTGGGAGCCGAGGGTGCGGGTGCCGGGGTGGCGACTGACGAAGACGCGAGCGAGTCGTCGGAGCGCGCCGGAGCCGACATCGGTGCGTGGCGCTGGACCGGCGACGAGTTCGAATCGCTGGCAGTCGAGAGCAGCGACGACGAACAGGTCACTGACGAGAGCGACGACTCGCGGTCGGCGTGAGCCGAGACGACAAGACGTTTCCTCGCCGGGACCCCAGCGAGGGTATGGACGACCCGGAGCTGTACGACGACCTCGCAGGGCAGGTCGCGCTCGTGACGGGCGCGAATCGCGGTATCGGCCGACAGATCGCGGAGAACCTCCACGACCTCGGCGCGACGGTGTACGCCGGAACCCGGAGCGTCACCCACGACGTGCCGGACGACTGGCAGCACGTCCTGCTGGACGTGACACAGGAGGGCGACGTGGAGTCGGCGGTCGACGGCATCTTCGACGAGGTCGGTCGGCTCGACATCCTCGTCAACAACGCCGGTATCGGCGAGTTTGGCGACGACATCGTCGCAGAGCCCACGGACCGGATCGACCGGACGCTGGCGACGAACCTGCGCGGCCCGATGCTTCTCTGTAAACACGCGGTGCCCCTGCTGATCCAGCGTGAGGGTGGTCGCGTCGTCAACCTCTCCTCGGGGATGGGCGCGATCGGCGAGGCGCAGAGCGGCGGGTCGCCCGCGTATCGAATCTCGAAGACGGGCATCAACGGCCTGACGGCGTACCTCCACGGGGAGTACGCCGAGCAAGGCCTGCTCGCCAACTCGGTCTGTCCGGGCTGGGTCCGGACCGACATGGGCGGCGACGAGGCGGATCGGTCGGTCGAGGAGGGGGCGGAGACGCCGACGTGGCTCGCACGCTTCCAGCCGGGAAGCCCCGGCGGGAAGTTCTGGCGGCGGAAGTCCGTGATCGACTGGTAGGCGTCGGTCGGCGGCGACAGAGTGGGGGCGGTGTCGACGGCGTCGGACGAGGACTTTTCTCCGTGGTCGGTGTTGGTCGGCTATGCGCGTGGTTCGGTCGCCGGAGACACAGCCCTGTTACGTCTGTCGGGCGCGGGCGGAGGTGGTCGTCGCGCAGGGTCACCGGACGTGGTACGCCTGCTGGGAGCACGCGACACCGCTGTTGGAGTCGGGTGGAACGGTCGTCGGCGGCGAACTGCGGGGTCGCCGTCGGCGACGGTAGGCGCGTCTTCTGCCCGCCACGGTGGTCGCACACGCGACACTCGCCGCAGAGTGCCGGGGCTCCGCGACGACCGGAGAAATACCGCAGAACGTCTCACTGCCCGCCAGTGCCGACTCTACGCGCCGGCTTCCTGGAGCGCCGCCTCGATGTCCTCACGCTGGGTGACGCCGACGAACCGGTCGACGATGCCGTCGTCGTTCTCCACGATCAGCGTCGGGAGCGAGCGCACGGAGTACTGGTTCGCCACGTCCTGTGCCTCGTCTACGTCCACCTTCTCGAAGCTGACGCGCTCCCCGTATTCGGCCTCTAACTCGTCCAGAATCGGGTCCTGCGTCTTACACGGCCCACACCAGTCCGCGTAGAAGTCTAAGAGTTTCACCGTCATTGTGCGTCACCGGGTTGCTCACCTGCGCGCATAAGGATTTCCCACTTCTCACGCGAGCACCGCCGACCGACACACCGATTCGGCCGACAGCCAGCCGGGGACAGCGATTTGTCACCGGAGCACACAGTCGAGCGTATGACAGACGACGGAGACGGGATCGGCGAGCAGACGGCTCCTGTCGACGATCCGAGCGACCCCTACGGCGAGTTCCGGCAGACCGAGGTGTTTCTGAACGGGCGGGCCGGCGTCGACCCCGACTACCCCATCGCGGTCGCCGATCTGCGCGAGCAGGCCCGCGAGACGCTCGATGCCGACGCCGAGGCGTACCTGTTCGGCGGCGCGGGTCGGGAAGACACGATGCGAGAGAACCGCGACGCCTTCGTCGACTACCGACTCGTACCCCGAATGTTGCGGGACGTGTCCGACCGCGACCTCTCCGTCTCCGTGCTGGACTCCGACCTCCCGGTCCCGTTTCTCCTCGCGCCCATCGGGATGCAGTCGCTGTTCCACGAGGATGCGGAACTGGCGACCGCGCGGGCCTGCGCCGACCTCGACGTCCCCCTCGTCCTCTCCTCGGTCGCCAGCGAGACGCCCGAGGACGTGGCCGAGGAGTTGGGTGACACGACAGGCTGGTTCCAACTCTACTGGAACGCCGACCCCGCAGTCACCGAGAGCTTTCTCGCCCGTGCCGAGGACGCCGGCTACGAGGCGCTCGTCGTCACCGCGGACACGCCCTTCACCGGGTGGCGCGAGCGCGAACTCCAGCAGGCCAGCCTCCCCTTCTTCGACGGCCACGGCCTGGCGACGTATCTCTCCGACCCCGCCTTCCGCGAGGCGCTCGACAGCCCACCCGAGGAGAATGAGGCCGCCGCGGTCCAGCACCTCCTCGACGGCTTTTCGGACGCCTCGCGCACGTGGAGCGATCTCGCGGACCTGCTCGATGGGACCGACCTCCCCGCGCTGGTGAAGGGCGTCCTCCGACCCGACGACGCTCGGCGCGCGGTCGAAGCCGGCGCGGAGGGGGTGATCGTCTCGAACCACGGCGGCCGGCAGGTCGACGGCGAGATCGCCGCGCTGGACGCGCTTCCCGGCATCGCCGACGAGATCGGTGACGAGGCGACCGTGCTGTTCGACAGCGGCATCAGAGGTGGCGCGGACGCGCTCCGGGCTATCGCGCTCGGTGCGGACGCGGTGCTGCTCGGTCGACCGTACGTCTACGGACTCGCGGCCGGCGGCGCGGACGGGGTGCGGTCGGCGGTGGAGAACTTCCGGGCCGATCTCGATCTGACGCTCGGTTTGCTGGGCTACGCCGCCGTGACCGAACTGGATCGGGACGCGGTGGTGGAGCAGTGACGGCAGTCGGGAGAGCAGTCGCCGGTGGCCGACAACGAGTAGTGGTCAGTCCTCGGCGTCGAGTGCCGCGAGCAGTGCCCGCAGGTCGTCGGTGGAGTCGAACATCTCCCCGGCGTCGGCGTACGACAGCACGCCCTGGCGAACCGCGTTCGCCACCTCGCTCGGGTCGTTTCTGCGCTCGTCTTCGTCGTCCGGCAGGAGATCGGCGATGCGGCGGCCTTCCTCGACCGCCTTCTCCTTCTTGACGCGGAAGTTCCCCTTCGGCGTCTGGTGGAGTTCGTGCGGCGCGAAGAAGGCCCAGTCCTCGCGGTCGAACCGGGCGGCGATGAGGGCTTCGGCACCGAAACTGTCCGCGAAGAAGCGCAGGGCGTCGACCTCCTCCCACGTCAGGTAGATGGGGTCGCCGCTGGAGGATTTGGCTTCGATAGCGTAGAAGACGCCGCCGTCGCCGGCCAGCACGTCCGGGAGTTCCCGCGTCGTCGCACTGCCCGAGGCCGGCGCGCGCATCACCGCGAAGCCGGCCTCGTCCAGTCGGTTGACCAGTTCCCGCTCCCGGCGGTCGCCCTTCTGGTTGGCGGTCATACCTCACCTCGCCGGCGGGCGGGCTTAAGTCGGACGACTACGCCTCGGGGCCGGTGTGGTGACGCCACCGCGGTCGGCGCGTTCGATTCGACCTACGTCCCGTGGTCCCAGGAGTCCATGTACTCGCGCTGGGTGTCGGTCAGCGAGTCGATCTCGATGCCCTCCGACTCCAACTTGATCTCCGCGACCTCCCGGTCCAGTTCGTCCGGTACCTCGTGGACACCGGCGTCGTAGGCGTCGCCGTTCTCCACCAACTCGCGGACACAGACAGCCTGCACGCCGAAGCTCTGGTCCATCACCTCGACCGGGTGGCCGAGGGCGATGGGGGCCGCGAGGTTGACGAGGCGACCCTCCGCGAGTACGTTCAGTCGGCGACCGTCGGCCATCTCGTAGGCGTCCACGCCGTCGCGGGCCTCGTACTGCTCGACCGCCATCTCGCCGAGTGCGTCGAGGTCGACCTCCACGTCGAAGTGGCCGGCGTTCGCCAGCAGGACACCGTCGGGCAGGACCTCGAAGTGCTCGCGGGTCACCACGTCGCGGTTCCCGGTCGTCGTGATGATCACGTCCGCGTCTTCTGCGGCCTCGGCCATCGGTTGCACGTCGTAGCCTTCCATGTGCGCTTCCAGTGCGCGCCGGGGTTCGACCTCGGTGACGACGACGTTCGCGTTCTGCCCCGCCGCTTTCTTGGCGACACCCTTCCCGCAGTAGCCGTAGCCGGCGACGACGACCGTCTTGCCGGCCCACGAGAGGTTCGTGGTCATGGCGATGCTCGCCAGTGCGGACTCGCCGGTGCCGTGGACGTTGTCGAACAGCGTCTTCATCGGCGTGTCGTTGACCGCGAACACCGGATAGTCGAGTTCCCCGTCGGCGTCCATCGCCCGCAGGCGGTGGACGCCGGTCGTCGTCTCCTCACACCCGCCGACGATGGTGTCGATCAGGTCGGGATGGTTCTCGTGGATGGCGGCGACCATGTCCATCCCGTCGTCGACCGTGATCGTCGGCTCGTGTTCGATGACCGCCTCGATGGCCTCGTAGTACGCCTCGTCGTCCACACCGCGAAGCGCGTAGGAGGTGATGTTCTCGTGGGCGTCCAGCGCGGCGGACACGTCGTCGTGCGTCGACAGCGGGTTACAGCCGGTGATGGCGACCTCCGCGCCGCCGTCGGCCAGCGTCTCCACGAGGTTCGCGGTCTTCGCCTCGACGTGCATCGCCATCCCGATAGTGTAGCCGTCGAAGGGCTTCGACTCCCGGAACTGCTCTCGGAGTGCCGTCAGAATCGGCATGTGTTGCATCGCCCAGTCCATCTTCCGTCGCCCCTCGGCCCGTGCCGCGTCCGGGTCGTCGAGGTGCTCGGTGATCGGCGGGAACGCCGTCGTGCTCATGCTGTCGGCTTACACGAGGGCGCTCAAAACGGTGCCGAAACCCGGAGCGTTGCCGACGCGGTACCGCGGCGTGACCGCCGACCCGACCGACAGCCGTGGCCGTCACTGGCCGGTGTCGTGTCGAAAGAGAAGAGTCGCGTAGGTGCCGCGTCGGCGTGGGACGTCCGGTGCCGGTGCTTAGAACGGCAGGACCGGCAGGTCGATCAGCGCGTTGCCGTTACCGTTGCCGTTGCCGTTTCCGTTACCGTTTCCGCGGTCCGACTTGTCCTTGCCCTTGTCGTTGCCGTTACCGTTGCCGTTGCCGGGACCGCCGCCGTTCCCGTTGTTGCCGTTACCGTTGCCGTTGCCGGCCTTCGTCTCGTTGCCGTCTGCGGTCTCGTTACCGCCGGCGTGCTCTGGCGGGCCGCCGCCGTTACCGGGGTTGTCGCCGGGACCTTTCGCCTTACCGGGGTTGTGCTCGCGGACCCACTCCGAGAGTTCCTGCCCGATGCCGCCGGTGCGGTTCTCGTCGCCCAGCAGGTCGTGGACGAACTCCGAGACGCGCTGCCCGAACGGCTGAGATGCGTTCTCCTCGTCTTCCTCGCCCAGCGTCAGCGTCGTGGACGCGCTCTCGTTGTCGTACGTCGCCGTGATGTCGAGGGTCACCGACTCGTTGCCCTCGTAGCCGGGGAGGTCGACGGTGCCGTCGGCGTCCGTCTCGTAGCTCCCCTCGCCGGAGTAGTTGCCGTCGGCCTCGACCTCGACGGTCGCGTTCTCGACCGCACTCTCGTTGTCGGTCACCGTCACGACCGCGCCGTCGTCGGTCTCCTCGGCGGAGACCGCGAAGCCGGCGGGACCGGCGAGGTCGACCGTCTCCTCGACGCTCTCGCCGTCATCGACGACGGTCAGCGTCACCTCGACGTCACTGCTCGGGGCCGGGAGGTCGACGGTGCCGTTCGCGTCCGTCTCGTAGCTCCCCTCACCGGAGTAGTTGCCCTCGGCCTCGACGACGACCGTCGCGTTCTCGACGGCGGCCGACCCGCGCGTGACCGTCACCGTGGCCGAGCGGTCGTCGTTCTCCGTGACCTCCACGTCGAGGTCGCCGTCGTCGAGTTCGGCCGTCGTGCTGGCCGAGAGGTCACCGCTCGTCGCGGAGACCTCGACCGTCGTCTCGTTCGCGGGGGCGGGCAGGTCGACGGTGCCGTTCGCGTCCGTCTCGTAGGTGCCGACGCCCGCGTAGTCGGTCTCGTTCAAGTCGTTGACGGCGATTGCGGCGTCCTCGACGGCCGCGCCGTACTGCGTGACGGTGACCGTCGCGGTGCCGTCGTCCGCCTGTTCGACGTCGACGTCGAGCGACTCACTCAGGGGGACGAGTTCGACCTCGGTGGTCGTCGCGTTCCCGTCCGCGACCGCGGTCAGTTCGACCTCGGTCGTGTTCGCGGGGGTCGGCAGGACGACGGAGCCGTTTGCGTCCGTCTCGTACGTGCCGTTCCCTGCGTAGTCGTCGCTCTCGACGACCAGCGTGGCGTTTTCGACTGCTGTCCCGTTGTCCGTCACGACGACAGTCGCCTCGCCCGTGTCGGGCGACTGGGTCGTCTCGATTGCCAGGTCGGTCTCGTCGTCGGCCGCGACCGACGCCGGTGCGGCAGCACCGACGATCAGGAGCGCGGCGAACGTCGCGGCGATGAGTTGTTTCGCGTTCATCCGTACCCGGTTCAACTGTCGGGTTCCGGATAAAGGGGGTCTCTCGTTCATCCGGTTCGCTCGTGTTGAAACGGACTGAGAACCGTTCAAGAACGTTCAAAGAGCGCTCTCCTCCCGTAACTAACCTGTCCTCTCGGCGAGGTCAGTCTGTGTCGGATCGTGGGGAGATTCGTGTGGTGTGTTGACTCGCCTCGACTGTCGGTGACCGGACAGACTGGTCACTCGACGCGCCCGGCAGCACTACTCACTCGACGCGGTCGACGGCGGCACTCGCCGCCTCGCGTGCCCGGCGGCGGACCGCCTCGGCGTCCAGCGTCAGCACTTCGCGGTCGCGCATGAGCACGTCGCCGTCACAGACCGTGTGGCGCACGTCGCTCCCCCGGACGGCGTACGCGAGGTGACTGACGAGGTCGTGGGCGGGCGTGAGGTGCGCGGCGTCCAGATCGAGCACCGCGAGGTCGGCGTTCGCGCCGACGTCGATCCGACCGGAGTCGAAGCCGAGGGCGTCGGCGCTCCCGGCGGTCGCCATCTCGACGACCGCTTCGGCCGGGACCGCGGCCGCGTCGTCGGCAGCGAGTTTCCCGAGCATCGCCGCGTCGCGCACCTCGTCGAAGGCGTCCAGGTCGTTGTTCGAGGCCGCGCCGTCGGTGCCGAGTCCGACGCCGACACCCGCGTCCAGCAGCGTTTGGACAGGAGCCATCCCGCTGGCGAGTTTCATGTTCGAGGCCGGACAGTGGACGACGCTGGTGTCGGTCTCCGCGAGCGTCCCGATCTCCTCGGCCGTCAGGTGGACGCCGTGGGCGACCCACGTGTCCTCGCGCAGGAGACCGTGGTCGTCGGCGTAGTCCACCGGGCGCTGGCCCGTCTCCGCGTCGATGGCGTCGACGTACTCCTGCGTCTCGTTCAGGTGGAAGTGGATCGGGACGCCGAGGTCGTCCGCGGCGGTCGCCAACTGATCGAGATACTCGCTCCCGACCGTGTGGGGCGCGTGGGGCATCAGCGCCGTGGTGACGCGCCCGTCGGCAGTCTCGTCGTACTCGCGGGCCATCTCGATGCCCTCGTCCACGTCGGCCTGCGCCGCTTCCTCGTCTTTCCCGATCGTGACGACGCCGTGGCCGAGTCGGCCCCGGAGGCCGGCGGCGTCGACCGCCTCGGCGACCTCGCCGACGTGGAAGTACATGTCGGCGAAGCCGGTGGTGCCCGAACGAATCAGCTCCAGCAGGGCGAGGTCGGTGCCGGCGCGCACGTCCTCGGGCGTCAGGACGCCCTCGACCGGCCAGATGTCCTCCTGGAGCCACGCGTCCAGCGGCTTGTCGTCGGCGTAGCCCCTGAGGAGTGTCATCGCGCCGTGGCCGTGCGCGTTGACGAGGCCGGGGACGACGAGGCCGCCCTCGGCAGAGAGCGTCTCCTCGGTGTCGCGGTCGGCCGCGAGGTTCGGTTCGACCGCCAGAATCTCGCCCGCCTCGCGGTCCACGAGCACGTCGGCACGCTCGACCGTCAGATCGGGCCGGAGGACCCGCCCGCCCGCGATCAGCAGTGTGGTCATACCAGTCGGCGCGGGGCGGGCGACCCTGAATCCATCGGCTTCGCCCGGTCACGAATCCGTGGTCGTCCGGGACCGGTCCGGGTCGTCCGACCGAGCGCCCGTCGTCCGCGGAACTCTATCGCCGATTGAACGGCGCGCTGCGAGCCTAACGTCGTGTTAGCCCGGTGGTAACAGCCACTTAGCTACGTCACCAGTCCGCGTCACGGACGCTATGTCCGACACGCCCCGCGACCGCGAAGACGTGCCAGCCCCCGAGTCGAGTTCACCCAGCCGAGCGCCCGCCGACTCACGGATCGACACCGAACCGGGCGTCGAGAGCGACCGCAGACGAAACGTCCTCCTCGGTCTCGCCGGCGGCGGCCTCCTCTCACTGCTCGGTGCTGGCCGGGCGACCGGGCGCGTCGTCCCCCTCCAGTCGCGTGACTTCCACGACCGAAACCGTCTGACAGACGCGTTCAAACGCCGGCTGGCGGCGGCACGGACCCACCTCCGGGGTGAGATGGCGGTCCCCGAGTCGAACGGGGACGACGACCTGCCGGGCTACTACGCCTCCTTCACGAAGGGGCTCCCGCACGCCGCGACCGGCGAGGTCGCGGCGTCGGCCTACGAGTCGCTGCTGGCGGCGCTCGCGGGCGACGAGGCGTTCTCGGCGATCCCGCTCGGCGGGGAGCGAAAGCTCGTCAATCCGGAGGCCGCGCTGTCGTACAACACCACGGGCTACGATCCACACGACGTGGCGATGCCCCCCGCGCCGGCCTTCGCGAGCGACGAGGCGGGCGCCGAGATGGTCGAACTCTACTGGCAGGCACTCCTCCGGGACGTCCCGCTCGAATCGCTCGAGGACTCGCCGCTGGCGATGGCCGCCTCGGCCGAGTTGGCGGGGCTGTCGGGCTACACCGGTCCGACTGCCGGTGACGGCTCGATTCCGCCGGACCTGCTGTTCCGGGGGACGCTCCCCGGTGACGCTGTCGGGCCGCATCTCTCGCAGTTCCTGCTCGCGCCGATTCCGGAGGGTGATACCCTCACTATCGACCAGCGGTACCGAGTGCTCGCGGCGGGGGCGGACTACCTGACCGACTACGATACGTGGCTGGCGTGCCAGAACGGCGAGTCGCCGACCGCCGACGAGGTGTACACCGACGACCGGCGGTACGTGACGACCGGGCGTGATCTGGCGACGTACGTCCACCGGGACTTCCCGTACGCGGCGTACCTCCGGGCGGCGCTGATCCTCCTCGGGATGGGCGCGCCGTTCGATCCGGCGAACCCGCTCGCTGGCTCCGGATCGCCCGGCTCTCCTTCCTCTGCTCCCTTCGTGGACTTCGGCGGGAACGACGTGCTGGACGCGGTGGCGGGCGTGACCGTGCCGGTCCAGCACGCGAACTGGTGTCACAAGTGGCTGGTCCACCGCCGGCTTCGCCCGGAGGCCTACGGCGGGCGCGTCTTCCGGACGCGGTCGGGCGAGGGCTCGTATCCGATCCCCGCGACTCTGCTCGACTCACAGGCGGTCGCGGAGACGGCCGCCCAGTTCGGGACGAGTCTGCTCCCGCAGGCGTACCCCGAGGGTGCGCCGCTGCACCCCTCCTACCCGGCCGGCCACGCCGGTATCGCGGGCGCGGCGGTCACGGTCCTGAAGGCGTACTTCGACGAGGACTGGACACTCCCGTCGCCGGTCGTCCCCTCGGCGGACGGTTCGACGCTCGAGTCGGCGGACGCGACTCTGACGGTCGGCGGGGAGTTGAACAAACTCGCCTCGAACGTCTCTATCGGGCGCAACTGGGCCGGCATCCACTACCGGTCGGACGCGGCCGACGGCCTGCGACTCGGCGAGCAGGTCGCGCTGGGGTACCTGATGGACCGGGCGCGGAGCTACGCCGACACCTACGACTTCGCGGGGTTCACGCTCACGACCTTCGACGGCGAGCGCGTCCGGATCACGGCCGAGGGCGTGGTGTCGGCCTGACGCCGGCCACCCGGCCGACCGACACGAACAACCAACTACGAAGCCGAGACCAGCCCTCCGCGTGCCACCCCCACGACCTACATAGCACTCGATAGCCGACATAGCAAGCCCTTCACACCCCCGTCACCCTTCGAGAGACATGTCCACCGAGCAACTCACGTTCGGCTTCGTCTGCGTCCAGAACGCCGGTCGGAGCCAGATGTCAACCGCGTTCGCAGAACAGGAGCGCGACCGCCGAGGCCTGACGGACCGTGTCGCAATCGTCACCGGCGGGACGATGCCCGCCGACCACGTCCACCCCGAGGTCGTCGACGTGATGGCCGAACACGATATCGACCTCTCCGACCGCACGCCACGCGAGGTCTCGGACGCGGAACTGAACGCCTGCGACGTGGTGGCGACGATGGGTTGTTCGACGCTGGAACTCGACGCCGACGTGACGGTCCGCGACTGGGCACTCGACGATCCGGACGGCCAGCCCCCGGAGCGCGTCCGTGAGATCAGAGACGAGATCGAACGGCGCGTGGTCGCGCTGTTCGACGAGTTCGTCGGCGAGCACTGAGCCCCGCCGACCGACGATCAGACGAGTCCGGGGAGGAACCGCACCAGCCACAGCGCCACCATCCCGGCGACGATGGTCCACAGCAGGTCCTCGGTCCGCCACGCGACGCCGGCGGCGACCAGCCCCGCGATCAGTCGGCCGTCGGCGAGCGTGCCGTCCAGCGTCGGCTCCACGACCAGCAGGTCCGGCGCGACCAGCGCGGCCAGCACCGCCGGTGGGACGTACCGGAGCGCCCGTTCCAGCGTCGGCGGCACGGTGTCGATGTAGCCGAACAGCGCGACGAACGACGCGCGAAAGGCGAACGTCACGACGCCGATGGCGACGACCGCGAGCCAGATCGCGGTCGGCCCGTACTCAGTGACCACTGTCCACCTCCGAGGGGTCGACGTCCAGTGCCGACTCCGCGAGCACGCCCGCCGCGACGCCCGCGACCGCACCGACGATCAGCCCGAGGTTGTACGGGAGGGTCGCACCGGCCAGCGCGACCCCGCCGCCGACAGCCGCCGAGACGACGGTCGCGCGGTCCGTCACCGCCGGGACGAGGATCGCGAGGAAGACCAGCGGCACCGCGAAGGACAGCCCCCACGACGCCGGAACGCCGGTGCCGAGGAGGACGCCCGCGACGGTGCCGATCTGCCAGACGACCCACAGCGTGAGGGCGATGCCGAGGTAGTAGGCCAGTTTGTCCACGGTCGGCGACTTGGCGTACTTCGCCACCGAGAGCGCGAACGCCTGATCGGTGAGGACGTACGACGCCAGCGCCTTCGTCCGGGCCGAGAACTCCCGGAAGTGCGGCGCGATGCTCGCCGAGTACATCACCAGTCGGAGGTTGATGACGACGGCGGTGCCGACGACGATCAGGAGGGGGCTGTTGTCGCCGAGCAGTTCCATCGCCGCCAGTTGCGACGCACCGGCGAAGACGACGACGGAGAGGCCGACGGCCTGCGGGAGCGACAGTCCCACGTCCACGGCCGTCACCCCCGCGACCAGCGCGAACGGGAGGATTCCGGGGAGGAGCGGCAGAGACGTCTTCACGCCGTCGACGAACGCGGCACGGTCCATAGAGTGCGTCGTCGCTCCCCCGAGAAAGGCCTGTTCGTCGCGGCACGACGCGCCCCTGCCGAGGATACCGACTCGCGCCCGCCGACTGCTCTCTCGCGTCCGACTACTCCTCGCCGATCACGACCGCCGTTCTGATCTCCAGTGCGCGCTCGAACTCGTCGCGTCTGTTCTCACGCCGGCCGATCCGCCGGAGTTGTGCCTCGTGTGCCCGGCCGACCGCCATCGTCTCCCGTCGGTCGAAGCCGAGTCGGTCGCCGATCACCGACCAGTGATCCGCCGGGACGAAGAAGACACGCGCGCCCTCGTCGGTTCGGCAGACCTGTTCGTACTGCCGACGATAGTCGTCGAGCCGAGGGCCGAGGTCGGCCTGCACCGCCGAGAGCAGGTCCGGCAGTCGGTGCGGCGCGACGCTGGCCTTCGCGGCCGCGAGCAGTTGGACCTGTCCCTCGATAGGCACCTCGGACACGCTACCCTCCGGCGCGCATCGCCTTCTGCGCGAACCGGTCGAGCAACGCCTCCAGACCGTCCGGGTCACCCGCGAAGGCGATCCGTACTTCGGTCAGCGAGACGGTCGGGCCGACGCCGACCTCGACCGACGAGAGCCTCGCCCGCCAGCCGTCGCCCGCGACCGTGATCGTCTGTCTGCCCTCGTCGTTCTCCGTCTCCGCGACGACCTCCCCGCCGAGGTTCCCGAGGTAGTGAACCGCGAGTCGCACCGAGATACCCCGGAAGGCCCGGTCCCGGTGGAGCCAGTCGTCGGGCACGTCGGCCGGCGGGTGGGGCCAGTCGTCTCGGTCGTCGTCCGCCCCCGCCGTCTGATCGCCGGACATCAGCCACCCGCGACCGGCGGGAAGACACTCAGCCGGTCGCCGTCGTCGAGTTCGGTCTCGATTCCCTCCATGTGCAGGACCTCACGGCCGTTCTTCAGGACGTTGATCTGCGGCTTGAGGTCGCCGTCGACGAGGAGTTCGCCGACGAGACCCTCGTGGCGCGCTTCGAGTTCGGCGAGTACGTCACCGACCGTACTCCCGTCGGGGAACTCCCGTTCGACGGTCTTCGCGCCGACCGCCTCCCGGAAGGTGGCGAAGAAGCGCAGTTCGAGTTGCATACCGGGTCTGTGTCCCGTGTCGGCAAAAGTCGTGCGGCGTCGGGCGGGGACCCGGTCGCCACTACGTCGTCACCGTTTGCCGAACCGGATGCCGTCCTCGACGAGGCGGGCGTTGCGCTCGCGGTCGAGGTGGTCCGCGAGCCAGTCGACCTCGTACAGTTGGCCGATCAGGTCGGCCTGGAGGTTGCGCCACGCGATGGCGTAGATGGGCGACTGGCCCCACGCCCGGAGTTCCGGGACGAACTCGTCGTAGCGCTCCAGGTGGTCCTCCAGTCGCTCCAGCACGTCCACGACGAAGCCGGCCGCCTCGCTCTCGCTGTCGGCCTCGGCGACCGCGCGGTTGAGTCGGCTCTCGATGCCCTCGACCGCCCGGATCATGTCCTGTGCCGAGTCGCCCTCGGGGTCCGGCAACGACTCGATGATCGGCTTCGGCACGGCGAGACTGATCTCGTCCATACCTTCCGGTTCGGTGGGTCGGTGAAAAACGTCCCGGCGAGCGAACCCGACTGCGACAGGGACCGACCACGAGAGCCGACAGCAGACTCACCAGTCGGGTGGGCTGGCGCGAGTTCATCTCGCTCACTTCGGCGGCGTGTAGCCGCTTCAGGCACGCCGACGGTTCCAGGTAGGCACTCGCGCTGAAAGCGACTGGTCCACCGGGTGTTGCACGATGGGTCGCAGATTTCACCGGGTGGGACTGAAAGGGGCCGCGCTCTCGACCCTGCCCCGACGCCGGTAGCACCGCAGGGCGGGAGAGCCAGCTTGCTGGCTCGACCGACTGAGGCGCGCACCAAGTCGCGGCAGGTCGAGAGCGCGGGGGCTTTCACCTCTCGTCGTTCACGACCGTATCGACAGAAGTCACACCTTCGGAGGGCTTTCACCTCTCGTTCTCGACAGCCGAACCAACCGACTTCTCACGATCACATTCGACTGAGTTTCCGACAACCTAATCGACCGAGTTCACACAGACAACCCAGCCAACCGCGTTCACTCACCCGACTCCCGCGTCAACACGTGACTGTAGCGCGTCAGCGAGCCGTGAACTCGCTTCTCGAACAGTTCCTCGACCCGCCACCCAACCGACACCGCCACCTCCCGCAGTGGCTGGTCCGCGACCACGACCGCCCGAGGTGCGACGCGCCGGGCCTCCGAGAGCGCGCCCGACACTAGATCGCGCAACTCGTGGCGTGCGACCTTCGACTGACGACCGTAGGGCACGTCGAACACTGCCGCGTCGAAGCTGTCGTCACGAAAGGGGAGGGCGGTCGCATCCGCGCGTGTCACGTCGTAGGTGCCGACCGCGCGGTCGTTGTCCGGACGCCCGTCACCTCCACCGAGGTACGCGTCGAGATTCGTCTGCGTCCCACGGGCCATCTTCCACTGGGCGTCCGATCCGACCACGTCCGCACCCAGCAGGCCCGCCTCGATCAGCACGCCGCCGGTGCCGCACATCGGATCGAGGACGCGCGTCTCGGGACCTGCGCCGGCGATGTTCGCCAGCGCCCGCGCGTCGAGTGGGGCCATCCCGCCGGGCTGGAAAAACGGCCTGTCGGTCGGCTTCCGGTCGCCGTAGTCCCGGACGCTCTCGACTGCGAGCCAGCCCAGGAGACAGGTGTCACCCGAGAACACCGCCCGGAGTTCGTGGTCCGGATCGTCCAGGTCGACCGCGAAGCCGCGATCCACGAGGACCGCGCCGAGTTCCCGCTCCGCCTCGCGGGTGCTGACACCCGTCGCGCCGTGGACGTCCCGTGCGCGAACCGCGATCGTGGACTCGGCGTCTGCGACCGTCCTCTCGCGGTCGACGCCGAGATCGACCGCCCGGAGCGCCGCGCGGGCACTCTCGACCGAGGCGTCGGTCCGGGCGAGAAGCCGCGACACGCGGTGGGTGTAGGCCAACCCCGCGACGCGGGCAGGCTGGATCGACCCGGCGGTCGCCACGCCGGGGGCGACCCGCTCCACGCCGACGGCGGCGTTCCGGGCCTCACACGCGGCGAAGGCGTCGTCCTCGCCGCCGAGTTCGAGGAAGTACACGTCGTGTGGGGTGTCGGCCCCGGCGTATCAGCCTACCGAACCCGCTCGTCGCTCGACGCCCGCCGTCGCCGGCCGACTCGGTGAAACCACCGGACGACGCCGCGATCGCCGGGTGTGTGAACACGTCGAAAACCCGACCTATCGCGCCCCGGCACCAACCTTTATAAACCTTAAATACGATACTTAAGTCAGTATATGACAGACCCCAAGGAGACCATCAACATCGAAAACGTCGTCGCCTCCACGGGAATCGGTCAGGAACTCGACCTCCAGAGCGTGGCCATGGACCTGGAAGGGGCCGACTACGACCCGGAGCAGTTCCCCGGACTCGTCTACCGGACCCAGAACCCGAAGTCGGCTGCACTCATCTTCCGGTCGGGGAAGATCGTCTGTACCGGCGCGAAGTCGACCGACGACGTCCACGAGAGCCTGCGCATCGTCTTCGACAAACTCCGCGAACTGAAGATCAACGTCGACGACGATCCGGAGATCGTCGTCCAGAACATCGTCACCTCCGCCGACCTCGGGCGAAACCTCAACCTCAACGCCATCGCCATCGGCCTCGGTCTGGAGAACATCGAGTACGAACCGGAGCAGTTCCCCGGTCTCGTCTACCGACTCGACGAACCGGAGGTCGTCGCGCTGCTGTTCGGCTCCGGTAAACTCGTCATCACCGGCGGGAAGAAGCCGGTCGACGCCGAACACGCCGTGGACAAGATCGTCTCACGACTCGAAGAACTCGGCCTGCTGGACTGACTCCGGCACCTACAACCGTCCCGACTCCGTTCTTTCTACATGGTCGTGTCACCTGTCGTCCTCCAGTCTGCGACGCCGACACAGATCGCCGGCACGGTCGCCGGACTCGCGCTGTTCCTCTCTCTCACGGCGCATCTGGCGGCGAGAAACGTCCTCGGCGACGTGCCGATCCGCCGAGCGTTCGTCGTCGGGCCGGTCCCGGCGGTCATCGCGGTCGTCTTCGTCGCCTTCGAGCTACCGGTGTTCGTCACCATCCCGGTCGCACTGGCGGCCGACGGGACCGTCCTGAAGTTCGTCTACGGTCGTGATCTCCGGCTGACGGCGTTCGTGCTCCTGATCCACGTCGTCGTCTCGATCCTGCTCGCGGTGGTGCTGTTCGGCACCGCCCTGCTGATCCTGAGCGCGCCGGGGTGAGCGCACAGACGGACCGCCGAGACGGACAGCGTCCCGGTGTTTCAAGCCGGCGCGCGTTCTCGTGACCGACATGGACGCCGCCAGCGACGACTCGCCCGGACTCCGCCGCTTCGTCTGGAACGCCGACGAACGTCGGCCCCGCGCGCCGATCAGACTCCTCCTCGGCATCCTCGTCCTCGTGGTCTTCGGCTTCGCCGCCTTTCTCGTGGTCGGCCTGCTCGTCGGTCTCTCCGGATCGATGCTCGGGACGACGGTCGGGAGCGAACTCGCGGGCGGCATCGGCGGCACTCTCGTCACGACCGCGATTCCGGTCGCCGGCCTCTACCTCGTCGCTCGCCTCGTGGACCGCCGGTGGTTCGGCGACTTCGGGTTCCACCTCGACCGCGACTGGTGGCTGGACTGTGCCTTCGGCGCGGCACTCGGTGTGGGCCTGATGGCTGGCATCTTCGGACTCGAACTCGCGGTCGGGTGGCTCACGGTGACGGGCTTCTTCGTCGCCACCAGTGGCTCCTTCGCCTCCGGACTGCTGCTCGTCGTCGTCCTGTTCGTCGGGGTCTCCATCCGGGAGGAACTCCTCCTGCGGGGCTGGTTCCTGACGAATCTCGCGGAGGGGACGGCCGGCTACCGGAACATCTCGCCTCGGACTGCGGTCGTCTTCGCAACTCTGCTCTCCTCTGTCGTCTTCGGGATTCTGCACGCCGCGAACCCGAACGCGACCGCGATCAGCACCGCGAGCATCTCGCTGGCCGGCGTCTTCCTCGCGCTGGGCTACCTGCTGACCGGCGAGTTGGCGATTCCGATCGGCCTGCACTTCACGTGGAACCTGTTCCAGGGGAGCGTCTTCGGCTTCCCGGTGAGTGGGTTGGGACTCGGCGTGTCGGTGATCGAAGTCGAGCAGGCCGGGCCGGAACTGGTGACCGGCGGGCAGTTCGGCCCGGAGGCGGGCCTGATCGGGATGTCGGCGATGGTCGTCGGCAGTCTCCTGACCGTGTGGTGGGTGCGCTGGCGGACCGGCGAGGTACGACTGGATTCGGCGGTGTGGACGCCGGCGTTGCGGTGGCACGACGAGGAGAGTGAGGAGGCGGTGGAGACGAGCGACGAGACGGAACCACTGGAGTCGGTGGAGTCCGACGAGTCGGGGGCAGCGGGATCGGTGGCGAGCGACGACACGGCGGCACCGACAACCGAGGTCGCCGACGATCGCCGGCCGGACGACACCTGACCACTGATTCAGCCGGTCGCACCGTGCTCGGCGAGCGACTCGGCCGACACGCGCACTCAGTCGACCAGTCGCTCGATCTCGGTCACGAGGATGTCGCTCGCACCGACGGCCTTCAGGTCGGTGATGGTCTCGAACACCGCACGCTCGTCCACCACCGCGTGGACCGCCACGGTGTCCTCGCCGGCCACGTCCATCACGGTCGGGCCGCCCATGCCGGGGATCACGTCCTGGACGTCGTCGAGACGCGACTCGGGCGCGTTCATCATCAGGTACCGTTTGCCCTCGGCGGACAGCACCGACTCGAAGGCCGTCTCGACCTGCGTCACCTTCGGGTCGTCGGTCACGTCCGGGCGGGCGTACAGGCGCACCGACGACTGGAGCACCTCGTCGACGATCCCCAGTCTGTTGACCTTCAGCGTCGTCCCGGTGGAGGTGATGTCCACGATGGCGTCGGCCATCTCGACGTGTGGTGTCAACTCCGTCGCGCCCGTTACCTCCACGATCTCGGCGTCGATCCCCTGCTCGTCGAGGTAGTTCCGGGTGATCTCCGGGAACTCGGTGGCGATCTTCTTGCCCGAGACGTCCGCCGGGTTGGCGATGTCGCCGTCCTCGGGCGCAGCGAGGACGAGTCGGCACTTCCCGTAGTCGAGGTCGAGCAGTTCCGTGAGGCCGCCGCCCGACTCCGCCACCTGGTCGCGGCCGGTGATCCCCACGTCGGCCGCGCCGTCCCGGACGTACTCCGGGATGTCGCCCGCCCGGACGAACAGCACCGTCACGTCCGGGTCGACGGTGTCGGCGTACAGCTTCCGGTCCGCGCCGTTCTCGATGTGCAGGCCGGCGCGTTCGAGCAGATCGACCGACGGGTCGTGGAGCCGACCCTTGTTGGGTACCGCGATTCGCATACCCGAGAGTCACACCCACGGGAGAACTGTCTTTCGGCGGTCGGTCGGGATCGTCGGCCGAGTCGTGACCGCCGACCGCCTACGCCCGAGGGTCGCGGTCCGGCCCGGGATACTCCCCACCGACGACCTCGGGGTAGAGGCTCTCGGCGGAGAACAGGGCCGCGAAGGCGTCCGGCGGCCGGACGCTGACCGGGACGTGTTTCCGCAGGGCCATCCCCGCGCCGGCACTCCCCAGCCCCTCGTCGAACGACAGGAGGTGCATCGCCCCGCCGGCGTACGCCGACGCCAGCGCCGGGTGGTCGCCGGCGGGGTGATCGACCGGTTCGCGCAGGGTCTCGATCTTCGCCCGCCAGTCGGCGGCGAGGTCGGGGTCGGTCTCGCTCGCCAGATCGCGGATCACCGCCTCGGCCTCGTCCAGCAGGTGGTCGCTGGCGACGAGTGTCACCCACGAGTGCGACCGGACGTGATCCAACGCACGCCGGGCGTCGCCGTCGACCAACAGGTCGCAGGCCAGCACGTCGGCGTCCGCCACGATTCGTGCTGGACTCGGCTCGGGCCGACCGCCGTCGGCCCTCGCCGACCCCTGCGGGGGTGCGTCGGCGCGTGTTCGCTGGTGGTCACCCTCGCTGTGATCCACTGGTCGCCGGTCGGCGGTGCCGACCGGCGAGGGCGACAGGTCACGCATCGCGGCGACTCCGGAGGGTCTCGCGGATCTCGGTCTCACTCGCCCCGACCGCTCCGCCGCGAGCGAACAGGTCGGCCCACGTCGGCGGTGTGTCGTCCGAGTTCACCTCGCCCGCGTTCGCCTCCTTCGATTCCCCGTCTCGACTCACGCGAACTCCACCTCCTCGCGGGTCGTCACCTCGCCGAACAACCAGTCGGCGTGGTCGACCGCGTACTCCCTGTGGTCCTCCTCGATGTACCCGAGTGCGTCTTCCACGAGCACGGGCCGGTAGTCGCGCAGACCGGCGCTTCCGGCGGTGTGCAGGACACAGACGTTTGCGAGCGTGCCGCAGAGCAGGAGGTCGTCGATCCCGTGCGTGTCGAGATACCCCTCCAGATCGGTCCGGTAGAAGGCGTCGTAGGTGTGCTTGGTGACGACGTGGTCCTCGTCGCGCACGTCGAGGTCCGCGTGGAGTTCCGCCTCCCACGAGTCTTCGAGGACGTGTTCGCCCCAGCGCTCGAACTCGTCGTAGTAGTGGGCGTCCTCGAACTGCTCGGGCGGGTGGACGTCGCGGGTGTAGACGAACGACGCGCCGGCGTCTCTGGCCCGCGAGACGAGCTGATTCACCGGCTGGATGGCACGCTCGCTGGCCGGGGCGTAGAGACTCCCGTCCGGGTGGCAGAAGCCGTGCTGCATGTCCACGACGACGACCGCGGTGCTGTCGGGATCGTACATACCGGCCGTTCGGTCGCGGTCGGCAAAAACGGTCGGTCGGGGGCGAGCGTCCCGCCCGGTGAGTCCCGCAGTGCCACCGTTTTTGTTCACGCGGTCCCATGCCCGAGTATGCGAACTGTCGCCGTGCTACTGGTCGCCGCACTCGTCGTCCTCTCTGGCTGTGCCGGCGTCGTCCCCACCGACTCCGACGACCCCCTCGTCGGTGGCGGTGACGACGCCGACACGCCGGCCCCGACCCCGACGAACGGGAGCGAGGGCGTGACGAGTCCGCCCCCCGACTTCTCGGACCCCGAGTCCGACACCCTCGGCTGGGAGGGCGGCTACTGGTACAACGAGTCCATCGACGTGGAACAGGACGACGGGCTGAACGACGAGGAACTGGCGAAGGTCGTCAACCGGTCGATGGCCCGCGTCGAGTACGTCCGTGGGCTGGAGTTCGAGCAGTCGGTCCCGGTCGAGATCGTCCCCCGCGAGGAGTTCCGCGCCCAGCAGTCGAACAGCACGACCCCCGAGAACAGACGGCTGTTCGACAACGTGAAGTTCGAAGCCCTGTTCATGATCAACGAGTCCACCGACTCCATCGAGACCCAGAACACCAACACGGGCACGTCGGTCGGGGGCTACTACTCGCCGAGCGAGGAGCGGATCGTCGTGGTCTCCGACAGCCCCGACTCCCCGCGCCTCTCCGAGATCACGCTCTCACAGGAGCTGTTCCACGCCCTGCAGGACCAGAAGTTCGACCTCGCGAAGTTCAACCAGTCTACCCGCGAGAAGCACAACGCGGTCGACGGCATCGTCGAGGGTGACGGCAACTACGTCGACTACCTCTACGGCCAGCAGTGTGCGGCCGAGTGGGACTGTCTGACCGACACGCGCGGCGGCGGTGGCGGCGGCGGCCTCGCCAACATCGGGCCGTACCTCGTGAAGTACCAGCCGTACAGCGACGGCCCGGCGTTCGTGCAGGGTCTCCGCGAGGAGGGCGGCTGGGACGCGGTGAACGCAGTGTACGAGAACCCGCCCCAGAGCACCGAGCAGGTGATCCACCCCGACCGCTACCCGGACGACGAACCCCGGCAACTGACGCTCTCCGACCGGACGAGTGACTCGTGGGACCGTCTCCGCCCCGAGGGCAGAGTCGCCTACGCCGAACTCGGCGAGGCGGGCGTCTCGGCGATGCTGGTCTACCCGCTGTACACCCGACCCGGCACCGCCATCGTCTCACCTCAGCAGTGGCTCAACCGCAACGAGAGCGGCGGCGTCTCGGAGTTCGACCCGCTGAACTACGCGAACCGGTACAGCGACGGCCTGACGGGCGACCGGATGGCCATCTATCAGAACGACGCGGGCGAGACCGGCTACGTCTGGAAGCTGACGTGGGAGGACGAGAGCGAGGCGAGTGAGTTCCTCGACGGCTACGAGCAGTTACTGGAGTACCGGAACGCGAGTGCCGTCGACGCCGACGGACCGGGGACGGTCTACCGCATCCCCGAAGACGACCCCAACGGCTTCGCGGACGCCTTCCGCGTCGTCCAGGACGGCGACACCGTGCTAATCACGAACGCGCCGCGTGTCGAGGACCTCGATTCGGTGCGGTCGCCGAACTGATCGCGGGCGACAAGGATGCGTCCCGGGGCGGTCGACTCAGACGTCGAGTTCGGCCGGCGCGGGCGGCATGTGGCGCTTGTGTTCACTGCGTTCGTAGAGTTCGACGACGCGGTCGACCTGTGCCCCGGTGACGCCGAGTTCACGGATCGTGGCGGACTTCGACAGCGGCCCGTCGACGTGGACCGCGAGAATCGCGTCCAGCGTGTCGTAGGTCAGGCCCATCTCCTCCTCGTCGGTCTGGCCCAGCCACATCTCGGCGGAGGGCGTCTTCGTCACCAGATCCTCGGGGACGCCGACGTGCGCGGCCAACTGGCGGACCTGCTGTTTGTAGAGGTTCCCGATGGGGTTGCAGTCGACCGCCTGGTCGCCGTACTTCGTGTAGTAGCCCGCGAGCGCCTCGCTCCGGTTGCCGGTGCCGAGGACGATGCGGTTCTGGGCGTTGGCGAGGAAGTAGTTGAGGACGCCTCGCGTCCGGACGCGGACGTTGCCCGCCGCCATCTGCAGGTCGCCGTCGAGTCGCGTCTCGGTGTCCTCGGCCGGGAACGCGTCGACGAACGCGTCCACGATGGGGTTGATGTCGATGACGTCGTAGGAGACGTCGAGCAGCTCGGCGACGCGCTCGGCGTCGGTCATGTTCCCCTCGGTGTTCACGTCGCTGGGCATCACCAGTCCGTGGACGCGCTCCGGCCCGAGTGCCTCCACGGCGAGGTGGGCGGTCAGCGTGCTGTCGATGCCGCCCGAGAGGCCGATGACCGCGCCGTCTGCGCCGGCAGACTCGACCAGGTCGGTGAGAAACGAGACGATGTGTTCACGGTGCGCTTCGAGTTCGTCCTCCGAGAGTCGGAGGTCCAGCGGGGCCTCCTCGGAGACCACGCCGACGTCGGTACTCATCACTGCTCTGTAGGTGTTCACGGGACTAATAGCCTCCTCTCGCGGGCCGAGAGTGGACGTATGGGCAGTCCTCGTTCGATCGGATCGCCGCCGCCGGTCGCTGGTCGAAACGCTATCTTGAAGTGCGGCGACGGTGTACGAATCTGACGCAAGCGCCGTTGGTCCAGTGGTAGGACATTAGCTTCCCAAGCTAATAGCCCGGGTTCAATTCCCGGACGGCGCATCCGCTCGTCACGTTCGTTCCTCGCAGGATGCCCCGAAGAACTGGACCCTGTGAGTCGCGCACAGCGACCGGCGGGGGCGAGCACGTCTCACTTCGGTTCAATTCCCGGAGGGCGCAGGCTATCGACGCCACTCCGTCAGAGGCGGCTCAGCCGTCGCTCGTCATCTCCTCGGCGGTACAGGAGTCCGGGTTCTCCTCGTACCACAGTCCCTGCCCGCCGTCGTCGGTCACCCGCGCCTCGACACCGTAACAGTCGCCGTCCCGACCGGCCACGTCGAAGGTCTTCCACTCCTCGCTGTCGTCGACGCGGACGCTGATGACGAAGCTTCCAGCCTGGTCGGCCCACGAGGTGTCGACCGTCTCGGTCGGAATCTCACTGCCCTTCCCGTCCAACTCGTGTGACGACCAGTGGACGATGTCGCCGTCTCGTTCGACGAGAACGTGAAACGTGTGGCTCACGGCGTCCCAGTTGGCCACCCGGACGTACGCGAGTCGGGAGTCGGAGCCACCGACACTGTCACCGCCGTCCAGTTGGTTTCCGCCCTCACCGTCGTCGCCGAGACAGCCGGCCAGCAGGCCGACGCCGACCGCCGCCGCCCCGCCGATCATCTGTCGGCGTGACACGTCCGAATCCGTGGGTTCCCGGTGCATACGACTCTCTGATGTCGGAACCGCGATAAGTGTGCGTCAGACGCGCGTCATCGTCTGCTCGCGGCGAGGTCGATCGCGGTCGGCAGACCGCCGATGGGCGCGACCGCGACCGCGACCGTGACCGCGACGCTCACACCAGTCGGTAGCCGTCGCTGGTCAGCGCCGCCTTGACCACCTCGTCCAGTCTGGCCCGCATCTCGTCGCCGATACGTTCGGTCTTCATGTCCTCCTCCCACAGTTCGAGGTCGGTGTCGTTGCCGTCCTCGACGAAGCGGTACCGGCGACCGTACTTCTGGCCGTTGTCGCCGTACGCGACGACGGTGAGGTACGGCCGGCCGTGGTAGGCGTACTCGTCGCCCTCGTCGGTCCCGTAGTCGGCCCAACTGCCGACCGGGTAGGCGGTGACGAGTTCGAAGTCGCTGAGGTTCGTCGCGTAGTTGCCGATCACGAGGCCGCGCTCCAGTACCTCGCGGTCCCACTCGCGGGCCTCGCCCGTCTTCGTGTCCTCGCCCACGACGCGGTCTGCGGTGATCTCGGTCACGCGCCACTCGTCGATACGGGGCGAGGAGACGTCGCTGTCGGCGTCTTTGATCAGGTCGCCCACGCGGACCCGGTGGTAGACCGCCCGGCCCGGTCGCCACTCGACTCTGATCTCCTCGGGATCGGTGCCGACTCTCGCCTCCTGTCCGGCGATCGTGCGTCGCTCGATCCGGGTGTACCTGTCGCTGGAAGTCGTACTCGCCATGATCGAAGTATATTGGTTCGCTGACGGCTTAAAGCTGTGCTACGTCCGATTTTCCGCCCCGGAATCCGACAGATCGAGAATTTCACGGGTCGCCTCGCCGTCGTACCAGAACCGGCGTCGCCACCACGGTCCCTTCCCGGAGTCGTTCGACAGATCGGTCACGAGGCGGTTCGCGGTCGCGCCCGCGTCGGGCGACGACAGCGGGACGGCGCAGTCGTACAGGCGGGAGCCGTCGTCTCCCTCGACGAGCACCTTCGCGTCGAAGTCGGCCCGCCGGACGTGCGCGTTCGAGGCGAAGACAGACTGCTCGCCGGCCGGGAGATCGTGGTACTGCTCGCCGGTGATCGCGCGTCGGACCCGGAAGTGACCGATCAGGTACGCCCCCCAGTCGGGCGCGATCCAGTCGAGTCGGTCGTCGGCCGGTCCGGTGTCGTCTGTCGATTCCGCTCCATCGGGCCAGTCGTGCGTCGAGAGCGTGGCGTAGAAGAACAGGTAGTCGCCCGCGTCGAGGTCTGAGAGCGGCCCGGCCTTGACCCCGTGTTCGTCGCCGTAGGTGTAGCGGTCGCAGTCGGCGTACCCGGCGAACTCCGGGTCGAGGTGGACCGGCGTGTCGGCCACGTCGTCGGGGATCGGCAGTCGGAGGTCCAGGTCGGCGTAGGTCGGCACCTGCTCGCCGGTCGGTTCGCGTTCGGGGATCGGCACGTACTCGAAGGAGCCGTCGGGGTAGATCGGCCCCCGGAACCCCGGCAGGTTGGTGTTCGCGGCGACGTTGATGGCGATGGCTCGCACGGTCGGACTACGCCGCCAGCCGTGAAAAGAGACTCACCTCACGTCGGCCGAGGAGGGCGACGGCTCACATCGGCTGGACGCAGTGCTCACAGTAGCGGTAGGTGCCCTCCGGGTCGTGGTTCTCGGTCCCGCAGTGCGGGCAGATGCGCCCCCCGTCTGTCGTCTCGACGGGCTGCGGTCGTCGGGACTCGAATCGCGGGCCGGCAGGTGGGTCGGCCCGGTCGTCGCGTGGGCGTTCGTGTCGACCGCGCTGGTCGCGTGGCGGGTCGCCCGACGGAGCGCCGGACCGGCCGCGCTGGCCGGATCGGACTCGCTGTCTGCTCCCGTGGTCGCTCTCGGCGGTGCCGTCGTCGAGGTAGTCGCTCCCGACGCCGCCCTCGCCGTCCCGGACGAACCGGTAGAGTAGGAACTGGAGCAGGGTCAGGCCGACCACGTAGACGGCGAGCCATCCCCAGAGATCCATAGTGTGTGGTATGTTGTCAAGACACTTTGGCGTGTCGGTGCAGTACTCGTGGCACGTGGTGGCCGGCCGGACCCTCGGCGTCCGCGTCCGGCCGAACTAAGCCCCTCGGGGGCGAACGACGTTCGCATGAACGTCGGCTCCCGTCGCTGTATCCTGAACCCCGTCAGCGGGACGGGTGACCACGCCCAGTGGGTCACGCGACTGCTGGACGCGCGCGGTTTCGAGGTCCTCGAGACCAGTGGGCCGGAGGACGCGGTCCGTCTCGCGATGGAGGCCGGTTTCGACGAGGTCTCCGAACTGGCGGTCTGTGGCGGCGACGGTACGATCAACGAGGCACTGCGAGGACTCGCGGCCGCCGAGCACGTGGCGGACGTGACACTCAGCGTGATCCCGGCCGGCACCGCCAACCTGCTGGCCGAGAACGTCGGCATCCGCGACATCGAACACGGCATCGAGGTCGCCGACACCGGCGACGTGCGCCGGGTGGACATCGGGATGGCCGACGAACAGCCCTTCGTCGTCTCCTGTATCGCCGGCCTGCCCGCCGACGCCAGCGTCTCCACCGGCGGCGACCTCAAGGAGCGGTTCGGCACGCTCGCCTTCCTGTTGACCGGGGCACAGGAGGCGCTCCAGTTCGACGGGCTGACCGTCACGCTGGAAGACCGCCAGGACGGCGTGACCGAGGCGTGGTCCGGCGAGGCGCTGTGTGTCCTGATCGGGAACGCCCGGAAGTTCGTCGAGAAGGGCGGCCAGGCGAACATGGAGGACGGTCTGTTCGACGTGGCGGTCGTCGAGGAGATGCCGCCCCAGAACCTCGTCGCCGAAGGGGTCGCACACCGACTGCTCGGCCAGCAGACGGACGGCGTGGAACACTTCCGGACGAGCGAACTCCGGATCGCGAGCGACGACGGGCCGATCACCTTCAGTCGCGACGGCGAGGTGACGACCCACGAAGAACTCCTCCTCTTTGCCGAACCGAACTCGCTGGACCTGCGCGTCGGATCGGCGTACGTTCCGGACCCCGAGTGAGTAGTCGGCGACCGCAACATCGCGGCCGACCGTTCTTGCCCGTGGAGTTCTAACGGTCCGTGATCACGGATGTTGCAGAAACTGCGCCGATTCGGCTACGCGAGTGTCGCCCTCCAAGGACTACTCAGTGCGGTCGCCCCGAAGGCGGGGGTCGCGGTCACGAAACGACTGCTCGGACTGCACTTCGAGGGGGCCGACGACCTCGAAGCCAGGCCGTGGTACGTCCGACAGACGCGCGCGGTCGGACTCGGGATGGTCGCGATGGGACTCGCCGGACTCCTGCTCGAAGACCGCGACGAACCACCGGCAGACGACCCGACCCCGAGCACCGACGACGACTGAGCGCCGCCCCGATACCGAGCACGACCGACGGGGGTCCCGACTCTCCTCGCGAGTCCCGTCCACCGTCTCCGGGCGACCAGCAAGTCGGCACCTTTTCGACGCCGCCGCCCCAACCAGTCGTGCATGGTGCTCCCAATCGACCCCACGGAACTCGACCCGGCAGACATCGGCGAGAAGCGCGCGACGCTCCACATGGACCACGAAGAGGCAGTCGAACACGTCCGAGAGGCGTTCACCGACGCCGGGTTCGGCGTCGCCACCGAGTTCTCGCCCTCGGAGATGCTCAACGAGAAGATCGGTGCCGACCGGGACCCCTACTACGTGTTGGGTGCGTGCAATCCCACGATGGCCGACCGGGCACTCGACGCCAGCGACAACCGGATCGGCGGACTGTTCCCCTGTAACGTCGTGATCTGGCAGGAGGAACCGGGCGTCCAGACCGTCTACCACGTCTCCATCATGCGGATCGCGCGATTGGCCGGAATGGCTCCCGACGACGAGACGATGGCCGACATCATCGCAGACACGGGCGTCCTCGTCGAGGAGGCCTACGGCAACCTCGACTCCGTCTGAGACGCTGGACGCCCCCGAATCACCAGCACGCGTCCGACCGCCTGCGACTCAGTTCTCCCGTTCCTGCTCCAATCGTTCGACCTTCTGTTCTAACTCGGCAATGCGCTCGGCCGCGTCGTCGCTCCCGCCTCGTTTGAGGAGTTTCGCCGCGCCGACTGCGGCGAGTGCCACCAGCACGCCGAAGATCAGCAGTTGAATCAGGAGGACGATCAGCAGTTCGACGCCGCCGGGCAACCCAGGAAACAGCGGGACGGGTTGGAGGACGATCATATCGGTGACTCGACGCGACCGAGCAAAAGTCCTTCTGCCCCATCGCCCGGTGGCCGATCAGTCGCCGCCGAGAAAGTCCGTCAGGTTCGCCTGCAGGCCGGCGACCATCTCCGACTTCCGGCGGAGTCGGCCCAGCGAGACCGGCAACTGCTCGGTCACGCCGGTCACGGCCTCCCGAAACGTCTCCGCCTCGCCGTGGTCGCCCGTCGTCGCGTTGCGGACGTTCTCCCGAATCTGCCAGACGCCGACCGGGCCCCAGTAGTCGTCGGAGACGTGCCGCAGGACGAGTACCTTCGCCTGCCGACCGATCTCGGAGAGGTGTTCGAGCGCGGCGAGTCGGGCGGCGTAGTACGCCCCGGCCGTCTCCTCGACGTAGCCCGTCCGGCCCTCGTACCCCTCGTAGTCCGACGAGACCGCGACACCCTGCTCGGGGGCCGGGTTCCAGATGCTCCCCGGTGCTTTCAGTTCGACCAACTCGAACTCCCACTGGCCGGGCGCGAGGATCACCCAGAAGGCGTTCCCGAGGTAGGTGTTGTGCCACACCTGCACGGAGTCGACACTCGGGGCGTCCCGGATCGTCCCTCGGAGATACTGTCCGACCGTGTCGTCGACGGCGGTGATCGACCAGCGCGTCGGGACGAGTCGGCGCTGGTCCGACTGGCCGAGTGCGCCCGCAGAGAGGATCGTGTTGATCTCGTACACGTCGAAGTCCCGCCGGTAGAGGTAGGTCATCGCCCCCTGTGCGTTCCAGTCGTCGTCCTCCAGCGTCTTCTTGACCGGCTGTGGAACGTGCGGGTTCTCCGTCAGGGCCGCAGAGCGGGCGCTGGCCCGGGGACCGGTCGGGGTCGCCACGTCGTCCACGCCGAAGTCGAGGTCGGGCGTCCCGTTCAGTCCGATCTCGACACCGACCGGGCGGTCCGCGATGGCGACCTCGCGCTGGGTCCCGAGAAAGCCGTCCCACGCGTCGTGGACCTGCACGTCGCCGACCGACCGGTTCGAGTTGAGCAGGGAGGTCCGACGCTGGAACACGTCCTCGATAGCGAGTCCCGCGTCGTACCACTCGGCACTCGTCTCGAAGCTGGCGGCGTCGTCCTCGTGGCCGACCGGCGAGAGGATGCCCGTCGAGACGTTCGGGTAGTTCGACCGCCCGACGAAGATCGACGGCGAGACGCTCCCGACCAGCGCGTCGCCCGACACGCGCTCGGAGAAACGCCGCTCGAAGTCGTCGAGGTAGTCCAGCACCTCGTAGGATTTCTCCGCGGCGAGGCGGCGGCGCTCGGCGCGCTCGTCCGTCTCGATGTCGATGTAGTCGTCGAGCCGCATCTGTCGAGAGACGGTGCCCGACGGGCTTGAATGTTGAGTCGTCGATCCGAGTGCAGTCGCTGGACGGATCGGAGTGAGCGAGCAGGCGACGCCCGGCGAGTGTCGGTGACCGGCGTGCAGACGGCGATGCCCACGTCTCGTCGGCACCAGACGCGAGACACACGGACCGCGGCGTCGCACAGTCGCTGTCGGTCCGTGACGGCTCAGTCCACCCCGTCGGTGGTCGCGGCTTCACAGAAGAAGGTTCAGGTGGCACTGTCGAATCGCGTGGCCGCCGACGCGACTCCGAGGCGGGTCGAGAGACGCCGAGTTAGCTGTGGATGCCCATCGCTTCGATCTGCTCTTGATACCGATTGCGGATGGTGACCTCGGTCACCTGCGCCACGTCGGCGACCTCTCGCTGGGTCTTCTTCTCGTTGCACAGCAGGGAGGCGGCGTAGATGGCCGCGGCCGCGTAGCCGGTCGGCGACTTGCCCGAGAGCAGTCCCTCCTCTGCGGTCGTCTCGATGATCTCGTTGGCCTTCGACTGGACCTCCTCGGAGAGATCGAGTTCCGAGCAGAATCGCGGCACGTACTTCTTCGGATCGACCGGCTTCATCTCCAAGCCGAGTTCCTGTGAGATGTAGCGATAGGTCCGACCGATCTCCTTGCGCTCGACGCGCGAGACCTCCGAAATCTCCTCGAGCGAACGCGGGATGCCCTCCTTCCGGCAGGCCGCGTACAGCGCGCTGGTGGCGACACCTTCGATGGACCGCCCGCGAATCAGGTCCTCGTCGAGTGCGCGCCGGTAGATGACCGACGCCACTTCGCGTACCGACCGAGGAACCCCGAGCGCCGAGGCCATGCGGTCGATCTCGCTCAAGGCGAACTGCAAGTTGCGCTCGCCGGCGTCTTTCGTCCGAATGCGCTCCTGCCACTTGCGCAGTCGATGCATCTGACTTCGTTTCTTCGAGGAGATAGACCGTCCGTAGGCGTCTTTGTCCTTCCAGTCGATCGTCGTCGTCAACCCCTTGTCGTGCATCGTCTGGGTCGTCGGCGCACCGACCCGAGACTTCTCTTGGCGTTCGGAGTGGTTGAACGCCCGCCACTCGGGACCGGGGTCGATCTGCTCTTCTTCGACGACGAGACCACAGTCCTCACAGACGATCTCTCCCCGGTCGGAACTCTTGACGAGATTGTTGGAGGCACATTCGGGACACTCCCGCACACCCTCCTGCTCCGCCTCTCCCTTTGACTTCGTGTCACGCTCTCGCTCCCGCTGGCGGGTGGGCCGTGTCATCGCATTTTTATACTAGTCTTCGACAGCCACTTAAATTCTTGGTGAGTCTCCGACACCTTTCGCTGAGAACCCGTTTTCTCGTGGGCCACAGGATCGGCCCCGTCGGCGGATCGCTCCCGTTTTTACCGGGCGGTCCCGAGTGGCGAGTATGCCCACGGTGGAGTGCGACCCCGAGGAGGCGGCAGATCGGCTCCGCGAGGCGGGTGTCACGGTCGAGTCGGGCAACACCGACCACGAACTGTGGCGCGCCTCGCGGGGCGACGCGACCGCCGTCGCCTACGACGGGAAGGTCGTCGTGCAGGGGGCGACCCCCGACGACATCGCCCTCGTCCTGCGGGACGGCGGCGGTGGCCGTGCCCACGTCTACTTCGACGGCGCGAGCCGCGGCAACCCCGGCCCGGCGTCGGTCGGGTGGGCGGTCGTCACCAGCGACGGCATCGTCGCCGACGGCGGCGAGCGCATCGGCACGACGACGAACAACAAAGCGGAGTACGAGGCGTTGATCCGCGCGCTGGAAGCCGTCCGCGACCTGGGGTTCGACGAGATCGACGTCCGGGGCGACTCCGAGTTGATCGTGAAACAGGTTCGGGGCGAGTGGAACACCAACGACCCCGACCTCCGGGAGTACCGAGTCCGTGTCCGGGAACTGCTGACCGGCTTCGACCGCTGGTCGCTGCAGCACGTCCCGCGAGACGCGAACCGACACGCGGACGAACTGGCAAACGAGGCACTCGATGGCTGAACTTCCCGACGACATCGTCGACGAGGCGGAACGACTGACACGACTCGCCCGACAGGCGACAGAAGCCGAGGAGGCGACCCTCTACGAGGACAGACGCGAAGCGATACTCGCGGCCCACGAGTTCCGGGCCCGCGTCCGGGACGCAGACGACACGCTCGTCTTGCATCCCGAGGAGTGGCTCGACGACGGCACGGTCCAGTTCGACCGGATCGAGGACACGGACCGGGCAGTCGAGGTGTCACTGTCCGGTCCCGGCGACCCGGAGGCGTGGGACGACGTCGAACGACACAACGCCGAGTTGGTCGCGGCCGTCGAACGGGATCACGGGCCCGTTCACGCCGCGAACGCCCGCGTCTTCGCGGACTTCGCGGGGAACCACTACGCCAAACGGGTCGACGCGATCAGAGCCGATGCGGTCGAGGAGTTCCTGACCGAGTACTATCCGCGCAACGCGTGGCCCAGTGCAGAACAGAAAGCGGTGATCGAGGAGTCGCTGCGACTCCTGTTCGAGACGGCCGACGCTGAGGTGCCCGGCGTTACAGGTGACCGTCGATGAGTTCGCGGACGTCGTCTGCCCGGTCGTCGCCCGTGACGTACTTCGAGAGCATCCAGTCGAACCGGTCGAGGACCACGTCACGCCCGGAGTCGGTCAGTTCGTACTGGTTCGTCCGCTTGTCGAGTTCGCTCTTCTCGACGAGTCCCATCTCGACGAGGTCGTCGAGGTTGGGGTAGAGTCTCCCGTGGTTGACCTCCGTTCCGTAGTACGATTCGAGACGGCGTTTGATCGCCAGTCCGTACATCGGCTCCTCGGCGAGGATGACGAGGATGTTCTGTTGGAACGCGGTGAGGTCCCGCGCGATGCCCGGTGTGTCAGTGATTGTTTGTGCCTCTGACATACGTAGGTGAATGTCACCCGGATATTTAACCCTTCTCAACTCATCGCATGTTTCCGCAATACGAATTAGCCGAAAACGCGTCTTAGAAGGCTATTTTCCAGACATACGTGTAAATGCAGTCCGAGTTTCTCACTCGCCGCGTGTGACGGCATCGGTCACACGTTGCGCCCTGTTCCTTTCGTAGACTTTCGTTGTGCTTCTAACCAAAAGTACTTTTTGGCTGTCCAGTCGTTCGGCGACACTCCGGATTCGGGTTCGGATCGACAGTCGGGGGTGGGTGGCGTGGTGGCTCTCGTGGACACTGCGTGCCGGTCGCCGGACGGGGGTGGAGATCGGATGCGAAAGGCCTTTGCCGCGTTTCGCAGAACCTGCGGACGCATGACGAACCTCTGGGAAGACCTCGAACCCGGCCCGAACCCGCCGGAGGAGATCTACGCTGTCGTCGAGTGTCTGAAAGGCGAGCGGAACAAGTACGAGTACGACAAGGACGTGCCCGGCGTCGTCCTCGACCGCGTGCTCCACTCGAACGTCCACTACCCGTCGGACTACGGCTTCATCCCGCAGTCGTACTACGACGACGAGGACCCCTTCGACGTGCTGGTGCTCGTCGAAGACCAGACGTTCCCCGGGTGTATCATCGAGGCGCGCCCGGTCGCCATGATGAAGATGGACGACGACGGCGAACAGGACGACAAGGTCATCGCCGTCCCGACCGAGGACCCGCGCTTCGACCACGTCCAGGATCTGGACGATCTGACGACCCAGCAGACCGCCGAGATCGAGGAGTTCTTCGAGACGTACAAGAACCTCGAGGCCGGCAAGGAAGTCGAGACGCTCGGGTGGGAGGACAAGCAGGCCGCGATGGACGCCATCGAACACGCGATGGATCTCTACGACGAGCAGATCGCCTGAACGCTGGCTGTCGTTCTTCTTTCGGCCCTCGAACCCGCCGAGCGTGACGTGTGCGCCGATCGAGATCCGCGCGCGAGGGAGCGTCACGGGCAGTGCGGAGCGTGAGGCGAGACCGACCGACAGAGGAAAGCCCCCCTCTCCCCTACACGGTAGCCATGCCGCGAGGTGCCGAGGACGCGATGCGCGAGGAACGCTACGGCTTCGACGACACGCGCTACGTCATCGCGGACGCCGTCGGCAAGTTCGTCCCGCAGTCGCTCGCTCGCCGGGCACTCGCCGTCACCGTCGAGACCGACAAGGACCGTTACCGACTCGGCGAACCCGTCGAGTTGACCGTCACCATCCGGAACAAACTCCCCGTGCCGATCAGCGTCGCCACGCCCGGCAGACGCCTCTGGGGTTGGACCGTCGACGGCGAACTCGAAGCCAGCGACGAGTCCCGCTACGAGGGCGACTCGCCGGGCACACTCACCTTCCGCGCCGGCGAGGAGAAGGTCCTGCGTCACGAGTGGTCCGGCCGGTTCAAACGCGTCGGCGACCGCACGACGTGGGAGACGCCCGAACGCGGGACCTACGAGGTCGGCGCGTTCGTCGCGGTCGACCCGCCACGCCCGGAAGACAGCGTCCTGATCCGGATCGGCTGAAGAGACGTACCGTTCTGCGGTGACGCGGTCGACCGGCGATCAGTCGTCGGCCGCCACGCCCGCGTCACCCTCGTCGTCGCCGACACTCGGCACCGACTGTGGTGCCTCGCCCGCGACGCCCGTGTGGTGGAGGTGACAGGCCGCGTAGTGCTGGTTCGACCCGTGTTCGGGCGTCACCTCGTAGTCCGGCTTCTCCTTCGCACAGATGCTCTGCTCGGCGAAGGCGTCGAGCAGTTCGGTCGCCGCCGCGTCCCAGTCGTCCGTGAGCACGCCGGCGATGGCGTCCTCGACGAGGTCGCCGGCCTCGCCGCTCGGCGTCCCGTCCGGGAAGAACTCGGCCCGGACCGCCTCCCCGTCGGTCGCCTCGAACGTCCGGCGGTCCACCGCCCGCATGAACTCCCGGACGGCCGACCACTCCTGTTCGGTCAGGTCGTACTCCGGCGGCGCGATCAGCTTCGGACACCGCGTCCGGAACCGACAACCGGACGGCGGATCGATCGGCGAGGGCACGTCGCCCTCCAGCACGCCGCGCTTGCCGGTCGAGCGCGGGTCCGGCACCGGAATCGACTGGAGCAGGGCCTGCGTGTAGGGGTGCTGTGGGTTCTCGAACAGTTCCGTCTTGTCCGCGAGTTCCACCAACTGCCCGAGGTACATCACCGCCACGCGATCCGAGATGTGTCGGATCACGCTCAGGTCGTGCGCGATGAACAGGTACGTCAGGCCGAACTCCTCCTGCAGGTCCTGCATCGTGTTCAGCACCTGCGCCTGGATCGACACGTCCAGTGCCGACACCGGTTCGTCACAGACGATGAAGTCCGGATTCACCGCGAGTGCCCGCGCGAGGTTCACCCGCTGGCGCTGGCCGCCGGAGAACTGGTGCGGGTAGCGGTTGTAGTGCTGTGGGTCCAGGCCGACCTTCTCCAGCAGCATCCGGGCGCGCGACTCGCGTTCGCCCTTGTAGAGCCCGTGTGCCTTCATCGGCTCCTCGACGATGGGACCGATCTTCATCCGGGGGTCGAGACTCGACTGCGGGTCCTGGAAGATCATCTGCATGTCTTCGCGCGTCGCCCGCAGGCGCTCGCCGGACAGTTCCGCGAGGTTCTCGCCGTTGAAGTAGACCGCCCCGTCGGTCGGGTCGACCAGTCGGAGGATGGTCCGGGCGAGTGTGGACTTCCCACAGCCGGACTCGCCGACCAGCCCCAGCGTCTCGCCGCGCTGGATGTCGAACGAGACGTCCTCGACGGCCTTCACGGTCTCCTGTTCGAACAGGCTGGCGACGAAGCCGCTCCCCTGTGTGAAGTGCTTCGTCAACCCATCCACGCGGAGCAGCGTCTCCTCGTCAGTCATCGCTCTCACCTCGTGACTCCACGATGCCGCCGGAGAACGCCTGTGCCGCGTCCGTCTCCAGCGGGTCGGAGTCCTCGTAGCCGATGGACTCGTACTTCACACACGAGACGTGGTGGTCGCGACCCTCGGACATGACGTTCTGGTACGCCGGGTGTGCCCGCTGGCACACCTCCCGCGCGTCGGGACACCGGGTGTGGAACCGACAGCCGGACGGCGGGTTGATCGCCTCCGGCATGACGCCCGTGATCGGGTTGAGTTGTCCGACCGTCTCGTCCGGGCGCGGGATCGACTGGAGCAGTGCCTCGGTGTAGGGGTGTTTCGTGTCGTAGAACAGGTCGTCCACCGCCGACTGTTCGATGATCTCGCCGAGGTACATGACGTTCACGCGGTCACAGATCTCGGCGACGACACCCATGTCGTGGGTGACCCAGATGAAACTCGTGTCGTACTTCTCCTGGAGGTCGCGCACGAGGTCGATGATCTGTCCCTCGACGGTCACGTCGAGTGCAGTCGTCGGCTCGTCGGCGATGATGAGGTTCGGCTCACACGACAGCGCCATGGCGATCAGCACGCGCTGGCGCATCCCGCCGGAGAACTGGTGGGGGTAGCTGTCGTACCGCTTCTTCGGTTCGGGGATGCCGACCTCCCGGAGCATGTCGATGGCGATCTCTCTGGCCATCTCGCCGGACACCTCGCGGTTGATCTCGATGAACTCTTTCAGCTGGGATCCGACGGTGAACACCGGATTCAGCGCCTCCATCGGGTCCTGGAAGATGATCGCGATCTCCCGACCGCGAATCTGCTTGCGCATCTCCCGGTTCGAGAGCATCGCGTCGGTCGGCCGTCGGCTCCCGTCGGGTGCCTCCTCGAACTCCACGAGTGGCGTCCCCTGATAGGAGATGCGGCCGCCGACGATCTCGCCCGGTTCCTCGACCAGTCGGAGGATCGACGAGGCGGCGACGGACTTGCCCGCCCCCGACTCGCCGACCAGTCCGACGATCTCACCCGGTTCGACCGTGAGGCTGATGCCGTCCACCGCGCGGACGACCCCTTCCTCCGTGAAGAACTGGGTCTGCAGGTTCTCGATTTCGAGTAGTGGTTCGGTCATCAGTTCTGTATCCGTGGATCGAGTGCGTCTCTCAGCCCGTCACCGACGAGGTTGAACCCGACCACCGTCACGAGGATGGCGATACCGGGCCAGATACTGAACCACGGGTTCGGCAACATGTAGTTGCGCGACCGGCTCAGCATCTGTCCCCACGAGGGGGTCGGCGGCTGTGCCCCGTAGCCGAGGAACGACAACCCGGCGATGATGAGGATGTTGATCCCCACCTGCAGGGTCGCCTGCACCAGCACCGGCGCGAAGCTGTTCGGGATGACGTGGCGGAAGATGACGTTGCGGTCTTTCACGCCGGCGGCCCGTGCCGCCTCGATGTAGTCCTCTTCACGCACGGACAGCACCCGCGACCGGATCAGCCGAGCGAACGTCGGAATCGTGGCGATCCCGACGCCGACCATCGCGAACGTGAGGTTCCGGCCGAACGCCGTCATGAACGCGATGACGAGGATGAGGAACGGGATCGCAAAGAGGATCTCCGCCCCGCGCATCAGCGCGTCGTCGATCAGGCCGCCGTAGTAGCCGGCGACCGACCCGACGACCGTCCCCAGGATCATCGCGATGCCGGTCGAGACGATACCGACCGTGATGGCGATCCGGGTGCCGTAGAACAGCCGAACCAGCACGTCCCGACCACGGTGATCGGTGCCGAGCGGGTGTTCCCACGTCCCCGGCGTGTTCGGATAGATCTCGTTCGTCAGGTACACCGGCGGCCGCAGAATCTGGACGTTGCTCGGCTCTGCGACCGGACTGATCCACACCGCCTTGGCGATCATGTACTGTTCGATCCCGAGGTTCGCGAAGAACGCGAACTCCGCCAGGACGTCGAACAGCACCGCGTCGACGGTGCCGATGATCGCCACGATCGTCATGAAGCCGATGATACCGAGCCCCGCCAGTGCGGTGGGGTCCCGGCGCACCTGCGAGATGGTGTACCGCCATCCGACCCGTGACTCGACGTCGCTGTCGACCTCCTCGGTCTCGCCGCCGAGTACGTCCGTCTCTGAAGCTGTGTCAGTTGCCATTGTCAGTCACTCTCGTCGAAGGAGACGCGGGGGTCCACGTAGGCGTACGACAGGTCCGTCACGATCACGCCGACGACGAACACCAGCCCGAAGGCCAGCGTCGTCCCCATCACCAGGAGGAAGTCCTGGTTCTGGATGGCGGTGATGATCAGTCGACCCATCCCGTTGATGGAGAAGACCGTCTCGGTCAGCACCGCGCCGCCGAGCGCCTGGGTCAACTGGAGGCCGATGATCGTGATCAGCGGGAGCTGTGCGTTCCGGAAGGCGTGCCGGCGGAGGATGGTCGTCTCCTTCACGCCGTAGGCTCGCGCCAGTTTCACGTACTCTTCGTTCAGCACCTCGAGCATCGACGACCGCTCGATGCGCGTCAGTGCCGCCATCTGGAGTGTCCCCAGCGAGATGGTCGGTAAGATCAGATGTTTCCCGGCCGTGATGACCACGTCCAACTGTGAGGACGCGCCGTCGACGGTCGAGGGGTCGGCCCACGGCATGATGAGGTTCGTCGCCGGGAGCCAGTCGAGCTGGAACGCGAAGATGATGATCAGCATCAGCCCGATCCAGAAGGAGGGCGTCGAGACGCCCAGCAGCGCGACGACCCGCGAGACGTGGTCGGTCGGCTTGTTCCGGCGCTTCGCCGAGATGACGCCGAGCGGAACCGCCGTCGCCAGCGCGAAGCTGAAGCTGGAGACCAGCAACAGCATCGTCACCGGCAGGCGCTCCATGATCTTCTCGGTCACCGGGACGCCGTAGTAGAGACTCTGGCCGAGGTCCAGTCGGGCCACGTCGACGAGGTAGTTGACGTACCGAACCCACAACGGTTCGTCGAGGCCGAACTTCGCCCGGATGGCGGCGGCCTGCTGGGCGCTCGGCGACGGGCCGAGCATGATGCTCACCGGGTCGCCGGGGATGGCGTCGGTCAGGAAGAACGTGATCGTCGCCACGCCTAACAGGACCGGAATCGCCTGCAGGACCCGACTGATCGTGTAGCGGAGCCGACCCATCTGTCAGTGCCACCTCCGGGTGCTGTGCGCGCGTCTGCCGCTCCGTAGTTCTCGTTGCACGTGCATAAATCGAAAGTCGAGGGGGGTACGTCTACTGGTTCACCGAGACGTTGTTGTGATTGCTCACGAGGTGGAAGCTGTCCACCGGGTGCTCGGCGAAGTCGTTGACGTAGTTCTTGACACCGAAGCTGTTCTTGAGGTTGTAGGCGGGCAGGTGTGCGCGGTCCTCCAGCAGGGTGGTGATGGCCTCCTGGTACAGCGTCTGGCGCTCCGCGCGCTCGGGCACCTGCCGGGCCTGGATGAACTTCTCGCTCACCGTCTTGCCGTTCTCGCTGTTGTTCCCGTAGAACGTCCCGTTCGTGACGCCGAGGGTGTTCTCGTCCCGGCCGAACAGGTAGTAGGTGAACGCGTCGGGGTCGGGCGTGCCGGACCAGCCCAGCGTGTACATGTTGTAGTCGTCCTCGCTCCCGGAGACGTACTGCTCCAGGAACGCACCCCAGTCGAGCCGCTGGACGCTGGCGTCGAAGCCAGCCTCCTGCAGCCCGTTCGACACCGTGATACCGATCTGTTCACGCTTGTCGTCCGGGGGCACGATGATGCGCCAGCTGTAGTCCGTGGAGACGCCCGCCTCCTCGAACAGCGCCTGTGCCTCGTCGATGTTCTTCTCGTGGGGGATCGCCTCCCACTCGTCGAGCGGCATGTTCCAGTCTTCCGCGATGGAACGCGGGAGCGGGCTGTACTGCCGGACGCCGGTCGGCTCGACGAAGTTCGAGACCGCCTGATCCATCGAGAAGCAGTAGTCGACTGCCTCGCGGACGAGCGGGTCCGCCGTCGGTCCCTCGTTGCAGTTGAAGGCGAGGTAGAAGTAGCCGATACCGGGCACTTCCTGGATGTCCGCGTCGCTGATACCCTCGACCGTGGTGTACAGCTGTGGCGGGATCTCCTCGATCACGTCGTTCTCGCCGTTCCGGAGGGTGGTGACGCGGGTCGTCGCCTCCTCGACCGGTACGAACTCGACTTCCTCGAGGTTCGCCTTCGGTTCGCCCCAGTAGTCCTCGTACCGCTGGATCTGGACGAACTCGCCCTCCTGCCAGTCCACGAACTCGAAGGGACCGGAGCCGATCGGCATGGACGTGTTGAACGCGTCCGGGTCGTCCTCGCGGACCGACATCGGGACGACGCTCCACGTCAGCGCCGTCATGAACGGCCCGTACGGGTACTTGAGGTCGAACTGAACGGTCGTCTCGTCGACGACGCTGATCGAGTCGATCATGTTCAGTTCGGAGGCGTTCTCGGTCTCCTCGGCCACCGGTGCCTCGAAGGAGTACTTCACGTCTTCGGCCGTGACGGGGTCGCCGTTGTGGAACGTGGCGTCACCCGTCATCTCGACGACGTAGCGCTCGCCGCCGTTGGACACCTCGGGCTCGCCCGTGGCGAGTTCCGGCACGATACCGGTGGTCTCGTCGTAGGCGTACAGCCCCTCGAAGATGTTCTGTGCGACCTGCTGTGACGGCACGTCGTTCAGGATGATCGGGTCGAACTCCAGTGGGCTCTTGACGAGCGCGATCCGGAGCGAGCCGCCGCTCGGCGCGGAGGTCGTCTCCTCCGTGTCGCTCTCGGTCTCGGTGTCTTCGCCGCCGCCACCACTCGTGGGCGTACTCGTGGTGTCACCGCCGCCGGTACAGCCGGCTAGTCCGGCGATACCGACGCCGCCGATGCCCTGAAGCATCCGCCGCCGATTCAGTAGTCTGCTGTATTGGTCGTCATCCGTCATATGATGTCACGCCCCGTGGGGAGTGATGTGCGTGAATGGAATAGGGTCGTTTAAAAAGCTGTCGTTGAATTGCGGGATGAACTGGAATAATCGAATACTCTCTCCGACTTCCCAGTCGCATTTGGAAACTTTACGCCGTTTCGAGGTTCCTCTGTCCGGAATACGTAGTCTCACCGAGAGAAAATACCTGATTATAAATCGTTACTGACCACGTAACGCCTCGACCGGGCGGTCGGTCGCCGCCTTCCACGCCGGATACGCCCCGCTGAGGACACTGACGACGATACCGAATCCGAACCCCAGCAGGAGGTAGCCGCCGTTCCGGGGCGCGAGGATGGTCGAGAGTGTCACCTCGGGGATGGCGAGCCAGAGCGCGAGGGCGACCCCGGCACTGAGGAGGACGCCGACCGCGCCGCCGACGATACCGAGCAGGGCCGCCTCGGTGAGAATCAGTCGGAGGACGTCCTCTTTCTGGACGCCCACGGCCCGGAGTACTCCGATCTCCTCGCGGCGTTCGGTGGTCGACATCAGCATCACGTTGAGGATGGCGACCCCGGCGACGAGTAGCGAGATGGAACCGATGGCGAGCAGGAAGGCGTTCAGCAGGCCGAAGAACCGGTCGATCTCGCGGATGATCGACGAGAGTTCGAAGACCGAGACGCGTTCTTCACGCGCGTTCACTTCGGTCCTGATCCGTTCGGCGATCCGACCGGCCTCGGTGCCGGAGTCGGCGTTCACGATCACCTGGTTGTAGCCGTCGGCGACGAAGACGCTCTCGGGCAGGATGACGGCGTTGTCCGGGCGGATCGGCGTGATCGAGTCGTCGGCCGCCAGCACCGCGATGACCCGGTAGTCGCGCCCCTCGACCGTGATCGTTCGCCCGACCTCGACGCCGAGTTCCTCGGCGACGCCGCTCCCGACGATGGCTCCGCGCTGGTGGCGTGCCGGGAGTTCGCCCGATCCGGCGGTGAACAGCGCCCCCGGCCGGTCCATCCCGTAGACGGTGGCGAACGTCTGGCGGTCTTCGCCGCGTCGAACCACCGTCCCGCCGGAGATGATCGGGACCACGGTCGCGTCCTCGCCGATGCGCTGGATCTGCTGGACTGCGCGGGGATCGAGCGTCTCGGCACCGGCGTCTTGGTTCGGGCTGACGATCACCTGGTTGCCGAGGTCGCCGAGTGCGTCGCTGGCGGTCAGTTGGAGGACGCTGCCCAGGATGCCGAGCGTGGCGATGGCGAACACGCCGATGACGATGCCGAGCGCCGCGAGACCGGCCCGCAAGCGATTCCGGTCGAACGTGCGTCTGGCGAAGAACAACTCCGGCACCGCGTCGTCGATGCGCTCGATCAGTCGGCGTCGGCGCGACGAGACGCGACTGCCGGTCCCGTCGCTCGCGCTCGATCCCGGTACCGGGTTCGGCCGCCCGGTCCCCCCGCCCGACGATCCGCCGTGGCCGGCCCCCGACCCCGTGGACTCGCCGCCGTCGCGTCGGGTGTGGTCGTCGCCGCCCCGGGATCGCTCGTCGTCGCTCATCTGCGTCGACTGTCGCCGTCACCCGGCCGACCCGGGCGCTCGGTGTCGTGGTCGTCGCCACGCCGTCCTCGGACGAGCGTCCCGGCACCGACGAGACCGACCGCCAACAGGCCGACGAGGACGACACCGGCCGGGACGCCGGCAGTGGTCGCGCCGCCGAGACTGGCGAGTGCGCCGCCACCGCCGTCGTCGCTCGGGACCGGGACCGCGATCTCGCGGGTGACGGGCACGCCGTCGGTCCGGTAGGTGATGCGGACCGTCACCGACTCGACGCCGTCTGTGACCTCTGCGGTCAGGTCGAAGGGCGCGAAGTCGCTCCCGGCGATTGTCCCCGCGAAGTAGTCGCGCTGGGGGTACGCCGGACTGACGCCCTCGCTCGGGACGACCGAGACGACCACGCCGGTCGCCTCGCCGTCGCCGACGTTCGCGGCGTTGCCGGTGATCCGAACCTCTCCGTCTTCGCCGACGGTCACGTCGAGGTCGGTGACGGTCAACTCGGCGACCGCCGGTCGCCAGTCGTAGGTCGCGGTCGTCCTGCTGTCGCGGACGCCGGCCCGGTAGTCGACGCGGAACTCGACGGCGGTTCTGTCCCTGACTTCGCTCAGATCGACTTCGACCGTCCCGGACTCGCCGGGTGCGAGTCGGTCGCCGAGGACCACGCGCGGGAGCGTCCGGTTGCCGGCGACGGGCGTGACGACCACGTCGTCGGCCACGACGCTCCCGAAGTTGGTGACTTCCACCGCGACGCGGCCGGTCGGGTCGGCCTCCTCGCTCCCGCCCTGTGTCAACTGGCCGCCGCCGGCACCGCCGGCCGCGCCGCCGAGTAAGCCCGCGAGGCCACCGGCACCGCCGGCCACGCCGGCATCTTGCTCCTCGGGTTGGACACGCGAGACGGAGAGACCGAGGTCGTCGCGGTAGGGTTCGACGTCGACGGTCCGGCCGACGGTCCGCACCTGCTCGGTGCCGGACGCGCCGGTGAAGGAGACGTTCACTTCGAGTCGCTGGGTGCCCGAGTCGGCCGGGACGGTCGTCAGGTTCACCACGGTCGTCTCGCCGGCGTCGAGTTGCGGGACGACCCTGCGGTCGACCGTCGGCGCGCCCAGCGAGTCGGCGAACGTGACTTCCAGATTCCGGACCGCCGTCGCGGCGGGGTTCGACAGTTCGACGGCCACGCGGGTCGGCGAGTCCACGGCGGGATCGGCGACGGTGATCTCGGCCTGCGGGCTGGCGGTCTCGACTGCGACCGGCACCGGCCGGGTGAGCGTCACCTCGTCGCCGTCGGCGTCCTCGGCGACGACCCGCAGTTGGAGGTCCCGCGTGCCGGGGTCGTCGAAGGAGACGGTCAGCGGGACGGTCAGGCTGTCGCCGCCCGACAGCGAGCCGAGGTTGTTCGCGCGTGTGAGTCGATCCCCGTTCGCGTCCCGGAGTTCGACGCGCTTGATCTGGGCCGGTGAGTCACTGCCGGCGGAGTTCTGCACGGTCGCGGAGACGGTGATGGTCTCGCCGACGACGGGTGAGTCGGGACTGACGGTCACGTCGGAGACGGTGAGTCGGGCGTCGGGCACCGCGACCGCGCCGGTCGGCACGCAGAGGAGGAGTGTGAAGACGACTGCGAGGACCCGGTTCATGTGTTATCGTTACCACGGGTTGCGGCCGTTTATCGGTGTCGCCGGTGGCTGGTGGCTACGTGGATGGTGCGGGGTGGCTGGCTCTCGTCGGTGTGAATGCTGGCTCGGTGGTCGATGGTGACGAAAGGTGGAGGTCGTCGGTCGATGTGACTTCTGTCGAGTTGGTCGGTGACGACGAGGGGTGAAAGTCCCCAACTGCTCGCTCTCTCTCTCTGCGGTGCTGACGGGCGAACTAAGCCTCGCCCGTCTGCCGGCGAGACCAGGGTCTCGCCATGCTATACCGGCGTCGAGAGGTGGATCGAGCGATCGGCCCCGTTCAGTCACACGCGGTGTCGTCTGTGAAAGCGCACGCACCTCCCGGTGGACCAGTCGGATCAGCGATGGCCTCCTTGCGACCGTCGGCGTGCCCGAGGTGGCCTCACGGCGGCGAGGTGTGGTACCCGAGGCGACCTTACGGCGGCGAGGTGTGGTGCCCGAGGCGGCCTCACGCCGCCGAGGTGTGGCACCCGAACCGGGTGCATCCCGGTGAGATGTCGCGCCACCCCGCTCGACTGGCGATTTTGTCGTGAACTACGGTTCGATGTGATCGTCGCCGTTGCGGTCGGCGCGCGCGAGGGACGTGCGCGAGGGAGGGTTCCGGGCGGTGCCGAGAGGAACCCGAGGCTGGGGAGGACGAGGTGCGGTGCTGTCGCGGGTGGCGGTGTGGTACTCGTCGCTGTTCCGGCCCTCTCGATTCGGTCGTCACTCCCGATCACGTCACCGTCGAAAAAGTCGGACTCGGATCGCAGTCGACGATACAGCGACTTACTTGCCGCGCGTCGTGCCGCTCTGGATGCTGGGCCGGGTGTGCTCCGTCCCCTTGCCCTTCGTCGTCTGGCCGCGGTTCGACGTGCCGGCGTTCGTCAGGCCGCGGAACGCGCGCCCCTTGTGGCTGTTGTCGCAGATCCAGTTGAGGTCGTCGTCGTTCTCGATGGCCGGGTGGTTCGGATCGACGAGGATGATCTCGTGCCACTTCTGGGAGCCGTCTTCACCGACCCAGTAGGAGTTGAGCACGCGCAGGTTCCGGTACTTCCGGGCGGCGCGCTCCTCCGCGATGCGCTGGATCGACTTCCGGCGGGAGATGCGGTTGACACCCTGTCGCTTCGACCGGCGACCGGCCTTGAAGCGCTGTTTCCGCGCCGTGCCCTTTCGGACCGAGACACGGACCACGACGATGCCCTGCTTGGCCTTGTAGCCGAGTTCCCGGGCCTTGTCGAGGCGGGTCGGGCGCTCGATGCGCTCGATGGCGCCCTGCTTGCGCCAGTCCTGTTTTCGTTGCCACTGCAGTTCGGCGAGTTGCCCGTCGCCGGGGTTCCGCCACGCGTCCTTGATGTGTGAGTAGAAGCTTCGTGCCATGGTTGGTCACCACGGGCGCTTGCGATTCAGGCCGTGAAGCCCACATTTCGTCCCGCGTTCGCGGGTGCCCGCTGGAGCCCGTCCGCCAGCGAGTTATCGGTCGTACCCCGGCGTCGGGGTTAAGCACTTCGGAACGGTCGGCGGTGTGTGACGCCGGGTCACGGCCCACTGGAGGCGATTCGAGCACACCCCCGCGACCGGGCGAACCTTTGATACTGCACCATCCCTTACACTGGTTTCATGTCAACGCAGCCCCCCGGACCGAAGGGCGTGCCCCTGTTCGGGACGAGTCAGCGATTCGCCCGCGACCCGTTCTCCTTCCTCCGCTCGTGTGCCGACGCCTACGGCGACGTGGTGCGGTTCGACCTCGGCCCCAACGAGACGTTCCTCCTGACGAACCCGGCCGACATCGAACGCGTGCTGGTCTCCGAGGCGAGCCAGTACCGGAAGCCCAAACTCGACGACGCGATGGACGACCTGCTGGGCGACGGCCTCCTGCTCAGCGACGGCGACCAGTGGCGCAAACAGCGCGACCTCGCCAACCCCGCCTTCCGGATGCAGCGACTCGGCGGCTTCGACGAGACGATGACGGACTACGTCTCGGCGATGCTCGACGGCTGGGAGGCCGGCGAGACGTTCGACGTGCAGTACGAGATGGCCCGCCTCACCCTGCGGATCATCGTCGACGTGATGCTCGGCGTCGAACTGGACGACGAGCGCACCACGACGGTCCAGGAGTGTCTCGAACCGCTCGGTGCCCGCTTCGAACCGGACCCCCGGCGCTTTTTGATCCCGAACTGGGTGCCGACCCGCGAGAACCGCGAGTTCTACGAGGCGGTCGACACCCTGGAGAGCATCGTCGACGACATCGTCGCCGAGCGACGCGGGACCGAGGGCAACCCGGCCGGCGAGGGCGAACCGCCGATGGATCTGCTGTCGATCCTCCTCCGGGCGCAGGGTCGCGGCGAGCAGACCGAACGGGAACTGCGCGACGAGATGATCACGATGCTGTTGGCGGGCCACGACACGACCGCGCTGACGCTGACGTACACGTGGTACCTGCTCTCGCAGAACCCCGAGGTCGAGGCGAAACTCCACGCGGAACTGGACGAGGTGCTCGGCGGGCGCACCCCGACGACCGAGGACCTGCGGGACCTGCAGTACACCGAGCAGGTGATGCTGGAGGCGATGCGCATCTACCCGCCGGTGTACATGCTGTTCCGGGAACCGAAGACGGACGTGAAACTCGGCGGCTACCGCATCCCGGAGGGCTCGATGCTCCTGCTCTCGCAGTGGGTGACCCACCGGTCGCCGCGCTTCTACGACGACCCGGAGACGTTCGACCCGAGTCGCTGGGACCCGGAGCGCCGGAGCGAGCGCCCGCGCTTCTCCTTCTTCCCGTTCGGCGGGGGCCCGCGCCACTGCATCGGCAAGCAGTTGTCGCTGATGGAGGGGAAACTGATCCTCGGCACCGTGGCTCAGCAGTTCTCGCTGGACTACGCGCGGGACGACGAGTTGGACCTGCGTGGCTCGCTGACGATGCACCCGCAGGAGGCGGTGGAGATGACGGCGAGAGGACGGGAGTCGTAAGCGGAATCGGCTGGTGGGTGTGTCGTTCTAGTTGCGACGGTCAACTGTGATCGTGACAGACTCGGTACCTCTACTGCGACTCAGAGTACGACAGCAACAGCGACCCCGACCACGACAGCACCAGCACCGCTACTCGATCCGGTGCAAACGGACTATTCGACCGCGACCGCGCCACAGGCCGCGACCGCATCAGCAACGCTACTCGTGCTAGCGCGAGGAACCGCACCGCAGACCGCGACAGCACCTCGACCCTCCCCAGCCTCGGTCTGCTCTCAGCACCGCCCGCAGACCTCCCTCGCACGCGTCAAGTCGCGCGCGCCGACTGCTACCGCGACACCCGATCCGAAGGTTCGATCCACATCACACTCACCAGTCGAGTGGGCTGGCGCGAGTTCAGCTCGCGCCGACGGTCGCAGGTAGGCGCTCACGCTGAAACCGACTGGTCCACCGGGCGTTGCATGAGTCCTCGCAGAATCCATCGGGCGGGACTGAAAGGGGCCGACCGCTCGACCCCTCCCCCGACGCCGGCTAGCACCACAGGGAGGGAGAGCCAGCTTGCTGGCTCTACCGACTGAGGAGCGCACCAAGTCGCGGCAGGTCGAGCGGTCGGGGGCTTTCACCCCTCGTCGTCCGCGACCCACTCCACAGAAAACAGGTCGTCTGGACTCTTTCACCCCCCGTCATCGCCCGATCCGACCGAGCGATCCACGACCGAACACCCAGAGTTCTCAGAGACGTCTCGGAGTCGAGACAACGTTTAGTCCCAGCCATCCGACCACCCATCCATGCCGACCCGAGACACCACCGACCTCCCGCCGGAGGCACTCACCCTCCTGTGGGCCGCCCGCGAGACCGGCGTCGTGGACGCGGTGACGACCGACGCCGGGACGCCCGAGGCGGTCGCCGACGCGGCCGACGTCACCGAGCAGACCGCCCGCGTCGCCGTGCGCTCGCTCGCGGAACTGGGCTTCCTCCGGCGCGTCGGCGAGGAGTACGAACCGACGAACCGGGCGCTCGGCCTGTTGGCGAAACGCGACGTGCGATCGATCGGCCGACTCCCCCACGCGCTGGACGTACAGCGCTACCTCCGGGCACTCCCCGAGACGATGCGCACCGGCGACCCGCCCGACGAACCGCCGGACTGGACGCGGAACCGACTCGGCGCGGTCGAAGCGACAGACGAGGCGACCGTCCGCGCCTGCGTGACGGCCGCGATCCGCGAAGCGCCGGACGCAGAGCGCGTACTGGACGTGCGCGGCGGCTCCGGACGCTACGCCCGCGAGGTCGTCGCTCGCGGCCGGTCGGCGACGCTGTTCGAGTCGAGCGAGGTGTGTGGGGTCGTCGCCCCCCTGCTCGCGCCGACCGACGTGTCGCTGGTGGCGGGCGACCTCGACTCGCCGCCGGTGACCGACCCCGCGACCGACGACCCGTTCGACCTCGCGCTGACGGTCGATCTCCTGCGACGACTCGACCCCGACTCGGCCCGCGCGCTGTTCGCCGGCCTCGCCGAGGTGCTGGCACCCGAGGGATGCGTCGTCCTGCTCGACGCCTTCCGAGAACTGGCCGACGCAGACTCCGCCGGGAGCGCCTCGGCCACGGACAGCGAGGGACAGACGCCGGTCGGCGCGGACGTGGGCGTGGACCCGGCGGTCGGAGCCGGTGTCGCCTGCGAGCAGTTGGCGCTCGGGTCGGGCGACGCCCACGCCACCGCGCAGGTCTGCGCGTGGCTCTCCTCACCGACAGACGGCGTCGGCTTCGAGGAGGTGACAGCCCGGCGAGTTCCCGGCACGGCGCGGGTGGCGGTGATCGGCCGAGGGCCGTACAGTTAAATACGCCTCGTCCCCGACCGGGTAGTATGGACAGCCGTGTCCTCCGGGACGACATGGTCGACGCGCTAGAACACGCCCTCGCCGACGGGCTCGACGAGCGTGTCGTCGACGCCATGCGGCGCGTCCCACGGCACGAGTTCGTCGCGGAGCGACCCTACGACAACCGCGACTCGGAACACGAGGGCACCCGCGTCCTCGCGCCGGCCACGGTCGCCCGGATGCTCGCCGCACTCGATCCGCAGGAGGGCGACGAGACGCTGGTCGTCGGGGCGGGCGTGGGCTACACCTCGGCCGTGCTGGCGGAACTCGTCGGCGACAGGCACGTCCACGCGGTGGACATCACCCGCCGACTGGTCTGGGAGGCGCGGTCGAACCTCGACGACGCCGGCTACGGCGCGGTGTTGGTGGACTGCCGGAACGGCGCGGACGGCCTCCCGGAGTACGCGCCATTCGACCGCATCCTGGTCGAGGCGGCCGCCATCGACCCGCCCCGGCGACTCGTCTCGCAACTGGCCGACGACGGCCGACTGGTGCTCCCGCTCGGCGGGCCCGAGCAGGAACTCACGGCGGTCGAGCGAACCGGCGACGACAGTGAGCGCGACTCGACCGTCGTCGGTCGGTTCGGCGAAGTCGCCTTCTCCCCGATGCTCGTGGAGGGCGAGCAGCACGGGCGGGTCGCCCGGAACCGGACCCACCGCGAGGACCAGGAGTACGCAGAGCGCGGTTGGCACGCCCGGACCGGGTGGGAGCAGGACTGGGTGGACTGGGACGAACACCTGTAGGACGTTTTCGCGGGGCGCGTCAGCGACGGGACCGCGATCCGCGACGGGACCGCAGACACCGACAGCCCAGCTACCGCGACGAGTAGTAGCGTCAAGGACCGCACCCGCAACCGCCCCGCGGACAGCACCGCACCTCGGTCCTCCCCAGCCTCGAACATGGCGAGAGGCACGCTCTCGCTAGCCCTCGTTCGCTCTGCTCACGAGGATCACGCACGAGCGCGCGATTCTCCCTTGCGCACGTTGCTCGGGCGCGCCGGACTCTGCCCGTTCACCCCGACGAGAGCCCGGAACCCGACAGGACGCGAGCTGCTGGCGACCGTAACCGAGTCGTGTCCGAGCGACAGCGAGGACCGACTCGCAGTTCGGTTCGCCAGCAGTCGGGGAGGGGTGGGGATACTGCACCCGCCGGGTTCCAGACCGACCGCCGACTCGCCGGGTGACGACCTCCGACGACGTGATGGGTCACAGCGTTCGGGTGGGACTGAAAGGGGCCGGCGGTCTCGTGAACGAAGTGAACGAGACGTTGGAGAGCCTCGCTCTCTCGAACGACAGGAAGTCGTGGCGCGGTCGAGATGCCGGGGGCTTTCACCACTCGTCGTCCGAGACGGACTCGACAGCGTTCACTCGGAGTCCGCCCGCAATATCCTACCCCTCGAAGCCGTCCTCGAACCGGAACGTCCCGTTTCGCTGGACGACCTCGCCGTCGACCTCGATGACGGAGTCCTCCGACATGTCGACGATCATGTCGACGTGGGTCGCGCTCTCGTTTGCCTCGTTGCCCTCGCCGACGTTCGCGTCGTAGGCGCGGCCGACCGCCATGTGGACCGTGTCGCCCATCTTCTCGTCGAACAGCATGTTGTAGGTAAACCGGTCGATGGAGCGGTTCATCCCGATGCCGAGTTCGCCGAGGCGGCGTGCGCCGGCGTCGGTCTCGAGGATGGCTTCGAGGACGTCCTCGTTCTTGGAGGCACCGAAGTCGACGACCTCGCCGCCCTCGAAGACGAGGTGGGCGTCGGTGACCTCCTTGCCCCGGCGGTAGACCGGCTTGTCGAACAGCACCTCGCCCTCCACGCTGTCCGGAACCGGCGCGGTGAACACCTCGCCGCCGGGGATGTTGTTCGAGTTCGTGTCGTTGATCGCCACGTTCCCGGCGACGGACATCCGCACGTCGGTCGTGTCACCCGAGACGATGTGGACCTCGTCGCCGGCGTCGAGAATCTCCAGCATGTGCTCCTGGAACGCGCGCTGTTCGTCCCAGTCGCGGAGGATGGCGTCGTAGACGAAGTTCTCGTAGGCCTCCGTGGACAGTTCCGCCAGTTGGGCGTCGGCCGGCGTCGGATGCTGAGTGAGCGTCCAGCGGTCACCGAGTCGTTCGTTCAGGATCGGTGCCTGGGCCTGATCGTAGGCGCTGTTGACCTCGCCGTCCACGTCGTCGAGTTCGGTGACGTTCTCGTGGCCCCGGATGACGATGTGACAGTCCGCGGCCTCGACGAGTGCCTGCTCGTGGGGCGGCGTCTCGAACTCGACGCCGGCCTGACCGGCCGCCCGGAGGTAGTCCCGGATCGCCCGCCCGCTTCGGTTCGTCCGGATCGACAGCGGGTGTGCGCCCCGGTCGCCCGCGATCTCGTAGAGCGCGACGATCAGATCCTCTGCGGTCGGCTCCGACTTGATGATCAGGTTGTCACCCTCGCCGAGGTCGACGGCGTCGGCGAGCACCTCTGCGTGCTGGCGGATGCGTGGGTCCATAGCAAGATTTGCCGAGCGTGAGGGCAAGCCTCTTTCGGACTGCGGTCGGGTGGGTTCTCGTCCGGCGACTGACGGCGACCCGCCGACGCCCTGCCGACACTCGGCGGTCGCCGGGACCACCGACTATTTGCCCTCCGGCGCGCTGTCTTCGTACATGATCGACCTCCGGAGCGACACCGTGACGACACCGAGCGAGGCGATGCGGGAGGCGGCCCGCGACGCCGCCGTCGGCGACGACGTCTACCGGGACGACCCGACCGTGAACGAACTCGAAGCGCGCGCGGCCGACCTCGTCGGGATGGAGGCGGCGCTGTTCGTCCCCAGCGGCACGATGGGCAACCAGGTCGCCGCACGCACCCACACCGATCGCGGCGAGGAGATCCTGCTGGACGAGCAGGCGCACCTCTACAAGTGGGAACTCGGCGGCCTCGCCCAGTTGTCGAGTCTCCAGACCCGGACCATCGACTGCGGCGACCGCTCTGTGCCGACCCCCGAACAGATCGAAGACGGCTACGTCGAGGAGAGCCTCCACCGCCCCGGCACCGGACTCGTCGCGGTCGAGAACACCCACAACAGCCGCGGCGGCGTCGCGGTCCCGAAAGGACACATCGACGCGGCCGCAGACGCGGCCCACGACCTCGGCGTGCCGGTCCACCTCGACGGTGCCCGCCTGTTCAACGCCTGTGTCGCGCTGGACACCGACCCGACCGAGATGGTCGAGAACGTCGACACCGTGATGTTCTGTCTCTCGAAGGGCCTCGGCGCGCCGGTCGGGTCGATGCTCGCCGGCCCCGAGGAGTTCGTCGACCGCGCCCGCAGAAACAGGAAGCTGTTCGGCGGCGCGATGCGACAGGCCGGGATGATCGCCGGGCCGGGCCTGCTCGCCTTGGAGAACGTCGACCGACTTGCAGACGACCACGAGAACGCCCGCCGACTCGCCGAGGGATTGAACGACGTGCCCGGCCTGTCGGTGCCGACGCCGGACACGAACATCGTGATGGTCGACTCGGCGGACGCGGGGCTGTCGGGCGACGAGTTCGCCGATCTGTGTCACGACGCCGGCATCCAGTGCGGTGCCTTCGGCCCGACGACGGTTCGGCTCTGTACGCATCTGGACGTGAGCAGGTCGGACGTGGCCGAGGCCGTCGAGCGTATCGCACAAGCGATGGACGCGGCGTAGTACGGCGAGTCCCGTGGGGTCGGAGCCGGCATCTGTCGGGAGTGTGGACCGGTGCGCTTCATCACAGCTACCCAGCGTCGCGTCACCGGACCGTACGCACCGCGCGGTCAGGTCAGCGTGGGGCTGTTGGCCTCGACGATAGCCTTCAGGTTCTCGCCTTCTTCTCTCATGTGTTCTCTGACAGCATCGAACTCGCGGCGGTTGAGTCGGGCACCGATGGGTCCGGTGCGAACTGTGATTCGCTGGACGAACTCACAACCGTCCTCGGTCGAGTCGATCGTGAAGCTGATCGACGGCAGGAGGAGCCCCACGAGCAGTGACGTCGGCTTGAACTCGATGTATCGACCGGGGACGACCTCGGTGAACCGCACGGTCTTCGCCTGCGTCTCGCCCGCGATACGCTCCTCGAAGTACGCTTCTGCTCCCGCTTGTAGCCCGTCGCCGCTGACCCACCTGAAGCCGAGATGGTCCGGATGCCACCGCTCGTAGTTCTCCTCCATCGCCTCGAAGAAGCGGTAGACGTCCGACCGCGATGCGTGGATCCTCGTGGTCTCAGCGAGTATCATGTCGTCCTGACCAGTCGTCACCGTGCGAGATAATCGTTTGCTCGGTCGGTCTGTCGAGCAGTACCGACCGCGTCGAACTGGTTCGGCTGCTGTCACGACACGCCGCCTCCGGCGTTTCGAGCAGTCACACTCGCTCGACCGTCGTGACGGTACCGTCGCCAGACACCGATCCGACGGCACCGGCTCAGAAGATGTTCGCCTGCCGGTACACCGAGATGCCGTCGTTCGTGATCTCGTACGGTTTCGTCTCGCGGGAGTGGTTCGCGTCCCGGATCTTCTGGATCTCGACGGCCAGTCGCGTCTCGCGGAAGTCCGAGGGACGGACGTACTGGAGGATGAAGACGGCGTCCGTCAGATACTCCACGATGCCGTGGCGGGAGGCGTAGGCGTTGTCCTCGTTCGCCTCCGAGGTCAGCATCGTCGTCACGCCGGCCTGCTTCAGCGACCGGGTGAAGTCGAACACCTCCGACCGGCGGGCGGCGGTGTTGTCGTACATCATCTCCAGCAGGGAGACGGAGTCCAGCACGAGTCTATCCGCGCCGAAGTCGTCGATCAGTCGGGGGAGGTCGTTCCGGATCGACGAGAGACTGTTGGCCATCTCGATCGGGTCCAGATCGACGACGGCGAGTCGTTCCTCCTCGGCGTACTGTCTGAACGACCAGCCCTTGTCTTCCGCCGTCGAGAGGATCTGCTCGCGTGACTCCTCCAGGCTGATGTAGACGGCCTTCTCGTCGTTCAGCAGTGCCTCCCGGAGGAACTGAAGCCCGAAGGTCGTCTTGCCGGTCCCGGCAGAGCCGATGACGACCATCAGCGAGCGTTCGGGGACACCGCCGAGGATCATCTCGTCTAACCCCTCGATGCCGACCTCGATCCGGTCGATGTCGCTGTCGTACTCCTCGTCGTCGAAGTCGGTCTCGCCGAAACTGCCGCCGCCGAAGTCGCCGAAGCCGAAGTCCTCCCCGCCGCCGCCGAAGTCACCGAAGCCGAAGTCGTCGCCCCCACCGCCGAAGGCTCCGCCGCCTCCGGTCCCCCCGCCGAAGTCACCGCTGTTGCCACCGCCACCACCGCCGAAGCCGCCCTCCTCTCCCGTGCCGCCGGGTTCCGGTGCGTTCTGGAACGCGGTCTCGAAGTCTTCGTCGAACGGGTTGTCACCGCCCGCACCGGGGAAGGCGTCGCCGTCGGACGGAGACATCCCGGCGGCAGACTCGCTCTCGTCGGCCGCCGGGTGCCCGCCGGACTCGCTGGCACCGGCGGACGGGTCGCCGAACTCGCCGTCACCGACTCCGTCTTGGGCGTCTGTCGTGTCACTGCTCGTCGACCCCGCGTCGGTGTCGGCCGTCGACGGCGTCCCGTCGTCGCTCGGGTCGGACTCGCCGCCCGCCTCCTCGTCGGACCCCGCAGACTCCTGTTCGCGGAGCGCGCGCTCGAACCAGTCGTCGTCTTCGTCACTCACGGCGACCACCGCCGGTGACGTGGTGGGGACCGACCGATCCCGATACGGTGACGCATCTGGTGAACAGTTACGCGCGTCAGGTATCAATGTTGCCCGTATCGGCGGCGCTGCTGTCGCCGACTGGCGATCCTCGTCGCCCGCTGACGGAGCGTTTTTGCCGGGCGGGGGCGAACCGCCGGCTATGCACGTGGGGATCGTCGCCCAGCGGGACAACGCACGCGCCGAGTTGCTGGCCGGACGGCTCCGGAACCGACTCGGCTCGGCCGACGTGCGGGTCACGGTCGATCCGGCGACCGCCGAGGCGCTGGACTGTGCCGGCGACCCGGTCGAGACGTTCGACGCCTGCGACCTGGTCGTCTCGATCGGCGGCGACGGGACCTTCCTCTTCTCGGCACGCGGGGCTGGCGGCACCCCGATCCTCGGCGTCAACCTCGGCGAGGTCGGCTTCCTGAACGCGGTCGGCCCCGACGAGGCGGTCGAGGCGGTCCTGGACGCGGTCGGCCAGCACCGCGCCGGCGTGCTCGAAGTCCGGGAGGTGCCGCGACTCTCGGCGTCGGGCGACGGCTGGCGGGCCGAACCGGCCGCGAACGAGATCGTCGTGCAGGGACCCCGGCGCGGCCACGGCGGCGGTGCCGGCATCGAGGTCCGGGTGGACGGCTCGCTCTACTCCGGGGGGCACGCCGACGGGGTGCTGATCGGGACACCGACCGGGAGCACGGCGTACAACCTCAGCGAGGGCGGGCCACTGGTCCACCCCGGCGTCGAGGGGTTGGTCGTCACGGAGATGGCCGCGACCGGCGGGATGCCGCCGCTGGTGGTCGACGCCGACAGCGAGGTGACGGTGACGGTGACCGACGCCGAGTCGGCGGTGGTCGTCAGCGACGGCCGGCGGACTCGGGAACTGACGCCCCCGACCGAGGTGTCGGTCTCGGTGACGGAGCCACCGGTCCGACTCGCCGGACCGAAGGCCGACTTCTTCGAGGCGCTCGGCAAACTGGACTGACCACGACGCGCGAAAAACTGTGGACGGAGACCGGGAGGTGTTACTCCTCGTCGGCGAGGAGGACCGTCACGGGACCGTCGAAGTTCAGCAGGACGCGCTGAGTCAGGTCGCCGAACAGCGCCTTCCCGGTCGGGGAGCGTCGCCGCCCGGCGATGAAGATGTGGTCACACTCCTCCTCTGCGGCGGTGCCGAGGATGCGGTCGGCCTCGCGGCCGACGGTGCCGACGACCTCGTACTCCACGTCGAGGTCCGCGAGCGTCTCGTTGGCGACCGTGCGGGCGAGTCGCGTCGCGGACTCCTCGGCCTGTTCGAGGGTGTAGACGACGTCTGCGTTCAGGCCCGCCACGGCGGCCTGCGTCTCCTCGTACTCCTCCTCCGGCTTGACCGCCAGCAGGACCAGTTCCGCGCCGGTGCCCTGCGCGAACGCTCCGGCTTCGCGGACGATGCGTTTGGTGCCGTCTGTCGGACCGATCACGACGAGTGCTCTGTTCATACCTCGAGATAGTGTCGGACAGCCGAAAAAGATTGCCGGAGAGACGCTAGCGACTCTCACGGGCCGTGTGAGGCCGTCACGAAGCGTCACGGTCTGACGAGGCGTCGACCTGTCGGTCGACCCAGCGAGCGAAGACGTATCGCTCAGTCCAGTCGCGCCAGCACGGCCTCGGTCACGCCGGCGGTCGTCGCCTCGCCACCGAGGTCGGGTGTCCGAGGCCCGTCGGCCAGCACCGACTCGACCGCGTCACGCACCGCCTGGCCCTCGTCGTCGTAGCCGAGATACTCCAACAGCATCGCGGCGGAGACGATCGTCGCGGAGGGGTTCGCAACGCCCTGTCCGGCGATGTCCGGGGCGGTCCCGTGGACCGGTTCGAACAGTGCACGTTCCGTCCCGACGTTGGCCGACGGCAGGAGGCCGAGTCCCCCCACGAGGCCGGCCGCCAGGTCCGACAGCACGTCGCCCGCGAGGTTCGGACAGACGACCACGTCGAACTGCGTCGGGTCGAGACAGATGCGGGTGGCGAAGGCGTCCATCAGCACCTCCTCGGTCTCGACGCCCCGCGAGTCGGCGACCGAGACGACCGCGTCCCGGAACCGCCCGTCCGTCTCGCGCATCACGTTCGCCTTGTGCGCGACGTGGAACCCCCCGTCGCGGTCCTGCACGTAGTCGCAGGCGTACTCGGCCAGTCGCTCCGAGGCGGAGGTGGTGACGACCCGCGTCAGCGTCGAGAGGTCCTCGGAGAGGCGGTCCTCGTGGCCCGAGTAGACGCCCTCGGTGTTCTCGCGTAAGAAGACGAGGTCGGTCTCCGGGCGAAGCGCGTCCACGCCGGGATAGGCGCGGGCGGGCCGGACGTTGACGAACGAGTCGACCGCCTCCCGCAGTGGGAGGATGACGTCCGCGGCCGTCTCGCCGGCCGCGCCGAACAGCGTCGCGTCGGCCTCGCTCACGAGGTCGTAGGTCGCCTGCGGGAGCGCCTCGCCGGTCTCCGCTTTCACGGCGTCGCCCGCGTCGGCCTCGACGAACTCCACGTTCGCGACCGCCGAGAGCACGCGCTGGGCCGCCGGGACGACCTCCTGTCCGATCCCGTCGCCGGGGATGACGACGATCTCCTCTACGTCCTCAGTCATCGAGAGTCACGTAGGGGAGTGAGTCGGCCGTCTCGCGGACGGCCTGTGCGTTCGACTTCATCAGTGCGGTGGTGTCCCAGACGCCGTCGACGAGCGCCTTCCGCTGGGCGTCGTCGACGGTGACGTCCACCGTCTGGTCGCCGTAGGTGACGGTCTCGGCGTCGACGTCGACGTCGATGTCGCCATCCGGATGCTCGTCGACCCACGCTTGCAGTGCGGTGACCGTCTCGCTGTCGGCGGTCACCGTCGGAATCCCGAGTGCGAGACAGTTGCCGGCGAAGATCTCGGCGAACGACTCGCCGACGAGTGCGTCGATGCCCCAGCGCATCAGCGCCTGTGGCGCGTGTTCACGCGAGGAGCCACAGCCGAAGTTGCTGTTGACGACCATCACGGAGGCGTCTTTGAACTGCGCCTCGTTCATCGGGTGCGCCTTCTGCGTGTCGTCGTCGTCGAACCGCTGGTCGAAGAAGGCGAACTGTCCGAGGCCGTCGAAGGTGACGACCTTCATGAACCGTGCGGGGATGATCTGGTCGGTGTCGATGTCGTTGCCGCGGATCGGGACACCCGTGCCGGAGACGTGGGTGACGGTCGGGATGTCGTCTGTCGTCATGCGACGTTCACCTCCTTCAGTTCGCGCACGTCTGTCACGTGGCCTTCGACGGCCGCGGCGGCGACCATCCGCGGGTTCATCAGGACGGTGCGGCCGTCTTTCGACCCCTGCCGACCGATGAAGTTCCGGTTCGACGAGGACGCACAGGCTTCGTCGCCTTCGAGTTGGTCCTCGTTCATCCCGAGACACATCGAACAACCGGCGTTGCGCCACGTGAAGCCGGCGTCCTCGAAGACGTCTTTCAGTCCCTCCGCTTCGGCCTGCTGCTGGACACGCTGACTGCCGGGGACGACCATCGCGCGGACGCCGTCGGCCACCTGCCGGCCCTCCACGAGGTCGGCGGCACGCCGCAAGTCGGCGAGTCGCGCGTTGGTACACGACCCGAGGAAGGCGACGTCGATCTCGTAGCCCTCCATCGTCTCGCCGGGCGTGACGCGCATGTGCTCCTGTGCACGCCGGGCGGTGTCTCGCTTGTCTTCAGGCAGGTCCTCCGGGGCCGGGATGGGTTGGGTGATACCGACACCCTGTCCGGGCGTGGTGCCCCACGTGACGACCGGTTCCAGTTCGCTGCCGTCGATGGTGACGACGTCGTCGTACTCGGCGTCCTCGTCGGAGCGGATGGACTCCCAGTACGGTTTGAGTCGCTCGAACTTCTCCGGGTCGTCGGCGAACTCGTCGGTCTCTGCGAGCCACTCGTAGGTGGTCTCGTCGGGGTTGACGTACCCCGCGCGAGCGCCGCCCTCGATGGACATGTTACAGATACTCATCCGCCCCTCCATGTCGAGGTTCTCGATGGCTTCGCCGGCGTACTCGTAGACGTAGCCGACGCCGCCGTCGGTTCCGAGGCGGCGGATGATCTCGAGGATGACGTCTTTCGCCTCGACGCAGTCGCCGAGTTCGCCGGTGATCTCGATCTTGCGCACCTGCTGTTTCTCGAAGGCGATACAGCCAGTCGCGAGCACGTCGCGGATCTGGCTCGTCCCGATACCGAAGGCCAGTGCGCCGAACGCACCGTGCGTCGAGGTGTGACTGTCACCACAGACGATGGTCTTTCCGGGCTGGGTGATCCCCTGCTCTGGCCCGATGACGTGGACGATGCCCTGGTCGCCCGTCGTCGGGTCCGAGAAGTTGATACCGGCCTCGCGGACGTTCTCCTCCAACTCGGCCATCATCGCTTCGGCGTCGTCGTCGCCGTAGGGACGAGACTGGTCCGCCGTCGGGACGATGTGGTCCACCGTCGCGTGGGTGAGTTCGGGGTACGCGACCTCCATGTCGCGCTCGCGGAGCATCCCGAACGCCTGCGGACTCGTCACCTCGTGGATGAGGTGGAGGCCGACGAAGAGCTGGGTCTGTCCCGTCGGCAACTCCGTCACCGTGTGTTCGTCCCACACCTTGTCGTAGAGCGTGCCCTCACTCATCTACATCACCGACGTCTTCGGGGACGTCCTCCTCGCCGCGCTCCCAGACCTCGTTCGCGCCGTCGCCGTCGCGCGGGGTGTGGTCCACCTCGCGCATCGGCTCGCGGTCGTCGGTCTCGTCCGTCTCTGCGGCCGGGTCCGCGTCGGTGCCGCGAGCGTCGGTCGAGCCACCGTCGGCGACCGCCGGTCCGCGCCGGTAGACGGTGCCGAACGTCTCGCCCGTGTTCGGGTTGGTGTGGCTCACGTTCTTCATCGTCTGACGCCCGGCCTCTTGCCGGTCGTCTGTCATCTTCGCTCGCTCGCTCTCGTGCTGTCCCTCTGTCTCTCCCGTCTGTGCTGCCGTTTCCTCAGTCATCTGCGTTCACTCGCTGTTTGTCGTCTTCGGTCGCGTCCTCGTCCTCGGCCCACGCGAACAGGTCGCGCAGGCGTGCGCCGACCTCCTCGATCTCGTGGTTCTTCTCCGCGTGGCGAAGCTGGGTGTAGCTCGGCCGGCCGGCCTGGTTCTCGGTGATCCAGTTCCGGGCGAAGGTGCCGTCCTGCACTTCCTCCAAGACCTGCTCCATGTTCTCGCGGGCGTGCTCGTCGACGACGACCGACCCCTGCGTCAGGCCGCCGTACTCGGCCGTGTCCGACACCGAATCCCACATCTCGCCGAGCCCGCCCTCGTACATCAGGTCGACGATCAGCTTCATCTCGTTGAGACACTCGAAGTAGGCCATCTCCGGGGAGTAGCCGGCGTCGACGAGCGTCTCGTAGCCCTGCTTGATGAGGGCGGTCACGCCGCCACAGAGCACCGCCTGCTCGCCGAACAGGTCCGTCTCGGTCTCCTCGCGGAACGAGGTCTGGATGACCCCGGCGCGGGTACAGCCGATGGCGTGGGCGTACGCCAGCGCCTGCTCCTTCGCGGTCCCGGTCTCGTCCTGGTAGACCGCGATCAGGCCCGGCGTCCCCTCGCCGCTCTCGTAGTTCCGGCGCACGAGGTGGCCGGGCGACTTCGGCGCGACCATCGTGACGTTCACGTCCGCCGGCGGCTGGATCTGGTTGTAGTGGATGTTGAACCCGTGTGCGAACTGGAGCGTGTCGCCCGCGTCCAGCCCGTCACGGATCTGCTCGAACACCGCCGGCTGGACCGTGTCGGGGACCAGCATCGAGACGACGTCGGCGGCCTCGGCGGCCTCGGCCGGGGTCGCCACCGCGAGACCGTCCGCCTCGGCGGCGGCCCGCGAGGAGGACCCCTCCCGGAGGCCGACGACCACGTCCACCCCGCTGTCCGCGAGGTTCTGTGCGTGGGCGTGGCCCTGACTGCCGTAGCCGAGCACGGCAACCGTCTCGTCGTCGATCTGTGAGCGATCCGCGTCGTCGTCGTAGTATACCGTCGTGGTGAAGTCGTCTGTCATCGTTTGGTAGTGTCGTCGGTCTCTCGTCAGTCGTCTGCCAGTGTGCTGTCCGCCGTCTCGCGTGCGCCGCGCTCCAGTGCGGTCGTGCCGGTCCGGACGATCTCGCGGATCTCGAACCGCTCGAACGCCTCGACCGCCGTCTCGACCTTCTGTCTGCTCCCGGTGATCTCGACCGTCACCGTCTCCGAGCAGGCGTCGACCGCCTTCCCGTCGTACATCTCCGCGACCGCTTGCACCTTGTCCGGGTGCTCCGCGTCGACCTTGATCAGCGCGAGTTCGCGCCGGATCGCGTCGGGGTCGAGTTCCGTGACGGCGATGACCGGCACCAGCTTCTCGAGTTGCTTCTTCGCCTGTTCGATGCCCGGGTCCGACTCCTCGATGACGATCGTCATCCGGGCGTAGTCGTCGTCCTCGGTCGGCCCGACGGTCAGGCTCTCGATGTTGAACTGTCGCCGCCGGAACAGCCCCGACACCGCCGCCAGCACGCCGGGTTCGTGGTCGACCAGCGTCGAGAGGACGGTTCTGCGGGTCTTCGGTTCCGCCTCCACCTCGGGGTCGATCCGGATGCCCTGACTGTTTCGCCGGCCGGTCGGGTGGGGTCGTTCCTCGGGTGCCGGTCCCGACAGGCCGTTTCTGGGTGCGTCGTCGGACTGCCGTGGTGCGTCGAGTGACTCGCCACCGCTCGCGGGTGTCTCGTCGCTACTCATAGCTGGTCCTCCGTGAGGGCGAACTGCCCGTTCGCGCCGCCAGATGCGACCATCGGGTAGACGTTCGTCTCGGGGTCGACGTGGAAGTCGATCACCGAGGGACCGTCGTAGGCGACCGCCTCCTCGATGGCGTCGGCGACCTGGTCGTACTCGTCGACGCGCCAGCCGCGTGCGCCGAACGCCTCCGCGAGTTTGTCGAACTCGGGCACCCAGTTGTACTCGGCGGCCATGCGCCGGCGCTCGAAGAAGGCGTCCTGCCACTGTCGGACCATCCCGATGTACTCGTTGTTCAGGACGGCGACCGTGATGTCCAACTCCTCGCGCACCGCGACCGACAGTTCCTGCATCGTCATCAGGAACGAGCCGTCGCCGTCGATGCAGACGACCTCCTGGTCGTCGTCCGCGGCCAGTCGTGCACCGATTGCCGCAGGGAGACCGTACCCCATCGTCCCCAGTCCGTGACTGGAGACCCACGTGCGCGGCTCGCGGAAGGTCCAGTACTGGCCGGCCCACATCTGGTGCTGGCCGACGCCGGTCGTCACGATGGCGTCGTCCCCGGTCGCGGCGTCCAGACACTCGACGACGAACTGCGGTTTCAGGGGTTCGTCCTCGGGCGTCGCGTAGTCCATCGGGTAGTCCTCCTTCCACTGGCGACACTGCTCGCGCCACTCGGTCGCGTCCGGCGAGTGTGCGAGTTCGGCGTCGACCTGTTCGAGCACCGTCCCGGCGTCGCCGATCAGCGGGTAGTCCGCGTGGACGTTCTTGCTGATCTCGGCCGGGTCGATGTCGACGTGGACGACCTCGGCTTCGGGCGCGAAGGTGTCGACGCCGCCGGTCAGGCGGTCGTCGAACCGACAGCCCACGGCGATCAGGCAGTCGGTGTGCGTGATCGCCATGTTCGCGTAGCCGGTGCCGTGCATCCCGGCCCACGACAGACAGAGGTCGTGGTCCTCCGGCATGGAACCGATCGCCGGCATCGTCGTCGCCACCGGAATCCCGTGGTCGACGGCGAACTGCCGGGCGGTCTCGGTCGCGTCGCCCTTCACGACGCCGCCGCCGAACAGCAGCAGCGGTTTGTCGGCCGACTCGATGGCCCGGGCGGCCGCGTCGACCGCCTCGGCCGTCGCTTCCGTCTCCGGGTTGTAGTTCTTCGGCGTCGTCGCCGGCCCCGGTTCGCGGTCGGTCTCGCCGAGCGTCGCGTTCTTCGGCAGGTCGACGAGCGTCGGGCCCGGCCGTCCTGCTTCCGAGAGGGCGAACGCCTCGCCGACCATGTCCCCGGCCGTGTCTGGGTCGTCGGCGAAGTAGTTGTGCTTCGTGATCGGCGCGGTGACGCCGGTGGTGTCCGTCTCCTGGAAGGCGTCGGAGCCGACCATGTCGCTCGGCACCTGTCCGGTCAACGCGAGCATCGCGTCGGAGTCCATGTCGGCGTCGGCGATGCCGGTGACGAGGTTCGTCGCGCCCGGCCCCGACGTGGCGAGACAGACGCCCGGCACGCCTGCGACGACCCCGTAGGCGTCGGCCGCGTGGGCCGCCCCCTGCTCGTGGGCCATCGTCACGTGGCGGATGGAGTCGGAGTGGTACAGCGCGTCGTAGACGGGCATGATCGCCCCGCCCTGCACGCCGAAGGCCGCCTCGGCACCGGCGTTCTCCAGCGCCCGGATGACCGACTCCGCGCCGGTCGTCACGGGCCGGTCGGCGGCCCGTTCCTCGGGTGTCTGGTCGGCGGTCGCCGTCGTCTCGGTCGGAGCGTCGGCGGTCCCGTCGGCCTGCTCGGCCGAACTCTCGTCGGTCGCTTCGGGGGTCGCTCGTTCGCTCATCGGCTGGCCTCCGGTCGATGCTGTTCTGTCGGTGCCGGTCGGTGAGAACCGGTCTCGGTCGGTGTGGCTGTGTCGTGTGGCATTGGTCTGGCGACTGCGTGGCTGGTCGAAATCGGTACGGACGCGACGGAGAATGGTGCTGTAGGGGCTAGGCGGCCCCTACGATGATCGTCCGGACGACGACGCCGCTCGCGGTCGGGCGAGCGTCGAGTGCGTCGTGTCCCCGCATCGTATGCACCTCTGAACACCGAACCGTCATAACCGTTTCGCGCCGTGCAAACGTTGCTCGGGGCGTGGTCGTTCAGCGGTGGCTGTCGGCGCGGGGCGTCCGGAGCGGGCATCGGTCAGGCCCGTACCTCCTCGCGCCGCTCGATGCCGACCTCGCGGGCGAACCGCTCCAGTTCGCTCATCGTCACTCGCTGTTTCTCCGCACCGAAGTCCTTCACGCGTCGCGTGACGGTGCGGACCTCGCTGTCGGTCGGCGAGTAGCCGGCGTCCTCCAGTCGCTTCCGGACCGAGTTCGTCCCGGTGTGTTTGCCCAGCACGAACTCGCGTGTCGCGCCGACCATCTCGGGCGTCATCACGCCCGGCTCGAAGGTGTCGGAGTTCTCGATGACCCCGGCGGCGTGGATACCCGACTCGTGAGAGAAGGCGTTCTTCCCCACGACCGGCTTGTTCGCCGGCACGGGCATCTCCGAGCGGTCCTCGACCAGTCGGGAGAGTTCGGTGATCCGGGTCGTGTCGATGCCGGTGTCGACCCCGTAGATCGACTCGGCCGCCATGACGACCTCCTCGTAGGCCGCGTTGCCGGCGCGTTCGCCGATCCCGTTGACCGACACCTGCGCCTGATCCGCCCCGGCCTCGAAGCCGGCCAGCGCGTTCGCGGCGGCCAGCCCGAAGTCGTCGTGGGTGTGCACGTCCACGCGGGCGTCGGTGTGGTCACAGACCGTCCGGACCATCTTCCCGAACCGCGTCGGCGTCGCCACCCCGCAGGTGTCGGGGATGTTGATCCAGTCGGTGCCGGCGTCGCTGACCGCCTCGATCACCTCGATCAGGTACGACTCGTCGGTCCGCGTCGCGTCCATCGGGGAGAACATGCAGGTCGCCCCCGACTCTTTCACACGCTCGACCGCCCGGATGGATCGCTCGACGACCTCCTCGCGGGTCGAGTGCATCGAGTCTTCGATCTGCACGTCGGACGTGCTCGCGAAGACGTGGATGAGTTCGACGCCGGAGTCGATGGCCGCCTCTACGTCCTTGTCCACGACGCGGGCCAGTCCACACGTGGTGGTGTCGGTCGACGAGGCGATGTCGCGCACCGCCTCGAACTCCGCGTCGGAGTTCACCGGGAACCCCGCCTCGATGACGTGGGTGCCCATCTCGTCCAGCACTGCCGCTATCTCGCGTTTGTCCTCGTAGCTGAACGACGTTCGTGGTGACTGCTCCCCGTCGCGGAGCGTGGTGTCGAAAACCCGTACTGCGTCTATCTCAGAAGTTGCGTCCAGTGTGCCCTGGAAGAACTCGATCCGCCGGGGTAGCCGACGAATCCTCCGTGTCGTTGTATGACATCGTGTCTCGTCCGACGCCACCGACGGTATATAAAGCTGTCTCCCAGACAGATTCTTGCCGAGCGCCGATAGTTTCGTCCACTGGACAGGAACCCCGGAATCGACAGACGTAATCGACCTATATGACGTAGGTACTCCTTATATCCGATTGGACACGACCGGCCGACTACCCGTGCCGAACGTTCGTGAAATAGAAAATTCTCACGTAGAATCGTGTGAACTATCTCTCGGCCGGCTCGCGCGACACTCCAACTGGACGAACGACCACCGCCGGTCGACGACGACCGCCGACAGTCAGACGAACGACCACCGGCGAGCGCGAAGCGAGCGCCGCGTGAGAGTGAGTCCACGACGTGCCGACCACCGAACCAGGTGCCGGTACCGGCCAGCAGATCGAGCCTCGTCGGCGATGCCCCGACTCAGTCGTCGTCGCGCGTCGCCGGCTCCGGCGCGACGAGCGTGCTGACGCCGACGAGCAGTGCCGCCCCGCCGGCCAGCGCCGCACCGCCGACCCGGAGCGTCAGGCCGTCGCCGGCGAGCAGGTCGCCGACGGCGGGCGCGAGGAAGCCGAGGCCGAGTGCGAGCCACGCCGTGCCGACGTACTGGCGGGGACTCGCCCGGTCGCCGACGAGCGTCACCACCCGCTCCGTGCCGGCACCGACGAGCAGGATGCCGCCGGCCGTCACTGCGAGATACTGGATCAGCGAGGGGAGCGCGGCGGCGGGGCTGGTGCCGGTCCAGAGATACAGCGCGTTGATCGAGACGAGCAGGAAGAGCCCGTACAGCAGGCGGGTGCGGTCGGCCATCGCTCGTGAGTCGGCGGGCGACGGGGAAAAGCCGGTCGACTCAGGCCAGCCCGAGGCCTTCCTCGGCTTCGAGCAGTTCGTGGTACCGGTTCCGGATCGTGACCTCGGAGATGTCCGCGACCTCCGAGACGGCGGCCTGCGTCGTCTTCTCGTTCGTCAGGAGCGCGGCGGCGTAGACGGCGGCGGCCGCGAGGCCGACCGGCGACTTACCCGAGTGGACGCCCTGCTCTTTCGCGTTCTTCAGGAGACTGCGGGCGCGGTGTTCCGACTCGTCGGAGAGACCGAGTTCGGAGGCGAAGCGCGGCACGTAGCTCTCGGGGTCGGCCGGCTTCACTTCGAGTTTGAGTTCCCGGACGACGTACCGGTAGGTCCGGGCGACCTCGCTCTTCTCGACGCGGGACACGTCTGCGATCTCGTCTAACGAGCGCGGGACGCCGGCCATGCGGGCGGCGGCGTAGACACACGAGGTGGCGACGCCCTCGATGGAGCGACCGGGGAGCAGGTCCTCGTCGAGTGCGCGGCGGTAGATGACCGAGGCCGTCTCGCGGACGTTCTCCGGCAGACCGAGCGCGGAGGCCATCCGGTCGATCTCGCCGAGCGCCTGCTTCAGGTTGCGCTCCTTCGAGTCGCGGGTGCGGAAGCGCTCGTTCCACTTGCGGAGGCGCTGCATCTTCTGGCGCTGGCGGGCACCCAGCGAGTTGCCGTAGGCGTCCTTGTTGCGCCAGTCGATGTTGGTCGACAGGCCCTTGTCGTGCATCGTGTTCGTCGTCGGCGCACCGACGCGGGACTTCTGGTCCTTCTCCTTCGAGTCGAACGCGCGCCACTCCGGGCCGCGGTCGACCGAGTCTTCGGTGATGACGAGCCCACAGTCTGCACAGACCGTCTCGCCGTGTTCGTCGTCCGATACCACGTTCCCGCTACACTCCGGACAGCGGAGCTGACCGTCGTCTTCGGTCGTCTGTTCCGTCTCCTGTGTTCGGCGTCGGGTGGTGATGTGTTCGCTCATGGGTGGGACGGCGGGGGCTACCGGGGGCACAGACGCCTGAAAAACCCGGAAGCGATCCTTGGAGTCCAGACGAGCGAAAGGTACATAAATCCCACGGTGTTGTGAGGTTAGCGCGCCGCTTCGACGCCCGTACCGTGTGCTTGGCATCTGTTACCACGAATGTTTAAATATGCACGATTCCCCGGAGAGTACTTCCCGTCGGCCACGAAGCGACGGGTATGGACGAGTCAGACGGGTCTGCCGGGTCTCGGACGCATCGCGGTGGGACGCCTCGTCACGACACCCCGCGCAGCGACGGTCCGCGTGTCGTCTCGCTCGCGCCGAGTGCGACGGCGACCCTCTCGGCGATGGGTGCCGGCGAGGTGGTCGTCGGCGTGACCGACCACTGCTCGCTCGACCGCCCCTCGGTCGGCGGGTGGCTCACGCCCGACTACGACCGACTCGCCGCCCTCGATCCGGACCTCGTCGTGACCTGTGACGATCTACAGGCGTCGATCCGTGACGAACTGCGGGACCAGGGCTTCGAGGTGGTCCACACCGAACCGACGACCCTCTCGGAGGTGGTCGAGTCCTTCGCGGAACTCGGCGAGACAGTCGGCAGGTCCGAGGCGGGTCGCCGACTCGCAGACGACTGCCGGGACCGACTCGGGGCCGTCCGCGAGGCGGTCCCCGACGACCCGGCCGAGCGCCCGACGGTCTACTGCGAGGAGTGGTCGGACCCGCCGATGGCCGCCGGGAACTGGGTCCCCGAGGCGGTCGAGACGGCCGGCGGGCGGTACCCGTTCTGCGAATCGGGCGAGCGCTCGCGGGAGGTGACGGCCGAGGAAGTCTCGGGAGCCGACCCAGACCACGTCGTGCTCCACGTCTGCGGTCACGGCGAGTCGACCGACCCCGAGACGGTCAGCGCGCGGGGGTGGGACCTCGACGCCGAGGTGCACGTCCTCCACGACGACCTGTTGAACCAGCCGAGTCCCGCGCTCATCGACGGTGTCGAGCGACTCGCGGGGCTGTTCTCCGCGTTCGACCCACAGTTCACCGGGGCCGACAGCGCGAAGTAGCCGGGGCGAACACTCTCCGTCATGCGAGTTGGCGTGGGGAGCGGGAACCCGGTGAAACGTCGCGCAGTGACGCGAGTCGTCGTCGACGACGCGACAGTCGAGTCCGTCCCGGTCGAATCCGGCGTCGGTGAACAGCCACGCGGCCACGCGGAGACCATCGAGGGCGCGGAGACCCGCGCCGCCAACGTCCTCGTGGCCGACTCCGACTACGACTTCGGCGTCGGCATCGAGGGGGGCGTCGCGGAGTTCGAGGGCACCGACGGGCTGTTTCTGGTCATGTGGGCGGCCGTCACCGACGGGGGGAGGGTCGGCCACGGTGCCGGACCGAGTCTCCGACTCCCGACGTCCATCGCGGAGCGAGTCAGAGACGGCGCGGAACTCGGGCCGGTGATGGACGACGTCCTCGGCACCGAGGGCATCGCAGAACGTGAAGGTGCGGCCGGCGCACTGACCGACGGGCGGATCGACCGCGAGGAAGCGCTCTCGACCGCCGTGGCCGGCGCACTCGGCCCGTTCGTCACCGACTTCTACTGAGTCCCGTCGCCGCCCGCCGTCGCGCCACGGACCAGCGCGACGGTCCCCGCGACGTCGCGTGCGACCCGTTCGGTGACGGCACCGACCGGGACGTGGCTGCGCTCGGTGTGCTCCGAGAACCCGACGCAGACGGTGTCGTACTCGGCGGCCGCCTCGACGACGGCCTGCCCGACGTCGACGTCGGCGACGACGACCTGCACCTCGTACTCGTCGGGGTCGAGTCCCGCCGCAGTCGCCGCCTCGGTGACGACTGCTCTGCCTCGCGTCTCGGGGTCGGTGTCGCCGCCGTCGTCGGGCGACTGGACGGTCAGCAGTGTCGGGACGGTGTCCTCGACGGCCGCGAACTCCACGGCTTGATGTGCGACCACGGGCGCGTTGGCGTCCTCGGCGACGAGTCCGAGCGGCGTCCCGACGGTCTCTCGTCTGAGGTCCACGAGCGAGACGTCACAGGGTGCCTCGTGTACCACGGGGTCGACGGTCGCGCCGAAGCGGTGGCCGTCGCGGTCGAACACCCCGTCCCAGCCGAGGACGACCTCGTCGGCCGCCTCCTCGTCGAGCACGTCGAGAATCGCCGTGCCGACGTCCGCGGCGACGACCGCCCGCGTCCGGAGGGTGACGTCCATCTCGCTGGCGATGTCGCGGGCGTTCTGGAGGAGGTCGCGCTGGTGTTCGTCGCGGTCGGCCTCGACGTTCTGGAACGGCGACGGGTGGGCCACCGGCGTCACGTTGACCGCGACGAGTTCGGCACCGCGCCCGTCCGCGTTGGCGTGCGCGCTGGCCGCCGCCAGTCGGAGGAGGCCGCGCTGGGTCGCCGGGTTCGCCACCGGGACGACCACGCGGTACGGTTCGCCGGGTCGCCCGCGAATCGCCTCGCCGAGCAGCCCCTCGTTCACGACACGCCCGCGAGCGTAGGCGGCGTACCAGACGAGTCCGAGTGCGACGATGCCCGACCCGATGAGGACGACGACGGTCGCCATCTGCGAGACGACGACGAGCGACAGCACCACACCGAGAATCGGCACGGCCGGGTAGAGCGGACGCGGGAGCGCGAAGGAGGGCTCGTAGTCGTCCGGGTCGGCCCGCCGGAAGACGACGAGCGAGACGTGGACGAGCGAGTAGGCGACGAGGAAGCTGAAACTGGCCGCCTCGGCCAAGAGCGCGATGATCGTCTCCACCTCCAGGCCGACGAGGATCAGAATCGTCGTCACGCCGCCGGTCGCCGCGATGGCGCGGTGTGGCGTGTAGAAACGCGGGTGGCTGACGTTGAGCCAGTCGGTCACGACGCCGTCTCGGCCCATCGCGTAGATGACCCGCGAGGCCGCGAGGATCGAGGAGTTCGAACTGGAGATGGCAGCGATGATCGCGGCGAAGACGATGGCGACCACCCCGGCGGGACCGAGGTAGACGACAGCCACGTCCGAGACGGGGATGGGTGACTCGCCGAGCGACTGGAAGGGGATCACGCCGGTGCTGACCAGCATCACGAGGACGTAGAGGATCGTCACCAGCACGACCGAGAGGATCATCGACAGCGGGATGATCCGACTGGGGTTCTTGATCTCGCCCGCGACGGTGGCGATGATCTCGAAGCCGAGAAACGAGATGAAGACGATGCCGGTCGTGGCGACGACCCCGCCAGCGCCGAAGGGTGCGAACGGGTCGAGGTTCGCGGGGTCGATGAAGAAGACGCCGACCGCGACGAAGACGAGGATGATGAGTGTCTCGGCCCCGATGGTGACGTTCTGGAAGGCGCTCGACTCCTCGGTCCCGTAGTAGTTGACCCCGAGCAGGAGTATCAGGCCGACGAGTCCGAGGCCGACGACGAACACCCGCCCGTCGAGGAAGGGGATGGGTTCGACGAGGTACTGGCCGAAGCCGATCATGTAGAACGCGCTGGCGAACATCAAGCCGGTCCACATCCCCCAGCCGACGACCGACCCGAACAGGCCGCCGAGCGCCCGGTTGACGTAGTGGTAGCTCCCGCCGGCGATGGGCATCCCGGTCGCCAGTTCCGAGAGGGACAGCGCCGCCAGCAACGCGACGAAGCCGGCGATGGCGTACGAGATGGCGCTCGCGGGACCGGCGCTCTCGGCGGCGATGCCCGGCAGGATGAAGATGCCCGCACCGATCATCGTCCCGCCGCCGAGTGTCATGGCTTCGAGGAAGCCGAGCGTCCGTTCGAGTTCCCCGCCCTCGGCGCTCATCCTCTACCTCCCGTCCCGCCGGTCGCTCCCGTCTCGCCGGTCTCCCCGGACCCGGTAGGCGCTGTGACGGACATCTCGGATCACTCGACGTCCCGCACGACGAGTGCCGGTGTTTCGAGTGCATCGACGACCCCGCCGAGGAAACTGCCGATGATGCGGTCGACGAGCGACGGTTCGGTCTCACCGAGGACGACGAGGTCGTACTCCGCGCCGAGAGCGACGATGTCGGCAGACGGGTCCTCGCCCTCCGAGAGTCGCCAGTCGACCCGGTCGCGGTCCACGCCGTACTCGACGAGTCGATCGACGGCACCCGCAAGCAGGAGTTCGCCCTGCGTCGGGTCGCCGTCTGCTGGGACCGCGTGGAACAGGGTGGCGGTCTCCTCGCCCGCCAGCAACAGGTCGGCGACGACCGCGAGGATGCGGTCGAGGTTCACGTCGCCACGTAACGGGACGAGCACGCGTTCGACGCCGGCCGACTGACCGGTGCTCCCACCGGTCAGGACCGCGTCGCAGTCGTACTCGTCGGCGATGCGGTCGATGGTGGCCTCGCGGTCGTGGGTGAAGACGAGTGTCTCGGCCAGTCCGCCGTGGTCGGCGGCGACCGCGTCGAGGCGGGCGGCGGCCTCGGCACCGTGCTGGTCTCTGACCATCGCCGGTTCGGCCTGGTCCGGGACCGGAAAGTAGCCGAGGAGGACGACCTCGACAGTCCCGAGGTGGTCGATGACGTCGAGCGCGGGCGACTCGGCCGTCGAGACGTCGACCGGGACCAGAATCGTCAGGCCGTCGATGCGCGTCATATCGGCTGCGCGTTTCTCACCGGACGGCTTCAATCCTCGGGGGAACTCGCGGCTCGGTCGTCGACAGGGTGTCTCGCGGCTCGGTCGTCGTCCGGCAGTGGGGACCCGCGCCTCAGTCGTCGTCCGGCAGTTTGGCCTCGACACCCTCCGCCTCGGAACTCTCCTCGACGGCCTGCGTCAGCGAGACGTTCAGTCCGAGCATCGAGAGCACGCCGCCGATCACGGTCACGACGTTCTTGACCGCGTGGTCGAGGATGCCGGCCGCGAAGGCCACTTCGGGGCCGAGACCGGGCGGCGTCAGGATGACGACGAACGCGGTGAAAGCGGCCTCGTAGAGTCCGATCCCCCCGGGCGAGAGGGGGAGCACCTTGGCGAGGTTGCCGACGCTGACCGCGAAGAAGCCGACCGTCAGCAAGAGAGGCAGCGACAGCGCCGCGCCCGCCGCGAACGCCCGCAGGACGATCATCGCTGTGATCACGTCGAGCGTCCAGATGACGACGCTGGAGACGCCGACGCGGGCGAACGCGCCCCGGTCGCCGGCGACGGTCTGGACGCCGCCGACGAACTGCTCGATCACCCCGGCCACGTAGTCGGCGTAGGAGTCCGAGGAGAGTCGGGAGACGGCGGCCCGGACCAGATTGCTGTCGGACCGGGCGCTGACGACGATTGCGCCGACGGCGACGAGTGCGACCGCGCCGACGCCGACCGCGACCTGCACCGCAGTCCGGATGGCGGCCGCCTCGACGCCGGGGACGTTCCCGGAGACCGCCGCCGCGAGTTCGCCGACGCCGCCGGTGACGGCGAGGCCGACGAGCACGCTCCCCGCCAGCACCGTGATCGTCAGCAGGTCGAAGACCCGCTCGACCGCGAGAGAGGCGAAGCCGGTCGGATACGGAACTGCTCGGCGCGCTTTGACGACGTAGGCACGGACCGCGTCGCCCGCCCGCGCGGGAAACACGAGGTTACCGGTCTGACTGATGAACACTGCCCCCGTGAGGAAGCCGACGCTCCCCTCGTAGTCCAACTCCCTGAGGATGTCGCGGTAGCGAAGTCCCCGGAGCGGCCACGACAGGACGTAGACGGCCGCCGCGAGGCCCACGAGCGCAGGGTCGGCGCTGCGGAGCGCCCCGAGCACCGCGTCCACGTCGATGTAGACGGTCATGAGGCCGAGTGCGACGACCGACAGCAGGAGGCCGGCCACGACCGTCACGGGAGTCGTGATCCGGGGACTCACGGAGAGTTGCCACCACGTCCGGAGGATCTGACTCCCCATCCCGAACACGTCCCGGACGAGGTCGACCTTCGTGTCGCCCTTCGGTTCCCACTCGACCGGGAACTCCTCGACACGCAGGCCGTGGCGCTGCGCGCGCACGAGCATCTCGGTGTCCCAGAACCAGTGTTCGTCCTCCACCTCGTCGCGGAGGATTTCGAAGGCTTCCCGCGAGAAGGCCTTGAACCCGCACTGGTGGTCCCGCAGGTCGGAGCGCAGGAACAGGCGCACGAGGACGTTGAAGCCTCGACTCGGGACCCCGCGTTTCGCGGGGCGGTCGACCCGTTGGCCGGGCATCCAGCGCGACCCGGTGGCCACGTCGTACTCGCCAGAGCGGACCGACTCGACGAGGTGTTCGAGGTGGCTCATGTCGGTGGCGAGGTCGGTGTCGAAGTAGACCAGCGTCTCGCCGTCGGCGGCCGCGAACGCGCGGTCGAGTGCGCCCCCGCGACCGAGTCGAGTGTCGCTGTGGAAGTGGCGGACGCGGTCGTCCTCGCGTGCGAGGCGGTCGGCGATGTCGGGCGTGCGGTCGTCACAGCCGTCTTCGGCGACGAGAACCTCGAAGCTGTCCGGCGGGAGAAAGGCGGCGAGGCTGTCGAGAGTGACGCGGACCGTCTCCTCGATTGTCGCCTCCTCGTTGTACGCGGGGAGGACGACGCTCACCTCGACGGGGCGGCTCATTGGTTGGGAGAGGTGCCGACGCGGGTAAGAACTTTCTGGACTCTGGTTTCGGGGCGTGGGTGATCGTGTCTGCACGGGCCGGGGGGAGCGATGAGTGAGCGCGAACCGCGACTCGAACGACGACCGCGACTCGAACGACCACTACGACAGCACCGCAAACCGCACCAGCGCCGCTACTCGTCGTAGCGCGGCTACCACCGGAACCGCGACCGCACCAGCACCGCACCTCGGTCCTCTCCAGCCTCGGCGGATGCTCTCCGCACCGCCCGCCATCCTCCCTCGCGCGTTTCTCGCGTCTGGCGAGAGACACGCTCTCGCTGACCGTCGTCACCGGCGCTTCGCGCCGGTTGCTGGCGAGACCTCCGGTCTCGCTCTGTTCGTTCCACTCACGAAGACGCTTCTCGCGCGCCGACCGCAACAGCACTGCCAGCTTTCCACCACGACTCACGGCACACGCACCAGTCGAATGGGCTGGCGCGACACCTCGGCGGCGTGGGGCCGCCTCGGGCGGGGTTCATCTCGCGCACTTCGGCGGGATGCACCCGCCTCAGGCGAGCCGACGGTCGCAGGGAGGCTCGTAGCCCCGACTGGTCCACCGAGTGTTGCGTGCGCCTTCGTAAACTCCGGGTGGGGCTGAACGGGGCCGGCGGTCTCGTGAGCAGAGCGGGACCGGCGGTCCCGCAGGAAACCGGCGCGCCGCGCCGGTGACAGGGCGAGACCGAGGGTCTCGCTGGCAGTCGGGCGACTCTCGGGTCGCCCGACGACACTGGACTGAACGAGCGAGCTTCGCTCTCTCGAACGACAGGAAGTCGCGGCGTGGTCGAGACGCCGGGGGCTTTCACCCCTCGTCGTCCACGAGTCACTCGACAGAAGTCACATCAGGGAGGGCTTCACCTATCGGTGTCGCTGACCGAACGACGGCGTTCGTACCACCGGTCACACCGACGTACTCGACTCTTTCAATCAATCCTTATCGCGTGATGTAGGCCCCGAACATCCCGGCGGCGGCGCTGTCGATGGCGATGACGGCGGTCGCCACCAGTCCGGTCGCCAGCACCTGCCCACCGGCGAGCAGACTGGCGGTCGGGTCGGTCGCGGTGTTGCCCGTCAGGCCGAGCACCACCAGTACCCCCGTCAAGACCAGTCCGGCGAGCGTGCCGGCCAGCAGGCCGTTCCACCCGCCGCGCGTGACCGCGCCACCGGCCGCGTAGCCCGCGACGAAGCCACCGACCAGCCCCGCGAGAATCTGGCCGACGACCGGGACCACGAGGCCGAGCGTGCCGACGACCAGCGTGACCAGAAAGCCGATGGTGACCGCCCGCCTGTCGGTCATCTCCGCGAAGTCCCGATCCGGCGGCGTCTCGCCGAGACTCGTCACGCGACGCTCTACCGGGTCGTCGTCGTGGCTCACGGCGACACCTCCGGGCCGACGGTCGGTGTGACACGGGACTGCATACACGGGGAGATGCGCGACAGACGGGGAAAAGGTTCCCCTCTCGGTCGCCGTCGCGGACTGTCTCCCGGGCTTCACTTCCGCCGTGCCACCCGCACGTTTTAGCGTGATGCCGCCCAACCCCGGCGTAGTGGCGAGCACGAGCGACTACATGCGGTTCTTCCCCTACGAGGAACCGTACGACAGACAGCGTGACGCGATGGACCGCATCGCGAACGCGCTCTCACGCGAGCAGGACACCCTCTTCGAGGGGGCACCGGGAACTGGCAAGACCGTCTCGGCGCTCGTGCCCGCACTCGACTTCGCCCGCGAACACGACAAGACGGTCGTCATCACGACGAACGTCCACCAGCAGATGCGTCAGTTCGTCGAGGACGCCCGCGAGATCACCCGCCGGGAACCGATCCGGGCGGTCGTGTTCAAGGGCAAAGCCTCGATGTGCCACATCGACGTGGGTTACGAGGAGTGTCAGACGCTCCGGGACACCACGAGAAGCGTCGTCGAGACCGAACAGGACGCAGCGCAGTTAGAACGTCGCCAGCAGGCCCTGCTCGACCGGATGCAGGACGGCGACGACGAGGCCGCCGAAGCCCGCAGCGCGGTGATGGACGAACTCGACGCGGTGGAACAGGACCTCGAAGACCTCCAGTCCGCGAACGTCTGTGACTACTACTACAACAACCTCGTCGGCGACAACGACGACTTCTTCCAGTGGCTGTTCGACGACGTGCGCCGGCCCGAAGAGATCTACGAGTACGCCGACGAGCAGGAACTCTGCGGCTACGAACTCCTGAAGGAGGGGATGGAGGCGGTCGATCTGGTCGTCTGCAACTACCACCACCTGCTCGACCCGATGATCCGCGAGCAGTTCTTCCGGTGGCTGGACTGCGACCCCGAGGACGTCATCACCGTCTTCGACGAGGCGCACAACATCGAGGACGCCGCCCGCGACCACGCGACCCGGACGCTCACCGAGAACACCCTCGAATCGGCGCTCGGCGAACTGGAGGACGTGGACGACTCCCGCGCAGAGCCGGCACGAAACGTGATCGGCGCGTTCTACGACGCCCTCCGGGAGACCTACGACGAGGCGTTCGGCTTCGGGGAACGCGAGTCGGTCGGCGAGAACTGGTACGACCTCTCGATCACCAACGAGGACGCCCGCGACCAACTCACGCTGAACTTCCTCGACGCCTACGAGGGGCGGGGCATCTCCACCGAGGTCGAACTCGCCGCACAACTCGGTTCCTCGCTGGACGAACAGTACGAACAGGCCTACCGCGACGGCGAGTCGAACACCCGGACCGAGTGTCAGACCCTCCAAGCGGCCGCGTTCGTCCAGTCGTGGATGGACGAGAGCGCCGACCTCGGTCGCCACCCGATGGTGTCGGTGCGCCGCGACTCGGGCACCGACGAGATATACGGCCGCGCGGAACTGTACACCTGCATCCCGAGTGAGGTGACGAGCGACCTGTTCGACGAGGTGTACGCCTCCGTGCTGATGAGCGCGACCCTGCGGCCCTTCGACGTGACAGAGGACGTGTTGGGGCTGGACGACCCCGTGACGCTCGCGTACGGTCTCGGCTACCCCGAGGAGAACCGCCGAACGTTCTCCGTCGAGTCGCCCGCGCTCTTCTCGTCGGCGCGTGACGACGCCGAGGTGCAGGACGTGGTCGCCTCGACGCTCCGGGACACGATCCGGTTCACGCCGGGCAACACCCTGCTGTTCTTCCCCTCTTACTCGGAGGCGGAACGCTACTACGAGCGACTCGGCGGCGGGGGCGAGGGCCTGTCCGGCTTTGCCTCGACGGGGACGCTCTACCTCGACGAAGCCGGTACACCGACCGAGGACCTCCGCCGGCAGTTCGTCGAGTCGGACGACGCCACCCTGTTCACCTCGCTGTGGGGGACGCTCGCCGAGGGTGTGAGTTTCGACGGCGACGACGCCCGGACCGTCGCCGTGGTCGGGGTGCCGTACCCGCACCTCTCGGACCGGATGGAGGCGGTGCAGGACGCCTACGACCGGGTGTACGACCGCCGACAGGACGCCGGCTGGCGCTACGCGGTCGAGATTCCGACCATCCGGAAGACCCGGCAGGCGCTCGGCCGGGTCATCCGGTCGCCCGAGGACTTCGGCGTCCGCGTGCTGCTGGACAAGCGGTACACCTCGGCCAGCGACGGGATGGGCAAGTACGGCGTCCGGGACACCTTCCCGCCGGAGGAACGCGAGGAGTTGATCGACGTGGGTCCCGAGAAACTGAAGTTCGCGATGTTGAACTTCTACAGCGACCACGACGCCTACGACGGGCCGCCCCCACAGCCCTGAGACGGCGAGCGTGACTCCTACCGCGCGGCGTCGCCGGTCGGCAAGCGATCGCACGCGGCGTCGCCGGTCGCCGCGAGCCACCCTTTCTTTGTCCCGGCGGTCGTCTCTGCGCGCATGACCGAAACAGTGCTCGTGACCGGCGGACTCGGCAGATCGGGTCGGTGGCTCGTCGACGGACTCGCGGACGACTACGAGGTCGTCTGTCTCGACACCGCCCACCCCGGCTTCGAGGTCGCCGAACGCGAGTCGATAACCTTCCGCGCCGCCGACCTCACCGACCGGGCCGAGGCCTTCGAGACCGTCGCCGAGGTCGACCCCGACGCGGTCGTCCACTGGGCCGCGTTGCCGACCCCGGAGCGCCACGCCGGGGGTCGCGTCTTCGAGACGAACACGATGGCGACGTACAACACGCTGGTCGCCGCCGGCAGGGCCGACGCCCGGATCGTCTGGGCCTCCAGCGAGTCGGCCTACGGCTTCGCGTTCCGCCGGCAAGACGCCCTGCCGGACCGTCTGCCGATCACCGAAGCCCACGCCCGCCGGCCGGAGGACCCCTACGGCACCTCCAAGGTCGTCGGTGAGGAGGTCGCCAAGATGGTCGTCAGGCGGTACGACACGCCGGTCGTCTCGGTCCGCCCCTCGTGGATCCAGTACCCCGGCGAGTACGCCTGTCGGTCGGGCCTCGCCGAGGAGGGACTCTCGTTGGGTGCGGGCAACTTCTGGTCGTACGTCGACGTGCGGGACGTGGTGTCGCTGGTCGTCAGCGCACTCGACGCCGGTGTTCGCGGCCACGAGGCGGTCCACGCCGCCGCCGCCGACACCTACCTCGACCGGGGGACCGTCGACGCGGTCCGCGACTACTTCGGCGCGGTGCCGGACGACTGCGAGGTCGAGGGCGACGACTCGCCGCTCTCGACCGCGAAGGCCGAGCGCCTGTTCGACTGGACGCCGACCCACTCGTGGCGCGACGCGGTGGACGAAGCGGTGCCGGCACCGGCGCTGCTCGCCGAGGAGTAGCTTCCACGTCCCGTCGGTCGCTGCACCCCGCGACACAGCCTTTTGCCGACTGCTGTCGTAGTCGAACGAGGTGTCCCATGTTCACGAATCGAACCGAGGCCGGAGCGCGACTCGCCGACACGCTCGCCGACGCGGGCGTCGAACCCGACATCGTCCTCGCTGTGCCGCGGGGCGGACTCCCGGTCGGGCGGGCGGTCGCCGACCGGTTCGGCGTTCCGCTCGACGTCGTGATCGCGGTCAAACTCGGCGCGCCGGGGAACCCGGAACTCGCACTCGGGGCGGTCGCCGGCGACGGGAGCGTCTGGCTCAACGGCGACCTCGTGGCTCAACTCGGCGTCGACGAGACGTACCTCGACCGGGTTCGCCGGGAGAAAGCCGAGACGGCCCGGGAGAAGGTCGAGACCTACCGCGACGACGGGCCACTCCCGGACCTCGCGGGGAAGACGGTGGTCGTCGTGGACGACGGCGTGGCGACCGGCGCGACGACGCGGGCCTGTCTCAGGCAGGTTCGGGCCGGCAACGCCGAGCGTGTCGTCCTCGCGGTGCCGGTCGGCTCGGCGGACGTGCTGGCAGAACTTCGGTCGGAAGCCGACGACGTGATCGCGGTGGAGACACCGAGGGGATTCGGCGCGGTCGGCGCGCACTACCGGGACTTCCGGCAGGTGTCCGACGACGAGGCACGGTCGTTCCTGCGGGAGTAGTGGGTAACAGGCTTCGCGGGGCTTAAACGCTCGAACCGTCTATCCCGTCTCCATGAGCGAGTCACGCGAGTTCTGTCCCCGGTGTGGCGATCCGATTCCGGAGCGGGGTGACCCACTGCCGGGCGAGCCACGCGACCGGGACGAGTCCCTCTGTGACGCCTGCTACTTCGACGACTTCGACCTCGTGGACGCGCCCGACCGCATCGAAGTGCGCGTCTGCTCGCAGTGCGGGGCGATCCACCGTGGCAACCGGTGGGTCGACGTCGGCGCGCGCGACTACACCGACGTCGCCGTGGACGAGGTGACCGAAGCACTCGGTGTCCACGTCGAAGCCGACGACGTGACGTGGGGCGTCGAACCCGAACAGGTCGACCAGAACACGATCCGGATGCACTGTCTCTTCTCGGGGACGGTCCGGGGCACCTTCCTCGAGGAGGAGGTGATCGTCCCGGTCATGATCTCCCGCCAGACCTGCCAGCGCTGTGGTCGGATCGCGGGCGGCTACTACTCCAGTATCGTCCAGATCCGCGCGACCGACCGGACGCCGACTCCCGAGGAGGAGGAGCGCGCAGTCGAGATCGCCGAGTCGTACATCGCCGACCGCGAGGAGAAGGGCGACCGCAACGCGTTCATCTCCGACATCGGCGAGACCGCCGACGGGACGAACATCAAAGTCTCCACGAACCAGATGGGCGGCGGCATCGCCAAGCGCGTCGTCCGGGAACTCGGCGGCCACGTGAAGGAGTACCCGACGCTCGTCACCGAAGACGGCGACGGCAACGAGGTGTACCGCGTGACCTACGCGGTCCGCCTCCCGAAGTTCACGCCCGGCGACGTGATCGACCCCGACGACGACGCGGGGCCGGTGCTGGTCCGGAGCGTGCAGGGGAACCTGAAGGGGACGCGACTGGCGACCGGCGACCAGTACGAGGCCCGGTTCGAGGAGGGCGAGACGCCGGACGCGAGAAAACTCGGGACCGCCGAGGACGCCAGCGAGACGACGGTCGTCGCCGTCGAGGACGACCACGCGGTGCAGGTGCTCGACCCGGAGACCTACGAGTCGAAGACGGTGCCGCGACCCGACTTCTTCGATCCGGACGCCGAGACGGTGCCCGTGCTGAAGAGTCGGGCCGGTCTGCACGTGCTCCCCGAGGACGTCTCGGAGACCGACTGAGGGCGTCTGCAGGGAGCGAAGGGCGGGGCTGGGAGCAGGGTACTCTCTCGAAAGAACCGAGTCGCGGCGCGCGCCGATGGTGACGCGACGCGGAGCGTCAGGGGGGTGAAACGCGGCTGTCGTGAACCACGGCGGGTCGGTGTGGGCGGACCCGCGTGTGGTCGGCCGTCGACCGTCGGTGTGGCGTCCGGTGACGGCGAGGTGCGCCGATCAGTCGGCGCGTGCGGGGCGGTCTGGACGGGCCGGAGTGGCGGTCGGTGCCTCGTCCGCGAGGGCCACGCCGTGAGCGCGGAGAGCCGCCTCCATCGCCTCGGGCGTCCGGCCGGCGCGCTTGGCGGCCTGTGTCAGCGTCAGTGTCCCGTTCTCGTACAGCGTGATCGCCGTCGTGAGGGCGTGTGTGTGCATCGGCGTTACTCACCCATACAGATACCTGCCTTGTAAAGCTATCGTGACAATCCCTGTCAGGTCCCGGCGAAGGGTGCGCCTACTACGGTGTGATTGTCAAACTATTCGGCGTGGAAGTGGACAAGACTGTTCGGACATCGGGTTCTGCAATAATTGCCAGCATCGGTTCGCCGCGAGGGTAAACAGACATTAATAACCGTGATGGTACGGTGGCGTGTTGACGTACCACGTGGTATCAGCACCGCAGAGAGCGAGGGATTTAGGGAATCGGGGGGCCGACTGGGCGTATGGACCGACAGCAGTGGCTCGCGCTCCTCCTCGTGGTGTTGATGATCGGGTCGTCCGTCGCCTACGCCGGCACCGCGCTGTTCCTCTGAGCCGACTCGTCTCCCGACCCGTCCCTGCTCGTGTGGCGAGTCACCCGACCGCCCACAGGTCGGTCAGTTGTCGCCCCACACGTCCGACAGGGGGTGGTTCGCTCGCTGTTCTGCACTCGACTGTTTCGTCCCCTGCTCGGTGGTCTGCCCCCTCCGTAGTCGGCCGAAGCCGCCACCGCGACCACTGTCGCGGCTCCCGGTCGTGCTCTCGCCGACCGCACTCGCGGGGTCGAACGCGGGCAGGTCGGGCGTCGAACAGCGATCCACCTGCTCGGCGAACCAGTCGGGCATGTCGGCGCGGGCACGGTCGAACAGGTCCAGCAGACTGCTGTCGGCGAGGTAGGTCGCGCCGTGGTCGTCCGGCGCGCGGACGACCCGCCCGCAGGCCTGGATGACGGTCCGGAGCGCCGACCGGTGGTACCACGCCCACTGCCCCTCCGCCAGTCGGCGGGCGACTCTGGAGTCGCCGGTGTTGAGGTACGGTGCCTTGCAGAGCACCTGCCAGCGCGCGAGGTCACCTTTCAGGTCCAGCGCCTCCTCCATCTTCACCGAGAGGAACAGTTCCGGGTCCGACGAGGCCTTCCACGCCTCGAGTTCCGCGTCGCGGTTCTCCCGGTCGTGGAGGCGGACCCGCGACCCGACGCCGAACTCCGCGAGGTGGTCGGCCAGTTTCTCCTGGATGGCGTAGGAGTGCGCGTGGACGATGCCCTTCTCGTCGGGGTGGTGGGCCATGAGTCGGACGAGCAGGCGAGCGATCTTCGGGACCGTCTCCTCGCGGTGCTCGTAGGTCATCTTCCCCTGCGTCACGTCGTACAGCGGGCGGTTCTCGACCGGGAACGTGTGTGGCACGTCCACGAGTGCCACGTCGCTCGGGTCGAGACCGACCTGTCGGCAGAAGGCCTCTTTGTTCAGAATCGTCGCCGACAGCAGGGCGAACTTGTTGCCCCGGTCCCAGACGGTGTGGTGGAGGTACTTCTCGGGGTTGAGGGGTTTGATCGTCAGCGGCGTCCCCTCGCCGCCGTCCTGGTCGACGACCCACGTCGTCGGACTCTCCGGATCGCGGTAGTCCTCGACGAACCAGTTCAACTCGGAGAGCAGCTCTTGGAGACGGTCGCGGCGAGCGGCCTCCTCGGGTGTCAGTTCGGGGCGTGCCAGCAGGTCGTCCTTTTCACGGGAGCAGACGCCCGCGAGCGTCTCTGCGAACCGCACCGCGCGGTCGGCCGGGTCGTCGGCGTCGGCGACCGCCGGGACGCGGACGTCGTCCCAGACCGGCACGGTCCGCGGCTTCAGATCGATCGTCGCGTACATCTCCGCCCACTCCGCGAGGCCGTGGGCCTCGTCGATCACGACCACGTCCCGCTTCCGGAACACCTCGGAGCCGGCGGTCTGCATGAAGTACGCCAGCGTCATCGCCGCGATCTGGCGGTTCGAGGCGATTGCCCGGTCGGAGAAGTACGGACACCGGTGTTTGATCGAGCAGTCGTACCCCTTCTCGCGGGCGCAGGGCGCGCGGTCGACCGGCGTGTCGTGTTCGCCCGGCAGGATGCAGGTGTAGTTGCGCTTCCCCCGGATCACGTTCAGGTCGTCCAGCAGGTCGTCGCTCGCCACGTCGTCCAACTGCGAGACCTGCGGCGTGGTGTAGTACGCGCCGGTCGCCTGACTGGGTCCCGCCTCCTCTATCGTACGGGCCGCGCCGGCGATAGACCGCGCGAGAAGAGACTTCCCACTCCCGGTCGGGGCGCGCACGAGGACGACCTCGTTCCCTGCGGCGAACGCGTCGGCGATGTCCGCGAGGGCCTGTCTCTGGGCACCGCGGTGGGAGGGCGCGGGGAACTCGCTGGCGATGCGCTCCGGGTTCACTGGACCGGGGTTAGTCGTTCTCCCTCAAAAGGATGCGGATGGGGTACGCCGGCGGTCGCCGGTTCACTCTGCCGTCGATTACAGCGCCGACACGTCGTCCTGCGTCACCTCGCGGTCGTCGGGCAGTCGCTCGATGCAGTCGAAACAGAGGAAGTGGTCGCTCCCGTCGGCGAGCTCCAGCGACATCCCGCCGGTCGTCTCGTCGGAGAAGGACCAGAAGTCCGCGATGCCGCCCGCGATCTTCACCTCGGTCCCGCAGGCGTCGCAGGGATCGGTGCTCATAGAGGCAGGGAGGCACCGGAGACGGAAAGCGTTGGCTCCGTCAGTACAGCGTCGCACAGAGCACGAGTGCGGTCGGGTTGCCCGTCGGGGTTCGGCCGGAGTCGTTGACCACGCGGGCCCGGAGGGTGTGCGTCCCGGCGTCCACGTCGAAGTACCGCGGGACGACGTCGATCGGGTTGTATGTGTCGTACGCGAACAGCACGTCGCCGTCGAGTTCGAGCGTGACGCTGTTGTCCGCGCCGATGGCCTTGACCTCGAGCGTCGAGTACATGCCGCTGGCGCGGTCGGGGGCCTCGAACTCGACCTCGTAGACGTACTCGCCGACGGGGTCGCTCACGGTCTCGCCGTTGCCGTACGGGTCGATCCACGCGGCACAGTCACCCGGCACGCTGGCGTACCGCGGGTGCGGGAGGGTGTCGACCGCGAGTTCACCCTCGACGGTCGCGTCGGTACCCGGCACGTCGACGACGCGCCACGGGGCGTGTGCGGTGCCGGTCGACAGGTCGAGCGGCGACTGGACGCCCGCCGCGAGCATGTTGTGCCGGCACTGTTCGGCGTAGAACGTCAGGCCGAAGGAGAGCCGGTCGGTCTGTGCGAGGTTCACGTCGACGTCGGCGATGCTGTCGAACTGATCGTACTTGCCGACCAGTTCCATCGCCATGTTGTTCGCCGACGCGGAGGGGAGCGCCGCGAACTCCGCGGGCGTGGACGGGAGGACCCACCGGAAGCCGAGACACGAGAGGCCCTGGAAGCAGAGGTCGTCGTCGTTCGTCAGGCGCAGACCCTTCCCGTCGTCGTTCCGGTCGAGCGCGGCCGCGAACAGGTCCGCGAGCGAGCCACGGAAGACGTAGTCCTCGCCGGTCTCGCGGGTGTTGGAGCAGTCGTCGTCGTGCCAGAGTTCGACGTAGAGGAAGTCGTCCAGTTCGCCCTCGCTGTCGTCGTCGCCCGCCTCGGGTTCGACGACGCCGTTCTCGTCGTCGACGAGGCGCTCGGCACCGAGGTAGAGGTACGCGGGGTTGTCACAGACGTGGAGGCTGATCGTCGCCTCGCCCTCGTCGTGGGGCTTCACGTCGTTCAGCGAGAACAGGATCGGTTCCACGCCGTCGGCGTACGGCTGGCCGGCGACGCCGAGGAAGTCCGGTTCGTCGCCGTCGTACACCTGCAGGCCGGTCTCGGCGGCGTCGAGTTGCGCCTGCACGTCGGCGAAGCTGTTCCGGCCGATGGCACAGGCGTCGAGGACGTCGGTCGTCAGACTCGCCCAGTCTGCGCCGGCGATAGCGCCGCCCTCGGCCGTGCGGAGGTCCGGGCTCTGGCCGACGAGGTAGGTGCGGTCTGCGTCCGGGACGGGGACGGCGGGGCCGTCGACGATGGCGTCGGTGGCGTCCTGCGGGAGCCACGTCGAGTACGTGGCGCGGTAGTCCACGAGCAGGTCGACGCGACCGGCGGTCAGGTCTGCGGAGACGGCCTCCTCGTCGCTGAAGAAGGCGGTCGTGCCGAGGCCGGCCCCGGCGGAGGCGATGCCGATGGTTCCCAGTCCGGCGAGTACCTCGCGCCGGGAGATAGTGTGTCGTGTCATGATGGCAGTGGGCCGGGCGGTCCGGCGGTCACGACTCCCCGTACCACAGACCGGGCCATAGGTACGCGCCGGGTGTCACCGGACTAACCGGACAGTAGCATCGGCTAAGCGGGTAGTAGAACGGCCTAGGCACTCGGTACCAGACTGGTACGCACCCCGTACTGACCCGCAGTCGACCCTCCGACGCTGGGCGCGAGTGTCGGGAGACGGAGTCGCTCGGGGGTCGACCGACCGGGGGTCGCTCACTCCGGAAACGGTGCCCCGGCGACACCACAGTCGGTGCCGGCGAAGTCCAGCGCCAGCGACAGCCCGTCGGTCTGGACCGTGTTCGGCGCGTCGGTCGGCAGGTACCACCGGAGCGCAACCGGGTACGTACCGGGTGTGAGACAGCCGGAATCGTCGGCTCCCTCGGCGTCGTCGACGAGTGGAACTCCCTCGGCGAGCGTGCCGAGGCCCTCGGCCGGGCCGTCGTAGAACACCGACTCGTCGGCGTCCAGTAGCCCGTCGCCGTCGCTGTCGAGCCACAGCGTCACGCGGAGGTGCGACTGGAGTTCGCCGACGGCGGTGTCGTCACCGGCGGTGCGCTCCGGTTCGACGAGCCCACCCTCGGTGAACTCGCCCGCGTCGGCCCGGAGCCAGAGTCGTGCGGGACCGCCGACGAGTCGCAGGTCGACCGACAGCGTGCCGGCGTCGCCGGGGTGGAGGTCGGACAGGGTGGTCGGCGGGAGCGTGACGCCGACGAGTCTGCCGGGCGGCGTGGGCCGAGGCTCCGGTGTCGGCGTGGGCGTCCGGCGTCGCCGGCGACGCGACCGGTCGTCGCCGGACGTGTCGCTCGGGCTGGTTGGCCCGCTGGAGTTCGGGATCGGGACGGGGCTGTCGGTCGGGGTCGGATCGAGTCGGTAGTCGAGTTGGAGGTCGAAGGTGGTCTCCGTCTGATCGGGCGTGGTCTGCCCGAGTGCGCCGAAGCCGGCACCGAGGCAGGCGATTCCCACTGCCCCGGCACCGGCGAGGACTTCCCGTCGCGTCGGTCGTCTCGTCGGTGTGGTCTGCATCTGTGTCTCTCCCGCCCGACACGTCGAGGTCGCTCGTCGGGGGAGACCGACGAGTCGATGGCTCCCGGCGGGTCGGTTGGCTACTACCAGTTGTGCGGGACCGGAGATAGGTACGAACACCGGACACGTCACCTAAGCGGGAGATAACCCGTGGTACGCCGTCCGTACCGGGTGGACTGGACGTGTCGCGGGCGTGTCTCGGCGGAGACGACCGCTCAGCAGACGTTCTTCGGCTTGACGCCCATGCTCTCCAGTGTTTCGACGTAGTCGTCGTAGGCGACCTCGATCACGGCGTCCGCGGCCTCGCGGGCGCGGTCCCACTCGGCGTCGTCCGTGCAGGTGTCCGCCAGTAGTTCGGCGGCGTCGTCACGCTGACTCTCGACGTCGCCACGGAGGTCCCGGAAGGTGTTCGCGGTCGTCGGGTCCGCGTCGCCGACGAAGAAGCCGACCATCTGCTCGACGGTCTTGCCGGCCACGAGGCGCGCCGCGACCAGTGCGGCGAGGCGGTCGACGGTCCCCTCGACCGAGTCGCAGTGGGCGTACACCGGCAGGCTGTCGACCGGTTCGTAGTCGTCGGGTTCGACTCGCTCGGCGTGGGCGCGGCTGGTCTCGGCGACGTCGGCGAAGAGGTCGGCGGCCTGGTCGCTGTCCTCGTCTGCGGCCCAGGCGTCGAAGGTGCGGGCGGCGATGGTCGCCTCGTCGGTCGCCGCGCGCCGCACGTGGGCGGCGTCCATCTCGCCGCCGGTGACGGCGTACAGCGCCTTCGAGGATCCGAGCCGCGACAGGGCCGTCTCGTGGTCGTCGCGCAGTGCGTCGAGGAACTCCTGTCCGTTCATGCTCGCCCGTTCGCTCGGTTCGGCCTTGTAGCCACCGCACCGGTCCCGGCGTCCACAGCCACGGCGTGCCGACTCGTCCCGGTGGCACAAGCGTCGGCGGGACGAACCCCCTCACTTCGTTTCGAAACCCGGTGACGTGAGTCCCTCTCGGCGTGTGAGGACCACTTTCACTCCGGAGCGTCAGACGCGAAACACCGGTCGGCGAGTGGTTCGGCCGAGAGAGGCGATCGCCGAACGAGTCGAGGAACCCCCGTCGTCGGGTGGGTCAGGCGAGGAAGACGTGGCGGGGGCGGTCGGCCAGCACGTCACGACCCCACTGGACCGTGTTCCGGAAGTCGTCGCTCCGGAAGAACCCCATCGCGTCCTCACGCGAGTCCCACTGACTGGAGATGAACATGTCGTTCGCGTCCTCGCGGTTGACCATCAGATCGGTGTCCTGGTGGCCGTCGATCTCGTTCAGTTTCGCGCCGACGACGCCGAACTTCTCGACGAACTCCTCGCGGTAGTCCGGCTTGACGGTGTAGAACATCCCCATCGTCCCGAAGCCGGACTCCTCGCCCGCCCGGGAGACGATTCCGGGGAGTTCCGAGAGGAAGCCGGCGGCGGTGTCCGCGGCGCTCGCCGTCTCCCAGATGCTCACGACCGCCCGGCGAGAGCCGTCCTCGGCGTCGTAGACGGCGGTCTTGACGTGGGTGCCGTAGTGGTCGAAGTTGCTCCGGAGTCCCTCGACCTCCTCGAACAACTCGTCGGCGTCGGCCTCCGAGTAGAGGACGGTCGCGTACACGTCTTCGCCGTGCGGTTTCCCGGCGTAGATGTCCAGATCCGAGAGTTCACCGCGAATCTCCTCGTCGGAGTCGCCGGCGTCCGCGTCGGCAGACTCGCCGTGGTGACTGCCGTCGTCGCCGTGGTGGCCGCTCGCCTCTGCTTCGCCGTGGCCGCTCTCGCCGCCGTGGGGGTGGTCGCCGTGGCCGCCCTCGCCGCCGTGGGGGTGGTCACCGTGTGGTGACTCGCCGTGGGGGTGGCCGCCCTCGTCGGCCTCGCTCGCGCCGTGGCCGGCGTCGGCCGTCGGCACCGACTCGCCTGCGAGGAAGGCGTCGAGGTCTTCGGGCGGGAAGCGCCGGCCGACGTAGAACTGGCCGAACTCGCCGTACTTCGCCGACACCTCGTCGAAGCGCATCTCGTAGACGATGTCCTTGATGTCGGTCGGGTCGTCGGCGAACAGCGTGACGCCCCACTCGTAGTCGTCGAAGCCGACCGAGGAGGCGATGACCTGTTTGATCTTGCCGGCGTAGCCCTTGCCGGTCTCGCCGTGGGCGGACATCATGTCGGAGCGTTCCTCGAAGTCGAGGTCGTACCAGTTGTACTCCGGGTCGCGGCGCTTGCTCATCGGGTAGAAGGAGACGTAGGTGTCCTCGGGGATGTCGGGGTGGAGTTTCCCCTCGACGTAGCGGCGGTAGCCCGCGTCGACCGACTCGGGGTCATCGAAGTAGTCGGTCGAGCCGTACCCCGAGACCTCCGTCACCGAGACGTAGGAGGTCGTCTGTTCGGTGAAGCCGCCGAGTGCGGTGCGGTCGAACGCCCGCTCTGCGGTCGAGAGGGCGTCCAGCGTCGGCCGGAAGTGGACGACCATCAGGTCGGCCTTGTGGCCCAGCACCGAGAAGACGGCCGAGACGCCCTCGTCGGCGTCGGCGACGGCCTCGTGTCGCTGGAGGTAGTCGATCCCCTCGCGGACCGCGCGGTCCTGTTCGTGGTCGGGCGCGTCCCGCCACGCGTCCCAGTCCACGGTTCGGAGGTCGTGGAGTGCGAACCAGCCTTCGTCGGTCTGCGGTGGTTCTGCCATACTCCTCGCTTGGGACGGTCCGGACAAGGACCTTGCGTGTTTCCGCCGGCTGTGACTCCGACCCCCCGGCGGACTCCGACGCTGTCCGCGTCGCACCGCCCGACCGAAACGCTTTCCCAACCACACTGTTACGAACGAACGATGCGGAAGAGTGGCCCGCCACGCGGGTTAGTCTCGTATCTGGTGCTGGAGCTACTGAGCGAGAAGCCCCGGTACGGCTACGAGATACTGAAGGAGATCACGGCGCTCAGCGGCGGCCACTGGGAGCCGTCGTACGGTTCCGTCTACCCGATTCTCCACAAGTTCGAGGAGGAGGGCTGGGCCGAGCGGATCGACCGCGAGGACGAACCGGACCGGAAGTACTTCGCGCTGACCGACGCGGGGGAGTCGGAGTTGACCGAGAAACGCGTCGAGTGCGGCGGGAAGGCTGGGGAGTTCGCGGACACCATCCTCGGCTTCTACCACATCTACGTCGCCTTCGCCACCGACGAGCGGTTCGACGTGCCCTGCCCGGACGAGCAGTGGTGTTTCGACGAGACGTTCTCCTCGTGGATCGTCGAGCAGATCATCCGCCACCACGAGCGCGACTTCGGCCCCTTCGAGCGCGTCGACGCGACCCCCGAGGAGTTCTACGAGGAACACGGCGTCGACGCCGAGTAGACCCGACTTCGGGTCGAATTCGGCCACGACTGCGAGAGTACAGTACAGCACCTCCCACCGTACCGTAGACCGGGATGACACCAGTACGTCATTTGCTACCGTACCGCAAATAGTGACGGCATCAGCACCGCAGACCGCGACAGCACCGTACCTCGGTCCTCCCCAGCCTCGGGTCGCGCCTGAACGCGCGACCCTCCCTCACGCGCGTTTCTCGCGCGCGCCGGACTCTGTGTGAACGCACACGACCCCACCAGTCACCCGACCAGTTCGACGACGGCCCGGAATCCGACAGGACGCGAGCTGGTGGCGACCGGAACCGAGTCGTGTTCGAGCGATAGCGCGAACCGACTCGCACGTTCGGTCGTCAGCAGTCGGGGAGGGGTGGGGGGTACTGCGACTGCCGGGTTCCGAATACGCATACGACTCGCCGGGTGACGACCAGTGACGACACGACGGGGGCTCTCACCTCTCGTTGTCGAGGCGAAATTCGACCGAGTTCACACCGACACCCCATCCGACCGAGTTCACACCGACACCCTGTCCACCCACGTACTGACCGCCACACGAATCTTCACGTCCCCCGCCCCACGACACACCGGCATGACACCGAGTGACCTCCGTGCCGACATCCCCGTCTGCGAGTCGGGCGTCTACCTGAACACCGGGGCATCCGGCCCGGCACCCCGGTCGGTCGTCGAGGCGACGACCGGCTTCGTCGAGTACCACGAGACCGAGGCGCCGGTCGGCGAGGGGGCCTACCCCGCCGCCTTCGGCACCTTCGAGGAGACCCGCGAGGTCGTCGCGGACTTTCTCGGCGCGGCGGAGTCCGAGGTCGCACTGACCGCCAGCACCGCCGACGGGATCGCGACCGTCGCCAGCGCACTCGACTGGGAGGCGGGCGACGTGGTCGTCCGGACCGACCTCGAACACCCCGCCGGCGTCCTCCCGTGGTGGAACCTCCGGCGACAGGGCGTCGAGACGCGCGTCCTCGAGTGTCCCGAGGGGCGGATGGACGAAGACGAGTTGCGAGACGCCGTGGCGGACGCGAAACTCCTGTGTCTCAACTCGATCACGTGGAACTACGGGACGCGCCTGCCGATCCCGGAGATCGTCGACGTCGCCCACGACGCCGGGACGATGGTGCTCGTGGACGCGGTGCAGTCGTTCGGCCAGCGAGACGTGACGGTCGACGACTGGGGTGCAGACTTCGTGGCCGGCGCGGGCCACAAGTGGCTCCTCGGGCCGTGGGGCGCGGGCTTCCTCTGGATCGCCGACGATCGGATCGACGACGTGCGGCCGGCGCGTGTCGGCTACCGGAGCGTCACCGACCCGAACGCCGCCGACCCCGAACTGAAACCCGGTGCCGCCAGAGTCGAGGTGGGGACGACGAACCCCGCGCCCTACGTCGGCCTCCAGCAGGCTATCGAGAACACCCGCGCCGTGGGCCTCGACACCATCGAGTCCCGCATCGCCGAGTTGACCGCCCGACTGAAAGACGGCCTCGGCGACCGCCTGCTGAGTCCCCGCGAGTACGAGTCCGGACTCGTCACCTTCACAGCCGACGACCCCGAGGCGACGGTGGAGCGACTCGCCGACGCCGGCGTGTACGTCCGCGACCTCCCTTCGCCCGAGGCGGTCCGGGTGTCGGTCCACGCGTTCAACACCGCCGCAGACATCGACGCCTTCCTCGACGCGCTCTGAAGACCCCGATCTCCACGACGCGACACACCGGGTACGCTCTCCCGTGAGGACACTCGAACCGAAATCGGTTTACAACTGACTGACCGATCAGTCAGTATGTTCCCACCGGACGAATCCGGCGACCGGCCCGCCGGATCGCCCTCCACGGATTCGTCGCCCGCAGACGACGGGTCCCCCACCCCGGACGACGCGACCGACAGCCACGAGGCGCTGATGCGGGCGACGTACCGCGCGCTGTGTGAACACGGGTACGCCGACCTGACGATGGCCGACATCGCCGCGGAGGCCGACCGGAGTACGTCCCTGCTCCACTACCACTACGACACGAAAGAGGGCCTGCTCGTCGCCTTCCTCGACTACCTGTTCGACGAGTTCGGCGACGCGATGGAGGGCTCCGAATCCGGCGACCCGGTCGAGCGACTGACGACGCTGATCGACCGGTTGCTGTCCGGGCCGCCCGCGGACGGAGGTCCCTTCGCCGACGCACCGCCCGCCAGCGACGGCTTCCACACCGCGATGCTCGAACTCCGGGCGCAGGCACCCTACGTCCCGGCGTACCGCGAGGCGATCACCGGCCACGACGACTACCTCCACGCGCTGACCGTCGAGATTCTCGAAGACGGGATGGACGCGGGCGTCTTCCACGAGCGCAACCCGGACGTGGTCGCCGCCACGCTGTTGGCGGCCGCCAGAGGCGACCGGGTTCGCTCGCTCGTGCTCGGTGACGACTCGACGACCGACGCGGTCCGACAGGGCATCGAGCAGTTCGTCCTCGCCGACCTGCTGGTCGACGACGCGGCCGACCGATTCGGCGACGAGACCGATCCCGCCGACACCGAGGACACGACGACCACGGGGTCCGACGAATGAGCGGTGATCGCTCCGTCGAACTCACGGAGGGGGAGTTACTGAAACCGCTGCTCCTGCTGTCGGTGCCCATCGTCCTCTCGCAACTCCTGCAGGTCGGCTACAACCTCGCGGACACCTTCTGGGTCGGCCGACTCGGCGAGGAGGCGGTCGCCGCCCTCTCGTTCTCGTGGCCCATCGTCTTCCTGATGATCTCGCTCGGCGGCGGGTTCACGGTCGCCGGGACGGTCCTCGTCTCCCAGAACAAAGGGGCCGGCAACACCGACCGCGTGGATCGCGTGGCCGGTCAGACCCTCTCCTTCGTCACGCTGGTCGGGACGTTCTTCTCCATCGTCGGCTTCGTCCTCGCGCCCCAGTTGCTCCTGCTCGTGGGTGCCGACCCCGGGACCGAGGTGTACCGACTCTCCGTGGAGTACACGCGAACCCTGTTCGTCGGGGTCGCGTTCGTCTTCGGCTTCTTCATCTTCCAGGCGCTGCTGCGCGGGTGGGGCGACACCCGGACACCCCTCTACCTGATGGCGTTCGGCGTCGCGCTGAACGTCCTGCTCGACCCCTTCTTCATCCTCGGCTTCCAGGACAACGTCGTCTTCGAGTGGGTCGGCATGACGGGCCTGGAGCAGTCGCTGTACGCCGCGACCGGGTTCACGGGCTTCGGCGTGCAGGGGGCCGCGATCGCCACCATCCTCTCCCGTGGACTGGGCGCGTTCGTCGGCTTCGCGTGGCTCTTCTCGGGCAACATCGGTATCCACCTCTCGGTCGCGGACCTGATCCCACGCCGGGAGACGGTCGAACAGATCGTCCGGATCGGCGCGCCGGCCGGCATCGAGCAGAGTACGCGCGCGCTCGGCGTCACCGTGCTGACGGCGCTGGTCGCCTACGCCGGGACGACCGCAGTCGGTGCCGAGCAGGGCGCGGTCGTCGCCGCCTTCGGCATCGGCAGTCGAATCACCTCGCTCGTATTCCTCCCGGCCATCGGTCTCGCGCAGGGCACGGAGACGACGGTCGGGCAGAATCTCGGTGCGGAACGCGTGGACCGGGCGAAGCGTGCGGTCGGGATGAGTGTCGCGCTGATCGCCGGCGGACTCGCCCTCGTCAGCGCGGTCGCCTACCTGTTCGCCACGCCCATCGTGACCTTCTTCATCGAGGACTCGCCCGAGGTGGTCGCGGTCGGGGTGGACTACCTCCGGATCATCGCCCCGACCTACGTCGGACTCGGTGTCTTCCACGTGATCGCCGGCGGGTTCCGGGGGAGTGGGAGCACCCGGACTGCGATGGCGTTCTCGCTGTTGTCGCTGTGGCTGTTCCGCATCCCGCCGGGCGTCGCGCTGGTGGAGTTCGTCGGTCTCGGGCCGAACGGCGTCTGGTACGCCATCGCCTTCTCGCAGTTGATCACGCCGGTCGTCGCCGGCCTCTGGTTCCTCCGGGGCACGTGGACCGACAACGTGGTCGACGCGGGCGGACCGGGTCCCGGTCCGGAGATCGGAGCCGACGACGACGAGAGTGACGGCGACTCGGACGACACGGTAGCGGACGACGCCGTCCCGGAGGCGTCGGACGACGACTGAGTCGGGTCGTCGTAGTGCGTCTGCTGGTGCCGACTCACTCCTCGTGCGGCACCGACAGCACGACCGCCTCGCCGGACAGCACGCGGTCGCCGTCCACCACGTCCGCGACGGTCTCGACGCGAATCCGATCCCCGCCGAGTGCTTCGGCGACCTCGGCGCGCGCCTCCACAGTGTCGCCGGGCCGGACCGGGTTCTCGAAGGAGAGGTCCTGTGAGAGGTAGACGATGTCGCCCGGCAGGTCGGCGAGGGCGGCACTGATCGCGCCCGCCGAGAGCATCCCGTGGGCGATTCGGCCGCCGAACATCGTCGCCTCGGCGTAGTCGTCGTCGGTGTGGATCGGGTTGTGATCGCCCGACAACTCGGCGTACTGTGCGATGGTGTCGTCGGACACCGTCATCCTGCTCGTGGCGGTGTCGCCGACGGTCGCGACTGGCATACCGAGGGAGGGTGTGCGGGCGACAAAGCGATCCGGGTTAACATGTGAAGCCCGCGTTTGATTACCGGACCGTCTCGACTGACCAGTATGTACGCGGACAACGACGGGGTCTCGATCTACTACGAGGTCGACGGTCCCGACGAGGGGACGCTCGGCGGCGACGGCGGTGCGGACTCGGACGCATCTCCACCGACGGTCGTCTTCGTGGAGGGACTGGGCTACGGACGCTGGATGTGGCAGTGGCAAGCAGAGCCACTCGCCGAGGAGTACCGGACAATCGTCGTCGACAACCGGGGCACGGGCGACTCCGACGTGCCGGAAGGACCGTACACCGTCGCCGAGATGGCGAGTGATCTGGAGGCGGTGCTGGCCGACGCCGGCATCGAGTCGGTCCACGTCGTCGGCGCGAGCATGGGCGGGATGATCGCCCAGCAGTACGCCCTCGACTACGACCGCGCCGAGTCGCTGGCCCTGCTCTGCACCTCCCACGGCGGCGAGGAGGCGGTGCCGACACCACCCGAGACGCAAGAGCGCATGTTCGGCGTCCCCGAAGACGCCGACGAACGCGAGGCGATCCGGTACAAGATGGAACCGGCGATGTCTCCCGACTTTTGGGCGGAGAACGACGACCTGATCGAGCAGATCGTCGACTGGCGACTGGCCGGTGACGCGACACCTGCTGGCCGAGAAGCGCAGGCCGGCGGCGTCGCGGCGTTCGACGTCAGCGACGAGGTCGGCGACGTCGACCTGCCGACGCTCCTGCTCCACGGGACCGACGACCGCGTGCTCCCCGTCGAGAACAGCCGACTCCTGCACGAGAAACTGCCGAACAGCGAACTGGAGACGGTCGACGGGGGACCGCATCTGTTCTTCGTCGAGCAGGCCGACCGTGTGACGGACCGACTCCGGAGCTTCCTCGCCGATGCCGCGTGAGTCGCCGGCCGGACTCGGCGACGAGTCCGACGAGCAGACGGCCGCGACCGACGAGAGCAGACGACCCGAACCGCCGGGGTGGATCGGCCAGTGGGCCGACCGCCGGGCGCGACTCTCCCCCGAGCGAGTCGGACTCGTGGACGCCAGCACGGACCGCGAGTTCACCTACGCCGACCTGAACGCCCGCGCGAACCGCACCGCCCGCCTGCTCCGCGAGTCCGGCGTCGAATCTGGCGACCGGATCGCCGTGCTCTCGCGGAATCGGCCCGAACTGATCGACCTCTTCTTCGCCTGCGGGAAGACCGGCGGTGTCCTCGCACCGCTCTCACACCGCCTCGCGCCGCCGGAACTCGCGGTGATGCTGTCGGACGTAGCGCCGAAACTGGTGGTCGTCGAAGAACCCTTCGAGCGTCTCGCCGAGGACGTACTGGCCCACGAGGACTGTGCAGTCGAGCCGACCGTGTTGACACTCGGAGCCGACAGCGAGCAGAGTTCGGCTGGCGACGTGAACGACACCGCCATCGACACCACACCGACGCTCGGCGACTCCGACCGGGGAAGCTACCACGAGTCGCTCCCCGCCGACGACTCGGCGGTCGAGACCGCCGACCTCGCGCTGTCGGACCCGCACCTCCTGCTCCACACCGGCGGCTCGACCGGCGTGCCGAAAGAGACCGTGATCACCCACGAGTCGATCTACTGGAACTCCTTCAACACGATCACGGCGTGGGGGCTCCGCCCGGACGACACCACCCCGATGGTGTTCCCGCTCTTCCACACCGGCGGCTGGAACGTCATCACCGTCCCCCTCTTTCACCTCGGCGGGACCGTCGTGATCGCTCGCGAGTTCGACCCGAGCGAGGTGCTGTCGCTGATCCCGCGTCACGACGCCAGCCTCCTGATCGCGGTGCCGGCGGTCCTGCGGGCGATGGCCGAATCCGACGACTGGACCGACACCGACCTGTCGAGTCTGCGGTTCGCCAAGTCCGGCGGCGGGCCCTGCCGACAGTCGGTGCTGGAGGCGTGGTGGGACCGCGACGTGGATCTCTCGCAGGGGTACGGCCTGACCGAGTGCGGCCCGAACAACTTCGCCATGCCCGACGGCTGGCCCCGCGAGAAGGCCGACAGCGTCGGCGTGCCGGCGATGCACGTCGACGTGCGGATCGTCGCCGACGACGGGAACATCTTGCCGGCGGGTGAGATCGGCGAACTCGAACTCCGGGGGAACCACGCCGGCGACCGCTACTGGCGCAACGATGCGGAGACGGCCGAGACCTTCGGTGACGGCTGGGTCTCGACCGGCGACCTCGCGCGCATCGACGCCGACGGCTACGTCCACGTCGAGGGGCGGAAGAAGAACATGTACGTCTCGGGCGGCGAGAACGTCTATCCGCCGGAGGTCGAGGACGCGATCGCGGATCACCCGAAGGTGTCGGAGGTCGTCGTGATCCCGGTCCCGGACGACCGCTGGGGACAGGTCGGGAAGGCGGTCGTGGAGGGCGACGAGTCGCTGACGCTGGAGGAGTTGACCGACTTCCTCGACGGGCGACTGGCGCGGTTCAAGCGCCCGCGACACCTCGCGTTCGTCGCCGAGATGCCGACCTCCGGTCCCTCGAAGATCGACCGGCAGGCGGTCGCAGAGCGGTTCGGCGAGTCGTAGTCGTCGCCCGGTTTGCAGGACGACGAGGCCGCGTCCGACAGGCTAAAGCGCGGGGACTCTGTTTCCGAACCCATGGAGTACGACGAGGCCGCGAACTTCCTGTTCGACCTCCGGCGATTTCAGGTCGATCCGGGGACCGAGTCGATCCGGGAGCTACTCGCGTTCCTCGGGGACCCCCACGAGGACGTGCGGTTCGTCCAGATCGCGGGGTCGAACGGGAAGGGGAGCACGGCCACGATGGTGGAGTCGATCCTCCGGGAGACCGGCCTGACGGTCGGCCTCTACACGTCTCCGCACTTCGACGATCTCACGGAACGCGTCCGCGTCGACGGGCGGACGATCCCACGCTCGGCCGTCACCGAGTTCGTCGAGACCGCGAAGCCGTTTCTCGTCGAGCGCTCTGCCGACGGGGAGCCACTGACCTTCTTCGAGACGGTGACGGCGCTCGGCCTCTGGTTCTTCGGTCGCGAGGCGGTCGACGTCGCCGTCTTGGAGGTCGGCATGGGCGGGAAACTCGACGCGACGAGCGTCGTCGACCCGGTCGCCAGCGCGGTGACGAACGTCTCGCTCGAACACACCGCGGTGCTGGGTGACACCGTCGCGGAGATCGCCGAGAAGAAGGCCGCCGTCGCGCCGAGCGACGCACCGCTCGTCACCGCCGCGACCGGCGAGGCGCTCTCGACACTCCGGGCGGCGGCCGGCGACCTCGTGACGGTCGGCTTCGCGTCGGCCGAGGCGGCCGAGTCGGCAGAGTCCGACGACACGGACTCCCACGACACACCGGACGTGACCTGCAGCTACGAGGGCCGGACGAACCACACCGAGTCGGCCGTCTCGCTCGTGGGCCCGGACTGGGAAGTCGACGCACGACTACCGCTGCTCGGGCGGTATCAGGCGACGAACGCCGGATGCGCGGTCGCGCTGGTTCGCCAACTCGCGGACGTCGACGAGGAGACACTCGCCCGTGGCCTGCGAAACGCACACTGGCCCGGCCGGTTCGAGGTGCTGGAGACCGACCCTCTCGTCGTCCTCGACGGCGCGCACAACCCGAGTGCCTGCGAGTCGGTCGCCGAGACGCTCGCGGAGTTCGACTACGACGACCTGCATCTCGTCTTCGGGGCGATGCACGACAAGGACCACCGGGCGATGGCCGACGCGCTCCCCACCGCCGCCTCCGTGACGACCTGCAAACCGAACCTCTCTCGCGCCGAGGACCCGGAGGTGCTCGCCGAGGTGTTCGACCGCGCGGGTGCCGAGTCGGTGGAGGTCGGCGGGTCGGTCGCCGACGCACTCGCCTCGGCCCGCGACCGCACAGCCCCCGCCGACTGCGTGCTGGTCGTCGGCTCGCTGTTCTGTGTCGCCGAGGCCCGACGGACGTGGACCCGGACCGACGTGCCGACGACCGTCCGGGACGCCGAGGACGCAGCGGCCGTTCTCCGCCGAGCGAACGCGGCGGGCGACGACCGCGCAGACCACACCGACGACCTCCAGTACCGCGTCGTCACGACCCGACTGGACCGTGACGCCGCCGACCGCGCCGCGAGCGAGTTCCGGGCGCTCGGCGGCACCGGGGTCGTCTCCGGGCAGACGCGCGGCGGGGAACTCGTGGAGGTCGTCCTCGGCGGACGGCTGTCCGAGTTCGACGCGCTCGCCGAGCGGTTGGCCGACGCCCCGATGGGACTGTCGGCAGTCGTCGAGGAGATCAGGTCGCAGGTTCGACAGACCGGCGAGGCGACGAGTTCCGCCGAACAGTCGTCAGCGACCGACCGCGAGTATCCGTGGTCGGCCGGCCCGTGCGTGATGGGCGTCGTGAACGTCACGCCGGACAGCTTCCACGACGGCGGCGAGTTCGAGGCGGTCGAGGACGCCGTGGCGCAGGCCGAGTCGATGGTCGAGGCCGGCGTCGGCATCGTGGACGTCGGCGGCGAGAGCACCCGCCCCGGCGCGGACCCGGTGTCTGTCGAGGAGGAGATCGACCGCGTCGTCCCGGTCGTCGAGGCGCTCGCGGACCTCGACGTCGCCGTGTCGATCGACACCCGGAAAGCCGAGGTCGCGGCGGCGGCGCTCGACGCGGGCGCGACGATTCTGAACGACGTGACCGGACTGGCCGATCCCGCGATGCGCTTCCTCGCGGCCGACCGCGAGGTGCCGGTAATCGTGATGCACTCCATCGACGCGCCGGTCGATCCGAACCGAGACGTAACCTACGACGACGTGGTGACCGACGTGATCGCCGAACTCCGCGAGCGCGTCCTGCTGGCCGAGAAGGCCGGCATCCCCCGCGAGCGCGTCGTTGTCGATCCGGGCATCGGCTTCGGGAAGTCGAAGGTCGAGAACTTCGAACTGCTGGATCGGCTGGACGAGTTCGAGGCGCTCGGCTGTCCACTGCTCGTCGGCCACTCCCACAAGTCGCTGTTCGAGTTGATCGGGCGTGGCCCGGACGACCGACTGTCGGCGACGGTCGCTACGACCGCGCTGGCGGCGGATCGCGGTGCCGACATCATCCGCGTCCACGACGTGTCGGAGAACGTCGCGGCAGTGGACGTGGCCCGCGCGATGCGTGACCCGGACTCGTTCGAGTGAGTACGTGGTGTGACTATTTCGACAACGTATAACTGCTAGTAGGACTGTCTGTTCTGTATGAGCATCGTCCGTGACGACGGGGTACTCGGCGGAGAACCTCGGATCGACGGAACACGGATCGGTGTGCGCCACATCGTCGGGAGAATCGTCGATGGTGAGCAGTCGCCAGCGTCGGTCGCCGACAACTTGGAAATCTCACTCGCGGCTGTTCACGAGGCGCTGTCGTACTACGAGGACAACACCGAGGAGATTCGGGCACTTGAAGCCGAGAGCCGGGCCGCATTCGACCGCATCGACGGCTTGGAACCGAAGCCGAACGACCAGTCCGCTGGGGACGAACGAGAAGCGTGTCACGAGGGGATGGTCTCGTCCGGTGTCACGATGACCGAAGACGACATCGACGACGTACTGTACGGAGACTCGGACTGATGCTGTTCGGACGTTCGAGCCGATCTTCGACTCCCTGACAACCCGGGACGACTGCTCCGAAGTGCGCCATCCAAAAGTACCATCACGTCCGGCGACCCAGTGGTCTCTATCAGGTGGCCCACGTGACCGAGAAACAGGAGTACACGGACGACTATCAGGACAAGACGCTGTACATCCCCGGCCCGACCGAGGTCCGCGACGACGTGATCCAGGAGATGGCACAGCCGATGTTCGGACACCGGATGGACCGGATGACCGACCTCTACACGACCATCGTCGAGGACACGAAGACGTTCCTCGGGACCGACAACGACGTGATCGTGCTCACGGCCTCCGGCACCGAGTTCTGGGAGGCCGCGACGCTGAACCTCGTCGACGACCACATGCTCTGTGCGACCTCCGGCAGTTTCGGCGAGCGCTTCGCCAACGTCGCCGACCGTCTCGGCAAGGACGTCGACCGACTGGAGTACGACTGGGGGAAAGCTGTCAAGCCCGAGGACGTGCGCGAGGCGCTGGAGTCGAGCGAGAAGGACTACGACATGGTCGGCTGTGTCATGAACGAGAGTTCGACCGGCGTCCGGAACCCGGTCGAGGCGATCGGCGACGTGGTCGCCGAGTACCCGGACACCTACTTCGTCGTGGACGCGGTGTCGTGTCTCGGCGGCGACTACGTCGACATCGACGCGCACAACATCGACGTGATCTTCGCCTCCTCGCAGAAGGCGTTCGCCATGCCGCCGGGGCTGGCGATCTGTGTCGTCAGCGAGGACGCCTACGACCGCGAGGTCGGCAAAGAGTCGGCGTCGTGGTACGGCGGTTTCCAGCGCTGTCTCGACTACTACGACCGGAAGGGCCAGACCCACTCCACGCCGAACATCCCGGTGATGCTCGCCTACCGCAAGCAGATGAAGTACATGCTGGAGGAGGGCCACGAGGGGCGGAGCGAGCGCCACCGCGAGATGGCCGAGTACACCCGCGACTGGGCCGCCGAGCACTTCGACATGTTCCCCGAGGACGGCTACGAGTCCCAGACCGTGAGCTGTATCGAGAACACCGCCGGCATCGACGTGGCCGGGACCATCGAGCAGGTCTCCGAGGAGTACGACTTCGCCTTCTCGAACGGCTACGGCGATCTGGGCGAGCGAACCTTCCGTATCGGCCACATGGGCGAGCACGACGTGGAGTCGATCGAGCGCCTGACCGACGCCATCGAAGACGTGGCCGGCCTGTAGGTGTGCGTCGGGTGGGCTGATCCCGTCGCTCGGACGCCGTTCGGTCTCACGGAACCTCCCGGTGCGCGCGACGACGACGCGTGCGAGGTCTACGTGAGCAGGGCGGGACCGGTGATCCCCAGCAGTCGGCGCGAAGCGCCGGTGACGAGAGCTAGCGAGCGCCACGCTCTCGCCGTGGTCGAGGCCGTGGAGAGCGAGGGGCGGTACAGGGCCGTGGCGGTGTTGTGCGGTCGCGGGGTGCGGGGTGCGGCGCAGTCGCGGTCGCTGTCGCGCTCTGTCGTACTCTCACGGTCGAAGGACAGTCCAGCCAGTCGTTCCGCAGGCCGGCGACTCCCGCGTCCCCGACCATCCACCCCGTCACCCTCGCACGTCAGACGGTCGCACGACAGGAGTCTGCCGGGGATTTTTGCCAGACAGTGACAACGGTTCACACGTGCCTCTCAGCAACCTCCCAACCGGAACCGTCAGTCCCGGCGAGTCGCGCGGGACCCGGCCACGGGACGGCGACACCCCCCACGCCGAGTCGGCGGTCTCTGCGACCGACACCGACCGCGACCTCTACGTCGCCGAACTCGAACACGAGAACGCCACGCTCCGCGCCGAACTCGACCGCCGGGCCGACCGTGAAGCCGAACGCAGACGCCAGTACGAACACGCCGTCTCGAGCCACGACCAGCAGACAGCGCAGTCCGACACCGCCGTCCCCGACGACTCGCTCCGCCTCCGACTCGCCCGTCTCCTCCGCCTGCGGTGACCTGTCTCCGGAACGATCTATCTTCGTAGTCAATCGAACCCCGAAAAAGACCTTTGTGGCGGCCGTGCCTTCCTTCCCGTGGAGGCACCCTCCGAATGAGCTCCTGTTCCTGCGCCGACTGTCACTGCACCGCCGACGAATCCTGCACCGACTGTTGCTGTACCGACGACTGACGCGAGTCGCGACGTCCCGGTCGCGTGTCCGGTGGCGGCCGCCCGACTCAGCCTGACGGGGGGCGACTCGCCGCCCTACTCGCCGTTCAGCGTGATGTTCTTCACGTCGATCAGTCGCTCGTCCGCGAGCAGTGTCGCCCGGACCTCGTCGGAGACCGGCTGGTCGAGGTTGTACACCGTCAGCGCCTCGCCACCGCGCGTCTCGCGGGCGTTGAACATCCCCGCGATGTTGATGTCGTTGTCGCCCAGCACCGTCCCGATGAAGCCGATGACGCCCGGCCGGTCGTAGTTGCGCGCGACGAGCATCTGGCCGTGGGGGATGGCGTCCACCCGGAAGCCGTCGATGCGGACGATCCGGGGGTCGTCACCGGCAAAGAGCGTCCCGCAGACGCCGACCGACTCCTCGCCGTCCGAGACGGTGACGGTGATGAGACTCTGGAAGTCCTCGGTCTGGCGGGACTTCCGCTCGGTCACGTCGATGCCGCGCTCTTCTGCGATCTTCTGGGCGTTGACCGCGTTCACCTGCCACTCCAGCGGCTCGAAGACGCCCTTCAGGGCGCTGGCGGTGACGAGGTCCACGTCCTCCTCGGCGATGTCGCCCTCGTAGCTGACCGTCACCTCCGAGACGCGGTCGTCGAACACCTGTGCGGCGACCTTCCCGGCGGTCTCCGCGAGGTCGATGTACGGCCGGATGCGCGGGAACGCGCTCTTGTCCACCGACGGGGCGTTCAGCGCGTTGACGACCGGTTCGTCGGCGAACGCGGCGAGAATCTGGTCCGCGATGCTGGTGGCGACGTACTCCTGTGCCGCCTCGGTACTCGCGCCGAGGTGCGGCGTCACCACGATGTCTTCCACCGCGAGCAGTGGGTTGTCCGGCGCGACCGGTTCGTCGGCGAAGACGTCCACCGCCGCGCCGTCGAGCGTCCCCGACTCGACTGCCCCAGCGAGGGCGTCTTCGTCGACGACGCCGCCCCGGGCGCAGTTGATCAGGTAGCCGCCGCCCATCGTCGCCAGTTCGTCCTCGGCGATCATGTTCTCCGTCTCCGGCGTCAGGGGCGTGTGGACCGTCAGGAAGTCGGCGCGTGCGAGACAGTCCTCGAGGTCGACCAGTTCCGCGCCGATCTGTTCGGCGCGTTCCTCGCCGATGTACGGGTCGAACGCGACGATGTCCATGCCCAGCGAGCCGAGACGCTTGGCGACCTCCTGGCCGACGCGACCGAGACCGACGACCCCGAGCGTCTTGCCGTTGACCTCGGTCCCGAGGTAGTCGCCCTTGGCCCACTCGCCGGCCTTCAGACGGGCGTGAGCCTGCGGGATCGACCGCGCGGCCGCGAACGCCATCGCCACCGAGTGCTCGGCGGCGGCCCGGACGTTCCCCTCCGGGGCGTTGGCGACGATCACGCCGTGGTCGGTCGCGGCGTCGATGTCGATGTTGTCCACGCCGATGCCGGCGCGGCCGACGATGACGAGGTCCTCGGCGGCCTCGAAGACGGCCTCGGTCACCTCGGTCCCGGACCGGACGATCAGCGCGTTGGCGTCCGCGACGGCCGCCAGCAGTTCCTCGTCTGCCACCTCGTAGGCGGTCTCGACCTCGTGGCCGGCGTCGCGGAGTCGCGCGATGCCGGCGTCCGCGACTGGGTCCGTGACCAGTATCTTCATGGGCGTACTCTGCTTCGGACGGTGGATAACGGTTTCTCTATGGCCCTATTGTTGCGCCCTCACGCGGTGTGTTGACAGCCCTCGACTCGTCGGGAGTGGCAGACTCCGACTGCTCGGGAGCGTGACGGACCGCGTCCGCTCGGAACCTCGACCGACCTGCCTCCGGCGGTCTCCGGACGATCACGAGCGAGGGTTGCAGGGTTTGAAATACGACCGGCACGTAGCACGTGGCAAGTCGGAGGCACACCACGTGGACGAGGAACCCGCCGTGTTGCGCGGCGACGAGATCGAGTCGGGGACGAACGTCCTCGTGGCCGGACCGGTGATGACCGGCAAGCGTGACATCCTGCTGTCGCTCGTCGGGGCGGGCGACGCGACGGAACGCGGGAACGTGCTCGTCACGACCCGGCAGGACGCGGAGACGATCGCCGGCGGTTTCCGGCGACTGGCCGGTCCGGTCCCGGACGAACGACTGCCGATCGTCGACTGCGTGAGCCGCGCGAACGGCTTCGGCCGCGCCCCCGAGAGTCCCTACCGCCGGTACGTCACCGACCCGGGCGACCTGACGGGTATCGGCATCGGACTGACCGAGTACCTCCGAGCGTTCTACGACGACGGCGTCGCGGCACGGGTCGGCCTCCACTCGCTGTCGACCATCCTGATGTACGCCGACCTCCGGCGCGTCTTCCAGTTCGTCCACGTGTTGACCGGGCGGATCGCCAGTTCGGAGTTCGTCGGCGTCTTCGCCATCGACAGCACGGTCCCTGACTCGCGGGACCTGGAGATCCTGAAACAGCCGTTCGACGCGCTGGTCGAACTCCGCGAGACGGACACGGGTGACCGACAGGTCCGGGTCCGGGGGGCGGAGTTCGGCCCGCGAGCCTGGACGGACTACTGACCCGGCAGTCGGTCGCGGGCGGGCCGACGGCCGCCCCGGCGCTGCCACCTTCGGTAGGTTTGAAACCCACCGCGCCCGAGCGACCGGTATGCGACTCATCGCGTTCGACTTCGACGGGACGCTGTCAGACTCGGAGATGACCGTGCTGCTGGGCGAACAGGAGGGCGTCGCGGCCCGGATGGCCGACATCACCGAGCGCGCCATGAACGACGAGATCAGCTACGCCGAGAGCCTGCGCGAGCGCGCCAGCCTGCTCGAAGGGCTCTCGGAGGAGAAGGCCGAGGAAGCCTACGGGCAGGTCCGACTCCGCCCCGGCGCGGCCGACGTGCTCCGCCGACTGAACGAGGCCGGCCACCACACCGCGATTCTCACCGGTGGCTTCGAGCGCGGCGTGGAGCGCGCGCTGGCCCACGAGGACGTGTCGGTGGACACCATCGTCGCCAACCGCCTCCCCGTGGAGGGTGGGCGACTGACTGGCGAGGTCGAAGGCCCGCTGATCGAGGGGACGAAGGATCACGCACTGGAAGGGTTGGCCGAGGAACTCGACGTGCCGATGAGTCGGACGGTCGCGGTCGGCGACGGGGCGAACGACCTGCCGATGCTGGAGGTCGCGGGGCTGTCGGTCGGCTTCCTGCCGAAGGACGCGGTCCGCCCGGCCTGTGACGCGGTGGTCGCGTCGATGTTCCGACTCGGGAAGGTGTTCGAGGGCGCGTCGATTCTCCAGCCAGAGGAGTGAGCCGCGCGGGTCGGTCGAGCGTTACAATCCGGTGGGATGCTCGACGTAGGTCGTCTCCAGGCCCCAGTCGTCGGCGAGCGTCTGTAACCGGCGGACGCCGAAGGTCTCGGTCGCGTAGTGGCCCGCGAGGAACACCGAGACGCCGGCCTCTCTCGCCTCGTGGTAGAGCCGTCCCTTCCCCTCGCCGGTGACCAGCGCGTCCAGTCCGAGCGCCTCGGCCTCCGAGAGCCAGTCGCCGCCCGCACCCGTGACGACACCGATCAACTCGATCTCGTCGGGACCGAAGTCCAGCACCTGCGTCGACTGGTCTCCCTGCGCCAACGCGTCGAGTCTCGCCCGGAGGTCGGCGTGGCTGTACGCCTCCGGCGCAGTTCCGCGCAGGCCGACCGTCTCCGGGCCGAGTTCGCCGAACGGCTCCCGGCCGTCGAGGTCGAGGTGGTCCGCGACCCCGGCCGCGTTGCCCAGTTCCGGGTGGCTGTCCAGCGGGAGGTGTGAGACGTACAGCGCCACGTCGTTCCGGAGGAGCGGCGCGATGCGGCCGTAGTTCCGCCCGGTGACGCGCTCGATGTCGCCCCAGACGATCCCGTGGTGAGTGACAAGCAGGTCCGCACCGGCCTCGATTGCGGCCTCGGCGGTCGCCGCCACCGCGTCGACCGCGAAGGCGACCCGGTCCACGTCGGCCGACTCGGGGCCGACCTGCAGGCCGTTGGGACTCGCGTCGAGGTCGGCGAAGGCGGCGGTGTCGAGCCGTTCGTCGTAGCGTGTGACGATCTCCGAGAGGTCCATGTCGGGAGGATGCGCGGCACGCGTGGTAGGCGTTTTGCTCCCGGTCAGTCGTTGCGGGCCTCGGCGTGCCGGTAGACGAACTCCCGCAGGAGTTTCCCGGCGAGTGCGGCCGCCTGCCCGTCGTCCCGGTCGTTCACCTCCACGGTGTCGAAGGCGACGCAGTGGGGTGCGACGTGTCGAACCACCCCGCGCATCTCGCGGGGCGTCAGACCGAAGGGCTCCATCGTCCCGGTGCCGGGCGCGAAGCCGGGGTCTGCGCCGTCGATGTCGACACTCAGGTAGACCGACTCCTCCGTGAAGTCGGGTGGGTCGGCCAGCCAGTCGGCGACCGCCTCGGGGGCGACCACGGTCACGTCGTCGCGCGCTGCCCGACGCCACTCCTCTGGCGACCCGGTGCGCGCGCCGAGGATCACGGCGCGGTCGGCCGTGTCGAGGGCGCGACGCGTCACGCAGGCGTGGTTCAGGGGGTTGCCGTCGTACTCGTCGCGTAAGTCGAGGTGTGCGTCGAGGACGACCAGCGTGTCCGGATCGGCCGCCTCGACGCCGGCCTTCGTGACGGTGTGTTCCCCGCCGACGAGGAGGGGGACCGCGTCGTCGAGGACGGCCGCGCGGAGTTCGCCGGTCAGGTGGTCGAGGTACGCGGCGGTGTCGTCCCACGGGCGCACGTCACCCGCGTCGTGGACGAAGAGATCGGAGAAGAACTGTTCGGTCGCGTGATCGTAGTCGTCGTAGGTCTCGGCGAACCGGCGGACGCGCTCCGGGCCGAAGCGCGTGCCGGGCTGGAACGTCGTCGTGCTGTCGAGGGGTGCGCCGACGACGACGTAGTCGGCGGCGTCGCGGTCGGCGGTGGCCCCCGGCAGCGACATCGGCCTCAGACGACCTTCCGCTGGCCTTCGTACTCGAGGTACTCGATCTCGTCGTCGGGCGAGAAGTCCTCGCCCTCGGGGATGCGCATCGTGAACGTCTCGTAGGTCTCGAGGTCCATGACCTGCGCGTCGTCACCGGAGACGGAGACGACCTGGCCGCCCTTGCGCTCGATGATCGGGACCCAGACCTTCGCGTCGACCGGCTGGGAGAGCGACCGCTTCTTGCTGTCGAAGACGCCCTTGCCCTCGATGCGGGCCTTCGCGCTGCCGTGTTTGCCGGGCTTGGCGGTGCTGTAGTGGTTGATCTTGCACGGGGACTCTTCCATCATCACGTAGCTCCCCTCTTGCAGTTCGCGGACCTGCTTCTGCTCTCTTGCCATACACCGGGTTTGTTCGAGCGCCGGTATAAACGGTACGGAACGTCGTGAGGCCGATACGGGCGGTGAGACGCTGGAATCCGGGTCGACTCTGTTGATGGTGTGAACTCTGTCGAATACGTCGGAGATGTGGAATCGAGCGACGACACCGAGCGGTGAAAGCCCCCGCGCTCTCGATGGTCCGCGACTCGTTGTCGTTCGAGAGAGCGAAGCTCTCTCGTGATGACGAGAGACGCCGACGGCGTCTCTCGAACCACGCGCCTCAGTCGACGAGCGAGCAAGCTCGCTCGTTGCTTTGCGGTGCTTACCTCGTCGGGGACCAGTCGAGAGCGCGGCCCCTTTCAGTCCCACCCGGAGAGTTCGCGGGGACGCACGCAACACCCGGTGGAGCAGTCAGATCAGCGAAGCGCCTCCCTGCGACCGTCGGCGCGACACGGAGGTCGCGCCAGCCCGGTCGACTGGTACATTGGTCGTGAGTTGGAACTCTGCTGTGGTGTCGCGGTGCGGTCGGCGTCTTCGTGAGCCGGGCGAGACCTTCGGTCTCGCTGGAAACCGGCGCTTCGCGCCGGTGACGAACCGAACAGAGCGAGACCAAGGGTCTCGCAGGCAGTCGGCGCGGTGCTGGTGCGGTCGCAGTCGTGGTGCTGTCGTGGTCCCACGTACAAGCAACACCGGCGGCAGAGTTGTCGCCACGGACCACAGTAGCCTCGAAGACACCAGCCACGAGCACACGAATCCACTCCCGACTCCACCCACCGACGTTCCACCAGAAACCCGTCCCAATCGCCCCAGCCGGCTTATCGCCGGTCGTCGCGCCGGATCACGTCACCCTCGTAGACCACGCCGCGTTCGGCGTGCAGGGTGATCGTCTCGCCGTCTGCCAGTCGGTCCGGCAGCGGTGCACCCGAGACCATCGGGATGTCCATCTCGCGGGCCACCAGCGCCGGGTAGCCGGTCATCCCCGGTCGGGCGTCGACGATGCCGGCGATCTTCGACACGTCGCCGGTGAACTCGCCCTCGAAGTCCGCCGCGAGCGCGAGAATCGCGCCGTCCGGCAGGTCCGAGAGGTCGCCGTCCGGCGCGCGTGCCACCGGACCGGTGACGCGACCGCCGACGACCTTCCGGCCGGTGCCGACCGCCTCGGCCGCGACGTGGACCTTCAGCATGTTCGTCGTGTTCGTCCCCTCCAGTTCGGTCATCATCCCCGAGAGCACGACCACCGTGTCGCCGCTGTCGGCCGCGCCGGACCGCAGCGCCGCGTCCACGGCGTCGTCGATGATCGAGTCGACGCCCTCGGTGTACTCCGCCAGTTGCGCGTTCACGCCCCACGAGAGCGCGAGTTGGCGACGGACGCGGTCGTTCGGCGTCGTCGCCACGACCGGCACGCCCGGGCGGAACTTCGCGGTCTTCCGGGCGGTGTAGCCGGACTCGGAGGCGGCCACGACCGCCGACGCGCCGATGTCGCGCGCGAGGTACCGCGCCGACCGGGCGAGTGCCTCGGTCCGGGACGCGTCCTCGGCCGTAGGCACGCGCTGTTCCTGGCTCTCGGCGTACTCCTCGCTCGACTCCACCTCGCGGACGATCCGATCCATCGTGGCGACCACCCGAACCGGGTGGTCGCCGACCGCCGTCTCGCCCGACAGCATCACGGCGTCGGTCCCGTCCAGCACCGCGTTCGCCACGTCGGACGCCTCCGCGCGCGTCGGCCGCCGGGCGTGGATCATCGAGTCCAGCATCTCGGTCGCGGTGATGACCGGGACGCCGGCCTGCTGGCCCTTCCGGATGATCCGCTTCTGGATCATCGGCACGTCCTCCAGCGGACACTCCACCCCGAGGTCGCCGCGCGCGACCATCACGCCGTAGGCCGCGTCGATGATCTCGTCGAGATTCTCGACCGCGCCGGCGCGTTCGATCTTGGCGATGACCGGGATGTCCGCGCCGTGCGACTCCAGTGCGTCCGCGATGGCGTAGATGTCCGAGGCGTCCCGGATGAACGACGCCGCCACGAAGTCGGCCTCCTTCTCGGCGGCCAGCGCGATGTCCTTCTCGTCCTGTTCGGTGATGAGGTCCACGTCGAGTTCGACGCCGGGGACGTTGACCCCCTTCCGGCCGCCGAGTTTCCCGCCGGACTCGATGTGTGCGACGACCGCGTCGCCGTCGACCGACAGGACGGTCGCCTCGATGCGCCCGTCGTCCAGCAGAATCGTCGCGCCGGGTTCCGCCGCCGCGATGCTGTGTGACAACCCCACCGACTCGGGTGTCGCCTCGCCGCCGACCGGGAACCGTACTTCCGACCCGGTCTCCAGTCGAATCGGCTCGTCCAGCGGTGCGGTGCGAACCTCCGGGCCTTTCAGATCGACCATCGCCGCCAGCGGTGCCTCGGTGGTCTCGTCGACCGACCGAATCCGGTCGATCACCTCGGCGCGATCCTCCGTCGTCCCGTGGCTCGCGTTGAGCCGAGCGACCGACATCCCTGCGTCTGCGAGGTCCCGAATCGTCCCCCGGTCGTCGGAGGCCGGCCCGAGCGTGCAGACGATCTTCGCGTTTCTCATGCCCCCGGCTACGGTGGAACCCATCAAAAAGCCCGTCGGTAGCCACGAACGACCCTCACGTTTGTCCCTGTTTTTCACAGTAGCCGAGGAGGGGGGTGTCGATCACGACCCGAGGTCAAGCCCCTCGTGGACGACGAACTCCAGTGCGTTCACGAGGTAGTGGGCGACGATCACCGCCAGCAGACTCCCGGTCAGCACGAACGTCACCGCGAGCGCGAACCCCAACAGGCCGGTCACGAGGATACCGCCCGGCCCCTGCGCGCCGTGCCCGAGCGCGAACGCGACCGACGACAGCGCGGCGAGCAGCCACGGCGACACGTCGAAGCCGACCGCGACGACGCCGATCAGCGCGCCACGAAAGAGGAACTCCTCGAAGCCGGCGACGATGGGGAGGACGACGACGAGCAGGACGACCCAGCCGAGTCGCGTGTCGGGCGCGAGCAGTTCCCGGAGACTCTCGTCGGCGGTCACGCCCAGTCGGTCGCCGACGCCGGCACCGAGTTCGTTCAACAGGTACAGCAGGAGTCCGACACCGATACCGACCGCAATCGCGGGCAGACCGGTGCTGAGCGGGGCACTCGTCACGCCGAACGCCGACGCCGGCACGTCGGTGAACCACGCGCCGAAGAGGAGAAAGCCGGCGAACAACCCCTGCGAGACGAGGACGTTCGCCAACAGCAGTCCGGAGGTCATCTCGGGTCCCTCCCCCCGGAGCCACGCCGGGGTGACCGGCTCGCTGGCGACCCACTCGAAGCCGTCCGCCTCGTGGCGGGCAGTGAGTTCGTCTGCCTCGTCTGCCTCCGGCGAGTCGTCACCCGGACTCGCCGCGTCGCCGGTCGGTCCAGTCGCGTCGTCCGAGTCGGTCCACGACGCCGGATCGACTCCCGGCGGATCGTCCCACTGCTCGACGCCGGCCTGTTCGTCGCCAGCCGTCTGCGGATCGCGGCCGGCCGTCTCTGCCGGCGGATCACGCGGTCGGTCGCTGTCGCCCGACCGGTCGGCGAGCGACTCCGCCGGTGGGGCGTCGCCACTGCCGGAGACAGTACCCTGCGACGCGTAGGCCAAAACGAGGAGTGCAACCGTGACGACGCCCGCGAATCCCGCGAACGCCGCCCACTCGGTCATCTACTGCGGGCTGGGACTCGACGGCCCTTTGACGCTCTGCTTGTTGAGCGCCTGCCCGGTGATGTTCTTCAGACGGTCCACGAGTCCGTCCTTCTCCGGTTCGCCCTCCAGTGCCACGTCCAGCACCTCGGAGATGTGCGAGACCGGGATGACCTCGATCTGCTCTTTGTACTCGTCTTCGATCATCACGTCCTGCTCGTTGGCGGCCGGGATGATCACGCGGTCGAGGCCGGTCTTCGCGGCGGCCTCGATCTTGTGGGTGACGCCGCCGACCGGGAGCACGTCGCCCCGGACCGACAGCGACCCGGTCATCGCGAGGTTCTGATCGACCGCGACACCCTCCAAGGCGGAGATGACGGCGGTGGCGACCGTGATGGAGGCGGAGTCGCCGTCGACGCCGCCCTCACCGACCTGCACGAACTGGATGTGGACGTCCTGCTGGGAGATGTCCTCGTCGGAGAACTTCTTGATGATGGCGGAGACGTTCTGGACCGCCTCCTCGGCCATCTCCTTCAGCTGACCGGTGGCGATGACCTCGCCCGGCCCCTGCGAGGGCGTCACCTCGGCCATCACGGGGAGGACGATCCCGGAGTCCTCGCCCATGACCGCGAGGCCGTTGACGCGACCGGTGACGAAGCCCTCGCCGACCGTGATGTCGTAGTCCTTCCGGCGCTCGATGTAGTCGTCGGCCAACTGCTGCTCGATGGAGCGGCTGCGACCCTTCGCCTGCAGGACGTGCTGGCGGGTCGTGTTGGCCGCGTCCTCGCCACGAGCGATGTCGCCCGCGACGCGGACGAGGCCGCCGAGGTTCCGGAGTTCGAGCGTCAGGTGGCCTTTCCGGCCTGCACGGCGGCGGGCCTCGAGGATGACCTCCTCGATCGCGGTGGCGGTGAAGTCCGGCAGTCGGCCGTCCTTCGCCACCTCCTGGGCGACGAAGCGGGCGTACTTCCGGCGCATCTCGGGGGTGTCTTCGATGGTGTCGTCCATGTACACCTCGTAGCCGTACCCTTTGATGCGGGAGCGCAGGGCGGGGTGCATGTTCTCCATCGCGTCGAGGTTCCCGGCCGCGACCATCACGAAGTCGGTCGGGACGGGTTCGGTCTGGACCATCGCGCCCGAGGAACGCTCGGACTGGCCCGTGATCGAGAACTCGCCCTCCTGGATCGCGGTCATCAGGTGCTGCTGGGACCGGATGTCGAGGGTGTTGATCTCGTCGACGAACAGCACGCCCTTGTTCGCCTGGTGGATGGCACCGGGTTCCACGCGGTCGTGGCTCGGGGTCTCCATCCCACCGGACTGGAACGGGTCGTGTCGCACGTCGCCCAGCAGGGCACCGGCGTGGGCACCCGTGGCGTCCTCGAACGGCGCGGTCTGGGTGTCCGCGTTGTTGACCAGCAGGTTCGGGATCATGGCGTCGCCGCCGCGTGAGCCGTAGCGGAAGGCGAGGTAGATGACCCCGGCCGCGAGGATGCCGAGCAGAATCTGACCGGCGATGATGAGCGAGTAGCCCAGCACGACGGCGATGATGATCCACATGAGGAACGAGCGCATCTGGTTGCGCTTGCGGGCCTCCTCCTTGTGGGCCTCGACGATCTGCTCGCCCTTCCCGGCGGGGACGGTCCGCACCTTCGGGTTGTTCCCGTCGTCCGGGTTGTGGTAGACGAGCACGTCCTGCAGTTCCTCCTTCGGGAGGAGTTCGGACATCGCCTTCGCCAGCATCGACTTGCCGGTCCCCGGCGAGCCGATCATCATGACGTGGCGGCGCTGCTTGGCCGCCTTCATCACGACGTCGCGGGCGTGTTCCTGCCCGATGACCTGATCGACCAGTCGGTCGGGGACCTCGATCTCGGCGGTCGAGTCGATCTGAAGCCCACCGAGGAGGTCGTCCTCGTCGACCTCGTCGGCGACTTCGGCGTTGACCTCAACGTCGCTCCCGAGGTCGTCGATGGTCGGCTCGTCGTCCCCCGGTGGCTCGTGGCCGTTCTCGGGGCGCGGCTCGCCGACCTCCTCGTCCGGGAGGCTGTCGTCGGTGTTCGTTTCGTTGCTCATAGAACTCTGTCGCTACCTGTGCGGAAGGACGCGCGACTGATATACTTTCTCCCCCCGTGTCGGTCCGACGGGGAGCAGTAAACACCCGCCACGGCCCCTCTACCCGGCGTTTCGGCCGAACGGCGCGTCCCGCCGCCTTTATAAATCCGGCGGTGCGTATCGGCAGGGTATGCGGGGCTTCTACATCGGCCGGTTCCAGCCCTACCACGAGGGGCACCACCACATGGTGGCCGAGATCGCCGAGGAGGTGGACGAACTCGTCCTCGGCATCGGGAGTGCGGGTGACTCCCACACCGAGCGCAACCCCTTCACGGCGGGCGAGCGAATCATGATGCTCACGAAGGCGTTGGTGGACGTGGACATCGTCACCTACGCCGTGCCCATCGAGGACCTCGACCGGAACTCGGTCTGGGTCAGTCACGTCCAGAGCATGTGTCCGACGTTCGACGTGGCCTACTCGAACAACCCGCTCGTTATCCAACTGTTCCACGAGGCGGGCGTCGAGGTGCGGCGCTCCCCGATGTTCCGGCGGGAGGTGCTGGAAGGGACCGACATCCGGGACAAGATGATCGACGACGAGGGGTGGCGGAAGCTGGTTCCCGATCCGGTCGTCGAGGTCGTCGAGGAGATCGACGGCATCGAGCGCATCCAGCGCGTCTCTGCGTCGGACTCGAACGGGGAGTGAGATGATAACGTTCGCCTCCGACTTCGGGTCGCCGTATCCGGCCGCCGTGAAGGGTGTCCTCTGCTCGAAAGTCGACGAGGACGCCCGGATCGTCGACGTCGCCCACGACCTGCCCCGGCAGTCGGTACGGGCGGGCGCGTTCTGGCTTCGGGAGACGCTCCCGTACTTCCCGCCGGCGGTCCACCTCGTGGTGATCGACCCCGGCGTCGGCACCGACCGGTCGGCGGTCGCGCTCCGGGTCGGCGACCACGCGCTGGTCGGCCCGGACAACGGCGTCCTCCGGCCCGTCGCGCGCCGACTCGCCGAGCAGACCGGCGCGGACATGGCGGCGTTCGAGATCACGTACGAGAATCCGGCGTCGGCGACGTTCCACGGCCGGGACGTGTTCGGGCCGACAGCAGGAGAGATCCACGCTGTCGGTGTCGACGCGATGGCGACGTTGGCCGATCTGGAGCCGATGGCGGTCGACGACCTCGTCGCGTTCGAGTTGCCCTCTGCCAGCGTCGCGGACGACGGGACCGAGGGCGACGCAGAGGCCGGGGGTCGCGCCGAGGGCGAGGTGCTGGTCGTGGACGACTTCGGGAACGCGATCACGAACGTCCCGGGTTCGGTGTTGGCTGGTGTCGAGTCGGTGCTGGTAAACGGTGAGCGTGTGCCCGCGGTCGAGTCGTTTGCGGGCGTCGCGCAGGGCGAGCGACTGGTGACGGTCGGGAGCCACGGCTACGTGGAGTGCGACGTGAACCACGGGCGCGGTGACGAGGCGTTCGGTCTCGACCCGGGTGCTCGTGTCGTGCTCGAGTGGTAATCGCGTGGCGAGTCGTCGGTACTCGCGTCGACGAGACGACTGTACCGTGACCCGTGATGGGAGGCCAACAGCACGTAACCGACAACGACACTGCGACCCGTGACCGCACCCGCGCTGACACAGCTACTCGATCTAGCGCACGGAACCGCACCGCAGACCCCGACTGCGACAGCACCGCTACGCAATCTAGCGCACCTCCCAGCGGAACCGCACCAGTACCGCACCCGCAACAGCACCGCACCCGCAACAGCACCCGCACCTCGTCCTCCCCAGCCTCGGCGAGGGTTCTCCGCACCGCCCACCCTCGCCTCCCTCGCGCGTTTCTCGCGCGCCGGGTTTCGAGTCCAATCGCACGCAACTCCCGATTTATAAGCAATCTCGGTCGTTCACAACCCCCACCAGCGCACGCCAGAGTCGTCACCCCGACGAGACGACGACCACCGGAACCTGGGAGGACGCGATCTGGTGGCGACCGACACCGAGCAGTGTCCGAGCGACAGCGAGTGACCTGCTCGCAGTTCGGTCGCCAGCAGTCGGGGAGGTTCGGGGACGACTGCGCGAAACTGGGTTCCCAACCGACAGACGACACGGCGGGTGACGACCAGTAACTGCGCGATGGGACGCAAATCCGGGTGGGACTGAAAGGGGCCGGGGGCTTTCACCCCTTGTCGCCTGCAACCGACTCGACCGAGGTGTCTACAACAGATTCGACTCGGTTCCTCCCGACTTCCCCAGCCGAGTCTACGTCAGCCTACAGGTCCCGCTCGGCAACCGCCTCCAACACCTCACACAGCGCCTCGACAGCCAGTTCCAACAACTCGGCACCCAACTCCGCGTCGCCCGCGCCCGGATCGCCGACCACGCCGTTCTCCGTGAACTCCACCGAGTCGTGCGCGAGATTCACGCCCGAGACCCACTCGCCCCACCGATCCACTGCACGCTCCCGCGCCTCCGCGATCCGGTCCTCGCGCACGAGGTCCGGATAGGTGTACCGGAGGAGTGCGGTCTCCAGTTCGCCGCCGTGACCCATCCGACTCGAGTGCTCGCCGACCGCCTCGAACCACGTGAACGGGACCGCGTAGGCCTCGTCTTCGCGCGAGATGGTCGCCGTGACCTCCCGGAGGGCGTCGACGTTCCCGCCGTGGCCGTTGACGACGACTACCCGGCGCATGCCGTGCTGTGCGAGACTCCCCACGGTCTCTCTGACCGCCGACCGGAAGGTGTCCGGCGAGAGGCACAGCGTGCCGGGGAAGGCGCGGTGCTCGGCCGAGACGCCGACCGAGAGCGTCGGCGCGACCACGCAGGGTTCGTCGTGGGTCGCCTCGTACTGTTCGGCTGTGCGCTCCGCGACCGACTCGGCGTGCAGGCTGTCGGTGCCGAGTGGGGCGTGCGGGCCGTGCTGTTCGGTACTGCCGACTGGCAGCAGCGCGAGTTCGGCGTTCGTCTCGGCCACCTCGGGCCACGTGGCGTCCGCGAGTCGCATACCGGGAGGAGACGCGCCGCAGGCTAATAGCCGGTGGGTCGGAGCAGCGACTCAGACGTAGCCGAGGTCCGCCAGTCGGTCCGCGACGTCGTCTTCCACCCCTGTCGCCGTGTCGGCCGCCGGGTCGCGGTGCCGGGCCGGGTCGTGGTCGCCGGTGTCGGTGGCGGTGGTGACGACCCACGGGACGCGTTTGACCGTCGGCGCGGGACAGCCGATGGGGTGTTCGTAGACGCCGTACTCGCCGAAGCCCTCGCCGTGGTCCGCCGTGATCACCACGCGCTCCGCGTCGACGTTCTCCAGGAGGAGTTCGACGCTGTCGAGGACGAGGCGGAGGTTGTCGAGGTAGCGGTCCCACACCGCCGCGCGGTCGGCGGTGCCCTGTCGGAGCGCGTCGAAGGGCTGTGTGTCGAGAGCCGTGAGGAGCGCGCCGTCGGTCCGGAGGCGGTCGTCCGGTGTCGCGGCCGCCTCGCTCGTCCGACCGAGGTACGGAATGTGCGGTTGCATGTAGTGAGCGACGAGACGATCGTAGTCGCCGCTTCGGCCGGCACGGATGGCCCGGTCGGTCGTCACGCGCGGTGTCGTCACCTTCACGGAGTCGTCGGTGCCGTAGCGCCAGACCTCGTCCAGCAGGCCGAAGTCGCCGGCGGAGACCACGTCCCACGCGGGCCACGTCGCCGGCGGTTGGCGGTAGGTCGGCGGGTAGTGCTCTCGGTGGAACACGGCGTCGGTGTACGGGTTCGCGGTGACGTAGGCGGTGCGGGCGATCAGGTCGGCGTGGTCGCGGTCGAACGTCTGGACCATCCACTCGTCGGAGGTGCTCCCGAGCGACCAGACCGTCGCCACGTCGCCGAGGAAGTCGTACTCGTCGGCGACTGCCCGGAGTGCGTCGACGCGGCAGGTGTCGAGGACGACCAGCAGGTCCCAGTCCTCGTCGAAGACGTGTGTCCCGAGTCGGACGCGAGAGCTGAGCGTGAGCCACAGTCCGACGTAGGTGTAGTAGACCGCGAAGAACGCGCGGGACTTCCACCCGGAGAAGTCGCGGAGATCGTCCAAGAAGGCGTCCGGTTGGAACGGCATACCCAGCCTGTCGCCGCCATCCCTGCTAACTATGGAGTCACTTCTGCGCTGTAAGCCGACCTTTCACGGCACTCGCGCCGGGATTTGTCACTCACTCGTTACTGACTCCGTAACAGTTCTCGGTCCCGTCCCCGTCGGGGACACCACCGTCCTGTGCGATGTGCTCGGTCGGCGACTCGCCGGGTGCCTCCGGGTCGGTCACGTCGGAATCGGTCACGTCGGAATCGGCAACGCCGGAGGGGGTCGGGTAGCTCCCGGTGTCGGTGGCGGTGGTGACGGCCCACGGGACGCGCTTGACGGTCGGGAACGGACAGCCGATGGGGTGTTCGTAGACGCCGTACTCGCCGAAGCCCTCGCCGTGGTCCGCCGTGATCACCACGCGCTCCGCGTCGACGTTCTCCAGGAGGAGCGCCACGTCGTCGAGGACGAGGCGGAGGTTGTCGAGGTAGCGATCCCACACCTCCGCGCGGTCGACCGACCCCGCCCGGAGCGCCGAGAAGGGGTCGGCGTCGACCGCCGGGACGGTCGTCTCGCTCCCGACACCCGTCGACAGCAACTCGGCGATGTACGGCGTGTGCGGCTGCATGTAGTGGACGACGAGTCGGTCGTGGTCGGTCTCCCGCCCGGCGCGGATCGCACGCTCGGTCAGCGGTCGCGGCGGGACGACGCGTAGTCGCTCGTCGGTGCCGTCGTGCCAGACCTCGTCCAGCAGGCCGAAGTCGTCGGCGGAGACCACGTCCCACGCGGGCCACGTCGCCGGCGGTTGACGATACGCCGGCGGGTAGTCGCCGTCCCGGAAGATGCTCTCGCTGTCGAGCTTTCCGGTGACGTAGGCGGTGCGGGCGATCTGGTCGGCGTGCTCGCGGTCGAACGTCTGGGAGAGCCACTCCACCGAGGTACTGCCGAGCGAGGTGATCGACCCGACACCGTCGAGGAAGTCGTACTCGTCGGCGACGGCCTCGAGTGCGTCGACGCGGCAGGTGTCGAGGACGACCAGCAGGTCCCAGTCCTCGTCGAAGACGTGTGTTCCGAGTCGGACGCGTGTACTGAGCGTGAGCCACAGTCCGACGTAGGTGTAGTAGACCGCGAAGAAGGCCCTCAGCTTCCACCCCGAGATGTCACGGAGGTCGCGGAGGAACGACCCCGGTTGAAACGGCATGTCCGTGTGAAAGCGGCCGGAGACACCTAATTATATATATACTACTGACCGGTCTGGAGCGATAACCAGTCCTTACTGCGTCCGATCGGGGGGACGTGGCTCGCTCAGTCGTCGTCGGCTTCGGTCCGGGCCTGCCGCCGACTCGCACGCTCGATGAACTCCTCGGGGAGTTCGTCGATCTCGCCGGCCTGCACGCCCCAGAGGTGCGCGTACAGGCCGTCTTCGCCGAGCAGGTCGGCGTGGGTGCCGCGCTCGACGATCCGGCCGTCCTCTAAGACGACGATCTGGTCGGCGTCCTTGATCGTCGAGAGGCGGTGTGCGATGCTGAACGTCGTCCGGTCCTCGGTCAGGCGATCCAGACTGCGCTGGATCAGCATCTCCGTCTCGGTGTCCACGTCGGAGGTCGCCTCGTCCAGGACCAGCACCTCCGGGTCTTTCAGCACGGCGCGGGCGATGGAGAGTCGCTGGCGCTGGCCGCCGGAGAGCTTCACGCCGCGTTCACCGATCTCGGTGTCGTAGCCCTCCGGCAGGTTGCTGATGAAGTCGTGGGCCTCCGCGGCCTTCGCCGCCTCGACGATGGCGTCGTCGTCGGCGTCGAAGGTACCGTAGGCGATGTTCTCCTTCACCGTCCCGTAGAACATGAAGGTGTCCTGTGAGACGTAGCCGATGGCCTGTCGGAGACTCGGGATGGTCACGTCTCTGAGGTCCTGCCCGTCGATGCTGATCGCGCCCTCGTCGACGTCGTACATCCGCAGGAGAAGCTTCAGCACCGTGGACTTGCCGGCTCCGGTCGGGCCGACCAGCGCGAGCGTCTCGCCGCCCTCGACCGTGAAGTCGATATCCTCGACGATCGTCTCCTCGTCGTAGCCGAAGCTCACGTCGTCGTACTCGACGCGCCCCTCGGAGACCACGATGTCGTCGGCGTTCGGGTCCTCCGCGATGCGACTCGGTTCGTCCATCAGGCCGAAGATACGGGCCGAGGAGGCACGGGCACGCTGGTACATGTTGATGATCTGTCCGAACTGCGCCATCGGCCAGATGAACCGCTGTGACAGCAGGATGAACGTCACGAAGTTCCCGGGCGAGAGGTCGCTGGTGAACGGGCCGAAGGGGATACCGAGCACCATCAGCCCGCCGATCAGGAACGTGAGGACGAAGCCGACGCCCGCGAGGATGCGAAGCCCGGGGAAGAACTTGATCCGGGTGCCGATCGCGTCCCAGTTCGCGTCGAAGTAGTCCTGTGACACGTCGTCGACGCGGTCGGACTCGAAGTCCTCGGTGTTCGAGGTCTTGATCACCTGGATGCCGCCGAGGTTGTTCTCCAGACGGGAGTTGACCTGGCCGACCGAGGAGCGGACCTCGGCGTACTTCGGCTGGATCGTCCGGATGAAGATGTAGGTGAACAGCGCCAGCAGCGGGACGATGACGAGCGTGATCGCCGCGAGTTGCGGGTTGATCCACAGCAGGATGGCGGCGATGCCGACGACCATCACGCCGAGGCGGAACGCCGAGTTCATCCCGTCGTTGAGGAACCGCTCCAGTCGGTTCACGTCGTTCGACAGGATGGACATCATCTCGCCGGTCTGCTTGTCGGCGAAGAAGTCCATGTTCAGCCGCTGCATCTTGTTGTAGGTGTCCGTCCGGATGTCGTGCTGGATGTGCTGGGCGAAGGAGTTCCACCCCCAGTTGCGACTGTAGTGGAACGCGGCCCCGCCGAAGAAGGCGAAGGCGATGATCCCGACCGTGAAGAACAGTTGACCCTGCTCGGTCGGCGGAATCCACGCTTGCGGGACGAGCGGCAGGGTGTACTCCTGTTCCGCCTGTCCGGACCGCTCGAAGATGGCGTCGACCGCGATGCCGAGCAGGATCGGCGGGATGAGATCGAGAACGCGGGCGACGATACTGGAGAGGAGACCGACGACAAAGGCGAGTTTGTTGTCCGATCCGTACTCGGAGAACAGCCGCCGCATCGGGTTCTCCGCCCGTTCTTTCTGTTCTTCGAACGGGTCGTCGTCTTCGTGAACAGCCATTAACACGTCTCAGATGCCGTGTCGGCAAAAGGGTTTGTTTCGAATCGTAATACGCCGGGAGTCGGGCCTGTGCCGACCGTGACGCGTACACTGACCGACGGTCGCGTCGTCGGTCCTCGTGCCGCGCCGAGGGGGACTCGTGAGTGGGCGGTGTGTGACATCTGGAACCGAAGGGACGGCCGGGTGATACTTAGTCGTTCAGGTGGTGTGTCGCGAGGTGCCACACGATCACAGCGTCCGGCCTTCTACCGCCGCGTCGATGCCGGCGTCCGCCAGATCCTCTCGAATCCGTGTCCGGAGTGGATCGGGCACCGTCTCGCGGCCGACGGGCACGGCCGTCTCGCCGTCGCCCTTCACCTTCCAGTAGAGCACGCAGTCGCTCGGGGCGTAGTACTCGACGCTGTAGTGGTCGCCGGCACCCTGGTAGTGGACGCGGGCGGCGTAGCCCTCGACCTGCCAGCCGTCCAGTCGGCCGAGTTCGACCAGTGGATCGGCATCGTCGGCGTCTGGCGACTCGCGGGTGTCGGCACCGTCACGTGATTCTCTGGCGTCGTCGCCGGAACTCGGCTCGGTCATACTGCCCTCGTCTCCCGCCACCTCGGTCGGTCTTTCGGTCGGGCCGGAGAGACCCCACGGAGCAGGCTCTCGGCTCACACCTGCCAGTCGGCGCTGTCAGACGGAAAGTCGAATGTCTCTCGGGTGGCTACGAACCGGTACCGTACTCGGTCCCCGAGACACCTCGAACCGACCGGCGTGACGCGCACTGTCCCGACAGGCGTGTGCCGCCGCAGAATCGCCGGGAGTCACGTCCACAGACGCGGACGCGATTCCTCAACTACTTTGGGTACGCACCGAGAACGACGACACAACCACCATATGCAGTCTGAATCCACCGGCTACGCCCCCGACGCTATCGAGACGAAGTGGCAACGAGCGTGGGACGAGGCGGACGTGTTCCACATCGCAGACGACGAGGCGGACCCGACCTACGTCCTCGGGATGTTCCCGTACACCTCCGGGAACCTCCACATGGGTCACGTCCGGAACTACACGATCACGGACGCCTACGCCCGCTACCGCCGGATGCAGGGCGAACCGGTGCTCCACCCGATGGGGTGGGACTCCTTCGGCCTGCCCGCCGAGAACGCCGCCATCGAGCGCGACACGAACCCCGAGGAGTGGACCCTGTCGTGCATCGAGACGATGCGCGAGGAGATGCAGGCGATGGGGTTCGGCTACGACTGGGACCGGGAGATCACGACCTGCCAGCCCGACTACTACCGGTGGAACCAGTGGCTGTTCAGCCGGTTCCACGAGGCCGGACTGGTCGAGCAGAAGGCCTCCGAGGTGAACTGGTGTCCCTCCTGTGAGACGGTGCTGGCCGACGAACAGGTCGAGGGCGACGAGGAACTCTGCTGGCGGTGTGACACGCCGGTCACCCAGCGCGAACTGGACCAGTGGTTCTTCGAGATCACGGAGTACGCCGACGAACTGGTCGACGACCTCGACAGACTGGGCGACTGGCCCGAGAGCGTCCGCGCCATGCAGCGCGACTGGATCGGCCGGCAACACGGCTCGACCGTCGAGTTCGACGTGGCGGGCCACGGCCCGGTCGAGGTGTTCACCACGCGACTCGACACCATCTTCGGCGTGACGTTCTTCGCGCTGGCTCCGGACCACCCCATCGCACAGGACCTGGCCGCAGAAGACGACGACGTGGCCCACTTCGTCGAGGCGGTCGCGGACCCCGACGGCGACGAACCGCAGGGTGTCGCCACCGATCTGACCGCGACGAACCCGGCGACCGGCGAGGAGATCCCGGTCTTCGTCGCCGACTTCGTGCTGTCCGACGTGGGGACGGGCGCGCTGATGGGCGTGCCCGGCCACGACGACCGCGACCACCGCTTCGCCGAGTCGATGGGCGTCGACATCACGCCGGTCGTCGCGCCCGCAGACGAAACAAGCGAGGACGACGCGGCGTCAGCCGACGCCGGAGAGTCCGACGCGCCGGACGTCTCCGAGTCGGCGTTCACCGAGGACGGCGTCCTCGTCAACAGCGGCGAGTACGACGGCCTGCCGAGCGCCGAGGCCCGCGAGCAGTTGGAGGCCGACATCCCCTCGGCGGCCCACGACGTGCAGTACCGCCTGCGCGACTGGGGCGTCTCCCGCCAGCGCTACTGGGGGACCCCCATCCCGGTCGTCCACTGTCCGGACTGCGGCCCGGTGCTGGTGCCCGACGAGGACCTGCCGGTCGAACTGCCGGAGTTCGTCCAGACGACCGGCAACCCGCTGGACGAAGTGGAGTCGTTCGTCGAGACGACCTGTCCCGACTGCGGCGGCGAGGCGCGCCGGGAGACGGACACGATGGACACCTTCGTCGACTCCTCGTGGTACTTCCTGCGGTACGTCTCGCCGGACCTGACCGACGCGCCGTTCGACACAGAGCAGGCGAACGACTGGATGCCGGTCGACCAGTACGTCGGCGGCATCGAACACGCCGTGATGCACCTGTTGTACTCGCGATTCGTCACGAAGGCGCTGTCCGATCTGGACCTGCTGGAGCACCGCGAACCGTTCGACAGTCTGGTCACCCAGGGGATGGTCCTACTGGAGGGCGAGAAGATGTCGAAGTCGAAGGGCAACGTCGTCTCCCCGCAGGCCATCGTCGACGAGTACGGCGCGGACACGGCGCGCCTGTTCACGATGCAGGCGGCTCAGCCGGAACGGGAGTTCAACTGGACCGACGAGGGCGTCCAGTCGAGCTACCGGTTCCTGAACAAACTGTACCGAGTCGTCGAGTCGGTCACCGAGACCCCGCCCGAAGGCGACCACGACACGGTCGCGGAGTACGTCGAACGCGAGCGCGACCGCGTGCTGGCGATCGCCGAAGACGACTTCGAGAGTCTGACGTTCAACACCGCCCTGCGCGAGACGAGAGAACTCGTCACGCTGCTGGAGCGGTACGCCGACTACACCGAGCCACACGCCGAGACCGTCGAGGAGACGCTGTCGGCCGTGGTTCGCGTGCTGGCACCGGTCGCACCGCACGTCGCCGAGGAACTGTGGGAGACGCTGGGGTACGACGGCTTCGTCGCCGAGGCCGAGTGGCCGACCTTCGACGGCGACCTGTCTGACGTGGAGATCGAACGCCGGGTCATCGAAGACACGCGCGGCGACGTGCGCCAGATCGTGGACGTGGCCGACATCCAGGACCCCGAGGAGATCCAGATCGTCGTCGCACCCGACTGGAAGTACGAGGCCTACGAGATCGCGCGCACGAGCGACTCGCCGAACGTGATCGGCGAGATCATGCAGCAGGATCACCTGCGCGAGCGCGGTGACGCGGCCGCCTCCTACGGGCAGGACTTACAGGAGGAGCGCCAGTCGCTGACCGAACAACTCGATCCGGCGCGTGAGGTCGCGGTGCTGTCGCGGGCCGCGTGGCTGATCGAGAGCGAGTTCGACGCGGAGGTCGTCGTCCGGCAGGGTGGGGCCGACGAGGACGCGGTCTCGAAGGCGCGACCCGGTCGCCCCGCGATCCGGATCGAGTGAGGCTGTCGGCACGCCGCCCGCCGCACGTATCGACGCATCGACACGACCGAACCGTTTTTGTCCAGGCTCCGGTAGTCGGAGGTATGCTCGGGTCCTCCGACAGTTCCACCCTCCGTGCGGTCCACCGCCTGCTCGAACACTACACGCCAGACGGCACGCTCGGGAGACTCCTGCTCGGCCTGTCGGCACTCGGTCTCTCGCCGTTCATGCTGTTCGGCGGAGTGATCATGATCACCGACGCGACGACGTTCGTCGCCTTCCTGACCGGCGTTCTCGGCGTGACCCTCGGACCGTTCGCGCTCCTGCTGGGTGTCGTCACGCTGTGGCCGGTGTACCTCTCGTTGATCGGCAACGTCGAGTCGCCCGCCGACTACGCCACGACGAGTGGCCGCCGACGGTCGTCTGTCGGGCTCTCCGGCACCGACTCGGTCGACCCGGTCGGCACGACCGACCTGTCCGGCGGTGCGTCGTCCGACGACGAGTCGGCCGAGGCGATCCTGAAACGACGCTACGCGGCCGGCGACATCGACGACGCGGAGTTCGAGCGTCGACTGGAGCGGATCATGACGGCGGAGGCGGGCGAGGACTGGGACAACGAGACGACGCGAAACGCCGCCCGGAGCCGACGTAAACGAGAGACAGAGCAGGTGGAGAACTGAGTCTCCTGCGACACGGAGCGAACGAGGCACGGCGTACGAGAGACCGGATCGCAGTCGGTGAGCGACTACAGTCGGCCGATCACGGATTGCGGTGTTCGTCGGGGATCACGAGTCGGTCGCCGACCTCGATGCCGTTCTCGGTCGTGAACTCGTAGGGGACTTCGAGGACGTACTTTGCCTGTCCTGTGTAGCCCTTCAGATCGCCCTCGCTCGTCCCTTCGGGCGGGAGTTCGGCGTGGTGGATGCGGGTGACGGTGCCGTTCGCGGCGACGAACACCATGTCGATGGGGAAGGCCATGTCCCGCATCACGTAGGTCTTGCGCGACTCCTCACCGTGGACGAACAGCATCCCCTCGTTCGGCCCGAGCGACTCGGTGTCCGACAGGCCGGTGTAGCGTTCGTCGAAGGTGTCCGAGACGCGCACCTCGACGGTCGCCAACTGCTGGCCGGACTCGTCCTCGACGGTCACGGTCGTCCGGTCGTAGCCGTCACTGCCGACGAAGCCGAGTTCGAAAGCGGCGACGCCACCGACGGAGACGAGGAGGATCGCGGCGAGGGCGGCGGCGGTGCGGGAGTCCATACCACCCGTTGCGGGCGAGAAAGTAAACGTTATTCGCTCGGACGCGCTCGGTGGGAGTGCCGGGTCCGTAGTCTAGTGGTTATGACGCGTCCCTTACAAGGACGAGATCGGTGGTTCGACTCCGCCCGGACCCACTCGCTCGCGTCTCCATCGTTGCACTCTCTCACTTCACTCCGCCCGCTCACTCGGCGAGATACGTCTCGACTGTCCCGGCAAGCACGTCCCGCGCCGTCGCCACGTCCGGCCAGTGGATCGTCTCGTTGGGGAAGTGCGCCTGCTCGATGGTCCCCGGGCCGAACAACACGGTCGGAATCCCCGCCGCGACGTAGTGGCGCGAGTCGGCCCCGTATGTCGCCCCCTGCGCGTCGGTCTCCGCCAGGCCTGCCTCGGTCATCGCCGACTGGAGCGCTCCGACGACCGGTTCGTCGGGACTGATCTCTGCCGGTTCGAACTGGATGGTGAACCGCTCGAACGTCGGCGGGTGTGCCGTGAGCCAGTCGTCGTCGGCCACGACCTCGGCCAGACGCTCCGCGAACTGCGCCTCGACCTCCGAGACGGTCTCGCCCGGCGCGACACCGATGCGCCACTCGGCGGTCAGGGTGGCGGGCACGGTCGAGGCCCACGACCCGGCCTCGACACGCCCGCAACAGATCGGCCACGGGATCGGAAACTCCTCGTAGAGGGGGTGGGTGACCGACTCGGCACGCTCGGCTTCCAACTGCTCGAACGCGTCTCGGATCGTCTCGAAGTGCGGCAGGACCGACTCGCCGACCCACCGGGTCGCGGCGTGGGCCGACCGCCCCTGGAGGTGGAGCCGCTTCATCACGGTCCCCTCGGTGGCGGTGACACACCGGAGGTCGGTCGGTTCCGCGACGACCACCGCGTCGCGCTCGAAGGGGTACGGAGTGTCGAGTGCGGCGGCGGCCGCGCCGATGCCGCCCTCCTCCTCGCCCGCGACACCCTCGACGACGACGCGACCGTCGAGCGAGCGATCGCCCGACTCCACCGCATCGCGCACGTCCAGCGCGGCGAAGACGCAGGCGGCGAAGCCGGCTTTCATGTCGGCCGCGCCCCGCGCCGTCAGGTCGTCGCCGTCCCACGACGGCTCGAAGGGGTCGGTGTCCCACAGTTCGGCGTCGGCCGGCACCACGTCGAGGTGGCCGTTCAGGACGAGCGTCGGCCCGGCCTCGGGGTCGCCGAACTCGAGGACGCCCGCGACACTCGGCCGGTCCGCCGTGTCGATCTCCGCCGGATCGTCGGGAAACGAGGGATGGTCGGCGAGGCGCTCGGCGTCGGCGGTCCACGTGTACGTCTCGAAGCCGAAGTCGGCCAGTTGGGTCCGGACCCACTCGGCGGCGGGGCGTTCCCGCCCGTCGGTCGTGTCGAATCGCAGGAGTCGCTCGGTGAACGCGCGGCAGTCCATGCCGGCAGTGGGTCGGCCGGGGGTAAAGTTCCCGCCCCGGACGCCGTGGAGCCTGACGGCCACCAGTCCTAAACGGCTCGTCCGACTACGCTCGGCCGAGTGTCACGTATGGTGAGTGCCTCGAACGCCGCCGTCGTCGCAGTCGTCGCGATCACCCTCGGGGTCGTCGGTGCGGCGGCCTTCGGCGTCGGGCCGTTCTCCGCCGACGTGGTGCCGAACGGCGGGACGGCCACCGACAGTCCGTCGGCAGACGACCCGGGGACCGGAGGTGAGAGCGCCGGCGGTGACGGCGCGAGTGGATCGAGTGGGACCGCGACACCGGAACCGGCCCCGTTCGGCTTCCAGATCGACAGCATCGAGGAGTGCGGCACGACCTGCCGGGACGTGACCGCGACGCTGACGAACCAGCGTGAGTCGCCAGCGACCGACGTGACCGCCACGACGCGCATCTACGTCGAGAACGACCAGATCTGGCAGGGGTCGGAGGACATCGGTCGACTCGACGCCGGAGAGTCGACGACGACGACCAAGCGCGTCGAGATCGGCTACTTCGACGCCGCGAAGATCCAGAACAACGGCGGCTACGTGACGGTCGAGACGACGATCACCACCGTCGAGGGGAGCTACACCTTCAGCGGTCGGCGGCAGGTCGCGTGAATCGGGTGTGTCGCGGGGCGCTAGTGGAGGTTGCGTCCCACCGCCGTATTCCGAAATCCTTTTTGCTGTCTTCGGCGTCGTTCGAGACGCGCCGCCTTAGCTCAGACTGGGAGAGCACTCGACTGAAGATCGAGCTGTCCCCGGTTCAAATCCGGGAGGCGGCATATTCTGAGACGGTGAGCAACGCGAACCGTCGAAGAAACGACGCCGACCGTGATTTGAACCCTGCGAGTCGCGCGCAGTGAACGAAGTGAGCGAGCACGTCTCGCTCCGGTTCAAATCCGGGAGGCGGCATGTTCTACGGCGACGAACGAAGTGAGGAGGCGGCATTTTTGCTGTGAACGACGTGCACGGTGACGACGAGCCAGAGCGGACCCTACATCCGGTGAGTCACAGCCCGGACTGGCGAGGAACGCGAGGCGCACCTCCGGAGTGGTTCACCGCGAATCACACCCAGACGCTTACCTCTCTGTTCGGTACTCTCTGCTGGTTCGTCCACAACTCCCTCACCTGCCACCACTATCTTCCGTCTCCAGCGTCAACGTCGCCCCCGCATGACAGACGACGACCACGGTCTCGACATCGAGGAAGACACAGACCTCGAAACAGCCGACGACGACGAGCAGACCGCCGCAGAACACGACAACGAGGCGAACGAGGAGATCGAGAAGGCCGAGAAGGAGCGCAGTATCGAACAGGAGTCCGAGGTGCGCGAGGAGGAGGCGAGCGAACAGGAGAACCCCGACTCCCACCGCGACGAAGAACCGTTCCAGTAGATCGGTCGTCGGTGACGAGATGACCCACGACACACCCGGCGACCCCGACAGCGACCGGCGGTGGTGCGCGCAGTGTGAACTGAGCGTCGAACCGGTCGTCGCCGACGAGGGACTCGTCTGTCCGTCCTGCGGTGCCGACCTCGGCTCGGCGGGTCGGTGAGCCCGTGCGACGCCCCGTCCGAACAGAACACTTTCGCCGGAGGCGGCCCACCCCCTGACCGTGCCGACCACCACACTCGCCCGACTGAAACGCCCGCTCCGCTACCTGATGGGCGGCCTCTACGTCCTCGCCGGGATCACCCACTTCCGCGCGCCCGACACCTACGAGCGCATCGTCCCGCCGCAGTTTCCCGCCCCCCGGACGCTCGTCTACCTCTCCGGCGTCGCCGAGATTCTCCTCGGTGTCGGGGTGCTGTTCGAGCGCACGCGCCGGGAGTCTGCGTTCGGACTGATCGCCCTGCTCGTGGCGGTGTTCCCCGCGAACGTCTACATGGCGACCAGCGACGACGTCGAGTTGGGCGCGGTCCCCGACGAGTATCGTGACCTCTCGAATCTCGCGCTGTGGGCGCGGCTTCCACTGCAGGCCGTGCTCGTCGCGTGGGCGTGGTGGTACACCGATGAGTGATTCACAGCCGGCTGCTCCGCCGACCGAATCGGCCTGCCGCGCGGAGATCGAGCGCCTCCACGACCGGTTCGTCGCGTGGTTCACCGCCACCGCCGACGAGGACTCTTTCGCCGACATCGCGGACGCGCTGGCCTCCGACTTCGAGATGGTCACACCCGACGGGAATCGGGTGGGCCGCGAGGCGGTCCTCGACTCGATCCGAGCACAGTACGGCCGGGACGACCCCGGCACGTTCGACATCGAGATCAGGAACGTCGACCTCCGACACGCGACCGACGACCACGCGACGGTTCGCTACGAGGAGTGGCAGGAGACAGGTGGCGAGACGAGAAGTGACGAGACGACTGCCGGCGAGACGACCGGACGAGTCAGTACGGTGCTGTTCAGCGTCGATTCCTCCGCCACCGGCGACCTGCTGTGGGTCGACGTCCACGAGACGTGGCTGGAGTGAGGCCGACGAGACAAGAACTCGTTCGAGAACAGTCTGTTGGCGACTACCTCGGTCGGATCAGCGCGAGGCGGCCGGCGCGGGGCGGAAGGCGTCGGAGGCTGTGAGCCACGACGCGAAGTCGGTAGTCTCGATACCGTACTCTGCCCGGAGCGACTCGGTGTCGATGTCGTAGCCCTCGGCGTTGAACCACGCGTACATGTCGGCCATCTCGTTGCCGGCGGCGTCGCGGTAGGTGTCGAGGTCGAGGTGGACCGGTTCGATCTCCGTGCCCATCGCGGTCGAGACCGCGTCGGCCATCGCTTCGAGCGTCAGCGAGTCACCGCCGAGTTCGAAGGTCTGTCCGACGAAGCGCTCGGGGTCGGCGACCGCCGTCGCCACGGCACGACCGATGTCGTCGGCGTCTACTAGTCCGAGTTCGACGCCCTCGTCGAGGGGCATCGAGAGCGTCCCGTTCCGGAGTTCCTCGCCGTGCATGTACGCGAGGTTCTGCATGAAGTACACCGGGCGGACGATGGTCGCCGGGAGACCGAGGTCGGCGACGTGACGTTCGACTGTGTACTTCGACTCGAAGTGCGCGAGTCCGGTGTCGCGGTCGGCACCGCCGACAGAGCTGTAGACGAAGTGTGAGACACCCGCCTCGCTGGCGGCGTCGGCGAGTGTGATCCCTTGTTCGGTCTCGACTGCGGGACCGTCCTCGAAGAACGTCGTCACGCAGAACACCGCGTCCATGCCGGCACAGAGCTCCGCCATGCGCTCGCCGTCGGTCAGATCGCCTTCGACGACCGTGACACCGCGTTCGGCGAGTGCCTGTGCGCGCTCGCTGTTCGCGTCACGGGTCAGGCCGTACACGTCGTACGTGCCGTACTCGCCACCGAGGAGGTGATCGACGACTGCACCGCCCTGCGTACCGGTCGCTCCCGCAACGAGAATCTTCGTCATTACAGCCGCTCAAACGCACAGCGAGGAGATAAGGGCGTAGTGAGCCGTGCGCGCACGCGGTCGGTGACACGGTCGAACACGATGCTGGTCGGGGTCGCCGTCAATACTGGTACACCGCGTTGGCGATGCCGGCCGTCTGGCCGAGGTTCGCCAGCGTCAGGCCGACGAGCATCACGTCGAGACTGAGGAAGCCGAGGAACGCGGGGAGGTAGACGACCATCCCGAGCAGACTCAGGACCGCTCCGGCGGTGTAGACACGCGGGGCCTCACCCACCGGTACGTCCCGTCCGGTGAGCCACAACCCGACAGCGGGCAGGAGCATCCAGCCGAGGACCGTCGCCCCGAGCAGTGCGCTGTTCGGCGGCGACAGCAGGAAGCCGACCGTGCCGAGGAGCGTGACGCCGAGACCGGCGACGAGGACCGTGCGCCACACCCTGAGTGTCCCCTCGGCCATCTCCGACCACGAGAGCGCGGCGAAGGCGATCAGCACTGCGTCCATCACGAGGTGTGCGATGAACACGGTTCGCGTCTCGACCAGTCCGGCGTGCCCGACCGTCGCCAGGGTCCACGCCGCCGGGACGAGGAGCACCGGTCCGTTCTCGCGGAGTCGTCTGAGCATACGCTCCCGTCTCGGCCGGCTGTCAAGAACGTTCGGCGTTCGACACGACAGACGACAGGAGTTTTGTCTGTCGGGAGAGCACCGACCGACGATGAGCCTGCCCGAAGACGCCAAGCAGTGTCCCGACTGCGACAGTCACGATCTGACCGTGCTGTCACACTACCGGGTGCCCGGTGTCGTCCACCGGTACGGCTACGCGTGTGACGACTGCGGGACCGAGTTTCGGCTGTTCTCTGTCGGCTGGCTCCTCGATCTGGTCACGACGTTTCTGTGAGACGGTTTGCGTGTCCATATCGCTGTTAACGAACCTAATCTACGAGTGATTTGACCGACAGTTCTTTCTCCAGAACTCTCAAAATCGAGGGCATGATATTCTCTATCAACAACAACTCCGAGGCGGTAACAGAGTTGAAAGACGAACAGTTTGCTGACCTCGACATTTGGGAACGTCGTGATCTACAGGAATGGGTGATTGACAATCCTCGTATACTCGGTGAGGACCTGCTCGTTGTCACCTCCGAGTACGACGGATTTGAAGGCTTACGAGACCGATTAGACGTACTCGCGTTGACTCCTGACGGGAAACTCGTCGTCGTCGAACTCAAACGCGATAACGCCGACGACACGACCGACCTACAAGCGATAAAATACGCAAGCTACTGTGCGACGTTAACAGCTGAAGACATTCAAAACGAGTACCGTGAATTCTGGCAGGAACGAGACGACGAGGAGCTCACACCGGGATCGGTCGGCGAGAAATTCAACGACTTTCTCCAGGAAGGAGTGCTCCGCGAAGACCCATTTACCGAGGACGGCTGGGCGGCCTTTGATCTTGGCTCGAAGCCGCGAATCGTTCTCGCGGCCGGGGAGTTCGGGACCCAAGTCACCGCGCCCGTGATGTGGCTAATCGAAGAGTACGGGATGGACATCACCTGTACGAAAATCGACGCCTACGATAACGATGACGAGATCCTGCTTGACTCCCAGCAAATCATCCCGGTGAAAGAAGCCGAGGAGTACATGACCCGCCGGCGTGAGAAAGAGGAGAGACAAGACGAGAAACGACACTCCGGTAGGACGATTACTCTGCTCCTTGATCGTGAACTCCTCAGTCAGGGCGATGAGGTTGTCTTCACCGAGAGCTACGTCCCCGACGAGTTCTCTGACGATCCACCAGTCCAACAGTATGACGAAAGCGATGACTTCTGGCGCGCCCGAATCACGGGGAAAAAAGGCCAGAGTGATAACGTAGAGTGGCTCTACGACAACAAAGAGTACTCTTTCACTGGGCTGTCGAAAGAGCTACTCCGGCAACTTGCTGGCCGCGATTCCGACAAGGCGCTCAACGGCTACAAGTACTGGACTCTCCAAGAGAATCCAGCATACACGTTGGATGAACTCAGAGACAAGCGATCACTACCGACCGTGCAGGATGTGGAGAACTGACCTGCAACTTGGTACCGACGCACAAAACCGGCGCGTCGGACGAGCATCCGGTCGCCTGCGGGGGCATCTACGCCGCCTCCCTGCTGGACGTGCTCCGGTGACTCGTGTTCGTCCGGCCGACGTTGTCCGGTGTGTGACGACCAACTGACGACTGTGTGTCGGCCGAGACAGCACGACAACGACCGTACTGCCGCGATCTCGAACTGGAAGTCAACCCACGGTGACACGAATATTTATGTCGGTGATTCGGAAACGTCTCCGCACGATGCACGCAGGGGTACTCGGCCGAGTCGACGGCGACTTCGACGTGGTGGAGGGGTACTGGGAGACGACCGAGACGGAGGGCCACGAACTGACCGACTGTCTCGACGTGACGCGCGTCTTCTCGCTCCCGTCGGGCGGGATGGCCTTCGCCGGCGACGCGGCCCGCCAGTCGCTCCAACACGACAGCGTCCGCGCCGTCACGCCGACCGGCATCGAGGTCCACGAGGAGACGCGGCCGACGACCGACTACACCGAGATAGCGGGTGTGCCGGGGGAGTTCGTCGTCGCCGGGAGCGGACGCGGCACCTTCGCCTTCGACTTCCTCGCCGCCGACACGGGGACTGCGGTGGACCGGGCGACCATCGACCTGGACGAGTTTCTCGCGGGTCTCCCCGACCCGGACCCGTGGAAGGCCGGGTTCGCCGGAGCGACCGGGACCGGCGTCCTGCACGGGGCGGACCTCCTCGCGGACGCGGCCGCCGAGGATCTGCTGGATCGCGGCACGCTGAACCAACTGGGTGTCAGCTACGACGACGGCGACCGACGGGTGAAACTCTCGGTTACGCGAAGCGGCTACGTCGAGGTGTACCGCCCGTCAGCGTTCGAGACCGGCGACTTCCTGACGTTCCTGCGGGACCAGGTCGTCCCCCACGTGCACTGAGCCGACGGCGCACGCGCCGTGCCACCGCGACCCTCGCAAGTCTTATACCCGACACTCTCGTCGATTGGAATGCAATGGCGACTGGAACCGTTGATTTCTTCAACGACACTGGCGGCTACGGATTCATCTCGACTGAGGACGCGGACGACGACGTATTCTTCCACATGGAAGACGTCGGTGGCCCGGACCTCGAAGAAGGACAGGACATCGAGTTCGACATCGAACAGGCCCCCAAGGGTCCGCGCGCGACGAACGTCACCCGAGTCTAAGTCTCTCAGACTCTACTTCGGATTTCGACGCTATCGCGGTTCGATCCACGCTTTTTGTGACGCTACCCGACGAGTGACGACACCACCGGTCGTCGACGGCGACACACGACCGATCACGCTCCCGTCAGTCACTCCTCCGAAGGCACCCCGTCACCGCGCTCCACGCCGGCCAGCGCGTCCGCGACCGACCGACTGACCGTCGGCGCGAGCAGCAGGTACGCCGCCCCGGTCGAACTCGTCCGGAGGACCCACCCTGCGAGTCGCCGGCGCAGACGGAACCGCGAGGAGAGCGCGACCGCAGACCGCCACGCGCTGTCTCGCCCCTCCCGGAGCGAGAGCATCGACAGCGCCTCGTCGAGTCTGCCGAACGACTCGTCGAGGTCCGTCACGCCGGGGGCGTAGTTCGCGGCGATCCGATCCTGCACCTCGTCTACCAGCGACCGGAGCACCGCGTTCACGGCACAGTGGTCGGCGTACCGCGCCCGGCGATCCGGCCCGACGCCGACGCGGTGGAGCGCCAGCGCGAGGTCGTAGTTGACGTGGGCGTTGATCCCCAGGACCACGTCCTGCACGACCAGCGCGTCCCCGCGCTCGGCGGTCTCGAAGGCGACCTGCCACGGGTCGGGGAGCGCGACGAGGTCCCCGGTCTCGTAGGCGAGCAGCGCCTCCCGATACAGATCCGCGAAGGTGACGAGATAGTCGGTGACCCAGTCCGGGTCGGCGAACTCGCCCGCGTCGATGGCGACGCCGACCGCCTCGGTGACCCGCGCGTAGACACAGAGAAACGCGCCGCGCCGGTCGCCGCGCTCGCGGAAGGTCGATTCGAGCGTCGTGAGTCGCTCGTGGGCGTCCGCGACCGACTCGAAGGGGTCGGCGATCAGCGGGAGAATCCCGGGGTCCGGCCGCCGAGAGTCGTCGTCGGCTACTCGTCGGGTGTCGGTTACCGGTCGGCGGCCAGCGCCCGTTCGGTCGTCGCGGTCGGTCGGCGGTCGGCCACCGCGGACCCCGGCGACCGTGGTCCGGGCACGGTGGCGTGCCGAGGGTCGTGGATTGGGGCCGACTGACATGCCAGTCGGTACGCTACCGTCGGAGAAATACGTTCCTCCGAGGTCGGTGTGTCGGGGAGTCCCGACTCCCGACGACACCGGCAGAAGGTTGGCTACGGCGGTTACGCGCCGAGTCGCCGCATCTCCTCGTCGGTCAACTCGATGTCCCGGGCGGCGACGTTCTCTTCCAGGTGCTCGACGCTGGAGGTGCCCGGAATCGGGAGCGTGACCGGCGAGTGCTGGAGGAGCCACGCCAGTCCGATCTGCATCCGGGAGGCGTCGTGGTTCGCGGCGACCGAGTCGAGGACCTCACCCTTCTCGCCGAGGTCGCCCGCGCCGATGGGGTACCACGGGATGAAGCCGACGTCGTAGTCCTCGCAGGCCTGGAGGACGTCCTCGTCGTCGCGGTGTGCGAAGTTGTAGCGGTTCTGGACGGTCGCCACGTCCACCAGTTCGCGGGCCTCGTCCAGTTGTTCGACCGAGACGTTCGACAGGCCGACGTGGTCCACGAGGCCGTCGTCCTGCAGTTCGGCGAAGGTGTTCACCGAGTCGGCGAACGGCGTGTCCGGGTCGGGCCGGTGGAACTGGTAGAGGTCGATGCTGTCGGTTCGGAGGCGGTCGAGGCTGCAGAGCACCTGGTTCCGGATGTAGTCGGGGTCGCCGTGGGGGAGCCACTCGCCCGATCGGTTCCGGAGGAGACCGGCCTTCGTCGCCACGACGGCGTCCTCGGGGTCGAGCGCCTCGCCGATGAGACGCTCGGAGACGCCGGGGCCGTAGGAGTCGGCGGTGTCGATGAAGTCGACGCCGAGGTCGACCGCCCGCTGGAGGACCTCGTGGGCGTTGGCCTCGTCGTCCGGCGGGCCGATGATCCCCTCGCCGCAGAGGCGCATCGCGCCGAAGCCGAGCCGGTTCACTGTCAACTCGCCGCCGATGTCGAAGGTGTCGGGAGTCGCCATAGTCGGTGGACGACGGCGAGCGGCAAAGATGTTCGTGGGGCGGGGGAACTCGCTGGTAGTCGAGTGAGACGGTCACTCGCCGCCGACGAAGACGGTCTTCAGTCGGTTCCCGCAGTGGGGACACGAGAGCGTCTGCCACGTCTCGGGGTCGAGATTCCCCATCGTCTCGCCTTTGATGGCCTCGTCCGAGGGGACCTCGCGGTCGCAGGTGTCGCAGTGGTAGGTGTCGCTGTCCGCCATCACCGGTCGTAGACGCCGACGGGGCCTAAACGAGTCGCTTCTCGGGCAGTCAGTCCGCCCACTCGCGCTCGGCACGGCGTCTGATACCCCGGAGCATCCCCATCGTCAGCAGCGTCGAGAACGGTTCGAGCGCGACCGCACCGGCCCTGCCGGCTGGCGACTCGACTGCGATCCGCGACCGGACGAGCAGTCGGCACGAGGTCCGGTCGACCGGCGCGAGCACGAACGCCCACGTCCACGTCGGCGGGTCGTCGTCGGTCCGGAGCACCAGTGCACGGTCGGGGTCCGCGAGCGCGACGCGGAGATAGCCCGCCTCGTCGGTCACCGCCGGATGGTCCGCGGGTGCGAGTCGGATCGTGTCGCCCACCGCGAGGTCCTGCCACGCCGGGACGAGGTCGTCGGCGTTGTGGATGTCGAGACCGGCGAGGTTCTCCAGGAGTTCGTAGCTGTAGAAGCCACCGCGGTCCTGCCCGAGCTGGACGAGCCACGGCCAGACCGCCTCCGCCGGGGCCGAGATGGTGATACCGTTCGTCGCCTCGAAGGTCGCCGTCGGGTTGAGTGCGTCTCCCGGCAGGGCGGCGGTCGCCTCCGACCGTGTCGCCCCGAGCCGGAGGAGTCGCGGCCGGACGACCGTCGCGTAGACGGCGAGGCCGACCGCAGTCCTGACGCCGGTCCGGACGAGACGCCCGAGGCGACTTCGCCGTCGTGGCTCGGACTGCTGGGACGCGGCAGTCCGGTCGGTCTCCGCTCTGTCGGTGTGTGTCTCGGTCGCCATACGTGGAGAGACGGTCGCCGTCGCGATAGCGACCGACCCTGATTCCCGCAGGTCGGGCGGTCGAGTGTGGGCGTCGCTCCGCAGCGGTCGAGTTCAGGAGTGCGGATCAGTACCCGACGTCGCCCGGGCGTCGCGTCGGCCACAGCACCGCCAGCACCGACAGGACCGTCGTCAGCAGGATCAGCGGGAGCGAGGCGACGACGGGGCCGACGAGCGTCAGGGGACTCGCACCCGACTGGACGACCGCCAGCACCGCCTCGGAGTGGTTGTAGTGGACGACCACGACCGCGAGGACGATCGCGACGATCGCCGCGGTGACCGCTTTCTTCACCGCCCACCACGCCTTTCCCGCCGCCGAGAGCCCACGCCACTTGCGATACCGCCGGCGCTGGTACTCGAAGATGCCGATGCCGAACATGGTCGGTAGACGACACCAGCGGAGATAAGTATAGTCGCCGATCCGGTCGCGTGACGGCCACCCGCGGCGCTACCCGCGTTCGTGGAAATCGACCGACCCCGAGGCGGTGTCGAGCGTCGCCACCGAGAAGGTGTCGTCGGCGTCCGGAATCGGCAGACCACCGGGGTTGACGCGCACGGTCCCGTCGGTCGCCTCGTGGGCGCGCTGGTGGGTGTGGCCGTGGCAGACGAAGTCGTACTCGCCCGACCGGACCAAGGCCTCCCGGAGGTGTCTGTTCGTCCCGTGGTAGACCGCGATGTCGGTGTCGTCCAGCGTGAGACGGCCGCACTGGCCGAGGTAGGTGCCGAACCCTTCGACCGTCTGCTGGAGCGCCCACTCGCCGTCGTTGTTCCCCCTGACCGCGTAGAACTCCCAGTCACCCTCGAACGGCGTCGCCGAGAATGGGGCGACGAAGTCGCCGCAGTGGATCACGACGTCCACGGCTGCCTGCTCGAACTGTGCGACCGCCCACTCGACCGCGTCGAGGTTGTCGTGGGTATCGGAGACGATGCCGACGAGCATGGCTCGTGGTTCGACGCCCGGGCGTATCAGCGTACCGCCGGAGTGGCGCGGCGACGGCGGGGTGGCCGCCGACGGTCGCTCAGTCGCGCTCCTGCTGGAGGACTTCCACACCGATCAGCGAGTCGCCCGTCAGCGCCCGGATGTAGGCCCCGCCCGCGATGGAGACGTGCGAGAAGTCGTCCTCGCTCAGGCCGTACATCTCGATGGCGCGGGAGGTGTCGCCGCCGCCGACGACCGAGAAGCAGTCGGTCTCGGCGATGGCTTCGAGGACACCGACAGTTCCCGTCGAGAAGCGTTCGTCCTCGAAGACGCCGAGTGCACCCTTCACGAAGACGGCGTCGGACTCGCGGATGATGGGTTCGTACGACTCGACCGTCTCGGTCCCGATGTCGAGGTAGGACTCGTCTTTCTCGTCGACGTCGGCCACACGGACTTCGGCGCGGTCGCCGTCGTCGGCTTCGTACGCGAGGTCGGTCGCGAGGCGGATGCCGTCGCCGCGTTCGTCGATCAGGGACTCGATGGTCTCGTGGTTCGCGTCCCACTGACTGTCGTAGAGGTCGGCCTCGGGGTCGAGGTCGAAGCCGACCGGCGCGCCGTCCGCGCGCAAGAACAGTTCGCCCGCGATACCGCCCATGCAGAAGGTGTCGACCTTGTCGCCGATGGCGTGCATCACGTCGATGACGTCGGTCGCCTTCGTCCCGCCGACGACCATCGTCACCTGCCCGTCGAACTCCTTCTCCGCGATGGCGGTGTTGGCCTCGTACTCGGTCTCCATCACGCGCCCGGCGTAGGCCGGCAGGACGAGTGGGAACCCGACCAGCGAGGCGTGCGCGCGGTGGGCCGCCGAGTAGGCGTCGTTGACGTAGGCGTCGACGTGTCCCGAGAGGGTCTGGACGAACTCGGAGTCGGCGTGGGCTTCGGGCTCTTTCTCGGGCAGTTCGTCGTCGCACATCCGGGTGTTCTCGAGCAACAGGGCCTCGCCGGGTTCGAGGGCGTCGATCGCGGCGAGTGCCTCCTCGCCGTAGGTGTCGGCGACGAAGCCGACGTCGTGGCCGACGTGCTCGGCGAGGATGTCCGCGTGGCCTTCGAGTGAGATGAAGTCGTCCCGGCCGGGGCGGCCCTGGTGGGCCATGAGGACGACGCGGTGGCCGGTCTCCATCAGTTCTCGGACGGTCCGGGCGTGTCGCTGGAACCGGCGATTGTCCTGCGGCTTGCCGTCTTCGACCGGCGAGTTGAGGTCGAGTCGGACGAGGACGCACTGGTCGTCGGGGAGGTCGTCGAGCGTCTTGAACATACAGTCGGGAGCACGCCGTGCGGGAACTTAGTGGTGCGTGAGATGGACTCGGCAGGATAGACGTGTGACCGATACTCCGCTGTGTACCGCGACTGCTACTGCACCAGCACCGCAGACCGCGACCGCGACCACAACAGCACCGCTACCCGACCCGGGACAACCGGACTATTCGACCGCGACCGCACCGCGACTGCAACCCGCCTCAGCACCGCTACTCGTGCCAGCGCGAGAAACCGCACCGCAGACAGCACAGCACCGCACCTCGTCCTCCCCAGCCTCGGGACTGCTCTCGGCACCGCCCGCAGTCCCTCCCTCGCGCACGTTCCTCGCGCGCGCCGAATTTCGGACGAAAGCGCACGACTCCACTCGTCACCCGACAACTCCGACAGCCCGGAACCCCACGAGGACGCGATCTGTCGACGACCGACACAGAGCAGTGTCCGAGCGACAGCGAGGACCTGCTCGCAGGTCGCCTCGTCGGCAGTCGGGGAGGGTGGGGAAGCTACTACGACAACCGGGTTCCGAATCGACAGCCGCCACGCCGGGTGAGAACCAGTGACGACGCGATGGGACGCTTAATTCCGGGTGGGACTGAAAGGGGCCGGCGTCTCGGCCCCTCCCGGACGACATAAGCACTGGACTGAACGAGGGCGCGGAGCAACGCGACGCGCCCTCGTGAGGGAAGGGCGCAGCGAGTCCCGGAGGGTCGAGACGCCGGGGGCTTTCACTCCTCGTCGTCCGCGACTCACTTGACCGCAACACCGTGGTCCAGGGGCTTTCACCCCTCGTCGTCCGTGACTCACTTGACCGCAACACCGTGGTCCGGGGGCTTTCACCCCTGGTCGTCCGCGACCGGCCCGTCCAGGTTCACATCTCCAACGCACCCACTTGGCCCGGAACACACGTCCACCTCCCAGTCGTCACCGAGTATTAGTAGCCGCCCCGCCAAGTTCCACGCCGTGACGCGACGCCTCGGGCGCAGAGCCGTCCTGTCGGCTCTCGCCGCCACCCCGCTCGCTGGCTGTGCGATCCCCGGCGACCGGCGCGGGACACCGACCGCGACCCCCGACCCGGTCGTCCTCCCCTACGCGAGCGACGACCCCGAGGAGAACCTCGACCGCGCTCGCGGGTTCGCCATCCAGAACCGCACCGGGACGGAACACTTCGTCACCGTCGCGGTGGACGCGCCCGACCGGACGCTGTTCGTCGAGACCCGCACCGTCGACCCGTGGAGCGTCTTCCGGACCGGCGACATCGTCCGGAAGCGCGGGGTCTACCGCGTCGTGATCGAGACCGGCGCGGGCGACCGGGCGGTCCACGGCTGGGTCGTCTGGCCCGGCATCGAGGGGTTCGAGGCGTTCCTCGACGACGCGGGCCTGCGGACCGTCCAGTCGGTATTCTGCGGCCCGGACTGCCGACCGGTCTCGGTCGGCGGGGAGAGCACCGACCTGCCGTACCGCGCGCCGGACGCCGCGTTCAGCACCCGGACGGCCGCGCTCGCCGTCCGGAACGCGACGACCACCGCGCAGGACATCGCGGTCGGTATCGCCGACGGCGACCGGACCGTCGTCGACTACGAGTACGCGGTCCCGCCCGGCGTCGGCGTGCAACTCCCGGTCACCCGGACGCCGGGGGTGTTGGACCTCCGTCTCGCGGCCGACGGCGAGACGTACACCGAGGCGTGGCACGTCCCCGAAGAACAGCACGTCCGGTTCACGGTCGGCGCGGCGAGCATCCGCCCCGACTGCCGGGACCAGACGCCCGGACTCGCGGTGACGCGCCTCCGGAACGACGACGGCGACCCCCATCGCCTCCGGATCGAGATCAGCACCGACGGCGACCGCGTGGCACAGCAGACCTACGACCTCCCCGCCCGGTCGTCACTCCCCGAGATCACGATCGGCGGGGTCTCCGGTAACGCCAGCGACGACACGACCGAGCCGAGCGAGTCACCGACGGGAAGCGAGACGCCGACACAGGACGACGAGTGGAGCGGGAACCCGGAGATGCTCCCGACGACGACGGCCGACGCCGACCGGTACGACCTCCGGGTCGTCGTCGACGACGAGCGCGAACTCACGGCAACGTGGACCATCTGTTACCCCGACGACGAACTCACGGTGGAGGTCGACGCCGACGGTACGCCGCAGCTGTTCAGCCCGACACGCGGACTCATCCGACTCTGAGCCGAGACGCGCGGGCGGCGTGCTGGGTCACTTTCTCCGGTCTGTGTGTGCCGGTCCACTTTTGCCCGTCTCGTGCCAACGCGGTCCATGGACAGACGCGCCCTCCTCGCGGCGCTGGCGGCCGGCGCGACCGGCGGACTCGCCGGGTGTAGCGCGCTCCCCGGCGTGGACGACGTCGGCTCGTTCGGCGCGGACGCGACCGACCGAGCCACCCGGACACCGCGCCCGACCCCGGTCGGCCCGGCGGTGCCGGAACAGACCATCGAGGTCGCGAACGACCGGAACGAGTCGGTCTACCTCACGGTGGTCGTCGTCGCCCCCGGCGGTGACGAGGCGTCGGCGTCCGCAGACGACGCCGAGGAGCGGTCCGACAGCGCGCCCGACGACGAGAGCGGGCAGTCCGCCACCCCGACCGCGGCGGTCGACCCGGACGCGACCGCCGCCACCGACTCCCGGACGGTCTTCGTGGACAGCGCGACGATTCCGGCCGGGCGAGAGGCGACCTTCCCGGACGTACTCCGAACCGCCGGCGACTACGAGGTGGTCCTGGAGACGGCCGACGGCGAACGCGCCACCCACGACTGGCGCGTCACCGACACCTTCGACGGACTCGCGGTCGGCGTCGGCGAGAGCGTCACCTTCCGGAACGCGGTGCGGTGTGGTCCGGACTGCTCGCTCTCGGTCGGCGGCGACTCGGGCGACGCGGGCGAGTTGCCGCTGCTCGGCGACGGGAGCGGCCGGTGGTACAGCCCCGCGACGCTGGTCGTCACGAACCCGACCGCGACCGACCGCGAGGTCGGCCTCCGACTCTCACTGCGAGACGAGACGCTGTTCGACTACCGATACGTCGTCCCGGCGGCCAGCCAACTGACCGTCCCGGCCAGCTACCGGTCGGGGGCCTACGACCTTCTCGTCACTCCCGAGGGGAGCGACCCTATCGACGACGTGTGGCGCGTCCCGGAGATGATGGAGCGCCACGTCACGCTCGGCGAGTCGGTCGCGCTCGGCTGTGGTCGGGCGACCGCCGAACTCCGGTTCCGGAACGGGGACCGCGACCGGCGAGCCGTCGCGGTGACGATCCGACAGGCCGGCGAGCGACTGTACCGCGGCACGGTCAACCTCGAACCGAACGAGCGCCAGACTCTCTCGCCGGTGCCCGGGTCCGGCCGGTACGAGGTGTCGCTTCGGAGCGACAGTGGCTCGCAGACCACCGAGACGTGGTGGGCCTGCCCGCCCCACGGACCCGCCGAGATTCGCCTCGACAGTGCCGGTCAACTGTTCTTCCGACAGGAGCTGTCCGGATGACCCGAGTTCGGAACTGGACGCCGTCCGGAGAGGGTCGACCGTGAACCGCCGGCGACTCCTCGGACTCGTCGGAGCCGCCGCGACACCCGGACTCGCGGTCGGTCTCGCCGGCTGTAACGCGCTGGAGGACGTGCGGTCGGCGGGCGAACGCGGGACCGCCAGCGAGAGAGCCGGAGACGGCGAGAACGCGACCGGGCCCGACCCGGACGCGGCGGCGACCACCGCGAGCCTCCCCTACGACGACGGTTCTCCCGTCACGCCGCGCGGGATCACGGTCAGGAACGTCGCGGAGACGGCCGCGTACGTCACGCTCGCGGTCGAGACCGACGCCGGCGAGCAGGTGTTCGTCTCCAGCGAGCGTCTCGGCGGGCGGCGCTTCGTCGGCTACGACGCCCTCGTCGCCGCCGAAGGGGAGTACCGCGTCGTCGTCGAGACGGCCGCCGGCGAGCGTGCCGAGACGACGTGGCGCGTCACGGACTCGCAGGGTGACCTCGGCGTGACGGTCGGTGACGGCGTGACCATCCAGCAGACCGTGCGCTGTGCGCCCGACTGTGTGCTCGCGGAGGGCGGCACGGCGGTCGGCTACCCGGCCGGCGACTTCGACCCCCGCGGCCGCCGAGACGACACGACGCTCCGGGTCGTCAACCCCGCCGCCGGCACCGAGACAGCGACCCGCATCCGGGTCGGCACCGACGATCAGTCGGTGTTGGACTACCGGTACGAGCATCCGGCGGGCGTCACCCTCGAACTGCCGGTCCCGCAGTACGCCGGCGAACTCCCGATCACGATCACCGCCGGCGACCGCGAGCGTCGGTTCGACTGGCGACCGCAGGTGACGCCCTCGCTCCGGGCGATTCTGGCCGACTCGATCCAGTTCCGGTGTGGTGTGGGGAACCGCGATCTGCAGGTTCTCAACCCCGACGACGCGACGAGCGAGGTGGCGGTTCGGGTGTTCTCGGCCGCCGGCGAGAGCGAGAACACAACCCAGTACGAAGACGAGAGACCGCTGTTCGCGGAGACGGTCACCGTGCCCCCGAGTGGGAGCGTCGAACGCTCGGACGTCATCGCCTCGGCCGGGCGCTACCGCGTCGAGGTCGTGGTCGGCGGTGACGCCGTCGAGGCGATCTGGGAGACGTGTCCGCCGCGTGGTGCGCTGATCGTGGTCGTCGGCGAGACCAGCGTGTCGAGCGTCCGCGTCGGGAGTGACGCGGTGACGACGAACCCGGTCGGTCGGTCGGTAGGGACCGGCAGCGGTGGTCGGTCGCGACCGACGCTCTCCCGGCGTGGCGCTTTTGCGCCGTGGGACCGACCCGTGAGTATGAACCGGCGGCGACTGCTTCGGCTGGCCGCACTCGGCGCGACCGGCGGGAGTGTGAGTCTCGCGGGCTGTGGCGAGCGCGCGTGGTCGCCGCCGCCGGGGTTCGGCCGCGACGACGACCGGCAGAAGACAGCGACCGCCGGCAGCGACGACCCCGCCGACACCGGCGAGGGTGCCACGGCGACCGACGACCGACCCGACTTGCCCTACACCGGCGGCGACGACCCGGTCGACCGCGCCCGGACGCTCCGGGTCCGGAACCCGACACTGACCGCACAGTTCGTGACGGTCGTCGTCGAACACGGCGACCGGACGGTGTACGTGGACAGCGCGAACGTCCCGCCGAACGCGACCGTCGAACACAGCCGACTGCTCGGCAGTACCGGCACCTACCGCGTCGTGATCGAGACCGCCGCCGGCCGCCGACTCGAACGCGACTGGCGGATCGAGGGCGTCCTCGGCGGCCTCGACTGTCTGCTCGCCGACCCCATCGAGGCGGTGCAGGTCGCCCGGTGTGCGCCCGACTGCCCGCCGCTGTCGCGGGGCGGGACCGAGACCGGCCTGGCGTTCGACGATCCGAGTGGGCTCGAACCGTGGTCCGGGACGACGCTGGAACTGACGAACCGGACCGGCACGACCCGGGAGGTGTCGCTGACGATCACCGGACGGCGGGACCGCCGACTCGACTACGACTACCGTCTGCCGGGCTGGACGCGGGTGTTCGTCCCACTCGTCTCCGGCGGCGGCCAGTTCGCGGTCGAACTGACGAGCGACGGCGAGACCGCGCGCTACGACTGGTCGGCCCGCGAGACGCGGGCGCTGTTCACCTCGGTAACCGCCTCGGGTCCACTCGTCGGCTGTACCGGCGGGCGGGCCGACGCGGTGGCGGTGAACCAGTCCGGCGCGTCGGTGACGCTCTCGGTGCGCATCGCCCGCGACGGTACCGACGTCGCCGACGCGACGTTCACGCTCGCCCCGGGTGAGCGCCGCGACCTCCCCGACGTGTTCGCCGGCACCGGCCCCTTCGCACTCGACCTGTCGACCGACGCCGGCAGCGAGGCCTCCTACCGGTTTCCGATCTGCCCCGACACCGGACCGGTGTACCTCGTCGTGGAACCCGACGGGACCGTCACCGCGAGTGCGACCGCACCGTGATCGGTCGTGTCGGCGTCCACGGACGATTCGGTCCCGCCAGTGTCCGTCGTCGACTCAATTCCGCCGGCGTCCGACGGTGACCGCCACGCCAGCGCCGAGGGCCGCACCGACGAGGTTCGCGGTCGCGTCGGCCACGGAGGCGGTTCGACCGGGGTGGGGCCACTGGAGCAGTTCGACGCCGAGGCCGACACCGGCGGCGACCGCGACCGCGAGCAGTACGACCCGGAGGCCACTGCGGTCGCGGTCGGTGCGACTCACCGCAGGAAGTAGTGTTCCGGCGAGCACCGCGTAGCCGGCCCCGTGGAGCCACTTGTCCGCACCGACGAGACCGAGCGGTCCGAGCACCTCTGTCGTCGCTCCGCCGTCCGGCGACGACCCGAAGACGAGTGCGGGTGGGACGAGCGAGGCGCCGACGAGGCCGAGGGTGACGAGTCCGGCGACAGCGAGCCAGCGTCTCCGCGAGGAGTCTCTCGGCTCGCTGTCAGTATCGTGCCCGCTCCCGGTTTCGTCGTCGTCCGACACGGCGCGGTCTTGGCGGGCGGGCGAGGTAAGTGACGCGGCCGGGCCGCCCCGCGACGCCGGTGAGATGTCCCGACATCCGTGTCGGCGACGGGACGTAACCGAATCGGGTTACGTTCGTGTGAGAACGACTAACACCACAGCGTCCTTACCTAACTATCGTAGATTACCATGACAGAACTCGGCGGATTCCAAGACCACGTGGCCCGCGTGGACCTCTCGGCTGGCGAGGTCGCGTACGAGGGCATCGACGAGGAGGACGCGAAGAAGTACATCGGCGCGCGCGGACTGGGTGTCAAGTACGTCTTCGATCAGGGACCGGACGTGGACCCGATGGGTCCCGACAACCTGCTCGCGTTCATGAACGGGCCGCTCACGGGGACGCAGACCGTGATGAGCGGCCGGATCGCCCTCGTCACGAAGTCCCCATTGACGGGGACGGTCACCGACTCGCACCACGGCGGGTGGTCCGGGGCGCGACTGAAGTGGTCGGGCTTCGACGGCCTGCTGTTCACCGGGAAGGCCGAGTCGCCGGTGTACGCGGTCGTCGAGGACGGCGAACTCGAACTGCGCGACGCCTCGCACGTCTGGGGCGAGAGCGTCCACGAGACCATCGAGACGCTCGGCGAGGAGGTCGAGGGGTCGGTCGGCAAGAACACCTCCATCATGGCCATCGGGCCGGGCGGCGAGAACGGCGTGAAGTACGCCTGCGTCGTCAACGAGGACGACCGGGCCTCCGGCCGCGGTGGCACTGGCTGTGTGATGGGGTCGAAGAACCTCAAGGCGGTCGTCGTCAAGTCGGGGACGAGGATGCCGAAGCCGGCCGACGCGGAGACGTTCCAGGAGGGCTACCAGCAGGCGATGCAGGTCATCCAGGAGTCCGACGTGACCGCGCCCAACGAGGGCGGCCTGTCGCTGTACGGGACGAACGTCCTGATGAACATCACCGAGGAGATGGACGGCCTCCCGGTGAAGAACGGGAAGTACACCTCGACAGAGTCGATGCGCGACACCGAGGGCGCGACGCTCGACGCCGAGGAGGTGTCGGGTGAGAACGTCCGGGAGAACATCCTCGTCGACGAACCGACCTGTCACTCCTGCCCGGTGGCGTGCAAGAAGGAGGTCGAGGTCTCCACGATGCACAAAGGCGAGGAGATGAACGTCCGGATGGAGTCGTACGAGTACGAGTCCGCCTACGCACTCGGTCCGAACTCGGGGCACACCGACCGCGACCAGGTCGCGGTCATGATCGACCAGTGCAACAAGATGGGCGTCGACACCATCGAGATGGGCAACGTGATGGCCATGGCGATGGAGATGTCCGAGGAAGGCAAACTCGACGACGTCGGCGAGACGCTCGACTGGGGCGACACCGAGACGATGGTCGACATGATCGAGCGTGTCGCCCACCGAGAAGAGGGCCTGCCGGATCTGCTCGCCGAGGGGCCGAACGGCATCGCCGAGTCGAAGGACGCCCACGAGAACTCGCTGGCCGTCAAGGGACAGACCATCCCGGCGTACGACCCGCGCTGCATGAAGGGCATGGCCATCGGCTACGCAACCTCGAACCGCGGTGCCTGTCACCTCCGGGGGTACACGCCCTCGGCGGAGATTCTCGGTTTCCCGGTGAAGGTCGATCCGTACGAGTGGGAGGGCAAGGGCGAACTCACCGCAACCTTCCAGGACATGCACTGCATCTCCGACTCCTTCGACATCTGCAAGTTCAACGCCTTCGCGGAGGGCATCGAGGAGTACGTCCTGCAGTACAACGGCATGACCGGCCTCGACGTGAGCGAGGAGGAACTGCTCGAAGCGGGCGAGCGAATCTACAACCTCGAACGCTACTACAACAACCTCGCCGGCTTCGACGGCGCGGACGACTCCCTGCCGGACCGCTTCCTGGAGGACGGCATCCGGGGGCAAGGTGCCTCCGAGGGCGAGTACGCCGAACTCGACGAGATGAAAGCCGAGTACTACGAGGTGCGCGGCTGGGTCGACGGCGTCGTCCCGGACGAGAAACTGGACGAACTCGGCATCGACGTCGGGCCGGGTACGGGCGTCTCAAGCGAGGGCGACTCCCCCGCCCCTGCCGACGACTGACCGAGACCGACACGCTCGTCGGTCCCGAGTTCTGTCGGGGGACGATTTTCGATCGGGGATCGGGTGTCTGCGACGCCGATCCGTGGTGAGACGCCGACGGAGACGAGGAGCCCGCGCTGGATGGTGGATGGTTCGCGGTGCGCTGTCGCTCCTCGGCGTCGGCGTCGAAAAAGCAGTACTCTCGGTCGGCTCAGTTACCCTTCTCGATGGGGACGCCGACGAGGTTGCCCCACTCGGTCCACGAGCCGTCGTAGTTGATCGTGTCCTCGTAGCCCAGCAGTTCGTGGAGCGCGAACCACGCGACCGAGGAGCGCTCGCCGATCCGGCAGTACGCGACCGTCGTGGAGTCGCCGTCGATGCCGTGCTCGGCGTACAGCGCTGCGAGTTCCTCGCGGGTCTTGAACGTCCCGTCGGCGTTCGTCACGGCCGCCCACGAGATGTTCTGTGCGCCGGGGATGTGGCCGCCGCGCTGGGCGGTCTCCTGGAGTCCCGGGGGCGCGAGAATCTCGCCGGAGAACTCCTCGGGCGAGCGGACGTCGACGAGGGGGACGCCGCGCTCGATGGCGTTCTCGACGTCCTCGCGGTACGCACGGATGGACTCGCGCGGGCCGCTGGCGGTGTAGGTCTGTGCCGAGAACTCCGGCACCTCGTCGGTGAGCGGGTAGTCGTTCTCCAGCCAGTAGTCGCGGCCGCCGTCCATCAGGCGCACGTCGTCGTGGCCGTAGTACTTGAACTGCCAGTAGGTGTACGCCGCGAACCAGTTGGAGTTGTCGCCGTACAGCACGACCGTCGAGTCCTCGGTGATGCCGTGGGAACCCAGCAAGTCCTCGAAGTCCTCCTTCGTGAGGATGTCGCGTGTCGTCTGGTCCTGCAACTCGGTCTCCCAGTTGAAGCCGATGGCACCGGGCGCGTGACTCTCGTCGTACGCCTCGGTGTCCACGTCGACCTCGACCAGTCGGTGTGCCGGGTCGTCCGACTGGAACTCCTCCAGGTGGTCCGCCACCCAGTCCGCCGAAACGAGTACGTCTTTAGCGTAATCTGTCATCGCGGGCATCTCTACGCGTTCCGACGGCTTAAGTCCCGTCTCGTCGGCAGGCACGGCCTTTCGTCGGCACTCGCGCCAAGCGTTGCCGGTAGTGTTCGCCGCTTCTCGGCCGGGCTACGTCGGGGATGCGACAGCGCCACCGAATCGTGTCGCAGGCTCCAATGTTGCGGCGATTTCTGCTGGTAGCTCGGACGCCGAACTACGGGGGTAGCGTCTGAATCGTCCGAAAGCAGGAGGGCTAAACCGGCGGCCTGCTAACCTCGTCACATGACCGACATCGTCGCCAGTCCCGACTGGCTGGCCGACAACCTCGACTCGGTGCGCGTGGTGGACGTGCGCGACGCGTGGGAGTTCGACGGCATCGGACATCTCCCCGGCGCGGTGAACGTCCCCTTCGAGGAGTTCCGGTCGGACGCCGGCGACGAGGGGATGTTGCCCGGCGCTGACGTGTGGACCGACCTCCTCGAATCTGTGGGTATCACCCCCGACGACACCGTGGTCGTCTACGACGACACCCACGGCGTCTTCGCGGCGCGCTTCCTCGTCACCGCACTGGCGTACGGCCACCGCGACGTGCGACTGCTCGACGGCGACTACTCGGCGTGGACTCGCGACCACGAGACGACGACCGACACGCTCAATGTCGAGCGCTCGACCTACGAGGTCGCCGAGCCAGCAGAGCCGTTTCTGGTCGACTTCGAGACGGTCCGCGAGGCGCTGAACTCCGACGCCGTGCTCGTGGACACCCGCGAGCAGTGGGAGTACGAGGAGGGCCACCTGCCCGGCGCGGTCCAACTGGACTGGCTGGAACTCGTGGACGACGAGACGCGCGGGCTGAAATCGCGCGAGGAGTTGGCGTCGATTCTAGAGGACCGGGGGATCACGCCGGACCGTCGGGTGGTGCTCTACTGCAATACGGCCCGCCGGATCAGCCACACCTTCGTCGTGCTTCGGCATCTCGGGTACGAGCAGGTCGAGTTCTACGAGGGGAGTCTGACCGAGTGGGAGGCGCGCGACGGCGAACTGGTGACGGAGGAGTGAGTCGCGTCGGGAGTTCGTGACCCGGCGGGAGAGGATACTTTTCGCTCGCGTGTGTCGTGACGAGTGATGGACTTCGGTGCCCGCGTCCACGCCCTCCGCACAGCCGAGCCACTCCACGACAGGTGGTGGCTGACACTGCTCGTCCCCTACGTCGTTCAGGCGGTGATGGCGTGGGTGTTGCTCACCGCGCCGCTCGTGCCCGCCTCCGAGGCGAGTTCGAGCGGGTCGTCGCTGGTTCTGCTGACGCCGCTGGTGGCCTCGCTGCTGCTGTCGATTCCGGGGCTGTACTTCGACATGCTGTACGTCGCGGAGGTCTCGGAGTGGCGACCGTCGATGTGGTACTCGCTGATGTTGTTCACGCCCTACGTGGGCTGGCTGATCCTGGTCGTGTACCTGCTGAGGCGGTGGAAGTACGTGGGACTGTGGTGACCCAACGAGCACGAGACAGCCACTGCTCCGCTCGTGAGTTCGGTGAGAAGGCAAGCCGGTGGAGGGATTTGAACCCTCGGCCTATTCCTTACGAAGGAATCGCTCTGCCAGCTGAGCTACACCGGCGCGCATCACTTTGTACCGTCATAACCGCAATAAGGGTTGCGACTCACCGCGACAGTGCCACGTCGAGACAGACGTTCTTCTCGTGCGGAGCGTAGGATCGCACCTCGTGGCGCGTCAGCACCTCGACCTCGTACTCGCCGCCGGCGTCGGCCACGGCCTGCCGGATCGCCCGCTCGCCCGGCCCGAACAGGTCGTCCTCGTGCTGGATGTCGTAGTAGTGCAGGACACAGTCGTCGCCGGCCAGCGCGACCGCCGTGTCGACGAACTCGTTCGCGCTGTGCGGGAGGTTCATCACCACCCGATCCGCCCAGTCGGTCCAGTCGTCTGCGACCTCGCGCACGTCGCCCGCGACTGCGGTCACGCGATCCGCGACACCGTTCCGCTCGGCGTTTTTCTCCAGATACTCCACGGCGACCGGGTTCAGATCACAGCCGACGACCTCGGCTCCCCGCTTCGCCATCGGGATCACGAAGGGACCGACGCCGGCGAACATGTCGAAGACCCGTTCGCCCGCCTCCACTTGCTGGACGACACGATGGCGCTCGGTGGCGAGGCGCGGCGAGAAGTACACCTCGGCGATGTCCACGAGGAACTCACAGCCGTACTCGCGGTGGACGGCTTCGGTGGTCTCGCCGACCAGCACGTCCCAGTCGCGCACCCGGAGGTCGCCTTTCACCTTCGAGGCGCGGTTGACGACCGTCTCGACCGGGATGTCCGAGGCGACGATCGCGTCGGCGATCTGGCGGGCGCGGTCCGGATCGTCCTCGTCGAGGATGACGATCTCGCCGAGGCGTTCGTAACTCGGCTCGAAGCCCAGAATGTCGTCGGGGAGTTGCTGTGTCTCGCGGGTCGGGAGGTCACGGACCTCGACGGCGACCGCCGCGTCCTCGCCCCCGGCGTCGGCGTCCACGACCGACGCGGCGGCCTCGGCGTCGGTGACGGGGATGTAGAGCGTCCCGTCCTCGTGAGTGATCTCGTGGTCGTGGTCGAGGAGTCCCGCGTCGGCCAGTTTTCGGCGCGTGGTCTCTCCCTGCTCGCGGGGGACGCGGACACAGGCGACGTCCATACAGGAAGGAATCGAACGACCGGAGTAAGGGTATCGTTTCGGTGTCGCCTGCGTCGTGTCGGCTCACTCCCGACTGTCGCCGGACGTTGCCGACGGGTCGGTCCGGGCCGCACCGGCGTCGGTCGGCGTCTCGGTCCCGCCGAGCAGGTGTCGCCGGGCGTCGTAGGCGTGGACGGCCGCGACGACGAACAGCACGACCGCGAACAGGCCGGCCCACGCGAGATCCGAGAAGAGCGTCAGCGGGTACGCACCCATCCAGAGCCCGGCGACCAGCGCGAGTCCGACCCCCGCGAGTCCGAGGTAGAAGTCGCTCCACGGGAGATCGTCTTTCGGGACGACTTCGAGGTAGACGTCGAGTTCGTCGGCGCGCGCGGAGAGCGTGATCGCCTCCCACGAGCGTTCCGACTCGATGATGCCGGCGTCGGCTAACTTCGGGAGGTGCGTCTGGTGGAGCGAGGTGTAGACGCGCTTGCGCTGTTTGTACGTCACCTCGGCCATCGTCGTCCCGTTCTCCCACGCGGCGATCTGTTCGGCCAACTGCCGGATCGTCGCCGGCCCGCCGTGACGTTTCAGATAGTGGAGGACGTACCGCCGCCGCGCGTTCGAGAGCGTGGCGAAGACCAGATCGCGCGACAACTCCTGACTCCCCGACTGCACGGCACCCACCGACTCGACTGACAGACCCATGACCGATACTTCGATGGAACTGCTATACTTATGACGGGATTTACAACTGGTACGCAGAGAGTACCAGTTCCGGTATGGTCCGCGTACCTCGGTGCAGTCTCTCGGTTCGAGGATCCCGACGATTTTGGTAACTCTGCCGATACGCCCGGAGCAGGCGGGTGGACGGGTGCGTCACGGTCGGCTCAGAACAACGAGTCGAGTCGGTCGTCCGTCGAGAGCAGGTCCTCGAGCGCGTCGGGTGCGACCGCCTCGTGATCTTCCCTGCTCCGCTGGGCCTCGATGGCGATCTGTTGGAGTTCCTTGATCCGGGGGACGTCGTAGACCCCCGACAGGAGGACGACACTCGCCACGTAGTCGCTGTCCGGCACCGGATAGTCGCCGCCGCGAACCTCCATCGTCCCCGTCTCCTCTTCGATCCACGTCCGGGCGCGTTCGATGCCGCGCCGCGAGAGGTACGCGGGTGGCCCGGAGACGATCACCAGCGCCCGCTCTGTGCCACCGATCTCACAGGGGAGCGTCAGTCGGCCGAGGGTCGCCCGCCGGACGACACTCAGGATGCGCGAGAGCGACTCGCCGTCGTCCACCGCCTCGCGCTTCTTCCCGCCGAACCGTGAGAGCAGACCCTTCTCTGTCCGGTCGAGTTTCGCGCTGGCGTAGCCGACCGTCGAGACGCCGCCACCCGCGAGGGTGTTGATGATCTCGCTGGCGTCCACGACCGACTCGGCCACGTCGGTCCCGTCGGTCTCGCCGGCGCTGAACAACACACCCAGTCGGCGGGCGAGTTCCTCGTTGATCGTCGCGTAGCCGCCCTGGACCGACTCGCCGCTGGCGCGCCAGGCGTCGTTGTCGAAGACGATGAGGTTGTCCACCTCCCGGACGAACGTCTGGAACGACCGCGCCGCGTTGAGGGTGTAGATCCCGCCCTCGTCGGTACCGGGCAGGATACCGAGGCCGTAGACGGGTTCCGTGTAGAGGCGTTTCAGTTCGTGTGCCAACACCGGCGCGCCGCCCGACCCGGTCCCGCCGCCGAGGCCGGCGACGACGAGGAAGGCGTCGACCTCGTGGGTCGGGACCGAGTCGAGTGCCCGGAGCACCTCGTCGACGTCCTCGCTCATGACCTCCGCGCCGAGTTCGTTGTCGGCACCGACGCCGTGCCCCTTCACGCGGGCCTGGCCGACGAGGACGCGGTGTTCGGGCCGGAGCAGTTTCAAGCCGAGGAGATCTGCCTTCGCGGTGTTGACCGCGAGGGCGGCGGTGACGAACCGATCGCCCGTCTTCCCGTCGTACGCGACGAGTGCTTCGACTACCTTGCCGCCCGCCTGTCCGACACCGATGAGTGCGAGTTTCATGTGGAATCTCCGGCGTACCGACTGCTCGTGAGTAGGATACCGACCTGAGAGACGACTGCCGAGAAGATAAGTATCGCTGTCAGGTCGTGACGAGGTGGCGCTGTCGGATCGTGTGTGTGGTCTGTCGGACACCGACGCGCACCTGCTTTCCGGACCGACTCCGAAGGGCCGCCGCCGAACCGCGACTGCTTTCCGACTCGCGTGCTCACTGCCGGTATGAGCGACCGGTTCCCGGAGCCGAACCCCGGCCCCTCGGCCGACCTCCTCGCACTCCGTGTCGGCTGTGCGCTCCTGTTCGCGGTCGTGTTCACCGCGATCTTCTGGGACGTGGTGATCCAGTGGGTCCGGCTACTGTGGCCGCCGACCGAGCCGCTCTCGCGGTGGTTCGGGTTGGCGGTCGTCGTCGCCGGCGGCTACCTGCTGGGGCCGGGTATCGTCGGGACGCTGGTGGCCGACTGGCTCTACCGCAGACGCGAGGAGTGAGCCGTGTCGGTCGCCCGGTGAGTGACCGAGAACTCACCGGTGACGGCGGTCTCTACGTGGACAGTAGTAGCTGTATAACTATTCTAGATAGGATAAATACACGTTCGTATGCGCTCCGACGCCCCGGTCGGTCCGGCGACTGCGGACCGCGAGACTGGGGCCAACCGACTCGACGGAATCCGCGTCCTGAACCTGGTCACGAGCAGACGGCCGTTCTTCGACGAGCAAGTCTCGGTACTCGAGCGCCGTGGCATCACACAGACCACCCTCGAACTGCCCGGACAGCGATCCGGAACCGACAGTCGCTCGGTCGCCGAGTATCTGCGGTACTACCCACTCGTGCTCCGCGCCCGCCCGTGGACCTACGACGTCGTCCACGCGAACTTCGGACTGACCGGCCCGTTCGCGCTCGCGCAGTGGCGACGACCGGTCGTGCTCTCGCTGTGGGGGAGCGACCTCCTCGGCGAGTTCGGTTGGCTGGGGAAGGCCTGTGCCAGACTGGCCGACGAGACGATCGTGATGAGCGATGAGATGTTCGACGAACTCGGCGTCGACGACGCGCACGTGATCCCACACGGGATCGACCTGACCCAGTTTCGGCCGATTCCGACCGCGACGGCACGCCGACGTGTCGGGTGGAACGAGACGGGACCACACGTGCTCTTCCCGTACGACCCCGACCGCCCGGAGAAGAACTACCCGCTCGCCGAGGAGGTCGTCGCGGCGACCGCAGACCGACTCGGCGAGTCGGTCGCCCTCCACGCCGTCCACGGCGTCGAGCACGAGGAGGTGCCGTACTACATGAACGCCGCCGACGCACTGCTGTTGACGTCCGACCGCGAGGGGTCACCGAACGCGGTGAAAGAAGCGATGGCGTGCAACTGTCCCGTTGTCGCGCGTGACGTCGGCGACGTTCGGGACCGACTCGCCGACGTTCGGGGTTCGGCCGTCGTCGCCGACGACGCCGACCTGCCGGACCGTCTCGCCGAGATAGTGACCAGCGACACACAGAACGACGGGCGTGAGCACGTCCAGCACCTGAGTCTCGAACGGATGGGTGACGACCTGATCGACGTCTATCGGCGGGCACTCCGATGATCGACCCATCCGATCGCCGACCTCACGAGACGGGGCCAGCACCCACGGAGTCGCTCCCGTCGCTCGATGCCGCCGACAGCGTCCTCGCTACCGGCGGTGCCGGGTTCATCGGTACTCACCTCGTCGAGGCGCTCGCACCCGACCACAGTGTGACCGTCTACGACACGGACCGCCCGGCCGACGGCCACCCGCCGGGCGTCGACCACGTCACTGCCGACGTCCGCGACGTCTCGACACTCCGGGACTACGTCGCAGACGCCGACGTCGTCTTCCACGAGGCTGCAGTCGCCGACGTCTCCCAGTCGATCCGACGGCCGGTCGCCACCCACGAGACGAACCTCGACGGGACGCTCTCGCTGCTCGAGTGTGCCCGCGACACCGACACGCGCGTCGTCTTCGCGTCGAGCGCAGCGATCTACGGCCACCCGGAGCGGCTTCCGATCTGCGAGGACCACCCGAAACGGCCGACGACACCGTACGGACTGGAGAAACTCGCGGCCGACCAGTACACCCGCCTGTACGCCGATCTGTACGACGTCGAGACGGTCGCGCTCCGGTACTTCAACGTCTACGGGCCGCGACAGGGGGCCGGCGACTACAGCGGCGTGATCACGACGTTCGTCCGGCAAGCTCTCGCCGGTGAGGACCTCACGGTCCACGGCGACGGCGAGCAGACACGCGACTTCGTGTTCGTCGAGGACATCGTTCGGGCGAACCTGCTCGCGGCAACCACGGACGCGGTCGGCGAGTCGTACAACGTCGGCACCGGCGAGTCGGTCACCATCAGGGAACTGGCGGCACTGATCCGTCGGCTGAGTGACGCGGACGTCGACATCGTCCACACCGAGTCACGAGCCGGTGACATCGATCACTCGGTCGCCGACTCCTCGAAGGCGGAACGGAGGCTCGACTTCGAGCCGACGGTCTCTCTGGAGGCGGGCCTCGACCGGACGATAGCGTGGTTCGAGGCGTCCGACTGATCCACGACCGCCCGGAGTTCGGTCCTCTCCGGCGGCCTGTGTGTGGCGACTCGACTCCACCGGACCGTCACCGACGACCGCCTCCATCAGACCGACACCGACGACCCGACTGTGGGCGTCGAACCGTTCGTTTCGACGTGTCTCGGTGTCGATTTCAGTACCACACGTATTCGTTACACACGGTGGCGTTCGGGAGTGAAAACCTCGAATTTGTGTCAGAATCGATTACGTTTCCGTGACAGTTGTTCCGGGTTTTCGTGGCCGATCGTGACCGGACAGAAAACTAACCTGTCCGCACAATTGGATAAAGTGTTGTCAGAGAGAATTGACGTGTTGTAAAAGTAACTACTATCTGGTACGCATCCTGTTAGCATCGCGGATTCCGATGTCAGTGACAGCGAACGTCATCGCCGATAAGGTATTGAGTCTGATATATTGGGGGAGAGAGACACCGCGTCCGGCCCCGGCGCGGAGCGAGGGGGGATCGGTCGCGTGAGCGAGCACAGACTCCGGGCACTCGTTCTCGCGGTGTTGATGGTCACGTCGGTCGTGGCCGGCAGTGGTGTGGCGGTCGCGGGTGGATCAGGTGGGAACAGTACGCTGGTCGTCGACGCCGCAGGTAATGCACAACAGGACGGTGTCTACAACGATATCCAGCCAGCAGTAGACGCCGCTACTGCAGGTGAGACCGTCGAAGTCGAAGCGACGGGCACTTACGACCCGTTCACGGTGAAGAAGGAACTCACCGTAACCGCCGCCGGCGACACGGCACCCGAAGTGACAGGTGACGGTCCGGCCGTAGTCCAAGTAGAAGGCGCGGGCGCGGGCACGACTATCTCCGGACTGAAACTCACCGGGGCTGCGACGCTCGGCGTCGAGGTCCGCGCCGACAGGACGACCGTCCGGAATACTGTAATCTCCGGTCCCGTCACCGGTGTCCAGACGCAGGACGACGCCGCGAACGGTGACGGACTGGACGGTGTCCTCGTCGAGAACAACGCGATCAGCGACGGGAAGGTCGGCGTATCCGTGACGGAGAACGCCGGCAAGACCGTCACCGTCCGTGGGAACCAGATCACCGACGTCACGGTCGAGGGCATCGGTGTCGCCGGAACTGCGGAAGTCGTCGAGTCGAACTCGGTGACGACGACAAACGACGTCCCCGGCGTCAGATTCTACGGCGGCACTCCAAGCGAGGTCAACGGTGTCACCGGAGACAAGACAGACATCGCGACCGCCGTCCTGACCGACAACGACGGAATCAGTTCTGTGGCGTTCAAGCAGTCCGGTGAGACGGTCTCCCGCGCGGTCGAGAACACCGACACGGGAACGTACTACGCGAGTATCCAGACCGCCGTCGACGACGCCGAACCGGGAGCGACCATCTCGGTCGCGTCCGGGACGTACCAGGAAGCAGTCACGGTCGACAAGAACCTCACACTCGTCGGTGCAGGCCCCAGTGAGACGACGATCAAACCCGACTCGGCGGCCAGTAGTCCCGCCGTGCTCGTGGCGGGTCACACGCCCGAATCCGGCGACTCGGTCGGATCGGTGACGCTGAAGGGTCTCTCCGCAGTCGCACCCGATGGAGTGAGCGGAGTCGCCACCTACGGCGAGACGGCGAGCGACGATTACGACACGAAGTCGCTGACCGTCGAGAACGTCCACGTGGACGGCTCTGCTGGCTACGGCGTGACGCTCACCTCGACCGCCGAAGCGACGCTCTCTGATGTGTCGGTGACCGGAGTCACCTCCGATAGCGTCGGCGCCGTCGAGGCAGTCGGCGTCGGTGACCTGTCGATCGCCGGTTCGACCGTCAGCGACAACGGCGTCGGTGTCAACGTCTTCACGCTCGACGGCTACGGTGCGGTCGACGCGGTGTCGATCACCGGGACGACGTTCTCGAACAACGGCGTCCACGTGCGCGACACGACCGACACGGTCGACCCGGACACGGTCGCCACGAACAACGAGTTCGATCAGGCTGTCGTCGGCCCCACCGCGGCCGGCGGTGACGGTATCTGGAGCAACGTCCAGCCGGCTATCGACGCGGCACCGAAAGACGCGACGATCGACGTCTACCCCGGTAGCTACGAAGAGAGCGCGACGGAACGCTCGGTCGACGACTCCGATCCGGTCTACAGCTTCGGCCTGTTCGTCGACACGCCCGGTCTCACGATCCAGGGTGTCGACGAGAGCGGGTCACCCGTAACCGACCGCAGTAGCGTCGCGGCCAAGGTCACCTCGACCGAGAACAGTATGTTCGGAACGAACGGGGCGTACGTCGACGCCGACGGCGTCACGTTCAGCGGGATCGAACTCCACCCCGATCCCGAGTCGAGTGCGAACAAGAACCTCGAAGTCGGTGCAGACGGCTTCACGCTGAAGAACAGCGTCGTCACGACCGGCCAGACTGGAGTGAGTTCGAGTGTCTACTTCGACTCCGCCGACGTGCAGTCGTTCAGCGTCACGGACTCGAAGCTGACCGGATCGCTCGTCGTGAGCAACGGTGCCGGTAACCAGACGGATGCGTCGACCCGGACAGTCACCGGGAACGAACTCACGTCTGTCGGACTGCAGGGCCGCGTGAAGAACATCCCGTGGCTCAACTACGAGGTCGGTGGCGTCACGGTCAAGGACAACCACTTCGTCGGCGATGTGACGCACTACTCGGTCGTTGACGAAACGGTCGACGCGACACACGTGGACACGATCCTCTCGGAGAACAACTTCGAGAACTCGGTCGTCGTCCGGACGCCGGACGGTGACGTGCGGACGCAGATCTACTCCGGTACCTACCAGGAGAAACCGTACGACTACGAGTACGTGAGCATCGGGAGTTCGATCCAGAGTGGGGTCGACGCCGCTCAGTCCGGCGACACGGTGTCGGTCGGTCCCGGCACCTACGAGGAATCGCTCGACGTTCGGAAGGACCTCACGCTCGCTGGCAGCGGTGAGGGCGAGACCGTGATCGATACCGACGACTCGATGGATTACGGCCTCCTGACGACGGCAGACGTCACCCTCCGTGACTTCACGCTCCGTGGCCCGAGTGCGGCCGCAGACTACACCTACGGTATCAAATCGCAGTTCGCTACCACGAGCGACGGCTTCGAGCGAACCGACGTCCACATCGAGGACGTGACGGTCACGAACTCGTACAAGACCGAGATCGATCTCAACGGCGTCGGTAGTGCTGCTCTTGTCGACGTGACCGCAGACGGCGCGGGTACCCGCGGTGCGGGTGTCGCGCTGTCTGATACCCAGGACGTGCTTATCAAGGACGTGACCACCACGGGCAACAACTGGGGCGGTCTCGCAGTCTACACGAACCCGCGAACCGACGTTCCGATCGGCACGGACAACGTCACGCTCGCGGGCGACAACAGCTTCGAGAACGGGGTCTACCTGCAGGGTGACCTCTCGAAGATCACGAACGTCGACGCGCCTGCCTACGCCGAGTACAAGGCGAGCGACGGAACCAGCCTGACGCTCTTCTTCGGGACGCAGGACGAGGCGACGAACTACGTCTCGGCACAGAAAGCCCCCGACGACTGGTTGATCACGGCACTCGGCGACGAGAGCGGTGACGGCGAAGAGGACGACGAGACGTACACCGTCGCCCCCGGTCAGTCGGTTTCGGCGACGGTCGATAAGGTCCCGACCGGGAGTACAGTCGTCGTCGACAAGGAGACTATCGATGAGAGCATCACGCTCTCGAAGTCTGTCTCGCTCGTCGCCGGCGACGCCTCGTCCGGGAGCGTGTCGATCAGCGCCGACGCGACGAGTCCGAGTCGACCGACGATCACCAGTTCGGTCTCGATAAACAACTACGCGGAGGACGTGACGATCAGCGGGTTCGCGTTCGACGTGAGCGAAGGTGGTCAGATCAACGCGAACGGTGCGGGTGACGGCTTAGAGATACGGAACAATGTCTTCGAGGGCGGGAGTCCCGAAGGTGGGTCCGTCGTCGCCCACGGCGGCGAGTCACGGGCACAGTTGGAGACCGGTGCCCAGTCAGACTGGGTCGTCGCGGACAACGAGTTCAGCGACATCGACGGGACGGCACTCCGCCTGTGGAACCTCCAGTCCGTCACCGTCGAGAACAACACGTTCGAGGATCTCACCGGCAGTGCCGTCTCGCACATCGGTGTCGACGAGACGACTGTCCGAAACAACAGCTTCGAGACGGTAGACAAAGCCGGCGTCTACGTCGACGGCTGGAGTAAGATCTCGTCGCTGGGCGTGCAGGACGTCACCGTCGAGAACAACACGTTCAACGAAACCGGCGCACTCGACGGGGAGTACGATCAGGGTGGCGTCAACGTCGGCGGGACCGTCGACGACCTCTCGGAGATCACGATCCGCGCGAACGACTTCGAGAGCGGCCAGTTCGGCGTTCACGTCGCCGACGACGCGCAGGACGCGACCGGATCGATCCAGGCGAGCCTCAACTACTGGAACGCCTCGTCCGGTCCGAGCGGCGTCGCGGGCGGCGAGGGCGTGCCCGTCACGGCCGGCGTGACGGTCAGCCCGTCGCTCCCCGAACCGACGAGTGAGTACGAAGACGTGCGTGAGGTGACCGGCGGCACCTACTCCGTCACGGTACCGGCCGACGGCGAACCGCGCGTGGTGGCCTTCCCGGCCGACGTGGAGGGCACTGCCGGCGACGTGTTCGGTAACTTCTCCGGGAACGTCTTCGCGTACGACGCGGCGACTGGCTCGTGGGACCGCGTCGAGAACGCGAGCCGCGAGGTCGACGCGCTCGACGCGTTCGTCGTCGTCCCCGCCGAGAACGCGAGCGACGTGACGATCAGCTACACGCTCGCATCTTCGGCGACCGACGCACCGAGCGTCCCGCCGGAGGCGGACCTCGACGCCGGCTGGAACCTCGTCGGTGCGCCGCAGTTCGGCGCGGCGGACGAGGCCTTCGGCGCGTCGACCGCCGATCCCGCTCGCGTGCTGAAGACCTACCGCGGGCCGACCGGCGAACCGTTCGCCCCCGGCTTCGAGTCGGCGACCGGTGTCGTCGGCGACACGGACGCGGTCTCGCCCTTCGAGGGCTACTGGGTCTACGCGACCGAGAACGGTACTCTCGCGGGCAACGTCCCGCCGGGAACCGACGCGAGCGACCTCGAAGACCTGCTGAAGGAGGCCTGATTCGACCAGATGACGTGGACAGACGGACGACCACGCGACACGGACGCCGACCGGTCGGGGGACGCCCACGACTGGGGCCGACAGCTTCGCGTCTGTGCGCTCGTCGTCCTCCTGATCGCCAGTCCGGCGGTCGCCTCGATGGCGGTCGCCGCCCCGCCCGCGCCACCGGCGACCTACTACGGGTCGGTGACGGTGGACGGTGAGGCGGCGCCGGCGAACCTGACCGTGACCGCCGTCGTCGACGGCGAGGTCGAAGACAGCCTGCAGACCGCCGCCGACGGGAGTCTCGGCGGTCCCGGCTCGTTCGACGAGAAACTGACCGTGAACGCCTCCGACGGCGACACGGTCGTCTTCGAGGTCGGTGACAAGACGGCTGGAAACGTCACCTACGAGTCGGGCGACGACCGCAAGGTCGAACTCTCGGTGACCGACAGCGGTCCGCCGGCCGTCGAGGCCGGCGCGGACGTGACGGCTCGCGTCGGCGAGTCGGTGCAGTTCGACGGAACCGCGAGCGACGACCTCGCGGTCGACAGCACCTCGTGGGCCTTCGGCGACGGGACGACCGCGACCGGCGAGTCGGCGAGCCACGCCTACTCCTCGGCGGGCACCTACACCGTGACCGTCACCGCGACCGACGTCGTCGGCAAACAGGCCGCAGACACGCTGACGGTGACGGTCGAGGAACCGACTCCGACTCCCACACCGACACCGACACCGACCGAGACGCCGACGACGCCGACACCGACCGAGACGCCGACGACGCCGACACCGACACCGACTCTCACGCCGACTCCGAACGCGACCGAGACACCCGGCGGCGGTGGCGGCGGTGGCGGTGGCGGTGGTGGTGGCGGGAACCCGGTGCCGCCCGCCGCAGTGTACGACGTGGCGGACACGGGTCCGCGCTCGGCCACGGTGTCGGTCGAGAGCGCACTCGCGGACCGGTCGGTCTCGATGGTCCTGCCGCGCGTCGCCGGTGACAACGTCTCGGCCTCGGAGGTCGGCTTCTCGCTGTCAGAGGACGACGCGGCCTTCGAGTTCCGAGTGTCCGTCCCGGCCGACCGGCCGGACGCGGTCTCGGACCTCTCGTCGGCGGAGCCCGTCGGGTTCGTCCGCGTCGAACCGGAGGGCATCACCGACGAGAAGATCGAGCGCGGCACCTTCCGTCTCGACGTGTCCCGGCAGGCGGTGAACGCCGCCGGCGGGTCACCGGCAGACGTGACGGTCTACCGCTACCACGACGGCGAGTGGCAGCCGCTGGACACGCGGTTCACCGGCGCGAGCTACGTCGTGCAGTCGCCCGGCTTCTCGGTGTTCGCGGTCGCGGTCCAGCAGACGGACAGTCCGACTGCGACGCCGACACCGACGCCGACGGCGACACCGACGCAGACGACCGCGACCGACGGCGACACGCCGACGGAGACGACGACCACGACGTCGCCCGGCTTCGAGGCACTCGCCGCACTGCTCGCGCTCCTGTCGGCCGCACTACTGTTGCGGCGTCGACGGTAGCGACGAACTCACTCGCCGCGCGATTTTTTCGAGTGCGACTTGACCAGCGAGTTGGCAGCCGACCGGTCGGCACTCCGCGATAGTATCACCGGGATTTTACTCTAGACCTCATATCGGCACCTATGGAAGAGCAGCGTATCCTCGTCACCGGTGGTGCGGGCTTCATCGGCTCGAACCTCGCGAACACTCTCGCAGCAACCAACGACGTCATCGCACTCGACAACGGCTACCTCGGCACGCCCGAGAACCTCACAGACGACGTGGAGTACGTCGAAGCGGACGTCCTCGACGACGACCTCCCGACCGACGTCGACGTCGTCTACCACCTCGCAGCGCTCTCCTCGCGCCAGATGCTCGAAGAGAACCCTCGACACGGCGTGCGCGTCAACATCGAGGGGTTCGTGAACGTCGTCGAGCAGGCCCACGCGGACGGCTGTGACACGATCGTCTACGCCTCGACGTCCTCGGCGTACGGCAGTCGCACGGAACCGAGTCCCGAGGACATGGACCTCGAAGCCGCGACCGGGTACGACGCCTCGATGCTCGGGCGCGAGCGCTACGGAGAGTACTACAACAACTTCTACGACGGCCTGTCGCTCGCCGGGATGCGCTTCTTCTCGGTGTATCAGGGCTACGGGGGAGCAGAAGGCCACAAAGGCGAGTTCGCGAACACTGTCTCGCAGTTCACCGAACAGATCGCAAACGGCGAGTCGCCGGTGCTGTGGGGCGACGGCTCACAGACGCGTGACTTCACGCACGTCGACGACATCGTCCGCGGACTCGTCCTCACCGCAGAGCACGACCTCGCGGGCGTGTACAACCTCGGGACGGGCGAGTCGTACTCGTTCAACGAGATGGTGGAGATGATCAACGACGTCCTCGGGAGCGACGTCGAACCGGAGTACGAGCCCATCCCGCTGACGAACTACGTCCACGACACGTGTGCGGACATCTCCGCGATCCACGAGGCGACCGGCTGGGAACCACAGATCAGCTTCGAGGAGGGCGTCGAACTGGTCTGTGCACCGTATTTCGACGAGTAGATCGACCACACGTCGTCTGTGTGGCCACGACGAGTAGTGCAGTGATAGAATTCGATCCGGTGGACACTCACAGTTTGAAGCCCTGTCGGGGAGATACACCCCCATCGATCGTACCCTCGGTGTTCTTCCCGACCAGTCCCGTCTCTTCACACTCGGACTTATCCACTGAGTGGACCCCACGGCGTCGCTCGTCGGCTCTGCGGCCGTCTCGAATCTTCACAATCGGCTTGAATCTCCGGGAGAGCGGCTGTATGGGGCGTCTGTGACCTGAGTGTGAACCCTGTTCGTAGCGAGGATTGGATCAACATCGGACTATGGAATTGAGTGGTAGATGGTCAGAGTACCCTGAATTCGGCGTTTCCGAGAGTGCACGGGGGTACCCTTCTCGACACGCCACTCGAGCACTGTCCGCCTCACAATCGAAAACCGCTAGACTGCAACCGATTGTGAAAACCGAGACGGGTGAGAGCAGTCAGTCGCGGGCTTCGTGAGCACCTGCACGAACAGCCTAATTCGAACGTCTCAGGCCCAGTCGTATCTGAATACAGGCTTTTCGACGAATACTCTCTCTATCAGCCTCATGTCACGGGCCGGTTCACACTAAGTCCAGATCCCCGGCTAGAACGCTCCTCCCGGGAGAATATGCCGATCGTGAAGCTCGACAGGCGACAGAGCGCGGCCGAGAGACCCGATACGACTCGCTCGCCTCGTGACGCCGGATGTGAACGATCCGGGCCTGTCGGTCGTCGTGTTGAGACCCCGAACTCCAGACGCACAGCCCACCCGGCACTCAGTCGTCAGCGAACTCCGATAGCGACTCGTCGGACTCGGTGCCGTCCTCGCGGTCTGTTCGCGTCGCCCCCGTCTCTTGACCACCGCTGTCGACCGCCTCGGAGACCGCCCCCAGCAGGTCTCGAGAGCCGACGACCGTCCCGCGTTCTTTGAGGGCCTCGTAGATCCGCTGGCCGCGTTCGCCGGCGAAGTTCCGGTCCGAGAAAGGCCGGTCCTCGACGAGGACCACCCGGTCGCCACGCCGGGCGGCTTCGAGGTTGGCGAGGTTGCCGTCGCCGACCTCCACGTCGGCGACGACGACCGCGTCCGCCGCCTCGACCGCGTCGCCGACCGCCTCGCGAGCGCCGGCGTCGACCGGCGCGAAGGGGTCGACCGTGATCGGGTCGATACCGAGGTGGCGGGCGGTCTCGGTGTCCGAGTCGCCCTCGTTCAGCGCGCCGACCGTGACGCGGTAGCCCGCCGAGGAGAGCAGGTAGAGCACGCGGGCGGCGCTCCCGCCGCCGCCGATCACGTGGACGCTTCCCTCGGCGTCGCCGCGACTCGTCGGCAGGGCGGTGACGTACGTCGACCCCGTGACCGGGTGCCGGGTGACGAGTGCGTCGGCGTCGAAGGCCGTCGAGAGGCGGTCTTCCGTGAGGACGGACGCGGGGTCGCCGGTCGCCAAGAGGTCGCCGTCGCCGAGCAACCAGAGGTCGTCGCAGTAGTGGGCCGCGAGGTTCAGGTCGTGGATCGCGGCGACGACGGTCCGACCGTCAGCCACGAGGTCGCCGACGAGTTCGAGCGTCCGGATCTGGTGGCTGATGTCGAGGCTGGCGGTCGGTTCGTCGAGCAGAAGCAGTGGTGTGTCCTGTGCCAGCGCTCGTGCCAGGAGGACGCGCTGGCGCTCCCCGCCGCTGATCTCGGTGATCGACCGGTCGGCGAACTGCGCCACGTCGGTCCGGGCCATCGCCGACTCGACGATCTGCCTGTCCGCTCTCGTCCGCCGACCGAACCGCGAGATGTACGGTGTCCGGCCCATCGCCACCGTCTCGCGCACGTCGAAGTCGAACGAGAGGCTGGTGTCCTGCGGGACGCTGGCGACGAGTCGACTCGCGGCCTTCGAGGCGAGGTCGGCGACGACCCGTCCGTCGATCCGGACCTGCCCGGCGTCGGGCGTCAGCGCACCCGTGATGGCTCGCAGGAGCGTCGTCTTGCCCGCGCCGTTGGGACCGACGAGACCGACGAACTGGCCGCGGTCTGCCGAGGCGGTGACGCCCGTGAGGACCTCGTTGCCGCCGAGCGAGACCGTGAGATCCTCGACCGCGAGCAGTGGGTCGGCGCGGTCGGTCGCCTCCGTCGAGGGCCGAGGATCGCGGCTCACAGCGACCGGACCTCCCGACTCCGGAGCAGGTAGAGGAAGAAGGGCGCGCCGACGGCGGCGGTGACGATGCCGACCGGGAGTTCCGTGCCGGCCACGGCGGTCCGGGCGACCGTGTCGCTGACGACGAGGAAGACCGCTCCCGCCAGCGCGCTGGTCGGGAGGAGGATGCGATGGTCCGGGCCGACGAGCAGGCGCATCACGTGCGGGACGATCAGCCCGACGAAGCCGACCACGCCCGCGACAGCCACGGCGGCGGCGGTCATCAGCGAGGCGAGTGCGAGGAGGAGTCGCTTGCTTCGTTCGACTTCGATACCGAGGCCGTGGGCGTCCTCCTCGCCCAGGAGCAGGACGTTCAGGTCGCGGGCGTACACCGCGAGGACGACGACACACGGGACCGCGAGACCGGCGAGCCACACCTCCGACCAGGTGGCGTTCGCCAGCGACCCCATCAGCCAGTAGACGACCCGGCGCAGGCTCTCGCCGCTGTAGAGCAACATGACCGAGATGGCCGCCCCGAGGAAGGTCTGGACCGCGACACCGGCGAGAAGCAGGGTGGCGACCGGCGTCCGGCCGCCCTCGGTGGCGAGGAGGTAGACGCCGAAGGCCGTGACGAGCGCCCCGACGATGGCGGCGGCCTGGATACCGAGTGCGCCGGCGACCGACACCGGGAGGACGATCGCCGCGACCGCCCCCACTGCGGCCCCGGAGGAGACGCCGATGATCGAGGGGTCGGCCATCGGGTTGCGGAAGAACCCCTGCATGACGACGCCGGCCGAGGCGAGGGCGAGACCGACGGTCGCCGACAGCGCGATCCGGGGGAGCCGGATCGAGGCGACGATGACGCGGTGGGGTTCGGGGACGGTGAAGGCCAGCCCAGGGAGGTGCGAGAGCAGTGTCTTCGCCACCGTCGCGGGCGGGACCGCGACCGGGCCGAGGGCGGCACTGGCGAGGGTGACGACTGCGAGGAGGGCGAGCAGTCCGACCGAGTAGCCCCCGGCCCGCGTCGTGGTCCGCATCTCCCCTCAACTCTACTTGGGTTAGGTAAATATTTATTGGATTAGCGACTCGTCGCTGACGATGCGAACATCGACAGTGGTCGTCGCAGTCCTCGTGCTCCTCGCGGGCGTGGTCCCGGCCGGGATCGCCGGGGCGGCGGGGCCGGCGGCGAGTGATCTCGACGCGAGAGCCGTGCAGAGTAGTGCAGACACGCCGGGCGAACTGGACGGGGTGACGACGACCCAGCAGACGACCTGTGCGTTCCCGGTGACGGTGACGGACGCGACCGGGACGCAGGTCCGGATCGACGACCGCCCGGAGCGGATCGTCTCGCTGTCGCCGAGTGCGGCACAGACGCTGTGGGCGATCGAGGCCGAGTCGCAGGTCGTCGGCGTCACCCAGTTCGCGGCGTATCTCGACGGTGCAGAGGCGAAGACGAACATCTCCGGGGCGGGCCAGACCGCCATCTCGACGGAGAAGGTCGTCGGCACGACCCCCGATCTGGTGCTCGCGCCGAACGTCGTCCCCGACGAGACGGTCCAGGCGCTCCGTGACTCGGGGCTGACGGTCTACAAGGCCGAGTTCGCCGGGACGCTCGGCGCTGTCGTCGAGAAGACGCGACTCTACGGCCAACTGACCGGCAACTGTGAGTCGGCAGACGCGACCGCCGACCGGATGGAGTCGGAACTGGCGACGGTCGCAGCGGCGACCGAGGGCGAGGACCGCCCGCGCGTGCTCTACACGTTCTTCGGCTTCACGGCAGGCGAAGGGACGTTCGTGGACGAGATCATCACCACGGCGGGTGGGACGAACGTCGCCAGCGAGGCGAACATCACGGGCTACAAGCAGATCAGTCCGGAGACGGTCGTCGCGCAGGACCCCGAGTGGATCGTCCTGAACAGCGACGGCCCGCAGGTGCCACAGAACGACGCCTACAACAGCACGACCGCAGTGCAGGAGGGGAACGTCCTCGTCTTGAACGGGAACTACCTCAGCCAGCCAGCCCCGCGTGTGATCCAGCCGGTTCGGGCGCTGGCGAAGGCGCTCCATCCGGAGGCGTACGCGCAGGCGAACGCGACCGCGACGCCGACTGCGACACCGACCGCGAGTCCGACCCCGACCGCGACACCCGGCACGACGACACAGGCGGTGGACGACACGCCAGCGACGACGACGAGTGTCCCCGGCTTCGGGGTCCTCGTGGCGCTGGTGTCGATGCTTGGCGCTGGCCTGCTGGCCCGGCGAGCGTCCTGAACAGGCGGTACCGGGCGCTGGACGCTTCGGGAGTGTGGTCGTGCGTGGTTCTCGCTGTTGTCGTGATGCCGATCGGTGGTCTCCGAATTGCTGATTTCTGAACTCGACAGTGCGTAGCGACCGCCAGAGCACGGCGACTGTAACCGCGACTGCACAGCGACTGCAACCAGCACCGCGACCGCGACGCGTCGTAGCGCGAGGAACCGCACCCGCACCGCGACAGCGAGAACCGACTCACAGAGATGCAAGGAGGAAGCCCACGACTTCAGTCGTGGGTGACTGACAGACGAAACCGTGAAACCCACACCCGGCGAAGCACCCGGTAGCGAATGCTCACGAAGCGCATCATCCCCTGTATCGACGTGGACTTAGACGAGGACGGGAATCCGGCCGTCTACACCGGTGTCAACTTCGAGGACCTAAAGTACACCGGCGACCCGGTCGAGATGGCGAAGGCGTACAACGAGGCCGGCGCAGACGAGTTCGTCTTCCTCGACATCACCGCCTCCGCGGAGGGCCGAGCGACGATGCTCGACACCGTCTCCCGCGTCGCGGACGAGGTGTTCATCCCCCTGACCGTCGGCGGGGGCATCCGGACCCGCGAGGACATCAAGGAGACCCTGCGGGCGGGCGCAGACAAGGTGTCGATCAACACCGCCGCGCTCCAGAACCCCGACCTCGTGAACGAGGGCGCGCGGGCCTTCGGCTCGCAGTGTATCGTCATCTCGGTCGACGCCCGCCGGCGCTACGACGAGCAGGGCGAGTTCTACGCCGAGGTCGACGGCGAGTCCTGCTGGTTCGAGTGTACGATCAAGGGTGGCCGGGAGGGGACCGACATCGACGTAGTCGAGTGGGCACGCGAGGCCGAGTCCCGTGGGGCGGGCGAACTGTTCGTCAACTCCATCGACGCCGACGGGACGAAAGACGGCTACGACATTCCCCTCACTTCGGCGGTCTGTGACAACGTCTCGACGCCGGTCATCGCCTCCTCGGGGTGTGGCGGTCCCGAGGACATGTACGAGGTGTTCACCGAGGCCGGTGCCGACGCCGGGCTCGCGGCCTCTATCTTCCACTTCGACGAGTACTCGATCCAGGACGTGAAGCAGTACCTCGACGAACGCGGCGTGCCGGTGCGACTCTGATCTCGCGAGGTGACGTTTTGGCCGTCGAGCGCGTACTCGCCGGTATGCCACGCTGTCCACACTGCGATCACACCGAGCGACTGGACAGGTTCACCTACTCGGCGGTGTCCGGCGAACACGACGTCGACGGAGAATTTCTGGTCTGTCCGAACTGCGATGCGATTCTCGGTTCGGCCTGACGCGGGGTCGCGGTCGAGCGGTCGCGCGGCCTCAGGCGTGTCGCGTCACGCGGCGGCGTCGAACGCCTCGCGGAAGGCGTCGGTCGTCTCGCGGATGTTGCCGGCGGCGTCGGCCAGCACGTCGAGTGGGTCGTAGCCCGACTCGGTCTTGATCGACAGGATCGGTTCGGTCTGGCCACCGGACTGCTCGGGGTTCAGGTCGTAGGTCGCCGCGACGACGCCCTCGGTCTCCAGCAGGGTCCCCTTCAGCACGTTCATGAAGGTGTGGTCCTCGCCCGCGATCTCGATCCGGAGTTCCTCGTCGGTCTTCTCGATGACCCGCAGTTCCATGCCGACGACTTCTGTCGTGGCGCGTTTCAACGTTTCGTATCCGGGCGTGTCTCGCTGACCGGCGAGGCGACCCGAGTCGGTCGCCACCACTCACGACTCGCCGCTCGCCACCACTCACGACTCGTCGGCCGACGCCGACTCGTCGCTGGTAGACTCCCCACCGTCGGCCTCGATGGACACGAGACCTGGCTCCGTGTCGTTCGGGCCGTAGAACACCGTCCCCGCCGACACGTAGTCGTCGTACACGTCGAGTGCCCACGCCCGCGCCTCGGGGTCGTCGGTGTCGGCGAAGGCGCGGAGCATCCCCGTCTCGGGGTCGTAGCCGCCGAGTGCCACCCGGTCGTCGAAGATCGCCAGCCCACACGGGAGGTCGTCGTGGGTCCGGAGCGTCAGTTCGCCGCTCTCGACCGCCCGCGCCACGTCGTCGGGGTACGCCTCCACGATGCTCGTGACCACCGACGGGAGGTACACCACGTCGGTCGTCATCCCCGCGAGAATCTCCGCGCGGATCGCGTCCACGTAGATCGGCGCGATCGAGGTCGTGTCGATCCCCCGGAGCGAGCCACTCTCCCGGAGACAGCCGACGAATCGCTCCACCGGGGCGTAGGGGTTGCCGGGTTGTTGGGTCGTCAGTCGGGCGTCCGAAAAGGCGCGCACCGGCACGTCGAAGGTCGTCGGCAGACAGTCGAGCAGTGGTTGGAGTCGTTCGGCGGCCGTGATCGTCTCGCGGTACTCGTCTACGGCGCGGGCGGTCGTGTGACCGAAGCCGGTCAGTTCGTAACCGTCGTCGTCTCTGACGAGCAGACCGTCGTCTTCGAGTGCGCTGACGATCCGGTGGACCGTCGTCCGGGAGACGCCCAACCGGTCTTGTAACTCGTGGCGTGCCAGTGGCCCGTCCCGCAGTGCCGACAGCGACTCGGCCCGTTTCAGCGCCGACAGCGGCAACTTCGGCCGATCACTCCCTTCGCCCACCATCGCACTGAGAGAACGGACCTGCCTGTAAAAGTGTTACTGCCGTTGCACACCGTTCCAGAAAGTGGACCACGTCCCGCCGACTGGAACTCGTCACGCTACGTAGGTATAACCCGGCACCCGCGACAGTAGCTGCAATGACACGAGCGAGTTCGCCGTCGCGGAGACGGCGCCGGACCCATTCGACCGGGAGGCGACTGAGCGTGGTTCTCGTGACCGCACTCGTCGTCCTGAGCGTCGTCGCCCCGAGCGTCGTCGCGATCCCGGCCTTCCAGACCGCCGGCAACGACGGCGTGACACCTGCGGCGACCACCACGATCACCGGGTGTACCGTCGTCGACCAACCGGGCGTCTACGAACTTAGCGGGCCGATCACGACCGCGAGCGGCCCCTGTATCGAGATCACGAGCAGTGACGTGGTCTTCGACGGGGGCTTCCACGCTATCGACACCGGCGGCGCGTCGGTGTTCGATGCCGGTGTGGCAGTCACCGACGGCCTGACGAACGTCACGCTCCGGAACCTCGACGTGCGCGGCGACTGGCGGCGGGGTGTACTCGTCGGGAGTGCCACCGGCGTCGTCGTCGAAGACAGTCTGTTCGTCGGGAACGAAGACGGGCTCCGCGCCTCCGGCACCGACGGCTTCGTCGTCAGGAACGTCACCGCCCGCGACGGCGACCAGGGCCTCTCGCTGGCGTCCGTCTCGAACACGGTCGTCACCGGGAGTACCGCGACGGACAACGCTCGTGACGGCTTCAGCGTGAACGCGGGCGGGGCGAACGTCACCGTCTCTGCGAACACCGTCACCGGGAACGCACTCGTCGGTGGGGACGCGATGCGTCTCTCCGGAGCGGGGCTGACGGTCGAGGACAACTCCGTCTCGACCAACGGTCGCGGGCTGTTCCTCAGCAACGCAGACGACGCGCAGGTCCGGACCAACACGCTGACCGACAACGGCGAGTTCAACCTCTGGCTCGACGGCGAGCGCGTGACGGCCGCCGAGAACACGCTCTCGGGCGCGGACGACGGCCTCGTCGTCAACAGCGACGACAGCCTGATCGAGAGCAACACGATCAGCGACGCCCGGATCGGCGTCTTCGTCCGGCGGTTCGCGGACGTGAACACGATCCGGACGAACGTCGTGCGCGACAACACCGAGTACGGCATCGGGATGGGCGACGGCACCGAGGGCCACACCGTCTACGACAACCGGTTCGAGAACGGCGTCAACGTCGCCTTCGAGGGGACGCCGGGCGCGAACGACTGGAACGTCACCCCCGCCGCCGGGACGAACGTCCTCGGCGGCGGCACCATCTCGGGGAACGCGTGGCTCACCCCGGCCGGCACCGGCTACAGCCAACTGTTCGCCGACGACGACGGCGACGGACTCGTGGACGCGCCGAACCGACTGGCGACCGACAACGCCGACGCGGGCGCGCTCTCGACCGGCACCACCTTCGCCGAGCGCGGGACGCCCATCGACGGTCAGACGGTCATCACCTCGCCGGGCTACTACTACCTGAATCGGAGTTTCGCCGACGTGTCGGCGACTCCCTTCGTCACCGTCGAGTCCGACGACGTGGTGATCGACGGCGCGGGTCGCCGACTCGACGGCACCGGGTCGGGGACCGCCATTCTCGTGGACGACGGCACCGGCGTCACCAACGTCACGGTCCGGAGCCTCTCGGCGACCGACTGGCGGACCGCAGTCGAGACGGTCGGCGGGGCCGACCTGACGGTCGCACGGAGCGAGTTCGTCGACAACGACCTGCGCGGGGTCTACACCGACGGCACCGACTCGGTGGCGATCACCGAGACGGTCGCCCGCAACAACGGGCAGTACGGTCTCTGGATCGACGACTCGTCGGACAGTCTCGTCGCCGACGTGCGCGCGACGGCGAACGGCGCGGCCTTCAGCGCGAACGGCGTCCAGATCGGCGGCGCGGACCCCGCCGTGAACCTCACCGTGCGGGACAGCGTCTTCGCGCAGAACGACGGAATCGGACTGTTCGTCGGCAGGAACACCGACGACGCGAGCCTCACCGGTCTCTCGGCGTTCGGCAACGGCCAGACCGGCATCGCCAGCGACGCGAGCAACGCGACGATCACCGACAACACGGTGCGGACGAACCCGACCGGACTGGACGTCGGCGGCCAGGATACGGTCGTCCAGCGCGTGGACGCGGCCGGATCGAGCATCACCCTGCGACCGGGAGTCGGCGTCACCACCTTCTCGGGCATGGAACTCCGCGACAGCACGGCCGAGTCGGTCACGCTCGACTCGCTGGTGGGCGGCATCGTCGCAGACAACGAGATCACCGGGAGTGAGGCGACCGCGCTCACGGCGTTCGATCTCGACGGGACGCAGATTCTCCGGAACCGCGTGACGGACAGCGACAACGGGCTGTATCTCGTCACCGCGACCGACGTGGTCGTCGCCGACAACGTGGTACAGGACACCGAGTTGTACGGCATCCTCCTGTTGTCGAGTACGGGGCCGTCGGTCGGCAACGCCTTCTCGAACAACACGGTCCAGCGCGGGACCTTCGGCATCTACCTCTGGACCGACGAGTCGAACGGCGTCCCGGCCGACTGGGACTACGTGAAGGGGACGACCCTGACCGACAACACGGTGCGGGACACGTCGAACGCGGGCGTTCTGCTCGCGTCGGTCCGGCACACGACGATGCGGGACAACACGATGACGAACACGAGTCAGGGGCTGGCCCTGCGCGAGATCGGCTACCCCGGTCGGTTCGACATCACGCCCGCTCGTGGAACGAGTGACTTCGGGAGCAACTCGGCGGACAGAACCGACGTGCGCCACTACCTCCACGACATCGACACCTCGAACACGATCGACGGCCGCCCGATCGTCTACCGGACCAACGAGACCGGGACGAGTGTGACGGCAGTCGACGATCCGGCGTTCGTCGCCTACGTGGCGAGTTCGAACGTCGAAGTCCGGGGCGTCTCGCCGGCGAACGGGAGCCACGGGGTCCTGCTGGCCGGGACGACCGACGCGGTGGTCGAAGACGTGACTGCCACCGGCGTCGGCCGCGGTGTCGGCGTCACCGTCGGCTCCGACCGCGCGACGATCCGGAACGTGACGGTCTCCTCGGTCGAGGTCGCCGAAGGGATCGGCGCGGGGATCGGCGTCTTCGTCGGCAACAGCGTCGATGCAGTGATCGACGGCGTGTCGGTCTCCGGCGTCCAGACACGGGGCAGTGGCGTCGGCTTCTGGTACGGCGCGAACCGGGGGACCGTCTCCGGGGCGGCCCTGACCGGCGCGGAACACAACGTCGAGATCAGACTCACAGACGACGTAGAGATCAGAGACAGCACCCTCACGGCGAGTACCGCGAACGGCGCGGGCGTGCTGAACGCGCAAGCGAACGGGACCGTGATCGCGGACAACCAGTTCGCAGACGACACGCGCGGTGTGGACGTGGCACAGTTCAGCCGGGACCTCCGGATCGTCCGGAACACGTTCCTCCGAACCGACACGACCGCCGTCGACGTGACGGCCGGCAGTCGCCTCGACTCGAACGTCACCGTGGCGGCCAACGACATCGTCGCGGCGGGCGACGAGGGGATCAGGATCGACCGGACCGCGAACGCGACGGTTCGGAACAACCGACTGGACGGCGGCGGGATCGTCCTCGCGCCCGCGACGAACACGACCGTCGCGGACAACGTGATCGAGAACGCGGAGACCGGCCTGACGGTCGACATCCTCCGGAGCGCGGGCACCTACGACTCGAACGGGAACGTCCTCGCGAACAACACGATCCGGGACGCGAACCGGACCGGGATCGCCTTCCGGTCGAACTCCGGTGACACGCCGTACGACACCCTCGTCGTGAACACGACGATCGAACGCTCGGGCGTGGACAGTTTCACCCCCGGCAGCGGGATCGAGATGGAAGGCGTCGCCGGCAACGAGATCCGGGACACCGTGATCCGGGACACGCTCGGCTACGGTGTCTACCTCCTGCAGGACACGCGGGACAACACCCTGACGAACGTCACCGTCGAGAACGCGACGCTGGCGGACTTCCTGACCGAGTTCGACGCGGCGAACAACGACGTGGATCGGCTCAACTTGGCGAACGAGACCGTCTCGTTCACCGCGCGGAACGTCCTCGTCAACTCCTCTGTTGCGACGCGCGCCCCGCCGAGCGGACAGGGTTCGCTCGGTCCCGCGATCAACGTGTCGCCGGTCAACCGGTCGTTCGACGAGACAGCGCGGCTGAACCTGACGGTGTTCTACGAGGACGCCGACGCGACCGGCCTGGACGAGTCGACGCTCCGGGTGTACCGCGACACCGGGAGCGCGTGGGTGCAGGTGCCGGAGAACAACGCGGTCGACACGTCGGCGAACACGGTGACGGCGAACGTCAGCGCCGGCGGCATCCTCGCCGTCTTCGGCCAGACGGACGGGACGACGCCGACGCCAACGCCAACGCCGACACCGACACCGACACCAACGCCGACGCCGACGCCGACACCAACGCCGACACCGACACCAACGCCGACCCCGACACCGACACCAACGCCGACGCCGACACCAACGCCGACGCCGACGGAGACACCGACGCCGACACCGACGCCAACTGAAACGCCAACACCGACGCCGACGCCAAGCCCAACACCGACCGAGACGCCGACCGCCACGCCGACCGAGACGCCGACCGCCACGCCGACCGAGACGCCGACCGAAGCACCCGGCGGCGGAGGCGGCGGCGGTGGCTCCCGGACGCCGGTCGGCACACCGGACATCAGCGTCAGTCTCGACAGTCCGGCAGACGGCGCGACGTTCGTCGTCGGCGAGACGGTGACGGTCACCGGGACGCTGACCAACGCGGGCGACGGCGGCGGCACTGTCGACGTGTCGCTGACGCTCGACGGGACCGAGATCGGCGGGACCGACTACTTCCTGCCGCGCAACAGCAGTCGGGTCGTCGGCTACACCACCACGATCACGACGCCGGGCACCTACGAACTGGCGCTGAACGGCGACACGATCACGGTGACGGTCGACCCGGTCGGCGGGACGACCACCGCGACCGGGACGCCGACTGCCGGCGGCACGACGACCGCCGGTGGAAACGGCGGCGGGACGGCGACCGCCTCGGCCACGCCGACCGGGACGCCCGGGTCGACGCAGACCACGACGCCCGGATTCGGCGTACTGGTGCCGATCCTCGCCCTGTTGGCGCTCGCGGTGCTGGCACTTCGCCGGGAGCAGTGACGCGTCTCGACCGACGCGTCAGGTGCGTCGCCCCGACCGTCACACCCTTCGACCGGACGCAGTACACGCTTCGACCGGGCCGGAGTTCGGCCCGCCGGTCGTTCGTCCGTTCCAATAGATAGAAAAAGCCCGACCGACTACCGTCAGACAACATGGACGTCAAGTACGACCTCACGAGCTACGTGCGGGTGTTGAAGCTGGCCAGCACCCCGTCGTGGGAGGAGTTCTCCCAGATCGCCAAGATCGCCGGCGCGGGCATCTTCCTCGTCGGGCTGATGGGCTTTCTCATCTTCGCGGTGATGGCAATACTCCCGCTCGGAGGCGTCTGACCGTGCCGATCTTCGCCGTCAAGACGACCGCGAGCCAGGAGCGCACGGTCGCGGAGATGCTGGCGAACAAGGAGGCCGAGGAGATCCACGCGGTCCTCGCGCCGGACTCGCTGACCAGCTACGTGATGGTGGAGGCCGACGACTCGGCCGTCCTCGAGCGCCTGCTGGACGAGATTCCCCACGCCCGCAGTATCGTCCCCGGCACCTCCGGCTACGCCGAGGTGGAGCACTTCCTCTCGCCGACGCCGGACGTGGAGGGCATCGCGGAGGGCGACATCGTGGAACTGATCGCCGGGCCGTTCAAAGGCGAGAAGGCCCGCGTCCAGCGCATCGACGAGGGCAAAGACCAGGTGACGGTCGAACTGTACGAGGCGACGGTCCCGATTCCGGTGACGGTGCGTGGCGACCAGATTCGCGTGCTCGACTCCGACGAGCGGTAATCTCCCCTCGGTCTCTCTGTCTGCGGCCGCCCGTTCTCTGACTCTCGTCCCGACTCACGTCACGACGTCGACCGGTTCGACGCCCACCTCGTCGAGTCGCTCGGTCAGCGCCGCCAGCCGCGGTTCGACGACCTCCGGAGAGTGGGAGTCGGTCCCGACCGTCACGGACACCCCGCGGTCGAGCAGGGCGTCGAGGAACGCGGGCGTCGGGTGGAACTCGCCGTAGTCGTCCAGCGCGCGCCCGGCGTTCACCTCCGGAATCGTCCGCGAGTCGGCGAAGGCGTCCGCGACACGCTCGTAGTCCTCGTCGGTCGCCAGCCCTCGAAGCGCGGGATTGCGCTCGATCAGGTCCGGGTGGGCCGCGATCTCGAACAACTCCGAGTCGATCAGGGCGACGAGTTTGTCGAAGTAGGTCGCTACCACGTCTCGGCGCTCGGCCTCCGACTTCCGGCCGAAGTACGACTCGAAGTGGACGTTCACGTCCTCGACGTGGTGGACGCTCCCGATGGCGTAGTCGAAGTCGGCAGTCTCCAGAAACGCCGCGATTCGGTTCTCGTCCTGCGGTTCGTAGTCCATCTCCACCCCGTCGAAGATGTGGAGGTCGAAGCGGTCGCGGTAGGCCTCGATCCCACGGCGGCGACGCTCGTAGGTCGTATCGAGGTTGAACCCGAACTGGGCTTTCATCTCCTGCATCGACTCGCGCTCCGCGACGTTGCAGTGGTCCGTGACCCCGATGCCGGCGAGACCGGCCGACTCCGCCGCGGCGAGCATCCGGAAGAGCAGGTCGCCGTCCGAGTACGTCGAGTGGGTGTGGTAGTCGTAGTCGAGAGACACGTGTGAACGGAGGGACGGCCCGGAGTAGTAGCTGTCGGGCGCGTGGGTCGGTGTGTCGTGGGAGGTCGATACAGCGGCCGTCTCCGGAAGTCAGCGACCGTCGTACACCACGTCGCCGTCGACCAGCGTCAGCGCCACGTCGATGTCCCGGATCGCGTCCGACTGCTCCCACGGCGAGTCGTCCAGAACCACCAGGTCGGCCAGTTTCCCGACTTCGACCGTGCCCAGTCGGTCCTCGTCGAAGCCGGCGTAGGCGGCCCCGCGAGTGTACGCCCGGAGCGCCTCGGTCACGCCGAGTCGCTGGGCCGCGGCGGGCGCGTTCACCGCGTGGTGGACACCGAGCAGTGGGTCGAGCGGCATGCAGTCGCTCCCGAACGCGAGGTGCACTCCAGCAGCCAGCAGGTCGGCGTAGCGGTTCGTCTCGGTCCGGCGGTCGCCGAGGCGGGACTCGTACAGCCCACCCTCGCCGGCCCACTTCAGGAAGTTCGGCTGGACCGACGCGATCACGCCCGAGTCGGCGAATCGCTCGATCGCCTCGTCGCTGGTCAGTTCTGCGTGTTCGACGCGGTGGCGGGCCGCCCCCGGATCGTCGCAGGTCTCGTAGGCGTCCAGCACCGCGTCGACCGCCTCGTCGCCGATTGCGTGGGCGGTGAACTGGAGGCCGGCGTCGTCAGCCCGCGTGACGAGAGCCTGTAACTCGTCGGGCGCGACGACCCACGAGCCAGTGGCTGTCCCGCCGTCCTCCGCGTCGCCGTCCTCCTCTCCCTCCTCTGCGTCGGCGTACGGCTCGGACAGCTTCGCGGTCCGGCCGCCGAAACTCCCGTCGGTGTAGCTCTTGACCGCGCCGACCCGCACGAACTCACTCCCGTGGTTCGTGCGCTCACGGAGGTCCAGCAGGGCGTCGAGGTGGTCGCTCCAGTAGTTGAGCCGCACCCGCAGGGAGAGGTCGCCGTCGGCGGCCAGATCCCGGTAGACGCCGGGGGCGTGCGACTGCCGGACCATGTCGTGGACGCCGACGACGCCGCGTTCGTTGGCGTAGGCCTGTGCCGATTCGAGGAGGTCGCGGGTCTCCGTGGGACCGGGTTCGATGGCCGCATAGAGGGGATCGACCGCTTCCTCGACGACGACGCCGGTCGGTCCCTCCGCGTCGCGGTGGACGTCGTCGTCGGGCATCTCGTCGAGCAAGCGATCCAGTGCGACGCTGTTCAGCGAGGCGACGTGCATGTCCTCGCGCACCGCCGCGACTGGCTGTGCGCCGGTCACGGCGTCCAGATCGTTCCGGGTCAGGTAACGCGACTCGTCCCACGTGCTCTCGTCGTAGCCGAAGCCGAGGACCCACTCGTCCTCGGCGACCTCGGCGGCGCGGTCCCGCAGCAGTTCGATGGCGTCGCCCGGCGAGTCGGCCGTCGAGAGGTCGGCGTGGACCAGCGACCGGCCGAGCGTCGTCATGTGGGTGTGTGCGTCGGTGAACCCCGGCAGGCAGACGCGGCCCGCGAGGTCGACCACCTCGGTCTCGACGCCGACGAGGAAGTCGATCTCGTCGCTGTCGGCGAGGCGGACGATCCGGCCGTCCCGGACCGCGACCGCCTCGTAGGTCTCGTCGGGGTCGCCGAGCGTGTGGACCTCGCCGTTCGTCAGGACGAGGTCGGCAGGTGCCGTCATACCGGATGGCCGACCGCGAGGAGCAAAACCGTTCGGGCGGCGGCGACCCTCGGCGGGGCCGGGTGCCGACTGCCGGCGGAGCGTCCCGCAGACTCGGAATCGGTAACGGTTAGGGTCGACGCCCGGTAGCGTCGGGCATGAGCGACGACGCCACCGACACGCCGGACGCCGAGACGCTCGCGGACCGGGTCCGCGAGGGCGACCTGCGTTTCCACGAACTCGAAGCCCACGCCGACCTCGACACCGCCGCCGAGGCACGCCGACTGCTCGTCGAAGCACAGTCGGGTGCCGACCTCGACGCGGTCGGTCACTACACGTTCCCCGACGAGGACGTGGTCGACTCGGCCATCGAGAACTTCGTCGGGACGACCCAGATTCCGCTGGGTGTCGTCGGCCCGGTCTCGGTCGACGGCGGCGCGGTCTCCGGCGAACAGTACCTCCCGCTGGCGACGACCGAGGGCGCACTGCTCGCCTCCGTGAACCGGGGCTGTTCCGTCTTGGATCGCTCTGGCGGCGCGGAAGCCCGCGTCACGAAGTCGGGGATGACACGCGCGCCGGTCTTCCGCGTCGGAGGAGTCGCCGAGGCCGAGGCACTCGTCGGGTGGGTCCGGGACAACGAGGACGCACTGGCGGAGGCCGCCGAGTCCACGACGAGCCACGGCGAACTGCTGGACGTGACACCCTACGTCGTCGGCGACTCGGTCTTCCTGCGATTCCGCTACGACACGAAGGACGCGATGGGGATGAACATGGCCACCATCGCCACCAGTGAGGCCTGCGACCTGATCGAGGCCGAGACCGACGCGAGTCTCGTCGCCGTCTCGGGCAACCTCTGTACCGACAAGAAGCCCGCCGGCATCAACGCGACCGAGGGGCGGGGCCGGAGCGTCACGGCCGACGTGACGATTCCCCGAGAAGTCGTCGAGGAGCGCCTGCACACGACGCCGGAGGCCATCGCTGAGATCAACACCCGGAAGAACCTCGTCGGGTCGGCGAAGGCGGCGAGTCTCGGCTTCAACGCCCACGTGGCGAACGTCGTCGCGGCGATGTTCCTCGCCTGCGGCCAGGACGCCGCGCAGGTCGTCGAGGGGGCGAACGCCATCACGACCGCGAGCGTCCGGGACGGCGACCTCTACTGCTCGGTGTCGCTCGCCAGCCTCGAAGTCGGGACGGTCGGCGGCGGGACGAAACTGCCGACCCAGTCCGAGGCACTCGATGTGCTGGGCGTTCGCGGGGGCGGCGACCCGGCCGGGAGTAACGCGGACGCGCTCGCGGAACTGATCGCGGTCGGCGCGCTGGCCGGCGAACTCAACCTGCTCGCGGCGCTCGGCTCTCGGCACCTGTCGAGTGCGCACGCCGAACACGGCCGCTGAGGCCGGTCGGCTCCACTCGGCGATCGGACGCAGTGTAGTGACCCGCGAGCGTCCGTCTGCGGGGTACGACCCGGGAACCACCACTCGGAGAACCGCCCTGCGCCGGGCACTACTACTCGGAGAACCGCCCTGCGCCGGGAACCACCACTCGGAGAACCGCCCTGCGCCGGGTACCACCGGGCCGCCCCTCGGTTTCAGTTCCACTACGGCAGGCGAGCGTTTACTTTCACAGTCGACGTAGCTGGAACCGCTGCCGTGGGTACACCGGCGGCAGCAGTCGTCCCCACGACCCCATGAGTGACACCCCTCGCCACGAGGAGCCACTGGACGACACCGAGACCTACCAGTGGCTCCAGTTGTTGAAACTCCTGCTGACCATCGCCGTCGCGGGCCTGACGTGTCTCGAACTGCTCGGCGTCCTGTGACGGCGGGACAGCAGTGTCACACGCGACCCGGACGACCCCTCGGGCGGACTCCGACGCGACCTGACGATCAGCGTAGGCAGATCAGCGCAGGCCGATCAGAGCAGACGGTACCGACCGCGCGATTCGGAGACCTCGCCGCGCCGCGTCAGTTTGTCGAGCAAGTCCCGCGCACGCTCGGCCGGGACGCCCCGCGCCTCGGCGTAGTCGACCACCGCGGACTCGGTCGGATGGTCCTGTTCTCGGAGCGCCTCGCGGACCACCTCGTCGCGGGACTGTGACCCGCCGGACTGCGTACTCCCCTCGCCGGCCCGCCTGACCTCGTCGGCGTCGAGACCGGAGCCGTCGAGGTACTCGTCGTCCGAGACGCCGCTGTCGTCGAGGTGCCACTCCATCTCGGCGACGGAGTCCAGATCCGCGAAGGCGTCGCCCGCGTCCTGTTTGTCCGCCAGCAGTGCCGACCGGGCCTGCCGGGCCTCGTCTCTGTCCGGCGACTCGAAGAAGCGCCGGAGTTTGCTCGTCTGGTGGCGCTTGCCACAGCGGGAACACTGCGCGCTGTCGGCCTCGGCGGGGTCCGCGAGGAGCCAGAGGTTGCTACAGTCGGTACAGCCGACGACCGCGTACATACCTCGAGGTTGCGTGCTCTCGGGTTTGAACCTGACGACGGCTGGCGGTTCGATCCGACGCTCGCGTGCGATCTGCGCGAACAGTCCCGGATCGGACGTGTCGGCCGACCGAGAGGCGGATTCGAAGGGACGTAACTTTTTGAGGCAGGCCGAGCGAGTTGTCGATCCATGATCCCCTCCGCCGACATCGCCGCCATCGCCGACGAGCGAACGCCGGCGTGTGAGAGCCACTGGCCGGTCGTGCCTGCGGGGCTCGCACTCGTGGCCGGCCTCGCGCTGGTGGCGTATCTGCTGGCGGTCGTCGCCCCCGCGCCGGGCACGCTCGTCGCACTCGGACTCCTCGTCGCGTTCGGCGGCGTGGGCCTGTTCGCTGCGCTCCGGGAGCGTCGGCGGGTCGTCTTCGGTGCCGGTGTCGCCGCTGCGGTGGCGGTGACGCTGGCGGGCCTCGCGCCTGCCGGCTGGACCGTGGCGCTGTTGCTCCTGTTGTCTGCGGCGCTGTTGCCGCCGGTCGACTCCGAGGGGAACGACCCGGCGCGGTTCGTCGTCGCGGTGTTTCTGCTCGCGTCGCTGGCCGCGATTCTCCTCCTGTCGTACCGCTCTGCGGGGTCGTACCGGTCGGCGATCGGCGCGCTGCTCGTGGTGCTGCTCGGCGGGGCAATGCTGTCGGTGTCGGGGGCGCTGACGCCCCACCAGTAGTCGGCGTCGTCGGGTCTGGCGTGGCGCGTGACGACTGGCCGGCGGGCGTAGCTTTATCGGGGAGTCCGACGCGAATCCGGTATGGAGCGCGTGTCACTCTCGGAACCGGAGACGGTCGAGGCGGTCGAGGGCGTCTACCTGACGCAACTGGCGGTCGGCGAGTCGATGAGCGTCCAGCACTTCCACATCGAACCGGATGCGACGGTGCCGGAACACAGCCACCACCACGAGCAGTCGGGCTGGATCTACGACGGTGCGCTGGCCTTCACCGTGGAGGGCGAGGAGGTCGTCGTCAGCGACGGCGACTCCTACGTGATTCCGGGCGACGAACCGCACTCGGCGGTCAACCGCGGCGACGAGGCGGTGAAGGGTGTCGACATCTTCTCGCCGCCGCGACGGAATCCCGACTGGCAGGAGTGAGTCGGCGGTAGCGGCGTCGTCACCGACGAGTTGCGAGCGTCGGAACTACCGGGCGCTGTCGAACGCCTCGGCGACTGACGAGAACGCCGTGCAAGAGACAGAGCGTGTAGTCAGCAAGGTCGATGACATCGACTCACGAGACACTGGACGGGTCGTCAGACCAGAGGTGTACGTTGGCAGCTATCGATACCATACGTACAGTACGCTGGCCAACAGAAACACGCCGACAGTGAGTAGTACTCCACCCACCAGCATCGACTCACCAACAATCGTCACGCCGATCACTGTCGACGCAACTCCTGCCACCACGAACAACAATCCCCAGACGAAATCGGGGATGAACTCGACTACGATATCAAAAACTCCCTCGAATATCTCGGCTATCACGGTCTCAAGTCGTAACGTGTTCGACGAGTCATATGAGTCTGGCTCTACACCGGGCGCTGTGAGTCACTGACCGACTTGCGCACTGTCTCCAGCACGACCGAAGAAACCTCTCGGACGCAGAGGGTTTCGAGTGCAAACTGCGCCGAACAGGTCCCCGAGTCGAGACTGGCAGATCGGACGATTCAGGGTCGCCAGCGGCCGCCGATCCGGTCGCGCGGGTAGTCCTGATACGTCCCGTCGATGAACGTCGTCACGCGGCCGTCCTCCTCGCTCAGCGTGACGGCCCAGAGGACGCCCTCGCGAGTGGACGTCTCGAGTGCGCTCAGGTGTTTCGTCCCCATCCAGTCGGGGTAGTCGAGCTCCTCGGCACTCGCCAGTTCGGTCGTCGCGGGGCTGCGAACCCGGACCATCTGTTCTTGAATCGTCCCGTCGCCGGTGACGACGACCGCCCCGTCACAGTCGAAGGCGACGTCCCCCGCGACTCTGGTGAAGTCCTCGGCGTCGTCGGTGACGACCCGGCAGCGTTCGACCGGCCAGCGGTTGGCTCCCAGTGGGTCGGTGTACTCGCCGAAGTCCAGATCGGCGACCACGAGGAAGTAGAGGCTCGGCCCGCTGACGTGCGGTTCGTCCCACCGGTCGAACCCCAGGCTCAGCGACTCGGCGGTGTACCGAATCTGATCCATCAGTTCTTGACTGGTCGCGTACCGTTCCAGCACCCGGTCGATGTCCGTCATCCTCGGAGACCGTAGGGTGGGAATCCGGTTAAGTGCTCGCCGAGACCTCGCCCGCTGGCTCGCGGGTGCCGTGGTGAGACTCGAAGGGAGAGAAAGAGAGAGGAGAGAGCGCGTCGTGTCCGAGAAACTGGCTTACGCCAGTTTTTCGATGTTCTCGACGACGGCGTCGGCGAACTCGCTGGTGGCGACCTTCGTGCCGCCCTCGATCTGTCGGTGGAGGTCGTAGGTGACGGTGCCCGAGGAGATGGTCTCCTCGACGGCGTCACGGACCAACTGGCCGGCGTCCTTCCAGCCGAGGTACTCGAACATGATGCGGCCCGAGAGGATCATCGCGGTCGGGTTGACCTTGTCCTCGCCGGCGTACTTCGGCGCGGAGCCGTGGACCGGCTCTGCGAGACAGCGACCGTCGCCGAAGTTGCCACCGGGGGCGATGCCGAGGCCGCCGATCTGCGCGCCGGCGGCGTCGGACATGTAGTCCCCGTTGAGGTTCATCGTGGCGATCACGTCGTAGTCGCCCGTCCGGGTCAGCAGTTGCTGGAGCATGTTGTCCGCGATGCGGTCCTTGACGACGATCTTGTCCTCGGGGGCCTCGCCGTCGTACTCCTCCCACAGTTCGTCCTCGGTGATGCACTCGTCGTACTCCTCCTCGGCGACCTCGTAGCCCCAGTCGCGGAAGGCACCCTCGGTGAACTTCATGATGTTGCCCTTGTGGACGAGGGTGACCGACGGCCGGTCGTTCTCGATGGCGTAGTCGATGGCCTGCCGGACGAGTCGCTTCGTGCCGAACTCCGTGATCGGCTTGATGCCGATGCCGATGGGGCCGTCGTGCATGACCTCGTCGTAGCCCATCTCGTCTTCGACGAACGCCTTCACTTCCTGCACGTCGTCGGTGCCGGCCTCCCACTCGATGCCGGCGTAGACGTCCTCGGTGTTCTCACGGAACGTGACCATGTCCATCTCGGAGGGGTCCTTGACCGGCGAGGGGACGCCGTCGAGGTGGTAGGTCGGCCGGACGTTCGCGTAGAGGTCGAGTTTCTGGCGGAGCGCGACGTTCAGACTGCGGAAGCCGGCACCGACCGGCGTCGTCAGCGGCCCCTTGATAGCGACGCGGAACTCGCGGATGGCGTCGACCGTGTCGCTCGGGAGGTTCTCGTCGTACTTCTCGCGGGCGCTCGCACCGGCGTAGAGGCGCATCCACGAGATAGAGCGACCGGTGGCCTCGGCGGCGGCGTCGAGTACCTTCTGTGCGGCCGGTCCGACGTCGGTTCCGATCCCGTCACCGTGGATGATCGGCACGATGGGGTCGTCCGGCACGTCGAGTTCGCCCGTCTCCTCGTCGGCAAGCGTGATCTTCGAGCCCTCTGCAGGGACCTCGACCTTGTCGTAGCTCATGAACGTTCTTCGGTTTCCGTACCGCCCTAAAATGCCTGCCGTTATCCGTCAGCCTCGCCATCGCCAGACTGCGCGGGGGTCGTGTGGCCCGATCACACACGAGCGACGAGGCGACACCCGGGCGACCGGCCATCCGACGCCGGGTCGTCGACCGTCTCGATCCGGCAGTCCAGCGACTCGTAGAACGGCCGGACCGACGCGGCGAAGTCGGCGGTCAGGTCGCCCACGACCGACTCGCGGGCGGCCCGTAGGAGGGCGGTCCCGAGTCCCTGCCCGCGTCGAGAGCGCCCGACAGCGATGGCTTCGACGTGCTCGTCGTCGGGGTCGTCACGTCCACCGGTATCGTCACCGGCGACAGAGCCCGCGAACACCTCGGCGACCCACGCCGGACGCTCTCCGAGGACGACCGCACCGACGACCCGGCCGTCGGCGTCGGCGACGAGCACCGATCCCGGTTCGGTCTCGGCGATCCGGCGGCCGATCGTCTCGGCGTCGGCGTCGAGCAAGCCGGCGTCGAGGACGCGCATCACGCCCACGAGGTCGTCGTCGGTCGCCGGGCGGATGTCGGGGTGATCGGGAGTCATGGATCGGACTGTCGGCGGGTCACGGTGTGGGCCGTCGGCGCGTCACGTCACACCTCGCGGAGGTCGTCGAGTTCCGCGAGCAGATCCTCGACCTCGGGGCGGTCGAACGTGGACTTGCTCCGGTAGCTGTAGGCGATTTCGGGGCGGTCGCCACGCAGATCGAGGAGGACGACCTCCGGCATCCGGCCGAAGAAGTCCGAGAGTTTCCCGAGGGGGCCGAACCGCACTGGCTGGTCGTACTGGTCGCCGACCGCCGCGTCCGGGTCGGCCAGCAGTGGGTACGGGAGGTCGTACTGCTGCTGCCACTCGCGGGTCTGTTCGACTGACTCCGGGAGGACCGACGCGATCTCGGCCCCACGGTCGCGGAACTCGTCGTATCGGTCGGCGAGCGTCTGGACCTGCGCCCGGCAGTTCGTGCAGTAGTAGTCGCGCTGGAAGAACAGCACGAGGAAGTCCGCCGTCACGTCCGCGAGGCGGAAGGGGTCCGGGCCGGGGCCGACGTTCGGGAGTTCGAAGGCGAGTCGGCCGCCGTCGGTGGTGGCGGCGGACTCCTCGTGGTCGTCCGAGGCCGCCGATCCGTCACCGCCTTTGATCAGTCGCAACACCTGCACCTCCCCGGTCTCGACCGGTTGGTCCTCCGGGACCGGCGAGCCATCCACGAGGACCGACACCTCGTGGGGGCTACAGTCGACCGCGCGCAGGAGGTCGGCGTACGTCGCGTCGTCGCCGACCGTCACCTCGTGGGTCGTCTCGCCGACGACCTCCACGGACACGTCCATACAGGCGGGTGGCGAGCGCGACGCTTGGCGGTTTCGGCTTCGCGGGGGCGGCGGCGAGACGACTCAGCCGAACCGCTCGGCCAGTTCCGCGCGCAGGTCGTCGAGTTCGAGGTCCTTCATCGCCAGGAGCACGAGCAGGTGGTAGACGAAGTCGGCGCTCTCGTGGAGGAGTTCGTCGGGATCGTCGTCCTTCGCCGCGAGCACGATCTCGGTCGACTCCTCGCCGAGTTTCTCCAAGACGCGGTTCTCGCCCTTCTCGTGGGTGAACAGCGAGGTCGTGTAGGAGTCCTCGGGGAGGTCGGTCTTCCGGGACTCGATGACGGCGAACAACTCGTCGAGTATCTCCTCGTGGTCGCGGTCGAGTGGAGTCTCCTCGTGGTCGTGAGCCGGTGCAGTCTCGTCGGCTGGAGTCTCGTCTGTCATTGTCTGGTCGTGTGCTGTCAGCCGAGTACCTCGCGCAACTCCGAGAGGCCGTCGAACTCGGTCCGGCGTTCACTGCCCTCCGCGAACACCGTCTCCGTCACCTCCACGGGCGACCCGGTGCGGGCCGCGAGCGCCAGCGCGTCGCTCGGCCGTGCGTCGAGAACCGTCGAGCCACGCGGCGTGGCGACGTGCAGGTCCGCGATGTACGTCGAGTCGTCGAGGTCGCTGACGACGACGCGTTCGACGCGGCCGCCGAGTTCCTCCACGGCGTCCAGCAGGAGGTCGTGCGTGCCGGGGCGCTCGCCCGGCGGGTCGTCGATCCCCCGGACGATGGCGATTGCCTCCTCGAAGCCGACGAAGATGGGCAGGACGGCGCTCCCGCCCCCGTCGACCGCGAGCAGGACGACCGGCGTCGGGCCGTCGGGCGTCCCTGCGACCCGGACCGCGTCTATCGTTGCGTGCATACACTGTGCTCGCAGGCCACCGGCAAAAGGCTGTGTTTCGGGCGAGGCGACGCCGGCGACTGCTGTGTCTCACGGCACCACTCAGTCGTCGAAGAAGGCCACTCGGTGGACGCGCGTGTCGGGGGTGAGTTCCGGGTGGAACGCGGTGCCGACGACCGGCCCCTGTCGGACGGCGACCGGGCGGCCGTCCCACTCGGCCAGTACCTCGGCCGCACCCGCGTCGGCGATGGCCGGCGCGCGGATGAAGACGGCGGGGAATGGATCGTCGAGGCCGTCGACCGGGAGGCGCGCCTCGAAGCTGTCCTTCTGTCGGCCGAAGGCGTTTCTGTCTACGGTCACGTCCAGCAGGCCGAGTGGCTCGACGCGGTCGTCGCGCGCGTCGGCGCTGGCGACGATCAGGCCGGCGCAGGTCGCGAGCACGGGTTTCCCGGCGGCGACGTGGTCGCGTATCTCGGGGGCGATCCCCTCGCCGTGGAGGTGTCGGGAGATGGTCGTCGACTCCCCGCCCGGCATGAGGAGCACGTCACAGTCGGGGACGAGTCCGGACGTTCGGATCTCGACGATCTCGGTCTCGCGGTCGTGTTCGGCACCGGCCCGGCGGATGGCCTCGGCGTGTTCGGTCACGTCGCCCTGGACGGCGACGACTCCGGCGGTCAGCATCGGCTGTCAGTCGGGGGTCGGTAGACAAAAGGCGCGCGGTCCCAGTCAGATCGCGACGAGGTTCAGGACGATGACGAGGACGCCGAAGAGGACGCCGAACGCGACGACTGTCTTGGGATCGACTCGGATCGCGTTGCGGTCCTCGGCGTCGAAGTAGCGGACGAGTCCGGCACTGGACATCAGCCCGCCACTGTTCTGGCCACTGCTCATACCTGGTACTCGTGGCGACGACCGCCTAAACGTTTCGACTCTGTGTTCACGCGGGACGAGAGAGCAGTGTCGGCGGCGTGTGGCCTGTTACGCTGGGACTGTGCCGGATCTCACCCGGGAAACTGTGACCACCGGAACCCGCACTGGACGCGATCTGCTGGCGACCCGACCCGAGCAGTGTCCGAGCGACAGCGAGGGTCTGCGCGCAGTCCGCGTCGCCAGCAGTCGGGGAGGGGTGGGGAGTACTGCGACTGCCGGGTTCCAGACCGACAGACGACTGTCCGGATAACCACCAGTGACGGCGTGATGGGCCGCAGACTCCATCGGGTGGGACTCTCACCTGTCCGTCGTCTGCAACCGATCGACGTACACCACACTCACCACACCGTCCCGAAGAGAACTGCCACCGACGCGCCGACCGATCTACTCGTCGCTCGCGTCCGCGACGACCGAGGTCACCCGCTCGAAGACCTCGTCCGGCGTCCCCTCGCCGTCGACCTCGACGAGCACTCCTTCGTCGCGGTAGTGCTCGACGACCGGCGCGGTGTTCTCCTCGTAGACGCGCAGGCGCTCTTTCACGGTCTCCTCGGTGTCGTCCTCGCGCTGGTAGAGGTCGCCACCACACTCGTCACAGACGCCCTCTGTCTCTGGCCGATCGAACTCCACGTGGTAGTTCGCGCCGCAGTCCGCACAGACGCGGCGACCGGTGAGTCGGTCGACCAGTTCCGACTCGCTCACCGCGAAGTACAGCACGGCGTCGAGGTCCGTGATCTCCGAGAGGTACTCGGCTTGATCGAGGTTCCGAGGGTAGCCGTCGAGGACGTAGCCGTCGGCCGACTGGAGGGCCTCCTTGACGATCTCGTTCACCAGTCCGTCCGGGACCAGTTCGCCCGCGTCCATGTACTCGGCGGGGGTGCCGTACTCCGTCTCCATGTGTTTGTTCGCCCGGAGCGCGTCACCCGTCGTGACGTGTTCCAGACCGAACTCGTCTGCGAGTCGCTTGCTCTGTGTGCCTTTGCCTGCGCCCGGCGGGCCGAGCAGGAGTACGTGCGGTTCGGACATACCCGTCGGTTCGACGACCCACCCTAAACAGGTGACGCTTCCGGCCCGTCTCGCGGGCAGGGGTCCCCGCCCGTCACCGCCGGGGCGACGGTGCCACCGGGACACCGCCGACTTTTCACCGCCCCGGCCGAACCGACGCCCATGACCCGATTCGACGCCAGCGACCCGACCGGCCGACAGAAGCTGTTCGCCGACGCCGTCACCGCCCACCGGGAGCGCGGGAGCGCCTTTCTCACCGTCGAGGCCGAGTTGACCGACGCGGAGCAGGCGCGGGCGGACGACCTGGCCGACGAGGCGGCGGACGAAGCGGACCCGAGCGACGCCGGAGACGACACGACACCGCCGCAGGTGCCGTGGGTCCAGTTCGCCGAGCAGACGGTCAACCTCGACTGCACCGACGCCGAACTGGACCGCTTGAAGAACTTACTCGCGGCGTTCCCCGAGTTCCGCATCGACCAGTTGGAGACGCCCGAGGAGGCCGAGGGGACGAACGTCCGGATCACCGCCCGCGCCGACGCGAACCGGCTTGCCGGCTTCGTCGAACGGGTCTTTCTGACGGTCTACGAGCGACCCGACGACTACCGGGCGTGGGTCGTCCAACTCTGACCGGCGAGAGTGACGAGTTCCCACGGTGGAGGGCCGGTAGTCGAACGAATTAAGACGACTGGACCGGACTACGGTGATATGCAACCGACCTGCGACAGTGTCTGCTCTCGCACGTCTCGACGGCGACAGACCACGCGACTCGCGTCCGCCGTCCCGACGACACCAGCGGGGGGTGACGACGGTGGGTGAGTCGCTGCTCTCGCGGCCACTCCTCCCGGTCGCCAACGAGGACGACGCCGCTGCGACCTGCCGGGCCGTCTTTCCGCGACTCGCGGAGAACGGGGGCCGGGCGCTCATGCTCCACGTCATCGAGAAGGCGGGCGGCGCACCGGACAAGGCCTCCGTCGAACAGCGCGAGGAACTCGCACAGGAGTTCTTCGAGGAGGCTCGCGAGTACGCCGAGTCGTACGGCATCGAGATCGAGACACGGCTGGCCTACGGCACCGACGTCGCCGAGACGATCATCGACGTCGCTCACGAAGAAGACGCCAGCGCGGTCGTCTTCACGCCCCGTGGCGGGAGTCGCTGGGTGAACCTCATCACCGGCGACGTGAGCTACGAACTCGTCGAACACAGCGACCTCCCGGTCGTCGTCCTCCCGGACGTCGACGAAGAGGAGTCCGAACCGGTCGTCGGCCGTGACGACGACGACACGGCGAGTGACGATGCCGACGACGCGACCGGTGACGACGCCGATAACGCGACCGGTGACGACGCCGACGATGCGACCGGCGACGCCGCCGGGGGTGCCGAATGAGCGACGAGGAACTCGCCAAAGACCTCGGCCCACTCGCGGCACTGACAATCGGCGTCGGGACGATGATCGGTGCGGGTATCTTCGTCCTGCCCGGGACCGCGATCAACCAGGCCGGTTCGTACGCGATTGTCTCGTTCGTCGTCGGCGGGGCCATCGCCCTGCTGACCGCACTGTCCGCCTCCGAGCTCGGCACCGCGATGCCGCGCTCCGGCGGCGCGTACTTCTACGTCAACCGGGCGCTCGGGCCACTGTTCGGCTCCATCGCCGGGTGGGCGAACTGGATGGGCCTCGCCTTCGCCTCCGCGTTCTACATGGTCGGCTTCGGCGAGTACATCGTCGCCATCGTCGGCGAGTCGATCGGGGTTCCGCTCGTCGGCGTCTCGATTCCCGTCTCCGCCGTCGGGGTCGCCGTCTTCGGCGGCGCGTTCTTCACGCTGATCAACTACGTCGGCGCGAAGGAGACCGGCAAACTCCAGAACGTGATCGTCGTCATCCTCGTCGCCATCCTGGCGGTGTTCACGTTCATCGGCGCGCTCAGAGCCGACGTCGGCAACCTGCCGGAGGTCACCGGCTTCGGGCCGATGATCACGACGACGGGCCTGATCTTCGTCTCGTACCTCGGCTTCGTACAGATCACGTCGGTCGCCGAGGAGATCAAAGACCCCGACCGGAACCTCCCACGGGCGGTCATCGGCAGTGTCCTCATCGTCACGACCATCTACGCGCTCGTGCTGTTCGTGATGAGCGCGGCGGTCGAACAGGGGTTCATCGCCCAGCAGGAGGCCGCCGGCAACATCGCTGTCGTCGAGGTCGCCCGCCTCGTCCTCGGACCGGCCGGCGCGGTCGCCATGCTGTTCGGCGGCCTGCTGGCGACCGCCTCCAGCGCGAACGCCTCGATCCTCGCCTCCTCGCGGATCAACTTCGCCATGGGTCGTGACGCGATCGTCACGCCGGAACTGAACGAGATCCACGACCAGTTCGGGACGCCCTACCGCGCCATCGCCATCACGGGCGGGCTGATTCTCGTCTTCATCCTCGTGGCACCGATCGAGACGCTGGCGACGATGGGCAGTGTCCTCCACCTGATCATCTACGGCCTCTTGAACATCGCGCTGATCGTGATGCGCGAGGCGGACGTCAAAGGGTACGAGCCGTCCTTCACGGTGCCGCTGTACCCGTTCACGCCGATCGTGGGCTCGATCCTGTCTCTGGCGCTGATCGCGTTCATCCAGCCGCGGATCACCATCCTGTTCAGCTTCGCGTTCGTCGTCTTCGCGATCGTCTGGTACCTGTTCTACGCGCGGAGTCGGACGACACAGGAGGGGGCGCTGAGCGAGTACATCCTCGACCGGTCCGAGGACCTGCCGGAACCGGCGGTCTCGGCGGCCGCGTCGGTCAAACCGGACGGCGGCGACTACCGCGTCATGGTGCCGCTGGCGAACCCGGCCCACGAGAAGGACCTGATCACGCTCGCCTCGGCCATCGCCAAACAGCGCGGCGGGACGCTCGTGGCGACCCACATCGTCCAGGTGCCGGACCAGACGGCACTGGAGTCCGCCAGATCGCAGGACCGCACCGAGACCGAGGAACTCCTCCAGCAGGCACGCGAGGACGCCGAGACGTTCGGCGTCCCGGTCGAGACGCACACGATCCTCTCACACCGGTCGTTCGAGGAGATCTTCGACGCGGCCCGAACCTACAGCGCGGACACGGTCGTCATGGGCTGGGGACCGGACTCCCACGGCTCACCCGGTCGGGCCGAGTCCGCCGTGGACGAGATCGCCCACTCGCTCCCGTGTGACATCATCGTCATGCGCGACCGGGGCTTCGACGCCTCGCGCATCCTCGTCCCGACCGCCGGGGGCCCGAGTTCGGACCTCTCTGCGGAGGTCGCCGCGATGCTGCAAGCCGAGTACGGTGCCGAGGTGACACTGCTGCACGTCGACGACGACCGCGAGGCGGGCGAGCAGTTCCTCAGAGACTGGGCGGCCGAACACGACCTCGGTGACGCCCGGCAGGTCGTCGAGTCGGGTGACGTGGAGACGGCTATCGAACGCCACGCCGCAGACGCGACGATGCTCCTCATCGGGGCGACCGAGCAGGGACTGCTCTCGCGGCTGGTCCGTGGCTCGCTCGTCTTGGACGTGGTCGCAGAAGTGGACTGTTCGGTCCTGCTGACCGAGAAAGCTCGTGATCGCGGGCTCCTCGAGCGTCTGCTCGGCTGAGTCCGCCCCGACGCTCACCGCTGTTCTGGTCGACGCGCCCGACGACGACTCGGTCGCCGGGCCTGTTCTGTGCCGAATCACTCGGTCGCCGGGCCGGCTCTGCTCTGGACTTCCCAGCCGCCGCCGACGTGACAGGCGTCCCGCGTCGTGTACTCGATCAGCGTCTCCTCGCCCACCCGGTCGCCCCCCTCGACCGCCTCGATCCGGAGTTGGACGTGGTGTGCGCTCCCGCAACAGCCCACGTCGACGAACTCCTCCCACTCGTCGCCGACCGCCGGCCGGTCGAGCTTTCGGCGGAGATACGCCCGGAAGATGCGCCCGTCGAGTTGGTCGCGGCTCCAGTCGCTCAGGTCGGCGGGGTACGAGATGGTGACACTCGCGGCGAGGCTCCCGTCGCTGGTGTCGGTCTCGCTGGTCTCCGTGCCCGGCGTGTCGCTGTGCATACTCCACGGTACGCGACCGACAGCCAAAGGCGTTCGGCGGGAGTGCGGGGACGAACCACTCGAGTCGCAGACCCGTCCGAGGCTCAGTAGACGACGTACAACAGGAGGTAGACCACGATGCCGAGCGTGAAGGAGACGAGCCACAGGGTCGCCGCGATGCGGCCCACGCGCTTGTGTTTCGTCCCGAAGACCTCCGAGAGCGGGCGCGTCAGCGCCAGCAGGGCGACGTAGTACAACAGCGGGATGCAGACGACGGCGAGCAGGATGTGGATCGCCAGCACCGGGAGGTAGACGGTCGTGTAGACGCCCTCGGGACCGGGGAACGCGGTCGTGCCCACGAGCGTCAGTCGGTAGAGGTAGAGCACGAGAAACGTGGCGAACAGCACCAGCGAGGCGGTCATCGCGTAGCGGTGCCGCGTGAACTGCTTCCGGCGGGCGAAGGTGACGCCCGCGAGGATGGTGCCGATGGCGGTCGCGCTGATCGCGGCGTTGGCGTGCGGGATGGCAGACAGCAGGCTGTCGGGCGCTCGCGGGAGCACCGACTGCGGGATGACGCCACCGACCGCACCGAACACCAGTGCGAGCGACACGATACTCAGGAGCCCCGTGAGCGCGGGGACTCGGTCTCTGGCCCGGAGTTCCATGTGAACTGGTGAGGACGGTGAGAGGAAAACGAGTTCGGTCTGGGTCGTGAGGTGTCGGGCGAATCCATCGCGGACGTTCGCTCGACTCCGCGTGAGTCGAAGTCCGGACTCGTTGTCGCGGTGGCGGATGCGGTCGTGGCAGCGGTGCGACACGGCCAGTAGCGGTGCTGTCGCGGTCACGAATCCACCCACAGCAACAGTCGAAACGTCCGACGCCAGCAGCCATCGCGAGACGGTCACCCCGCCCTTATCCGAAATCGACTCGCGTCCCGTCCTGCCGTTCCACACCCGGCAGATCGGTCACGAAGTCGGCACCGAAGGCGAGCCCCGGCGTGGTGTAGCCGGTCGGTGCCTCACCAGCGAGCGTCCGGTCGGCAGCGGACAGCGCCCCCGTCACCGTCAACTCGTAGGTGTGGGGCGTCCGGAGCCGCGAGACCGCCCGCTCGCCTGCGCCGGTCCGCGCCTCTCCCCAGACGTACACTGCACCCGAGGCACGTTCCTGTTCGCTCGGGCCATCGACCCGCGCGTCGATCAGTCGCTCGAGGCCCTCGACGACCGGGTCGGCCGACAGCACCGGCCCGAGGTACTTCGCGGCCGAGAGGAACTTTCGCGCGGTCCAGGGGAGCGCGCCGTACACCTCCACGGTCGGAATTCCGGTGGTCCGGTAGGCCGTGGACACGTCACCCCACGGGAGGGTTACCGCCGTCTCGCGGTAGCCCCGCCCGAAGTCGATCTTCTGTGTCTTCCAGTCGGGTGGCACCTGCACGAGGCGGCCGTCCCGGCGGACGACCCCGCCGGAGCCCAACTGCGAGACGGCGGTCTTCAGCGTCCCGCCGGAGAAGCTTCCCGTGGCGGAGAAGCCGAGCGACAACTCCCGCGCCTCGGGGAGTCGATCCGCGAGGTGGCGCGCGAGACAGTCGGTCGGCACCACGTCGAAGCCGACCCCCGGCAGGAGCGTCACGTCCGCCGACTCCGCCTCGGCGTGTCGGTCCGCCAGCGACTCGAAGACCCCCAACTCGCCCGTGATGTCGAGGTAGTCGGTCCCGGTCCGGAGGCAGGCGTCGACCATCGGGTCGGCAGTGCGGGCGAAGGGACCGGCGCAGTTCAGGACCGCGTCCACGTCGCCGAGATGCTCGACGGCCGACTCGACGCCGAACTGTCGGCTGGGGCAGTCGAGGTCGTCCGCGAGGTCGCGGAGTGGCTCCGCGGAGCGTCCGGCGAGGATCGGCCGGTCGCCACGCGAGACGGCTCTGCGGGCGATCAACTCGCCGGTGTAGCCGTACGCGCCGTAGACGAGCAGTGTCATGTCGCCGGCTTCGAGCGTCTCGGGTGTAAGTCCGCCGTTCTTATCGGAGACCTGCTTGCGCGAACTGTGTGGCCCCGTGACTCGGTTGGGATCTCTGTGTGCGCCAGCAGTACGACCCCGAATCGTGTCTGTGACTGCGACCGGCACTCCGACCGCGACAGCATCGGCACCGCAGACCGCTACTCGATCTCGCACACCTCTCAGCAGAACCGCGACAGCACCGGCACCGCCACAGTTCGGTACCGCACCTCGGGCCTCCCCAGCCTCGAACACGGCGAGAGGCACGCTCTCGCTAGCCCTCGTCACCGGCGCGAAGCGCCGGTTGCTGGCGAGACCGAAGGTACCGCTCTGTCGTCGGCGCGCCGCGCCGACTGCCAGCGAGACCCTCGGTCTCGCCCTGTTCGCAAGCTCGCGAGGACGACTCCTCGCGCGCGCCGGACTCTGTTCGAGAGCTCACGCGACTCACCTCGTCCGACCACACGCCGACACCCGAGACACGTCGTCGCAGGACACAACTGATATACCGCCCGTCACAGAATCCCCGAGCGATGACTGCGGTCTCCGCACTCGCCGCCGGACCACTCCAACTCGGCTCGGTCCCGCCGTACGTCCAGCGCTGGCTCGACTCCGAGTACGCCCTGCTGGTCCTGCTCGGCGTCTTCGTCCTCGAGGGCGCGATGCTGATGTACTTCATGCCCAGCGAACTGGTCGTCCCGAGCGCCATCCTCCTCCTGGCGGACAGTCCGGCCGATATCGTCGCCATCCTCGGGGTCGCCGTGATCGGCGCGACCGTCGGACAGTTCGCGCTGTTCAAACTCGCTCAGCGCGGCGGCCGGGAGTACCTGCTGGAGAAGCGGTGGTTCCGCGTCTCCGACGAGCAACTGTCGAAGTTCGACGGCTGGTTCGACCGCTGGGGGCCGGTGGTCGTCCCGGTCAGCAACAGTCTGCTGTTCACTCGTGGTATGTTGACGGTCCCCGCCGGTCTGGCGGAGATGGACGACCGCAAGTTCGTCCTGCTGTCCGCGCTCGGGACCCTGTCGTTCGAGACGATTCTGACGGGGCTGTACGTCGTCCTCGACACGACGCTATAATCGCGAAGGTAGGCAGCGGGCGTCTACGCTTCGTTCTCGTCGGGGAGGTCGACCGTCAGCGTGTAGGTATCGGGGGTGAGCGTTCTCGTGGTCGACGCGACGAGCGTCTGGTTGTCCTCCCGTGAGAAGCCGACACGGGGTTTGTCGTAGACCGCCAGCGTCAGCGTCTGTGGAGCACACCCCTCGGTGACGGTGACGCGGACCGAAGCCGTGTCGTTCGTCTCGTCGTACTCTATCAGGCCGGCACCGACACACTGTCTGAGCGTCGCGTTCGGCCAGGCGTTCCCCTGACTCTCGAAGAACTCTCGCGGCTCGACGACCTCGCCGTGTGCCCACCGGAGCAGCCGGTTCTCCCCGCTGTCGGCGTAGAAGTCGTTGTCGGCGTGCGGGCCGAGTCGGTCGTAGGGGAGGCCACCGATCAGGTCCACCTGATAGTAACCGGGGTAGGTGACCAGCGCGTCGTCGGTCAGGCTGTCGCCCTCGTAGGTGTACGGGGCGTCGGCCGCGCCGCCGGAGGCGACGAAGTCGAACGTGCGGTCGCCGTCGGTGTCGCGGTGGAGCACGGCGGTCAGGGTCTGGCTCCCGATCGAGAGTCGCTCGCGCTCGAACGACGCGCCGGGGACGTCGAACAGGTCGACGACGACGCTCTCGTGGGTGCCGGCGTCGAGATACTCGCTGACGCCGATCACACTCCCGGTCGTGTCGGTCCCGAGACCGGCGTCACGGACGGTGACGAAGCCGCCTTCGTCGAGTTCTACGCTCTCGAGGACGACCTGCGTCCCACCCGCCTGCGTCTCGCCGTCGGCGAACGTGACGGTCGAGTTCGGCCCGGTCCGCTGGACGACCGTGACGTTCACGAAGTCGGTGCCGGTGTTGTTCTGGCCGTCGGTCACGCGCAGTCGGAACGTGAGCGTGACCGGAGTGGACACCTCGGGGGCGGTGAAGAACACCGGTGACCGCTCCGCGTCCTCGCTGGCGGTGAGTTCGACCGGCGGACCGGCTGTCTGGGTCCACTCGACCTCGAAGCCCGACACCGGGACATCGTCGAGCACGTACGGGTCGAGTTCGAGGCGGTCACCGGATTCGACGGTCACGTCGTCGGCGTAGATCTGCTCGCCCGGTTCGATACGAACGAGAGGGACGTCGCCGACGACGACGTCCTGTTCGTCGGTGACTGGGGTACCGCTCACCGTGTACGGCTGGTCGGTCCCGGCGAACAGATCGGTCGTGGTCTGCGGAACATCCGGCAGCCGGTCTCCGTCGGTGTCACGGAATGCGACCGCGGTGAGCGTCTGTGACTCGACGAGGATGTCTCGTGGAGGAGCGACCGAACCTCCCCCGGCCAGCACCCTCTCGTTGTACGACCCGGGTTCGATGTAGTCGATGGTCTCCACGCCGGAGTCGGAGCCGCCGGTGACGAACAGGAGTTCGCCGTCACCGTCGTACACTGCGATGAAACCACCGTCCGGCAGGGTGTAGCTCTCGGCGGTGACGCACGTCAGCGAGAACGGTTCGTTACAGTTGTTCTGTTGGTCACCGAGTGCTACCGAAGCGGTCGGTGCGTCGTTCGCGGCCGTGGGCGTCGCGTCTAGCGGGACGCCAGCCGCGACGCCCGCGAGGACGAGGCCGCAACAGGCAAGGAGTGCGAGCAGTGGAGTCGTATCGCGTGTCATGTGTGGGAATCGAGTCGGGACGTAGAGACGCCGGCCACCCGGCGACGGTGATCTGATCGACGTGTCGTGTCACACGTCTGGCCGAATAGTTATCAGACACCTACGGTCGAGAGGACGGATCCAGTCGTCGCGGCCGAGACGGTGTCCGTGTCGCGAGCGGTCGCCGACAGGTCAGTCGTTAACGCGGTCTTACACGTCCACTGCGCGGGAGCCGACGACACCGCACCGACGGCTGATCCGCGTACGGACAGACGGTGGCGACGACCGGTGCGTCGGGGCGGTCCACCTCGAGGCGTCGCCGGCGTCGTGGGTCCGGCGAAACCCGGAACTTTATCCTGCCGACCGACCGACCGGAGAGGTATGAGCGCAGACGCCCCGGACAACGTCCTCTTCGTCGTGATGGACACGGTCCGGAAGGACCACCTCACGCCCTACGGCTACGAGAAGCCGACGACGCCGGGACTCGCCGACTTCGCCGAGGAAGCGACCGTCTTCGAGCAGGCGGTCGCCCCGGCCCCGTGGACCCTGCCGGTCCACGCTTCGCTGTTCACTGGACTCTACCCCCACCAGCACGGTGCGGATCAGGAGAACCCGTACCTCGACGGGACGACGACCCTCGCCCAGACCCTCTCGGCCGAGGGGTACGACACCGCCTGCTACTCCTCGAACGCCTGGATCACGCCGTACACCCGGCTGACCGACGGCTTCGACGATCAGGACAACTTCTTCGAGGTGATGCCGGGCGACTTCCTCTCGGGACCACTCGCCAAGGCGTGGCAGACGCTGAACGACAACGAGACCCTGCGTGCGGTGGCGGACAAACTCGTCTCGCTGGGCAACACTGCCCACGAACTGCTGGCAGGCGGCGAGGGAGCCGACTCGAAGACCCCCGCCGTGGTCGACCGGACACAGGAGTTCATCACGGAGTCGGAGGCGAGCGACAGCGAGGGCTTCTTCGCGTTCGTCAACCTGATGGACGCGCACCTGCCCTACCACCCACCCGAGGAGTACGCCGAGGAGTTCGCGCCGGGCGTCGACTCCGCGGACATCTGCCAGAACTCGAAGGAGTACAACTCCGGGGCCCGCGACATCGATGACGAGGAGTGGGACGCCATCCGAGGGCTGTACGACGCAGAGATCGCCCACATCGACGCCGAACTGACGCGCCTGTTCGACTGGCTGAAGGCCGAGGACCTGTGGGACGACACGGCGGTCGTCGTCTGTGCGGACCACGGCGAACTCCACGGCGAACACGACCTCTACGGCCACGAGTTCTGTCTGTACGACCCGCTGATCAACGTCCCCCTGCTGATCAAACACCCCGCGCTCGACGCCGAGCGACGCGAGGATCAGGTCGAACTGCTGGACACCTACCACACCGTCCTCGACTCGCTGGGCGTCGCGGGCGGCGATCCGGCCGAGGACGGCGAGACAGCCGTGGGACTGGACACCACTCGCTCCCTGCTGTCGGCCGACTACCGGGACTTCGCCTCGCCGGAGTCGGCGGACCCGGCGACAGCCGAGGCCGACACGGACACGGACACCCCCGTCGCGAGCGACGGCGGGACGGTCGAGGACGCCACCGCCGCACGCGAGGGGGCGATCGAGACCGCGATGCGGTCCGGCCTCACTGGAACGCGGGACCGCGACCCCGGCAAGATCGGAACCGGCGAGTACGCGTTCGTCGAGTACTCGCGGCCGGTGGTCGAACTCAAGCAGTTGGAGGAGAAGGCGAGCGACGCGGGGATCACCCTGCCAGAGGACTCCCGGTTCTACTCCCGGATGCGCGCCGCCCGGCGGACCGACGCGAAGTACGTCCGGATCGACCGCATCCCCGACGAGGCGTACCGCATCGACCAGGACCCCGACGAGACGGAGAACCTCGCGGACGCGGACGACGCGGCCATCGCCGAGGTCGAACGTGCCCTCGCCGCGTTCGAGGACGCGGCCGGCGGCGCGTGGGTCGGGGCCGACGACGGAGAGGTCACGGACGACTCCCTGTCGGAGATGGACGACGAGGCGCAGGAACGCCTGCGCGATCTGGGCTACATGGAGTAGCCGGCAGTCGCTCTCGCCGCTCGACTACTCCTCGCGAACGCCCCGCCCGACCTCCCACGCCCTGAGCAGGTCGGCCAGCGTCCGCACGGTCGGCACCGACACCGCGACGTGATTCTCTCGGCTCGCGCGCTCGGCACGAGCGACGACCTCACCGAAGATCGCTTCGACTTCGGTCCGCCTGCCCGCGTCTACGTCCTGCAACGTCGAGGACCGGTTGTCGGCGGTCGCGTCGATCACCCGTTCGACCGCCCCACTCGTGCGGCGGTTCGACAGCGCGACACCCTCGCTCCGAGCGACGCGGGCGGTCTCGCGGGTCGCCCGGCGTGCGATCTCGTGGGCCGGTCCCTCGGCGAGCGCGCCGTTCTCGACGCGGGCCAGCGCGGTGACCGCGTTGATGCCGGCGTTGACCGCGAGTTTCTCCCAGCGTCTGCGCGGCATGTCGGTGGCGACGAGGGTCTCCACGCCGCCCGCGCGGAACGTCCAGCCGGCGCGCTCGGCGGCCGGGTCGGTCCCGCCGGACAGTGCGCCGAGGACGACGCGCCCGACGCCGGTGCAGGCGACGTGGCCCGGTGCCAGCAGGTCCGCGCCGTAGGTCGCGGTCCCGGCGAGGACGGTCGCGTCCGGCAGTCGGTCTGCGAGCGTCTCCTCGGTCAGGCCGTTCTGGAGCGAGAGAACGGTGTCGATAGTGCCGGTCGCCAGCGCCTCGGCCGCGGTCGCGGTGTCGAACGACTTGACGGTGACGAGCGCGAGGTCCGCCTCGTGCCCCTCGCCGTCGGTCGTCGCCTCGGGGTGGGTGGTCGCCTCGACCGCGCCGGAGACGCGGAGTCCCGAGTCGCGGATCGCGGCGACGTGTGGCTCCCGGCCGACGAGTGTCACGTCGTGACTCCGGGCGAGGAGTCCGCCGACGAGACTGCCGAGACTGCCCGCGCCGAAGACGAGTACCTCCATCGGCGACGCTTCGCCCGGCCGGGGTAAATCCGGTTCGGTCGCGGTCGGAGGAGCGTCGCTCCGGGCGTTGTCGGGAGAGCGGGTGTCGGTGTCCTCGTGGCTCGGAGCGCGCCACACTTACGGTGTCGTCGTCCCTGTGTAATGTCGTGACGGGGGACACGCTCACGGTACGGTTCGCGGCGACCAGCGAGGGGCACGGCGACTCCGTGCCGGGCGACGCGCGCCCGACGGCGGCGGCGCTCGGACAGTTCTGCCGACAACTGGACATCGCCTACCGACTGCTGTGGAACGCGGCGGCGCCACCGGCAGACGCCGACCCGACCGCCTTCGCGTCGGCGGTGGCGACCGGCGGGGTGTCGGTGACACCGCGCGAGGACATCGCGGTTCCGCTCCGGGTCCGGCGTGTCACGTCGGACTTCGGACTCTCGCTGACGCTCGTGGGCGAGTCGGCACCGACGCGCGGTGTGGTCCGGCTCTGTGGCTGGACCCCGGCGGACCAACCGGCCGCCGAGGGCGTGACGCTCGACTCGTTGGCGGAGGCGCAGACGTCACTGGCCGGTGGCATCGGCGAACTCAAGACGGGACTCGGGTCGGGGGAGTCGTCGGATTCGGGTCAGTCTTCCGCCCAGTAGTACAGTTCCTCCTTCGGTGCGCCACAGTCGGGACAGGCGCTCGGGAGGTCTGCACCCTCGATCCGACCCATCTCGCCGCACTCCCAGCAGCGCCACATCGCGTACTCCTTCCCGAAGATGTCGCGAGTGTGTTCGACCTCGTCGGTCCGGTACTGCGCTTCGGCCCGGACGTAGAAGCCGGCCTCGTCGAACCCCCGGATGGAGCCGAGTTCGTTCCCCTCCGCGTCGTAGACGGTCTGACCGTGTTCGATGCCCTCGAAGTCGTCCTCGGTCGCTGTCGATGCGTCTGTGGACATGCGCAGAGATACGTCACGAACGATCATAAAACTCTGTCCGGGATGCTTCGGTCAGGTGTCGTGAGTGCGGGCGAATCGAAGCCTGCGGCCGTACCCACATCTGCCACTACCACCGCAGACCAGCACCGCTACTCGATCCGGTAGAGCCGGGTTATTCGACTGCGACAGCAACGGCCTCCGCACCCGCCACCGCTGCGAGTAGTAGCGCGAGGAACCGCCGCCACACCGCAGACAGCAACAACACCGCTACTCGTGCTAGCGCGAGGAACCGCAACCGCCACGGCACCGCACCTCAGTCCTCCCCAGCCTCGACGGGGGTTCTCCGCACCGCCCACCCCCGCCTCCCTCGCGCGCGTTCCTCGCGCACGCCGGGGTTTTGGTCGAATCGCACGCGACTTTTCCCTTATAAGCGACTTCGAGCGTTTTTATACCCCTGACAAACGGCAGGCTCGTCACCCGCTATCGCCGACTCTGGAATCCGGATCGGACGCGATCTGCTGGCGACCGGAACCGAGGCGTGTTCGAGCGACAGCGAGAACCGACTCGCATGTTCGGTTCGCCAGCAGTCGGGGAGGTTCGGGGACGACTGCGACTGCCGGGTTCCAGATGGACAGACACCACGCTGGGTGACGACCAGTGGCGACGCGATGGGTTACAGACTCGGGTGGGACTGAAAGGGGCCGGCGTCTCGACCCCGGGGGCTTTCACCCCTCGTCATCCACGACCGATTCGGCCGGGATGTCTGCGGCGTACTCGACCGATTCGATTCGACTCACCCTCCGAGTCGAGACCACCAACTACACGTCCGCCGACACCCTACGACGACCGAATGCACGAGCCGGACACCGAGCGGGAGACCGTCCGCCAGAAGATCGTCCGCAACGCGAGCGAGAAACCACTGCTCGCGGTCTACGTCCTCCTGATGCTACTCCTCGCGGGCGGCTTCCTCGTCGCCGGGGTCGTCGTCTTCGGCGACGACGTCCTCCGACTCCTCGCTCGCCTCGTCGACGCGCTCCTCGGGTGACGACCCCGCATCGGGTACGCCCTCTCCACCGTCCACGTCGCCCGTTCCCTCCACACCGTCGACCGCCTCGGCGACGGTCTCCGCGAGATGCTCCCGTTCGACGGTCAGCGTCCCCGAGAGGTCGTGTTTCGAGGGCGGCATCACCGAGATACCGGCCGACTCCAGCCGGCGTTTCGCGGCTCGGGCGAACGTCGACCTGATGCGCAGGAGGTTCGCCTCCTTGGGGTTCGCCACCCAGTACTGCACCTCCAGTGCGACGTGTGACCCGGCGAACTCGGTGAGTCGGACCGCCGGACTCGGGATCGAGAGGATGTCCGGTTGGTCGTGAGCCGCCTCGACCAGGATCCGCGTCGCCTCGTCCGGGTCGTCGTCGTAGCCGATCCCGATGGGGAGCGTCTCGCGGTACGTCGTCCCGTTGTAGGGGGTCGTGATCGCCGAGGTGGCGAGTTCGGTGTTCGGCACCGTCACGATCTCGTTGTTGATCGTCCGGACCCGCGTGACCCGGAAGCCGATGTCCTTCACCGTCCCCGACTTGTCCTGCCACCGGATGAAGTCGCCCACCGAGAAGTTCCGGTCCAGCACGAGAAACACCCCGGACACGAGGTTGCCGACCGCGTCCTGTCCCGCGACCCCGAGCGTGAACGTCACGGCCGCGAGCACCAGCGCCGACCCGCCGGCCAGCACCTCGAAGCCCGCGAGTGCGACCCCGACGAAGGCCCCGACCGCGAGGTAGCCCACCCGCGTTGACCGGCGGAAGACGAGTTCGGCGGTCGGATCGACCTCGCGGCGCTCCAGCAGGCGGTCCACCGCCGGATCGAGCAGGAAGTAGCCGACCGCGACCACCGCGAAGAACGCGACCGCGAAGACACCCGCCGGTTCGAGAAACTGCGCGTACTCTCCGAGTGGCCCGCTCGGATCGGTGAGTTGTCCGGGGACGACGCGCGACTGCGGGGTGATCGTCGGAGCGCGAAGCCACACCGGGACGGGCGACGAGGACCACATCGGTCGCGTGCAGGCGGGGGGAGGTGAAAGCCTTTGGCCCGCGCCGCGACCGTCGGCCCCGACGCGCTTTTACGCCACGCCGGAGAACCCCCGGCGATGAAAGCCGTCACGCTCGGTCCCGCCGGGACCTACTCCCACCGGGCCGCCCGCGCCGTCGCCGACAGCGTCGAGTTCCGCGAAGCCGTCACCGCCATCGTGCAGGCGGTCGCCGACGGCGAGTACGACCGTGGCGTCGTCCCCATCGAGAACAGCATCGAGGGGAGCGTCACCGAGAGTCTCGACGCGGTCGCCGAGTACGAGGTCTCGGTCCTGAAGGAGATAGTCACGCCGATCCGGCACGCACTGCTCGCCCAGTCGGGCCACTTCGAGGTCGTCGCCAGCCACTCGCAGGCACTCGCGCAGTGCCGGAGCTACCTCGAAGCCGAGTACCCCGACGCGCGACTGGAGGCGGTCGCCAGCACCGCCCGTGGCGTCGAACGCGCCCGCGAGGACCCGACCGTCGCCGGCATCGGCCACCCGGACAACGCCGACGGCGACCTGCAGGTGCTCGCCGAGGACATCCAGGATCGCTCCTCGAACGCGACGCGATTCCTCGTCGTCGGGCCCGCCAGCGAGGCGTCGGACGCCGGGGGGAAGACCTCGCTCGTCGTCTACCCGAACGCGAACTACCCCGGTCTCCTGCTGGAACTGCTCGAAGCGTTCGCCGACCGCGACATCAACCTCTCCCGCATCGAGTCCCGGCCCAGCGGGAACCGCCTCGGCGACTACCTGTTCCACATCGACTTCGAGGCGGGTCTGTACGAGCAGCGCGCACAGGACGCGGTCGCGGAGGTCGAGGAGATCGCCAGCAAGGGCTGGGTCCGCCGACTCGGCTCCTACGACACGATGCACGTCCTCTACTGATGGACGACGAGGACCCAACGACCACCGACACGGAGTCTCACGTCTCTGCGGACGACGACAGCCCGACGGTCCTCGTCACCGCGGGCACCGGCACGGTCGGTCGCCACGTCGTCGCCGCACTCGCGGACGAACCGGTCGACCTGCGCGTCGCCAGCAGGGACCCGGATCGCGCCCGCGAGACGCTCGCAGGGGACGAGCACGTCGAGATAGACGAGTCGGCACTGGACGGGACGGCACCGGACGCGGTCGAGTTCGTCGCCTTCGATCTCGGCAGACCGGAGACGTACTACCCGACGCTCTCGGGCGTAGATCGACTGCTTCTCGTCCGCCCGCCGGCCGTGAGCAGGGTCGAACGCGACCTGTTCCCGTTCGTCGACGCCGCCGCCCGGATGGGCGTCGCACACGTCGTCTTCCTCTCGGTGCTCGGGGCCGAGAAGAACCCCCTGCTCCCGCACCGTCGCGTCGAATCGCATCTCACCGATCTGCCGGTCGACACGACGTTCCTCCGGGCGCCTTCTTCTGTCAGAACCTGCTGACGACCCACCGCGCGGAGGTCCGACGCGGCGAGATCGCCGTCCCGGCGGGCGACGGCGAGACGAGTTTCGTGGACGCCCGCGACGTGGCGGCGGTCGCCGGGCGGGTGCTCGCGGCCCCGGCGACCCACCGGGACCGCGCGTACGACGTGACCGGGCCTGCGACGCTGACCTACGCCGAGGTCGCCGAGTCGCTCTCGGCCGAACTCGGGTTTCAGGTCCGGTACACGAACCCCACACTGCCCCGGTTCGTCTGGCGTCGCCTCCGGGCGGGCGACGGTCTCGGGTTCGCGCTCGTCACGGCCGGCATCTACACCACCGCCAGACTCGGGTTGGCCGGGCGCGTCTCCGGCGACGCAGAGCGCGTCCTCGGGCGGCCGCCCCGCAGCGTCGAGACGTTCGCCGCGGACTACGCCGGCGCGTTCCGTGACGACCAGTGAGTCGCGCGATCGGACGAAAATCCGCCTCTTTCGAGCCACGAACCCGTGATCTGAGATAGCACAGCTCCGAGAATCTTTAAGATTTGAAACTGCGTACAGAGGGGCGGAGATTCACAATGATGCGACGTTCTACCCCCTTCGAGGAACTCGACGCGATGATGGAGCGCATGAGCCGCCAGTTCGACGAGATGGGCCGACGGTTCGACGAGAGCGGCATGATCCGCACCCACGAGGTCGCGGTCGACGTGACCGACGAGGACGAGCAGATCCGCGTCGTCGCCGACCTGCCGGGCTTCGAGAAGGAGGACATCGACCTCGCGGTCGCCAACGGCGTCCTCACCATCCGCGGCAACCGCGAGATGGAGTCCGAGGAGGGCGACGGCGAGTACCTGCGCCGCGAGCGCCGGAGCCAGTCGATGAAGCGGTCGATCAGCCTCCCCGAGGAGATCGACGAGGCGGGTGCCCGTGCCAGCTACAGCAACGGCGTGCTGACCGTCACCCTGCCGAAGCTCTCGCCCGACTACACGGACGAGTCCCGCCGTATCGACATCGACTGAACGGCCAGCCGTCTCGGCTTCGGCCGAGTCTGCACGACCCCGACTTTTCACGCGACACTGCTACTCCTGCCAACGTTTATTCGCTCAGCGAGCGTACCACTGCACATGAGTTCGACAGACGAATCACCCAGCACCCTGAAGCGAGTCTACCGCACGGTCACGCCCGGTGTCCGCGAACAGGAGAACGCCGAGATGGACGTGATCGGCTGGACCATCTTCTTGGGCGTGGTCTTCCTGCTCTTGCCACTGCTCCCCTTCATCCTCATCGTCTGGGCAGTCACGAAACTGCTCGACGCGATCGCCGGGAAGCCCGACGAGTCGTAGAGGCGGGACCGAACTCTGCGCCGACTCAGGCGTCGAGTCCCATCAGATCGAATGGGTAGCCGTTGTCGTTCTCGTCGGCGTGTTCGTAGACGACGTGAGCCGCCGCCACGTCCTGGATCGCCAGGCCGGTCGAGTCGAAGACGGTCACGCCGTCTCTCGGCGCTCGGCCCTGTTTCTCGCCGACGACGATCTGCCCGATCTCGCCGTAGATGTCGTCGTCGTCCAGGACGCCCTCGCTCCACGGGACGTTGATCTCGCCGGAGTGGGTCGTCTGCTCGTAGTCGTCGATGACGAGTTTCGCGTCCAGCAGGATCTCGTCGGCGAGTTCGTGTTTCCCCTTGGCGTCGGCCCCCATCGCGTTGACGTGGGTGTGCTCGCCGAGCCACTCCCGCTGGACGATTGGCGACTCGACCGGCGTCACCGTCGAGAGCACGTCGCAGGCGGCGGCGTCCTCGGGCGTGCCGGCACGCACGTCGAACTCGCCCTCGAAGGTGTCGACGAACCGGGCGACCTTCTCCTCGTCCAGATCGGAGATGACGACCTCCTCGATGGGGCGGATGGTGGAGATGGCTCGCAGTTGCGTGTAGGATTGGACACCTGCGCCGATGATCCCGAGCGACGAGGCGTCCTCGACTGCGAGGTGGTCGGTGGCGACCGCCGCCGCCGCGCCGGTTCGCTGCATGGTGAGTTCTGTGCCGTCCAGCACCGCCAGCGGGAACGCGTTCCGGGGGTCGGAGTAGATCATCGTCCCCATCACGGTCGGGAGGTCGTACTCCTCGCGGTTGTCGGGGTGGACGTTGACCCACTTGATGCCGGCGGCGTCCCAGTCGCCCGCGTCGAGATAGGCGGGCATCGACCGGAAGTCGCCGTTGTACTGCGGGAGGTCGATGTACGACTTCGGGGGCATCTGCGCGTCGCCGCGTTCGTAGGCGGCGAAGGCGTCCTCGATTGCCGCGATCAACTCGGGCATCTGCGTGTTCCGGTGAACGTCCTCGCTGTTGAGGAGGAGTGTCTGCATGCTCGCAGATTTTGCCGGCCGGTACGTCAGTGTTCTGAATCGGGCGGGCGTGCCCGTCTCGTATCCGCCCCGGTGACGCGGCAGCGCACCGTCGCTGGTCGGTCGGCGTCGAAAGAAATCGGGTTCGTGGTCGTCCGGTGCGAGGCGTTTCGATGGAACGGCAGTCGGCCGGTGCGGTCGACGGGAGAGTGAGAGGCTCGTGGCCTATCTCACATCGCGCCGCCCATGCCGCCCATGCCGCCCATGCCGCCGGCGGGTGCGCCGCCTTCGTCGCCGTCGCCCTCGGTCGACAGGTCGCCCGCGGCGATGATGTCGTCGATTTTGAGGACGAGGTTCGCGGCCTCGGTCGCGCTCGACAGGGCCTGCTCTTTCGCGTGAGCCGGTTCGACGACGCCGGCCTCGAAGGTGTCCTCGACCTCGCCGGTGAAGACGTTCAGGCCGGCGCGGGCGTGGCCGTCCTCGTGGGCCGCACGCAGGTCGACCAGCGTGTCGATGGAGTCCAGCCCGGCGTTCTCGGCGAGGACGCGCGGGACGAGTTCCAGCGAGTCGGCGAAGGCCTCGACGGCCAACTGCTCGCGGCCGGAGACGGAGTCGGCGTAGTCGCGCAGCCGCGAGGCGAGTTCGACCTCGATGGCACCGCCGCCCGCGAGGACGCGGCCGTCGGAGACCGTCTGTGCGACGACGTCGAGCGCGTCGGTGATGCCGCGTTCGAGTTCGTCGACCACGTGGTCCGTGGAGCCGCGCAGGAGCAGCGTCACGCCGTGGGCGTCCTCGCCTTCGACGTAGAACAGGTCGTCGGCGTCGTCACGGGAGACCGTGCCGAAGCCGAGGTCGTCCGCAGAGATGCTGTCGAGGTCGGAGACGACCGTGCCGCCGACGACGTTCTGCAGGAACTTGATGTCGGACTTCTTCGTCCGGCGGACCGCGAGGATGCCCTCCTTGGCGAGGTAGTGCTGGGCGAGGTCGTCGATGCCCTTCTGGCAGAAGACGACGTCGGCACCGGAGTCGACGATCTTCTGGACCTTCGCCTTGAGCTGTTCTTCCTCCTGGTCGAGGAACTGCTGGAGCTGGTCCGGGCTGTCGATGGAGACGTTCGTGTCGGCGTTCGTCTCCTCGACCTCGATCGCCTCGTTCAGCAGGAGGATGTTCGCGTCCTCGGCCGACTTCGGCATGTCGTCGTGGACCGGGTCCTTGTCGACGACCGCACCGTTCAGCAGTTCCGAGTCGCCCGCCGTGCGACCGGTCTGGGTCTCGATGTTGACGTTCTCCAGATCGACGACGTGCGAGCCGTCGTCGGCCTCGACCGTGACGCCCTGCACTGCGCCGACGACGAGGTCCGAGAGCACGTCCTTGTTGAGTTCCGCGCCCTTGCCGGTCATCGAGGTCTCGGCGACCTTCTTCAGGATGGCTTCGTCGTCCGGGTCGACGCGCTCTGCGATCTCGTCGACCTGGTCGCGGGCGTACTCCGAGGCCATGTTGTACCCCTTGATGACGGCCGTCGGGTGGATGTCCTGCTCGATGAGGTCCTCGGCGTTCTTCAGGAGTTCCCCGGCGATGGCGACGGCGGTCGTCGTGCCGTCACCGGCCTCGTCCTCCTGTGTCTCGGCGACCTCGATGATCATCTCGGCCGTCGGGTTGTCGATGTCCATCTCTTTCAGGATGGTGACGCCGTCGTTCGTGATGGTGACGTCGCCCATCGAGTCGACGAGCATCTTGTCCATCCCTTTCGGTCCGAGTGTGGAACGTACCGCCTCGGCGACCGCCTTCGCGGCGGAGATGTTGAACTCCTGTGCGTCTCGATCTTTGACGCGCTGGGAGTCTTCACCGAGGATGATCATCGGCTGTCCCTGCATACGCTGACCTCGCTGACTCATGGTTCACCCGCTGATTGTTTGTGCTTCTATATAAATCCGTTGCTGGCATCGAACGACGCCGACGCTGTCGTCACGTACATCGTCCACGAAAACTGTCCGACGTAGCCCCGATCTGTCCGAATCTATGCGTCTCGTTACCACGTCTCTCGGGTCGGTGCGTGAGGCGATCACACGGTGGTTTATATACTCCGTCGCGGTCGCCGCCCGGCGCGCCGACCTGTCGTGCTGGACTCCCAGCGATCGGCCGACGTGCCGGACTCACTCTGCGTCTCGCGGCGTACCGGACTCACTCCTCGTCGCGTGCCCGGTCGCGCCACGTGGTCTCCTGTGACCGTTCCGCGACGTGGCGCTGGCCGTCCGCGAGACGGTCGTGGGCGTCCTGGCCGAACTTCGTCACGTCCGCGAGGAACGCGGTCTGGAACGCCTCGACGATGTCGTAGCTCCACCGGTCGTCGTCCGTCACCCCGCGCGGGAGGAGGTCGTCCCGCAGGCGGTCGGCGAGTCGTTCGTGACCCGACTCCCGGAGTTTCGGTTCCGCGCTGTCGAGGTGGTCCATCCCGTGACCGACCGCGTGGTGAAAGGCCAGCAGGTGGCCGTGAGCGCGCTGGGTCCACTCGGTGGCGAGTTCGACCTCGTGGAGGGCTTCGGTCTCCATCGCCGTGAGGTCGAGTCGCTCGGGGTCGTCGTCCCCGGCGGTCGGTGCCGACTCGTCGTGTCCCACGTCGTCCTCGCTGTCCACGTCGTGTCGCTCGGTCGGCTCGTCTGTCGGTGTCGATGCCATGCTTTCCGGTAACACTTACCACGACAAGTGTGTTGCGTCCACTTGGCGAAGCTACATATCGCCGCGGCGCGTCTTCTGGGCGATCATGCACCACGACATCGACTATCGACCGTCCTTTGCACTCCTGACCCTCTCGCTCGACGCGGGCGAGTCGGTCCGGGCGGAGGCGGGCGCGATGGTCTCCTACAGCGACGGCGTGACCGTCGAGACGAGCGCGAACGGCGGGATTCTCGGCTCCCTGAAACGCAGTGTGATGGGCGGCGAGAGCTTCTTCCAGAACACCTTCTCGACCGAGACCGGCGGCGAGGTCACCCTCGCGCCGCCGCTGGCGGGCGACGTCGTCGAACACGAACTGCACGGCGAGAGCCTGCTTATCCAGTCCGGGTCGTACATGGCCTCTCACCCGGACATCGAACTCGACACGAAGTTCGGCGGCGGCCGGAGTTTCTTCGGCGGCGAGGGACTGTTCCTGTTGAAAGCCACCGGCACGGGACCGGTGTACCTCTCCAGTTACGGCGCGATCCACGAGGTCGAACTGAGCGAGGGCGAACGCTACACGGTCGACACCGGCCACATCGTCGCCTTCGAGGAGACGGCCAGTTTCGACGTGGAGCGCGTCGGCGGCCTGAAGTCGACGCTGTTCTCCGGTGAGGGACTGGTCTGCACCTTCACCGGGCCGGGGAAGGTCTGGCTCCAGACCCGGAGTCAGGACGCCCTGCTCGCGTGGCTCATCCCGAAACTCCCCTCGACGAACAGCGGGAACTGAGTCAGTTCAACAACCCGCCGAACACGCCCTGCTCCGTCGCGTCCTCGACCACGGCTTCGGCCGCGTGCTCACCGGACACGAGCGTCATCGGCATCCCGATACCGGGCGTCGTGAACGACCCGGCGTAGTACAGTCCGTCCAGCGAGTCGTCGCGGTGGCCCGGTCGGAGCGGCCCGGTCTGCGTCAGGGTGTGGGCGAGTCCGAGCGCGGTGCCCTTCGGCGCGCCGAACAGCTCCGTGTACTCGCTGACGCAGGCCGACTCCGCGACGACGATGCGGTCGCGTAGGTCGACGCCGACGTTCTCGGCGAGGTCGGCCAGAATCTTCTCGCGGTACTCCGTCCTGACCTTCTCGCCGTCGGGCAGGCCCGGCGCGATGGGGACGAGGATCACGACCGCGTGGTGGCCCTCGGGCGCGACCGTGTCGTCCGTCTGCGAGGTGACGCTGAGGTAGTAGGAGGGGTCCTCCGGCCAGCGCGGCTCCTCGAAGATGGCGTCGAAGTGCGCCTCCCAGTCGGTCGGCAGGACCAGGCTGTGGTGTTCCAGCGGCCCCACGTCGCCCTCGACGCCGAGGTACAGCATGAACGCCGAGGGGGCGTAGGTCTGCTCGTCCCAGTAGCCGGGGTCGTGACTCCGGTGGTCCGGCGGGAGCAGGTCACGCTCGACGTGGGCCGGGTTCGCGTTCGAGACGACGCGGTCGGCGACCCGGTAGTCGTCGGGCGTGATGACGCCGACGCCCTCCGGGTCGACCTCGATGCCCTCGACCGGCGTCCCCGTCTCGAAGGTGACGCCCAGTTCGCGGGCCATCTCGGCGATGCCCTCGACGACCGCGTGGATGCCACCCTCGGGGTAGTAGACGCCGAGGTCGAAGTCGACGTGCGCCATCAGGTTGTAGAGTGCGGGCGTGTTGTACGGCGACCCGCCGAGGAAGACCAGCGTGTACTGGAGCAGTTGCTGGAGTTTCGGGTGGTCGACGTACTTTTCGACGTGGTCCTGCATCGACCCGAAGAAGGTCAGTCCCCGCGCGGACTTCACGACCTCGGGGTCGAGGAAGTCCCGCAGGCGCTGGCGGTCCTCGTAGACGAACCGCTCCATCCCGACCTCGTAGGTGTGGCGCGCCTCGGCGAGGTAGTCGTCGAAGGCCCCGCCCGCGCCCGTCTCGTAGGACTCGAAGGTCGACCGGACGTGGTCGAGGTCGTCCGACAGCGCGACGCTGTCGCCGTCCTTCCAGAACACCCGGTAGTGCGGGTCGAGGTGGACGAGGTCGTAGTAGTCGGCCGGGTCGCGGTCGAAGTGGCCGAAGAACCGCTCGAAGGTGTCCGGCATCAGGTACCACGACGGGCCCGTGTCGAAGGTGAACCCGTCGCGTTCGATGGTGCCGGCGACCCCGCCGAGGTGGTCGTGCTGTTCGACGACGGTCACGTCCGCGCCGGCGTCCGCGAGGTAGCAGGCAGTCGAGAGGCCGCCGAAGCCGCTCCCGACGACCGTGATCTGCTCGCCCGCGAGCGGGCGTGACTCGTCCGTGGTGGTCGTGTCTCCTGTGTCGGTGAACATCGTGGTGTGTGCGTGGAGGGTACTCCGCAGTCGATCCGTGGGGAGTGGTGGTCGACAGTCGTTCCGGCGGCGTGCTCAGGGCACGTACCAGATGCCGCCGTCGTGGTCGAACCACGAGCCGACGACGACGTGCGGGAGCGCGATGATCGAGACGAAGACGCTCCAGAACGCGACGCCCCCGACCAGCAGTGTGCTCCCGCCGAGCGGGTTCGGCGAGAGCGTGTAGAGCAGTGCCGCGAGGCCGAAGGTGGCGACGCTCCCGACGACGAGGACGCCCCACGCGCCGAGCGTGACGACGCGGGTATCCTCCGAATCGAGGAAGCCGAGCAGGTCGGCCGTCTCGTCGGACTCGTCGGGGTCGAGTCGGCTGTCCCGCCCGTCGATCTCGACCTCGCGAGCGACCTGCCGGGCCGAGTACCAGAACGGGAAGTACAGGCCGACCGCGACGACGACCGGCACGACGAGGAAGTAGCCCGCGAGCAGGACGCTGTCGACCGCGTCGGCGACCCACGAGCCACTCCCGTCGCGGCGGACGAAGCCGAGGCCGAGGTGGGTCCCGAGCGCCAGCGCGTAGCCCCCGCCGGCCAGCAGGCGCGTGGTCTCGAAATTCGCGGCGTAGGGGCCGAGCGCGCCCGGTTCGAAGATGCCGACCATCAGCGAACTGAACGTGTGGAAGGTCCCCGGGAACGCGAAGAGGGGCACGACCATCACCGCGCCGCCCCGGACGGCGGCGGCGAGCGCGCGCTGGACCCGGCTCTGCAGGTGGCCCGTGCCGGTCGTCGCGTCCATGACGTGCAGGCCGCCGTGGCCGCCCTTCGCCACCGCGACGCCACAGGCGACCGCGAGGCCGAGCACCGGCGAGAGGAAGAACAGGGCGACGAACGCCCCGATGCCGCCGAGGTACAGCGCGAGGTACGTCGACTGGAAGGCGATACCACGTCGTCGGAGGTTCGAGAAGTGTTCGTAGCCGCCGTGTGGGAGGTTCATGGCGACCATCCCGAGCAGGTAGACCCCGGCCTGCCACTGCATCGGGATCGTCACCTCGGCGGCCCGGAGGCCGAGGAAAGCGACCGCGAGACCGACGAGTGCGAGTCGGGAGACGGTCAGCGGGCGATTCTCGCCGACGACCAGCGACCGAACGTGGGTGGAGTGGGGTGTGCGTGTCTCGACGCCCATCGTCTGTCACCACGCCGGCATAGGGACTCTACCGCGGTAGTCGGGGCACCTCACCTCTGTCGGTTTTGAAGTGGGGTCGGCTCTCTCGGTCGGTCGTTCGGCCGCCGACGACTCCGTCCCGCCACCCCCCGGAGTAAACACGGTTAAGTGGTGGCGTGTCGCTGTGGGAAACAGGAATGGCCTACTACGTGGGCGTCGACCTCGGGGCGACGAACGTCCGGGCGGCGGTGGCCGACGGCGAGGGAACAATCCTCGGACGGAGCGACGCGGGCACGCCGCGCGGCCCGACCGGTATCACCGTGACGGAGGCGGTCCTGTCGGTCACGCGCGGGGCGTGTGACGCGGCCGGGATCGACCCGTCGGAGGCGCGTGCTGCGGGGATCGGTGCCATCGGCCCGCTGGACCTCGCCGAGGGTGTCGTCGAGAACCCGGCGAACCTGCCCGACACCATCGACCGCATCCCGCTGACCGGACCGCTGTCGAACCTGCTGGAGACCGACCGCGTCTACCTGCACAACGACACCAACGCGGGCGTCATCGGCGAACGCTTCCACAGCGAGCGCAACCCCGACGACATGGTGTACCTCACCATCTCTTCGGGCGTCGGTGCCGGCGTCTGTGTCGACGGCAACGTCCTCTCGGGGTGGGACGGCAACGCCGGCGAGGTCGGCCACATGACGCTCGACCCGCACGGGTTCATGACCTGTGGCTGTGGGCACGAGGGTCACTGGGAGGGCTACTGCTCGGGGAACAACATCCCCCGATACGCCGCCGAACTCCACGCCGAGGACCCGGTCGAGACCGCCCTGCCGGTCGAAGACCCCGACTTCTCGGCAGTCGACGTGTTCGAGCACGCCGGCAGGGACGAGTTCGCCGACCACGTGATCGACCAGGTGGCCTACTGGAACGCGATGGGCGTCGCCAACATCGTCCACGCCTTCGCACCCCTGATCGTCTTCGTCGGCGGCGCGGTCGCGCTGAACAACCCCGAGTTGACGCTGGACCCGATCCGCGAGCACCTCCCGGACATGGTGATGTCGAACATCCCGCAACTCGAACTCACGACGCTCGGCGACGACGTGGTGCTGAAGGGGGCCATCGCCAGTGCGCTGACGGCCGGCACCGGCGACCGCAGTCGGATGTGAAGAGTCGGCTCACCGCTACCGCACTGTCACCGTACCGCTACCGCACTGTCACCGTACCGCCACCGTACCGCTACCGCACTGTCGCCGCACTGCCACCGTACCCGACTCCGTCTGTGTCTCGACAGCCTCCAGACGACGCTCCAGTCGAAGCCCTGCCGTGGGCTATCTACCACTCCGTACCACCCGGTAGTTCCTCGGTGCAGAACAGTTGTCGTATCTATATCTTACAGTTAGGTTTATGTCGTAGATTTCGCACTACCTACGTGGATGCGACGCACACTCGTCCACCTGATTCTGATCGGCTGTCTCGTCACGGCCGGGTTCGCCCCGGTCGCCGGGACGGCGATCGCGACAGACGCCTCGACTACACACCAGACCCCGACCGCGACCGACGTCTCGCCCGCGCCGGTCGCGGCCGACACGACGACGAACACGACGAACGCCTCGACGGCGGACGCGTCCGCGACTGAGACGCAGACGGTGACGCTGTTGACCTACAACGACGTCCAGACCGCCGCCGCCGAAGACGGGAGCTTCCCCCGGATGGTGACGGCGATCGAGGAGCGCCGCGCGGCCACCGACAACCCGACCGTCGTGGCCGGTGCGGGTGACCAGATCGGTCCGCACGCACTCTCGCCGATCAGCGCCTACCGCGCGCCGGTCGACGTGCTGAACACGGTCCAACCGGACGCCGACGTGATCGGGAACCACGAGTTCGACTACGGCCTGCAGGAGATCGACAACGTCACGCGGGACTCTGAGTTCCCGTGGCTCGCGTCGAACCTCGTCAACTCCACGACCGGCGAACCGTTCTCCGGCACGGAGAACTACACCGTCGTCGAGCGTGACGGCGTGAAAGTCGGCTTCATCGGTCTCGTCGACCGTGGCGCGACCTACGGCAAGACGAACATCGACTTCGCCGCGGAGGGCATCACGCTGGAGGACTACACGCAGGACGGTCCCGAGACCGCCCGCTACCTCAAGCAGCAGAAAGACGTCGACGTGGTCGTGGCGCTCGCCCACACCGGCGTCCCGGACGCGAAGGAACTCGCTCGTGCCGACGAGGGAGCCATCGACGTGATCGCGGTCGGTGACGACGAGCAGTTCTACCCGCCACAGGAGACCTCCGGGACGGTCATCACCGAAGCCGAGGCCCGCGCGGACTACCTCGGCGAACTGAACCTCACCGTCGAGAACGGCGACGTGACCGCGTGGAACGGTCGCCTGATCGACACCTCGACGTACGCGAAAAACGAGACCGCCTCGCGGATCATCACCGACTACCGTAGCGAGGTGAGTCTCGACTCGACCGTCACGGTCAGCGAGACGAAACTCGACGCCCGATTCGCCACGAACTACCACCGCGAGAGCAACTACGGTAACCTGATCACCGACGCGATGCGCGCCGAGGCGGACGCCGACGTGGCGATCACGAACGCCGGCGGCATCCGGTCCAACTCGCAGTACGGTCCCGGTCCGATCACCGGCGGTGACGTGTTCAACACGCTCCCGTTCCCGAACACGCTGGTCACGGTCGAACTGACCGGCGCGGAGTTGAAGGAGACGCTGGCCAGTCAGGTCGTGACGCTGGAGTCCGACACCGGCCAGCAGTTCGGCGAGGAGATCAGCCAGCAGACCTCCGGGGTTCGCTTCGAGTGGGTCCCCCACGAGAACGCCAGCCCGCAGATCCGTGACGTGTACGTGAACCGCGCCGGGCCGGACGAACCGGCCGACTGGGAGAAACTGGACGAGGACGCGACCTACGAGGTCGCCGTCAACAACTTCATGGCGGCCGGTGGCTCGGGCTACCCGCTCGCGGACGAACCCCGCGTCGAGGAGTCGGACAAACTGATCGCCACGGTCGTCGTCGACTATCTGGAAGCCCGCGACACGGTGAACCCGCAGGTCGAAGGCCGGATGGAACGCGTCGACAGCGACGCCAGTGACGCCGAGGTCCGCGCCGACGGCAACGGCAAGGTCGTGCTGACGCTGGACGCCCCGAGCGACGTCGAGTCGGTCGAGGCCGACAGCTTCACCCTGACCGCGAAGGCCGCCGGTGTCGGCAGTGTCCAAGCAGAGAAGGTCGTCTTCGACGCCGAGGACGACCGTCTCGTCGTCCGGTTCGACGACGCCCAACTCGCGAACTACGTGAACGGCGACGACGCGGAACTCGACCTCTACGGCGAGTACGAGTCCTCGCAGTACGAGTTCGTCTACTTCGAGCACGCCCGCCTGAACGCCGACATCACGGTCGAGTCGGCCGAAAAGGGGACGCAGAAGGGCAACGCAGGCAACGGCAAGCAGAACGCAGTCGCCGCCCCGACCGCGACTGCGACCGCAGTGGTCGCCTGATCGAGTCGGCAGACGACACCCAGATAGCACCGCAGACGCGCGACCTTTCTTCTGCGATGCCAGTGCGCCGAGCGACAGGTATCCCGAATCGTCCGACTCGACACAGAATTCGGCGCGTGCGACTGACGCGCGCGAGGGAGAATCGCGGGCGGTGTGGAGAGCGATTCGAGGCTGGGGAGGACGAGGTGCGGTGCTGGTGCTGTCGCGGTGCTGGTGCTGTCGCGGTCTGCGGTCGAATGTTCCGGTTGTCCCGGATCGAGTAGCGTTGCTGTCGCGGTTGCGGCCTGCGGTGTCGTCGCGGTTGCTATCGCGGTCACGGCTTGCGGTGCGGTATTCGTCGCGGTCGCGGTCTGCAGTGCGGTATTCGTCGCGGTCGCGGCTCCGAGCGCTCCCAAAGTCTGGTATGCTGTCGCCGCGACGACCGTGACTACAGTCGCTCTCGAACCTCGAACGAACCAGCCGAAACCAGATGCATCAAAACATCATTCCGCAAAAGCGCAGTCCGGCACGAACGGCGCGTCCACAGACACGTCCAGTCCGCGATCACGCGCCAAGAGAGTCAGCGACGTCGCCGGCAGATTCACCAACTCGCGTGGGTCCTCCGGCCCGCCCTCGAACCCCCGGCGATGAAGGTCCAGAAAGTCCGCGATGCCCGCCTCCACCGTCGCCGTGTTCCGGTTGGCGATGCCCGCGAACACCTTCGTCCGGCGCTCGAAGTACGGGCGCTTCTCGTCGGGTAACTCCGCGACCAGCGACCGGTACTTTCTGAGCCAGCGCCACTCGTCGTCGTCGGTCACCAGCGCGGCCGTGAACCGGGCGCGGAAGTACTTCGTCCGGAGCAGAGCGCTGTCGAACGCCAGCAGGTAACTCGAATCCATCTCGCGGGCCGTCTCGGCCAGTTCCGACTGGACCTCCTCGCGCCGGGAGACGGTAGCCGCGTGGAGACCGTTCTGACACAGTTGCGGTTCGGTCGGCCAGTCGGGGTCCTTCCCGGCGACCCGGCGCTTCCGGGACTCGATCACGCTGTCCCGCGCGTGGAGCGCCGACCGCTTCCACCAGACGCGGGCGACGGGCACCTCCCGCAGGACGAGGTGGTCACTGCCGAGTGTCCGGCAGACAGAGTGCTGGCGGGCGTGGTACTGCGGGACGCCGGCGTCGTCGATGCGGTCGTCCGCGAACAGTTGCTCGCGCTCCTCGAAGCGGCGCTGGTGGCGGGCGATCCGGTTCTCCACGTCGCTGGCACCGAGCATTACGGCTGTGGGAGGTCGACCGGGGTGCCGTCTGCGGTGACGGTCGGGTCGCGGACGATGCCGTCCAGATGCAGGGGGGCGTCGGTGTCGCCGCCGATGCCGGCGTCGTCCCCGATGGCGATGTGGATCGTGCCGGCGGCTTTCTCGTCCAGCAGGACCGATCCCACGAGTTCGGTCACACCGACGTTCGTGCCGATACCCAGTTCCGCGAGGTTGTAGGCGTCCCGACCGACTTCCTCGGCGGCGTCCTCGATCTGCCCTCGGATCGCGTCGTCCGAGACGTGCGTGACGGAGCCGTCTTCGACCTCGAAGCGGAGTTCCTGTCCCGCGTCCAGCAGGCCGTGGGGCATCATCGTCCCGTCGACGACGAAGGTCCCGTTCGCCGTCTCGGGACTGACGAACGTCTCGCCGGCCGGGAGGTTCGACATCTGCCCCGGTTCGTGGACGATGCCGGTGTCCATCAGCCACTCGCGGTCGCCCGGTTCGAAGGTGATGTCGGTGCCCGCCTCGGTCGTGACGCGGATCTCCTCGGCTCCAGCCACCTGCTCGCGGACCGACTCGCAGTGGGCCGCGATGGTCTCGTAGTCGGCGTCCAGTCCCGTCAGGAACACCTCCTCGGTGATGCCCGGCAGGGTGGCGACGCGGGCACCGGCCTCGTTCGCCCGGCCCCGTGCTCGGGTGTGGCTCAGGCTCTTGGTCGTCGGCGCGAGCACCACGTCGGCCCCGGCCATCGCGGCCGCGACCGGTCCCGGCGGTTCCTCGCCGTGCTGGTCGCCCGGCGGGTAGCGGGCGATCACGGCGTCGTCGGTGATCTCGCTCGCCACCTCGTACAACGCCTCGCCGATGTCGACGCGTTCGTCGTCCGTGACGACGACACAGGACTCGTCGTCGGCGAGGTTCATACACTGCCGGACGGCCGTCTCGGCCGCCTCCCGGCGTGTCGGGTCGCTCATGTCGCTCGCTTCGTGACGGGGTGCGTTAGTTCTTCTTACTCGACGGTCAGGTCGCTCGCCCGACGTGATCGCTCTAAGCCACACTCGAACTGCCACCGTCGAGAAAAATCCACAGACGACGACGGCGAATCAACGAGGTGCTTACTCGTGGGGTAGTTAATTTCTTTTCTGATCGCCCGAAAGTATTATCGGGGTGGTCCGCAGAGTCGGTCGTATGTTACAGGTAGGCGTCAACGGCTACGGCACGATCGGGAAACGCGTCGCCGACGCGGTGGAGGCGCAACCCGACATGACCTTAGCCGGCGTCGCCAAGACCCGACCGAACTACGAGGCAGAGGCCGCCGTCCGCAAGGGCTACCCGCTGTACGCCGCGATCCCCGACAGAGCCGACCGATTCCACGACGCCGGTGTCGATCTCGCGGGCGACGTGGAAGACCTCGTCATCAAGAGCAACGTGGTCGTGGATACGACGCCCTCCGGCATCGGTGCGGCCAACCGCGAACTGTACGACCGGTACGACACACCGGCGATCTTTCAAGGGGGTGAGGACGCCGACGTCGCCGACACGAGTTTCGTCGCCCGTGCGAACTACGACGACGCCGAGGGTGCCCAGTTCGTCCGCGTCGTCTCCTGCAACACGACCGGACTCTCCCGCCTGCTCGCACCGCTCCGCGAGGAGTACGGCGTCGAGAAGGCGCGCGTCACGCTCGTCCGGCGGGGCGGCGACCCCGGCCAGACCTCACGCGGCCCGATCAACGACATCCTCCCCGACCCGGTCGAGATTCCGTCTCACCACGGCCCGGACGTGCAGACCATCTTCCCCGATCTGGCAATCGACACCCTCGGCGTGAAGGTCCCGGCGACCCTGATGCACCTCCACAGCGTCAACGTCACGCTGGAGTCCGCGCCAGACGCCGAGGAGGTCCGCCGCCTGCTCAGCGAGGAACCGCGCCTGTTCGTCGTCCCGGAAGTGGCCCGTATCGACGGCACGGGGAAACTGAAGGAGTTCGCCATGGACACCGGTCGGCCGCGCGGGGACCTCTGGGAGAACTGCATCTGGGAGCGCTCCATCTCGATGGAGGGGCGTGATCTGTACCTGTTCCAGTCGATCCACCAGGAATCGGACGTGATCCCGGAGAACGTGGACGCGGTGCGGGCGATCACCGGCACGGCGGAGCAGGCCGAGAGCATGGCGATCACCGACGACCGGTTGGGTGTCGGACTGGAGAGTCTGTTCGACGGGCCCCGGAAGCGAGTGGTGCCCCGGTCGTAGCGAGGCCGGTGACGGTGCGGGTGGCCCAGAAGAGATTTACTCCCGAGCGAAGACCGACCGATCGATGCACCGCTCCGGACTGTCGTTGCTCCTCTGTCTCCTGGTGTTGATCGCCGGTTGTGCCGGCGGCCCGCCGGCGACGCCCACCCAATCGGAGACGACCCCGACGCCCACTCAGTCACAGACGACGGCGCCCCCGACCAGTTCACCCACGCCGACGGTGCAACTCTCGAACGCCACGGCGGGCGAGCGCGCCATCGCGGCCGAGAAGCAGCGCATCAGCGCCGAGACGAGCGACTGGGAGGACCTGACGGACCTCAGTTTCGGCATCCTGCGACCGGCGACCTACTCGGTCGTGAACCGAACCGAGTCCGGCGTGCTCGTGTCGGTCCAGGTCGGGTACAGCATGGAGTTCGCCTGCGGCCCGTCGGACGACCCGACCGACGCCGTGGACGGGGCGGCCACCGAGACCCGGTACCTCGTCTCGCCGGAGGAGACGCGACTCGTGAGTGTACAACAGGAGCTCTATCCGGGCGGCGAGCGCTTCTGTGCGTGATCCCGAGAGACGAAGGCACCGCCTCGACAGAACCGCCCACAGCCGGTGTCATCCCTCCGTCTGACGTAAGAACTAATGTCCCACTGCCCGGTATCGTTGCTATGGGAATTATGAGCAAAATCCTCAGTAACGGAGAGAACCACTCCACTGAGGACTACGTCGAACTCGACCTCGACGACTTCGACACCGCCCGGGGGGAAGCGGGGATGCAGGTACACATCGCGGAGATCGGCGACCAGCGCGACGTGATCGCCATCAAGGACGCCGTCTATGACGGCGACTTCGTCATCGCGGACATCACGCGCCTGCGGACGCAGGACTCCACCGCCGAGCACATCATCGACGAACTCCAGCAGGTCGCCGCCGAGGTGGACGGCGACATCGTCCAGAAGGGTGACGACCAGCTCATCATCACCCCGACCGGCATCAACATCGCCCGACAGAAGCTGTCCTGAGCACGGTCGCCGCGCGGTCTCTTCTCGACGCGGTACCGGAACCGATGGGTATTCGGAGCTACCGCCCATAGCACGCTTCAGATGAGCAAGGACTACATCGAGGTTCGAGGTGCCGAGGAACACAACCTCAAGGACCTCGACGTGCGAATCCCACGGGAGAAGTTCAACGTCGTCACGGGGCTGTCGGGGTCGGGCAAATCCTCGCTCGCGTTCGAGACCGTCTACGCCGAGGGCCAGCGCCGGTACATCGAGTCGCTGTCCGCGTACGCCCGGAACTTCCTCGGGCAGATGGACAAACCGCAGGTCGAGTCGGTCGAGGGGCTCTCGCCGGCCATCTCCATCGACCAGAAGAACGCCGCCAACAACCCCCGCTCGACGGTCGGGACCGTCACCGAACTCCACGACTACTTGCGCCTGCTGTACGCCCGCGTCGGGACGCCGCACTGCCCCGAGTGCGGCCGCGAGGTCGGCGAGCAGTCCGCCCAGCAGATGGTGACGCGCATCCTCGAACTCCCGGAGGGCACCCGCGCCAAGATCGCCGCGCCGGTCGTCCGCGACCAGAAGGGGGCCTTCGAGGACCTGTTCGACGACCTCGTGAGCGAGGGCTACTCCCGCGTCGAGGTCGACGGCGAGGAGTACGACCTGACCGTCGACAAACCCGATCTGGACGAGAACTACGACCACACCGTCGACGTGGTCGTCGACCGCGTGAAGGTCAGCGTCGAAGCCAGATCACGGATCACCGACTCCGTGGAGACCGCCCTCGAAGAAGCGGACGGCGTGCTGAAGGTCATCCTCCCCGACCCGCCGGAAGGGTTCCACCTCGGCACCGAAGCCCGCGCGACCGGCGACCTCGCGGGCGACGACGACGAGCGTCTCGTCGTCGAGTTCTCCGAGGAACTCGCCTGCACGCACTGCGGCATCGACTTCTCGGAGATCGAGACACGGTCGTTCTCGTTCAACAGCCCCCACGGGGCCTGCCCGGAGTGTGAGGGCATCGGCGAGACGAAGGAGGTCGACGAGGACCTCGTCGTCACCGACCCCACCAAGCCCCTGAAACACGTCTTCGAGGCGTGGAGCTACAACCGATCGTACTACCGGACCCGCATCGACAACGTCGCCGAACACTTCGGCGTCTCGGTCTCGACGCCGTGGGACGAACTGGCCGACGACGTCCAGCGGCAGTTCCTCTACGGCACCGACCGACAGGTGGAGTTCACCCGCCAGACGAAGAACGGGACGCGCCGGAAGACCAAGCGGTTCGAGGGCGTCATCCCGAACCTCGAACGCCGGCACGTCGAGACGGACTCGAAGGGCACCCGCGAGCACATCGAGGAGTACATGGCCGTCACGACCTGCCCCGACTGTGAGGGCACGCGCCTCAAGCCACAGTCCCGTTCCGTCCTCGTGGACGGCACCTCGATCACCGAGGTCAACCAACTGTCCATCGGCGACGCCTTAGAGCACTTCGAGGAGATGGAAGCCGACCTCACGGACAGGGAACGGACCATCGCCGAGGAGATTCTGAAGGAGATTCGCGCCCGCCTCGGCTTCATGTGTGAGGTCGGGCTGGACTACCTCACGCTCGACCGGGAGGCCTCCACCCTCTCGGGTGGCGAGAGTCAGCGAATCCGCCTCGCCACGCAGGTCGGTTCCGGGCTGGTCGGCGTGTTGTACGTGCTGGACGAACCCTCGATTGGACTGCACCAGCGCGACAACGACCGCCTGCTGAACACCCTCGAAGGCCTGCGAGACCTCGGCAACACCCTGCTCGTCGTCGAACACGACGAGGAGACGATGCGCCGGGCGGACAACGTGATCGACATGGGCCCCGGTCCCGGTCGGCGCGGCGGCGAGATCGTCGCCCACGGCGACTTCGACGAGATCGTCGCCAGCGACGACTCGGTGACGGCCGACTACCTCTCGGGTCGCAAGGAGATTCCGGTGCCCGAAGAGCGCCGGGAGGCGGACGGCGAACTCCGCATCCTCGGCGCGCGCCAACACAACCTGAAGGATCTGGACGTGTCGCTCCCGCTGGGGCAGTTCACCGCCATCACGGGCGTCTCCGGGTCGGGCAAGTCGACGCTGATGCACGACATCCTCTACAAGGGACTCGCCCGCGAGATGAACGACAACACGTCGGTCGATCCGGGCGAGCACGACGCCATCGAAGGAATAGCGGAGATCGAGACCGTCCGGCTCATCGACCAGTCGCCCATCGGCCGGACGCCGCGGTCGAACCCGGCGACCTACACCGGCGTCTTCGACTACGTCCGGGAACTGTTCGCCGAGACGAAGCTCTCGAAACAGCGCGGCTACAAGAAGGGGCGCTTCTCGTTCAACGTCAAGGGCGGCCGGTGTGAGGAGTGTGGCGGGCAGGGCACGGTGAAGATCGAGATGAACTTCCTCTCGGACGTGTACGTCCCGTGTGAGGAGTGTGACGGCGACCGGTACAACGACGAGACGCTGGACGTGACGTACAAAGGGAAGACCATCGCCGACGTGCTCCAGATGGAGGTCGACGAGGCCCACGACTTCTTCGAGTCGAACTCACAGATCCGCCGTCGACTCAAACTGCTGAAGGACGTGGGACTCGGCTACATGCAACTCGGCCAGCCCTCCACGACGCTCTCTGGCGGGGAGGCCCAGCGCGTCAAACTCGCGGAGGAACTCGGCAAGAAGGATTCGGGCAACACGCTCTACCTGCTGGACGAACCGACGACCGGCCTCCACAAGGAAGACGAGCGAAAGCTGATCGACGTGCTCCACCGCCTGACCGACAACGGGAACACGGTCGTCGTCATCGAACACGAACTGGACCTGGTGAAGAACGCGGACAACGTGCTGGACCTCGGGCCCGAGGGCGGCGAGGCCGGCGGCCAGGTCGTCGCCACCGGCACCCCCGAGGCGGTCGCCCGGAGCGAGGACTCCTACACCGGTCGTTACCTGCGTGATCTGCTCCCCGACGTGGAGATGGAGGGGCCGCGTTCCGACCGGCGGAAGCCCGCGAAGGCTCCGAGCGACGACTGAGAACGGCACTTTTCATTTCACACACGACTCGTTCAGTGCTCCGCCAGTCGAGCTAATCGATCGATTGCCGGGCGAGCGACGCGACTTCTGATCGGCTCGGCGTCGCCCGAAAGGTCTGCTTATCCGATCCCGTGTCGCCGGGCCCGCGATCCTGCTCGCTTGGCGGCCGGCGCTGGCGTCCCGGTCGGTGCCGGTGCTATCGAGCCTACAGCCCGTAGTGCGGGCGTGAGCCCCCGGTAGTCCGTCCATAACAATCCAGTTGGGTCGGAAACAGGATGGCTGGTAGCCAGCCGGCCGGCACTGCAGTCGGGTGGGCCGACGGCCGGCGGGGTGTCGCGGCGGTCGCTCGTGATCGTCGCGGTAGTCCGGCGGCGGTCACCACGGGAGGCAGGCCGACGGGGGAGTACCAACCACAATGACACACGATACATCCTTTCAGACGCTGCGCGGGGTACTCGTCGCATTCGTCTGCCTCGGTCTCCTCACGGCCGGAGCCACGGCAGGCGTGGTCGCGGCTCCCGCGAACGCGGACGGTGAGCCACTCACCGGTCCCGCGACAGTACAGTCCAGCGCGGTACAGACCAACCCGGAACCACTCGACGTCTCGCCGGAGCCGTTCACCGGCCTGAACGTCTCGAACGACGACCTGGTGCTCTACGTGAACAACGGCTCGGTCGACGTCGGGACGTTCACCCTCCAGACCGAACTGGAGGGTGAGAACGCCGACCTGCTGTTCGGCTCCGGCTTCCCCGGCACCTCGTACCTGACGGTGCAGGTGGACGGGACGAACTACACCAGTGCCGACATCTTCGGCGCGAGCGAGTCGATGGATCCGTACGTGACCCAGCGCCCGACCGCCGTCGACGAGAACACCATCGTCACCGAGTGGACCCTGCCCGAGGGCGTCGTCGTCACGCAGACGATCACGCTCGACGGCCAACTCGCCCGGTTCGACGTGGACGTCGAGAACACCGACGACACGGCCCACGACGTGAACACGCGGTTCCTGTTCGACTACCAGGTCGCAGAACAGGACGGCAGTCCGATCTGGCTGGAGGGCGAAGTCGTCACCAACGAGGTGACGTACGACGACCCGGCGTTCGACTCGTGGAAGACCTACGACACGGTCCCCGAACCGACCCTCGTCGGGCAGGCGAACACGATCACCCAGCCGACGCGCGTCCAGTTCGTCGACTGGGGCTTCGCCTTCTCGACACCCTACGACTACACGACCAATCCGAACACCGAGTTCTACAACGTGAGCCAAGAGTCCGGCGACAGCGCCGGCCTGCTCTACTACGACCTCGGCACCCTCGACCCGGGCGCGTCGACGACCGTCTCCACCGAGTACGGCGTCGGCGAACCCGGCGAGGGGAGTGAGACGCTGAACCTCGTCTTCGAGGACCAGTCCACCGACGGCACGAGCGTCGAGATCAGCTCGGTGTTCCTGCCCGACGGCGGCTTCCTCGGCGTCTACAACGAGTCGGACGCGCTGGTCGGCACGTCCGCGCTCCTGCCAGTCGGCGCGAGCGAGAACGTCGCCGTCCCGGTGAGTCCGACGCTCACCGAGTCACAGGAACTGACGGTCATCCCCTACCGCGACGACGGTGATGGCACCCCCGAACTCGGCGGCGACGACGCCCCGTACTCGGTCGAGGGTGAACCCGTCACCGAGTCCGCGAACGTGACCGTCGGCGCCGCGCCGATGGCCGACGCGGGCGACGACCAGACCGTCGAGGAGGACGACACCGTCGAACTCGACGGCACCGGCTCTAGCGACCCGGACGGTGACGATCTGACCTACGCGTGGGAGCAGACCGCCGGCCCCGACGTGGGAGCGCTGACCGACGGCGACACCGCGACGCCGGAGTTCGAGGCCCCGAGTGTCAGCGACGACACCGTCGTCAGCTTCGAGCTGACCGTCACCGACACCGCCGGCAACAGCGACACGGACACGGTGAACGTCACCGTCGAAGACGACGCGGCACCGCCGGAACCGAGCGCGGACGTGACCTTCGCGGACCAGACGAGCGACGGGACGACCGTCGTGGTCGAGTCGGTCACGATGTCCGAGGGTGGCTTCGTCGCCATCCACAACGACAGCCTGTTCGACGGCGACGCACTCGGCAGTGTCGTCGGCGTCTCGGGCTACCTCTCGCCCGGGACTCACGAGAACGTCGAGGTGACGCTGTTCGACGTGCCCGGCGCGACGTTCGGCGACGACAGCCTGCCGGCCGGCGAGCAGACGCTGATCGCCATGCCGCACTTCGACAGCGACGGCGACGAGGTCTACGACTTCGTGGCGACCGGCGCAGACGTGGACGGCCCGTACCTCGGTGTGGACGGACCGGTGATCGACACGGCACAGGTGACGGTCGAGGCGGAGGAACCGGAGACGGTGTACTACCAACTCGACTTCGTCGCTGGCTCGGCCTACCAGCAACTCGGCCCGGAGTCCGGGAACGACTTCTACGCCGAGGAGGACCGCCTGTTCCGGTTCGCGCACGGCAACAGCGACGAGGGCATCACCTCGAAGGACACCGCGTGGCCCAGCGAGGAACTGCGGCAGTGTGTGACCTACGGCCACATCAACCAGGACGGCGACACGGCGTCGATCACCTTCACGGTCGAAGACGGCTGTGAGGAGACGCTGACGCTCGCGGTCTACGAGAAGCCCGGTCCCGGCTTCGATCCGGGTGCCACCCAGACGCTCGTCGAGAGCGACTCCGGCACCTTCAGCCCCGGCACCTACACGCTGACCGTGGAACTGCCCGACGGCGAGGAATCGGCCTGAGCACCTCCGGGTCGCTCGCCCGACCCGACTTCTTTCGACACTAACGACCGATTAGCTTTGTCTCCGATGGCTCGTGTCACGGTATGCGCCCACACAGAGCCTCGCTCGCGGTCACACTCACGCTCCTCCTGGTACTCGCTCCTGTTGCTGGAGCCGTCGGCGGTACACACGCGATCGGCCTAACGGACCTCGGTCTCTCCGGGGACGCGACGATCCAAGCGGAGACGGCGACAGTCGACATCCGTGATCAGCAGGTCAACGCCTTCGTCTACTCCGACCGGGTGCGCGTCGCCTCGGCCACCCTGCCGGACGGCGGCTTCCTCGCGCTGTACGACGAGGACGGCGGCCTCGTCGACACCACCGACCCGAGTCCACCGGGTGACTACACCGACGTCGCGTTCGAACGGGATCTCTTGGACCGGACACAGAACGTCACGGTCGTCGCATACCGGGATAGCGACGGCGACGGGACTGCCGAGGCGGCCGGCAACCGCACCGATCTCGGGACCGCCGAAGACGACCCGTATCGAGTCGACGGCGTGCCAGTGACCGAGGAGGCAGCTGTCACACTGTTCGTGAACACGCGACTCGATCTCGACACCTACCTCGACACCTATGGGCCGGACGCCTTCGTCGAGGGGAGCATCGTGACTATCACCGCACGTGTGAGCAACTACGTCATCTCTAACGAGGGCGTCCCGGTCACGCAGGTCGCCGGACCGAACGCCACTCGCATCTCCGACGAAGCCCCCGGGGCTATCGGGTACGGCGGCGGACAGTTCGTCGCCCCGGCGGTCGAGCAGCCGACGACACTCGTCTTCCGGGCGACGTACACCGACATCTACGGCAACACCGTCACCGAGACCATCGACGTGGTGATCGAACCGGCACCCGCGACCCCGACCGCCTCGGTTGATTTCCGTTCGGTAGACGCCGACGGCCGGAACGCCACGCTCGGGGATATCTCCTCGACCGAGGGTGGGTTCGTCGCAATCTACGACGAGCCACCGACGACGGCCGGTCCCGAGGACGTGATCGGCGTGACGAACTACATCAGGCCGGGAACGTACGAGGGAATCGTCAGGCCGGGGACGCCGGACGGCACCTCGTTCCGCACGACGTTCCCGCTGTTCGACGTGCCGGGCCGGACCTTCGACCGCGAGACCCTCACCGAGACGCAGACGCTGTACGCGGTCTTCCACCGCGACACGGACGACGACCGGACGTTCGACTTCGCGACCAGCGACGGCGCGGACGACGGCCCGTACGTCGGTGACGACGGCCCCGTGTCGGACGAGAGACAGTTCACGTTCGTGCCGGAGCCGCAGGTGTTCTACCAACTCGACCTCGTCGGCGGCGAGCCGTACCAACGACTCGGCCCGCACGCCGACAACGGCTTCTACGGCGACGAGACCGAGAACGAGGACCGACTCCTCGGGTTCGCCCACGGGAACGACGTCGACGGCCTGACGCTGGTCGACGCCGCGTGGCCGAACGACGACCTCCGCGCCTGTGTCGAGACGGGGCTCGAAGTGACCGCAGACGAGGAGACCGCCTCGGTGACGTTTACCGTCGCGGAGGGCTGTGACGACGTGGAACTCACCTTCGCCGCCTACGAGAAACCGGGTCCGGGCTTCTCCCGGTCGATGAACCAGACCCTCGTGGACGCCGAGACCGACAGCTACGGGCCAGGGACCTACACCGTCACCGTCGAACTGCCCGACGACGAAGAGTAGCCAGCGACTACCGACGCGGATTTCGCCACACTGCTCGCCGGCCAGCGAGGCATAAAGACAGCGTTTTCCGACAGTAACAGTCGGATAACTATCCCCCTCTCTCGCTTCGTGTCGACCGACCGACGATCTGCGGGCGGCAGCCACGCCGAGCACTCGGTCGTCACTTCCCATGCTCCGATCAACAGCCGCCGTCCTCGTCCTCTGTCTCGCCCTCGTCGTGGCAGGCGTGGCCGTCGGTGATCCACTCGACGCCGGGGGCACAGCCAGCCAGCAAGCGACCGACCCACCGCAGTTCGACCTCTTCACCCTCGAAGAGGAGTACAGCGAGGGTGAGACGATCTCGATCTACGTCGACGTCGACTCCGCGAACGGCGGGGTCACCTCGGTGAACACGACACAGGTCGACGGGACGCAGGCGGAGAAACTCCGCGACGTGCCGCCGGACGGCTTCGAACCCAGTCTCGTCGCGCAGTTCGTCGCGCCCGACGAGGTCGAGGGACCGGACGACCCCGACGTCGCACTCACCGAACGACTCACCTTCCGGGTGAACGTCACCGACGGGGTCGGGAACACCGGCTCAGAGGAGATCACGGTGAACGTCGATTCGGCCAACCCGGAGACGCCGACCGTCTCCTTTGCCGACCAGACGACGACCGGCGAGTCGGTCGTGGTCGAGTCGATCGAGAGCTATCAGGACGCGTTCGTGGCCATCTACGACGAGTCGCCCGCAACTGCCGGTCCAGAGAACGTCGTCGGGGTCGCACCCGCCGAGGAGGACGGCCCGACGACCGTCGATCTATTCGACGTGCCCGGAAGAACCTTCGACCGCGAGAATCTCACCGAGAGCGGGACGCTGTGGGCCGTGCTCCACGTCGATCTGTACGAGGACGACCAGTTCGACTATCTGACGAGCAACCGGCAACTCGACCAGCAGTTCACCGACGAGAACGGCGCGGTGATCGCCGACTCGGCGACCGTCACCGTCGTCGAACCGGAACCCGAGCCGAACGCGACGATCGACTTCCGCGACCAGACGCTGTTCCAGATCGAGGAGGACTTCGTGACGGTCGATTCGACGACGCTCCGCGACGGCGGCTTCCTCGCGCTGTACGCCGACAACGGGACGCTGGTCGCCACGAGCGACCTCCTCCCGAGCGGGACGACCGACGACGTGGCGTTCCCGGTGACCGAACTCCCGGCGAGTCAGAACGCGACGGTCGTCGCCTACCGCGACACCGACGGTGACGGGACCGCCGACCCCGCCCCGACCGTGAGCGACCTGACTGCCGGCGACGACGACCCGTACCGCGAGGCGGGCGAACCGGTCGCCGAGACCGCGTTCGTGCAGGTCGGCGAACCGCCGAACATCGATGCGTTCGTCGCCGAGGAACTCTACACGGAAGGAGACGACATCGACATCTTCGTCGATATTCTCGATCGCAGTGGCGAGATAGTCGACGTGACGACGACACAGATCGCGGGGCCGCAGGCGACGAAAGTCGCCGACGAACCGGCCGACGACCGCACCGAGTACGGCGCACAGTTCGTCGCGCCGGAACTCACCGAGGGGGCCGAGGAGTTCCTGACCTTCCGGGTGACGATGACCGACGAGTACGGCAACGTCGGTACCGCCGAGATCACCGTCGCGGTACAGGACACGCCCGAGCCGAGTCCGCCGGAGGTCGGCTTCCCGGATCAGCGCACGAACGGCGAGACGGTCGTCGTGGACGCGATCAACCGCTCGACTCCCGCGTTCGTGGCGATCTACGACGAACCCCCGGCGACGGCCGGTCCGGAGAACGTGATCGGTGTCGCGCACGCTGACGGAGCCGAGACGACTGTCGACCTGTTCGACGTGCCGGGTCGGACCTTCGACCGCGAGGAACTCACCGAGGGCCAGCGACTCTGGGCTGTCCTCCACGCCGACGACCCGCAGGACGGCGAGTTCCGGTTCGTCACGTCCGGTGGAAGTGAGGACCAGCCACTCACGAACGAGACCGGTGCAGTCGTCGCCGACGCGGCGGATGTCGGTCCGGTCATGACCTACTACCAACTCGACCTGCTCGGCGGCGAACCGTACGAGCGACTCGGCCCCCACGCCGACAACGGCTTCTACGGCGACGAGACCGAGAGCGAGGACCGACTGCTCCGGTTCGCGCACGGGACCGACGTGGACGGCCTGACGGACCACGGGACCGCCACGCCGCAGGACGAACTGCGCGAGTGTGTGCTCGCGGACCGATTCGAACTCGGTCCTGACGGCGAGACTGCCTCGGCGACCTTCACGGTCGCGGAGGGCTGTGACGACGTGGAACTCACCTTTGCCGCCTACGAGAAATCCGGTCCGGGCTTCTCCCGGTCGATGAACCAGACGCTCGCGGACGCCGAGACCGACAGCTACGGACCCGGAACCTACACCGTCACCGTCGAACTCCCGGAGGGTGTGGCAGACGGTGGAGAGGGCGACGGTGAGTGAGCGACTGACAGCCACGAGCGAGACGACAGACGGCGCGGTAGGTCGCAGATAACCAAACCCGCGAGACGCCTCGTCACGGTCGAGTGAGCCGTCACCTCGACGCTCTGTGAGCACCCCCGGCGACCGACGACACGCCGTGATCCAGCCACCGACCGCCATGACAGCAGACAGTGACCGACCGACCGACTCGCACGCGCCCACCGACACGGTCGGCGAGTCGTCGCCGGACGACGAGCCGAACACCGGCGACGCGCCAGTCGGGGCTGTCGGTGACGACGCGGCCCGGCACGACACCGCCGACTCGCCGGCTACCGACACACCGACCGTCTCGGTCGTGATCCCGACGCACTTCCGGAACGAGCGTCTCCGGGCCGCGCTGGACAGCGTGGCGGCACAGACCTACCCCGCGATAGAGACGGTCGTCGTGGACGACTCGGGCGAGCGCCACGCCGAGTCGGTCGTCGCCGACTTCGACGCCCGGTATCTCGCCTTCGACGAGAACCGGGGGTCGAACGCCGCCAGGAGCGCCGGCGTCGAAGCCACGTCGGGCGAGTTCGTCCAACTGCTGGACGACGACGACCGACTGCGGCCCGAGAAGCTGGCTCGACAGGTCGCGGCGTTCGACTCCCGTCCCGAGGTCGGCGTCGTCTACTGCGGGATGTGCTTCGAGGACGGTCGGGTCGTGACACCCGACCCCGAGGCGCGCGGCGAGGTTCTCCACCGTGCGCTGGCGTTCGACCTCTACCCCTGCCAGACGACGACGATGTTGCTCCGGCGGTCGGCACTCTCGACCGTCTTCCCCGCTCCGGAGCGCCCCGGCGGTGACGACCTGGCGTACACGGTCGAACTCGCCCGGCGGACCGAGTTCGACTTCGTGGCCGACCCGCTGGTGGTTCGTGGCTCCGCCGACGGCGGCGGAGGCGGGACCGACGGCGAACGTTCGCGCGGCTCCTCGCTCGGCCTCGTCGAGGGTCGGATGCAGCTCCTGGACGAGTACGCCGATCTGTACGACGACTCTCCCGACTGGGTGCGTCGGCAGGCGCTGGTCGGGACCTACCTGTTCGAGGGGCGGACGCGCCTCGCCGACAGGGTGTGGTCGGCCGGTGCGATCACCGCGTTCGCCCGCGCCGCGTGGCTCCAGCGGGACGCCTACACGGTCGGCCTCTGTCTCGCGTCGCTGGCCGGCAAGCCCGGCATCGCCATCGGGTCGGCGGTGAGCGACCGGCTCTCGCCGGACGTCGATGCGCCGGCGGGGACGTACCACGGGCCGAAGCAGGCGTGAACGGGTGGGACGTTTTTGCCCCTCCACGCACTACGTCACCTATGACCACGATATTCGCCGGCATAGACGACCGACTGGTCGTCGTGGACGGCGACGAACCACGGGTGACACGACCGGGGTCGAGTCGGCTGGAGTGTGTCGCGGCCAGTAGTCCGGAGCGGTTGCTGGTCGGAACGCTGGAAGACGGTCTGCTCGGATCGACCGACGGCGGGGAGACGTGGACCCGCCTCGGCGCGGACACCATCGAGTCGGACGCCGTGACCGCGCTGGCCGAGAACCCGCAGGACCCGACCGAACTGTGGGCCGGCACGGAGCCGAGTGCGGTCTACCGCTCGACGGACGCCGGCGAGACGTGGGAGTCGACGCCGGCCGATCTGACTGCACTACCGTCCAGCGGCGAGTGGGCGTTCCCACCCCGGCCACACACCCACCACGTCCGGTGGCTGGAAGTCGATCCACGCGATCCGGAACACCTGTTCGTCGCAGTCGAAGCGGGCGCGCTGGTGACGACCCGCGACCGGGGGGAGACGTGGCGTGACCGCCCGCCAGGGTCCCGCAGGGACACCCACAGTCTGGCGATCCACCCGGACCGCCCGGCCGCAGTGTACTGTGCCGGGGGCGACGGCTTCGCTCGCAGTCCGAACGGCGGCGAGAACTGGACGGCCCCGCAGACCGGCCTGGACCACCGCTACTGCTGGAGTGTCGCCGTCGACCCCGGCGACCCGGACACGGTACTGCTCTCGGCGGCGTCGGGAGCCTACGCGGCACACACGGCCTCGCGGGCCGACACACACGTCTACCGGCGGGACGACTGGGACGAGACGGGGTCGTGGGAGCGACTCGACGACCGGGGCCTGCCGACCGGCGAGGGCGTGACTCGACCGGTGTTCGTCGCCGGCGACCAGGCGGGCGAACTGTACGCCGTGAGTAATCGGGGACTGTACCGGACCGGCGACGCGGGTGACTCGTGGCGACCGGTGACCTCGGCGTGGCCGGATGGGTTGTCGGCGACTGCCTGTCGGGGTGTGGCTGTGGTCGAATAGGGTAGAGAGAACGTGGCTTGGAATCGGTTTCGTGAGGCTGGTTCTGCCGGGTGGGTCGTGGACGACGAGCGGTGAAAGCCCCCGACCGCTCGACCGGCCGCGACTTCCTGCGCGCTTCCCTCGGGCTGGCGGCCGAGGCCGCCAGCCCTCAGTCCAGTGCTTAGTGCGTCGGGGCCGGGTCGAGCGGTCGGCCCCTTTCAGTCCCACCCGAGGACTTTGCGGGGACTCACGCAACTCCCGGTGGACCAGTCGGTTTCAGCGCGACTGCCTACCTGAACCCGTCGGCTTGCTTGAGCCGGGTGCATCCCGGCGAAGTGCGCGACACGAGGCTCGCCCGAGGCGACCCCCCGTCGCCGAGGTGTCGCGCCAGCCCGTTCGACTGGTGTCGGGCCGTTCGACCCGGTGGGTTACGGCTGGTTACAGGTTGAGAAATATACGAACGTATCGTTTTATATTTTTACATCGGAAGCGATACGACCCACCCCTGCGGTCGGCGCGCGCGACTTCGACGCGTGCGAGGGAGGCGAGGGTGGGCGGTGCGGAGAACCCTCGCCGAGGCTGGGGAGGGTGAGGTGCGGTGCTGTCGCGGTGGCGGTTCCTCGCGCTAGCAATCGTCGCGTTGCTGGTGCGGTTGCGGTCTGCTGTGCTGGTGCGGTCGCGGTCTGCTGTACTGACGTTGTCGCGGTCTGCGATACGAACACCGAGCCGGTAGTCGTCACACTCACATCCAACTACCCGGCCACGATCACCAACCGATTCCCACCAGCGACACGCCGCCTTTATCACCACCGTCTCCAGACACACCACTCAGATGCTCGGAGGGCGGTCACGTCGAGCGACCGACTTCGTCGGCTACGAGCCGATGGTCGTCACCGGCGGAATCTGGCTGATCGCCAAACTGCTCCGGTACGCGTTCCCCGCGCTGTTCCCGACCTTCCAGACGCAACTCGGCGTCCCGAACACGCTGCTCGGGGTCGCCTACGCCGTGATGATGCTCCTCTACTCGCTGATGCAGTTCCCCAGCGGCGCGCTCGCCGACCGACTCGACGACGTGCGGGTCGTCGCGGTCGGGGCACTGCTCGCCGTGGCGGGTGCGGCCGTCTTCCTCCTGCCGGCCTCGGTCCCCCTACTCCTCGTCGGGATGGTCCTCGTCGGCCTCGGCACCGGCGTCCACAAGACCGTCTCGGTGCGCCTGCTCACCCGCCTCTACCCCGACCGGACCGGCAGAGCGCTGGGCGTCTTCGACACCTTCGGCACGGTCGGCGGCGTGGTCGCCCCGGCGGCGGTCGTCGCGGCGCTCTCGCTCGGCGACTGGCGAACCGTCTTCGTCGCCTGCGGCGTGATCGGTCTTGGTCTCGTGCTCGCACTCCGGACGCGCGTCCCGCGCCGCGCCGGGCGGGACGAGCGCCTCCGGGACGCGGTCGGCGAACTGTCGATCCGGTCGTATCTCGGGCCGTTCCGCGAGAGGCGGTTTCAGCTGTTCGTCCTCGTGACGCTCACCTTCGCGTTCGCCTACAACGGCGTGGTCGCCTTCCTCCCGCTGTACCTCGTCGAGGCCGGGAACCTCACCGAGACGACCGGCTCACTGCTCTACAGCGTCCTCTTCGCGGCGAGCGTCGTGCAGGTCGTCAGCGGCGGCCTGTCGGATCGGTTCGGGCGACTCACGCTCTCGGTCGGGGTGCTCTCGCTGGCGGCGGTCGCGCTCGTCGGACTGGTCGCGCTGACCGGCGCGGGCGTCCTCGCGCTCGGTGCCGCAGTCGTCGTCTTCGGCCTCGGGAGTCACGGCTTCCGACCGATCCGGGGTGCGTACCTCTCGGCGGAGTTCCCGGAGGACGTGGCCGGCGGCGGCCTCGGCCTCGTCCGGACGCTGCTGATGGGCGTCGGTGCGGTCGCGCCCGCCGTGGTCGGGTTCGTCGCCGACACGCTCGGCTTCCGGGCCGGCTTCACCCTCCTCGCCGTCTCGATGGCGCTCTCTGCGCTCTTCGCCGGGGCGACCGTGGCGGTCGCGGGTAGAGGCTGATTCGCGGCGGGGACGGCAGGGATCGGCGACACTGCGTTGCACGGAAAGATTATGGTACCGAATCACACAGTTCCGGCATGGCCTACACTTCGAATCCGAAGGCGGACACGGCGGTTCGCGGGTTGACACTCGTCTTCGCCGCGCTGGTCGCGATCTGGCTGTTTCTCGGGCTGATGGTCGTGACCGGCGAGATCGGACTGACGGACCTGACCGACTTCGCCGCGCTCTCGGTCGTCCTGCTCGGCGGTCTCGCCGTCGCCGCGCGCCGACTGCGTGGTTGAGCGACCGACTGCCACGGGCCGGCCGACACCGCGCTTATCCCGGTCGGTCCCGTATCCCGGTCGATGACAGCGCGAGACGGACGAGTGCCGGGAGGTCCCCCGGCGTCGTCCGACGACCCTGACCCCGCCACCGACGGCTCGACAGCCACCACCGACCCGGCGGTCAGCGTCGCCGGCGTGACGAAGCGGTTCGGTGCCGGCGACGAGGCGGTGACGGCGGTCGACGACGTGTCGTTCACCATCGAGTCGGGGTCGGTCGTCGGGCTGCTGGGACCGAACGGGGCCGGCAAGACGACGCTCATCAAGTCGATCCTCGGGATGGTCGTCCCCGACGAGGGGGAGGTCCACGTCCACGGCATCGACGTGCGCCGCCACCCCCGACGGGCCTACGCCCACGTCGACGCGATGCTGGAGGGTGCGCGCAACGACTACTGGCGGCTCACGGTGCGTGAGAATCTCCGGTACTTCGCCACCATCGGCGGCGTCGACCCGGACAGCGCGGAGCCGTACCACGACCGCCTGCTGGACCGACTGGACCTGCTCGACAAGGCCGACACCCCGGTCAGGAAGCTCTCTCGCGGGATGAAACAGAAGGTGTCGCTCGCCAGTGCCCTCGCGGGGAACGCCTCCGTGCTCTTTCTCGACGAACCGACGCTCGGCCTCGACGTGGAGAGTTCCCGCACCCTCCAGCGGGAACTCCGCCGACTCGCCGAGGAGGAGGGGCTGACGGTCGTCCTCTCCAGTCACGACATGGACGTGATCGAGACGGTCTGTGACCGCGTGATCATCCTCTCCGGCGGTCGGATCGTCGCCGACGATAGCGTGGAGGCACTGCTTTCCGGCGGGAGCGCCCACGGACTGGCGATCACCAGCCAGGACCTCGACACCGACCTGCTGGCGGCGCTCCGGGACGAGTTCACGGTCACCGACGCCGAGGTGTTCGACGACGACTCCGGCGGCCGAATCGCCGTGGCGGTCGACAGCGAGGGCGTCTACGACCTCTTCGGCCGGCTTCGGTCGGCGGGGGTCCGTCTGGACCGCATCCGGTCGGTCGAGGTCGACCTGGAGGACGTGTTCGTCGATCTGACCGGCATCGACGCGGGCGAACCGGCTCCTGAGTCACTCGGCGACGACGACCCCGGCGGGCACGGGGGCGACGACAGCGACCGGAAGCGAGCGCGAGGCGAGGAACAGCCGACTCCGGTCCATCGGCCCGACGGAGGGTCGGAGTCGTGAGCCACGAGGACCTGCCGCCGCTCCGACCGGCGAGTTACGTCGATCTCGCGCGGGCAGTCCTCTACCGCGAGTTCGTGCTGTTCGTCCGCTACCCGGCGAACGCTATCGGCGGCATCGTGATCTCGCTGTTCTTCTTCGGCCTGCTCTTTTACGGCGGGCGGATGATCGCCGGCCAGGCCCTGTCGGACTCGCTGGCGGGGATCATCGTCGGCTACTTCCTGTGGACGCTGTCGGTCGGTGCGTACTCCTCCATCTCGAACGACATCGGGAGCGAGGTGCAGTGGGGGACGCTGGAGCGCCACGTGACGAGTCCCTTCGGCTTCGCGCCGGTCGCCCTGCTGAAGGGTGTCGCCAAGATCGTCCGCACGTTCCTCACGAGCGTCGTCATCCTCGCGGCCATGCTCCTGCTCAGCGGGACCACGCTCCAGTTGAACGTCGTGACGGTCGTCGTGATCGCGGGGCTGTCGATCACCTCGGTCCTCGGACTGGGGTTCGCCGCGGGCGGCGTCACCGTCCTCTACAAGCAGGTGGGCAACTGGCTGAATCTCTTGCAGTTCGGGTTCGTCGTGTTGATCTCCGCGCCGGCACTGGACGTTGGCTGGGCGCGACTGCTCCCTCTCGCGCACGGGAGCGGGATGCTCCAGCGTGCGATGGTCGGCGGGACGCGACTGTGGGAGTTCTCCGTCGGCGATCTGGCGCTCCTGTTCGGCGTCGCGGTCGGCTACCTGCTGGCGGGCTATCTGGTCTTCCAGTACGCGACCCGGCGTGCGCGGAAACTCGGCGTGTTGGGAGACTACTGACACGGCCACACGCCGCGGGAGGGAGAGTACTGCCACGGCCACACGCCGTGGCAGGGAGACTACTGACGCGGCCCCACGCCGCGGGAGGGAGAGTACTGCCACGGCCTCACGCCGTGGCAGGGAGGCTACTGACGCGGCCCCACGCCGTGGCAGGGCGCGTCGTCAGCTCCGGCCGCGGACGACCAGACTGTCCCCGGCCACGTCACCGAGTCGCCGGCCGTCACCACGCACGAGGATCACGCCCACCGCGACGCTCCAGTAGCCGAGACCGTCCACCAGTCGGAGCGCGTTCCGGAGGAGCGACCCGCGGAACCGGAGCGCGCTCCCGTCGCCGGAGACGACCCGAAGCCCGAACAGTCGCTTGCCCGGTGTCTGCCCCCAGCGCCACTCCAGCAGGAGGTGGTAGCCGAACGCGATGCCCATCAGCAGGACGAACACGAGCGAGCGCGTCCGGCCGGGCGAGACGACCTCCGCGAGTGGCGTGCCGAGTGCCACGACCGGGACGACACCGAGGAGGAGGACGAGGGCCTGATCCACGAGAAACGCGGGTGTCCGGACCGGCAGCGGGGCGGGCGTCACTTCGTCTGGCACGTCTGCGTCTGGTGGCCTGTGGCTCAAAAGCGTTCCCCGGTCCCAGTCGTCGGCTTCATGCGACTCCAGTCCCTGCATCGGGTATGTCGCAGGACGGAGCCGAGTGGACGGCAACGCGCGTTCGGACACTGCACGACGACCTCGTCGACCTCTACGGGCCGGTCGAGACGACCGAGGCCCACGGCGCGGACCCGGACCGCGACCCCGCCGAGGGCGTCCGGCAACTGCTGACGACCATCCTCTCACAGAACGTCGCCGACCAGAACACCGCCCGCGCCTCGGAGAACCTCTTCGACACCTACGCGGACTTCGCGGCCATCGAGGCCGCCGAGGTGGCGGAACTCGCGGAGGTCATCCGCGTCGCGGGCCTGCCGGAGACGAAGGCGACCCGCATCCAGCGCGCACTGTCTGCGATCCGCGAGGAGACCGGCGGGGCCTACTCGCTGGCGTTTCTGGACGCCATGCCGACCGCCGAGGCGAAGGCGTGGCTCACCGATATCAAGGGCATCGGCCCGAAGACGGCCAGCGTCGTCCTCAACTTCCACTTCGGCAAGCCGACGATGGCGGTCGACACCCACGTCGAGCGCGTCTCGAAGCGGTTCGGCCTGGTGCCCGAGTCGGCGTCGAACGCCCGCGCCCACGACGTGCTGGACTCGGTCGTCCCGGACGAGTTGACGTACCCCCTGCACGTCCTGCTGATCGAACACGGCCGGACGCACTGCTCGGCCCGGAACCCGGACTGTGACAACCCGGTCTGTGCCGCGTACTGCGACTGCGAGGGGTGTTGAACGGCGGTCGAACGCGGACCGGCGTGCGGTGGGAGCCGCGAGGACGGAGCGCGTCGAGAGCCGAAACCGAGTAGCGCTTGGGGGCCGTCCGTGCTCCCGTGCTGTTTCCGACGCATCTGCTGGCGGGCTACGTCCTCGGACACGTCCTGTTCGGCGAGAGCCGACTCGCGGACTGGCGGCACCGCCCGGCGTGGCTCGGCGTACTCGGCGCGGCCCTGCCGGACCTGCTCGACAAGCCACTGGCGATGGTCGGCGTGACCGAGTCGTTCCACTCGGTCGGACACTCGCCGGTCGGACTCGTGGCGGTCGGGTTGCTCGCACTCGCGTGGGTCGCTGTCGGGGCGGGGCAGTCGCGGTCCGGGCAATCGCGGCCGTGGCTCGTCGTCTGGGTCGCGTGGGCGTCGCACCTGGCACTCGACGCGCTCCACATGGTGGTGAACGGGCGACCGGGAGACGTGGCCTTCCTGGCCTGGCCGGTCGTCGAACACACGCCGCAGGTGACGCTCCCGCCGGGGCAGTTCGCGCAGTTCTACGTCGGCACGCCCGCGTTTCTGCTGGAAGTGGGGTGCTGGCTCTGTGTCGGGGTCGTCGTCGTTCGGTCGGAGCTCACCGCGTGATCGGGCACAGAGCGGAGAGAGGAGCGCCGAGACGCCGGGATCGGAGAAGCCGAAACGGTTGTCGCGGGCTACAAAGCTTATACCGGACGCCCCAGTAATTAGATACGTCCGCCGGAGGGGCACGTCGGGTAGGGGTACTCACTGCCACTCCGGACAACAGTATCCACACGGCCAGTGACGACGCCGTGTTGGGCCGTCCGTGGGGTCGACTCCGCTCGCGCGACTGTACTCGTGACCCGGTCTGCGCGACGGCGACCCCGGAACGGTTCAACCGAATTTTGAGCCTCCAGTGGCACTAATGGGGCGTCCCGTGTAGTCGAGACTGGCATGAGACGCAACTGCCCTCCACGCCGGTCACCTCCGACCGGCACGCACCGACGTATCGGCCTCCGGCCGCCGGGGACGACGCCGCCGGCGTCGTCGCCGCGACCACCCGCACCGCCGGAGGTGGCCCGATGAGTCGACTCCCCGTCCTCGTCTGTGTCCTTCTCGTCGCCGGACCCCTGGTCGGCGGCGCGACGGCGGCAGATCCGGCGAGTCCTCCCGCAGACACCACGTTCGTCCACGAGGGCGAGTCGATCACGGTCAACGCCACGGCCGGCGCGGTCGTCGCCGGCACGACCGACCTGCCGCCGGGGACCGAGGTGAGCGTCCGCCTCCAGTCGAGCGGCAGCGCCTCGCCGTTCCTGCTGGCCGACTCGACGACCGTCGACCGCGACGGCCGGTTCCGCTCCGTCGTTGACCTCTCGGCGGTCTCGCCGGGCAGCGAGTTCGAGGCGGTCGTCCACTACAACGGGACGACCGTCGCCGAGACGACCGGGACCGTCGTCGCCTGTGACGGCTGTCGCGCCGCCGCGGAGACCACGCGCGTCACGTCGACCGACCCGGCACCCGCCGGTCCCGGCGTCGCCATCGAGGGGCGGGCCGCCGTCGCCCCCGGCACCGACCTGACGGTCCGCGTCCGCTCGACCGGCGGGACGGCCCTGCTCGTCTCCGAGACGGCAACGGTCGGCCGTGACGGGCGGTTCCGGGCGGTCGTCGACCTGTCCGACGCCGACCCGAACTCGACGCTCTCGGTCGCGGTGCGGCGGGACGGCGGCGTCCTGACCGAGACGACCCGTACCGTCGCCGCCTGCGAGGACTGCCGCCAGACGGCGACGGCCGACGAGACCGGCGTGCCGGACACGGTCGAGTTGCTCGCCGGGACGGAACCCGGTCTCCCGGTGACGCTGGCCGACGCGAGCGAGGCACGGATCGTGATCGGTGACGCGTCGGTCAACTACCGAGTCAACGGGACCGTGACCGACGAGAACGGCGACGGCCGCGTCAGGGTCGCGGTGAACCGGACCGCCGCCGGCACGCCCGACGAGGGCGTCCCCACTCTGAGCGCGCGGGGAGACAGCGACACCGTGACCGTCACCGACGAGACGGCACTCCCCGCCGGGCAGGACGGACTCGACGCCGGGGCGTACCCGGTTCGGCTGTTCGTCGACGGCGCGGTCGTCGACACCGGGACGCTCGTCCTGCCGGCCACGGACGCCGACCGGCGCACCGAGACGACTCCCGTCGCCGAGTTCGGCCTCGACGGGAACGTGTTGACGACCCGTCGCGGCCAGGTCTTCGGGGTGGCGATGACGCTCGGCGACGCCGACGCCGCGACACTGCGGTTCGGCGGCCCCTCGGAGAACTACACCGCGGTCGTCACCGCCCGCGACGCGAACGACGACGGCCGGGTCCGCCTCCTGTTCGACACGACCGCGGTCGCCGAGGGTGACGCCTGGCGGGCCGCCGGCGACGACGAGGCGACGGTCCGGCGGACGAACGCCTCGGCGGTCGACTCGTCACGACGCGGCCTGCCGGCGGGCGACTACTCGCTCGCGCTCCACCGTGGGGCCACGGTCACCGACGGCCCGGCGGACATCGGCACACTCGTCGTCCAGCCCTCCCCCGCGAGCGAGACGACGAACGACCCCGCGACCGACGAGTCGCTCCCGGTCACGGCGCTCGCCGCCCTCGGCGGCGGCGGACTGCTCGCGCTCCTCGCGCTGGTCGCCATCGTCGGCGGCGTCCGGGACTGAAGCGGCGCGCGGGGCCGACCCCCCTACGCCCGAAACCGGACGGCGACGGCCGCGAGCACGAGACAGGCGACGAAGAAGACGAGCCCCGGTTCGAGGACGCCGAAGACGAGCCACGACAGCGTCCCGACCGGTTCGCCCGTGACCGGACCGAGGCCGGCCGGTTCGGCGGCCGCCCCCGTCCCGCCGCGAGCGAGTCGTTCAGCGCCCCACTGGACGAGGAGGCTGGCGGCCGCCAGCCCCCCGAGACCGGTGACGACGTCCCGGAGCGACCGGTCGATGGACGACGCGCGGTCCTCCTCGCCCACGAGGACGAGTGGGTCGCTCGCGGGACCGTACACCGTCATCTCCTGGCCCTTCTCGGAGTAGACCGTGTCGACGGTCGTGACGAGACCGGCCTCGTCGAGGTTCGAGAGGTGGTAGTGGACGTTCTGGATCGAGAGGTCGTGCCGGGCGGCGAGTTCGGAGGGGGTCGCCGGGGCGTCGAACAGCGACCGGTAGACCCGCCGACTCGTGTCCGACGAGAGCGTCCCGAGGACCTCGGCGGCGTCGTCGTCCGACAGCGTGAGCACGCGGCGGCGCGTCTCCCGCCCGTCGGTTCGGTTCTGGAGGCGTTCGATGTAGGACGACATGCGCTTGTGGGGTGTTCGCCCGGCGGGTCCAAAGGGGTACCTGTCGGTTCAGTCGATTTTTGAGCCTCACGTCGCGTTCCGTGCCGCCCGGACCGCCGCGACCGGTCGGACGCGACCGTGACCGCCGGTCGGGTCGACGCCCGGCGGGCCGGTGTCGGTGGTCGTGACCGCGAGACTCCGGCGGACCTCGGCGGCCGACCGCGCCGGCGCGGCGTCGACGACGAGTGCCGCGACGCCCGCGACGTAGGCCGCACTCGCGGAGGTACCGTCGAACGCCGCGTCCCGGCCGGCGACCGCGTAGCCGTCCGGGGCGACGAGGTCGACGCCGGAGCGACCGTCCGCGACCGGGCCGGCCGCGCTGAAGGGGTCGACGTAGCCGCCTTCCCGGTCGTACGACCCGACCGCGAGGACCGGGCGCGCGCTAGCGGGGGCGACCAGACTGTCGGCACGGGTGCCGATCGAGAGCCGGTGGGTCGGACTGGTCACCGCGACCCGGGCCCCGGCGGCGTCGGGCGGGCCGCGCAGGACGACGTAGTAGGTCGTGTTCGCCTCCAGCGTCGCCACGAGGCGTTCGTTCGGCGCGGAGTCGGCCGGGTAGGGCTGTGACCGGGCCAGCAGGCGGCGCTCGCCACCCTCGACGGCGTACAGCGCGAGCGTGAAGTCGCGCCGCTCGCTCGTCGCGTCCCACGACAGCCACAGGCGGATCCGCTCGTCGGTGCGCTCGCCGGGGAGGAGGTAGTTGCGTGTCCCGCGCTCGAAGAGGTGCGTCCCGGCGTCGACGGGGTCGAACCGACCCTCCCAGTGGTTCTGTCCGACGTTGCCGGTCGGCGCGACGACGATCACGCCCTGGCGGGCCGCCCGCTGTACCGCGCGGGCGACCGCGCTGGTCCCGTCGCCGGGCGCGCCGGGGAACGACACCGGAGCGACGACGACGTCCACGTCACGGCCGAGGAGCCACGCGACGCCCTGCTGGAAGCCGTCGTCGGTGTCGAACGACGCGAGGTAGAGATCCGCCGCAGGCGCGGTCCGGGCGACGACGCTCGCCACGGCGGTCCCGTGGTCGGTCCGGCCGCCGTTCGCGATCGTCTCGCCGTCCGCGAACGCCCGCGTCCCGGCGACGCGCCCCGCCAGCGCCGGATGGCCGGTGTCGAAGCCGGTGACGTCGAGGACGCCGACGGTGACGTTTTCGCCGGTGTAGCCCGCGCCGTGGAGGCGGGCGACGGCGTCGGTCGGCGCAGGTGCGTCGGCGGCGGTGTCGCCTCCCGCGTCGGGGACGACCGGCACGGGCGCGTCGGTCGTCGCCGCGAGGCCGATCGTCGCCGTCAGAACCGCGACACAGCAGGCGAGTACCACGAACCGTCGGTCGAGAGAGGGCATGGCGGGACCGTCGTGTGACCTCTCCCGGGCGTCGACAGAAAACTTTGTGTTGTCGTCCACGGCGGCCGCGTCGACGCACGAACGGCTAACCGTCTCCGGAGCGACGGGACAGCCGTGCCCAGTCAGCGCCCCCCGACGACCGCCGTGGCGCAGTCCGACGAGCCGACCACGCTCGTCTCCCAGGAGGCCCGCATCGCGCACCTCCGGGAGCTGAGCCGACTGTTCGACAGCTCCATCCGCGTGCCGGGGACCGACTACCGGATCGGGCTCGATCCGATCCTCGGCCTGCTCCCCGTCCTCGGTGACGTCCCCGGTGCGACGGTCTCGGCGTACATCGTCGCCGAGGCGGCCGCGATGGGCGTCCCGCGCGAGACGCTGGCCCGGATGGGTGTGAACCTCGTGCTGGACGCCACGCTCGGGTCGCTCCCGGTCGTCGGCGACCTGTTCGACGCGGTCTGGAAGGCCAACGAGCGCAACGTCCGCCTGCTCACCGACCGCGTCGACGACCCGGACGCCGGCACCGCCGACCGGCGGTTCCTGCTGGCCGTCACCGCCGGTCTGCTCGTCTGTCTGCTGGCGGTCGGTGCCGCGACGACGCTCGTCGCGCTGTGGCTCCTCGCGCAGGCCGGTATCACGCTGTAACACTGGATCCTCGCCGCGAGTCGAGGTCTCGCCGCTGTGCTCGCCCCCGGCGACGCCTCAGTCCCGTCGACGCACCGACCGGGCGAGCAGTGTCACCGCCAGGAGCGCGACCAGCGAGACCGCCGGACCGAAGCCCGGACCGGTCGTCTCGGTCGACTCCGGCGTCGGGGAGTCGGCGCTCGCGGTCGTCCCCTGTGACGACTCGGTCGCGGTCGGCGTCGGCGTCGCGGTCGCGGTCTGCGTACCGGTGTCCTGCGACTGGACGCCGATGGCGAACACCGAGAAGCCCGGCGTCACGCCGACGAAGGTCGTCCCGCTCGCGTGGCGGGTCTCGACCGCCTGCCACTCGCCGTCGTGGTAGCGGTACAACTGCACCTCTGCGGGGCCTGCGCCGAGGTCGTCCATCGCCGACCGGGCGACCTCGAACCGGAACTTCGCGTTGTCCACGTGCGCGTCGGTCAGGCCGCCGGTCTCGACGCGCAGGTAGCCGAGCGAGTCGTCCAACGCTGGCGCGCCCGTGTCGGCGGGCACCTCGTTGCTCGCGGTGAACTCGGCAGTGAACCGCCGGTCGTCCTCGGTCAGTTTGAACGCGAACTGTTCGACCGTCACGTCGTCGCTCGCCACGTTCGGCAGGAGGTTCCGGATGAGTCGGCCACCCTTCACCTTCTCGGCGGTGACCAGCGCACCCGCGTCGGTCTGCCGCACGTCGACGATACCGGCCGGCGGAATCGGGGTCCCTCCGCCACCACCGCCGCCCCCGCCCCCGCCGCCGCCGCCACCACCGGACTCGACTTCGACGCGGACGGAGTCGCGGACGACGCGGCCGGTCTCGAGTTCGGTCTCGCCCTCGATCAGGTAGCTCCCGGCACCGTTCAGCGTGACGTTCACCGCGCCGTCCGGCCCGGTCTCGTGGGTCGTCCCGTTCACCTCGACCGTGCCGGAAACGGGCGCGCCGTCACGGCTCCGGGTCAGCGTGGCTCGGATCGGGTCGCCGACGGTCGCCTCGGTCGGTGTCGCACGGACCGTCAACGGGCTGTCGGCCGTTCCGGGCACCACGACCGAGACGGTCCGGTCCTCGGTCACGGTCAGCGAGCGCGTCTCGCCCACCGGAGCGTAGTTCTCGTCGGCGGGAGAGACAGTGACCTCGCGGGGAACCTCGACCCCGAGCGTCCCGTCGTCGTCCGCGAGGAGTCGCCCCTGCTCGTCGGTCGTGTAGCCGACGCTCAGGTTCGCCCCGCCGTTGGTGTGGGTGACGACGACTCGCTCGTCGGGTGACGGGTCACCCCACGCGTCCACGACCGACACGTTCAGCACGTGGCCGCGCGGGAGCGTCGTCGTCCCCGTGTCCACGTCGTCGGTCGCGTCCACCAGTCCGGGCGTGTAGAAGTCGACCACGCCGTCACGCGGTGCGACCTCGGGACCGTCACCGTCGTCCACCTCCGGGAGGACGTACAGGCCGTACTCGCCCGGCGAGACGTTCGTCACCGCGAACCCGCCGTCGGCGGCGGTCCGGTCGAACTCGTAGTCGTCGCCCGACTCGTTCCAGACGGAGACGACGTCGTCGCTGGAGGCGCTTCCGTCGGGCGTCTCGATACGCCCGGTGATCGTGGTGTTCTCCGCCAGCACGACCTCGATTCGCTCGTCGCCGGCGTCCATCGTCAACGCTCGGCTGTAGCGCCGATTCACGTAGCCGTCGTCGTCCGGCGGGACCACCGTGATCGTCACGTCGCCGTGGAGTTCGACACCCGGCCGGACGGTCGCGTAGTTCTGGAACAGGCCGTCGGCGTCGGTGTCGTTGCGCCAGCTCGCGGTCGCGCTCCCGTCCGGCGCGTGGTGCTGGACGACGACGACGGCGCCCTCGACCGGTGCGCCGCTCTCGTTCACGACCGAGACGTTCAGCGTCCCGGCCTCGGGGAGCGTGACGGTCTCGCCGAGGTCGGTCGGGCCGTCGACCCGACGCTCGCCGAGCGAGTAGACGTCCGGCGTCCCGTCGCGGGCGAACCGCTTCTCCCAGAACCGGCCCGAGCGGTCCACGCTCCCGTCGGCGTCGCGCGGCGTCGTCGCCGGGTAGTTCGTCTGGAGGTAGGTCAACGCGACCGTCCCGTTGTCGGGCGTCGCCTCGAACCTGCCGGTCTCGTTCGTCACGACGGCGTCGAGTCGACTCCCGCGTCCGTCCTCGTAGTACAGGACGCTGTCGTTGGTCGAGACGGGACCGGTCGCGTTCTCGATCCGCCCCGAGAGGCTGGGTCGCGGCGGTGCCGTGTCGCCCGTGTACCGACCGACCGCGAGGCTGTCGTACGCGTGGTGGACGACGTAGTTCCCGTTGCCGTCACTCACGCGGACCGCGATGCTCACGCGCTCGGCCCGGAACTCCCGCAGGTCGAGCGTCGCGGTCTGGGTCGTCGGCCCGCCGACCTCGCCGACGGGCGCGGTCTGCCACGCGTCGGTCGGCGTGCCGTTCTCCCACGCCGCCGTCGCCACGTCGCCGGGCGCGTACCGCACCTGCACGTCCGCCACGCCGGCCGTCTTCTCGCCGGCGTCCGACAGCGTGAGGTTCAGCGCGACTCGTTCGGCCGGCACACCGCCGTTCAGGCCGAGGGCGGGCACGTCGAGTCGTTCGACACTCGGCGGCGTCCCGTCGGCGTCGGGGTAGTTCGTGCCTTCGAGGGTCGTCGTCGCGCGCGGGCCGGACCGGCGGAGCGACCCGTTCGTCCTGACCGAGACGCGGTAGGTGTCGCCGAGTCCCGCAGTGCGGTCCACGTCGAAGGAGAACCCGCCGAGCAGATCGCCGCGTTCGACGACCTCACCGTTCTTGCTGACACGGACACGGCCGTCGAGACCGCGGAGTTCCGTGCGGTGCGCGCCCTGCTCCGACAGCGCCTCGCCGACGACCGTCAGTCGCCCGTCGGTGTCGTCGAACGTCCAGTCGACGGTCGTGGTGAACGGTCGCTCGTTGACCGTCGTCTCCGCCGTGTTCGTCGGAACGACCCCGTCTCCGAAGAGCGAGTACGCCCACGAGTCGTCCGCGCCGGCGTCGACGTTCTCGACCTCGTGGTACTGCCCGTCGTCGTGGTTGGTTCGCAGTTCGAGTCGACGTGTGTCCCCGACGCTCGCGCCGAGCGATTCGACGGCCGCGTCGCTCGCCGCGAATCCGCCCGTCTCGAAGCGGTACTGGGCGGTCGGCCCGCCACGGTACAGCGTGTAGTTCAGCGTCGAGAGCGACGACTCCCCCGGCGCGAACGTCTCGGGCCCGTCCACGCCGTCGGTGTAGAAGCCGAGACTGTACGCCGAGCCGTCGCCGAGGTCGGTCTCCGTGTAGTCGTACCTGTCTTTCCCGACCGCGAGGACGCCCAGGGTCGCCCGCACGTTCGACCCGGCGCTGACGCGGATCGACGACGCACGCTGGCTCGGCTGTGTCCACGTGTAGCCCGGCGTCGAACCGTGCGAGATGCCGCCGAAGACACCGATCGTGTCGACCGTCTCGGGCGCGAGGTTCGAACCGTCGAACCCGTAGGTGACGGTTTCGTTCTCCGAGAGGGTCAGGGTCGTCGTGTCCGCGTCGACTGTCGCGGTTCGGGCCAGCAACACCGGCTGACCGGTCGTCTCGTCGGTTCCCCACGACGCGAGCGTGTAGGTGCCGATCGGTACGTCGAACGAGAGCGTGTCGGTCTGAGAGACCCACCCGCTTCTGCTGACGTCCGTGTCCTGTCCGATCACGCGGAGTTCGTCGGACCACACGTCGGAGGGCTCACCGCTGGCGGCGCGCTTCTCGACCGTCACGGTCTTGATCGCGGTCTGCCAGCCGAGACTGACGGTCCGACGCTCGGCCGGGTGGTTCCCGTCGTCGCCGAACTGTAGGCGGGCGGAGTAGGTGCCCGCGGTCGCACCGGCGTCCACCTCGACCCCGACCGTCTTCGACGCGCCGGCACCGAGCAGGATGCTGTCGCCGGAGACGTTCGTCGCCGCGCCTGCGGGTCGGGACTCGCCGGCCTCGTCCGTCACGACCAGTTCGACCGGCAGGAGTACGGTGTCGTCGCCGGTGTTGGTGATCGTCACGGTCGCGGTCTCGTTCTCGCCGACGACCGCTCCCACGTCGATCGTCCCGTCGCTCAGTCGGAGGTCGGACTCGAGTGCGCGGGTCGCGTTCAGGCGACCACTGCCGGTCTGGTAGACCGTGTAGCCGGACAGGCGGTCGGTGCTGGTGACGAGTCGGGCCTTCGTCTCGGCGGGCGAGAGATCCGTCTTCGCGTCGCCGTCGTCGTCCTCCTGCTCTTCGAGCAGGGCGGCCACGCCGCTGACGCCCGGTGCGGACATGCTCGTCCCGGACTTCGAGACGTAGGGCGTCTCGGTGTCCACGCAGTCGTCCCCGCGCTCCGGCGAGCAGGTGCTGTTGATCCCCTCGCCCGGCGCGACGAGATCGGGTTTCACGCGCTCGGCGTACGGCGTCGGTCCGCGCGAGGAGAAGGCGGTCAGTCGGTCGGCGTCGTCTGTCGCGCCGACCGTGATCGCCGACTCGGCGATGCCCGGCGTGCCGATCGTCTCAGACCCGTAGGAGCCGTCGTTGCCCGCCGAGACGACGACGGTCACGCCGTCGTCGGTCGCGTTCTCGACCGCCCGCGTCAGGGGGTCGGAGGGTGCCCACGCGTCCGCACCGAGACTCATCGAGACGACGTCGGCGTTTTCCGCGACCGCCCACTCGACACCGGCGATCACGTCGGAGACGGACCCGCCGTCGGTACCGAGGACGCGCGCGTTGAGGAGGCTCGCGTCCGGCGCGTAGCCGACGTAGTCGCCGTCGCTGGCGGTCCCGTCACCGGCCACGATGCCCGCGACGTGGGTTCCGTGGCCGACCGGGTCGTTCTGCAGGCCCTCGCCGGTGAAGTCCCGCTCGGCGACGACCGCGTCGTCGAGGTCGGGGTGGGTGTCGTCGATGCCGGTGTCCAGCACCGCGACCCGGACGCCCTCGCCGCTCACGTCGAACTGCCGGCGGGCGCGGTAGGTGCCGGTGACGTTCACCGCGTTGTCGAGGTGTGGCTGGACCTGCTGGTCGAGGTAGACGCGACCGACCGCGTCGGTCGACCCGAGGGACTCGGCGGGCGAGACGGTCGTGGTCGCCGCGCCTGCATCGGTCGTGCCGACCGCCCGTCTGTCGGTCGTGACGGTCGTGGGCTGTCCCGACGCGGACGTGTCGATCCGCCCCGCGACTGCGCCGATGCTCGGCAACGAGCGGCCGACGCTGACGCCCTCGACGCCGCTCGTCGCGGTGCGGACACCTGCGGTCGCGGTGGTCGAGTCGGCACCGACGCGGCCGTCGCCGCCGGCACCGGTCACGATGACCGGAATCGAGTCGGTCTCGGCGTCCGTGAGGTTCTGGGCGACCAGCAGGTCGACGTTGAACAGTGCACGGTCGAACGCCGACAGGTCGGTCTCCGTCGGGAAGACGTAGGTCCCACGGTCGGTGTGAACGGTCTCGGTGTCGGCGGTCCCGTGGACGCGATACGTGCTCTCGTTCGGTCGGGGGACGACGGTCACCGTCGTTCCGGTGACGAGCGTGACGTTCACCGGGGCGGAGACGTAGTCGCTCGCGTCGAGTGTGTGCGGGTCGGGACCGGGTGCGGGTGCGATGGCCGACTGGTTCGGGTCGGGGGTGACGGTCCCCGGCGGGAGACCGGCGTCGTTGCCGGCCGCGCCGACGCCAGCGTCGTTGCCGGCGGTCGGTGCCGGATCGAGTACCGAGGGCGTCCCGGTGGCCGGCGTCGCCGCCGGTGCGACGACACCCGCGACCGGTGCCGTGACGAGCCAGAGCGTCACGCAGAGAACGAGTAGCGGCGAGAGTGGCTGTCCCGCGTCGGTTCGGTCGGGCGTCGCAGAAGGTTGTCGCATACGGAGTGCTGTTGTTGCGATATTCTCACGATCACTTCAAGTTTTGTTACCACTTACGAACGCTGAAAACGCCTCGGTCGCGGCACGCACCGGGCCGACGGCGGAAGAGCAAGACAGTTACCGCGCCGCCCTGGAGAGTCGGGTATGACCATCCTCGACGACGCGCGGGCCGTCATCGCCGACGGGCCGGTGTGTGACGCCTGCGTGGGCCGGGTGTTCGCGGATCGGAGTTTCGGACTGACGAACGCGGAGCGCGGTCGCTCGCTCCGGGTCGCGGTCGCACTCGACGACGACGACCCCTTCGAGTCGGTCGACGTCGCCGACTGCTGGGTGTGTGAGGGCTACTGCGACACGTTCGACGAGTGGGCCGAACGCTGTGTCGAGTCGGTCGGCGACGCCGAGTTCGAGACGTACCAGGTCGGGACGCGCACCCCGCCGCTGATCGAGGAGAACGAGGTCCTCCTGCGGGAGGGCGCGGGCCTCCCGGAGGACGCCGGGGAACTGTTCAAGTCGGAGTTCAACCGCGAGGTCGGCAAGCGGGTCGGGCGACTCTCGGACACCGAAGTCGAGTTCGGTCGCCCCGACGTGCAGTTTCTGCTCGATTTAGCCGAGGACGAGGTGGAGACGGTGATCAACTCGGCGTTCGTCTACGGGCGCTACCGCAAACTGGAGCGGGACATCCCGCAGACGACGTGGCCCTGCTCGGACTGTGACGGCAGTGGCCGGGACGGCCGGAGCACCTGTGAGACCTGCGGCGGGTCGGGCCTACTGTACGACGAGAGCGTCGAGCAACTGACCGCGCCGCTCGTGGAAGACGTGATGGACGGCGTGGCGGCGACGTTCCACGGCGCGGGCCGGGAGGACGTCGACGCGCTGATGCTCGGGACGGGTCGTCCGTTCGTGATCGAAGTGGAGGAACCCCGCAGGCGGACGGTGGACGTGGAACGACTGGAGTCGGACATCAACGCCTTCGCCGACGGGAAAGTCGAGGTCGAGGGACTCCGCCTGGCGACCTACGACATGGTGGAGCGCGTGAAAGAACTCGACGCCAGCAAGACCTACCGGGCGGAGGTGGCCTTCGGCGAGCGCGTGATTGCCGAACAGTTGGCCGACGCGGTCGCGGCGCTGGACGGCGCGACGGTCGAGCAGTACACGCCCCAGCGCGTGGACCACCGCCGGGCGAACCTGACCCGGACGCGGATCGTGCATTCGATCTCGGCGGAACTGACCGACGACCACCACGCGACCGTCGAGGTCCACGGCGAGGGTGGGCTCTACATCAAGGAACTGATCTCGGGTGACGACGGGCGAACCGAGCCGAGTCTCGCCGGGGTACTCGGTGTCGCGGCCGAGGTGACGGCACTGGACGTACTGGCCGTGGAGGGCGAGGACGAACCGTTCGAGGACGAGGCGTACTTCCGGTGAGACGCGGGCGACTGTGATTCTGTGGGTGCTGGGTAGGACTCGGTGAGCTACGGTTTTGATGTGAATTCGGTCGGATACGGTTGGAGTGTGAAATCGGTCACGTCGGCTACGGCACCTCAGTCGAATCGGTCGTGAGCAACGAGGGGTGAAAGCCCCCGACCGCTCGACCGGCCGCGACTCGCTGTGCTCCTCAGTCAGGAGAGCCGGCAAGCCCGCTCTCCTTCTCTCCGGTGCTTACGTCGTCGGGGCAGGATCGAGTTCTGGAGAGCGAAGCTCTCCAACGTCTCGTTCGGTTCCCTCACGAGACCGACCGGCCCCATTCAGTCCCACCCGAGCTTTGCGAAAGACCACGTCGTCACTGGTGGTTATCCGGACAGTCGTCTGTCGGTCTGGAACCCGGCAGTCGCAGTAGCCCCCGAGCCTCCCCGACTGCTGACGACGCGACCTGCGAGCAGGTCCTCGCTGTCGCTCGGACACTGTTCGGTGTCGGTCGCCAGCAGATCGCGTCCGGGTCGGGTTCCGGCCTGTCGTCCGACTGGTCGGGTGACGAGTGTGGCGTGCGATCCACCTCAGATTCGGCGCGCGCGAGGAACGTGCGCGAGGGAGGGTCGCGCGGTACGGAGCGACCCGAGGCTGGGGAGGACGAGGTGCGGTTGCTGTCTGCGGTTGCTGTCTGCGGTTGCTGCCTGCGGTTGCTGTCTGCGGTTGCTGTCTGCGGTGCGGTGCCGGGCGGTGCTGTCGCGGTCGAATAGTCCGGTTGTCCCGGATCGAGTAGCGGTGGTGGTGCGGTCTCCAATGCTGTCGCGGTCTGCGGTGCAGTACTCGCCACTGTCACAGTAGTCGTCGCGGTCTGCGGTCCGGCAGTCGTCACTGTCACGATACCCACCGCAGTCTGCGGAGCGACAGTCCCCCCACGAGTCTCGCTCCGAGTCCCGATTCCGGACGCGAACCACCAGCGCAAGCGCCGAGCGACCGGGGCTCACACGTTGTGAGTGGTTCTCACCCACGTTCACACGCACCGATCGGGCCCCGATAGGAAAGGACTTTCACTGACCACGCGTTCGGGTGTGGTATGGCCGAGCCCGAAGAGACGTTCTACACCGAAGAACGCTGGCAGAACTGGCTCACGCGGGTCGAAGACGAAGACCTCGACCCCGAGAACGAAGACTCCGCGCGGCTCCTCCTGAACCTCCAGGACGACGCCGCCATCGCGGTCGCGAAGATCCTGACCGCCTACGACGACGGCGACTTAGAGCAGGAGACCGCCCTCGACGAACTGGCGGAGATTCGCGAGATCGTGCTCTCGGAAGTCGAGTTCGACGACGAGGAGAAACTCATGTTGATCGACGGCGTCCAGACGAGTCTCGTCTGTGTGTTCTACGCCGCCGAGGAGTACGTCCACGCAGGTCCGAGCGAGGAGGGGAGCGTGGTCGACTACGTCCACGCGGCCGCCGACGCCGAGGCGGCAGACGACGTGGACGCCGCGCTGGGCTACCTCGTGCAGGCCGGCACCCGCATCATCGACGGCGAGGAACTCGACATGGCGGTCGCCGAGGAGATCGAGTACGGACTCGTCTCCGAGTGGCTCAACGGACTCGACAGCCTCCAGAGCGCACTCTCCGACCCCGAGGTCGTCGAGGAAGACGACGGCTAAGAACTGTCAGCCGACTCGGCCCGCCGTGCGCGCCAGCGGTCTCACGCGTGTTCGCACACGTTCTTGCCGGTTGATACGAACTATCGTGTGCGTGAGGCAGTCTTTTTGTTTCGGGCCTCTCTGTGTTCGGACATGCGCTTCCGGGACGACCAACGAGGGGTGACGGTTCAGGTCGGTGCCGTCCTCCTGCTTGGCATCATCGTCATCTCGCTGTCTATCTACCAGGTGCAGGTCGTCCCGGCACAGAACGAGCAGGCCGAGTTCGACCACAGTCAGGCGGTCCAGACCGACCTCCAGGAGACGAGAAACGCGATTCTCGGCACCGCCGGCGACGGGACCGGCGATCCGACTGCCGTCCAACTCGGGACGCGCTACCCGGCCCGCGCGGTCTTCGTCAACCCGCCGCCGGTCTCGGGGAGCCTCCGCACCGAAGACGCCGGCCAAGTCCGGATCGAGAACGTGCAGGCCGTGAACCCCGAGACCGACGACTATTGGAACGCGAACACCCGCACCTTCGACACCGACCGACTCGTCTACAGTGCCGACTACTCGGTCTACGACAACGCGCCGACGACGGTGTACGCCAACTCGGTCGTCTACAACCACTTCGAGAACACGAACGCGGTCACGCTGACCGACGAGCGACTGCTCGACGACCGGACGATCAGCCTCGTCGCACTCGACGGGCGACTCTCGGCGTCCCGGACCGACACCGTCACCGTGGACCCGCAGGCCGTCAGCGCCAGCACGCGCACCGTCGCGGTCGAGAACGACGGCGGTCCCGTGACGATCACGGTGCCGACCGACCTCTCCGAGCAGGAGTGGGAGGCACTGCTCGAAGACGAGTACGCGACGAACGGCGGGGCGATTCTCGACGGCGACGCGAACGTCACGGTCGCCTCGGGCGAACTCACCGTCACACTCGAACCGGGCGTCTACCGCCTGCGTCTGGCGAAGGTCGGCGTCGGCACGAACGTCGCGGGCACGAGTCCGGCGTACCTCACGACGGTCGACTCCCCCGAGACGACGACCCCCGGCACGACCCAGCAGTTCACCGTCGAGGTGCGCGACGGCTACGACAACCCGATCAGTGGTGAGACGGTCGAGGCAACCGTCGACCGGGGGACGGTGTCGCCGGTCGCGTCGTCGGTGTCAGACGAGGACGGTCGCGTCACCTTCGAGTACACCGCCCCCTCGGGTGTCGGCGACGGCGACGTGCAGATCGACGTGAGCTACGACGACCCGACGCGTGGGAGTTTCGCGGGTGGGAACCCACAGGACATCGCGTACACCGTCGACGTGGAGTCGGCGGGCGGCGGTGGCGGCGGGCCGACCAGAACCGACCTCCGGGTGTCGGACTTCGACAGTAGTTCCGGCGACATCGGCAACACCGAGTGGCAGGTCGGCAGTGGCTCCGGCGGCGTCAGGACCGACACGACGAACTCCGGCACCTACGCGATGTACGTCGGTGGCAACTCACCGAGCGGGAGCGACGTCCGGACGACGGTCGACACGAGCGGGTACGACCGCATCGAGATCGGCTACTGGCTCCGCGAAGGCGACGGGGGAAGCGGACCGGAAGCGGAGGACACGAACGGCCCGGAGTCGCTCGTCGTCGAGTACCGGAACGCCGACGACGACTGGGTCCAACTCGATCGGTTCAACGTCAGTGAGGGGTACCCCCGGTACGAACGTCTCCACGAGATTCAACTGTCGAACGCGTTCCACGCCGACTTCGCGCTCCGCTTCCGCCAACTCCACGGCGACGCCGACGGCGACCGCTGGTACGTCGACGACGTGCGCATCGTCGGTGTCGGCACCGGCGGCGGTGGCGGTGGAGGCGGCGGTGGCGGCGGGTCCAACAGCGCTCCGACCGCGTCGTTCGGTTTCGATCCGACCACACCGACCGCCGGCGAGCAGGTGGACTTCGACGCAGGCGGGTCGTCGGACTCCGACGGTTCGATCGCGAGCTACGAGTGGGACTGGACGAACGACGGGACCTACGAGGGAAGCGGCCGGACGGCGAGTCACACCTACTCCTCGTCGGGCACCTACACCGTCGAACTCCGGGTGACGGACGACGACGGGGCGACCGACACCGCGACCCAGCAGGTGGACGTCGGATCGGCTGGCTCCGCGCAGGTTTCCCCGGCCGAGTTCGTGGATGACGATGGTTCGACCGAAGCCGGCGAAAACAGCAGTCTCCCACCGGCCAGTCCGGTCGGTGACGTACGCGGATTCCAGAATCTCGACACGGACTCGAACAACAACCAAGTTGGTGAGTTCGTCGAGGGACCGACGAAAGCCACCGGAAACCCACAGTTCGGGACAGCAGTTGGCCTCTCGGCAGAGGACATCGCAACCGCCGGGAGCCACGATCTCGTCCTCGGTGATTTCCGAACTTCTGGCGAGGAGTTCACTCTCACGCCGGTCTACGAGAACGGAACCGCTATCGCCGGAAGTTACAGCCTGACGAGTACGTCGTTGACGACTCGCAGAATCACGCTCTCACAGACCGCCTCGAACTACATCGACCGCACCGGTCGAATCTACTTCGTCGTGGAGGACACGAAACAGGGTGGCGACGGGAGCGAAGACCGGATCAGGATCGACTACATCCGCGTCGAGGCGAACTGACAAATGCCCGACCGCGCCCAGTCGGAGGTCGTCGGCGTCATCCTCCTCGTCGCAGTCGTCGCCCTCACGATCAGTGCCGCGGGCGCGGTCTACCTCTCGAATCTCGGCGACGAGTCCGGACCGGCGACCGACGTGCGCGTCACGGTCACCGACGACGCGGTCACGCTGACGCACAACGGTGGGTCGGCGCTCTCGACCGACAGCCTCCGGGTCGTGATCCGACAGGACGGCACCGACACCGGGACCGACTGGGGCGACGGGACACTCGCTGGCGACGGCGACGACGACTTCGAACCGGGCGAGCAGTGGCGACAGGACGGCTTCACCTTCGATCCGAGCGACCGAATCGAGGTGTTGCTCGCGCACGAACCGACCGGAACCCTGCTCGTCCGCGAAGTCGTCAATCCCACAGTCGGTGGCGGCGGTGGTGGTGGCGGAACCACGACGGCGACAGCAACGCCGACACCGACTCCGACGCCAACCCCCACGCCGACCCCGACGCCGACGCCAACCCCCACGCCGACGCCGCAGTCGCCGGACGCCTCGTTCGACGTGACGCCCGCCAGCCCCGAAGTCGACCGGCAGGCGACCTTCGACGCCGGTCCCTCGAGCGATCCCGACGGGACCATCACGAGCTACGAGTGGGACTTCGGCGACGGCGCGACGGCGACCGGTGAGACGACGACGCACACCTACTCGTCGGCGGGCACCTACACCGTCGAACTCACGGTGACCGACGACGACGGCCGGACCGACACGACGACCCGGCGGGTGAGCGTCGAGCCACGAGTCGTCGAGGCGGTCAACGCCGGGGGCGGGAGCTACGAGTCGGCTGCCGGCGTGAGCTACGCTGGCGATCCGTCGTGTACTCTCGCGGGGGCGAACCGGTACGACGCCGGACCGAACACGGCCATCGCCAACACGACCGACGATTCGCTGTACCGGACCGAGTGTTACGGGACCGACTTCGCTTACGAGTTCGACGTCGATCCCGGCCGATACCGGGTGACGCTCCAGTTCGCGGAGATCTACTGGAACAGCGCCGGCCAGCGCGTCTTCGACGTGGACGTCGAGGGCGAATCGGTGGCGACCGACCTCGACGTGTACGACGAGGTCGGTGCCGACACCGCCCTCGTGCGCGGCCGGACCGTCCAGTCGACCGACGGCAGGCTCACGATCCGGTTCCATCAGGTGGACGTGGACAACGCGAAGATCTCGGCGGTGCGCGTCGAACGTCTCGGACCGACCACGGCACAGCCACCACTGCTCACGGCGGTCCAGCCCGATCCGGAGCGCATGAGCGACTCGGCCGGCGAGTTCGTCCGGTTGACGGTCCGTGACCCGACGGACACGACCGGCTGGACGCTCGTGGACACCGACAGCGGACAGGTGACCACGTTCCCCAGCGACCGGCTCTCGGGTGACTACTACGTCGCGCGGAATCCCGACGCCTTCGCGGAGACGTGGCACCTGAACCGGTCGCGCGTCTTCGAGTTGGAGACACTTCTGGCGAACAACGGGGAGTCGCTCCGACTCCGCAACGAGTCGGGCGCGGTCGTGGACGAGTTCGCCTACGAGGGCGCGACGACTTCGGAGGGTTGGTCCGTGCCGGTCGAGGCGGGCGAGGTCGCGGTCCGCGACGCCGCAGACGGCAGCTACACCGACACGGACAGTGCCGCCGACTGGCGGACCCAAGAAGAGAATGCCTTCCACACGTCGGACGCTGGACCGGTGCCGGAGGCCGGGGTCGCCTACGTGGACTCGACCGGCGACAACTACCTCGAATCCGTGGACGCGCAGGGTCGCGTCGCGTTCTACGACGTTGTCGACCCCGCCGTCCTCGGGCCGATCCGCGCCGACTTGGACCGCGACGGCCGACTCGAACTCCCGTACGTCGGCGGGAACGGGAACCTCCGGATCGTCGACCAGACCGGCGAGTCGTCGGTGTTCGTCGACGCCAGCGCGGTTCAGTCGGGGACGACCCGGATCGGCGTCGGCGATCTGGACGGCGACGGGACGCCAGCGGTGATATTCCGAGGGACCTCCAGTCGCATCTCGGTGAAGGAGGTCGGTGGGAGCGTCCGGACGATCAGCTACACGCCCGGCAACGGGAACGGAAACGGTCGAGCGCTCAAAGGTCACGCAGTCGCTGGCGTGACCGACTTCGACGACGACGGCGATCCGGACCTCGTCTACGTCGAGTCGCGGAACAACGACGAACTCGCGGTCTTCGATCCGAGCGCCGACGACCGCATCCGCCTCGGCGAGAAACCGGCGTCGATCAACGCGATCGGCTCACCGGCCGACTACGACGACGACGGCGAGGTCGAAGTCCCCTACGTCGACGGCAACAGCGACGTGGCACTGGCGGACGCCGACGGCCGGGACGGCAGGTCGCCGCTCGCGGACGCGGGCGACGTCTCCACGACCTCGCTGGCCCAACTGAACGTGACTGGCGACGCGACACCCGAGGTGGTCTTCGTCTCGAACAGTCGGCTCTACTACGTCACCGAAGGTGGGGCGATCCGACTCCTGTTGGACCGACAGGGCCGGGAACTGCCCGCGTCGTCCGGGTCCGGCGTGGCGTAGTCCCGCTGTGGTGACGTGATACGGCCGGGGGCGTCGGCGGGATGTCGAGGTGAGGAGGAGAGCGTCGGCGAGTAGTTCGACAAGCGTCGAACTCCCTATCGACACACTCTTGGGGGTCGTTCATGAATCTGCACCCATGACAGCCGTCGGTATCGACGCAATCGAGATCTGGACCGGGAAGCTGACGCTGAACCTGCCCGAGACGTTCGCGCCCGTGAAGGGCGAGGACCCGGCGAAGTACACGAAGGGGCTCGGCCTCGAGACCTCGTCGTTCCCCGACGTGTACGAGGACATCGTCACGATGGGCGCGAACGCCGCGAAGCGCCTGATGGACCGACGGGGGCTGACGCCCGACGACATCGGCCGCATCGACGTGGCCACCGAGTCGGCGTTCGACAACTCCAAGCCCGTCTCGACGTACATCGCGGGCTGTCTCGAACAGACCTACGAGGGCGACTTCCGGCACGCGAACAAGGGCGAGCGCAAGTTCGCCTGCGTCGCCGGCACGCAGTCCATCGACGACGCCTACAACTGGATCAAGGCGGGGCGCAATCGCGGTCGGGCGGCGCTCGTGATCGCGACCGACACCGCGCTGTACGCCCGTGGCGACCCCGGCGAGGCGACGCAGGGGGCCGGCGCGGTGGCGATGCTGATCGACGAGGAGCCGTCGGTCGTCGAACTCTCGACCGAGCAGGGGTACGGCAGCATGGACGAGACGGACTTCCTGAAGCCGAACCAGCAGTTCCCCTCCGTGGACGGCAAGCGCTCGATGCAGGTGTACCTCGCCCGGATGCGCGAGGCGCTCGAGGACTACGAGTCGGTCGCGGGCCGCACGAAGGTCGAGGACTTCGAGTACATCCCGTTCCACACGCCGTTCCCCGGCATGGTCCGGAAAGCGGGCCTGCTGGGCTACCGGCACATGATCCGCGACACGGAGAAGGAGGACGAACTCGCGGACCGGATCGGTCGCCAGCCGCGCGAGGCGGACTTCGACTCGTGGGACGACTACGAGGAGGCCATCCGCGCCTACATGGACGATCTGAAGGAGACCGACGAGTACCGCGAGTGGTACGGTCGCGTCATCGACCCGACGCTCTCGCTGGCCCGCCGGGTCGGGAACTGGTACACCGGGTCGGTTCACGTCGCCCGCACCAGCGCGCTGAAACACGCCTACGAGACGGGGAAGGCGATGACGGGCAAGCAACTGCTCGTCGGCTCGTACGGCTCCGGCGCGCAGGCGGAGATCCACGCCGAGACGGTGCGTGAGGGCTGGCGAGACGAGATCGAGGCACTGAACGTCGACGAGCAGTTGGCGGGGCGCTACGATCTGGACTTCGAGGAGTACGAGCAGGTCCACGACGCGCACAACCACGAGAAAGACGTGGAACTGGAGGAGTTCACCCAGCCCGCGAACGAGTTCGTCTTCACCGGCTGGGGTCGGATGAACGAGCGCAAGTACGAGTACGTCGAGTAATCTGATTCTCCGGGTGGGTTTTGCAGTCTGGTGGTGTTCTTCGTTCGTTTCGCGTACACGACCGACGACGACCTCGATCTCGGTAGCGACGGCACCGCAGACCACGACAGCGACAGCACCGCTACTCGATCCGGGACAACCGGACTATTCGACCGCGACAGCACCGCGACCGCACCCGCGACAGCACGGCACCACAACCCGCGACCGCACAGCCCCGCACAGCGCCTCGGTCCTCCCCAGCCTCGCGGGGCGCACGAGAGCGCCCCGCTCCCTCACGCGCGTTTCTCGCGCGCGCCGACAGCACTGCAACAGTTCGCCGATCTTCCACCACGACTCACGTCACACGCACCAGTCGAGTGGGCTGGCGCGACACCTCGGCGACGTATGGTCGCCTCGGGCACCACACCTCGGCGGCGTGGGGCCGCCTCGGGCGGGGTTCATCTCGCGCACTTCGCCGGGATGCACCCGGCTCAGGCAACCCGACGGTCGCAGGGAGGCACTCGCGCTGAAACCGACTGGTCCACCGCGAGTTGCACGAGTCTCCGCGAAATCGCCGGGTGGGACTGAACGGGGCCGACCGATCGACCACCGGGAGAGCGGTCGGGGGCTTTCACCTCTCGTCGTCCGCGAGAGAGTCAACAGAATCCGTCCCCGCTGTGGACTTTCACCTCTTGTTGCCCACGGAAGACTCGGCAGAGATCACGTCTTAGGGGGCTTTCACCCCCCGTCCTCTCCGACCGACTCACTAGAATTCTCTCCGACCGACTCACCAGCGTTCCAGTCCACGACCGATCCAACAGAGTTCTCGTCTCCAACCGATTCGACAAAACTCCTGCCCACGACGTATGTGACCGAATCGACACCCACCACGGAGAACAGCCAGACGGCTCACCAGTGTAGCGGCTGAGAGGAGTAAGCCCCCTTCTGTTTTGACCCGGCATTCGGCTGAGCGTCCACGCCGTGTCCGGACTACCTGTGTGCCAGACTCGCGGGGTCGCGAATCGACCCACGCTCGGCAGGCACGGGCGCGGACTTGCACCGGTGAGGGTTCGCCGTTCCATCCGTTCTCGCCCGTCCACCCTCGGTGGGGTCTCCCTTCGCTTGCGCGTCGGTTCGCACACGCCGAAGCGTGTCGCCGACCACCCGTGGGCGGCCAGCGCACCTCATCGGTCGGGGCGAGCGGTCTCGTTTCTGTTCCAGAGCCAGCCGTCTCCGACTCCGGGCTTGCGCCCGGTCACCTGTCCGGACGGTGGGGGGACTTTCCTCATGCTCTCGCACGGGGGCCGGGCTCTCTCTGCCACCCGAGCGTACTCCGCTCGCGCGAATAAACCGTTCGATGCGACCACGGCACCGGCTGTCGATGCGACCACACCGCCGCCACAGACGCCCGAGCCATCGAGCGACCGACTGCAGATACGTTTTTACCGCTCCACGTGAGACGCTACCACATGGCAATCGAGGGGGGACTGCGGTTGACACTCGACATCTGGCACCCCGACTGTTGGACGCTGGAGGTCACAGACGCGACCGACGGGGGGTTGCTGGGCCACGGCGTCCACGCCGTCGAGGGCCGGGCGACCGGGCGGTTCACCGCCTACGCCGACACGGTTGAGGGCCTCGAGGACCTCCTGACCGCCATCGACGACTCGCCGCACACCCACTCGGTCTGGGAGGCCGAGGAGGCCGCCACCGACGGCGGCGCGGTGCCCGGCGAGGCCACCCGGAGTCTGCTGGTCGAGTACGACCTCGACAAGTCGATCAACGACGCCCTCGTCTCGCGGGGGTTCATCCCCGACGAACCGGTCCGGATGGTCGCCGGTCGGGAGTACTGGACCGTTCTCGTCCGCGAGGGCCGCGAGACGGTGCAGGAACGACTCGACGCGGTGCGCGAGGAGATGGACGCCGAGGTGCGAGTCGAAGTGGTCACGACCCCCGTCGGCGGCGCGGGCGTCCTGCCGACGGACGACCTCTCCGAACGCCAGCGCGAGGTGTTCGAACTCGCGCGCAAGCGGAACTACTACTCGTGGCCCCGCGAGGTGTCGGCGGCCGACCTCGCCGAGGAGGTCGGAGTCTCGAAGCCGACGTTCCTCGAACACCTCCGGAAGGCCGAGGCGAAGGTGCTGGGCGTCTAGCGGGAGCGTCCACCGCCGGACGACCCAGCGAGCGCACCGGACCGGACCGTCCACCGTGGACCGGACCCGGCGCGACTTCGTCCAGCAGACCGGCGGTTCGTGTTCGGAATCTCACGCCGAGGTGGCTCATCGCGGTCGATTCACCGGCGGCCCTACCATGTGAGGCACCCTCGCTAAGCGGGGCTACCCTCGTTGTGACGGGTATGTCAGGCGCAGATACGAGAGACAGCAACAGTTTGTCACGCGACATGGGGCCCATGGCGGCGATGGCGACCGTCGTCGCCGGGACACTCGGCGCGGGCCTGTTCGTCACGCTCGGGACCGCCAGCGCGACGACTGGGCCGAGTGTCATCCTCGTCGTCGCCCTCTCCGGTATCGTGGCGATGGCCATCGCCGTCAACTACAGTTGGATGGCGACCATCTTCCCCGGCGCGGCCGGATCGTACTCGTACATCAGTCGGACCTTCGAGAGCCGGTTACCCGGGTTCGCGGTGACGTGGTCGAAGTGGCTGGGGTACATGGCCGCCGACGCCGTCCTCGCCATCGGCTTCGGGTCGTACCTCCGGGTGTTCTACCCGGACGTGACGCTGAACGTGTTCGGTCTCGGCCTGGAGACGCTCGCGGCGGTCGGCCTGCTGTTCGTGCTGTTCGTCGTCAACCTCCTCGGGACGAAGGGGTACAGCATCTCCCAGAACGTCATCTTCGGCGTGTTGATGCTGTCGATCCTCGTCCTCGTGATTCCGGGGTCGGCGAACGTCAGCATGGCGAACTACCAGCCGTTCTTCACCGGCGGGCTGGACGGCTTCGTCGCCGCCGCCGTCCCGCTCTTCTACGCCTACATCGGTATCGCGGTCGCGGGCCAGATGGGCGCAGAGGTGAAGAACCCCTCGCGGAACCTCCCGCTGGCGATGATCGGCGGGACGCTCGTTCTCATCGTGCTGTACATGTGGACCGCCGCCGTCATCTACGGCGTCGTCGCGGACTACACCGTGCTGGCGAACTCCGCCCGCCCGCTGGCGACGGCGGCCGCCGAGTTCCTGCCGTTCAACGCGACCGCCGTCGTCGCCTTCGGCGGACTGCTGGCGACCGCCTCCAGCGTCCACGCGGTGATGGCCGCCGGCGTGAAGATGCCCTACTCGTGGGCGTGGGACGAGGTGTTCCCGCGCTGGTTCGCGTCGGTCTCCGACCGGTTCGGCACGCCCCACTTCTCGCTGGTCACGCTGTGGGCGGTCGCCACCGGCCTGACGCTGTGGACGACCGGCCTGAACCAGGCCATCGCCATCGCCACCTTCAGCTACCTGATCGCGTACCTCACGGTCTCGGGCACTCTGCTGTACGTCTTCTTCCGGAAGCCGGGGCTCCGGTCGCAGGCCGCCTTCGACTACGGCGGACTGCTCGTCGGCTCCGGCCTCGTCGCGGTGCTCGGGTCGGGACTGCTGCTGACGCAGGCCGCCGGTTGGGGCGCGCTGTTCACCGGACAGTTCGGGGCACTCTCGACGCTGGCGATCTACATCCCCTGGATGGTCATCGGCGGCGTCGTCTTCGGCGTCTACTGGTATCTCGGCCAGCAGGCCGGGACCGACGTGTCGGCCATCCTCGACACCCTGCCGGGCGTGCCGTCGGACGAGTACGATCCCGACGTCCGCGATTCGGGGGTCCGCGATGACTGACTCCGCCAGTGAAACAGCACAGGCTGTCGCCGACGCCATCGACTCCGAGGAGACCATCGACCTCCTGCAGGAGATGGTCCAGATCCCGAGTCCGTACTTCGAGGAACACGACTGTGCCGAGTTCGTCTACGAGTGGCTGGACGAACGCGGCCTCGACCCGGAGTACCACCACGTCTCGGAACCGGACATCACCGAGTACGAGGGCGACAACGTGATCGCCCGCATCGAGGGCACCGACCCCGACGCGCCGACCGTCCTGCTGAACGGCCACATCGACACGGTGAAACTCGTCGAGGCGTGGGAGGAGGACCCCTGCTCGGGTCGCATCGAGGACGGCAAACTGTACGGACAGGGTGCCTGCGACATGAAGGGCGGCGTCGCCGGCATCATGGCCGCCTTCGCCGCCCTCGCCGAGTCGGACGTGGAGCCACGCGGCGACGTCCTCCTCACGGCGGTCGTCGACGAGGAGGGACCGTACGGCCTCGGCTCGGACCGACTCATCCGGGACGGGCTACTGGACGAGGTGGACGTGGCGGTCGTCACCGAACCGGGACCGATCCTCTCGCAGTCCGAGGTCGAGAACCCCGCGCTGATCCTCGGCGCGCGCGGCCGGTTCCTCTACGACGTGACCGTGACCGGACTGGCGGCCCACGGCTCACAACCCGAGAAAGGCACGAACGCGGTCGTCGACGCCGGCAGAGTCGCCGAAGCACTCGACGAACTGCCGGTCGACTCCCACCCGCTGCTGGGCGACGGCTCGGTCTGTCCACTCCTGATCGAGGGCGGGAGCCAGACGCTCTCGGTGCCGGAGTCGGCCCGCGTGATGGCCGACCGGCACGTCGTCCCCGGCGAGGACGAGGCGACGGTGCGCGAACAGGCCGAGACCGCTATCGCCGACCTCGACCTGGACAGCGACGTGGAGATCGACTTCCGGGAGTCGCCCGATCCGGGCATCAAGTACGGCCCGTACGTCACCGACCGGGACCACCCGCTCGTCGGTGCCTTCGAGGACGCGACGAGGTCGGTCGCCGGGGTCGATCCGGCGGTCGCGTACTTCTCCAGTGTCGGCGACTTCAACTACTTCGGCGACCCGGACAGAGCAGACCTGCCGACGCTCATCGTCGGCCCGGACGGCGAGAACATCCACAGCGCGGGCGAGTTCGTCTACACCGACGAGGTGGTCGAGGTCGCCCGCATCGTCGCCGAGGGGACGACGCGGCTGGTCTGCTGATCGCCAGCCGCCCACCGTTCGAGTGGTGTCGACGTACCGATAGGTCTCCCGACGGGACGATCCTCCGGAGCAGCCGCCGTTCGGCACGCGCCGGCATAATTCGCCGATGGATGCACTAATTCTGAGGTATAGTTGTGGACGAAAAACTCACTGTGTGAAGGGAAGCGTTCAAGTCGGCTGGCACTCATTAATCAGGTATGTCCGAGGCGCAGACCGTACGCCTCTCCTACGAGGACGGGGCTCGGGCGGTCGAACTAGCGCGGGAATCGGTCGAATCGTACGTTTTGCACGGACAACGGGAACAACCCGGGAGCATGCGTGACGCCTTCTACGCTCGCACCGGGGCGTTCGTCCGCATCCAGTCCACCCGTGGTCGCGGCCGTCTGCGTGGCTGTGCCGGCGCGTACCGTGGCAACGACCAACTCGGTCACGCCATCGTCGACGCGGCGATCAAGGCCGCGTCGGGCGACTCCTGCGGGTCGGAGGTCGACCCGGCGGAGCTGCCGAACCTCAAGATCTCGGTCTGTGTCGTCTGTAACACCCTGTTGACCGACGACCCCGTCGAGGACCTCGAACTCGGCACCCACGGCGTCGCCGTCGACGCCGGCAGCAACCACTCGTGGCTCTACCCGACGCTCCCGGTCGAGAACGGCTGGAGCAAGGAGGAGTTCCTCTCGCGTGCCTGCCGGAAGGCGAAGATCTCGCCGCTGGCGTGGCAGGACGACGACACCATGATCACGCTGTTCGAGGGCCAGGTGTTCCGCGAGCGTCCCGACGGCGGCAGCGTCGAGGAACTGTAGCCCGCGACCGAATCGGTTTCTTCGCGTACCGCCCGCTCAGCGATGCCCGACCGTCCTCGTCCGTCTCTCCACTCGTCAGCGACGGCGTCGCGCGGGTCGTCGGCGACCCGCCGCCGACGTCACGCTCAGTTCGTCGGCAACTGCCCGCCCGTCAGTTCGGTGAGTTTGATGACGACGTACAGGAGGGTGAACAGCGTCGCGTTGTACGCCCCGTGGATCAGCGACGGGACGACCAGGTTCTCCGAGAGTTCGTACGCGACGCCGAACACCACGCTCGGCAGGAAGAGGATGGCGATGGTGACGAGTCGGCCGCCGGTGCCGCCGGTCAGCGCGAAGTAGTGGATCGCGGCGAAGATGGCACTCGCCAGCGCGATGCCCGGCACCGGACCGAACGCCTCGCGGATGCGGCCCTGCACGACACCGCGAAAGAGGAGTTCCTCGCCGGGGCCGATCAGGAGGAACGACGCCGGGATCAGCAGCAGGAGGGCCTCGGGGTTCTCGAAGCCGATCTCGGCGACCTGGTTCTGGCCGGGTTCGACGCCGATCGCCTGCACGACGAGGCCGGCGACGAAGATCAGCCCGAACGCGAGGAGCCACCCGCCGAGGACGATGGCACCGTCGCGCAGGGTCGGCACCGACGCCGGGAGCGAGAGCGTCGGTGTCCGCACACCGAGATCGAGTTCGTTCCGGAGGAAGTCGACGACGCTCCGACGGACGGCCACGAACGCGAGGGCGGTCCCGCCGAAGGCGACGCCCTGTGTGAGGACGAGCGAGACGACGAGCAGGACGATGACGCCGGGTGCGCCGACCGTCGCTTGGAGACCGAGAATCACGGCGAGCGTGAGGAGTGTCCCGCCGGCGAGACCGATGCCGGCGACGACCAGCGCGGAGACCAACGCGACGAGCATCTGGAGGGGCGACGACTGCGACATATCCCGAGTACAGGGCGGGATCGGCAAAACGGTTCTCACTATCGCTCGTCGGCCACGCCGCGCCCGACGAGCGATCCGGGGGCGTGGAGGTGGTGGCATCCGGGGTGCGAGCGTTCCAGGAACACCGGGGTGTCGCCCCGGCGAGCGACGAGCGACCCACAGAGCGTCGCGTGCCGGCGACCGAGCGTCGGCGAACCGACGGAGGCGACCCGACACGCCGACGCCGACGGAGGGGGCCGGCGAAGCGGGAGCGAGGCAGACCGCCTACCGCATCGTCAGTTCGTAGGTCGTCAGCGCCAGTTTCGTCCGGCCGTCGCTGATCTCGTCGTCGACCACCGCCGACAGCAGGGAGTCGTAGTCGGTCGTCTCCACGCGGATCGACTCGTTGAAGTCGAGGTCTTGGCCGTCGACGTCCACGCAGTCGGTGGCGACGAAGACGTGGTGCACCGAGTTGGCGAGACCGTTGAGCGGTTCGGAGGTCGTCAGATGTTCGACCGACCCGGCCTCGTAGCCGGTCTCCTCGGTCAGTTCCCGGCGGGCCGCCACCGCGAGGTCGTCGTCGTCCGGTTCGACCGTCCCGGCCGGCAGGCCCCGGTTGGCGCGCCCGACCGCCTGTCGCCACTCCTCGATGACGACGACCTCGCCGTCGGTCGTAAAGGGGAGGACGACGACAGCCGGCGGTTCGTCCACGTAGTGGAAGTCGGTCTCGGTGCCGTCGGGCAGGCGCACGTCGTCCCGGCGCACGTCGAAGCCGGGGCAGGTGTAGTCGATTTTCGAGTCGGTGGTCTCCCACGCCAACGAGTCGTCGGTCATACTCGTCGGTACAGCACGACCGACAAAAACACGACGGCTCTCGACGAATCGTGTCGAGACGTCGAAACTTGATCAGTCCCGCCGCGCCAGCACCGCGCCGACCCCGACGAGACCGAGCGAGAGGAGCGTCGTGAACAGTTGTGTCTCGGCGATCCAGTAGGGGAGCGGCATGGCGTTCCGGAGGAGGTTCACTGCGGGGGTCAGCAGGGGGACGCCGCCGGTCGCCTCGACCATCGGGTCGCCGCCGTAGGTGGGCGCACCGACCGTCTCGCCAGCCGGCAGGCGTTCGGCCTCGTAGGGGAAGACACCCGGCGTCACGTAACTCCAGACCATCGCGCCCGACTCGTTCACCTCGACGACGCGCTGGCCGGCCGAGTCGGTGATGAGCGTGTTCCCGTTGGGCAGGCGGTCGGCGTCACGGGGCCACCGGAAGTCGTAGCCGTCCGCCGAGGAGACCGACCAGACGATCTCCCACGAGCCGTCGGCCTGTTCGTGGAGTTCGACGATCCGGTTGTTCTCGGAGTCGGCGACGAGCACCGCTCCCTCGCCGAGCCACTGCGGGTTGTGCTGGTGGTCCATCAGGTCGGGGTCGCCGACGCGGCCGTCGCTCGGGTCGGGGTCCTCGTTGATCACGTCGACGACGCCCTCGCCGCGTTCGACGATCACGAGTTGGTTCGCGTTGCGGACCGAGACGAGATACCGATCCTCGCCGATGCGGTCCACGTCGTTGATGTGGAGCCAGTCGGTGCGAGTCGGGTCCGGCGGGGCCTCGTAGAAGGAACTCGCGTTCCACTGCCAGACGATCTCACCCTGCTCCACGATGGCGATGCGCTCGTACTCCATGTCGGTGAAGAGGTAGCCACCGCCCGGCAGACGCTCCACGTCGTGGACCTCGCTGTTCGTCTCGGTCCGGACCGGGAAGCTGTACTCGCCGACGATCTGCGGGTCACCGTCGTTCGGGTCGATCACCCGGAAGCCGGTTCGCGTGCAGGGTGCCTCGTAGGGGCCACACTCGTCGTAGCCGGAGTGCATGAAGCCCGCGAGGACGCTCCCGTTGTCGAGTCGGGTCACGTCGAAGTAGCTGTCCGTGTCGCCGGTCTCCCAGACGACGCTCCCGTTCTGGACGAGTTCGACCGCGCCGTCCTCGTGGAGGCCCGGCCCGCCGCCGTGGATGCCGACGAGGGTCTGTTCGCCGCTGTCGGCACCGACGGTCGCTCGGTCCGGTGCGAGTGCCGCGCTGACGACGAACGTCCCGACGAGCAGGACGATCCCGACGACGACCAACCGCTTCCCGAGAGAGGCATCGAGACGCATCGCGTGAATCGTCTGTGTGGTCCGGGGACGCCCGCTTAAGCGTTCGGAAAACCCGTGAGAGTCGGCCGTTCGGCTCCCGTCGCCGACTCAGTTCCCGCGCCCGGGTCCGTCCTCGAACGACACCTCGGCGATCCGGGTGAAGTACGGGTCACGCTCGGGGTCACTCTCCGGGATGTCGATGTCCGGGCTGTACTGGCTCACGGTCCAGAACCGCCCCGAGGACGGATCGACCGAGACGCCGTTGTAGTCGCCCCAGCGCTCGACCGGCCCGAACTGGTCGTTCGGCAGGGCGGTGTACGGTGACTTCCCTTCCTCGACGACCACGGAGTCTTCGAGTTCGCCAGCGGTGTGGTCGGCGGTTCGGCCGGCCACGTCCATCCGGGGGAAGGTGTCCGGGCCGCTGACGTTGTGGACGATCATCGCGGTCCCGTCGTCCGCGCCGATGGTCGGCATGAACGTCGAGCGCTCCGGCGTGCCGTAGGTGCCCGACTGGACGACCGAGCGCGAGGCGACGTCGATCTCGTACCACCGGATCGCCGCGACCGACCCCCCGCCGCTCGCCGGAATCGCAGTCGAGTGGGCGGTCCACAGCGAGCCGTCGTCGTAGTCCGCGTTCATCACGCGCGTCCCGAGCGTGTCGACGACCGACCCCGTGTTGCCGGGTTGCTGTGCCGCGTTCGGGTAGACGTACGGATCCACGTCGAGTGTGAAACACTCCAGCGTAGGACTGTCGAGTGGGTTCTCCAGTTCCCACAGCGTGAGCGTCCCGGTCGGACCGGGGAACGGGACCGGGAAGTCGCTGTTCACCATGTAGTAGGTCCCGTCGCTCCCGCCCGAGTAGGGTTGCTGTGCCGGCTGGACGGTGAAGGTCAGGCCGTCCGCGTCCGGATCGAGCATCCCGTCGAAGTGGTAGCCGGTGACGGTCTCGCCGGCGTACATCGCCGCCTTGTCGAGTGCGACCATCGTCACGTCGAACACGTCGCCGAAGAAGTTCTGGGTCATGTAGACCGCGTCCCGGTCGAAGCCGAGCGTCGGGTAGTCCACCAGCCCCTCGTTGTCCGGGCCGTCGGCGTCCTCCGGCGGGACGCGGTAGACGTACCACTTCCCGTTCGGATTGCTGGTGGCGGAGACGGCGACGACGAACCACCCTTTCGGCGGCCGAGCGACCGCGGTACTCGCTTCCTCGTCCGCGTCGTCACCCTCCGTCTCGGATTCGGGACCGACCGCCTCTTCCAGGTCCTCCCGGGTGATGCGCTCGCCGTCCTCGGTGAGTCCCTCTTGGAACTGGGTCGCACAGAGGACGTACCGATCCGATCCGCGGTCGTAGCGAGCACGCGGGTCGAAGACGAACGGCGTCCCGTCCACGAACCCGCCCGGTGGCTCCGGGATGACCGGCTTCCAGAGGCGTTCGAGTGGGAACAGTCGCTGGCGCTTCCCTGACGACTTGTTGTAGATGGCGACGTTCCGGTTCAGCACGTGCAGCACCTTCCCGTCCCCGACCGCGACCTGCGAGTCGGACGGTACCCCGCCACGTGTCTCCAGCGAGTTCACGCCGTCGTACTCCTGTCTGATCGTCAGTGGACCGTCCTCGTCCTCCATCGACGCCTGCGCGGCCTGTTTCGGTGGCGTCGCCCCGCCTGCGCTCCTCGTCGCGCCGGGCGAGCCAGCAGCCATGTCCGGGCCGCCGCCGGATTCGCGGGCCTGTTCGGCGCGAATCTGCCCGACGTTGACCACGCCGGCCTCGTAGCTCCCCTCGTACGGTCCGTTCGCACAGCCAGTCTTCGCCGACGCGAGTCCGCTTCCGGCGCTCCCGACCGTGAGTGCGCCGACCCCCGCCCCGACGGACTGCAACAGCCGACGGCGCTCCATCGACCACAGTCGTTCGATTCCCGATGCTCCCCTGTCGCTGTTGTCGTCGGACATCGCGTTACTGACCTACGACAACGCGAGTAATAAAATTCGTGGAAGTTATTTCTGAATATATGTTCGGAAGTGTCGGATCGTGTGCCGACAGGCGACCAGAACTGGACGGTTGCCGGCGTAACGCGGCCAGCGGCTCAGACGTCGACGCCGGCGAGGTCGGCGTCGAGACCCTCGACGTAGTCGTTGTACGCCTCCACGAACGCCGGCACGTCCACGACGAGTCGGCGGACGTCGTGTGCCGAGGGTGCCTGGTACTGCGACAGGAGGTAGACGCCGCCCTCGCCGCCGACCCGGAGGTACGACACCTGATCCATCTCGCGTTTCAGTTCCCAGCGCGACCCGCCCACTCGGACCGCGAAGGTGTCGTAGTCGGTGCCCTCGAACCGGTAGAGTTGCCCGGCGATCTCGGTACAGAGTTCTCGCACGCGATCCAGTACCCGGTCGCGTTCGGCGACGACCGACTCGGTCGATTCCGGGTCGGGGAAGTCGGTGGTCACGTCGTCCAGCACCCCGTCGAGACTCCGGACGTAGTCGTTGTACGCCCGGACGAAGTTCGGGTAGTCGCGCACCGCGTCGGCGAGGTCCTCGGGGTCGGGCGGGCCGTGCTGGGAGACGACGTAGACATCGTCCCGGCCGCCGTCGTACCGGAGGTACTGGAGCGATCCGGCCTCGTACTTGACGGTCCACGTCGCCGTCTTCGTGTCGAAGTCGCGCGCGCCGTAGTCGCCACCCTGCAGGCGGGCGAGTTGGTAGGCGATCTGGCCGGCGTGGTCGGTCACGGCGGCGACGATCTCGTCTCTGCGCTCGGCCGGGTCGTCGGTGTCGCTGACCGCGGGGTCGATACTGTCTGCCACTGTGGAGTGGTCGGGCCGGGCGAGGGTAACGGTTGTGGAGTCGACGCAGTGGCTGGCGGCGCTCTGCTGGCGACGACACGGCGAGTCGCGCCCTCGTCTCAGCCGGAACAGATGTCGTGGAGCGCGTCCAGCGAGTCGATGTCCCAGGTCGGCCAGACGTTCAGGTCCCAGTCGCGGCGGTGCGGTCGGCGGATGAACGCCGAGTCGATGCCGGCGTTGTGCGCGGCCCGGATGTCCGACTCGTTGTCGCCGACGAACAGCGCGGAGTCGGCGTCGAGATCCGAGAGCGCGCGCTCGATGTAGTGGGGGTTCGGCTTCCGCAGGTCGAGACTCTGGATCGTCTCCGCGCGGCCGTAGGCGGTGTCGAACAGGTTCGTCAGGCCGAAGTGTTGCAGGAGGAAGTCGACGGTCTCCTGCTGGTTCGAACTGACGATGCCCTGTTTCGCGTCGAGGTCGGCCAGCGTGTCGATGTCGTCGTAGGGCGTCTTGCGGCCCGCGCGGGCCTCCTCCTGCTGGGCACCCGAGACCGTGCGGTCGCGGGCGCGCCAGAAGGTGGCCGGGTCGAGGTCGTAGGTGTCACAGACGCGGGCGACCGAGTCTGGCTGTGCGCCGATTGTCATGTCCTCTACGTGGTCGGGGTCGGGGTCGTCTACGCCGAACTGCGCGAACGTCTCCGCCGTCGCGGTTTCGAGCACGTCGAAACTGGTTCGACCGACGAGGACACCGTCGTTGTCGAAGACGACGGTATCGTAGCTCATACGCTCTGGTTCGACGGTCCGCCTGATAAGCGTTTCACTGCTGTGTGGTCGCTCATGGAGTTGGTAACTGCCGACGAGCGATAGCGTGATGTCGTCTGCCGTACTCGGTCAAGTCAGGAAATCGAGATGAATATCGACGACAGAGACGTGTTTACCGTCGCCTGTAGCGTGTTCGGGCTGTTTACCGGCGGGCTATTTCGGGTCTTGTTCGGGGGCGCTGGCATCGACCTCGGTCCCGGCGTGCTCTGGGGCTTCGGTGGATTGGTGGTCGGGTCGCTGGTCGGGACGAAACTGTCGGCGTCGATCTGACGAGCGAGCTGTCGGTGTCGTCCGTAGAATGCGGGAGAAGTGGGCCGGCGCAGATTCGAACTGCGGTTACGGCCACCCGAAGGCCGAAGGATACCAAGCTACCCCACCGGCCCGCATCCACAACTGACGCCCGGTTCGTGTTTAAGGGTTCCGAAACTGGAGAGACTGCGCCCGTCACGAGGGTTCCGTCCGGCACTCTCCGGCCCGACACACGCCGGTTCGGCTTCGACACGTCTCGGACTCAGTAGGTCGTGAACCCCTGCGTGTCGAGGTAGTTGTGCGCGACCGTGATCGCGTGGTCGGCGTGGAGCAGTTCGGGACCGAGTCGCACCCGCCGATCCGCCGTCTCTGCCAACAACTCCGCTTCCCGGTCGGTGAAGTCGTGGTGGTCCGAGAGCACGAACACCGGATTCTGCGGCGGCTCAACGTCCACGACTGGGTCGCCGTCCTCGTGCAGTTCGACGACCGTCGCGTTCTCGGCCACACGCTCCAGCGTCGCCTCGAAGCCCATCCGCCGGATCGAGACGCCGGGTGTCGACTCGGCGGGCATGTGGCCGATGGCGTCCTCGCGGTGCTCCAGTGCGGTGCGGACCAGCGCCGCCGTGGACCGTTCGTCGGGGTTGAGTCGCCGGATCTCGCTCCCGTCGAAGGTGACGGTGAACTCGTCGGCGAGGACGAGGTGGACTTTCACGTCCTCGCGGATCGCGTGCGAGAGGAAGAACGCGGAGTTGACACACCGGCAGAGCACGTCGAGGCGGCCGGCACCGCCCGCGAGGTCGTCGAGCGAGAAGTCGGGCGTCGTGGGCACGTCGTGGCCCGAGACGATGAACTGGCGCATGGCCGATGTGGGTGGGTCGGCGTGTTGAGTCTTGTCGAATACGCTCGGTACGTGATCTGTGTCGATGCTAGGTTCGTGGATGGTGGGTATCGGAAACTGTGAGCAGATCGCATCGCAGACCGCGACTGCGATAACTACTGGGACTGTGACCACGACGACTACTGGGACTGTGACTACGACGACTACTGGGACTGTGACTACGACGACTACTGCATCCACGACCGCCACAGCATTAGCACCGCTACTCGTGCTAGCGCAGGGAACCGCACCTGCACCGCGACCGCACCCGCACCGCGACCGCACCCGCACACCGACCGCACCCGCGCCGCGACCGCACCCGCACCGCGACAGCGCCCGCACACCGACCGCACCCGCACCGCGACCACACCCCGGTCCTCCCCAACCTCGGACATGGCGAGAGGCCCGCTCTCGCTAGCCCTCGTTCGCTCTGCTCACGAGGATCACGCCTGAACGCGCGATCCTCCCTCGCACGCGTTGCTCGCGCGCGCCAGTTTCGAGGTCGAAGCAGGCGTCAGCATCGTCACCCGGTCACTTCGACGACAGCCCGGACCCCGAGAGGATGCGATCTGGTGGCGACCGGAACCGAGTCGTGTTCGAGCGACGGCGAGTGACCTGCCCACAGCCTGGTCGCCAGCAGTCGGGGAGGGGTGGCGGAGGACTGCGACTGCCGGGTTCCAGACGGACAGACGACTGGCTGGGTGACGACCCACGCGACGTGATGGGACACGGAGTCGCGTGGGACCGAAAGGGGCCGGCGGTCTCGTGAGCAGAGCGAGACCGAGGGTCTCGCTGGAAACCGGCGCGCGCGCCGACGACAGAGCGAGAGCGAAGCTCTCGCCAGCAACCGGCGTGGAGCGCCGGTGACGAAGGGTCGTCAGAGCGTGCCGCTGACGGTGGTCGAGAGACCGGGGGGTTCACCGCTCGTCGTCGCCGACCGATTCACCTGAGGTGACGCCGAAGACCGATCCGACACACACTCCGTAAGAGCAGTTACGCAGTCGGTTCGACGGCCAGGTCGTCCAGCGACACCTCCGACTTGTCGCCCGACTCCGCGAACCGGTCGTACAACAGCCACGTCCCCACGGCACCGAGCAGTCCGAAGACGATGCCGGCCTTCACGCCCGCAGACCGGTTCCGCAGGAGTCCGACCACGGCGAAGGCGAGCAGGAAGTTCGTGGCGAAGTTCAGCGCCGCACTGGCGAGTTTGTCCATACGGGGCGGCACGACGCCCGCGATATTAACTGTGTGCAACGGTGCCACACGACACGTGGCGATCCAGCCGCCTCGACCGATTCCAGCGAACTGACGACGGGAGCCCGTTTCAAGTCGGTCGCCCGCGAAGCGGGGTGTATGTACGACCGGATACTCCTGCCGACCGACGGGAGCGACGCGAGCGAGACGGCGACCGAGCACGCACTCTGGCTGGCCGAGCAGTCCGACGCGACCCTCTCGGCGGTCAGCGTCGTCGACAGCCGCGTCTACCGTTCTGCCGACAGCGACCAGCAGGGCGAGATCACCGAGACGCTGAAGCGGGACGCGACCGAGTCCGTCGAGTCGGTCGCCGACCGCGCCGCCGCGGCCGGCGTCACGTGTGAGACCGCGGTCCTCGACGGCGTGCCGGACACCGAGATTCTGCGCTTCGCCGACGAGATCGACGCCGATCTGCTCGTGATGGGTACCCACGGGCGCACCGGCCGGGAGCGCCTGGCGAACCTCGGGAGCGTCACGGAGCGCGTCGTCACCGGCGCGGACCGACCCACGCTGGTCGTCACCGTCGAGGACGACTGACCGCCCGGCACACCGCCGCAGACTCCGGCGGCGGCGGACGCGGTGACACCACACCCCCGACGCTACGGGACGAGGTTCAAGTAGGTTCAGCAGAGATGTTTACTCATGCCCGAGTTCGAAGTCGTGGCGAGCGACGACCCGATGCTGGACCCCAAGGGACTGCGCGCGGTGCTCGGTACCGACACCGACCTCTCCGTCGCCGACCTGCGCTCGACCGACGCGCTGGTGGCGGCATGCGAGGGTGCCGACGCGGTCGTGACCGACGTGTCGACGCCGGTCCCGCGTGAGGCGATCGAACGCCTCTCGCTGTCGGTGATCGGGCGGGCCGGCGTCGGCGTGGACAACATCGACGTGGCCGCCGCCGCCGAGGCGGACGTGACGGTCGTCCACGTGCCGGACTACTGCACCGACGAGGTGGCGACCCACTCGTTGACGCTCCTGTTGTCGACGCTCCGGGGCGTCGCCAGTTACGACCGACAGGTCGCGGGCGGCGGGTGGGGTTGGGAGGACGGCCGAGCGGTCCACCGCCTCCACGGGTCGTCGGTCGGTATCGTCTCCTTCGGACCGATCGCCCGCAGGTTCGCCGGACTGCTCTCGGGCTTCGACGTCGACGTGCTCGCCAGCGACCCCTTCGTGGACGCCGAGACGATGGCCGACCACGGCGTGACGAAGCGGAGCTACGAGGCGATGGTCGACGAGGTCGACCACCTCGTCTCGCTCGCGCCGCTGACGCCCGAGACGCGCGGGATGGTCGGTGCAGAGACCTTCGCGGCACTGCCGGAGCACGCCGTCGTCGTCAACACCGGGCGCGGCGGTGTCGTGGACGAGGCGGCGCTCGCCGAGGCGCTGGACGCGGGCGAGATCGGTGCGGCGGGACTGGACGTGTTAGACGAGGAACCGCCCCACGACTCGCCGGTCGTCGGGAGAGACGACGTGATCGTGACGCCACACGCCGGCTGGTACTCGGTGCAGGCGCGCGACGAACTGAACCGTGACGTGGGCCAGTACGTCGCCGAGGCCCTGCGCGGCGAGCGACCGGAGGGGTGGATCGACCCGAGCGCCGAGTGGCTGTGAGTCGAGGTGGACGACACAACAGTTCCGACGGGGGACTCCTCAGTCGTGTAGGTCGTAGGTGTCCCGTATCGTCCGGTCGAGCAGGCCGTCCTGCGTGAAGACGATGTAGACGACGAGAAACGGTTCGTCGGCCGGTCGCAGGACGAAGATGGCCCGACCCTCGTCGTCGTCTCTGCCCTCCTCGACGCGCTGGAGGAGCGGTTCCAGTGGCAGCACGCCGCTCCGGAACTCCTCGAACAGGTCGCGCGCGCCGGGTTGCTCGGCGAAGACGTACAGCACGCCGTTCGGTTCCCCGTCGGTGTCGCGGGTCACGCGGGAGTTCATCCCCTCGCCGTCCGCCTCGGCGGTGTACCACGTCTCCTTCGCGGCCTCGAAGATACCGGTGACGTCGTCGGCGAAGGTGAGTTCGTCCCGGCGTTCGACCGAGAGGTCGGCGAATCGTGGGTCGCCGTCCTCTGACCAGCGGAGCGTCGCGTCGATCAGGTAGCCCGGTCGGAGGTCCGCGACCGCGTCGCCCAGCACGCCGTCGTACCCCTCGGTGGCGACGTACACCGGGTCGAACTCCTCGTGGTCGAGGAGCAGGAGTTCGGTTCGGTCGCGAGGGCTCGCCAGCACCCGGAAGCGCCCGCTGGTCTCCAGTTCCATGCTCCCGGCTTCGCGCGGCGGACTGATAAGGCTCTCCGACTCGGTCGGCGAGGCCGGCACGGGCGATGTCGTCGGACGGTCGACGCGGCCGGCATGCGGGGGCACGGTCGGACGGTCGATGCGGCCGACGGGACCGGCCGACTCAGGCCACGCGGTTGACCATCGACTCGTCGGCCCGCAGGCGTTCGACGTTCTGCCGCAGGAGGTCGGCGATGTCCTCGTGGTAGCGGTTCGTCATCGCCGCCGAGTGCGGCGTCACCAGCACCTCGTCGTACTCCCACAGCGGCGAGTCGGCGGGCAGTGGCTCTTCGACGAAGGTGTCCAGCATCGCCCCGGCGATCCACTCCTCGGCGAGTGCCTGCTGGAGGGCCTCCTCGTCCACGACCGCGCCACGCGCGACGTTCACGAGGTAGGCGTCGTCGGGCATCGCGCGGAGTTCGGCCTCCCCGATCAGCCCCCGCGTCTCGTCGGTCAGCGGGGTGGCGAGGGCGACGAACCGGGCGTCCGCGATTGCTTCGTGGAGGTCGTCCGGGCGGTAGACCCGGCGGACGCCCGGTACGGACTCCCCGGAGCGCCGGACGCCGACCACGTCCATCCCCAGCGCGTCGGCGCGTTCGGCGATACCGCGCCCGAGCGTCCCGAGACCGACGACGCAGAGTCGTTCCCCCGAGAGCGTGAACGGTGTCTCGTAGGGTTCGTCGTGCCAGCGGGACTCGCGCTGGGCGTCGCGGTAGACGTGGAGTCGGCGGGCCAGCGCGAGCATCCCGCCGAGGGCGGTCTCCCCGACCGTGGTGCCGTGGATCCCGGTCGAGTTCGTCAGCGCGGTGCCCGCCGCCTCGTACTCGGCGACGGGGAACTCGTCGTAGCCGGCCCGGATGCAGTGGACCCAGTCGGCGTCTCGGAAGCCGGGTCGCGGGCCGAAGGCGGCGACTGCATCGCCGGGACCGAGTTCGGGGTCGCCGGCGGCGGTCTCGACCGGAACCGGGAGGTCGGCGAGTGACTCGACGAGGCTTTCGACCGGCATGGCCTTCCCGACCGACTCGTGGACGACGAGGCGTGAGAGGTGCATGTCGGAGGTGTTCGGGAGGGGGTGGTTTCGGTGTTGTTCTCCCGGCGGGACGTGCGGGTGAACGGGTGTGGATCGGTTGGATCGGTTGGCGCTATGGACTCGGGTGAACCGGGTGGCACCGAGTGGTGAAAGCCCCCGGCCGCTCGACCCTCTGCGGCTCCGTGCGCGCTTCCCTCGGGCTGGCGGGGCACGCCCACCAGCCCGGCTGACTGGCCCGGTGACGCGAGCACTCGGGGGGTTCCGGCCAGCCACACCGGTTGGGCAAAGCTTCTTATCCCGAGGCGACCTCTCCATGCGTGACAATGCCTGACACGAAAGCTGGCCGGGAGCGGAAGGGTCGCAACAAGCGCGAACAGCTCGAGACGCGCGTGACTCGTCGGGAGGTCGAGACGCTGGACACAGAGATGGAACTACCGGAGTTCGGCGAGGAGTCCGAGGAGTCGTAGGTCAGCGAGTGCCGCGGTCGGTCGTCGTACTTATACTGCTTCCCCGAGTACCGGCAGGTGTGCGATTTCGCGCGAACTACGCTGTCGTCTACGTCGGGGCACAGCTCGGACCCGAGGACCGGTCGCTCGGACTCGACTGGGCGGACCCAGTCGGTGACGAGACTGCGGTCTACGAGTTCGAGGTGCCGACCGACGACACCCACGAGCCCTTCGTCGGCCTCCAGGCGTTCGACGTGGGCAGTTACGACCACGAGATCGAGATCAACGGCGAGACGCTCTCCGGGTTCGACATCCCGCCGAACGACGGCTGGCAGTACTGGGTCGACAGCCTCACCGGCGCGTCGCTCCACGAGGGCACGAACACGATTCAGATTCGCCGTGACCCGGGCGCCGACGACGCCTTCGCCATCGGCACGGTTCGCATCCACTGGAAGGAGGCTGTGGGAGACGAGGCGGACGAGTCGGCCGGGGAGGCGGTGAGCGAGGTCGACGCGAGTGAGAGCGATGCGACCGACGTCGACCCCGAGGAGACCGAGGAAGTCGTCGAAACGAACACCGCGATGTTCGATGACTCCGGCGACGAGTGACGAGAAGATGGGTGTGGAGTGGGTTCTAGCGTCAGTGCTGTAGTTCCGCGTTACGACCGAGTGTGGATCGGAAACTGGGACGAGAACGACGCCGTAGACTGCGACAGCACCGCGACTGCATCCTCGACCGCGACCGCCACTGTTGCTAGCGCATGGAACCGCACCCACAACCGCGACAGTACCGCTACTCGTCGTAGCGCGCCTCCCAGCGGAACCGCAAGCACACTGCAGACGGCGACCGCACTGCACAGCACCGCACCTCGGTCCTCCCCAGCCTCGTGACGCTCTCCGCACCGCCCGCGTCACTCCCTCGCGCGCATTTCTCGCGCGCGCCGGCCGCCAACAGCACCGCGACCGTCGAATTGAGAATCCTGCTCGCACCGGATTTACCAGTCGAGTGGGCTGGCGCGACACCTCGGCGGCGTGGGGCCGCCTCGGGCACCACACCTCGGCGGCGTGAGGCCGCCTCGGGCACGCCGACGGTCGCAGGGAGGAACTCTCGCTGAGACCGACTGGTCCACCGGGAGTTGTGTGCACTCTCACAGATCGGGCGGGACTGAAAGGGGCCGGCGTCTCTCGTCATCACGAGAGAGCTTCGTTCTCTCGAACGACAGGAAGTCGCGGGCGTCTTCGTGAAGGACCGAACGAAGGCTTGTCAGAGCGTGCCGCTGACGGTGGTCGAGACGCCGGGGGCTTGCACCGCTCGTCGTCTGCAACTCACTCGGCTGGGGTGTCTCCGACTCGTTCGACAGAACACCGTCTACAGCTTACTCCAAGTCACCACTCCGGATCGCCTCCTCTGCCGCCCGAAGCGCCTCCTCGGCGTCGAACGTCGCCACGATCTCCCGCAGTTCTGCCTCGGTCACGTCCTGCAGTTCTCGCGCGTGCCGCGCGATATTCGGGATCGCCCGGATGATGTTGTCCACGATGGGCACCGCCGCCGACTGCGCCGACCGCGACAGCGGGTTCAGGTCGATGACGATCTCGGTCTTCCCCATCGCGGCCAGCGCTTCGGCGCGGTCGCCGTCCTCCAGCGGGACGACCACCACGTCCGCCGCGCCGATCCCGTCGGCGTCGACCTTCGCGCGCTCGTGAGAGAGGCCCGGAATCCGGCCGTCGGCCGTGAGTCCCTTCGGGTCCGTGACGCCGTGTTCGCGCAGGTGGTCCGCGATGGCCTGCATTCGCTCGTCCGTCCGGTTGAACAGGTTCACCTCCACCTCCGCACCGACCGCCTCGGCGAGGTCGGCGATCTCGCCGGGCACGAGCGCGGCGACGTTCCCGTTGACCGACAACACCGGGTGGTCGGCGAGAAGCAAGTGCGCGGCCGCGGCGCGAGCGGCGGCGTCCGCGCTCTCGGTCGTCTCCTCGCCGAGCAGGTAGTCGAACGCCTCGCCGCGTCCCTCGGCGATGAGCCCCTGTTTCGAGGTGATCCCCTGCTCGACGCCGGCCTCGATCCGGTGGCGCGTCAGCAGCGACTCGTACCGGGGGTGGTCTGCCGGCACGTCGATCTCGCTCGTCTCGGTCATACCGCTCAGTGGTCGGCCGTCGGAGAAAAGTCGGTCGGATCGGCCGCCTGTCTACTCCCGTCCGCCCGCGACCAGCGACGCGCCGGCGTGGTGGGTCTCACACACTGCGGGGTCGTACCCGGCGTCGGAGAGACCGCTTTCCAGCGCGAAGACGGTCTGGCCGAGCATCGCCATCGAGGCCTCCCCGCCCGCCTCGCTCACGTCGACGATGGTGTCCCGGACGCGTTCGGTCAGCAGGCCGGCCTCGCGTGCGAACCGCCGGGAGGCGTACATGAACTGCGGGAGCGTCGGTTCGGCGACGACCCGGGAGAGTGCTTCTGTGCCGGCTTGCGACAGCGCGTCGGTGTCGCCGCCGATCACCGTCTCGGTCGAGAGTTCGCCGAAGGCGAGATACTCGACGCGCGTCCGGGCCGGAATCCCGTCCAGCGTCCCCGCCGGCGGGGCCCCCGGTTCGAGTCGAATCGGCAGGCCGCCGCGGGCCTGCGCGACCACGTCGCCGAGTCCCGTGCCGGACTGCACCTCGGCACCGTGTGCGAGCGTCACGAGTTCGTTCTCCGAGAGTTCCGCGTCGAAGACGGCGTTGGCGGTCAGCGCGGTCCCGAGCGCCATCGCGCCGGAGACGCCGAAGCCGGACCCGACCGGCAGGTCGGTCGTGGCGGTCACGCGGGCCGAGACGCCGAGTGCCGAGCACACGCGCTCGACCGGCGGCATCTCGATGCTGGTGTCGTCCAGGTAGACCGCGGTCTCGTCGGCCGGTCGGACCGTCACCTCGACGCCGTCGGTCAGGGTCAGGCCCGCGCCGCGCGACCCGGCCTCGGTGGGGTCGTCGGCAGGGTGGACGCTGAAGAAGCCCGTGACGTGTCCCGGGACGAACGCCGTCGCCTCGTCGGTCATCGCTCGGTGGTGTGTGGCTCTCGCGGTTAAGCGTTGCAGTTCGCGGCCGGTCGCCGTCGCTGGGTGCCGCCGTGTCGACCCTGCCTCGGCGCGGTCGGGAGACCTAAGCGGGCCGGCCTGCAAGACGGCGGTATGTCGAACGACGCCACGGGGACCGACGAGGGGGTCGCCGACCTCCCGGACGCGGCACGCGCGGAGATCGCCCGCTCGGTTCGGTCGGCGCTGGCGAAACACGGCTACGCGGACCTGACGACGAAACAGGTCGCCGCCGAGTCCGCAAAGAGCGAGGCGTTCTTCTTCTACCACTGTGACTCGAAGGCGGAACTGATCCTCGTCTTCTTGGACTGGGCGGCCGAGTACTCGCTCGGGCGACTCGAATCGGTCGCCGACGACCCGGACCCGGCGCGGCGGCTCTACCGGGCCTGTGACGTACTTCTGGGCGACCCCTCGGACGACCTCCAGCGCGGGACCTACGTGGCGATCATGGAACTGCTGGCCCACGCGGCCCACGACGAGGCCTTTGCCGAGCGCCTGACGCGCTACGAGCGCCGGGTGCTCGACGACGTCGCGGGGTTCGTGCGCGACGGGATCGAGTCGGGCGACTTCCGGGACGTGGCTCCGGAGCAGGTCGCCGGCGTCGTCCTGATGACGGCCGACGGGACCGCCGGCGCGGTGATGGCGCTCGGGATGGCCGACGTGGGCGCGAACGTGCGTGCCGGCGTGTTCGAGTATCTGGACCGCGTGGTGCTGGCGGAGGGGCGCGAGCGACCGGAGTGGTGAGAACACACCGCGTGTTGCGGTTGTCCTAACGGCCTCAGTGACCCCGTCACTGCCCGCACCCGGAATCCGACAGGACGCGATCTGCTGGCGACCGACACCGAGCAGTGGTCGAGACTGCCGGGGGCTTTCACCCCTCGTCGTCCGCAACCAATGCAGCCGAGTGCTCCCCGATCGAGTCCACCGAATTTCCTCCGTCGTACCGTCACCACTCGGCGACGACCCGAACCGGCGAGCCGTCCACACCCAGCACCGGCAGCGCCCGAACCGCGAAGCGCGCCGGCAGCCCCGAGAGGTTCGTCACGTTCTCGATCACGAGACAGTCCGCACCCAGCAGCGCGTGGTGGGCCGGCAACGCCGCGTCGCCGAAGGGGTCCGGACTCGGCGTGTCGAGCGCCACCGCCAGCACACGCTCGGCACACCACGCGGCCGCGCCCGGCGCGAGGTACGGGTGGTCGAGATACGCGTCGGTGTCCCAGTGGTCGGCCCAGCCAGTCCGGACGACCAGCAGGTCACGGTCCGCCACGTCCGTCTCCAGTCCCGCAGATCGCAGATCCGCCACCTCGACTGCCTCGCCAGCGCCGACACCCCGGCAGTCGGCCAGTCGCGCGTCGAACCGGAAGCGTTCGACCGGGTAGTCCGCGAGCGTCTTCCCGCCCGGATCGACGTGTGCCGGGGCGTCGACGTGCGTGCCGGTGTGGCTCCCGAGTGACAGCGACGTGACGCGGTAGCCGTCCGACTCGTGAGTCGCGTGGGGCGTCAGCGACACCGCCGGGTCGCCGGGGTAGGTCGGCATCCCGGTCCGGATCGGGTGTGAGAGGTCCTGCACGGGCGGGCGTTCCCGCCGGGCGGACAAAAATACACCCCGGTCGCCCGAGCGATGACCGCCACGCACTTGTCGGCCCCCCGAGCGAGGACCGCCACGCACTTGTCGGTGTCCTGCGACCCGTGAGTATGGATCGGTGGGCGCTGGTGTCGCTGGTGTGTGTCGGCTGTGCGCTGGCCGCGATGGTCGGCGTCTCCGCCGGGGTGGTCCCGCAACCGTCGTTCACCGAACCGGTGTGGTACGGACTGCTGGTGCTCGTGGTCGGCTACTGGCTGGCGTTCGTCCGGTGGGCCGGCGGCGAGGAGTGAGCCGCGTCGGTGACGCCCCTCGGTAGCGTCTCACACGCGCACGCGGCGAGAACAGCAACTTTATCAGCGGCACGGGACCAATCTCACCCAAGATTACTCTCAGGAGGTCAATGGTGACTGAAACACAGACACAACCGGAGGTGAACATCGGACTCGTCGGCCACGTGGATCACGGGAAGACGACACTCGTGCAGGCGTTGAGTGGGTCGTGGACCGACCAGCACAGCGAGGAGATGAAACGCGGAATCTCGATCCGACTGGGCTACGCGGACGCGACGTTCCGCAAGTGCCCGGGCGTCGAGGCACCCGACTGCTACACGGTCGAGGAGGAGTGCCCGGACGGTTCGGCGAGCGAGGTCGTCCGCACGGTCTCGTTCGTGGACGCGCCGGGTCACGAGACCCTGATGGCGACGATGCTGTCGGGCGCGGCGATCATGGACGGTGCCGTCCTCGTCGTCTCGGCGACCGAGGAGGTGCCACAGGCGCAGACCGAAGAACACCTGATGGCGCTCGACATCATCGGCATCGACAACATCGTCATCGCCCAGAACAAGGTCGACCTCGTCGACCGCGACCGGGCGGTCCGCAACTACGAGCAGATCAAGGAGTTCGTGGAGGGGACCGTCGCGGAGGACGCCCCCATCGTCCCGATCAGCGCCCAGCAGGACGTCAACATGGACCTGCTGATCGACGCGATCGAGCGCGAGATCCCGACGCCGGACCGCGATCCGGACGCGGATCCACGGCTCCACGTCGCGCGCAGTTTCGACATCAACCGACCGGGGACGACGTGGGAGAACCTCTCCGGCGGCGTCGTCGGCGGGAGCCTCGTGCAGGGCGAACTGTCGGTCGGCGACGACATCGAGATCCGTCCCGGCCGCGAGGTCGAGGAGGGCGGCCAGTCCGAGTGGCAGTCCATCGAGAGCGAGGTGCGCTCGCTCCAGTCCGGTGGTTCCCAGTCCGAGACGGTCCGCCCCGGCGGACTGGTCGGCGTCGGCACCGGTCTCGACCCGAGTCTCACGAAGGGTGACGCGCTGGCGGGACAGGTCGCGGGGCACCCCGGCCACCTCCCGCCGACGTGGGATGGCTTCGAGATGTCGGTCGAACTGCTCGAACGCGTGGTCGGTGGCACCGACGAGATCGAACCGATCTCGACCGGCGAACCGCTGATGCTCACGGTGGGGACCGCGACGACCGTCGGCGCGGTCACCAGCGCGCGCGGCGACGAGTGTGAGGTGAACCTGAAGCGGCCGGTCTGTGCGCCACCGGGCGCGAAGATCGCCATCAACCGCCGCGTCGGCGCGCGCTGGCGGCTGATCGGCATCGGCACCTTACAGGACTGATGGTGACGGTCGCCGTGGACACGAACGCGCTGATGCTGCCGGTCGAGGGTGACGTGCGGGTCTTCGAGGAACTCGACCGACTGGTCGGCCCGACCGACCTCGTGACGCCGACCGCCGTCGTCGCCGAGTTGGAGAAACTCTCGGCGTCCGGCGGCGAGGAGGGTGTCGCAGCCAGCGTGGGACTGGACCTGGCGACCGACCGCTGTACTGCGGTGGAGACGGAGGCATCGTACGCCGACGACGCGGTCGTGGAACTCGCCACGTCGGGCGAGGTCGACTACGTCGTCACGAACGACAGACCCCTGCGGGACCGCCTGCTCGAACGCGGCGTACGGGTAATCGGTTTAAGGGGTCGGAACACACTGGCAATCACACAACCTTAGCATGTACAAACGGGTACGACTCAAAGACACGGTGGAGGTGCCGCCGGAGCACCTCGCGGACGTGACGCCGGAGCGAGTCAAACGACTCCTCCAAGACAAACTCGAAGGACGGATGGACGAGGACGTGGGGAGCGTCGTCAGCGTCGTGAAGGTCCACGACGTGGGTGAGGGCGCGGTCCTGCCGAGCAGGCCCGGCGTCTACTACGAGGCGGAGTTCGACGCGATCACCTTCGACCCCCAGATGCAGGAGGTCGTCGACGGACAGGTCGTCGAGGTCGTGGAGTTCGGGGCGTTCGTCGGGATCGGTCCCGTCGACGGCCTGCTCCACGTCTCACAGATCTCCGACGAGTACCTCGCTTACGACGGCGAGAACCAGCAACTCGCCTCGACCGAGTCCAACCAGACGCTCGGCGTCGGCGACCCGGTCCGGGTCCGCATCGTCACGAAGAGTATCGACGAGCGCAACCCGCGCGACTCGAAGATCGGCCTGACGGCCAAACAGCCAGGACTCGGCAAGCACGGCTGGCTCGAAGCCGAACGCCAGAAGCGCGAGGCGCAGGCGGAGGGTAACTGATGGCGCAGGATCGACTCGTCTGTCGGGAGTGCCACCGGGTCGTCGATCCCGACGCGAACACCTGTCCGTCGTGTGGCTCCTCCAGTCTCTCGGAGGACTGGGCCGGGCTGGTCATCATCACCCACCCCGAGAAGAGCGAGGTCGCCGAGGGGATGGAAGTGACCGAACCCGGCTCGTACGCGCTGAAGGTCCGGTAGGGCGATGCTCCGACTCCCCGACGATCTGCGCGGGGCGTTCAAAGAGCCGTTCGGCCCGGTCTACACCGACGCCGAGCGACTGCTCGCGGACGCCGGTACGCCCCTCGTCGCGGTCGGCGACGTAGTGACGTACCACCTCCGGCAGGCCGGCCACGAACCGCAGGTCGCGGTGATAGACGGGCAGACCGAACGCGAGGCGGTGAGCGACGAGATCGCTCGCGTGCTGGACGGGGAGGCTCACAGAGTCGAAGTCGAGAACGCGCAGGCGACCCTCTCCGAGGACCTCCTCCGGGCGCTGGTCGACGCCCTCGACAGCGCGGAGCCGACCGTGATCGTCGTCGAGGGTGAGGAGGACCTCGCCACTCTGCCGGCGATGGTCGCGGTCCCGACCGGCGGGTCGGTCGTCTACGGCCAACCGGGCGAGGGGATGGTGCTCGTCTCGGTGGACGACGAGGCGAGGAGCGAGGCGCGCGAGTTGCTCCGGAGACTGGACGGCGACAGCGAGGCGGCGCTTTCGACTCTCGAACCCTGATTCTCTCTCTACGCTCGGTCGGTGACCGCCGACTCAGCCACTGCCGGGCATCGGCGCGAGACTCGCTGTGAAGACGACCACCTCGTCGGTGTCGTTGCGCGCGCCGTGTGCCCGTCCGCGTTCGTGGTGGACGACGCCCGGTGCGGTGATCTCCTCTTCTGTGTCGTCCTGCAGGACGGTGACGGTGCCCTCCAGCACGTGGAAGACGTTGGTGCTGTCGCCGTGTTCGTGGGCGGGGAGTTCCGCGCCGGGACCGAGTGCGAACACTTTGACGAGGACGTCGTCGCTGACGACCAGTTCGCCGGAGGCGACTTCGCCGGGGTCTGCGTCGGGGACGTCGTAGCAGTCGAGCATACCGGATGGTCGAGTGGTGGGGGAGTAAACGTTGTGTCGACGTGTGAACTCGGTTGGATGCGTTTTTGCTGTGAAGTCGGTCGGATCGGTCGTCAACAACTCGGTTGGATCGGTCACGTACGACGAGCGGTGAAAGCCCCCGGTCTCTCGACCACTGTCAGAGGCAAGCTCTGACAAGCCTTCGTTCGCAGGCTCACGAAGACCTCCGGGACTCCCCTGCGCGCTTCCCTCGGGAGAGCCGGCAGGCCGGCTCTCCCTCAGTCCAGTGTTGTCGGGTGACCCGAGAGTCGCCCGACTGCTGGCGAGACCTCCGGTCTCGCTCTGTCACCGGCGCGGCGCGCCGGTTTCCAGCGGGACCTCCGGTCCCGCCCGGCTTGCGTCGTCCGGGATGGATCGAGAGACCGGCCCCTTTCAGTCCCACCCGAGATTTGTGTCCCATCCTGTCGCCACTGGTCGTCACCCGGCGTATCGTCTGCTGGTCTTGAATCCGGTCGTCGTAGTAGTCCCCACTCCTCCCCGACTGCTGGCGACGCGGCCTGCGAGCAGGCCTCCACTGTCGTTCCGGCACTGCTCGGTTCCGGTCGCCAGCAGATCGCATCCGCTCGGATTCCGAGGCTGTCGCCGGAATTATCGGATGACGAGTGTCGCGTGAGCCTTCACCTCGAACCCGGCGCGCGCGACTCCGACGCGCGCGAGGGAGCCGGATGCGGGCGGTGCGGAGAGCATCCGGCGAGGCTGGGGAGGACGAGGTGCGGTCACGGTGCTGTGCGGGTGCGGTTCCTCGCGCTACTACTCGCGGCGGTCGCGGTGGCGGATGCTGTTTCAGTCGTGGTTACGGTGGCGGATGCTGTCGGGGTTGCGGTGCGAGTGCCATCACGGCCGTTCACGACGACAGTCCGATCGGCACCACACTCGTCTCGAAACAGGTCGCCGAGTGCTGTTCGCCTACACCCCGACCGAATCCCTCACGCAGTATCGACCAGTTCTTCGGCCACGACATCGACAGACAACAGCGCCGGATCGACCGCCAGATCGGCCTGCCCCTTGGCGAACTCCGGCAGGGAGTCGCGGGCGTACAACACGACCCGGATCTCGGGGTTCGCGTCCTTCGCCACCGGAATCGCGGTCGCGTCACTGGTGTCCGTCAGGACGAACAGGTCCGCCGCCGCGATGCCCGCCGACTTGAGCGTCTCGCCGGTCGCCAGCCCGTCGATCCGTCGTACTTCGACACCCTCGCTCTCGAGAGCCTCGCCCAGTCCGTCCTCGTCCGTGCCTGCGACGATTGCGATCATCGTATCACTCGTACTCGATCGTCGCGGGCGGCTTGTGCGTCACGTCGTAGACCACCCGCGAGACGTTGTCGTTCGTCCCCGTGATGCGACTCTGGATGCGCTGGAGCGTCTCCCACGGCAGTTCCTGCGCGCGGGCCGTCATCCCGTCGCGGCTCTCGACCGACCGCACCGCGACGACCCAGCCGTGGACGCGGTTGTCGCCCTTCACGCCGGTCGCCTTCCCCAGGACCGCGGCGAAGGCCTGCCACGGGTCGTGTTTCGCCACCTCGTCCTCGACGACGTGAGTCGCGTCGCGGGCGACCTCCAACTTCTCTGCGGTCACCTCGCCGACGATCCGGACCGCGAGGCCCGGCCCGGGGAACGGCATGCGCTCGGAGACGACCGATTCGAGGCCGAGTTCGCGGGCGACCTCGCGGACCTCGTCCTTGTAGCGCTCGCGGACCGGTTCGACGATGCCCTCGAAGTCGACCGCGTCCGGCAGGCCGCCGACGTTGTGGTGGGACTTGATGTTCCCCTCCGACTCGATGCGGTCGGGGTAGATGGTCCCCTGCACGAGGTAGTCGGCGTCGGTGTCGCGCGCTTCACGCTCGAACTCGCGGATGAACTGCTCGCCGATGACGTGCCGCTTCTCCTCGGGGTCGGTGACGCCTTCGAGTGCGCCGACGAAGCGGTCCTGCGCCTCGACGATGCGCAGGGAGTCCATGTAGCTGAACGTCTCGCGGATCTGCTCTGTCTCGCCCTTCCGCATCAGGCCGGTGTCGACGTACACCGGCGTCAACTGGTCGCCGATGGCACGGTAGGCGAGGGCGGCCGCGACAGAGGAGTCCACGCCGCCCGACAGCGCGATGATCGCGTTCGCGTCGCCGACCTCTTGTCGAATTTCGGCGGTCGCCTCCTTGATGAACGCTTCGACGTCGATCATCGGGCCTCCACCTCCGTCTCGTCGGCGGTGCTGTCGGCTGGCTCCCCGTCCTCGCGGGCCGCGACGCGGTCCAGCACCGCGTCGACGAGACCGACGAAGGGCGGACTCGCTCGGTCTGGCCGCGACCGAAACTCGGGGTGGAACTGCGTCCCGAGGAAGTACGGGTGGTCGTCGAGTTCGACGATCTCCATCCGACGACCGGCGGTGCCGGAGAAGACGAGGTCGCCAGCTTCGAGGTCGTCGATGTACGCGGGGTTCACCTCGTAACGGTGGCGGTGGCGCTCGGTACAGGCGTCCGCGCCGTAGACCTCGTGTGCGAGGGTGTCCGGCCGGATGTCCGTCTCGTGGGCACCGAGCCGCATCGTCCCGCCCATGTCGTCGAGCTCTTTCTGCTCGGGCAGGAGGTCGATGACCGGGTGTGGCGTCTCGGGGTCGAGTTCCGCAGAATGTGCGCCCTCCAGGCCGAGGACGTTCCGGGCGTACTCCACGACCGCCATCTGGAAGCCGAGACAGAGCCCGAGGAAGGGCACGTCGTTCTCGCGGGCGTACCGGATCGCCTCGATCTTGCCCTCGGTGCCGCGAGAGCCGAAGCCACCCGGCACCACGACGCCGTCCGCCTCGCGGATACGCTCGCGGTGGGCGTCGTGCATCTTGTCGGAGTCACACCACGTGACGGTCACCTCGACGTTGTGTTCGAGGCCGGCGTGTTTCAGCGCCTCGTGGACCGACATGTAGGCGTCTTCGAGGTCGTACTTGCCGACCAGCGCGATCTCCACCTCGCCGGTCTTCTCGCGGGTGACGATCTCGCGCCAGCGGCTGTCGCGCTCCTCGCGGGGGAGCGCCTCGCTCGTCAGGTCGAGTCGCTCCATCACGTACTCGTCGAGTCCCTCCTCTTCGACCATCAGCGGGACGTGGTAGATGTCCTCCACGTCCGGGTTCGAGAACACCGCGTCGGTCGGCACGTCACAGAACAGCGCGATCTTCTCGCGCGTGTCGGGGTCGAGTTTGTTCGTCGAGCGCCCGACGAGGATGTCCGGCTGGAGCCCGATGCTCCGCAGTTCCTTCACGGAGTGCTGGGTCGGCTTCGTCTTCTGCTCGCCGTTCTTCGAGTACGGAACCAGCGTGACGTGGGTGAAGAGGATGTCGCCGTCGTCCTCCTCGTGGGCGAACTGCCGGAGGGCTTCGAGGTACGGCATCCCCTCGATGTCGCCCACGGTGCCGCCGACCTCGACGATGCAGACGTCGGAGCCCTCCGCCGCCTCGCGGACTCGACGCTTGATGTCGTCGGTGACGTGCGGGATGATCTGGACGGTCTTCCCGAGGTAGTCGCCGGCGCGTTCCTTCTCGATGACCTGCTTGTAGACCTTCCCGGTCGTGACGTTGTGGTCGGAGGTCATGTCGGTCCCGAGGAAGCGCTCGTAGTTCCCCAGGTCGAGGTCGACCTCGCCGCCGTCCTTCAGGACGTACACCTCCCCGTGCTGGTAGGGGTTCATCGTCCCGGCATCGACGTTGAGGTACGGGTCGATCTTGACTGCCGTCACGTCGAAGCCGGCGTTGGCCAGTAGTCTCCCGGTGCTGGCGGCCGTGATTCCCTTGCCCAGCCCGGACATCACACCCCCGGTCACGAAAACGAACTTCCGACCCAGATCCGGGTCGTACCCTGTCTCGGGTTCCGTCGGCATACCGAGTGTGTGCGAGGCCCGTTGAAAACGGTTTCGGAGCGCGCAACGCCGTGGTGCGGATCACCACACGACGCCGGGATGGACTGTCCCGGATTCCGAGAGATGGTGTCTCCTTCCGATCGCCAGCGGTCGGGGACGGTCACCGGCCGTCCGTCACGACCGACCCCTCGGCGTTCACGCCACAGACCGACCCACCAGCGTCCCAGCCCACTCACGGCGGACTCGACACGCCCCGACGGTCGCAGAAAAAGGTGAGTGTCGCCCGCGCCACGTCGCGTCTAGACGAAGTTGTCAGACACGTCGCCGACGTCCGCCCGACAGAACGGACAGCGATAGCGCGTGTTGAACCCACTCGACTGTGCCACGGTCTTCGCTTCGAGTTCGTGCATCCCGATGTCCCGGCCACAGTCTGAGCAATGAACTTTCGGCACATTCGAGCCACACTGTCACACACATTTAAACTCTTCGCACCGTGTCAACGCTTCACAACGAAGGCCGCGCGCCTGCGGGCGGTTCCCGCCGGAGCGACGCCATCGAACCCCGTCGACGCCAGAAAGATTATCAGTGAACCGAGTACCCGTCACCATCGGTTCCGCGTCGGCGAGACCGACCGGTCACTCCCCGGCGTCGACGGTCTCCTCGTCGCCCTCGGCGGCGTCGATGTCGTCCTCCTCGTAGGCGTCGGCGTAGCGCTCGACGGCCATCTCGAAGCCGCGTTCGGCCTCGGCGAACGTCTCCCGGAGGTCGCGGATGGGCGTCTCGGTGGCGTCGACCCGGAGGTCGTCGTAGTACGGCGACAGCTCTCGCTCCTCGGTGCGGGTCACCTTCAGCGCCGCACTCTGGACCGGCAGGTCTTCGCGCTTGTCGCCGCCCTGTGCGTGCCCGGCCGCAAGTGCGTCGACGAGACGCTTCGCCAGTGGGTCGGCCGCGTCCTCCGCCGCGCCGGTCTCGGGTGCCGCCGCCTCGTACTCGTCGGCGACCGCCTCGATCACCGACTCGCCGGTCAGCAGGTTCCCGGCGACGGTGTAGCCGTCACCGGCGAGGTGACCGTACCAGTCGTTGCACTCGTCGCCGGAGAAGGTGAACTCGCCGTCCGCGTCGACCCCGTGGAGCTGCCGCTGGGCGCTCCCCTCGTCTGCGTCCAGCAGGGCGTCCAGCGCCTTCTCGACCGCCAGACCGTCCGCGAGGTACTCGATCCCCTTCCGGCCGAGTTCGACGTTCACGAGGCTCTGTGTCGCCACCGCGCCGTGTTCGTTGGCGAACGGACAGAGCGTCCCCACGGCGGGCAGGCGAGTCGTGACGGCGACGCCGAAGCGCAGGTGCTCGTCGCCCTCCTCGTCGGTGTACTCCTCTCGCACGCAGATGCTGAAGGTCACGTGGTGTGTCACGTGTCGCCGGGCGAAAAAGCCCCGTCTCCCGGCGACTGCCGCCGAGAGCATCCCGGCGGACGGCGACAGTGATGCCCGGCGGGTCAGTCGCGCTGGACCTCGTGTCGACCGAAGCCGTACCGGAGACGGTTGGCGAGTCGCCGGGAGAACCGCCCCGACTCGGGGGCGCGCGACCCGAACCGCTCCGAGAGTGCCTGATAGATGAGCGGGACCGGAATCTCCTGTTCGAGTGCCTCCTGGACCGTCCAGGTGCCGGTCGACCCACCGGCCACGTGATCGGCCACGTCGCCGAGGTCGGTCCCCTCCTCGCGGAACGCCTCCTCACAGAGTTCGAGCAACCACGACCGGATCACCGCACCGTTGTTCCACGTGCGGGCGACAGCCTCCAGATCGAGATCGTACCGACCCTCGTGCAGGAGTTCGAAGCCCTCGCCGTAGGCCTGCATCAGCGCGTACTCGACGCCGTTGTGGACCATCTTGACGTAGTGACCCGATCCGGACGCACCCATCCGGTCGTGGCCGGCGGGGCCGGTCGCCACCGCGTCGAAGACGGGTGTCATCGCCTCGTAGGCCCACTCGGGACCGCCGATCATCAGCGAGAAGCCCAGTTCCGCACCCGCGGGACCGCCGGAGGTGCCGCAGTCGAGGTACGCCGCGTCGGTCGCCTCGGCCCGGCGGGCCGACGCCTCGAAGTGGGAGTTGCCGCCGTCGACGACGACGTCCTCGCCGTCGAGGTGCGGGTCGAGGTCGTCGAGCGTCGCGTCCACCGCGTCGCCTGCGGGGACCATCAGCCAGATGCGTTTCTCGTCGCCCAGTCTGTCCGCGAGGTCGGCGACCGACTCGGCCGGCGTCGCCCCGGCGTCGGCGGCGGTCGCCACCGCTTCGGGGTCGAGGTCGAAGGCGACGACCTCGTGTCCGTCGGCGAGACAGCGTTCCACGACGATCTGACCCATGCGCCCCAGTCCGATCACGCCCAGTTGCATGGCCGTGGCTGTGCGGGCAGGGGTGATGGTGGTTGTGGTTGCGGGAGCAGCGCGTGGTTGTGGTTGCGGGAGCAGCGCGAGTGTGGCGACCTCACCCTGTCGGGACCACCTCGCGGCGGTAGACCGACCGGGTGCTGTAGACGTACGCGACGACCGCAGCCCCGAGCAGGAGTCGGACGACTGCATCGAGGTCGCCCGCGAGCAACTCGACGAGAGCCAACGAGACCCCGAGCGAGTAGCTCACGACCGCCGCGGTCCACGCCCACCGTTTCACGGTCCACAGCCCCCAGAGAACACCGGCCTGGACGAAGGCGAGACCGAGAACGAGCAGTCCGGCGAACCCACCGAGGACCGTCCCGCTGGCGAGGAGGGCGGTCCCGGCGAGCAGCGAGAGGAAGACGCTGACGAGACCGAGCAGACAGATCAGCTTGACTCCGAGCGGCGCAGTGGAGGCGGAGGGCATCGTCTACACGGACGACACGCTGTGGAATGTAGCTCGGTGATTCGTCGGCGTCTCGGCGTCGTCACAGACCGCCGATGGGAACCAGCCGAATCCGTGTCGGTACCACACGTCGCCGCTGGCTTTAGGCTCTCGTGGTCCCTAGGAGAGACCGAACAGTATGCCGATCATCGACATCACCCGAACGACGGTCGTCACCGCCGGGCCGGACACACCGGTCGGTGACGTGACGAGAGCGATGCGCGAGCGCGACCTCGAGTACGTCGTCGTGTTGGCGGAGAACCAGCCAGTCGGCCTGCTCTCGCCGGCGGACATCGGCCGGGCCTACGTCGCGGGCACCGACCTCGGGAGCGTCACGGCCGGCGAGTTACTGTCGGGTGAGCCGGTGACGGTACAGGCGTCGGCCGATCTTTCGACGTTCGTCGGCCTGCTCGGTGACACCGGCGCACAGCGAGCGATCGTCGTCGACGACGACGGCTTCGTCGGCGTCGTCACGCTGGACGACGCGCTGGCACAGTACGGCCGCGACCTGACGCGAGTACTGGATCTCCTCGACTGAGGCGCGGCGGTCGCCTGTCGGGCGCCGACAGGCCGTCGGCCACCTCCTCGCCGTCCCTCACCGACCGCCGTCGTTTTTGCCTCCCCCCACCAGCGGTCGGTATGGACGAGCGAGTGCGACGTCACGCGGAGACGCTGGTCGACTGGAGCGCGCGGATCGAGGCGGGCGACGACGTGATCGTCTCGCTGGACGAGGGCACCCACGATCTGGGCGTCGCGGTCGCGCGACTGCTCGGCGAACGGGGCGCGAACCCCGTCTTCGTCCGCCAGTCGGACGAACTGACCCGCGCGTACCTCCAGGGCCACGAAGCGTTCGACGGCGAGTTCACGGCCGATCCGGCCCACGAACTCGCGCTGTGTGAGTCGGCCGACGCCTACCTCTCGATCCGCGGAGGACACAACACCACGGCGATGGCGGACGTCCCGGGCGAGATACGACAGGCCCACGCGAAGGCGACGAAGGCGATCCGACAGGCACGCCTCGCCACCGACTGGGTGGCGACGATCCATCCGACTCGGTCGCTCGCCCAGCAGGCCGGGATGGCCTTCGAGGAGTACCGGGACTTCGTCTACGACGCGATTCTGCGGGACTGGGAGTCGCTGGCCGAGGAGATGGCCCGGATGAAGGAGATTCTGGACGACGGCGACGAGGTGCGGATCGTCCGCGAGGGCACCGACCTCACGATGTCCGTCGCGGGCCGGACGGCGGTGAACTCGGCGGCGTCGGTCGCGTACGACTCGCACAACCTCCCCTCCGGCGAGGTGTTCACCGCGCCGGTCGAAGACAGCGTCGAGGGCGAGGTCCACTTCGACGTGCCGATGACGATCAACGACACCCGCGTCCGGGACGTCCGCCTCACCTTCGAAGACGGCGAGGTCGTCGACTTCACGGCCGAGGCCGGTGAAACCGTGCTGGCGGACCTGCTGGACACCGACGCGGGCGCACGTCGCCTCGGCGAACTCGGCATCGGGATGAACCGCGGTATCGACCGGTTCACGGACAACATCCTGTTCGACGAGAAGATGGGCGAGACGGTCCACCTCGCGCTCGGCCGGGCCTACGACGCCTGTCTGCCCGAGGGCGAGTCGGGCAACGACAGTGCGATCCACACCGACATGATCACAGACATGTCGGGCGACTCGCGGCTGGAAGTCGACGGCGAGGTCGTCCAGCGGAACGGCACGTTCCGGTGGGAGGACGGCTTCGAGGGGTGAGGTGACCGACACGCGAGTGGTGTGAACTCGGGTCGATACGTCGGAGCGAACTCGGTCGCATCCGACACGAACGACGGGAGGTGAAAGCCCCCGGACTCTTTCAGTCCCCCCCCCGACTCTGCGATCCATCGTGCAGTTACTGGTCGTGACCCGGCGTGTCGCCTGCCGGCTTGGAACCCGAACTCGCGCAGTAGTTCCCACCCCTCCCCGACTGCTGGCGACGCGGACTGCCAGCAGGTCCTCGCTGTCGCTCGGACACTGCTCGATTCCGGTCGCCACCAGCTCGCGTCCTGTTGGGGTCCCGTCCTGTCGGAGTCCAGTGGTGGTCGCGTCGTCGGGTGACTGGTGGTGCAGTGCTCGAACGAGTCGGCACAGTCGACCGAGGAGCCGCGTTCAGGCCAGTGGCGTGCGCTCCACCACGGTCCCGTCCACTGTGGGATACTGCTCGACGATCTCGCCGTCGTCCACGTCGCCCTCGTCGACCATCTCCTCCAAGAGCCACCACGCGACCTCCACGTGGTTCGTCTTCGCGGCGTAGAACTCCTCGGGCACGCCCAGTTCGGCGAAGCGCTCGGCGGGCGTGTACGTCTTCCCGTAGACCAGGGTCCCGTCGTCGGTGATCTCGTCGAACTGCCGCGAGACGTTCTTCGCCATGCGCTTCAGGCGGTTCCGGTGCTGGGCGGCGTCCTTGAACACGGAGGTACAGAAGTAGACGCGCTCGTGGTCGCCCATCTCGTCGAGAATCGCCTGCTTCGAGCCGTCGACGGCCGACATGTGGCCCTCCTGCAACTCGAAGCCGGCCTCCTGCATCCGGCGGTAGTTCCCGTCGGACATCTCGAACTCGTTGATGTTACAGAAGTCGGCCGCGCCCTCGTCCAAGAACTCCAGGAACTCCGGCTCCGGCCGGATGCCGGGGATCTCGAAGGCCGGCGTCAGCCCCTCCTCGCGGGCGACGTAGAGGATCTCCTCCCACTCGGTCCCGTGGAGGTCGCCCCACAGTTCCAAGGGCGGGTGGAACCGGATCTCGTCCAGTCCGGCTTCCGAGAGGCGGCGCATGTTCTCCCGGCCGCCGGGGATGCCGGTGTAGAGGTGCGTGTGATGGTCTTCGCCGAACTCCTCCTTGAGAAGCGAGAGGTAGTGGCAGGTGCGGTCGAGCGCCTCCTGTGGCTCCCCGCCGGTGATCGACGTGCCGAGCGCGTCCATCCGGCGCGCTTCCTCGAGCACGTCCTCGTCCGACTCGACGAGACGCTCGTTGGCGTACACGTCGGTCACGTTCTTGCGGTTCTCACCCAGCGGGCAGTAGAAACAGTCCCGCTGGTCGCAGTAGCCGTAGACGAACATGACCATCTTGCCACCCTCGGCGCACTGTTCACAGCCCTTCGAGATCATTCGGTATCGAGCGTCTACTGCCCCGAGCGTCAAAAGCCGTGCGACTCTCGCCGCCCGTGCGCCACCGGCCCACGGTCCCTCTCCGTCTCCGAGACGTCGCCGCCACCGACACGCGAGAGGACCTCCCGGGCGAGTCGTCGTGTCACCGTACCTCACCGGTTCGACCCCGAAAGGGAGTTAAACGATCCGGGCGAACTGTGACACCGATGCTCTTGGTCCTCTGTGTCGACCTCGACGACGACCTCGGACGGAAGACCCCGTTCGACACGCCGGTCGTCGGGCGCGACGAGGTCGAGTCTGCGGCGGTCGCTCTCGCCACCTCCGATCCCGAGGACAGCGACTCGAACGTTCTCTTTCAGGGCCTGCACACCTACGACGAGATCGCGGCTACCGAGGCCGAGGAGGTCGAGGTCGCGGCAGTGACGGGCGTCGACGGCTCCGACGTGAAGGCCAACCGGGCGGTCGGCGACGAGGTGGACACGGTGCTGGCGGCGCTGTCGACCGGCGAGAACGTCCGGGCCATCGTCATCACCGACGGCGCGCAGGACGAGTCGGTCCTGCCGGTGATCCGATCCAGGGTCCCCATCGACGGGGTGCGCCGGGTCGTCGTTCGGCAGGCGCAGAACCTGGAGTCGATGTACTACACGATCAAGCAGGTCCTCGCGGACCCCGAGACGCGCGGGACCGTCCTCGTGCCTCTCGGGATCTTACTCCTCGTCTACCCCTTCGTCATCGTCGCCCAGAGCTTCGAGTTCCTCGCGGGCGTCGAGGTGCTGGGGATCATTTCCGCACTGCTCGGGTTGTACGTCCTCTTCCGGGGACTGGGCCTGGAGCGCAACGTGGACGACCTCGCGGAACGCGCTAGAAACGGCCTCTACGCCGGGCGCGTCACGCTCATCACCTACGTCGTCGCGGCGGCCCTGCTGGTCGTCGGCGGCGTGCAGGCCTTAGAGGCGCTCCGAACGGTCGAGGCCGGTGTCGGCGGCGATCCGAGCGCGCCACAGATCCTCGCGGCGCTGGTGCAGGGGGCCGTGCAGTGGTTCGCCGCCGCCGGCATCACCAGCAGTCTCGGGCAGGTGACCGACGAGTACCTCGCGGACCGGTTCGAGTGGCGCTACCTGAACGCCCCCTTCTACGTCCTCTCTATCGCCATCGTGCTGTACGCCGTGTCGGGCGTGTTCGTCCCGGCCGGCACCGCCGGTGTCCAGCGGTTCGAGTTGCCGGAGATGGCCATCGCGCTGTTGATCGGGACGCTGCTGGGCGTGCTGAGTACACTGACGTTCGCGGTGGCCGAGTCGCAGTACCCGACGAGTGTGGAAGCGGCGTGAGTCGCACTGCTCACGCCGTCGGGCCGACGCCGGGGCGTGTCCCCGACCATCCGACGTACCGGCGGTAGACCACCACGGCGACGAGCGTCGCGAGCAGTGGGACGCCGTACAGGAGGGCGGTGCCGACCCACGCAGGCGTCGTGCCGGCGACTCCGCCCGTGACGAACACCGGATTGAGATTCAGACTCCCGTGGACCAGTCCCACGAAGACGACGCTCCGGGTCGCCTCGTACAGCAGGCCGAGGAACAGCGCGAGTCCGACGAGGAGCACGACACTCCCGGCGGTCTCGCCGAGTCCCAGCCCCTGTATCAGCACGCGCTGCGGGACGTGCCACAGGGCGAACAGCACCGCAGCGGCGAGGAGACCGACCGCCCGCGCCCGCGTGACCGACAGGCCACGCCCCGACGCCCAGTCGATCAGCTTCGACTGGAGGTAGCCGCGCCACGCGAACTCCTCGATCAGACCGACGAACAGCAGTTGCTCGACGAGGAAGAAGCCGAACTGGACCGGCGTGAGGCCGCTCGGCAGGTCGAACTGCACCGCCCCGCCGGCGATGGTGACGACCCCGAGGACGGCGAGGTTGAGGACGAGCCAGATACCGGCGACGAGACCGAGTGCGACGGCGGCCCCGTACCGACTGATCCCGAGTGCCGTCGGTCGGACGCCCTCCCACCGGAGGATAGCGACGGTGACGGCGAGGATGCCGAGCGTCGCGGTCGTGGTGGCGAGGAAGCCGACCAGGCCCGTGGGGAGGGTGAGCTGTGGTGCGAGCCATCGGAAGACGGCGAGTGCCGTGGCGGAGACGACGACGGTGGCGAGCACGAACACCGCCGGCGGTCGGAGGTCTGTCCCGAACAGTGTGGTGCGTGTGCGGGTCATACGTGACGGTACGACGGGAGGTGATGTGGACGGCTACGATGGCTCTCGGCCGGTGAGAACCGGGGAATACGGTCGCCGACGACCGGTGAAGGGGTCAGTCGTCGTCGCCGAGATAGTCGTTCAACTCGGTGAACTCGGCGGGGGTCAGCACGACTTCTGCCGAGATCCCGTCCAGCGTCTCGAAATCGTCGTCGAGGGTCAACACGGTCTCGACACCCTCCTCTCTCGCGACCCGCGCGTAGAAGCCGTCCCACCCTTCGACGTTAGCAGTGCCGGCCACCTCGAAGCCCGCCCGAACGGTCTCTGTCGCTGTCTTCTCGTACCAGTGGATGCGACTCGCGTCCAGCAGTCGGCTCATGAGTGCCGACGCCTCTGCGTTGGAGTAGCCGTAGACCGACGCGAGGACGTGGTGTGCGCCGACCAGCGCCGGCAGTGGAATCACGGCGTCGATCTCGCCGGCTATCGCCTTCCGGACGTACGACAGCGGCGTCTCGCTCACCGGCGTTCCGGCGTGAGCGAGTGCGATCACTCCCACGTCGAACAGCACCGGATCGTCAGTCGTCGCCGGCATCCGACTCCTCTGGCGACTCGCCATTCGATCCTGTCCCCCGTCGGATCGTCTCGACGTGATCCTTCGAGATCGGATCGAGTTCGTCGTCGGCCACGCTGTCGGTGTCACCGTGGGAGTCGATCATCGCCTCGATGTCTGCGATGATCTCGTCGGGGGATTCTTCGAGTTCGACGACCGCCTTCCCGTCCTCCTCGCGGATCTCGACTTCGGCCCCCGGCGCGATTCCCAGTCGCTCCCTGATGGCTTTCGGGAGGACGACCCGTCCTTTGGCGTCCACTTTCGGCATGGTCCCACCTACGGTGGGAACGGTGTTGAACCTTCGGCTGGAGGTACGTCTGCGTGGTCGGTGGTTCGTGTTCGCGGGCAGTGAACCGTCGGAGAGAAGAAGCCTAGGCCGGGATTTGAACCCGGGCTCTCGTCCTTACCAAGGACGCGCTTTACCGCTAAGCTACCCAGGCACCACGTATCGTAGCGCAACCACTGCTTCGCCCGATTCGTCTTTAGGCGTTTCGATTTAGCCGTCGTCTGCCACCGGGGGCACGCGGTCCTCACCCACACCGGCGACGCGCGCCACCTCGGCGACCGTCGCCGCCGAGAACAACGACTCGGCCGGCGGTAGTTCGTCGGTGTCCACACCGTCTGCGAGTCCGCGACCGAATCCGAGCAGGTCGTCGTCCACGCGCCCACCGACCGCCGTCGCGCCGGTGGCGACCGCCAACTCGAAGACGGCCTCCTCCAGGTTCCGGTCGAGCAGGTCCACGTCCGCGTCCGGGCGCTGGCGGAGCGTCTGGTCCCGGCCGAACTGCTGGACCACGGCGACGGCTCTGCCGGCGGTCTCGGTCCGGGCCAAGAGATAGAACCCACGCGAGACGAGCACGACTGCCGACAGCACGTCCAGGTCGGCCGCGATGTCGGCCGCCTCGGCGTCGTCGGCGGTCCACGGCTCGGTGTGTGCGAGCAGGCGTGTGATCCGAAGCCCGTCGTAGATCAGTTGGACACCGACCGCACGCTCCGCGATGCCCGGCAGGTCGACGCCGGGGTCCAGCGCACGGGCGGTGAGAAGCGTGAGTGCGCCGGGGGCGACCGACGCCTCTGAGAGCAGTCCGGTGAGCGCGTCGCCGAGTTCCGCAGGTTCGATGTCGGCGACGGTCTCGCGGGCGGTGTCCCGGACCAGCACGGCCTCGTCCATTACACACCGATAGCGGGAGGAAGGGCAAAGACCTTTGGAAACCCACGCGAAGTGACGTCGTGATCCGAACCGAGACCGTCGGACGGCTCCGGGTCGTCACGCTCGACCGCCCGGATCGCCGGAACGCGCTCCGCCCGGCCGACCTCGACGCACTCGAAGCCGCCGTGACCGCCGACTCGGAGACGGCAGCCCGCGGCCCGGTCTCGGTCGTCTACCTCCACGGTGCCGGCTCCGCCTTCTGTGCCGGAGCCGACCTCGACGTCGTCGCCGATCTGGACGATCCGGCCTCGTTCGCGGGGCACGGCCAGCGTGTCGCGGACGCCATCGAGTCGGCCGAACCGGTCGTCGTCGCCGGGATCGACGGCCCGGCACGCGGCGGCGGTGTCGAACTCGCGCTGGCCTGTGACCTGCGCATCGGGAGTCCCGACGCGACGTTCGCCGAACCGGGCGTCCAGTTCGGCCTGTTCGGTGCGTGGGGTGGAACCGGCAGACTGCGAGAGGTCTGTCGAACCGGCGACGCGATGGACCTCGCGCTGTCGGGGCGCGTGATCGACGCCGATGAAGCCCGCCGAATCGGTCTCGTCTCGCGTGTCGTCGACGATCCACGGTCGGTCGCCGAGGCCATCGCGACCAACGAACCCGACGCCGTGGTGGCACTGAAGCGACTCCTGCGCCACGATGGGTCGAAAGCAGAGCGAGAGGCGGCAGAGCGTGAAGCATTCGCCGATCTCGTCTCGGCGCACGCAGACGACATCGCGCGCGGTCGGTGAGGGAGTCGGAGACGGTCGGTGGATGCAGGTCGGAGACGACCGGTGGCTGTCGGTCGGAGACGACCGGTGGCTGTCGGTCGGAGATGGCCGGTCGATACGGGTCGGCGGCCCGCCCGCTCTCGGTCGGCCCCCCTGTCCGGCACTCTCTCACGTGGGAAGGCTTATCGGCACCGTGACCCAAGGCCGAAGTATGGACCCCGTGATACTCCAGACCGGGCTGTTCGGTGCAGGCTTGGTCTTCGTCGGAATGTTGGTCCTGTTGCTGGCAGTCGTGACCGTCTGGCAGATGGTGGAGATCGTCGACGCCTACGAGAAGAAGGCGCTGACGGTGTTCGGGGAGTACCGGAAACTCCTCGAACCGGGGATCAACTTCATCCCCCCGTTCGTCTCCCGGACGTACCCGTTCGACATGCGGACCCAGACACTCGACGTGCCACGACAGGAGGCGATCACCAAGGACAACTCGCCCGTCACCGCAGACGCCGTCGTCTACATCAAGGTGATGGACGCGAAGAAGGCGTTCCTGGAGGTCGAGGACTACAAGACCGCCGTCTCGAACCTCGCCCAGACGACGCTCCGCGCCGTGCTGGGGGACATGGAACTCGACGACACGCTGAACAAGCGCCAGGAGATCAACGCCCGCATCCGCCGGGAACTCGACGAACCCACCGACGAGTGGGGGATCCGCGTCGAGTCGGTCGAGGTGCGCGAGGTCAACCCCTCGGCCGACGTCCAGCAGGCGATGGAGCAGCAGACCTCTGCCGAGCGGCGTCGTCGGGCGATGATCCTCGAAGCGCAGGGTGAACGCCGGAGCGCCGTCGAGGAGGCCGAAGGTGAGAAGCAGTCGAACATCATCCGCGCACAGGGTGAAAAGCAGAGCCAGATCCTGGAAGCGCAGGGTGACGCAATCTCGACCGTCCTCCGGGCGAAGTCCGCCGAGTCGATGGGCGAGCGTGCCATCATCGACAAGGGGATGGAGACGCTGGAGAACATCGGGCAGGGCGAGTCGACGACGTTCATCCTCCCGCAGGAACTCACCAGTCTCGTCGGTCGGTACGGCAAACAGCTCACCGGGTCGGACGTGCAGGACATGGCCGGGCTGGACAGCCTCGACTTCGACGAGGAGACCCGCGAGATGCTCGGCCTCGACGACATCGAGGAGATCATCGGCCAGATCGACGAGGCCGCCGAGATGGACGTCCAGCAGATGGAACAGGAGGCGCAGGCGATCAAGTCCGGCGAGAGCATGAGCGACATCAAGCCCGCCGACGAGGTCATCTCGGAGGCCGACTCGATGGACGACATCGAGGACGCCGACGCCGTCATCGAGCAGATGGAATCGGAGATGGACACCGAGAGCGGCGAGACGGACACCGAAACCGAGCCCGCGAAAGAGACCGACGGCGGCGACGACACCGGCTCCAAATCGAAAGACGACGGCGAGATGGAGTTCGACAAAGAGCTCGAGTAACACCGCCGACAGGCGAAGGGCTTTTATTTGCAGGATAACGTAGGGAAAACCAGATGGCAGAGCGTGGCGTGGACGAGGAGAAGCGGGCGACGCTGAAACGGTTCGCGGCACTCGGAGCCGCGACCCCATTCGTCGGCCTGCGGAACGATGGCGAGGCGTCACAGAGCGACGCTCGCGACGCCATCGTCGGCTACCTCTCGGCCACGCCCGGCGCACACTTCTCGAAGGTCCGCGACGACCTGAAACTCGGCACCGGCGAGACCCAGCACCACCTCCGACGACTGCTGGACAGCGGCGTCGTGGAGGCCCGGCGTGACGGCGACTACCGGCGCTTCTACCCGGCCGACCAGTTCTCGGAGTTCGAACAGGCCGCGCTCGGCTACCTCCGGCGACCGACCGCCCGTGGGATGGTGATCGAACTCCTGCGCGACCCCGACGCGACCGGCGGCGACCTCGCGGCGGCGCTGGACGTCTCCCGTGCGACCGTCTCGAACTACGCCGGCGACTTGGAGCGTGCGGGACTGCTCTCGCGTGAGAACGGCTACGCTGTCGTCGAACCCGAGACGATCATCACGCTGCTGGTGCGGTACGCCGACTCCTTCGGGTCGGACGCGGACGCCTTCGCCCGCGACGTGGCGGGACTGATCCGGTTCGACCCCTGAACAGTTCCGGTCGGATCGGTCCCCGACTCGTGGCGACCGTCGGCAGTAATCTCGTGTCGACCGCCCCGAGAGCGGAGGCTGTCGAGTCGGGGTGAGAGGAGAGCGCGGTCGGTGGTGAGTCGTCGGTGAGTGCCGGGCCGGAAGCGTCGGCGGGGAGCGTGGGGTCGTGTCGGTCGGCGGACCGCGTCAGACGGAGACTTTCCACGTCGTGCCCGAGGAGTAGCCCCACTTCTCCACGTGCACGTCGAAACTGCCGTCCAGGATGGCGGACATGTTCGCGCCGACCTCCTTCGCGGTCATCCCGAGGTCGTTCGCGATCAGCCGAGACTTGAAGTACGTCTTCGTCCGGCCGTTCTCGCGCAGGTACTGGAGGATGCGCTGCTGCTTGTCGGTCAGGTCGGTCGTCGCGGCGGTCGTCGCGGTCGCGCTCATACACCAGTAGACGGCCGACGACCTAATAGGGGGTTTGGTACGCGAGGTTAACGCCGCGCTGTCGTGCACTTTTCTCTATCGCATCGTAGAAAGGAACTCCCTGAGAGACGGGGTTGGTACGGTTCCTTAACACCGAGTGACCGGTGCGTGAGTCGGGAATCAGGCCGCGTCCAGATCGTAGAGGTCGCCGTACTTCGCGGTCACGTAGTCGAGGAAGTAGTCGGCGGTGAACTCCTCGCCGGTCGCCTCGCGCACGAGGTCGTTCGTCTCGTAGCGAGCACCGTGCTGGTGGACGTTCTCCCGGAGCCACTCCCGCAGGGGGTCGAACTCGCCCGCGCGAACCTTCCCCTCCAGGTCGTCGATATCCTCGCTGGCGGCGTCGTACAACTGGCTGGCCATGATCGAGCCGAGCGAGTAGGTCGGGAAGTAGCCGAAACTCCCGTGGCTCCAGTGGATGTCCTGCAGACAGCCCTCGGCGTCGTTCTCGGGGCGGATGCCGAGATACTCCTCGTACTTGTCGTTCCAGGCCTCCGGCACGTCCTCGACGGCGAGGTCGCCCGAGAGCAGTTCGCGTTCGATCTCGAACCGGACGAGGATGTGCATGTGGTACGTCAACTCGTCGGCCTCGACGCGGATCAGGTTGTCCTCGAACACCTGATTCGCGGCCTCGTAGGCGTCTTCCACGCTCGCGTCGGCGGTGCTCGGGAAGTGGTCTTGGAAGGTCGGCAGGAACAGCTCCCAGAACGCCTTCGAGCGCCCGACGTGGTTCTCCCAGAGGCGTGACTGTGACTCGTGGACCGAGAGGTCACGCGACTCGCCGAGCGGCGTCCCGTAGTGCTCGTCCGGCAGGCCCAGCGTGTAGGTCGCGTGGCCGAACTCGTGGATCGTGCTCATCAGCGCGCCGATGGGGTCGGACTCGTCGAACCGCGTGGTGACGCGGGCGTCGAACTGCGTCCCCGAGGAGAACGGGTGCGGCGCGGTGTCGAGACGGCCGCGCTCCCACGGGTAGCCCAGCGTGTCGAGGGCGTCCCGGACCAGCGCCTCCTGCTCGTCGGCCGGGAACTCGCCGTGGAAGGTGTCGACGGCCAGTTCCGTGTCGGACTCGCGGATCTCCTCGATCATCGGGACCAACTGCTCGCGCACGTCGGCGAGAATCTCCTCGGCCTGATCGAGGGGGAGACACGGCTCGAAGTCCTCGAACAGCACCTCGTAGGGGTCGCGGTCGGGGTCGATGTGCTCGGCGTACTGTCGCTTGAGGTCGAGCAGTTTCTCCAGGTACGGCGCGAACGTCTCGAAGTCGGACTCGGCTTTCGCCTCCTTCCACGCCGGGAGCGCCTCGGAGGTGGTCTCCGAGATCTCGGTGACGAGGTTGTTCGGGACCGAGGTCTGGCGCTCGTAGTCGCGGCGAACCTCGCGGACGGCGGCGGCCTGCTCGTCGGTCAGGTCCTCGCTCTCGGCGGCGTCGAGCAGTTCGCCGGTCTCCTCGGCGGTGAGGATGTCGTGCTGGATCGACGAGAGCGTCGAGAGCTGTTGGGACCGCGCGGGCGTGCCCTCGTCGGGCATCATCACCTGCTGGTCCCACGAGAGGATGCCGGCGGCGTTGCCGACGTTGTTGAGCTTCGTGACGCGCTCCATCAGTCGGTCGTAGGCGGAGGACTCCTGTTCGGAGTCGGCTTCGACTGCCATGGGCGTCGGTTGGTCATCGTTCGTGATGAACGCGGTGGTTTCGGAACCGTGGGAGTCGTCCCGAGATGGCGACCGTTCGGGTTCGACCCGTTTGCGACTGCGATCGCCGGCGCGACTCCCCCCAGCCGACCGCGACCGCACAGCACCGCACCGCGTGTTCGGTGCGTGTTCGGCGCGTGTTCGGCGCGTGTTCGACCGAGTTCACGTCACGACCGACGCCGACACCTCCGACTCACCGAAAGTACTCCCGCACGCTGTAGACGTAGGCGGCGACCAGCCCCGAGAGGAGTGCTCCGAGCAGGTTCAGCGTGAGCAGCGCGAGCACGAAACTGATCGCGTACACCAGCAACGTCAGCGCCCACGCCCAGCCCCTCAACCGGACGAGATTCACGAGGACGAACAGCTTCACCAGCGCGAAGGCGATGGCGACTGTCCCACCGAAGAAGCCGCCGACCCCCGCACCGAGGACGCCCAGTCCGCCGAGCAGGTCGGCGACCGCGCCGACCGCGCCGAGAACGGCGATGAGCCAGATACCGAGCGGTGCAGACCTGCTGGAGGGCGACCGTGCCATAGCGGCGTGTTCCCGAGCGGGCGACTTAACTGTGGTGTCGTCCCGCGCCGGTGCGGCACTGCCGCTGTCTCACTCCTCGTAGATCATGTTCACTTCGTCGGCGTACTTCTCCAGGATGTGCCGACGCTTCTTCTTCATCGTCGGCGTCATCAGGTCGTTCTCCTCGGTGAACTCCTCGGGAACGATGCGGAACTGTTTGATCTGCTCGTACGACTCGAAGTTCTCGTTGACCGACGCGACCTCCTGCTCGATGCGCTCGTAGACGCGGTCGTGCCGACAGACGGCGGCGGCGTCGTCCGGCAGGTCGATCCCCTCGCGACTCGCCCAGTCGCGGATGCCGTCGAAGTTCGGGACGATCAGCGCCGAGACGAACTTCTGGCCGTCGCCGACGACCATGCACTGTTCCACGACCGCACTGGACGCGAAGCCGTCCTCGATGGGGCCGGGTGCGACGTTCTTCCCGGTCGAGAGGACGAGCAACTGCTTCGCGCGCTCCCGGAAGACGAGGAAGCCGTCGCGGCGGCGCTCCACGATGTCGCCGGTGCGGAACCACGGGTCGTCCGGGTCGCCCTCGGCGTACTCGCCCTCGACGGTCTTCTCTGCGCCCTCGGGCAGGTCGTCGATAAACGCCGACGCGGTCTCCTCGGGTTTGTTCCAGTAGCCCTCGGTGACGTTCGGTCCCCGGACGAGCAGTTCGCCGATCTGGCCGTCGGCGGTGACGCTCTCGCCCGCGACGGTGTCGTCCAGTGCGGTTTCCACGTCCTGCACCGGGTGGCCGATGGTGCCGATCTCGGGCTGTTCTGGCGGGTTGACCGCGATGACGGGCGCGGTCTCGGTCAGGCCGTACCCCTCCAGAATCGGCAGCCCCATCGCGTGGTAGAGCGCGCACAGTTCCGCCGAGAGGCTCCCGCCGCCGGAGATGAAGAAGTCGATGTTGCCGCCGAGCGCTTCACGGACCTGCGAGAAGACGAGTCGGTCCGCGAGGCGGTGTTTCGCCGTGAGGAGCGTGCCGGGGTCGTCGGTCGTGTGGTACTGCTGGCCCACGCCCACGGCCCACTCGAAGATGCGCTGGCGGACCGGCGACTCGCTGGCCTGCGACCGGATCGCGTCGTACAGTTTCTCGTAGACGCGTGGGACGCTGGTCCCGACCGTCGGCGAGACGAGTCCGAAGTCCTCCCGGAGCGTGTCGGGACTCTCGGCGTACGCGACCGTCGCCCCGGCCGCGAACATCAGGAAGTGGCCCGAGAGTCGCTCGAAGACGTGTGCAAGCGGGAGAAAGGAGAGCGTCGTCGCACTCGGGCCGATCGTCGGCAGATCGCCCTTGTCGGGGCGCTGGCCGAACCGGCGGTAACACTGGTTGACGTTCGACCGGAAGTTCCAGTGGGTGAGTTGGACGCCCTTCGGTTGGCCGGTCGTCCCCGAGGTGTAGATGAGACTCGCCAGGTCGTCCGGGTCGCGTGCGTCGACCCACGACTCGTAGCTGTCCAGATCGAAGACCTCGCTGCCGCGCTCGTACACCTCCGACAGCAGGAGGATGTCGTCGCGGTCCCGCACCGCGCCGGCCATCCCGCTCCCGTCCGGCACGTCGTCCATCACGACGACGAAGTTCAGATCGAGATCGTCCTCGACGGCCAGCACGCGCTCCAGCAGTTCGGCGTTCTCGACGACGACCGCAGAGGCGTTCGGATCGTCGAGCAGGTACTGGACCTGCGACTCCGAAGAGGAGGTGTAGACGGTCGTGACGACACCGCCGGCCGCGAGCGCCGCGAAGTCGGTCTGTGCCCACTCCATCCGGGTGTGCGCGAAGATGCCGAGTCGGTCGCCCGTCTCGAAGCCGAGGTCCCGGAAGCCGGCCGCGAGGTAGCGGACGATCTCCTGCATCCCGGCGTAGGTCACGTCGCCGTAGTCGTCTGCGGGTGCGGGTGGGACTGCGGTCCCGGCCAGCGACCGGTCGTAGACGCCACCTTTGTATCGTTGTGCGATTCGACTCGCGTTCCGTTCGGCGCTCGCCTCGAAGGTCGCGGGCAGTGTCTCCCGCCCGAGGACCTCGTCGTCGAACTCCTGTTCGGCGTCCCACCAGTCCATGGCGCGGGCTACGCCCGTCCTACATTTAAAACAGTGTCCTTCACCGGACCTGTCCGTTTTCGGGCGTTTCTCGATACACCGCCCAGCGGTCACTGCAGACGCACAGCGAACCGCCGGACACTTGCCGACGCCCGGCGAAGCGCGGCCATGGACGAACGGGCCGCCCTCCGACTGCTCGCCGCCGACCTCCCGTCGGCCGGCGACGACGCCGCCGTCGTCGACGATCTCGTGCTCACGACCGACATGCTCCACGAGACGACGGACTTCCCGGAAGGAACGACGCGGTACACCGCCGGGTGGCGCGCGGTGGGGGCTTCGCTGTCGGACGTGGCCGCGATGGGTGCCGAGGCGACGGCGGCCGTCGCGGTCTACGCCGACCGTGACTTCGCGGAAGCCGACCTCCGGGCGTTCGTCCGGGGGGCACGCGAGGTCTGCGAGGCGGTCGACGCGGAGTACGTCGGCGGCGACCTCGACGACCACGCGGAGTTCACGACTGCGACCACCGCAGTCGGACGCACCGACGACCCGGTGCTGCGGTCGGGCGCGGAGTCGGGCGACCTGGTGGTCGTCACCGGCACCCTCGGTCGCTCGGCCGCCGCGCTCCGCCACTTCGAACAGGGTGACACAGAGCGCGGCAACGACCTCTTTCGGTTCACGCCTCGTGTCGATGCGGGCCGGGCACTCGCCGAGTCGGCGACCGCGATGATGGACTCCAGCGACGGCCTCGCTCGGTCGCTCCACCAACTCGCCGAGGCGAGCGACTGCGCCATCGAGTTCGAGTGGGACGCGCTTCCGGCAGACGAGTCGGTCGAGACGCTGGCGGAGAGTGAGAGTGACCGGCGCGAGATGACGGCGTTCTTCGGCGAGGACTTCGAGTTGGTGGCGACCCTGCCGGAGTCGGCGCTACCGGCGGTGCGGGCGGCATCGCCGACCGCGATCTCGGTGATCGGTCGTGCAATCGACAGCGACGGCGATTCCGAGACCGGTGTAGGTCGCGTCGTCGCCGACGGAGCGCCGGTCCCGGATCGCGGCTACACCCACGGCGAGTGACTACGACCTGCAAGTAACGAGACAGTGTAGCGTGAGTAGGGTGACAAACAACGAGACACACACGACTAGCCCCGGCCACACTTCGGAGACGCGAACGAGTGTTATCCACTGCAAGCCGTGTGAACCGACGATCCCCAGCACTGTGTGGAGATTGTCGAGGTTGACGAGCTTGGCGACAGCGACGGACGCGATGATGATCGTCGCTATCGTCCGAGTGTTGAACGTCTTTGCAGTGTCGTCTGCGTCCGCCAGCGCACTCGCCGATTCGCTCAAGAGGGCGAGAAGAACGGACGCTTTGAGCAGTTCACTGTCGGTGTCGGACTGGTCGTCTGGGTCTCCGTGCATGGGTAGGTGGACCGACGACCCCGTCGATAGAACAACTCGGACTCGGAAAACAGTTGTAGATGCTAGTACATAAATCTTTGGTGGTATTTTATATACTATAAGAACTGACCACAGTCCAGTTCGAGAGACACCGACGCGAGTGCGTCGTAACACGACCTACAACCGGGTGACTCAGACTGTCATCAACTGGATCGGCACGAGCATGAAACAGGTCGCGCCGAGCAGGAACGTGAACAGGCCCACCGCGATCCGCTGCCAGCCGAGTTCCGTCTCGTCGTCGATGGGGTTCGCCGGGCCGTTGAACGCGATGAACGTCGAGAACAGCCCCCAGAAGGCCCACAGGCCGACCGAGTCGTTGATCCCGAGGCCGCGAACGTAGTAGAGGTACGCCGCGAGGCCGAACAGGGCGACCGGGACCATCGCCGCGACGGTCTCCTGTCGCTCGCCGACCATCGCTCGCGTCATGTGCCCGCCGTCGAGTTGGCCGACCGGCAGGAGGTTCAGGACGGTGAAGAACATCCCGACCCAGCCACCCATGATCACGGGGTGGACCGTCTGGCCGGCCGCGAACTCGGTCGGTGTGCCGAGGAGTGCGGCGATCCACTCCAGCAGGAGCGGGTTCTGGAAGTAGATCGCCTGTCCCTCGGCGGCCAGCACGCGGGCCGGGACCTCGACCGGCGAGAGGAGTAGCCCGACTGCGGTGACGACGACGGTCGCCGCCAGCCCAGCGAGTGGGCCGGCCACGCCGATGTCGAACAGCGCCTTCCGGTCGGGCATCTGCCCGCGCATCCGGATGATCGCGCCCATCGTGCCGAACGGGAGGATGAAGGGGATCACGTAGGGGAGGGACACGTCGACGCCGTGGTAGCGCCCGACGACGTAGTGGCCGAGTTCGTGCGTCAGCAGGACCCCCAGCACGGCGGCGGTGAAGGGCCACGCCTCCAGCGCCCGGAGGGGGTTCGCCAGAATCTCCGAGGCGGGGATGTAGTACCACGCGGTCGCGCCGACCAGCAGCGTCGAGACGATAGTCGCCAGCAGGAGCAGGAGGTTCTTCCACGGGACGCCCTCGACGCCGGTGTCGGTCGGCTTGGCGACGACCACGTCGTGGTCGCTCGGCGTCCGGGCCAACTGGATCTCGTAGCCCGCCTCCCGGAACGCCGGCCACGCCTCCTCCAAGAGCATCCGCTCGGGGGCGAGTGCGTCACCGTAGAAGTAGACGCGCTCGCCGTCGGTCTGCGTCTCCCGGAGGTCGAACACGGCGGTCAGCGCCTCGACGGGGAGCCGATCCGTCGGGTCGGCAGGTGCCATCTTCGGGTCGTAGGTCGCTGGCGCGTATAAATCCGGTGTCGCCGGTCGGCACTCGGGAGTCCTCCCGACTGGGGGAAAGAGGGTGCTCCGGGGGAAGCCGGAACGAAAGGGGGGTGGGTGTCGGGTGTGCCGGGCGCGCGGGTGGGAGGATGGGAACTGAGGCCGTCAGTTGTGCGCGCCCACTCTGCGGATGGGGTGGTTTTCACTTAAATCCGCGTCAGACGGGCGTGTGACCCGCGTCTCACCCGTTCGACAGTCGTGGTTCGACAGCGTTCGGCGGCGACAGCCCACTATACTGTGCCCCACGGGACAGCGATTTGTACCCCCCGACCGTCGGTGGTCGCATGCACGGAATCGGACCGCCGCTGGCGACGCCGTTCACCCGCGAGGGCGACCTCGACACCGACAGACTCCGGCGACTCGTCGAGTGGGTCGAATCGCGGGGCGTGGACTTTCTCGTCCCCTGTGGCTCGAACGGCGAGACGGAACTGATGACAGCCGACGAACGCGCTCGCGTGATCGAGGTCGTCGCCGAGGAAGCCTCGGTGCCGGTCCTCGCCGGCACCGGGAGCCCCGGACTCCGGGAGACGCTTGCGGCGACCGACCGCGCCGCGTCGGCCGGCGCGGACGGCGCACTCGTCGTCACGCCGTTCTACTACGGACACGACGACGAGACGCTGGAGGCGTACTACCGCGACGTGGCAGACGCGAGCGACCTGCCAGTCTACCTCTATAGCGTCCCGGTGTACACCGACGTTGCACTCGATCCGGTGGTCGTCGGGCGACTCGCCGAGCACCCGAACGTCGCCGGGATGAAAGACACCACGAGCGACCTGGCGACGTTCCAGCGCAAGCGCGTACTGACCGAGGACGCCGACTTCGACCTGTTCGTCGGCACCGCCGGCGTGCTGGCCCACGCACTCGACGCCGGGGCGGACGGCGGCGTCCTCGCGCTGGCGAACGTCGCGCCGTCCGCCTGCGCCGAGATGCTCGCGCGGCACCGCGCCGGCGACCACGACGCCGCCCGCCGACTGAATCGCCGCCTGCTCGACCTGAACCGGACGATCACCGCCGAGTACGGCGTCCCGGGGCTGAAGGCCGCGATGCGGTTCCTCGACGCGCCCGTCGGCTACAGCCGACGCCCGCACCACGAGGTCGGCGACGACGCCCGCGAGGCGGTCGAGGCGCAAGTCTCCGCAGTCGCGGACCTCCTCGACTGACTCAGACGCCCGGCAGGTCTTTCCGGTACTCGCTGATCAGGCTCCGGGCGTCCCGGACGTGGTCTGCGGCCTCGCCCGCGCCGGCCTCGTCCAGCGAGTCGGCGATCTCGGCGAGGGCGTTCGTGTGTCGCGCGAGTCGGCCGTGGTCCGGCCCCCGGTCGGCGGTCGCGAGTTTCGCCAGTTGGTTCGACTGCTCGTAGATGCGCTCGGTCACGTCCTCGGGCGCGAGTTCGCTCGCCTGCCGGAGTTCGTCGCTCGCCTGCTGAAGCAGTTCTCGGGTCACGACCGGGCCTTCTCCTCGGGGCCTCAAACCGGTTTCTCTGTCGTGCGTCGACCTCGCCGAGTGTTCGGTCGGCTCTCGCGGTGTACTGGTTCGGCAAAAGCCGACGTCGGGAGGGATCGGCAAAAGCCGACGTTCGTGAGTTCGGCAAAGGCCGACGTCTGCGGATTGCGGTCGCGGTCGGTCGGTGGTGGTGGTGGCGGTCGGTCGGTGGTGGTGGTGGCGGTCGGTCGGTGGTGGTGGTGGCGGTCGGTCACGGTGGTGGTGGCGGTCGGTCGGTGGTGGCGGTCGGTCGGTGGTGGTGGTGGCGGTCGGTCACGGTGGTGGTGGCGGTCGGTCACGGTGGTGGTGGCGGCACTCTCGGCTGTCGCGGTCGCCGGCGGACGGGTCGGGAGCGTCCCGAGCGCACCGGTCAAGTAGTTCCGGGCCAACTACCACACGATGAGCGACAGCACGTCCGGGCCGCTCCAGCCGGACCGACCGGGAGCCGACAATCGATTCCGGGTCGACGCCCCCTTCGACCCGGCCGGTGACCAACCCGAAGCCATCGAGCAACTCGTGGCCGGCTACGAGTCCGGGATGGACGAACAGACCCTGCTCGGGGTGACTGGCTCCGGGAAGACTAACACCGTCTCGTGGACGGTCGAGGAACTCCAGCAACCCACCCTCGTCATCGCGCACAACAAGACCCTCGCCGCACAGTTGTACGAGGAGTTCCGCAACCTGTTCCCGGACAACGCCGTCGAGTACTTCGTCTCCTACTACGACTACTACCAGCCGGAGGCCTACGTCGAACAGACCGACACCTACATCGACAAGGAGATGTCGATCAACGAGGAGATCGACCGCCTGCGCCACTCCGCGACGCGGTCGCTGCTCACGCGGGACGACGTGATCGTCGTCGCCTCCGTCTCGGCCATCTACGGGCTCGGTGACCCGCGCAACTACGTCGACATGTCGCTGGAACTCTCCGTGGGCCAGGAGATCGACCGCGACGAACTGCTCGCCCAGTTGGTCGATCTGAACTACGAGCGCAACGACGTGGACTTCCAGCAGGGCACCTTCCGCGTCCGGGGCGACACCGTCGAGGTGTTCCCGATGTACGGCCGGTACGCGGTCCGGATCGAGTTCTGGGGCGACGAGATCGACCGGATGCTGAAGATCGACACCCTCGACGGGGAGGTCAAGTCCGAAGAACCGGCCGTCCTGATCCACCCGGCGGAACACTACTCGATCCCCGAAGAACGCCTCGAGAACGCCATCGCGGAGATCGAGGACCTGATGGACGACCGCGTCCGCCACTTCGAGCGACAGGGCGACCTGGTGGCCGCCCAGCGCATCGAGGAGCGCACGACCTTCGACCTGGAGATGCTGAGAGAGGCGGGCTACTGTTCGGGCATCGAGAACTACTCGGTCCACCTCTCCGACCGCGAACCGGGCGAGGCTCCCTACACCCTGCTGGACTACTTCCCGGACGACTTCCTCACCGTGGTCGACGAGTCCCACCAGACCCTGCCGCAGATCAAAGGCCAGTTCGCGGGCGACAAGTCCCGGAAGGATTCGCTCGTGGAGAACGGCTTCCGCCTGCCGACCGCCTACGACAACCGACCCCTCACCTTCGAGGAGTTCGAGGAGAAGACCGACCGGACGCTGTACGTCTCGGCGACGCCGGGCGACTACGAACGCGAGCACAGCGACCAGATCGTCGAACAGATCGTCCGCCCGACCCACCTCGTCGACCCGAAGGTCACCGTCGAGAGCGCCGACGACCAGGTGGACGACCTGATGGGTCGCATCGAAGAGCGCATCGACCGCGACGAACGCGTCCTCGTCACGACGCTGACCAAGCGCATGGCGGAGGACCTGACCGAGTTCTTAGAGGAGTCCGGCGTCGCGGTCGAGTACATGCACGACGAGACCGACACCCTCGAACGCCACGAGATCATCCGCTCCCTGCGACTCGGCCAGATCGACGTGCTCGTCGGGATCAACCTCCTGCGAGAGGGCCTCGACATCCCCGAGGTGAGTCTCGTCGCCATCCTCGACGCCGACCAGGAGGGGTTCCTGCGCTCGGAGACGACGCTGGTGCAGACGATGGGCCGCGCCGCCCGGAACGTCGAGGGCGAGGTCGTGCTGTACGCGAACCGGACGACCGACGCGATGGAGTCGGCCATCGAGGAGACCCAGCGCCGCAGAGCGATCCAGCAGGAGTTCAACGAGGAACACGGCTACACGCCGACGACGATCGAGAAGGAGGTCGGCGAGACCTCGCTCCCGGGGAGCAAGACCGACACCGCCGGCACCAGCACCGACGACGTGGCCGACGCCGAGGAAGCGAAACAGCGCATCGCGGTGCTGGAGGACAAGATGGACGAGGCCGCCGGCAACCTCGAGTTCGAACTCGCGGCCGACATCCGCGACCGCATCCGGGAACTGCGCCGGGACTTCGCGCTCGACGCCGAGGACGACGGCGTCGCCCCCGAGATCGACCCCGACTTCTGACACGGCGTACTCGACTCGACCCTCCGCCGATGCCGGCGCGTCTGCCAACGACTAAGTAGCCGACACTGAACCGTTGCGACAGGTATGTTGAGTGAGGCGTTGTCCTACGCACGGTCCGGCGACGAGGCGCTGCAACGACTGCTGATCGGCGGAGCGATCCAGTTGGGTGGGGCCATCTTCGTCCTGCCCGGTGTCTTCCTGTACGGCTACCTCCTCCGGGTGCTCCGAGACGCAGTCGACGACACGGGCGACACCGACGAACTCCCGCCGTGGGACGACTGGGAGACGCTCGCTGTCGACGGCCTGAAGGCGCTCCTCGTGGTCTTCGCGTACCTCCTGCCCGTGTTCGTCGTCACGGTCGGCGGCGTCCTCGTCGCGGTGTTCGCACTCCCGTTCGGCGCAGCACTCGGGTCCGGCGCGGCCGGCAGCGAGGCGGGTGCGGCCGCCGGAACGACACTGTTTCTCGTCGTCTTCGTCGGCGTGATCCTTCTGGGGGCACTCCTCTCACTGCTCGCATACTACCTGCTCCCGGCCGCACTCGTCGGTCTCGCGGTGGAAGACGACCTCGGTGCGGCGTTCCGCTGGGACGCGCTCAGAGCGGTCGCCCTCTCGAAGTCGTACGTCGTCGGGATGCTCCTCGCAGGCCTCGTCGCGGTCGCCGGGAGCCTCGTCGCCGCACCGCTCGTCTTCCTGCTTGTCGGTTTCGTCGTGCAGTTCTACGTCTTCGTCGTCGTCGCCCACGTCGCGGGACAGGCGGTCGCGGCGTCCACGTCGCCCGCCGCGTGAGTCGGCGTCCGCGTCGGTGACCTCGGCGTCCGTCGCTACTCCTCGCGTGCCAACTCGGCCGACTCGACGCCGTTCGCGGTCTCGGTCGGCAGGTTCTCGACGATCTCCTCGATGTCGTCGAGGCCGAGCATCTCGCGGGTCTCCTCGTCGAACTGCTTGCTGTCGAGGCCCGCGGAGTCCTGCACGTCGGAGCCAGACAACTGTTGTCCGTAGCGTCCGAGCAGACTGGTCAGTTCCTGCGGGAGGACGAACGTCGTCGAGTCGCCCTGACCGATCGACGAGAGTGTCTCCATCCCCTTGTCGATGATGGCGCGTTCACCCATCGACTCGGCGGACTTCGCCCGGAGGACGGTCGAGATGGCGTCACCCTGTGCCGTGAGAATCTGCGCCTGTTTCTTCCCCTGTGCCCGGATGATGTTCGACTGCTTGTCACCCTGTGCCGTCTCGACGGCGCTCCGGCGACTCCCCTGCGCTTCGAGGATCATCGCCCGGCGGCGGCGTTCGGCGGAGGTCTGCTGTTCCATCGCGTTCTCGACCGCCGGCGAAGGTTTCACTTCGCGCACCTCGACCGACTCGACGCGCACGCCCCACTCGTCGGTGGGTTCGTCGAGTTCCCGGCGGATGCGGGCGTTGATGTGGTCGCGCCGGGAGAGCGTCTCGTCGAGTTGCATGTCGCCCAGCACGGCACGGAGCGTCGTCTGGGCGAGGTTCGAGACGGCGCGGGTGTAGTCGTCGACCTCTAGGAAGGCCTTCTTCGCGTCCATCACCCGGATGTAGACCACGGCGTCGGCGGTGACCGGGGAGTTGTCTTCGGTGATCGCCTCCTGCCGGGGCACGTCGATTGTCTGGGTCCGCATGTCGAAAGTGTACGCCTTCGAGACGAACGGCGGGACGAAGTGGATTCCGGGGTCGAGCAGTCCCCGGTACTCGCCGAACACCGTCAGTGCGCGTTTCTCGTAGGCCTGCACGACTTCGACCGCGCTGGCGACGGTGGCGACCGCGACCAGGAGTGCGAGCAGTGCGACGAAGGTGAACAGGTCGAGGATCGGCAGGACGAACAGCACGAGCAACGCACCGATGCCCAACAGCGTGAGAATCGGGATCACGTTCCCCGGTCCGCGGCCGCCGGAGCTACGACTGCCCGATCCGCCCGACCCACGCTGCCCGCCGGACCGCTGACCCGAACTGCCGTCGAGTTCGGCGCTGAGCCGACCCAACTCGCGGAAGATGGAGGACATACTGCACTCTTTCGGCCGCGATGTGTTAACGCTTCCGCGCAGGACGACGCGGCGGTGACCGGTCGGCGAGTATGTGTTAACGCTTCCGCGCAGGACGACGCGGCGGTGACCGGTCGGCGAGTGTGTGCCGGTGTGCGCGCGGCGTGGGGCCGCCACGAGCGACCACAGACTCCCGTCTCGGCGTTCGTTTCGCCGGCCGGAGTCCGAAAGTCGTTATACCCGTGGGGGGCGAACGGGCCTGTATGGCTCGGTTACGCGCGCGGACCTACGCCTATCTCATCGGGATCGGCACCCCGATTCTGTTGGCCGGGGTCCTCTGGTGGTTCCGACGACAGGGCGGGCAGGCAGCCCCGAGCGACCAACTGTTCGCGCTCGTTATCGGCGCGGCGATGCTGGGCACCGCCGGTATCCTCCTGAAACGGTCGCTCCCGACGCTCGGAGCCTCGCTCGCACTGCTCGTGCTCGGGTTCCCACAGGAGGTCCTCGGGATGGTCATCCTGCCGTCCGGGGGGCTCTACCTGATCGCGGCGTTCATCGTCGGTCTGACCGACATCGGTGACATGGTCGGCGAGGGGATCGAAGCCGGCAGGGAGGGGATGGAGGAGTCCGGGATGAACGCCCCCGAGATGCCCTCGGCGTTCCAGGACGCGACCGACGGCGGGGAGACGGAGACCGCCGATACCCCCGAGAACGCACGCCCGGAGGCGGCGTCTCTCGACCCGCCGGAGCAATCCGTTCCGGACGCCGAGGCACCCGACGGCCCCGAACAGCCAGTCGACGCCGCCGACGTCGACCCGATCACGACCGAAGACGGGGTGGATGCGACCGAGGACGAGGTGGCGGCCGAAGACGAGACCGACTCGACCGCGACAGAGACCGACACCGACGAGACCGTCCCCGATCCGGAGGACGTCGTCGAAGAACACGGACCACACCACGCCCCCGAGGTGCAGGTCGACCAGACCCGCGTCCACGCCGACGACCCGAGTGTGGGACAGATCGGCGGCGACGACGAGGTGACCGACAGCGAGGACGTAGACGAGACGACAGACGACGAGGACGTAGACGAGACGACAGACGACGAGGACGTAGACGAGACGACAGACGACGAGGACGTAGACGAGACGACAGACGACGAGGACGTAGACGAGACGACAGACGACGAGGACGTAGACGAGACGACAGACGACGAGGACGTAGACGAGACGACAGACGACGAGGACGTAGACGAGACGACAGACGACGAGGACGTAGACGAGACGACAGACGACGAGGATTCGCCGGGAGACGTCGAGTCCCGCGAACCGACCGGCGACCGGGGGACGCGCGCCGAGCGACCCGACCCCGACGAGGCCAGAGACTGGGGCGGTCACAGCGAGGCGTCGGCGGACGAAGCCGCACCCGATGCCGACGAGATGGACGACCCGGCCACTGAGGACCCGACGGCAGCGACCGGTGCCTCCGACGAGCAGCGAGAAGACGGAGAGCCTCCCGGCGAGGATGCGGACGCCGACAGCGAGTCGGCACCCGACGACGGGGACGAGACGCCGGCCGAGGACCGGGAACGGTCCTCGTGACGCCACTCAGAGCCGCGACTTGATCGCCTCGGCCGTCGTCTCGCCGACGCCGTCTACGTCCTGAAGTTCTGCGACCGACGCCGCGCGCACGCCGTCGACACTGCCGAACCGCCGGAGGAGTCGCCGGCGCGTCTGCGGGCCGACGCCGGGCACGTCGTCGAGGACGGTCGAGACTTCGTCCCGGAGTGTCTGGTGGTACTGGACCGCGAAGCGGTGCGCCTCGTCGCGGACTCGTTGGAGGACGTGCAGGTGCGGCGCGTCGCTGTCCCAGTCGAGCACGCCGTCGGGCGTGATCACCAGTTCCTCCTCTTTCGCGAGGGCGACGACCGGCACGTCCCAGCCGACCTCCCGGAGCGCGTCCCGCGCCGCGCCGAGTTGGCCGTCGCCGCCGTCGATCAACAGGAGGTCGGGGTTGGGCCGGTCGTCTCGCTCCTCGACCGCGCGCTCGGCGCGCCACCGGAGCAGGTCGCGCATGTTCGCGTAGTCGTCGTTTCTGTCGGGGAGTTTCTTCCGGCGGTAGTCGGCCTTCTCGGCGGAGCCGCCGACGAAACAGACGTCGCTGCCGACGACCGCCGTCCCCTGCGCGTGGCTCACGTCGAACCCCTCGATGCGCTCCGCCGCGTCGAGACCGAGTTCGGCCGCCAGCGCCGCGAGGCCGTCCGAGCGCGTCGGGCCGCTCCGGGCGTTCTTCAGCGCGAGTTCGACCAGTTTGGCCTCTCTGCCCGCGCCGGGCACCCGGACCGCGACACCCTCAGAGTCGAGCCACGCGAGCAGTTCCGCGTCGTCCGGGCGTTCAGAGAGCAGGAGGGCGTCGGGCAGGTCGCGTTCGGCGTAGTACTGCGGCACGAACGCCGCCAGCAGGTCGGCGACGCGGTCCTCGCCCTCCGGCGCGTCGAGGTGGTGGCGCGACCGGTCCACGAGTTGGCCGCGTTCGGCGTGGAGGCGCGCGACGACCGCGTCGTCGCCGGTGATCGCCGCGCCGAGAACGTCCACGTCGCGTTCGCTCTCGGTGTCGCCGGCGACCGCCTCGCCGCCCGTGCCGTGGAACGACTCGACGATGCCCAGTCGGTCGCGGAGGTTCGCGGCGCGCTCGAAGTTCTGCTCTGCTGCGGCCTGTTCCATCTCCCGGCGGAGCGGGTCCGCGAGGATCCCCGTCTCGCCCGCGAAGAACCGGCGGGCTGTCTCCGTGTCCTCGCGGTAGTCCTCGGCCGGTATCTCGCCGGTACAGGGGGCGGTGCAGAGCCCCATCTCGTAGTCGAGGCAGGGCCGGTCGCGGTTGTCGTACTTGTGGTCGGAACAGCCCCGCAGGCCGTAGATCTCGCGGACGGCCTTGACGACGACCTCCACGTCGCCTTTGCTCGTGTAGGGTCCGAAGACGGTCGCGGCGTCGTTCGGGTCGCGGGTGATCTCGATCCGGGGGACCGGGTGGTCGGTGAACTGGACGAGCGGGTAGGACTTGTCGTCCTTCAGGCGGACGTTGTACCGCGGCTGGTGGCGCTTGATGAGGTTCGCTTCGAGGAGGAGTGCCTGCGTCTCGGTGTCGGTGACGGCGAAGTCGAGACGGTCGGCGTGGGCGACCATCCGGCGGATGCGCTCGCTCCGGGGGTCGGCGTAACTCGCCACCCGGTCCCGCAGATCCACGGCCTTCCCGACGTACAGCACCGCCTCGCCGGCGTGGAACTGGTAGACGCCCGGGTCGCGCGGGAACTCGCGGGCGCGGTCGCGGACGGTCTCGGTCTCCATTCGGTGGTGGTAACGGTCGGATCGGCTTGAGGGTGACGCGACGCGGTCGAGTGCTCCCGACCCGCGACGACCATTTATACGAAGCGCGACTCATTTATATACCTCTCCCGACAACAGGGCCGTCATCCCCTTCTCGCCCACGCTGGAATCCAACGAGGACGCGAGCAGGTGGCGATCCGACCCGAGCAGTGTCCGAGCGACAGCGAGGGCCTGCTCGCAGGTCGGTCGCTCAGCAGTCGGGGAGGTGTGGGGAGACTACTGCGACGACCGGGTTCCGAACTCGCAGTCGGTTCGCCGGGTGACGACCAGTGACGACACGATGGGACACGAACCCGGGTGGGACTGAAAGGGGCCGGTCGAGACGCCGGGGGCTTTCACCGCTCGTCGTCTGCGACGTATCCGACAGAGTTCCCGCCATCACTCGAATCACCCAAGTTCCCGTCTCGAACGTACTCGACCCTTTTTGTCGCCCCCACACCACAGCGAGTACCATGACGTTCTCAATCGTCGCACGCGACCCCGAACAGGACGCCGTCGGCGTCGCTGTCCAGTCGAAGTTCGTCAGCGTCGGCTCCGTGGTGCCCTTCGCGGCCGCCGACGCGGGGGCCATCGCCACCCAGTCGTTCGCCAACGTCGCCTACGGCCCCGAGGGCCTCGACCTCCTCCGGGCGGGCCACACCGCCGAGGAGACCATCGCGGAGTTGACCACCGTCGACGACGAGGCCGAGTCCCGACAGGTCGGCGTCGTCGGTGCCGACGGCTCCGTCGCGGCGTTCACCGGCGACGACTGTTTCGAGGTGGCCGGCGACGTGCAGGGCGAGACCTACACCGTCCAGGGGAACATCTTGGAGAACCGCGAGACGCTGACGGCGATGGCCGACGCCTACGAGACGACCGAGGGTGGCCTGCCCGAGCGACTCCTCGCCGCGCTCCACGCCGGCAACGAGGCCGGCGGCGACAGTCGCGGCGAGCAGTCCGCCGCGCTGTACGTCGTCAAGCCCGAGGGCGGCTACGACGCGAAGAACGACCGCTGGATCGACGTCCGGGTCGACGACCACGAAACCCCTATCGACGAACTGGAGCGCGTCTTCAAACTGTACGACGTGACACTCCTGGCCCGCGAGGAACCCGACGACCTCCGCGAGTTGGACGGCGAGACGGCGACTGCCGTGGCCGACACGCTCGCCGAACTGGGGTTCCTCGTCGCCGACGCTCGCGGCGACACCGACGCGTTCGGCGAGGCGGAACGCGAGGCCCTGGAGGAGTTCCGGGGGATGAACAACTTCGAGAACCACTCGCTGGCGGTCGTCGAGGACGCCCTGGCCCGTGGCTGGAGCGAGACCGATCCCGCCGCCGACGGCGAGGCTCAGATGGTCGACGCGCTCTGGCACGGGCTGTCGCGGCTGGATCGGGAGTGAGCGCGGGAGCGATCTGTCTGCTCGTCCTCGCTCGTCTCAGACGCAGTACAGGAACGGGTTGATGAGCGCCACGCGGTCGCCGTCTGCGAGTTCCGTGTCGAGTCCGTCGAGCGTCTCGTTGAACCGGCCGTTGACACAGATGCGGGCGTACGTGCGTGTCTGCTCGCCCTCGGGGTTGCGGTACCAGGTGCCCCGCAGCGCGTCGGGTTCCGGGGCGTCGGCCCACCCGCGGGTGGTCGCATCGGCGTCCGTCTCGGCGAGCAGCAGGTCGGCCACCTCGTACTCCGCGAAGAAGGCGTCGAGGAACGCACGGAGCGTCCCGCCCTCGAAGGTGAACGACAGACTGTGGCTCGGCAGTGCGTCGCGCACCTTCCCGGTCGCACGCACCTCGACGGTGGTCGTCGCCCGGTCGGCCGGGTGTGGGGTCTCGTCCGTGCCCGTCGCTGTCGTCTCGTCGTCGTTCGCCGGTGCCGCATCGAGCGTGGCCATACCGTCGTGTCGGTCCCGCAGTCCCGAAAACTCGGTCCCGAACACGTTCGTCCGGCGCGCGTCGAATTTTCGCTCACTGGGAACTGGCGGGGACTTACAACCGACTGCGTGGCATACGACCGCGCGGAGGTGACCATGCAACCGACGTACACACTCCTCGTCACGGCGAAGACGGTGACGTTCCTGCTGGGCGGTGGACTGGCGCTGCTCGCCTTCCGTGTCGCCCGCGACCGTGATTCCCGACAGCTTCACGCGCTAGCGACCGGTTTCCTGCTCGTCACCCTCGGCTCCGTGACGAGCGCGCTCCACCACGTCGCGCCGCTGTCACAGAGCCTGGGTCTCCGACTCGGCAGTGTGCTGACGGCCGTCGGCTTCGCGGCGTTCGGCTACTCGCTGTACGCCACCGGCTCTGTCGTCCCCCGCCGGTCGGGCCGGGGTGTCCAGTGAGCCGTGCGGACAGCCGGCGCGCTATCTTCTTGTTCTCAGGGCGCGACGACCCGTCGTGACGCAGACTCGCCGGCACGGGGTCGCCCGACTGCTCTCGCTCGAAGCCACCCACCTCTCGCCGAACCGCTTCTACTGGGCGTGGATCTTCGCCACCGCCGGCTACGGCGTCGGCGACACGGTGACGACCGTCGCCATCGTCTGGTTCGTCCCGTGGGTCGCCGAGTCGAACCCGGTCGTCGCCGGCGGCGTCGCTACCTTCGGCCTCGCGGGCCTCGTGGCGGTCAAACTCGGCGCGATGCTGGCGTGTCTCGCAATCGCCCACCACTCGGCGCTGGCCGGCGACAGACTGCTCCCGTACTTCCTCCCGGTGGGACTCGGTCTGTTCGGGACGCTGGTGACGGCGTGGAACCTGCTGTTGTTGTTCGGACTCGCGTAGAAAGACGGCCGACGACGATCAGTAGCCGCGCGTGATGAGGTAGTCCGCGAGGTCCTCGAGCAGACTGCGGGCCTCGTTGTCCGGGAGCACGGCCAGTCGCTGTTTGCTCCGGTCTGTCAACTCCTGTGCCTTCTCGCGGGCGTAGTCGATACTGCCCGCCGCCTCCAGTTCGGCGACGGCGTCGTCGATCTCGGCTTCCGTGACCTCCTCGGGGTCGTCGGCGTCCACGAGGCCGTCGACGTCGACGCCCTGCTGGCGCGCGTGGAGCGTGATGATCGTCTCCTTGTTCTCGACGAGATCGGAGCCGCGCTGTTTGCCGAGTTTCTCCGAGGGGACCGTCAGGTCCAGCACGTCGTCCTGGATCTGGAAGGCACACCCGGAGTCGATGCCGTACCGGTAGAGCGCCTCGACGGTCTCCTCGTCGGCACCGAGCAACACGGCCGGCGTCGCGGCCGACGCCCCGTACAGCACGGCGGTCTTGTGCTCGATCATCTCCAGGTACTCCTCCGGGAGCACGTCGGTCTGGCGCTCGAACTCCACGTCGAGGGCCTGTCCCTCGCAGATGCGGATACAGGTCGTCGCCAGCAGCCGGGTCGCCTCGAGGGCGTGCTCGGGGGGCGCGTCGGTGTTCGTCATCAACTCGAACGCCTTCGCGTACAGCGTGTCCCCCGCGAGGATGGCGGTGGAGGTGTCGTACGCCTCGTGGACCGCCGGGACGCCGCGCCGGAGGTCGTCGTCGTCCATGATGTCGTCGTGGATCAGGGTGAACGACTGGATGACTTCCAGGCTGACGGCGGCGGCCATCACGTCGATGGTCGCGTCGTCGAGCGCCGGGAAGGATCGGTAGTCGGCCGACAACGGCTCCACGTCCGCGAGTGCCTCGGCTGCGAGCAGGACGACGGTCGGGCGGAGCCGCTTCCCGCCGGCTTCCAGCAGGTACCGAGTCGCCTCCCAGAGCCGTGGTGGCTCCGACATCGGCAACTCCTCGTCGATGGCGTCGTTGACGAGTTCACGGCGTGCTGCCACCGCGTCGAGTACCCGCTGTTCCGTCGCGTCCTGTGTCATCACTCCACCAGTTGGATCATGTTGCCGTTCTGCGTGACGTGGAGGTCACGGCCCAGCGAGTAGCCCTCGCTCCGGCAGAGGTCGACGTACGGCGCGAAGCCCTTGAGGTTCTGGTGCGCCGGGATGATGTTCTTCGGCTGGAGCGCGTCGAGCATCTGGTAGTGGCCCTCCTCGCGCAGGTGGCCGGAGACGTGGATGTCGTCGTAGATGCGCGCGCCCTGCATCCCGAGCAGTTTCTCGGACTGGTAGCGCTGGCCCTCGTTCGTCGGCTCCGGGATGACCCGTGCCGAGAAGATGACCTTGTCGCCGTCGTCCAGTTCGTACGGCGTCTCGCCGCGGCCCATCCGGGTGAGCATCGCGCGTGGCTCGCCCTGGTGGCCGGTGACGATGGGCAGGTAGTCCTCCTTGCCCTCCTTCATGATCCGCTTGAACGTCCGGTCCACCGACTTCCGGTGGCCGTACATCCCGAGGTCGTCCGGGAAGTCGACGAAGTTCAGGCGCTCTGCGGTGCCCGAGTACTTCTCCATCGAGCGACCCAGGAGGACCGGCTGGCGGCCGATGTCCTGTGCGAACTCGACGAGACTCTTCACACGGGCGATGTGGCTGGAGAACGTCGTGGCGACGATGCCGCCGTCGTAGTCCTCCACCGAGGTCATCACGTCCTTCAGGTGGCGTCGGGCGACCGACTCCGAGGGGGTCCGACCCTTGCGGCCGGCGTTCGTACAGTCCTCGATGTACGCGAGGACGCCGTTGCCCTCGCGGCCGATCTCGCGGAACCGCTTCATGTCGATGGGGTCGCCGATGACCGGCGTGTGGTCCATCCGCTTGTCGAGGCCGTAGACGATGGCCCCCTCCGGCGTATGGAGCACCGGGTTGATCGCGTCGATGATCGAGTGGGTGACGTTGACGAACTCCAAGTCGACGTTGCCCGAGTCGCCGATGGACATCGTCTCGCCGGGGTCCATCTTGATCAGGTCGTTCTCGACGTTGAACTTGTTCTCGCCCTGCACCTGCTGTTTCACCAGTTCGATGGTAAAGGGCGTGGCGACGACCGGCGCGTTGTACCGGTGGGCGAGTTTCGAGATCGCGCCGATGTGGTCGAGGTGGCCGTGCGTCGGCACGATGGCCTGCACGTCACCCTCGAGGTCGGACATGACCCGGTCGTCCGGGATCGCGCCCATGTCGATCAGGTCGAGACTGTGCATCTTCTCCGTCTCCACGTTGTCGTGGATCAGGACCTGCGAGAGGTTGAGGCCCATGTCGAAGATGACGACGTCGCTGCCCGCGCGAACGGCCGTCATCTGCCGGCCAACCTCTTCGTAACCGCCGATTGTTGCGATTTCGATTTCCATTGTTGAATCCGAGCATCGAAAGCCACGTCGTGTGGCGGAGTGTGCTCACGCAAAGCCGCAGTCGGGGGCCATCGGCCCCGGCGTCTTACAGCACGTCGGTCGCTGGACCCCGCGTGCGAGACCGACCACGTCGGCCGATCCGCACTTACCCACGGGCGATGTTGCCCGAAGCTACACGCCGGGGTATTAAAAACTACGTGGGTTCCACGCTCTTCGCGTGACAGGTCGTCACAGGATCGGTAGTTCGGCCCGTGATAGGACCCGCAACAAGTGTTTTGTCGGGGCGGACCCGACAGGTGTGCATGAACCTCTTTCGGAGCGTCCGGGCGGTCACGACCGCCTCGGGCACCGGCGTCATCGACTGGGACGCCGTCGCCGAGGCCGCCAAGTCGTCGACCGATCCGGGCGATCTGACGCTCTCGGCCGAGGAACGCGAGGGTTTCGCCTCGGACGTGCGTGACGCCAGAACCCGCCTGCAGACGGTCGCGGGCGTCGAGTTCGATCTGCCCGACACCGTGGAGGTGCAGAACCGCCACCACTGGATCGACGCCAACGTCCGGACCTTCCGCCGGGTGATGGCACCCGTCGAGGAACACGGCGTCTCGGTCCTGCCGGGCGTCACGCGCGTCCTCAACACCGGGACGATGGCGGTCATGCTCTCGTTTCTCGCCAACAACGTCCTCGGCCAGTACGACCCCCTCTTGCTCGCGGAGGCGGACGACGCCGACCACGGGCTCTACTTCGTCCGGCCGAACATCGTGAAGGTCGCCGACTCGCTGGACGTGGACTACCCCCGGTTCCGGCGCTGGATCGCGTTCCACGAGGTGGCCCACGCCGCCGAGTTCGGGGCCGCCCCGTGGCTCTCGACACACCTCGAACAGCGCATGGAGCAGGGCATCGAGGCACTCGCCGACGGCGGCGTGGACCGGCAGGCGTTCCGGGAACTCGACACCGCGATGACGGCCGTGGAGGGGTACGCCGAACTGCTGATGGACTGGGCGTTCGACGACGACTACAGCGACCTCCGGGCGAAACTCGACGCCCGGCGCAGTGGCGGTGGGCCACTCGCGCAACTGATTCGCCGGGCGCTCGGTCTCGGTCTGAAGCGCCGGCAGTACGAACGCGGCGCGGCGTTCTTCACGGCGGTCGCGGACCGGCGCGGCGTGCAGGCAGCGAGTCGTGTCTGGGACCACCCGGACAACCTGCCGACCGACGAGGAACTGGACACGCCCGAGAAGTGGATCCTGCGCGTCGACCCCTGAACGGGACGTGACAGCCGCGCAGCGGTCCCCGATACGACCGGCCACCGAACTGTTGTATGATTTAGGTATCCGGGCGGTGATTCTTTCCAGAATAGTCAAGACGCTGTCGTCGTCGGACTCTGTCATGGCAACTGTCAGCAGACCTGACACACATCGCGAGGAACTCTCGCTCGTCCTCGACGCCGCCGACCGGCGCTTCGCCGGCGTCGCGGTGGCGGTGACGCTCGGTGCGCCACTCTTGGCGTACCTCTCCGGCGTCGCGTCGCTGCTGTTCTACGTCCACGTCGCACTCGGGGCGTTCTGGTTCGGGATGGACTTCTTCTTCAAGTTCGTCCTCGGCCCGTCGCTGGAGGCCGCCCCCGACGAGGCCGCCGGGGCGGTCAACGCCGCACTCGTGCCGAAACTGCTCGTCGTCGCCGAACCGCTGAGCCTCGGCGTCGTCGCCTCGGGCATCGCGCTGGCCGAACTGTTCGGCTACTGGGCCGACCCGACGATCTGGCTGTGGGCCGCCCTCGGCATCTCTGCGCTCCTGCTCGCGGTCGGCTTCGGGCCGCTCCACCTCCTGACGACGAAGCTGTCTGCGGAACTGTCGCTGCCCGATCCGGACCCCGAGCGTGTCGAGTCGCTGCTCGGACGGACGATGCAGTGGGGACTGCTCCAGACCGTGCTGTTGCTCGCGGTCGTCGCCACGATGGTCGGGATTCGCGGGCTTCTGTAGGCGTCACTCCACCGGATCGTGGTCGGTGTGCTGGCCCCAGAACCCCGGATACTTCGTCACGGTCACGTCGCCGAGCACCTGCGTCTGGCACGCGAGTCGGAGGCCCGACTCGGTGTCGTGTGGCGGGAAGTCCAGTCGCCGGCGCTCCCCGCCGTCCATCGCCGAGACCTCGCCCTCGACGCGGACCGCGCAGGTGCCACAGGTCCCGAAGCCGTGGCAGTTGATCGTGTCGGCACTCCCGTTGTGCGGGGAGACGCCCGCCTCACGGAGGACGGTCCGGAGGGTCGCACCCTCCTCACACTCGATCGTTCGCCCGCGAAACTCGACTGTCGGCATGGTGGAACTGTCTGCCCACACCGGTTTCAGTCTACCTGCGCCACGCGATGTGATCACCCGAACGGTTCCGACACCACCGTAACAGCCATGTTACCACGTGTCGTACTCAGACAGTTGGTGACCGGACGTGCTCGCACCAGACGGGGGGACGACCGTCGAACAGGCCGACGAGCGACTCGTCGCGGACTTTCTCACCGCGTTCGTCGCCGGTGACGCCGACGCGATGGCGGCGACGATCACCGCGGACTGCGTCTTCCACCAGCCACGCTGGCCGCTGGACACCGAGGGCCGAGCGGCGATCGTGGAGCAGACCCGCGAGAGCGAGGGGAGGTTCGTGGACGTGACCGTCGAGATCGAACAGTCGGTCGCGTCGGGCGACCGGATCGCGGTCCAGACGACCGCCAGCGGGCGGAACGTCGGCCCGCTTCGGATGGGCGACCGCGACCGCGAGATCGCGCCGACCGGCCGGCGGTTCGCGGTACCGCAGTTCGGCATCTACCGCATCGAGGACGGGAAGATCGCCGAGGCGTGGGTGTTGGCCGACGCGCTCGGCATCGTCGAACAACTCGACAACCTGCCGAACTCGCCCGGCAAGATGGCCGAGATCGCACTTCGACAGCTCCGGTGGCGGTTCGGTGGCCGGGAGCGACTGGTCTGAACGACGGTTCCGGCGACCGGCTTCCCCGGCCGCCGCCACACTCACAGCGGACGAGTCATGCGACGGGGTCGTCGAGTATCTACGACCGCAGACGAGTCCGTCGGCGTAGACGTCGGCGGCCGTCCAGCAGACGCCACAACAGCCGAGTCCGGCGACGGGGTCGCCGGACTCGTTGTACCTAAGTATCTCTGTCCCCTCCTGTCGACGTAATGAAGGGCACACGACGCGCGTACCTCTCGGCTGTGGCGGCCGGTGCGGCGACCGCCCTCGCCGGCTGCCTCGGCGGCGGAAGCAACGCCAACACCGGCGACTGTGACATCGGCAACCCCGAACAGGTCTCCGAGCAGGAGAACCCGGCACTCGGGAACCCCGACTCCTCGGTGACGATACAGGTGTTCGAGGACTTCTCCTGTCCCCACTGTGCGACGTACAACAACGAGATCTTCCCCGACGTGCGCGCGGACTTCGTGGACACCGGCGACGTGCTGTACCAGCACCACGACCTCCCGCTCCCGGTGAACGAACGCTGGTCGTGGAAGGTTCCCAGCGCGGCCCGCGCGGTCTACGCCGCCACGGACGCCGAGACGTTCTTCGAGTACACGAAGGCCGTCTTCGCCGAGCAGGGCAACTACTCGATGGACGTGCTCGACAGCGCCGCGGACGACGTCGGCGCACCGGGCTGTGACGCCCGGAGCGCCGCGATCAACGACACCTACCGGCCCGTGCTGGAGGCCGACCGCCAGCGCGCCATCGACATGGCCGGCAACCAGCAGATCGGCACGCCGGCCGTCTTCGTCAACGGCTCGTACCTCGGAAGCTACCAGTACGCAGACATCGAGAGCGCGATCCAGCAGGCGCGAGGCTGAGACGACGCGCCCGTCGACCGCCCCACAGTCACACTCCGTGCTCTGCCCGCGTCGGAGATTCGACGATCGTACTACCGTCTGGCAGTCGGAGCGCACAGCTTCGGTCGCTTTTTACTCGCGGACACCCACCGTTCGGACATGAACCGGAGGCAGGTCCTCGCCGGTGCCGGCGGCCTCGCACTCACCGGCGGTGCCGGCTGGATCGCGTTCGGACGGGACGCGGGTGACTTCGGCGTCACCGTCGACACCATCGACGCCCCCGGCTCCGAGTCGGGTACCCAGCGTCTCCCGGTCCCGGGCACCGTCACCCTCCTCGACCTCTTCGCGACCTGGTGTCTTCCCTGTAAAGCACAGATGCGCTCGCTCCGCCCAGTCCACGACGACTACGGCGACGACGTGGCGTTCGTCTCGGTGACGAACGAGCAGTTCGGCGGCGGCCTGACCCGCGAGGACGTGGCCGACTGGTGGCGCGAGCACGACGGTAACTGGATGCTCGGCCACGATCCGGCGAGCGTCGTCCACCAGCAGGTCGGGTCGACCGGCCTGCCGTACCTCGTGTTGACCGACGCAGAGGGGCGGATCGTCTGGAGTCACTCGGGCGTCGCCAGCGAGGCACGACTGCGCGAGGAGATCGAGTCGGCACTCGCGGGCGGGACGTGAGATGGTCGACTCGCCCACGCTGGGGGTCGTCGCCTTCGCCGTCACCAGCGGCGTCGGCACCTTCTTCGCGCCCTGCGCGTACCCGCTCCTGCCGGGCTACGTCGGCTACTACCTCGGCGAAGAGGACGCCAGTCTCTCCGGCGCAGCGGTGCGTGGCGCGGCGGCCGGTGTCGGCGCACTGCTCGTCCTCGGCCTGATCGCCGGACTGCTCGTCTCGGTCGGCCAGCGACTGGTCGCGAACGTCGTCTACCTCGAACCGGTGATCGGCCTCCTGCTCGTCGCCCTCGGGGTGCTGTACGTCCTCGGCCGGGCTCCCGACCTCCGGGTCGCGCTCCCGGAACGCCGGGCGTCGGTCGTCGGCTTCGGTGTCTTCGGGGCGGTGTACGCCGTCGCCGCCGCGGGCTGTGTCGTCCCGCTGTTCCTCGGGGTCGTGAGCCAGTCGCTGACCCTCTCTGCGGCCGGCGCGGCCCTCGCGCTCGGGAGCTACGCCGGGGCGGTCGCGCTCCCGCTGTTCGGTGTCACCCTGCTGGCGGCCGTGGGGAGCGACTCGCTTCGGGGACTGTCCCGACACGTCGGGTCGATCCAGCGTGTCGCGGGCGGGGTGATGATCCTCGCCGGCCTCGGACAGGTGGCGTTGTCGCTGTCACTGCTCGGACTGCTCTGAGTGGCCCGGCACGCGACGTCCGACAACCCTCACCGAATATTCGTCGTTGAACGGCCAACGGATTTAACCACAGCGAGAGCTTACAGGTCGATTACCTATGTACGACCTGACAGCATTCCAGCGCGATCTGCTGTACGCAGTGGGGAGTCAGGAAGAACCGCACGGGCTGGCGATCAAAGACGTGTTAGAGGAGTATTACGAGAGCGACATCCACCACGGTCGCCTCTACCCGAACCTCGACGAACTCGTCGAGAAGGGACTCGTCGAGAAGGGCACCATCGACGACCGGACGAACTCCTACACTCTCACGCGGCGTGGTCGCCGGGAACTGGCCGACCGCCGGTCGTGGGAAGAACAACAGATCGAGATCGAAGAAGCGGTCGTCTGATTCTCCGGCTCGTGTCGTCCTCGGTCGCTGTCGCTCGGTCCGTCGGCGAGCGACAGTGAACCCGTCGGCGCGCCAAGACTTTAGCACCCCGCCGCCGTGGGTCCGGCCGGACACATGACAAATCTTGTCACACACGTCGGCGGGACGGCCGACGAGCACCCGGCCGAGACGGCGGTCGCCTACGACGGCCACGAGTTCACCTACCGAGAGCTGTGGGGCCAGATCGGCGCGTTCGCGTCCGGACTGGCCGACCACGGCATCGGCGAGGGGGACCGTGTCGGCGTCTACCTGCCGAACCTCCCGCAGTTCGTCGTCGCGTTCCACGGGACCCTGCGAGCGGGTGGGGTCGTCGTCCCGATGAACCCGCAGTACAAGGCTCGTGAGATCACCCACCTGCTGACCGACAGCGAGGCGTCGGTCGTCGTCACCATCCCGGACCTCGCGCCGGTCGTCGAGGCAGTCCGCGAGGACACCGCAGTCGAGGAGGTCGTGACGGTCGGCGCGGCCGCCGAGACGAGCACCGCGTTCTCCGAGTTCGTCGGCGACCCCGACTTCGAGACGGTCGCTCGGGCGGACGACGACGTGGCGGTTCAGCCGTACACCTCCGGGACCACCGGGCAACCGAAGGGCGTCCGCCTGACCCACGACAACCTCGCGTCGAACGCCGAGATGTCGGCGTCGATCATCCCCGACGGCGTCAGGACCGACGACAAGCAACTCGGCGTGCTCCCCCTCTTTCACATCTACGGGATGACGGTCGTGATGAACGCGACCCTCTTCTCCGGCGGGGCGTACTACCCCCTCCCGACGTGGGACGCCGAGCAGGCGATGGGACTCGTCGAGTCCGAGAACCTGACGCTGATGCACGGCGTGCCCGCGATGTACAACGACGTGATCAACCAACCCGACGCAGAGTCGTTCGATCTCTCGTCACTCCGGCTCTGTGGTGTCGGTGGCTCCGGCATCCCCGTCGAGGTACTCCGGCGGTTCGAGGAGTTGTACGACGTGAACATCTACGAAGGGTACGGACTCACCGAGACCAGTCCCGTCACGCACTTCAACAGCCCCGAGAAGGGTCGCCGGGTCGGCAGTATCGGCAAGCCACTGCCCGGCGTCCACTCGCTGGTCGTGGACGACGACTTCGCGGAGATTCCGCCGGTCGACCGCGGCCCACTCGCCGAGGACGACGCCGAACTGGACGACGTGGTCGGCGAGATCGTCGTCAGCGGGCCGAACGTGATGCAGGGCTACCACGAGCGCCCGGAGGCGAACGCCGAGGTGTTCACCGAACGGGACGGCCGCCGCTGGTTCCACACCGGTGACCTCGGCTATCACGACGAAGACGGCTACTACTACGTCGTGGACCGCGAGAAACACATGATCGTCACCGGCGGGTACAACGTCTACCCGCGCGAGGTCGAGGAACTCCTCTTCGAACACGAGGCGATCGCCGACGCCGCAGTCGTCGGGATTCCGGACGACCGACGCGGCGAGACCGTCAAGGCCTTCGTGGTGCCGGTGCCGGGTGCGGACGTGACAGCCGACGAGATCAGAGAGTTCTGTCTGGCGAACCTCGCCGAGTACAAACACCCCCGCGAGGTCGCGTTCGTCGACGAACTCCCGCGGACGACGACCGGGAAGGTCCAGAAGTTCGAGTTGCGGGCCCGCGAGGAGGGCGACGACTGAATGGCGGACTCCGACGAGCAGTCCACAGACGCCGGCGACGACGCGACCGAGCCACCGGCGACCGAGGAGTACGGCGACGGCGCGGTCCTGCTGGACCGCGACCCCGACGCCGGCGTCGTCACGCTCACGCTCAACCGCCCGGACATGCGCAACGCGCTGACCGCCGACGTGGCAGCGGGCCTGATCGACGCCCTCGACGACCTGGAGGGCGGCGACACCAGGTGCGTCGTCGTTCGCGGTGCGGGCGGGGCGTTCTGTGCCGGCGGCGACGTGAACGCGATGATGGAACTCCAGTCGGGCGACTGGTCGCTGGACGACGCGGTCCGGCACGTCACGCAGAACACGGGTCGGTCGGTCCAGCGCCTCGCGGAGTGTGAGTTCCCGACCGTCGCCCTGTTGGACGGGCCAGCGTTCGGCGCGGGTGCGAACCTCGCCATCGCCTGTGACCTCCAACTCATGAGCCGCGACGCGAAGATGGCGTTCGGCTTCCGGCGGGTCGGCCTCGCGGTCGACTCCGGGACGAGCTATCTCCTGCCTCGGATCGTCGGCGACAACGTGGCGAAGGAACTCGTCTTCACCGGCGAGTCGGTCGAACCGGATCGTGCGAAGGAACTGGGTCTCGTCAACCACGTCTACGACGCCGAGTCGTTCGACGCGGAGGCCCGCGAGGTGATCGACCGCATCGCCGAGGGACCGACGGCCGCGCTCCGCACATCGAAGCGACTCCTCCGGGAGGGGCCGGAGTCGTCGCTCGAGGCGGCGGTCGCAAACGAGGCGTTCGCACAGGCGGCGATGTTCGAGACGGACGACCACACCGAGGGTGTCTACGCGTTCATGGAGAAACGGTCGCCGGAGTTCTCTGGCGAGTAGTCGCCCGCCGGAACCGTTCTCAGTCGTCTCCGTCCGGCGACGCCGGCTTCGTCTCGTCGCCCGTGTCGGCGGACTCGTCGTCGGTGCCGTCCTCGCCCGCCGCGTCGAGGTCGACCGGCGAGTTCGACACGAGCCAGTGTCGGTGGGCGAGGTAGACCGCACCGATCGGCGGGACGATCACCGCGATCAGCGCGTAGGCCCACTTCGCCGGGCCGACTTCGATTCCTTCGACGCCGAGGAAGCGGGTGTCCTGTAAGAGTGCAGCGGCCGCGAGCGGCGCGAGGATCAGCGTGTAGAGACTCTTGACCGTCGCCCAGAGGAACGTCCCCTCGGAGAGCAGTCGATAGTCCAGTGCGAACAGCGCGAGCCACGCGACCGCACTGGCGACGAGGATGGGGAGCCACGGCCCGGACTCGTCGGTCTCGCGGTCTTCGGGGTGCAGGACTGGCTCGTTCCGGAACACGAGAGTCACTTGGGCTACACCGGCTTCAACCCCGCGCCTGCGCGGCGGGTCGGTCCGCAGCGCGGCACGCCCCACGATTACTTGCCGCCCGCCCGCGAGGGCCGACACATGACGACCGTCACCGTCTGGAACGAGTACCGCCACGAACGCGACGACCCGGCAGTCGCCGAGGTCTACCCCGACGGCATCCACGCGGCCGTCGCCGAGGGACTGGAGGCGGCAGGCTTCGACACGCGCACGGCGACGCTCGACGACCCCGAACACGGATTGACCGAGGGTGTGCTCGCCGACACCGACGTACTCACGTGGTGGGGCCACCGCGCCCACGACGAGGTGGCCGACCACGTCGTGGAGCGTGTCACCGACCGCGTGCTGGACGGGATGGGTCTGCTCGTCCTCCACTCGGGCCACTACTCCAAGCCCTTCCAGCAACTGATGGGCACCTCCTGTGCGCTGAAGTGGCGCGAGTCGGGCGAACGGGAGCGTCTGTGGACCGTCGAACCCGGCCACCCCATCGCGGCGGGCCTGCCGGAGTCGTTCGTCGTCCCCGAAGCCGAGATGTACGGCGAGCGGTTCGACGTGCCACAACCGGAGTCGCTGGTCTTCACCTCGTGGTTCGAGGGCGGGGAGGTGTTCCGGTCCGGTTGTTGCTACACGCGTGGCGCGGGCCGGATCTTCTACTTCCGACCGGGCCACGAGACGTACCCGATCTACTACCAGGACGAGATCCGGCAGGTGCTGGCGAACGCGGTTCGGTGGGCGAACCGCGAGGGCGTCGAGGGAGCGCGACCGACGCCGACGTACGCGAACACCGACCCGGTGGAGTAGCACCTCTCACGGCGACCGCGAGCAGAGCGCACCCCCGCCAGAGGTTTATCAGTCAGTGGGCGCAACGCCTGCGTATGACCGACATCGAGATCGAGTACTGCGTGCCGTGTGGCTTTCTCAACCGAGCCGAGGATATCCAACACGCCCTGCTGTCGCAGTTCGGCGGCGATCTGGACAGCGTGGCGCTCGTGACCGGCGACCACGGCGTCCTCCGGGTTGACGCGGACGGGGAGACGGTGTGGGACAAGGCCGACGACGAGTACGACGTCGACGAGATCGTCCGCCGGGTTCGCCAGCACGTCTGAGCGCGCGGAGAGAGAGAGAACGAAGCCCGCCGTGTCAGTGCCCGTAGCGCCGGCCGGACTCGGCGTAGCGCGCGTCGGTGATCCGGTCGTGTTGTTCGTCGGAGAGCGACACGTCACAGGCCGCGAGGTTCTCGTCTAACTGCTCGACGGTTCTGGCACCGATGATCGGGACGCAGGTGAACTCGGACTGGTCCATCAGCCAGCGCAGCGAGACCTGCGCGGGCGTGGCGTCCACCTCGTCGGCGACCGCCCGGATCGCGTCCAGCACGTGCCAGCCGCGCTCCGAGAGGTAGTAGTCCGCGAACACCTCGTCCAGACTCCCGCGTGAGCCGTCGGGTGCCTCCACGACCGTCGGGTCGTCGGGGTCGGCGCGTTCGTACTTCCCGGTGAGGAACCCGCCCGCCAGCGGCGAGTACGGACAGACCGCGACGTCCTGATCGGCGCACACGTCGAGGTAGTCCTTCACGTCCTCGTAGTAGCCCGCGTGAAAGAGGGGTTGGGTCACGTCGAACCGGGCGTAGTCGTGGATCTCGGACTTCCACAGCGCCTTCGTCAGTTGCCACGCGGCCATCGAGGACGCGCCGAGGTAGTTGACCTTGCCCTCCTCGACGAGACCGTTCAGCGTCTGGAGCGTCTCCTCGATGGGCGTGTGCTCGTCCCAGCGGTGGATGTAGTAGAGGTCGAGGTAGTCCGTCCCGAGGCGGTCGAGTGTCCCCTCGATCTGGTTCCGGATGTGCGTCCGGGAGAGCCCCCGGCCGTTCGGGTGTGAGTCGTCGAAGGGGAAGTACACCTTCGAGGTGAGGACGAACTGCTCGCGGTCGTAGTCCTCCAGCCACTCGCCGATGTAGCGCTCGCAGGTCCCGTTCGGGTCGCCGTAGACGTTCGCGCTGTCGATGAAGTTGCCGCCGCGCTCCACGAAGGCGTCGAGCAGTTCGTGGGCTTCCTCGCGGTCGGTTTCGACGACGTCGCCGTGTCGTTTGCCGAAGCGCCACGTCCCGAAGCAGAGTTCGGAGACGCGCGTGCCGGTCGCGCCGAGTTGTCGGTAGTCCATAGCTGGTGTGTCGACGCCCGGCGGCAAAAACGTGGGAGTCCCGGCGAAACGAGGGTGACGCTGGGTCGGCCTGTTCGCTGTGCTCGGGGTTCGTGGGTGCGCTCACGACCGGAGGCTGTGTGTCGATACACCGCGAGACGTGCCAGCGATGCTACTCCAACTGCTGACGACACTGCTACTGCGACCACAGACGACACTGCAACCGCGACCGCCACTGTTGCTAGCGCACGGGCCCGCACCCGCACCGCGACAGCACAGCAGACCGCAACTGCATCCGCGACAGCACCCGCCACCGCACCGCAATCGCGCGAGCCACGAACCTCCCCAGCCGACTGCGTTACTCAGTCGGCGCGCCCACGAGGGGCGCGCCAGTTGCGTTACTCATCCACCGGAAATCTTCGATTTCCGAGCCTTCGTTCGCAGGCTCACGAAGACCTCGCGTGCGCGTCGGAGTCGCGCACGCGCCGACCGCAACGCCAACTTTCCACCACTGCTCGCGTCACGGGACCAGTCAGACGGGCTGGCGCGACCTCCGTGTCGCGCCGACGGTTTCATGTAGGCCATCGCTGATCCGACTGGTTCACCGGGACTCACGCGAGCGCCACCGGGACCACTGCTCGCAGGCGTCAGCCGAGTCGGATCGGATCGTCGCTCGGCTGGATTCCCACCCGAACCGTGTCGCCGGCCGACAGGTCGTGCCCACGGTGGAACACCAGTTTCGCGCCGAAGTCCGCGTCCTGTGCCGCGAACAGCGAGATACCGGTCGCGCGGTGCGTCGCGGTGTCGGTCTCGGCGACGACCGCCACGTCGGCCCAGTCGAGATGCCGGTGTCCCGTGCCGTCGCCGGACTGCTCGCCAGCCACGCAGGTCCCGAGTGGAGTGCCGAGAAACGACACGCTGTCACCGTCCCGGTGGTGGAGTGGCTCCGCCCCGGCCAGCACGCCGCCGCCCGAGTAGTGGGCCAGTCCGCCGTCGAGTGCGACCGACCGTCTCGACTCGTCGGCGTCGGTCCCGAGACCGACGAACCGCTCGCAGGGTGCCGGGTGGGTCGGCGAGTCGAGGAGCGCGTAGGTGTCACCGACCTCTGCGACCGTGCCCGTGCCGTCCCACCGAAGGGGATCGACCGACACGTCGACCGAGAGAGGGAGCGACCCGCCGGCACGCTGGAGATGCTGGTCGGCCCGGCGGAAGCCGAGGTGGACGTGGTTGTCCACCCACGGGCCGAAGAACCCCGAGCGGACCATCGGGCCGAGCGAGTCCCCCGGCACCACCTCGTCGCCCGGTTCGACCCGGGGATCGACGTGGAGGATACGCGCGACGAGGTCGTCGGAGTCGCCGGTGCCGGGACCGCGCCGGTCGGTCTCGACCTGCCCGTCGGCCACGTCGAGGAGGATCAGGTGGTCGTGGTTGACGGCGTAGGGACGATCCGGACAGCGCACGGTCCGGGTCTCGATGACCGTGCCGGCGACCGGCGAGCGGCCCTCGTTCGCCACCGGATCGGGGTAGAGGTCGACCGCGCAGGCCCGGTCGTGGGCCGGGTACGGCGAGTTGTACAGCGAGAAACGACGGTATCGGCGGAGGAGCGACGCGGGCAGGTGGACCGCCATACCGCTCGCTGGGGACGGGCAGGCTTAGGTACGTCGGGACCGGAGCGTCGCCTATGCGAGTCCTCCGGGGGCGAGTGCCCGACCGCGACGCGGACCGGGAGCGGACCGCCGCGATGCTGACCCGGACGGCCGAGACCGGCGAGTCCGCGATCCGGGTCTGGACGCCGGCCCGGGTGGTCGCGTTCGGTCGCCGGGACGCCCGCGCCGAGGGGTACGACCGCGCCCGCGACGCGGCCGAAGCACGGGGGTTCCCGACGGTCGAGCGGAGCGTCGGCGGTCGGGCGGTGGCGTACACGGGGACGACGGTCGCGTTCGCCCACGCGGTCCCGGTCGACGGCCGGGACGGGATCGACGCCCGGTACGACGCCGCGACAGAGACGGTGCTGGATGCCTTGCGTGGACTGGGTGTCGACGCCCGACCCGGCGAACCGCCGGCCTCCTTCTGCCCGGGTGCCCACTCGATCCAGTCCGACGGGAAACTGGTCGGCATCGCCCAGCGCGTCCGTCAGGACGCCGCGCTGGTCTCCGGCATCGTGGTCGTCGCCGACGAGGCGGAGATCGCGGCCGTGTTGACGCCGGTGTACGAGGCGCTGGACGTCGCCTTCGACCCGGCGTCGGTCGGCAGCGTCGCGGGTGCCGGCGGGCCTGCCGATCCGGTGCGCGTGGCGCGGGTCGTCGAGTCGGCGTTCGTGGGTGACCGCGACCACGAGGTACTCGAAGTGGCGTGACCGGTCGGTGTCGAGCGCGGTCGTCGGTAGCAGACGTGGTGGTACTCGAGTCGAGACGCTGACGTGTGCGCCGGTGATCCGGCTCGATCGGTCGCTACGAGAGCGACACGGCTCGGTCTCGCGGTAGAAGTGTCGCCCGGAACACTAACGTCCAGCCTCATCTCCGGGGGCGTCCCGCGTCGGCTGGCTTGCCCTCGTGCCGGGCGGTTCGCGTGCGCCGCGAACGGGCGTCTGTCGCGTGCGTGGGTTCTCCGCGCTGTCATCGCTCCCGTCTGGGACTACTCGGGCGGGGACTTGATGCACGCAGTCGTACCGAGACGCCCACGGCAGTAATCGGTTGCGACTCCGAGACACCGTCTCCGACCGGGTACCGAGTGACTACTTAATATCCGACACGGCCAACTCGGAGCGATGACCGACGATCCGGGTGTATCGGTCGTGCTCGCCACGCTGGGCCACGACCTCGCCGACGTAGAGCGTGCGATTCAGAGCGTCGACGCACAGACGACCGACGCGGAGCTCGAACTGATCCTCGTCGACGGCTCCGAGGACCGTGTGACACAGACGTTCGCCGACCGCGAGTGGAGCAGGATCGACCGCGTCGTGGTCGTCGAGGACCCGGCGACAGGGCTGTCTGCGGCGCGGAACCTCGGCTTCGAGGCCGCCACCTGCGAGTTCGTCGCACTCCACGACGACGACGACGTCTGGTATCCCGAGAAACTCGAACGCCAACTGGCGCTGTTCGACGACCCAGACGTGGGGCTGGTTGCCTGCGGTGTCCGGCGAATCGACACCGACGGCACCGTGGTCTCCTCGTATCGCGCCCGGAACGTCACGGGAGACACCGAAGCGATTCTGCGGGGCGCTCGCGTCGGCCCGAGTCCGACACTGGTGGTTCGGCGGAGCCTGTTTACGGACGCCGGTGTGCGGTTCGACGAGGAGATGCCCTGCTACGAGGACCGCGACTGGTTCATCAGACTCTCACAGCACTGTGAGTTCGACGCGGTGCCGGAACCGCTGGTCGACAAGGGGATGCAGGGTGAGCATCTCTCGAGCAACGCCGACCTCGCACTCCGTGCGTACCCCCGGTTTCTGGCGAAGTACGACTCGCTGGCGGCGTCCTTCGGGACCGCCAGCGCGCTGGAGTTCCGCAGTTCGGTGTACATGCTCGGCGTGAGTGGGTCCTGTAACGCGGGGGAGTACCGGACCGCGAACCGTCTCGCGTGGCAGGCGCTCCGTGCGAACCCGCGCAACACGACGGCGGCGTTCTACTTCCTCGCGACTCTCGGCGGCGGTCCGACGGTCACGCTGGCGAGAGCTCTCAAGCGGACCGTCGTCGACATGTCGGAGGCGTACCGGTCCCGGAGTGACACCCCGACCAGTCGGCCGGGTCTCGGCGAGGATCGGTCTCGACAAAGCAACTCTTAAGTCCAGGCCGGGGGTACCTTCGGGTGTCGGGTTGGTGGTCTAGTCCGGTTATGACGGCTCCTTCACACGGAGCAGGTCGGCAGTTCGAATCTGCCCCAACCCACTCGTTTTCCTACCGTTCCCGAAGGAGACGCGGAGCAGGTCGGCATTCCCGCCGAGCGAAGCGAGGTGGGAAGCAGCGGACGACCGGCGGGAGTCCGCCAGCGTTCGAATCTGCCCCAACCCACTCCGCGTCTTCTCGGGTCGACTCCCCTCGGAGTCGTCTCTCCTGTCTCGATGAAAACGGTGGTCACCGTGTTGTTCGGTCACCGAGCTGTTCTGTTCGCCGTGCTGTTCGGTCACCGTGCCGGTAGCTCCGAGAACCCGACGTATCTCGAGAAGTTCCGACTCTCGCAGTTGAAACACGCTCTCGGTCCGGTCGGTGACGACGACGCCATCACGTTGCCGCAGTGCCGGCAGACGTGCAGGAAGTTTCTGTCCCCCATGACCCTCTCCCAGTTCGACTACGACGGGACGCAGCATAAGCCCTTGTCACAGATTGTCATGCCGGGGCGGCAGCGGCCGAGACACTGCCGGTGACGGGACAGAGATCACTTCGACTCGTGACCGATCGAATGGCCGACAGACACCGCCGTCCGATGCTGTTGTTCGTTTGATCACTATACCTGTCGAATCGATCGACTAACCCGGCGTTACCGGTCGAAAATCCGACCCTTTCGGCGTACTGCGAGCAGGTCACACCGGAGTCTGAGACGAACAGCACGAACGCCGTCTGACACGTCTCCGTGGTCGGGAGCGTGTAAGGTCGACGTTGCAGTGTGGCACGCACTGGATAACTATACACCTGTTGGCGAGTTGTCCCGTGTGACCCGGAATACAAATCGTAGGCGGTTCCTGAAAGGCTGTGCTCTCGGCGTGGGACTCGCCGGTCTCGGTTCCGCGACCGCGTCGGCACAGCAGGCGTCTCTCACGCCCGACGACTTCCTGAACGCGATCGCACGACAGGACTTCATCGACGCGGTCCAGTCGGTCTCCTTCGAGTCCGACCCCTCGCTCGACCAGTACGCCGTCCTCGCTGATCCAGCACAGGGGTTCCCGATCGACGGCGACGACTACGGTGTGTTGAGTAGCGGGGTGGCGGCCGACATCTTCGGCGAGGCGACCGACTTCAGTAGCTTCGGCTACGGAACACCAGCCGAACAGTACCCCGGCGGTGGCCTGCAGGCGTTCGACGTGGCCGAGGTGACGATCGAGTTCACCGTCCCGCCGGGCGTGACCGGCGTGAACTTCGACTACCGGTACGCGACCGAGGAGATCCCCAGCTTCGTCGGCTCGGAGTTCCAGGACTTCTTCACCGCGACCCTCGCCGGCCCGGACGACTACGAGGAACTCATCACGGTCCTCCCGGACGGGACAGACCTCACCGTGGACAACGTCGTCGACTACGCGAACGTCCCCGGTGGCTCGTCGGAGTCGCCGACCCCGCCGTTCCCGGACCCCGACGACACGAAGTTCAACTCGGTGACGCAACTGTTCGCCGCACAGAACGCCGAGTCGTTCGCGGACATGGGACTGACCGGCGAGACACTGACACTCGAACTACGTCTCGGCGACGGAAGCGACTCGATCTACGACACCGCCGCGTTCGTCGACAATCTCACCTTCGGTGCGCCGTCCGGCGAGGAACCGGGCAGCGAGATCGAAGTCGTGGTCCCGTATCAGGTGGACTTCGTGGAAGGCCCGCCGAACCAACAACTCGGCGAGGACGACGACGACTTCTACGGCCGACAGAACCGGTTGATCCAGTACGCCCACGGGAACAAAGACGGGGTCACGAAGCGTGACACCTACATCAACTCGCTCGACGAGTCAGTCCGGGAGTGTGTCAGCTACGACCCGATCCAGGTGAACGGCGACACCGCGCGCGTCGACTTCACCGTCGCGGACGGCTGTGAACTCGAACTCTCGCTCGTCTCGTACACGCTCCCGAACGAGGAGTTCAGCTTCGAGACGGCCGACGAACAGGAACTCGCCGGGTCGACGACGGACACCTTCGGACCGGGCGACTGGACGATTCAGGTGCCGCTCCCGACCGAGACGCAGGAGGTCGACGACGCGGAGTCGCTCGCCGCCGGTCCCTTCGAGTCGATCTGACTCGGCAGTGAGCGGCCGGATGAACACTTTTGTGCCAGTCTTCTGACGACCGAACTGCCATGTCAGCCGACGCTCTCGAAGAGCGAAGTGTCGCAAAGGTGATCGTGTTGTCGTTCGTCACGTTCGGTCTCTACGTGCCGTACTGGTTCCACCAGGTGAACAAACAGCTCAAATCGCATCTCGACGCGAACTTCGACCCGACGATCAGGCTCGTCGGGTTCTTCGTGCCCGTGGTCAACCTCATCGTGCTGTGGAAGCAGTCACAACTCGTCGCGGAGTTCGACAGCGACAGAGGCGCGGGCGTCACGTTCCTCGCGTGGCTGTTCTTCTTCCCGCTCGCACAGGGACTGATCCAGGGGTCGATCAACGAGCAGGCCTGACGCGAGCCAGCACCGCGCAGACCGACCCCGACGCCGTGTCGATCGACACGAGCACTCGGCCCGCCGAATCGGGGACGTTGGCCCCCGTTACATTCTAACGTGTGTGAGCCTACCACGGTGTATGGAGATCGTCTTCCGCCTCGCCGTGGCGGCCCTCGTGATCGTGATGCCGTCGGTGCTGTTCGTCGGATTCTACCGGGGGATGTTGATGTTACGTGACGACCGACTCATCGAACGGGTCTACGACGGCCACCGCCGACGGACGGGTGGGTCGCTCGCACCGGAGGAGTTCGTCCCGGATCGCGCGGCACCGAAGCGCGGGACGCCGAACCTGCCGGGACAGGAGGGCGTACCCTGTCCGGACTGCGGGACGCCGAACCCGCGGGGCGTCACCTACTGTCAGGGCTGTCTGGAGAAACTGGACTAACCACTCGCGGTCCGGACGCGCGGGTGAACGGTCGCGGATCGAGTGCTCTCGTCGAAAATTCGCGGTTCAGGCGCTCGCAGATTCTTTCTCGGTGATCTCCTCGTCGCGTTCGGCCTCGGAGTCACTCACGCCGGCCCGCAGTTCGGTCTCGATCTCTTCTCTGCCGCGCCGGAACTCGCCCATCGCCTGTCCGGTCGACCGTGCGAGTTTGGGGATCTTGTTCGCGCCGAACAGCAGGACGACGACGGCGAGGATGATGAGCAGTTCCGGGCCACCCGGCAGGCCGGGGAACAGGGGAACGATGGTAAACATGGTCGCCCTCACTTGGGGGTGCGGCAGTATCAGTAATCGTACAATACCAAGAACCTTGTGGCCGGTACGGTGACCGTACCGTCGAATTCTGTCGTTTCAGGGCGTGAGATGGGGACTCACTGCGAGCGTATCTGTCGTGATCGTCCCTGGAGAAACTATCGAGAGACTTATTACTCACGACCGAGTAAGTATTTCTGTAGCCATGAACTGGAAACACAAGCGCAACCGAACCAAGGCCGAGGCGAAGAAGAGCGAGACGACGACCGGCACGCGGTGGGACTTCATCGCGGCCGCAGTCGTCGCCGCGTAACCAGGCGTGACAGGCGAGTCACGGCCCTCCGCACTTTTGATTTGACTTCGACCCCGAGTGACGACTGTCCACGGGTGGCTCCGTCCGCGTCCCGAGACGTGTCTCCGTCGCTACCGCGAGTACATCCCTGCCAGTGGCTGGCCTCTCGGCGTCCCGGTACCGACCCGACCCTCGCGGTTCGCACGGCACTCGACCGACGAGTACCGGTGACCGACGAGTACCGGTGACCGACGAGTACCGGTGACCGACGAGTACCGGGAACCCACGCGCCGCCCGGCCTATTCGGGTAGCCGCGCAGCGAAGAACGTCCACGGGTCGTCCGACGATTCCGCCTCGTTCGCCGCGTCCGCGTCGTCGTTCTCACCGACTGCGTCCGCGTCGTCGGACAGCGACTCCGGCAGCCCCCAGCGGTCGGTCACCGCGAACCCGGCCGACAGCAGTTGGCGGTCGGTCGCTTCGGCACCGGCTATCTCCCAGGCCATCCCGGTTCCGCTGTCGAACCAGTCCGGATTCTCCCCGACCCACTCGGTCGTCCCCTCACAGAGGAGCAGTCGGCCGCCGGGGCGGAGGACGCGCGCGAACTCGTCGACGACGGTCTGGTGGTCGGCCAGTGGCACGTGGATCACCGACCAGTAGGCGACCACCGCGTCGAAACTGTCGGCCGCAAACGGCAACGCGGTCATGTCACCCTGCACCCGGTCGGCCGTGGGGGCGTGCTCGCCGGCGAGTCGGAGCTGTTCACCCGAGAAGTCCAGTCCGACCGCGTCGGTCGTCTCGCTTGCACGCGCGAGCACCGGTTGCCCGCCGCCACAGCCCGCGTCGAGCAGCCGCGCGTCCGGTGACAGCGCGCCTAGCACGTCGTCCAGCAGGTCGACTCCCCGCCCGCCGCGTTCGCGCCAGCCATCGTACTGCTCGGCCAGTTCGTCGTACCCTCGCTGGACCGCCTGCTTGTCGACCATCGTCGGCAGGTCACGGCCGGCACGGGAAAACGTTCGGCCGGTGTGTGGTTCGGTCACATCCGACTCTCTCCGGCCGAGTCCATCCGCCGGGACCGACGCGCTGAACCGTCTCCAGTCGAACCTCCGCGGGATGACCGACTCGGGTCCGCCTCGCGAGTCCGTGCCTGCGCCCATCGACGACGACCTGTTCGGCGAGGGCGACGGGCGAGCCACCCCGCTTCCGGCGGGTGTCGACCCCGACCCCGACCCGCGACCGTTCGCCGACCTCGTCGCCGCCGCGATGGTCTACACCGGCGAGGACCGTCCGACGGCGAAACGCTGGGTCGAGGCTCAGCGGAGCCTCGGTCACGCCGACGCGCTCCTGACACATCGACCGTTCGGCCCGGATCGGTGAGGCGGTCGGCCGAGGACGACCCCGACTCACGTCTCGGGGGCGATTCCGCCCGCGTTCCGCGTCAGCAGGTAGCAGACGAACGACGAGAGCCAGTGTGCGCCGGCGTAGTCCTCGGTGAACGCCGCCGCCACCCCCTGTCGCGCGTGACGCTCGGCACACTCTCGGAGGCGGTCGGTGCCGGGCACGCCGGGTGTCGGGCCGTCGAGGTCACCGAGCGTGTCGGCGATGCCGGCGAGACACCACGCCCGCGTGCAGTTCAGCCCGACGAAGTGGAGTTCGACGCCGCCCCCCTCGTCGTCGACCGCGACCGGGTCGAGAAACCCCTCGTGTGCGGCGGTCCCGTCGGTCGACAGGTCGGGGAGGAAGTCGCCGAACCAGTCGGCGAACGCGCGTGAGTCGAGGACGCGCCGGAACAGGTCGGCTTCGGTCAGCGCCGGCGAGACGAAGTCCCACCCGAGCGGTTCGTACTCGACCGGCGCGTCGGTGTCGTCGGCGTAGAAGCGCCGGGCGGTGTCGCAGACTGCCGATTCGAGACCGTCGTCGCCGACGACCCGCGCGTAGTCGAGAACACACGTCAGCGCAAAGGCGGAGTTGCCGTGGGTTCCGACCCGGAAGGCGCGGGACTGGTCGAGGAAGTCGTCGGCGACGAGGTCGACGACTCTGTCTTCGAGCGGTCGGAGCGTGGCCCGCCACGCGTCGGCGGCCGGGTCGTCCCACAGGTGGAGTTCCGCACAGAGTCGGAGCAGCCAGCCCCAGCCGTACGGTCTCTCGAACGTCGGGTTCTCGTCCAAGTACGCGACCTCCGCCGCGACCGCCTCCTCGGAGAGCCGTGCGTCGATGCCGTCTCGAATCGCTGTCGGCGAGCGGGCCGTCTGCTCGTCGGCGTCGGCCGACGCGAGTCGCGACTCGGCGAGGCGGAGCAGGCGGACCAGCGTCCAGTGGCTGTGGACCGCCGAGTGCCAGTCGAAACAGCCGTAGAAGACGGGGTGCTGGTCGGTCGGTCGCGGCGGGCCGTCGGGCGACTCGACAGCGCCGACGTAGTGCGGGTACTCGGTCCCGACGCTCGTCTGTGGGTGGTGTGTGAGTTCCCGGACCTGTGCCGGCGTGAGCCAGTCGGCGTCGCCCGCGAGCAACTGACTCGCGGCGGTGGACGCGAACGGTGACATAGAGGGACGATGAGGGAGACGGCGTTTCGCTCTGTCGGTGGCGTGTGAGGTGTTCCCGTGCGGAAGCCGTCCACGCCGGGCAGAAGGTTTGTCACCTCCGGCCGAGAAGTCGGGACGATGCCCTCCAGACGTAGCGTGCTCGCGGCGGCCGGTCTCGCCGGACTCGGCTCGTTCGCCGGTTGTGCCGGCGTCGTCGGTCGCCCGGCCCCCGACGACCCGCCGCCAGCCGAGACGCCACCGCTCGACGCCGAGCGACAGGTGTACGGCTCCGACGGCCAGTGGTCCAGTTTCGGCTGTAACGCCGGCAACACGCGGAGCGTCCACGGGATTCACGCCGGCGAGGCACCGGTCGACGACGTGACCGAGCAGTGGCGCGTCCCGGTCTCGCGGTCGCAGTTGCGGGCCCCGATCGTCGCCGACGGGCGGGTGTTCCTGCCGGAACGCGACGGGCTTCGCGTCCTCGACGCGGAGAGCGGGGCGGAACTGTGGCGAGCACAGGGTGTCGAGACCGCGCCCGTCGTGCGCGACGGGACGGTCTACGTCGCGGACAGGGCGGCGCCAGCAGTCCGTGCGCTGTCGGCCGCCGACGGGACCGAGCAGTGGACGACCGAGACCACGACCGCACCGGCCGGGCCGTCGATGTACCCCGGTCAGCCACTGCTCGTCGGCGTCGGGGAGCGAATCGTCGCGTTCGACCCGGCGACCGGCGCGGTCGCGTGGGAGCGTGGGTTGTTCGGGCGGGTGCTCGACCACCCCCCGATCTGGCAGGGGTACTTCGTCGCGGTCGCGACCGACGCGGGCGAGGTGGCGGTCCTGACGACCGACGACGGCCGGGGTCACTGGCGCGTCTCGCTCCCTGCTCCGCCGACCGGTCCCCCCTCGGCTGACAGCGACGCGGTGTACGTCACCTGCCGGGACGGCGTGACCTACGCGCTCGGGGGCGATTCCGGTAGCGGGACGGGACGCGTCTGGTCGGTCGACACCGGGTGGACGCCGCACGGCCTCGGCATCGAACGGGGACTCGTGGTCGCCGGGACGACGAGCGAGGTCCACGCGGTCGACAGCGACTCGGGGGCGGTGCGCTGGCGGCACGCACTCGGCGACTGGCGACACACCGCGCCGGCGTTCGGGCGGGACACGCTGTTCGTCGGCGGCGACCGACTCTGGGCACTCGACCCGACTGCCGGGAGTGAACTGTCGCGCGGGCCGGCGGTCCGGTTCGAGCGCTCGTTCCACGGGCGGGTCGGCCCGGGGCCGGTGTTGAACGACGGAACGCTGTACGTGGTCGCCGAGACCGGCCCGGAGTCGGCACACCTGCTCGCGCTCGCGTGAAGACGAATCGAGGGCGGCGTGGTCGGTCCGGGCTACCTGAACGCGGTCGCGGCCGTGGTCGGTCCGGGCCACCTCGGCGTCGCGCCGCGGCTACTCCAGCCCGGCCAGCACGATCCCGACGCCGGGCTTCAGCACCAGATCGAGTCCCACAGCGGCGACCGCGGCCGGCAGCCCCGGTACCAGCGCGAACCCCTCGGGGCCGAGGAGCCAGACCACGGGGTACAGCAGCCACACGCCCAGCACCGCGTTCCTGACACGCCGACCCCGCGCGGTCGCCTCGGCGGTGACCCGTACCACGAGCCCGAGCAGCGCGGGGTCCCGCGCTCGGCCGGTTCGGTCTCGGGCGCGCAGGGCGACTGCGCCCGCTCCGAGCACCATCCCGACGAAGCCGAGCCAGAGGTGGAGGGTCACGCTCGACCCACCGACCTCAGTTCAGTCGCCACAGTTCGAAGTTGAGCACCGCCGCGAAGCTCACCCACAGCAGGTAGGGACCGAGCAGGAGCGCCGCCCACCGGGAGACACGCCGGAAGGCGACCATCGTCCCGAGGATGGCGACCCACAGCGCGAGGATGATCCCGAGCGCCACGAGCGGTCGCTGGAGGCTGAAGAAGGCGGGCGTCCACGCGAGGTTCAGCACCATCTGGCCGGCGAACGCGCCGATCGCGACCCGAACCTCGCGCCGGTCGGTGCCCGCTCGCCAGACCAGCCAGAGTGCGACGCCCATGAGCGAGAACAGCGCGGTCCAGACGACGCCGAAGGCCCACCCCGGCGGGTAGAACCACGGCTTCGTGAGCGCGGCGAACCACGGCGACCCCGGGCCGCCGAGCAGCGCACCGCTCGCGCCGACGGCGTTGACCAGCAGGACGAACCCCCCGGCCGTCAGCAGGTCCCGGCGGTCGAGTCCGCCGGCCGACTGGTCGCCGGGGGACTGCCCGCCGGCGTCCCGCGTCTGCGTCTCGGAGACTGTCATGCCGACGGGGACGCTCGCCAGCAACCTAACGGTTCGGCTCCCCGGCGCTGGTGGTCTCCCGACCATCGGGAGGCCCCGCCGCGTGGCGGGCAGCAGCGCGCCTGCTGGCGCGACACCGACACCCCAGTATTCGGGTGTGTGGCCGACGCAGGCGGGCGATCGCGGTCCCGGAACCCTTTTGCCCGGTGCCGGGCCAACAACGTGCTAATGAGCGATCTCGAATCGGAGTACCGCCTCGACTATTTCGAGGAGAACGACTTCGTGCGACGGGAGTGTGTCTCGTGTGGCGCGCACTTCTGGACACGGGATCACGACCGCGACCTGTGCGGTGAACCCCCGTGTGAGGACTACAGCTTCATCGACAACCCCGGCTTCGACGAGGCGTACACCTTAGAGGAGATGCGGGAGGCGTTCCTCTCCTTCTTCGAGGACCACGGCCACGAGCGCATCGACCCGTACCCGGTCGCCGCGAACCGCTGGCGCGACGACGTGCTCCTGACGCAGGCGTCTATCTACGACTTCCAGCCCCTCGTCACCTCGGGCCAGACGCCGCCGCCGGCGAACCCACTGACGATCAGCCAGCCCTGCATTCGGATGCAGGACATCGACAACGTCGGCAAGACCGGGCGGCACACGATGGCCTTCGAGATGATGGCCCACCACGCGTTCAACGCCCGCGAGGAGGCCGGCGACAAATACGCCTACTCCGGCGAGGTCTACTGGAAAGACGAGACCGTCGCACTCTGTGATGAACTGTTCGAGTCGCTCGGCGCGGACCTCTCGGAGATCACCTACATCGAGGACCCGTGGGTCGGCGGCGGCAACGCCGGGCCCGCCATCGAGGTCATCTATCGCGGTGCGGAACTCGCCACGCTCGTCTTCATGTCGATGGAACAGGACCCCGAGGGCGAGTACGAACTGAAGGACGGCAACCGGTACTCGCCGATGGACACCTACATCGTCGACACCGGCTACGGACTCGAACGCTGGACGTGGATGAGCCAGGGCACTCCCACCGTCTACGAGGCCGTCTACCCCGACACCATCGACTTCCTGAAGGAGAACGCCGGCATCGAACACACCGACGAGGAGGCCGAACTGCTCAACCGGGCCGCGAAACTCGCGGGCCGGATGGACATCGACGAGGCCGAGGACATGGAGTCGGCCCGCGACAACATCGCCGACCGCCTCGACGTGAACGTCCGCGAACTGACGGACCTGATGGAGCCGATGGAGGACATCTACGCCATCGCGGACCACTGCCGGACGCTGGCGTACATGTTCGGCGACGAGATCGTCCCCTCGAACGTCGGCACCGGCTACCTCGCCCGGATGGTCCTCCGCCGCACGAAACGACTCGTCGACAACGTCGGCGTCGACGCCCCGCTGGACGAACTCGTCGACATGCAGGCGAAGCGGCTGGGCTACGACAACCGCGACACGATCCGCGACATCGTCAGGACGGAAGAACGCAAGTACCGGAAGACGCTCGAACGCGGCAGCCGGAAGGTCGAGTCCATCGCCGACGAGTACGCCGGCACCGGCGAGCCGATCCCGACCGAGACGCTGATCGAGTTGTACGACTCCCACGGCCTCCAGCCGGACATGGTCGCGGAGATCGCCGAGGAGCGCGGGGCGACCGTGGACGTGCCCGACGACTTCTACTCGCTCGTCGCGGCCCGCCACGACTCCGAGCAGGCCTTCGCCGACAAAGACGAGACCGACGACCGACTCGCCGACCTCCCGGAGACGGAGAAGCTCTACTACGACGACCAGGAGCGCACCGAGTTCGAGGCGGTCGTACTGGACGTCTTCGAGCGCGAGGAGGGGTACGACGTCGTCTTGGACCAGACGATGTTCTACCCCGAGGGCGGTGGGCAACCCGCCGACCGGGGGACGCTGACGGCCGACGACCTCACCGTCGAAGTCGAGGACGTCCAGACCCGGGGCGACGTCGTCCTCCACCGCACCGACCGCAACCCGGGCAAAGGTGAGTTCGTCCGGGGGCAGGTGGACGTGGACCGCCGGCGCGCCCTGATGCGGCACCACACCGCGACCCACGTGATCGGCTACGCCGCCCGGCAGGTGCTCGGCGACCACGTCCGGCAGGCCGGCGCACAGAAGGGCGTCAACTCCTCCCGGTTCGACGTGAGTCACTACGAGCGCATCACTCGCGCGGAGGTCAAGGAGATCGAACGCGTCGCCAACGAACTGGTGATGCGGAACGTCCCGGTCAAACAGGAGTGGCCCGACCGCCACGAGGCCGAGGAGAAACACGGCTTCGACCTCTATCAAGGTGGTATTCCGCCGGGCGAGTCGATCCGGCTGATCCACGTCGCCGACGACGTGCAGGCCTGTGGCGGCACGCACGTCAAGCGCACCGGCGACATCGGCGTCATCAAGGTGCTCACCACGGAACCGGTGCAGGACGGCATCGAGCGCATCGTCTTCGCGGCCGGCGACGCCGCCATCGAGGCGACCCAGCGCACCGAGGACGCGCTGTACGACGCGGCCGACGTACTCGACGTGAGTCCCCAGGAGGTGCCGGAGACCGCCGAACGCTTCTTCACCGAGTGGAAACAGCGCGGGAAGGAGATCGACCGTCTGACGGACGAACTCGCCGAGGCCCGTGCCAAGGCGGAGTCCGAGGAGGTCGACATCGACGGGACGTCCGCGGTGATCCAGCGACTCGACGCCGACAGCGACGAACTCCGGGCGACCGCCAACGCGCTGGCGGACGAGGGGACGGTCGCGGTGCTGGGCAGTGCGGTCGGCGGGTCGGCCCAGTTCGTCGTCGCGGTACCCGAGGGCGTCGGCGTGAACGCGGGCGAGGTCGTCGCCCAGTTGTCGGCGAAGGTCGGCGGCGGCGGCGGCGGCCCGCCGGACTTCGCGCAGGGCGGCGGCCCGGACGTCGAGGCGCTGGACGAGGCGCTGGACGAGGCGGCCGACGTGCTGCGCGCCGTGTTGAACGCGTAGACGTCCGGGCGTGTCGGCGCGGTTCGGTCGAGTGGACCGGTCGCTGGCGAGTGTCGAGAGCGACAGGTCGTTGGTCGACAGAGAAACGAGTTACTGGATGTGGCCTTCGTCGCGCAGTTGGTCCGCCTCGCTCTTCTCGTAGCGCCAGGCCACGTCGGCCTTCTCGTCTTGCCAGTCCCACGGTTCGACGAGCACCACGTCGTCCTCCCGGATCCAGATGCGTTTCTGCATCCGCCCCGGAATCCGGGCGGTGCGCTCGACACCGTCCGCACAGCGTACTTTCACGCGGTTCGCCCCGAGCATGTCTGTCACGACCGCGAACACCTCGTCCTCGTCGGGCATCCGCAGGTCGCGTCGCCCCTCGTTGTCACTCATACCTTCCAGTTCGTGGACCTCACTGTTAAATTCGCCGCCTGCGGTCGAGTGCCGCCGTCGCCCACCGCCCGACGCACCGCCGTTCCGGGCCGCAAACAGCAGACTTACGGAACACGTGTCGGGAGTGTGAGTCATGCTCGACAAACTCGGGACGCTGGGTCTCGTCGGTATCGTCGTCACGCTCGCGGGCCTCGGTCTCGTCGCCTACCAGGCCCCGCTGGTCGCCGCCGGGTTGTTTCTCGTCCTCGCTGGCATCGGCCTCGTCACGCAGAGTCTCGTCAAGAACGTGATGTCCGCGTTCGGGTTCGCCTGAGTCGGCGATCCAGCGACCTGGCGACTACCTGCCGTCTCGGGACTCGACGATCTGTGCTCTGCCGGGCGCGATCAGTTCGTCGAGGTACGTCGCGAGGGCACCTTTCGCGTCGGCCGGATGCAACTCGCCCGACTCCAGATCGTCGGCCAGCGACTCGTAGTCGTCGTAGGTGAGGTCGCCGCCGTACTGCTCCGGGCGCTCCACGACGACCGTCTCGAACCGGGGGAAGACGTGGTACTCGAAGATCTGCAACACGGGGTTCTCCCGTTCCCGTCCCTCGTCGTCGGGGTCCGGATCGCGCGTCGGCGGGCAGAACGCGCCGTTGACCTTCTGTTCGATGTCCTCGGTCGAGTCCTCCATCGAGATGGTGACTCCCTCGCTGGAGGACATCTTCCCGATCCCGGTGCCGAGATCGGCGATCAGCGGCGTGTGGAGGCAGGTCGGCGCGTCGTAGTCGATCTTGGGGAGTACGTCACGCGCGAGCATGTGGACCTTCCGCTGTTCCATCCCGCCGACCGCCAGATCGAGATCGAGGTAGACGATGTCCAGCGCCTGCATCAGCGGGTAGACCGCCTGTGAGACTTTGACGGTGTCGCCGGACTTGATCTCCGACATGGCCCGTTCGGCCCGCGAGAGCGACGTCTCCAGTTCCAGTTGGTGGAGGTCGGTGACGTACTCGCGGTCGAACTGGAACTCCGAGCCGAGGCGGAACTCGGTCTGCGACTCGTCGAGGCCGTAGGCGACGAACTGGTCGCGCATCCGCTCGGCCACGTCGGCGATCTCCTCGAAGGTGCCCTTCCCGTTGAGGTAGGCGTGGACGTCCGCCAGCAGGACGACGACCTCGAAGCCCGCCTCCTGCAGGTCGATCAGCTTGTTCGCCGTCAGCATGTGCCCGATGTGGAGGACGCCGGACGGCTCGTAGCCGACGTACGCCCGCTTCCCCTCGGGGTCGTCGGCCAGCGCCTCCACCTCCGCCTCGGTGACCACCTCGGAGACGTTCCGAGTGAGCAACTCGTGTGCGTCCATGTCTCCGGAGTGGCGGGGCTCCGGTTTGAGCGTTCTGGAAGTGTGCCACGGCGTCTGTGGGCCACGGCTCGCCCGGTCGTGGGAAGATTTAACACAGATTGTTCGACACGTAGAGTCGATGGGGCAGAACGTGTTGGAACGAGTATGGAATCGACTCTCGAGGAACGTCGGAACGCGTGAATCTGCCGATTTCGCGGCCGACGGTGGGTCAGAGGACGTGTCGGACGATGTGCACGTCGGCGAACACGGTGCCAGCGAGGGCACCGGCGGCGACCCACGAGAGGGAGACGCTGACGACGCGTCGACCGCCCCAGACGACGTGTCCAGCAGAGTCCACGTCGGCGAGGCGGCGGTCGCGCGGGCACAGCGTGAGCGTAGTGGCGACGCCGGACACGAGGCCGGCGACACGAACGACAGGCCAGCCGACAGCCCCGCCCCGCCGACCGCCCGCGCCGGGATGACGGTGGCCGAGGGGACGATCCTCGACGGGGTCGGCGCACCGATCTTCATGCTGGACGCGGGCCACGAGGTGATCGCGTGGAACCACGGCCTCGAACAGTTGACAGGCGTACCAGCCGAGGAGGCACTGGGGTCGACCCACGCCAGCGAGGCGTTCTACCCGGATGGTCGGCGGGCGAAGACGCTCGCGGACAAGGTGCTCGACGAACCGGAGGCCGCACACGAGTCGTACGACATCACGCTCGAGGACTCCGACCTCCCGCTGTACGGCGACACCAGCACGATGCTCGACCGCCACGGCACCGAGCGACACATCTCGTTCACGGCGATGCCGATCCGCGACGCCGGCCAGGTCGTCGGCGTCGTCGAGACGGTCCACGACAGGACCGAGGACGTGCGCCGACACCGGGCAATCTCCGAGTTGGTGGACGAACTCCAGACGACCATCCGACGACTGGTCGGCGGGGAGTTGGCCACCAGAGCCGAGTTTACCGGCGACCGCGAGGCGGTGGACGACGGCCTCCTGTCGGTCGTGGACGAACTGAACGAGATGGCCGAGCAGTTCGAGCAGTTGACCGGTCGCGTCGACCGGAAGACGGCCGCACTCGACGCGGCCGTCCAGCGTGCCGTCGAGGCCGCCGCCCGCATCGACCGGCACGTCGAGGCGCAGAACGACCTGCTGGACGAGGGGGCGACCGAGATGCAGTCTTTCTCCGCGAGCATGGAGGAGGTCGCCGCCACCGCCGATCAGGTGAACGCGGCCGCAGAGGGTGCGAGCGAGGCGGCCGCCGACGGACTGGACGCGAGCGAGGACGCCCGCGAGGTGACAGACGAGGTGATCGAGACCAGCGACGACCTCGTCGCCAGCGTCCAACACCTCGGCGAGCGCATGGACGACATCGAGTCGGTCGTGGAGGTCATCTCCGAGGTGGCCGAGCAGACCAACCTGCTCGCGCTGAACGCGAACATCGAGGCGGCCCGCGCGGGCGAGGACGGCGACGGCTTCGCGGTCGTCGCAGACGAGGTGAAGGCCCTCGCCGAGGAGACCCGCACCCACACCGAGGAGATCACCGACCGGATCGCCGAACTGCAGGCGGAGGCCGACCGAACCGTCGACGCGACCGAGCAGTCCCACGAGCGGATCGAACACGCCGGCGAGCGCATCACGACCGTCCTCGAAGCGTTCGACGCCATCGCCGAGTCGATCGACGAGGCGGCACGGGGCGTCGTCGAAGTCTCCCGCGCGACCGACGATCAGGCCGCGACCGTCGAGGACCTGACGGCGACCATCGAGACGGTCCAGGGGTACGCCGAGAAGACGGAGACCGCGACCGACGAGATCGTGGCCGCGACCGACGCCCAGTCCGACGCCATCGACGAGTTGGGCGAGAGCGTGGCGGACCTCCGGGGCAACGACGAGGTCGGCGCGACCGTGGAGGCCGACGGCGGGATCGTGTCCGGCGAGAGGGAAGCCGGTACGTCAGGCGAGACCGGATTCGTGCCCGCCGATCCGGTCGATCCGGAGTGAGATCGGTCGATCGTGGCGCTCGTGGTGGCCGCTCCGACAGTCTTCGATCACGCATTCTGCCACCGTAATCTACTTGCTCGGCCGCCGGCTCACTCGGAGGCGTGCAGAACCCCGCCGCTGCCGGTCCCCTCCAGACCCCGGAGCGACTGGAGACACGTCTCGCCGTCGTCGCCGGTCTCTACGTCGCGGCGCTCGTCTCGCCGGCACTCACCCTCGCCGTCGCGGAATCGCTCCGACTCGCCAGTGAACTCCTCGCGCTCGGGCTACTGGGCGTGGTCGGGATACTCGTCACGGTCGTCGTCACGCGACTGGTCACGCGCCGGGGTGAACTGGTGGCGTGGCTCCACTCGACGTGGGTCGGGGTGCTCGTCCCAACGGTCGGGATACTCCCGCTGCTCGGCTACGCCGGCGACGCCTTCCTGTCGCTCGCGTTCTTCGTGTCCGGTCTCCAGGCCGAGACCGCCGCGACCCTCGTCGGCGCGGTGGGCTTCGGCTTCGGACTGGTGGCCTGTCTCCTCGGCAGTCTGCTCGTCACGATGGGTCGCAACCGACTCGTCGCTGCGACGGTGGACACCGACGAGGCCGGCGACGTCGCCGCCGAGTGGACCGCCGGGTGGCCGCGCCGCGCCCGACTCGGTCTCCTCCTCGTCGTCTTCGCGGTCGCGACTCCCGTCGTGGGACTGGCAGTCTGGCGGTTCGGCTGGCAGGCGCTGATGCCGCTGCCTGCGCTCGGGGTGACCACGATACTCGTCGCCTCGACGCTGGCTGGCGAGCGCACGTACCGCGTGACGCCGGCCGGGTTGGAACAGCGCCGCGAGACGCGGTTCACCGTCGCGCGTCGGCTCACGCCGTGGTCGGACTTCGAGGGCTTCACGCTGACCGACGACACACTCGTCGTCCACCGCCGCTCGCTCCACCTCGACGTTCGGTCTTCGCGCTGGGACATCTCGATCGCCGACTCGAACGTCGTCGCGGCGCTGGACGCACACCTCGACCGCCGGAAGTCGTAGCCACTGCGCTCCTCGACCGCCGGAAGTCGTAGCCACTGCGCTCCTCGACCGCCGGAAGTCGTAGCCACTGCGCTCCTCGACCGCCGGAAGTCGTAGCCAGTGCGTTCCTCGGCTACCGGAAGTCGTAGCCACTGCGCGTCTGGACCGCCGGAGTCGTCGCTCGCTCGATAGTCAGTTTCTCTACCCCTCGGTTCGACACTCGGCGTATGTCCGAGACCGTCCGCTGTTGGCTCGTCGAGCGATCCTACACGAGCCGAGACCTGATCGTGCTGGAGTACGCCACCGAGGACGGCGAACGCGTCTACCGGAAGGAGCTCTCGGCGGCCGTGATGCACCAGCAGGGAACGACCGTCACCGCCGGTGTCGAGGTCGACCCCGACGACCTCGCGGAGAGCGACCCAGAGGACCGCGAGCGATACGCGACCGAAGCGACCCGGATGGCGAAGGAACACGACCCCGACGACGAAGTGTGAGAACGGGGTTGGCGAATCGGGACCGTGTCGCTACAGCCTCCTTCGAGACGTGTCGATCTACGAAACAGAAGCCAAAACCCTTTATTCCGAACCGGGGCAACCCCGCCCCATGGCCGCCATCGAGTTGGACGGAGTACGAAAGGAGTTCGGCGACGTGACAGCCGTGGACGGCGTCGACCTCACGGTCCCCGAAGGATCGATCTACGGCTTCCTCGGGCCGAACGGCGCGGGCAAGTCCACGACGATCAACATGCTGTTAGACTTCGTGCGCCCGACGAGCGGGGAGGTCCGGGTGCTGGGCAGAGACGCTCAGTCCGACAGCGTGACGATCCGGGAACGACTCGGCGTCCTGCCCGAGGGGTTCGACGTGTACGACCGCCTCACGGGCCGGAAACACGTCGAGTTCGCCATCGAGTCGAAGGAGGCCGACGCCGACCCCGACGCGATCCTCGACCGGGTCGGCCTCTCGGACGCCGTCGATCGGAAGGCCGGCGGCTACTCGAAGGGGATGCGCCAGCGACTCGCGCTCGGGATGGCGCTCGTCGGCGATCCCGACCTGTTGATCCTCGACGAACCCTCCTCGGGACTGGACCCGGCGGGCGCGAAGGAGATGCGCGAGATCGTCCGCGAGGAGGCCGAACGCGGGACGACGGTCTTCTTCTCGTCGCACGTGCTCGGGCAGGTCGAGGCGGTCTGTGACCGCGTCGGCATCATGCGGCAGGGGACACTCGTCGCCGAGGACAGCGTCGAGGGCCTGCGCGAGGCCGCCGGCGCGGACGCGACCCTCCGCATCGACACCGCCGGGATCGAAGACGGGGCAGCCGAGGCAGTCGAGTCGGTCGAGGGCGTCACCGGCGTCACGGTCGAGGGCGACAGCCTGTCGGTCTCGTGTGACAGCGACGCCAAGACTGCGGTCCTCACGGCGCTCGAATCCTCGGGCGTCACGGTCGAGAACTTCGAGACGGAGAGCGCGTCACTGGAGGACCTCTTCTTGGCGTACACCGAAGAGGACCGGGAGGTGACGGCATGAGTTGGCAGGCGATCGCCCGGAAGGACTTCCAGGACGCCCTCCGGTCCCGGTGGCTCCTCGCGCTGACGACGCTGTTCGTCCTCCTCGTCTCGGCGGCGGTCTACGTCGTCCGCCCCGCGTCGGGCCAGACCGTCTCCTCGAACGCGGTGGTCAACTTCATCATCGTCAAGGACGGCTTGGTCACGACGCTGATCCCGCTGATCGCGCTGGTGATGGCGTACGCCGCCGTGGTCGGCGAACGCGAGTCGGGGTCGCTGAAACTCCTGCTCTCGCTGCCCCACTCGCGGTCGGACGTGGTCCTCGGGAAGGTGCTGGGGCGCGCGGCGGCCATCGCCGCGCCCGTCTTCGTCGGCTTCCTCCTGCCGGGGTTCATCCTCCTCCTGATCCCCGGTGTGACCTTCCAGCCGGGCTACTACCTCGGCTACACCTTCCTGACCGCGTTCCTGGCGACCGTCTTCGTCGCCATCGCGGTCGGCTTCTCGGCGGCGGTCTCCTCCCAGCGGTTCGCCATCGGCGGCGCGATCGGGATCTACTTCCTGTTCGTCCCGCTGTGGGGCGTCGTCCGGTTCCCGCTCCAACTGTACCTCCAGTTCGGTGGCGGTCCGAGTTGGCTCCCGGTCTCCGGGGCGGACCTGCTGGAGTTCCTCCGCCTGCTCAACCCGGTCGGCTCGTTCAAGATCGTCATCAACTCGTTCATGGCCGGGTCGCTGTTCGCCAGCGCACAGGGCGTGCCGAGTCCCCGGATGCAGATCGCGGCGCTGTCGATGCTGCTGGCCTGGCTGCTGGCACCGCCGCTGCTCGGTCTCTGGCGGTTCGAGAACGCCGATCTGTGACGCGCGCGGTCGGACTCAGTCGCTCGCGTCGGCCGCCGACCGTCCGGCGATCACACCGACAGCCTACCGGTCCGCGCAGAGTTCGACGAAGTTCTTGAGGATGCGCAGGCCGGTCTCGCCGCTCTTCTCGGGGTGGAACTGCGTCCCGAAGACGAGTCCCGACTCGTCGGCGACGATCGAGGGGAAGGAGACGCCGTAGTCGGTCGTGGCGACGACCGCGTCCTCGTCGTCCGGTCGCGCGTAGTACGAGTGGACGAAGTAGGCGTACTCGCCGTCGACGCCCGCGACGAGCGGGTGGTCACGTTCGACGTGCAGTTCGTTCCAGCCCATGTGGGGCACCTTCTGGCCCTCGGCGAACCTGACGTTTCGACCGGGGATGAAGTCGAGTCCCTCCACTTCACCCTCGCCGGCGTGGTCCGCCTCCTCGCTGGAGGTCAACAGCATCTGCATCCCGAGACAGATGCCGAACACTGGCTGGCCGCGGTCGACCGCCTCGCGGAGCGGTTCGCGGAACGGGCCGGCGTTGTCCATCCCCTCGCTGAACGCGCCGACACCCGGCAGGACGATGCCGTCGGCGTCGTGGAAGTCGGCGGGGTCGTCGGTGATCGTCACGTCCGCGCCCGCGCGTTCGAGACCACGGGTCGCGCTCCGGAGGTTCCCCAGGCCGTAGTCCACCATCGCCACCGAGGCGAGCGTCTCCTCGGGTGGCTCCATCAGACTCATGGGAGCGGCTACGCCGACGCCGTTGAAGTGCGTTTCCGTTGGCGCAGTCGGCACCGACGCGCGGCACCGACGCTCAGTAGTCGACGGCGACTCTCCGTAGTCGACGAATCCCGGTCGCGGGCGGCCGTCCACCGGCGTCCGTGCGACACTCTAACTTCCCGCGTACGTACCTCAGAAACACTCTATAGAAAAAATAGGAAACTTTAACCGGGGCGTGTCATACGGGAAATACGACGGCATGGCAAATCGACGTGATTTCCTCAAAACGGCGGGTGTAGCCGGTACAATTGGCCTCGCAGGGTGTCTCGGAGGCGGCGACGGGACGGAGACGCCAGCGTCGGACGACGACTCGGACTCCGGGATGACGGAGACCGACTCCGACACGGAGACGGCGACGGAGAGTGAGCCAGCCTACGGCAACGGCGAACTCAACTTCCTGATGTCGCCCTCCGAACCGCAGGATCTGATGGAGCAGCAGTACGCACCGATTCGAGAGTACCTGTCCAGCAACGTGCAGGACCCGACGACGCTGAAGTACGCGCGCAACTACAGCGCGGTCCTGCAGGCGCTCGGCAGTGGGACGGGCGACGTCGCCGAGACCGGCCCCTTCGCGGCCGCACTCGGCGTCAACGCCGAGAAGTGTGAGATCGCCCTCCAGCGGAAGGGGTACGGCTCGTGGACCTACGTGAGTTCGATCGTCACGCAGGAGGGCTCGGACATCGAGAGCCTCTCGGACCTCGACGGCGGCACCGTCGCCTTCGCGGACCGACTGAGCGCCTCCGGCGCGCTGTTCCCGCTGTCGATGCTGAAGGGAGCGGGTCTCGACATCGGCGGCCTGCCGACGGGGAGTGACGACCAGGCCGACTTCACCGCGAACTTCGCCGGCGGGCACGCCGCGGCCTTCGAGGCGCTCGACGCCGGACAGGTCGACGCGGCCGGCGTCGGCCAGTTCATCACGCTGGACGACAACCGCGAACTGAAGGACGGCGTCCGCTACGTGGAGCAGTACGAGGGCATCCCGCGTGCCCCGATGGTCATCAGCCCGCAGCTCTCCGACGAGGAGAAGACAGAGGTCACCGAGGCGATGAACAACGCGCCCGAGAGCATGTACCTCGGCGCGGACGGCGAGGAGGGGACCGACGACGACCTCTGGTTCTCCGACGTTCGCCCGGCGAGCAAGGACACTTACCAGCCGGTCATCGACGTGGCGAACGACCTCGGCGTCGAGACCGAGTTCCTCGACGGCTGACGCGGAGCGCCGCGCCTTTCAACCACCCTCCTGTAACGGACACCAATGCCAGCTATTTCAGTGAACAACGTCACCAAGCGATACGACGACGTGGTGGCCCTCGACGATGTCTCGTTCGACATCCCCGAGGGCGAGTTCGTCGTCATCCTCGGTCCCTCCGGGGCCGGGAAGTCTACACTCCTCCGGATACTCAACGGACTCACGCCCCCCACAGACGGCAACGTCTACATCGGCGACGAGCCCATCGGGTCCGCCCGGAGCGAGGTCGGGATGGTGTTTCAGATGCACTACCTGATCGAGAACATGAGCGCCTACCGGAACGCCCTGACCGGGGCGCTGTCCCGCGCCGGGCTGGTCCGGAGTCTCCTGACCTGGTACGACGGCCAGGACAAGCGCAACGCGCTCGAAGCGCTCGACACGGTCGGCCTGCTCGACTTCGCAGAACAGCGCGCCGGCTCCATGTCCGGCGGCCAGAAACAGCGCGTCGGCATCGCCCGCGCACTGGTCCAGAATCCGGACCTCCTGCTCGCGGACGAACCGGTGTCGAGTCTGGACCCGAAGGCCGCCCGCGACGTGATGTCGTACATGAAGGAGGCGGCCGACGAGCGCGGCCTGACAACGCTCGCTAGCCTCCACCAGGTGAACATCGCACGCGAGTTCGGCGAGCGGTTCATCGGGGTCCGCGACGGCGAGGTCGTCTTCGACGGCAGTCGCGAGGACCTGACGATGGAGGTCGTCGACGAGATCTACTACGGTGAGTCGATGGACGACGCGGACGACGGCGAGGCCCGCCTCGGGGAGGTCGTCGACGCGTGAGCACCGACACCCGCAGTATCGACGAGGTACTGACTCGGCTGAACAACCGCCAACGTATCCGCCGCATCCTGACGGTCGTCGGCATCGTCGCGGTGATCGCCGTGACGTGGATCGGGATGGGCTTTCTCGGCTTCCAGTACGACGACCTCGCCCGCCAACTGCCGACGTTCATCCAGTCGCTGACCGAGTTCCTCAGTCCGGACTTCGTGGACTTCACCGGCTACTCGCGTGAAAACGAGATCACCGGCTGGGCGGGCCTCTACGAGAGCCTGCTCCGACCCGGCGAGCTCCTGTCGAGTCTCGTGGCACAGGAGGGGATCGTCGGCGTCAGCGTCGTCACGATCGTCATCGGCTTCACCGGAACGGTGCTGGGCTTCCCGCTCGCCCTGCTCTTCGGCGTCCTCGGCTCCGAGCGCGTGACGCCGTTCCCGTTCAACTTCATCTTCCGTGGGACGATGTCCACCATCCGCGCCGTGCCAGCGCTGGTGTGGATCCTGATCTTCATCCCGCTGTCCGGGATCTCGCCCGTCTCCGCGATGCTTGCGGTGGCGACCGACACGATCGGGAACCTGGGTCGGCTGTTCACCGACGAGTTGGAGGAGATCGACGAGGGCCCGATCGAGGCGATCCGCTCGACCGGAGCGAGTTCCTCACAGATCGTCTCCTTCGGGATGCTCTCGCAGGTGTCCTCCTCGTTCATCGCGTGGACGCTGTACATCCTGGAGATCAACACCCGGATCGCCATCTCGCTGGGCGTCGTCGGTGCCGGGGGGATCGGCCAGTACATCAACCTCCGGATCGACCTGTTCGCCTACTCGCGGGCCGCCGCCGGCCTGCTGATGGTCGTGTTCATCGTCCTGACGGTCGAACTCACGTCCTCGCGGCTCCGGGCGCGCCTGCGCCCCGAGGAGGACTCCGACACGAGTCTCGTGGACGCGATCAAGAGTCTCGGCGACATGAACAAGTGGCTCGGGACGAACGCCGGCAAGAAGTAACCCGACTCCCTCCTTCTCTCGACTCCGGTTCTCGTCTCGCGGTCGTTCTCCGCTTTCTCGTCTTCTCGACTCTCGTTTTCCGACGTTCGTTCTCGCGGCTCTCGTTTCGACGGCCGTTCTCTCCCTCGCCCTGCCGACTCACACGCCGACCGCACAAACAGCTAACTCCCCGTCTCCCGTCCCGACCGATATGTCACTCCGACCGCGCGACTCGGCACTCCCCGCACTGCTCGCGCTGGTCGGTGCGAACCTGCTCCCACTCGCCGGCGTCCTGTTCGGCGGGTGGACCGTCTGGGAGGTGCTGATCGTCTACTGGATCGAGAGCGGCATCGTCGGGCTGTTCTCGATTCCGCGTATCCTGCTCGCGGCCGGCTCCAGCGACGACTCGACGTTCTCCGTGACGATCAACGGTCGCCCGGTCGACGTCTCCGGGCCCGAGACCCCGGTCGACGGGCTCCACGTCTACCCCGAGAACGTCCCGATTGCGGGCTTCTTCTGTATGCACTACGGTATCTTCTGGGTCGTGCACGGCGTCTTCGTGCTCTCCTTTCCGCTGTTTCTCGGGGGTGGTGGTGCCAGCGTCGGTGCAGTCGGCGGGGGCGGTCTCGGCACACTGATCGGCACCTTCGGGACGATCGGACTGGCGATCGTCGGCCTCGTCGTCAGCCACGGCGTCTCGTTCGTGACGAACTACGTCGGCAGAGAGGAGTACCGCCACACCTCGGCCGGCGAGCGCATGTCGGCACCCTACGGGCGGGTCGTCGTCCTCCACGTGACGATCATCGTCGGCGCGTTCTTGGTCGGGTCGCTCGGCGGTCCACTGCCGGCGCTCGTCCTGCTGGTCGTGCTGAAGACCGGCATCGACCTCGGGGCACACCTCCGAGAACACCGCCGGGCGAGTGGCCGGACCGACGCCGACGAGGGACTGGTGATCGAGGTCGGACAGTAGCAGTCGAGTCGGGACCGTCGACCGAACTCGGTAGTCGCCGAGTCTGGACTACCGACTCAGTAATCGCCGAGCCGCGACTGTCCACTCGATCCGCCACCGCCTGCGCCGCCACCATCGCCGCCGTCGCCGAGTCCCGCCAGTTCGACCGCCTCGCGGATCGCGTTCTCGAACGTCTCCTGCTGACTGCGGTCGTACAGCGTCGCGGCCGGATGCACCGAGAGGAGCACCCGCCGGGACTGCCCACCGAGTCGGGCGTCGGCCACCGATCCCGCCTCCTTCGTGATCGCTACCGACCGATCCAGCAGGTGTTCGGCCGGGACCTTGCCGAGCGTGACGAGGATCGCGGGGTCGACGCGATCGATCTCGGTCTCGAGGTAGCCCCGGCAGTTGTCGAGTTCCTCGGTGTGTGGGTCGCGGTTCTCCGGCGGTCGACAGCGCACACAGTTCGTGATCCGGACCTCCTCGCGGAGGACGCCCGCCTCGGCAAGCGCGTCGTCCAGCACGTCCCCCGACCGCCCGACGAACGGTTCGCCCCGTTCGTCCTCCTGTGCGCCGGGAGCCTCGCCGACGAAGAGGAGCGAGGCGTCGTCGGGACCGACGCCGTTGACGATCCGACTGCGCGACTCGACCAGCGCCGGACAGCGCTCACAGTCCGTGACACAGAGTCCGTCCATCGCGTTCATGCCCGAACGGAGGGCCGCGTCCGCTTAACTGTCGGCGGTCGCGGTCGGCTGGTCGACCGGTGACTCCGGGCTGCCGGACTCGCTCAGCCGAACCGCGAAGGCGATCCCGACGAGGAGGATCACGTCGGGGAGCGCGGCCACCAGCGGCCCCCGAGGACCGAGGAGGAAGACCGGCTCGAACGGCGGGAGGAACGCCGGTACGAGGATCACCGCCGACCGGACAGCGACCAGCAGACCGAGCCCTTTCAGCAGGTCCCGTGGCGAACACCGGGGACCGGCGACGAACAGGACCGCGAGCAGGACCGACGCCTCGATCAGCCACCGCACCGGGAGTCGTGCGAGCGAGATGCCGACTTCGCGGAGTCCACTCTCCGAGAAGGTGATGCTGGGTGAGCCGGGAGCTCCGAGTCCCCCGACCGCAGTGAGGAGGTCGTACAGTCCGCCCGCGACCACCAGCCCGCCGGCACCGACGAGACCGGCGACCCCTGCGGCGAGGAGTCCACGCTGGAGTGTGAGACCCGGCCCGAGTCGATGGTCGGCGATCTGCGCGAACAAGGGATGCGGTGGCACGCCGCCGACCACCGCGTGAAGTCGCTCGGTGCCGCCGTGGTAGGCCAGCCAGACCGCCGTGGCGACCGCGAGCACGGTGACGGCGCGGGGGAGCGGGAGAGCGAGGACGGCGACGTCGAGACCTGCCCCGCGAGACAGGAGGCTTCGACCGGCGACGACCGCCACGAGGTCGACCGCGTAGACGAGGCCGGCACCGGCGGCGGCGACCCGCCGGGACGGGGTGGTGACGACCACCAGGAGCGCGAGCAGGAACGGAACCGTCGTCACGGTCGAGAGGAGCACCCCGAACGCGACGGGGGCGGGCGACACGCCGAGCAACTCGGTCGGATCGCCCGTCGGGAGTGCCCTGAGGAGCGCGAGTACGGTGGAGGCGACCGCGACCAGCAGGCTGGCCGGGAGCGCGCCACGGAGGAGTCGGCGGCTGTCGAGCGAGGAGTCGAGGACCGACATACCGAGCACGGGTTCCATGAGTCGAATAAGCGTTGTGGCATCGACACGACACGAGCCCGGTTCGCGGCGACGACGTGGCCGTCGGCGACCGTCCGTCGACGGCCGAAATCGGCCGATCTACCCGTCGTGCGGTGCTTTCACACGCCGCCGGCCCTTCCGTGATGCTTAAGTACAGCCCCCGTTTTGTCTCGGACGCAATACGCTGTAGGGGGACCGACTCCCGAGTCCGCACGGGCGACAGTACACACGCGACAACCAGAACACAGGGTTGCGGTAGCCAAGTGGCCCAAGGCGCTGGGTTGCTAACTCAGTGGCGTCATGCCTCCGGGGTTCGAATCCCCGCCGCAACGCTCGAACTTACCAGCCAGTCATGAGTGCAGAAGAACCAGAGGGCGACGCACCCGAGGACGACGAGAACCTTCGCTACTTCGTCAGAATCGGCCAGACCGACCTCGACGGCACGAAGTCGGTCGAGCGAAGCCTCACAGACATGAACGGTATCGGCAAACGAACCGCACGTATCGTCGCCGAGAAGTCCGGCGTGGACCGTCACGCGACCTTCGGACGACTCGACGACGACGAGATCGACGCCGTCGTAGAGGCGGTCGAGAGCTTCGCCGACGACGTGCCGGCGTGGCTCACGAACCGTCGCAACGACTTCTTCTCGGGGGAGACGACCCACGAGATCGGCAACGAACTCAGCCTCACCCGGCAGCAGGACATCAACCGGATGAAGATGATCAACTCCTACAAGGGCGTCCGGCACAAGCGCGGACAGAAGGTCCGTGGCCAGCGCACGAAGTCCACCGGGCGGACCGAGGGGACCATCGGCGTCAACGTCGAGGCGATCAAGGAAGAACAGGCCGCCGAGGCCGAAGGGGATGAGGAATAATGGCGACAGGCAAGAACACCAAGTTCTACGAGACCCCGAACCACCCCTACCAGGGTGAGCGCATCGCACAGGAGGCCGACCTGCTGGGTCGGTACGGCCTGAAGAACAAGGAGGAACTGTGGCGCGCACAGTCCCAGCTTCGCTCCTACCGCCGCGAGGCCCGCCGACTGCTCGGCGAGGCACAGGGTGACGCGGACCGCGCCAACGAACTCGGCGCGGACTTCCTCGCCCGCCTGACGCGGTACGGCATCCTGAGCGAGGAGGAGGGTATCGACCAGATCCTCTCGCTCGACGTGACGGACGTCCTCGAACGACGTCTCCAGACCGTCGCCTACCGCAAGGGCCTCGGCCACACGCCGAAGCAGGCGCGACAGTTCATCGTCCACGGCCACGTCACGGTCGACGGCGCGCGTGTCACCATCCCGTCGCAGAAGATCGAGACGGCGCTGGAGGGCACCGTCGCCTTCGACGAGACGAGTCCGCTCGCGGACGACCTGCATCCTGAGCGCGCGGAGGGTCAGCAATGAGCGAGGCAGAGGGTGGCAAGTGGGGCATCGCCCACGTCCACGCGTCGTTCAACAACACGCTGATCACCGTCACCGACCAGACCGGCGCGGAGACGATCGCGAAGTCCTCCGGCGGGACGGTCGTGAAGCAGAACCGCGACGAGGCGTCGCCGTACGCCGCCATGCAGATGGCCGAAGTCGTCGCCGACGAGGTGAAGGCCGCAGGTATCGAGGGCGTCCACGTCCGCGTGCGCGGTCCCGGTGGGAACGGCAACAAGTCCCCCGGTCCCGGCGCGCAGGCGACGATCCGGGCGCTCGCTCGTGCAGGACTGGAGATCGGTCGCATCGAGGACGTGACCCCGATCCCGCACGACGGCACCCGAGCGCCGAAGAACATGCGCCTCTAACATGAGTCAGGACTTCGAGGTCGAGTTCATCGAACGCGGCGAACGCGAGACGCGGTTCCTCGTCAGAGGGCTGACGCCGGCGTTCGCCAACGGCATCCGACGCGCGATGGTGGCAGACGTGCCCACCCTCTCCATCGACACCGTCCGGTTCGTGGAGAACTCGTCGGTGATGTTCGACGAGATGATCGCGCTCCGCCTGGGACTCGTCCCGCTCACCACGCCGCTCGACGACTACGAGGTCGGCGACGAGGTGACGCTGGCGATGGACGTGCAGGGGCCGGCGACGGCCTACTCCGGCGATCTGGAGAGTTCCGACAACCTCGTCCAGCCAGCCGACGAGCACGTCCCCATCATCGAACTCAAAGAGGACCAGCGGCTGGAGTTCGAGGCCGACGCGGTGCTCGACACCGGGAAGGACCACGCCAAACACCAGGGCGGCGTGGCCGTCGGCTACCGACACCTCCAGCGTGTCGAGGTCGTCGGTGACGCAGACGAGTTCGAGGAGTCGGAGCCGAACATCCTCCGTGGCGTCATCGAGACCGAGGACGGCGACCTGGTGCCGACCAGCGAGTTCGACCACGATCTGACGACGCGGTACCCCGACGAGGAGATCACGGTGACGGACGTGCCGAACGCGTTCGTCTTCCACGTCGAGTCGGACGGCTCCGTGCCGGCCGACGAACTGGTGCTCCGGGCGGTCGAGTCCATCGGACTCCGCGCGGACGAACTACGAGAGAAAGTCGCAGTCTGACGCGGATACACAGACAGACAGATGTCTCCCAACACCACACCCCGACGTTCGCCCACCCCGGCCACGACCGGCCGGACTGCGCCGCGTCGGGACACCGACACGTGGGTCCGAGTGACGGACGACAGTCGGATCGAAAGTGGTTTGAGGGGACAGGCAGTACGACGGAATGCGCGCAGGGATAGCCAAGTCAGGCCAACGGCGCAGCGTTCAGGGCGCTGTCCTGTAGAGGTCCGCAGGTTCAAATCCTGCTCCCTGCATTCCGTTTCTCCCGAGAGGTTACATCATGAGTAGCAAGACCAATCCGAGACTTCAGGGTCTCATCGCCGAGCTGAAGACGGTCTCGCGCGAGTCCGACGCCAACGTGTGGCAGGACGTCGCCGACCGTCTGGCAAAGCCCCGGCGCACCCATGCCGAGGTCAATCTCGGCCGGATCGAGCGCTACGCCGAAGCCGACGAGACGGTCGTCGTGCCCGGCAAGGTGCTCGGTAGCGGTGTGCTCGAGAAGAACGTCACCGTCGCCGCCGTCGACTTCTCCGGGACCGCCCGGAAGAAGATCGACCAGGTGGGCGACGCGGTATCGCTCGAAGAGTTCGCAGAACAGAACCCAGAGGGTTCGAACGTGCGGGTGATTCGATGAGTCTGGCAGAGTTCGACGCCGACGTGGTCGTGGACGCCCGCGACTGCATCATGGGTCGTGTCGCCTCGAACGTCGCCCAGCGCGCGCTCGCCGGCGAGACGGTCGCGGTCGTCAACGCCGAACAGGCGGTCATCACCGGCTCCGACGAGGACGTGATGGGCGTCTACCGGAAGCGCGCCGACGTGGGCTCGGACAGCGGGCCGTACTACCCGAAGCGTCCGGACCGCATCTTCAAGCGCGCGATTCGCGGCATGGTGCCGTACAAGGAGACGCGCGGACGCGAGGCCTTCGAGAACGTGCGCGTCTACGTGGGCAACCCCCACGACTACGACGCGGAGGTACTCGACGAGACCTCGCTGGACCGACTGTCGAACATCAAGTTCATCTCGCTGGGCGAGATCAGCGAGAACCTCGGAGCGAACGTCACATGGTAACGAACACGAGCGGCAAGAAGAAGACGGCCATCGCCCGCGCCACCGTGCAGGACGGCGAGGGGCGAGTGCGTATCAACTCCCAGCCGGTCGAACTGACCGAGCCGGAGGTCGCCCGCCTGAAGATGCTGGAACCGTTCCGCATCGCCGGCGAGGACCTGCGCTCGCAGGTCGACATCGACGTGCGCGTCAACGGCGGCGGCTTCGCCGGACAGGCGGACGCCGTCCGGACCGCCGTCGCGCGCGGACTGGTGCAGCACCTGAACGACGCGGAACTGCGCGACGCCTACATGGAGTTCGACCGCTCGCTGCTGGTCAACGACGTGCGCCAGTCCGAGCCGAAGAAGTGGGGCGGACCTGGAGCGCGCGCCCGCTACCAGAAGTCCTACCGCTGAGGTGATCACGCCATGATGATTCCAGTCCGGTGTTTCACCTGCGGCAACGTCATCGGTGAACACTGGGAGGAGTTCCGTGCTCGCGCCCGCGAGGGGGACGAGGACCCCGGCGAGGTCCTCGACGACCTCGGGGTCGACCGTCACTGCTGTCGCCGCATGATGGTCTCGCACAAGGACCTCGTCGACGTCGTCTCTCCGTACCAATGATGCAACGCTACAACCGCTACGAGAAGGCCCGCATCCTCGGGGCACGCGCCCTGCAGGTGTCGTACGGCGCGCCGGTCCTGATCGACACCGACGAGAACGAGCCGATCCTGATCGCCGCCGAGGAGTACGACCGGGGTGTGCTGCCCTTCACCGTCAAACGGGAGGGGGCACAGTGACCCGAATCACCGGCGTCCGACTGCGCCGCATCCTCGACTCGCGCGGCAACGCCACCGTCGAGGCGGACGTGCTCACCGAGTCCGGCGGCTTTGGCCGCGCGGCCGCACCCTCGGGTGCGAGTACCGGCGAGTACGAGGCGCTCGAACTGCCGCCGTCGGAGGCCATCGCGGCCGCCCGGAAACACGCCATCCCGCGGCTCGTCGACGAGGCGTTCGCCGGCGACCAGCGGTCGGTCGACGGCGCGCTCCGCGCGGCAGACGGCACCGACGACTTCTCCGAGATCGGTGCGAACTCGGCGGTCGCCATCTCGATGGCCGCCGCGAAGGCCGGTGCCGACGTGCTCGGTGCGCCGCTGTACCAGCACCTCGGCGGCGCGTTCCGCGGCGAGAACTTCCCGATCCCGCTGGGCAACGTCATCGGCGGCGGGGAGCACGCCAAGGAGGCGACCCACATCCAGGAGTTCCTCGCGGCACCGGTCGGTGCGCCGTCGGTCTCCGACGCCGTCTTCGCCAACGCGCAGGTCCACGGTCGGGTCTCCGAGTTGCTCGACGAGCGCGACCTGCCCGCCGGCAAGGGCGACGAGGGTGCCTGGGCACCGCCGGTCTCCGACGCCGAAGCGTTCGACCTGATGGAGGAGGCCGTCGCCGACGTGGCCGACGACCTCGGGTTCGAGATCAAGTTCGGGCTGGACATGGCCGCCGCCGAGTTGTACGACGACGAGGAAGACGGCTACGTCTACGGCGACGACGTGAAGTCCACCGCCGAGCAGATCGACTACGTGGCCGACATGGTCGAGGAGTACGACCTGGCCTACGTCGAGGACCCGCTGGACGAGGACGACTACGAGGGCTTCGCCGAGTTGACGGACCGGGTCGGCGACCAGACGCTCATCTGCGGCGACGACCTGTTCGTCACGAACGTCGCCCGCCTGCAGGACGGTATCGACGCCGGCGCGGCCAACTCCATCCTGATCAAGCCGAACCAGATCGGGACCCTGACCGACGCCTTCGACGCCATCGAACTGGCGAACCGGAACGGCTACGACGCCGTCGTCTCCCACCGGTCCGGCGAGACCACCGACGCCACCATCGCACACCTCGCCGTCGCGACCGACGCCCCGTTCATCAAGACCGGGACCGTCGGCGGCGAGCGCACCGCCAAGCTGAACGAACTCATCCGCATCGCGGAGGACGCCACATGAGCGAGAACGAGACAGCGGCCGAGGAACCCGAGGAGACCGAGGCGGTGGCCGACGAGGCCACCGAAGACGTCGCCGAGGAGACGCCGGCCGAGACGACCGAGGAAGCGCCCGCCGAGGCGGCGGCCGACGAGGCCGCCCCGGAGGCCGAAGAAGACGAGGAGGAGTCGATGTTCGACGAGGACGTCATGCCGGACGACGAGGCAGACCTCCTCATCCCCGTCGAGGACTACCTCGGCGCGGGGGTCCACATCGGGACCCAGCAGAAGACGAAGGACATGGAGCGGTTCATCCACCGCGTCCGGACCGACGGCCTCTACGTGCTCGACGTGAGCCAGACGGACAGCCGCATCCGGACGGCGGCGGACTTCCTCGCCAACTACGACCCGGAGCAGGTGCTCGTCACCTCCTCCCGGCAGTACGGTCGGTTCCCGGCCGAGAAGTTCGCGGAGGCCGTCGGGGCACGCGCCCGGACCGGTCGCTTCATCCCCGGCACGCTGACGAACCCGGACTACAACGGGTACATCGAACCGGACGTCGTCGTCGTCACCGACCCCATCGGGGACGCGCAGGCGGTCAAGGAGGCCATCACGGTCGGCATCCCGGTCATCGCCATGTGTGACTCGAACAACCAGGTCAGCAACGTCGACCTGGTCGTCCCGACCAACAACAAGGGTCGCCGCGCCCTGTCGGTCGTCTACTGGCTGCTCGCCAACGAGACGCTCGACCGCCGCGGTGCCGACACCGTCTACGCCCTCGAAGACTTCGAGGCGGACATCTGAGGGCGGACGCTTTCGGTTCTTCTGCGGTCGCTCGCCGGCGAGTGACGACGCCGACAGACTACTGAGTCGCTTCCGTCGTCTCCGACTCACGCTCGGCCAGTGCGTCGAGCGCGTCGGCGTCGGTGTCTGTCGTGTCGTCACGCACGCCGAACTCGTCGAGTGCACAGTCGAGACAGTAGGCGTTCTCGCCGGTCTCGTGGGTGTAGAGGGGGACGCCGGCCACGAGCGTCTCTTCGCGGTACCGGCGGACCGCGCCGGACTCGACCGACGCGCCACAGCGGACACACCGGCCGTCGAACGACTCCTCGGGACGGACGATCCGCGACTCGACGGTCGGCCGTCTCCCGAACGCGGTCGGCCCGTGCCGGCGGGCGATGCGTCGTCGGCCGCGCCGGGTCGTGGCCGCACCGAGCAGGAGGAACGCGACCCCGACGACGAGGAGTATCGCGCCGGGGACCAGGTCGCCGCCGGCCCCGGCGACGAGACCGGCGGCAGTAGCGACGACACCGACGAGTAGTGCGAGGAGACTGCCCGCGGCGTACAGCAGTTCGGAGGTCGCGTCCGCGGCGGCGACGAGCGTGGAGGGCGTTTCCGGCATCGCTCCCGAGGTAGCGTCGCCGGGGAGAAAACGGCACCGGCTACTCGGCGTAGCCCAGGTCCCGGAGTCGCTGTCGCGTCGCGTCGTCCACGTCGTCCACGTCGGTCCCCTCGCCGCGGACACCTGCGTCCACGAGGTCGTCGAAGACGTCGGCGACTCGCCCGCCGTCGTCGTCTGCCCGGACGTAACTCGTCTCGGCGTCGACCGCCCGGACCGTCACTGCCTCGTCACCCCACGTCGCGTACTTCGCGACGGCACCCTCGGCTGTGTCATCGCCAGCCGACTCGTACACCGCCAGCATGTCGCCCCGGAACTGCCAGAGGTCGTCGCTGTCACAGTACTCCTCGGCGAGTGCCATGTTCGGTTCGGTCAGTCCGTGCGAGGAGGCGATGACGGGGCCGTCCGCGAAGGTGGCCGGCGCGTCGTCGCTGGTCGTCGTCTCGGGGGCGTCTCTGACCGACTCGACGACCGCCGGGAAGTTGGTGAGTGTAGCGGGGTCGCGGACGGTCTCGCCGGTCTGCTGGCCGGGACGCTTCACGAGCAGAGGAACGTGGAGTTGGCGCTCGTGGATGCCCTCGACGTGGCCGACGAGGCGGGTGCCCTTCAGGCGGTCCACCTCGCCGAACCCCTCGCCGTGGTCGGCGGTGACGACGACCAGCGTGTCGTCGAGGACGCCGCGTTCGTCGAGCGTCCGGACGAGGTTCTCGACGGCGGCGTCCGCCTGCCGGATCGTCCCGTCGTACAGCGCCTCGAAGGCTCGGCAGAGCCACCACGGGGCGTCGCCCGCGTGGAACGACCAGACGTGTTTGTCGAGGTCGCGCTGGTGTCTCCGGAGTGCGTCGTCGGCCCACAGGTCGTGGTCGGGCAGGGGTTCGTAGGGCGCGTGGGCGTCCATCAGGTTGACGCAGGCCGCCCAGGGGTCGTCACGGTCGGCCTGCCAGTCGAGGAACCGATCGACGTAGGCGTCGGCGGGCGCGGAGGCGGTGAGCGAGTCCGGGACGAGCGCCGGGAAGTCCCACGCGAGTTTGTTCGCCACGCCGTTTGCGAACGATTTCGCGGGGTGTTCGTGGTCGAGACAGTACCGGAGGAACGCGCGGTACTGGCCCTGGCCCTCGCGGGCCGTGAACTCCACCGGGTTCGCCCCCTCCGGAAAGAGGACGTTCTGTGCGCCCTCGACGGTGTCGAAGCCGGCGTCCAGTCCCATGTCCATCGTCGTGAGCCACGGGTTCTCGGAGAAGACGGCGGTGTCGTAGCCCGCCGACTGGAGGTCCTCGAAGACGGTGTTGCCCGGTTCGAGGCGGTGATCCGGTTCGGTGACGCGGTGCTCGGCGACGTGCAGGCCGGTGAAGACGGAGGTGTGGCTCGGCAGAGACCACGATCCGGGCGAGCGCGCCTGCGTGTAGTGGGTCGCCGAGTCGGCGAACCGGTCGAGGAAGGGTGTCGTCGGTTCGGGGTAGCCGTCGACCGAGGCGTTGGCCGACCGGACGCTGTCGAGGACGACGAGGAGGACGTTCGGCTCCATTCGGTTGTCGGGAGTGTGTCGCGGGGCTACGAGTGGTTTCTGGTTCGAGGTTCGTGTGAAGTATATCGATTCGGAGTGTGAGTCGCTGGTGAGCAGGTCGTGTGGATCGTGGATTCTGGTTTCGATAAGACTGTGACTGCGATTGTTCGTACTGCTTGGAACTGAACCGCAGACCGCGACAGCACCGCTACTCGATCCGGTGCAAACGGACTATTCGACCGCACCGCCACAGCACCGCGACCGCACCGCAATCGCGCGAGCCTCACACCTCCCCAGCCTCGGCGAACGCTCTCAGCACCGCCCGCGTTCGCCTCCCTCGCGTGCGCGCCACGCGCACGCGCCGTCCGCAACGGCGACAACTGAATTGTGATGCTGACTCACGACACAAGACCAGTCGAGTAGGCTGGCGCGACCTCCGTGTCGCGCACCTCGGCGGCGCAGGGCCGCCTCGGGCGACGCCGACGGTCGCAGGGAGGCGCTCGCGCTGATCCGACTGGTCCACCGCGAGTTGCACGATGGAGTCGCAACTCGGGTGGGACTGAAAGGGGCCGACCGCTCGACCCGGCCCCGACGCCGGTAGCACTGGACTGAGGGCTGGCGGGCTTGTCCCGCCAGCCTGAGGGAAGCGCGCACCAAGTCGCGGCCGTCTTCGTGAGCGAAGCGAACGAAGGCTCGGGAGAGCTTGCCTCTCCCGGCGGTTGAGCGGTCGGGGGCTTTCACCTCTCGTTGTCTGCGACAGATTCGACAGCGTTCCTCACGACTGACTCGACCAGATACCCTCTGTGAACCACTCAGAAGACACGACTATCGTAGTACGGGCACGATGGGATTTGAACCGGAGCAAATCGGTCCTGCTCGCTCGCTTCGCTCACTGCGCGGGCGTGCGATTTGCAGGGTTCAAATCCCCTTTCGCGCCGGTTCGTTCCTCGGCGAGTCGCGTTGCGACTCGCCAGCGTCACTGCACGGGCACGATGGGATTTGAACCCACGACCGTCGGATGGCTTCCCGCGACGGAACACCGCCACGGTTAGAAGTCCGACGCTCTTTCCAGACTGAGCTACGTGCCCTCGATGCCACCAACTCACCACACGGCAAAAAACAGTCTGGTTTCAGCCGTCGAACCGGTACAGCGACGTCACGTACGGCAACCGGTTCAACATCCAGATGCCGACCGGCAACCCGATGATCGTCAGCGAGATGACCACGGCCGCGTTCGCCCAGATGAGACTCGCCCACCAGCCGACGAACACGAAGTAGACCGCCCGAACGAGGAGCGATCGCTGGCCTTCGCCCGACTCCGGGTCGAGCATCGAGCGCGGTTCCTTCAGCGTCAGTACGGTCGGCACGAGGTTGATGAGCATCACCCCGAGCGGGGCCCCGATGATCGTCGCGTTCAGGAACCACGCGGCGTTGACGACCGCCGGGGTCGCCCACCACCCGACGATGATAAACCACAGCGCCCGGACGAGAAGCGACCTGTTTCCCATGCCCGCGCTACGCCGTCGCCGGAGAAAAACCTGCGGGCCCGGTTCGGCCCCGGTCGCCACTCTGGCGACGCCCCGCCGGACGACCGCGTCACCGTCCCGAACGACATAAGTCCGGCAGTCGAGTAGGTGCCGGCAATGACTGTCATCGGTACTGTCGGCCTGCCCGGAAGCGGGAAAGGCGAGGCCGCGACGGTCGCCCGCGAGCACGGCATCCCGGTCGTGACGATGGGCGACGTGATCCGGCAGGCCTGCCGCGACCGGGGTCTCGACCCGGCCGACCACCACGGCGCGGTCGCCACTCGCCTCCGGGCGGAGGACGGCCCGGCCGCCATCGCCGAGCGCTCGCTCCCGCTGATCCGCGAAGCTCAACGGGACAGCGACGTGGTGCTCGTCGACGGCCTGCGCTCCGGGGTCGAACTCGACACCTTCCGCGAGGCGTTCGGCGCGGCGTTCACGCTCGTCTCCATCGAGGCACCGTTCGAGGTTCGCGCCGAACGACTGGCCGACCGGGGCAGAGACGCCAGCGACGCGGACCTCGATGCGCTCAGAGACCGCGACGAGCGCGAACTCGGCTTCGGGATGGGCGAGGCGATGGACCGCGCGGACGTGACCATCGACAACACCGACAGCCTCGACGCCTTCCGCGAACAGATCGAGACACTCCTGCTCGGCGACGACCAGCAGGAGACACCGGCAGTGGAGGGCGAACGATGATCTACAGCATCGACGTCCGCATCGAGGCACGGGTGAACGCGACCGAGGTGACCGAACGCGTCGCCGACGCGGTCCGGAACGTCTTCCCGAACGCCGAGGTGCAGGAGACCGCAGACGGACTCCTCGCCGAGACGCACACGCTCGACCCCTTCTCGGAGAAACTGTACGAACAGGAGATTCTCGACACGGCCCGCCGGGAGTTCACCAACAACCAGCGCGCAGACGGCTTCCACTTCGCGCTGAAGAAGCAGGCCGCCCTGCAGGGCGTGATCAACTTCGCGGTCGGCAACCCCGACGAACTCGGCGACATCGAGGTGGACGTGACCGTCCGGGAACCCGACGTCGACGCGTTCGTCGACCACGTCGCGCCGCCGACCGAAGACGGCGTCCCCATCGAACCGGAAGACCGCTGAGTGGACCGGCCTCGTCTCGCTCCCGACCGACTCGGACCGGCCCTCCGACACGGGCTCCACGCCGGCGGTCTCCTCGCGGTACTCGGTGTTGCGGTCGTCGCCTCCGGCCGGCCACTCCTCTTTCCGAGTCTCGGCCCGACTGCGTACGTCCTCGCGGTCCACCCCGACTCACCGCCGGCAACACCCCGGCGCGTCCTCGGCGGGCACGCAGTCGGCACCGTCCCCGGGTTCCTTGCGTACCACCTGCTCGCGGCCGGTCTCGTCGTCACCGACCCGCCGACCGCGTTCTCGGCCGGAAGCCTCCGACTCGCGGCCAGCGCGACGGTCGCCGTGGCCGCGACGACCGCGGCGATGCGAGCCACCGACTACCGCCACGCCCCGGCCTGCGCGACGACACTCATCGTCGCACTCGGTCTCATGCCGACGGCGACCGACGCCGGCCTGATCCTCCTCGCCGTCGGCGTGGTGGTCGCGGTCGATGCGCTGTTCTCGTGACTCACTCGAACAGGTCGTCGTGTCGCCCCGCGAGGTCGGTGTAGTCGCCGGAGTTGTACGCCTCGAAGGTCGCCTCGGCGTCGATACTCGTCTCCGCGAGCGGGGTGACCGTCGCCGGAACCCCACGGACGAACGACGCGGCCGGGACGGCGTACCCCTCCGGGACGACCGTCCCGGCCGCGACGATACTCCCCGATCCGATCTCGACGCCGGTGCCGACCGTCGCGTTGAACCCCACGAGTGCGCCGTCGCCGACGACCGCCTCGTTCAACACCGCGCCGTGACCGACCATCACCCGCGCGCCGACCGAACTCGCGTGGATCGTCGCGTTGTCACCGACGTGTGCCTCCCGTCCGACGACCACCGGTCCCACGTCGCCACGCAGGACGACGCCGGGCCACACCGAGGCGTCGGCCCGCACCGTCACGTCGCCGACCAGCGTACTCTCCCGGCTGACGTGCGCGTCCGGGCTGATCTCGGGGACGGTTCCCTCGAAGCCGTACCTGCGACTGTCTGTCATGTGCTGACGTACGGCATACAGTGTGGAATAGCTTCGTGCTGGCGGCGGCGGACCGGCCGCGCGACTCGCACCGAACGCGCCGGTCAGTCCCGCAACGCGTGTTCGAGCGCCGGCGTCAACTCCTCGTACTCCCACTCGAAGCCGGCGTCCGCGAGTTTCGCGGGCCGGACTCGGTCGCTCGCGAGTAGCAGTTCCTCGCCCATCTGGCCGAACAGCAACCGGACGCCGAACGCCGGGACGAAGAAGACGGTCGGGCGACCCAGCACGTCACCGAGGGCGTCGGTCAGTTCGGTGTTTCTCACTGGGTTCGGCGCACAGACGTTCACCGGTCCCGATAGCTCCTCGTGCTCCAGCAGGAACGCGATGGCACCGACCACGTCCTCTCGGGCGACCCACGGCATGAACTGGTCGCCGGACCCGAGTTTCCCGCCGAGACCGAGTTTGAACGGCGGGAGCATCTGCGGGAGTGCCCCGCCCTCGTCGCTGAGCACCACGCCAGTTCGGATGTTGACGACCCGGACTCCGTTCTCGCTTGCCACCTGCGACGCGTCTTCCCACTGCTGGCACACGTCGGAGATGAACAGGTCGCCCGCGCCGGCGTCCTCCGGGAGCCACTCGTCGCCCCGATCGCCGTAGTAGCCCACGGCGGAGGCCGAGACCAGCACCTCGGGTGGCTCGTCGAGTTCGGCCAGCGTCCCGGCGAGCAGTTCGGTCCCCTGCACGCGACTCTGGAGGATGCGGTCTTTCGTCGCGTCGGTCCACCGCTGGTTGATGGACTCGCCCGCGAGGTGGACGACCGCGTCGAACCCCTCTACGTCGTCCGGATCGAGCAGTCCGTTCGCGGGGTCCCACTCGACGCCGTCGGCGCTGTCACTGGTGCCGGGTCGTACCAGTCGTGTGACCTCGTGGCCTGCGTCCCGAAGGTGGCTGACGAGCGCGCGACCGATCAGTCCGGTGGAACCGCTGACGAGAGTCTTCATCTGTCTCCCGGCTTGTACGACGCCGAGCCGATTGAATCTTCGTGTCAGTCGGTCCCTCAGATCAGGCGCGGGCCGGATCGTCGGCCTCGACGCCCCGCCTGCGCACCGGTGGTCGCACACTCGCGTTCGACCTGACACGTCGGACCGCGCGGTAGCCGGCGTACCACTGGATCGGTGTCACCGCGACCGCGAGTGCGAGTAGCAGGCCACCGACGACGGCGAGTCGGCGGCGTCTCGTCCAGAAGCTGTGGTGTGTCGCTGTCGGCATAGCTTGCTCCGGCACTCTGCACGACGACACGCGAGGCCGACCGGTCTGCGGAGCGAGTACCGATCGAACTACGACGTGTGCTGTGGTAACTGTTCGCATCACGCTCGCGCCACGTCCCGGTCGTTCGCGGCGAGTGCGGTCCCGAACTCACGGCACCAGCAACAACACGACGGCGACGCCGATGAACACCACCTTCAGCCCGGTGTTCACGAGGATCACCTTCGAGCCGAACTCCGCGCCCCAGATGCCGTACTGGAACGGGATGGACCGCTTGAACGTCGAGAAGGCGAAGGAGACGATACCGCCGACGAGCATCGTCGCCACCGCGGTTCGGGGGGTGAACACCTCGCCGACGAGCGGTGCGATGGTCAGCGCCCCCAGCGTCGTGTCGAACGCGAACACCGTGATGACCGGCACGGCCGCCCCCGGCAGTCCGACCAGCGTCGTCAGCGACTCCACGACCGCCGTCACGGTCGCCGGATCGACACCCGTCAGCGACTCGATGCCCCGACTGATCGACTCCCAGCGTTCGACGAGGATCGTGACGAAGACGTAGACGACCGCGAGTCGCGGCACGATGTCCTTCAGTTTGTCCCACGTCGAGTCGGCCGCGTCGCGCAGTTTCTCGCGGGTCGTCGTCTCCTCGCCGCCGTCGGGGGCGGTCACGTCGTCGGGCATCGACGCCCGGTCGACGTTCCCGTCCGACAGCAGGACGGCCCCGGCGAGGATGCCGACGAGGGTGATCGCCAGCGCGATGCCGGCCCGCGAACCGACGTACAGCAGGCCGACCTCCAGGCCGAGAATCGGGATCAACACGGGCGCGTAGAAGGTGAAGATGTGCTGGACGAAGCCGAAGAACGTGTTGATCGTGACGGCGATCAGCGTCGCGCGGTCGTCCAGCGTCCCGGACTCGCGGAACTCCGCGAGCATCCCGTAGCCCGCAGTCGTCGAGGCGGTCGTGGCGAGGATGGCGGTCCCCACCTCGTCGGGCAGGTTCGCCGGGTCGGTCAGGTACCGCGAGAGTGCCGCGATGCGCTCGACGGCACCGAACGCGACCGCGACGTTCGCGAGGTAGACACCGACCGCGACGAAGACGGCGATGCGGGCGACCCGCGACAGCGCCGTCCCGAGCAGTGGTAGGAGCCAGTCGAACGCGGCGAGTTGGGCGACGACCGGTGACACGGGCGGTGGTTGGGGGGTGGTGAACTAAGCGGCGTCGGTTCAGACGGACGCCGGTGCGGATTCAGGTGGAAGACACAGCCGCGTCACTCGCGTCGAACCGGCAGTTCCACCGGCCCGTCACACGTCACGAACTCGCGGTCGTACCGGAAGTGCAGCGTCCGGACACCGGGTGCCGGCGCGTGAACCAGACACCGGCCCGCCAGCACGCGGTCGTCGTCACCGTCGGTCGCCATCTGGACCGACGCGAGCACCGCGTCCGACTGCACCGCCTCGCGTAGTCTGGCGTCGACCGGGCCGAGTGGCGGGCCGAACGACCCCGGCACGTCCGGGTCTGCGACACCCAGCGGTCGCAGGACGGCGGCGAGCAGTCGGGTCGGAAGCGACAGTCCAGCGGGTCGCAGATCGACCGCGAGTGTGGTCCCGCTCACGCCGAGTCGGATCGCGTACTCGCGGCTCCACGGTGGCGCCGGCAGGTCCGTCTCGTTCGCGTTCGGGACGCCGACGACGACCGTCTCGCGGCCGACGTACCCCTCGGCGTCGCCCGCGACGAGTGTCACGGGCAGGTCCGATAGCTCGGGGTCCTCCGTCGTGATCGTCGCGGTCGGACTCGCGGGGTCCTGCCGTGGCTCGCCGTCTGTGCCGTCTCCCTCGTCGCCGGTCTCGTCGGCCTCCTCCGGAACGCCCATGCGTGACGAAGAGACGGACCACCGAAAAAACGGTTCGGTCCGGTCGCCGCCGGGGACGCGACCGCCGTCTCTGTCGGTCGCGCGACCCGACTCACTCGCTCGTCGGTGCCTGTGCGCGTTTCACCATCGACCGGACGACACTGCGGGGCAGGAGTCTGACCGCGACGGTCAGCAGTTTGTTCCGGAGTCCGGGGACAACGACGGCCTCCCCTTCCTGCATCCCCCGGTAGCCCGCCCGAGCCACCTCGGCCGGGTCCTGCAGTTCGCCCTGCACGAGTTTCGAGGCACCCATGTCGGCACGCGACTGGAAGCCGGTGTCGGTCGGCCCCGGACAGAGCGCGGTGACGGTGACCCCGGTCTCGTCGAGTTCGGCCGTGAGCGCCTCCGAAAAGGAGAGTACGTAGGCCTTGCTGGCGTAGTACACCGCCATCAGCGGCCCCGGTTGGAACGCGGCCGTCGAGGCGACGTTCAGGACTCGACCTTCGCCGCGTTCGACCATGCCGGGGAGGAAGCGTTTCGTCAACTCCGTGACGGCGAGGACGTTCACCTGTAACTCGTCGCGTTCGGTGTCGAGGTCGGTGTCGAGGAAGCGGCCGTAGGTGGCGAAGCCGGCGTTGTTGACCAGAATGTCGACGTCGACGCCTCTGTCGTCGAGTGCCGACTGGATCTCCGCGGGGCTGTCGGGGTCGGCGAGGTCCTTCACGACCACGGTGACGGTGACGCCGTAGTCGTTCTGTAGCCGGTTCCCGAGTTCGATCAGTTCCTCTTCGCTCCGGGCGACGACGACCAGATCGTGGCCGTCGCGGGCGAACAGCGTCGCCAGTTCCCGACCGATGCCACCGGACGCGCCGGTGACGAGGGCAGTGCGTGTCATTGGTGCTCCGACACATTCGCCGTACTTGAGCGTGTTGCCGGGGGCCTCCGAGTCGGTCTCTCGTCTCACGAGTGCCAGTAGATACTTCAACACTGCCGCGTGAGTTATCACAGAGCCGTGGTCGAGAACACTTCTCAGTTGGTCGATTTCGACGCCGACGCCGGACTGACCGCCGCACGCGAGGTTGCAGGCGACGCCGTCCACGCTGTCATCGAGTACACGCCCGACGCGTTCAGCATCCTGTACGCCTCTCCCGAGACGCTCGACACCTACGGCGGCCGCGAGGCGATGCTCGACCACTTCGACGAGGTTCACTCGTACGTCCACATCGACTTCACCGAGCGCGACCTGTTCTCGGAGGAACTCCTGCCACACGCCGGGGAGGTCCGGTCGATCGTCACTCGCCAGGACCGACTCACGCTCGTCCGACTGTTCCACGCCGACGCGGGGCTGGTCATCTCGCTCGATCCGGACGAACCGATCGTTCCAGTGCTCGACGCCGTCGAATCGGCGATCTGAGATGGCTCCACTCCACGACCGACTTCCGCGTCAGCGCAACGTCCTCCTCCTCTCGGAGTCGCTCGACTCGACCTCCCGCGACACCGGGTTCGCGCTACTGACGCCGGCCGAGACGGCCGCGACTCGTGTGCTGGTGATCAGCTATCTCGACACGCCGGCCGACTGGCTGGACCGGTGGGCCGACAGGGTGGGAGACCTGCCGACAGCGGTGCGACTGGTGACGGTCGGGGAGATGGCCGCCGGCGACGACGACTGGCAGTCTGCGGCGACCGGGAACGTGGAGGTGACGCGCGCCTCGCCGACCGACCTGACCGGGGTCGGCATCGCGGTCAGCGACACGCTCTCGGCGTGGGCCGAGACCGACGACCGGGTGGTCGTCTGTGTCGATTCGGTGACGACGATGTTGCAGTACGCGCCACTCGCGACGGTCTTCCGGTTTCTCCACACGATCTGTCGCCGGTTCGCGTCGGTCGAGGCGCTGGCACACTTCCACCTCGACCCGACGGCTCACGACGACCAGACGGTCGCCAGACTCACGCAACTGTTCGACTCGCTGGTTCGGGTCGAGGACGGCGACGTGACGCTTCGGGCGTAGCGTCGGCGTCCACTTGCTCGCCGCCGGCCCGTCGCTCACTCCTCGATCCGGATCCACTCGGTCGTGCCGTAGCCGGGGACGTGCCAGCGTTGCTCGGCCGGGAGACCGGGCTGTTTCCGCACGTCGACACGGGCGTCGAACAGGTCGTCGAGCAGTGGGACGAGGTCCCCGTCCCGCGACTGGCCCAACTGGAGGTGACCGAGGCCGCGCACCCCCCGGATCAGCGCCGTCGCGGTCCGGACGAAGGAGAGCAGTTCGGTCCGGCCGTACTTGCTCGCCAGCGCGTCGGCGGAGGTGACCCCGACGCGGACCTCGCCGGGTTCGAGTCGGTCGGACTGGTAGTCGGAGATCACGTCCGAGAGGTCGCTCCGCAGGCGGTCGAGGGCGGTCGTGGACGGTTCGGCCGTCGGCCCGCCGTCCGGTGGCTCTGTCGTGGGGCCGCCGTGTGCCGGCGTCTCGACTCCGGAGACGTCGGTCTCTGGGTCGTCGATCGTCGGCCCGTCGAGCGCGGTGTCGTCGGGGGCGGGCGAGTCACTCGCGGTGTCTCGGCCGATCAGTGGGGGACGGAGGAGTTCGGTCTCGTCGCAGACGGAGACGCCCTCCGGGAGCCAGCGGTCGGCGTCCGACCCGGTCTCGTGGGTGACGAGGACACGGCGTCTGTGCTGGTGTGGAGCACCGAACAGTTTCTGTGAGGCGGCGACACAGGCTTCGGGGGCGGTCCCGGTGACGAGGACGGCACAGCCGGCACTCTTGAGGTCGTCGAGTACCGCTCCGAGGTCCCGGTCGTCGTCCTCGCCTCGAAACGCCGCTCCCGAGCCACGCATACCAGAACTAACCAAACATGTGGTGTTAACGCTTGTCCCTTCGACGTTTCGATCTCACGGAGGGCGTCGGTATCCCGGTAGGCTAAAGTTCGGCCGGTCGGAACCTGCGATTGTCGGGCCCTTAGCTTAGTCTGGTTAGAGCACCCGGCTCATACCGGTCGTCGTCTGCGGGTGCGGTCGGCGGTCGTGGGACACCGGGCGGTCGCTGGTTCGAATCCGGCAGGGCCCATCTTTTTCGGGTTCTTCTTCGTCTCGACGAGTCACAGGCTGCCTGGACGTCGGTGCAGACGCCGTGACGGTGACAGGACCGCGACGGCACAGCTACGCGATCTGACGCACCTCCCAGCGGAACCGCACCCGCACAGCGGTGTTCGCTCGCCGCCACGACGAAACGCGCGTGGCCGGACGACGGTGGTCGTTCAGAGCACGGCGTCGTACGCTTCGAGCGTCCGGTCGATGTCCGCCTCGGTGTGGGCGTAGCTGATGAAGCAGGACTCGAACTGGTTCGGCGTGAGGAAGACGCCCTCGTCTTTCATCTCGTGCCAGAAGACGCGCTCGTAGCGGTTCGTCTCGGCGGCCTGCACGTCCGCCCCGTTCTTCGGACAGTGGTCGAACCGGGGGCAGTCGGCCCGCTGGCGACACCCGGAGTCACACTGGTCTGTCAGGTCGTCGGGGCCCCTGCGGGAGAAGACGACCTTGAACATGCTGTCGGTGCCGACGACCGTGTAGGTCGGCTCCTTCTCCGCGAGGATGTCGGTCAGCCCCGAGCGCAGACGCTCGCCGAGGCGGTTCACGTGCTCGTAGACGTCGTGCTCGGCGGCGTATGTGAGATACTCCAACCCTGCGGCCATGGCGACCGGGTGGCCGTTGAACGTGCCGGCCTGGAACACCTCGCCGGAGGGCGTGAACTGCTCCATGATCTCGGCCTTCCCGCCGATGGCACCGACCGGGAACCCGCCGCCGACGATCTTGGCGAAGGTGGTCACGTCGGGCGTGACGCCGAACTTCCCCTGGGCACACTGCAGGCCGCCGACCCGGAAGCCGGTCATCACCTCGTCGAAGACGAGCAGTGCGCCGTGGTCGTCACACAACTCGCGGAGCGTCTCCAGGTAGCCGTCGACCGGGAGGATGGTCGCGGTGTTGCCCAGCACCGGTTCGGTGAGGACGGCCGCGATGTCGTCGCCGTGGCGCTCGAAGACGTGGGTGATCTCCTCGGGGTCGTTGAACGACACCGGGATGGTGTGCTGGGCGAACTCCGCCGGGATGCCGGCACTGCTCGGGTGGACGTGGCCCGCCTCGCCCTCGACGAGGGTCGTCTCCTGTGCGCCGTGGTAGCCGCCGCGCATGACGACGATCTTGTCCCGGCCGGTGTAGCCACGGGCGAGTCGGACGGCGGAGACCGTGGCCTCGGTCCCGCTGTTGACGAACCGGGTCATCTCGACCGACGGGACGTGGCGCGCGAGGAACTCGGCGAGTTCGACCTCGATCTCTGTCGGCGCGCCGTACATCGGTCCCTCGGCGGAGTACGACTGGATCGCCGACTGGACCTGCTCGGGTGGGTCGTGGCCGTACAGCAGTGGGCCGTAGGCGTTCACGAAGTCGAGGTAGCGGTTGCCGTCGGCGTCGACGACGTGTGCGCCGTCGCCGCGCTGGACGAAGAAGGGGTACGGGTCGATGGCCCGGACCGTCGAGTTCACCCCGCCGGGGATGACGGAGAGAGCGCGGTCGTAGAGGTCGCGCGACTCGTCGTGGTGCATGGCCCGTCGTTGGTGTGGCGGCGGGTTAGTAGTTTCTTGTCCGGACGAACGAGGAACGTGTGACGTGAGGTGGTGGAGGTTTCTTGTACCGACAGCACCGCAACCCGCGACAGCTACGCCACCGCAACTCGCGCCCACGACAGCTACTGCACCAGCACCGCCACTCGTCGTAGCGCACCGCCCAGCAGAACCGCAACCGCATCCGCGACCGCGACGGCACTGCACCTCGTCTTCCCCAACCTCTTGACTTCTCTCAACACCGCCCGAAGTTCTCCGCACCGCCCGTGCTCACCTCCCTCGCGCGCGGTTCTCGCACGCGCCAGACTTATCAGTGAAGTCGCACGCAACCCACCATCTATCACCGATTTCGAGGTTTCCAACTCCGCCAGATAGCCGGTTGAACGCTCGCTACCGCCGGTTCTGGAATCCGACAGGACGCGATCTGCTGGCGACCGACACCGGGCAGTGTCCGAGCGACAGCGAGTGACCTGCCCGCACGTTCGTCGCCAGCAGTCGGGGAGGTGTGGGGGGACTGCGACAGCCGGATTCCCCACCGAGTCCACCAGACAGCCGACTCACGACACGATTCCCGACGAATCTCGCCGAGAACCGAACAGTCCCGGATTTGATCGTCTATAAAAAGCCTTTCGCAAAGATTTACAAACGAGAACAGTCTTGGTACGGCATAGCATAGCAATGTTCGAACAGTTCTCCGCCGGCTACTACCTCGGTCGCCTGTACGTCGAACCGCACGACGACGACCGGGCGGTCATCCACCGCGCCGACCACGAACGCGTCAACGAGCAACTGTACGCCCCCGACGAGGGCATCGCTCGACTCGACACACCGCTCGTGATGAAACTCGGCGGGGCACACTTCCCGGTCGTGGGCGACGAGGGGGTCCCCGCCGGGACGCTCGCCGTGCCGCGCGACTGCTTCACCGCCGAGAACCTCCCGGCCGACCGCGAGGTGTTCCTCGCCAAACCCGACCGCGCCCGCGAACTCCTCCAGTACGGCGGCTACACCCCCGACGAGAGCGGGGCGCGCTGAGCGTCCTCCGCCTTCGATCGGACCGCTTTTGCCGCACACGCGACGACTGCCGGTATGGCGAAACAGCCGCATCTACTGGTCGAGGAGGGCGACGTACACGACATCGCGCTGATCCCGGGCGACCCCGGTCGCGTGGACCGCATCGCCGGCCACTGCGAGGACGCGGAGACCGTCGCGCAGAACCGCGAGTACAAACTCGTCAACGCGACCTACGAGGGCGTCCCGCTCACGATCTGCTCCACCGGAATCGGCTGTCCCTCGGCGGCCATCGCGGTCGAGGAACTGTCGAACGTCGGGTGCGAGACGTTCATTCGCGTCGGCACCACCGGCGCGCTCCAGTCGGACATCGAGATCGGCGACATGATCGTCGCCACCGGCGCGGCGAAGAACGAGGGCACCTCGAAACGCTACGAGGCCGTCGAGTACCCCGCCGTCCCGGACTACGACGTGCTGTCGGCGCTCGTCGACTCCGCCGAGGCGAACGACGAGGACGTCCACGTCGGTCCCATCGCGTCGGACGACGCGTACTACGCCGAGACCGACGAGTACGTCGAGGACTGGGAGCGGGCGGGCATCCTCTCGGTCGAGATGGAAGCCGCCACGGTGTTCACGCTCGCACGCCGGAAGGGCCTGCAGGCCGGTGCGATCTGCACGGTCGACGGGAACCTGGTCGAGGGCACCCAGAAGGGTGCGGACTCCGACGAGGAACTGCCGGAGAAGGCCCAGAACAACGTCGGCCGGGCCATCGCGCTGACGCTCGACGCGGTCGAGGACCTGCGGGCGTAACTCGGCTACTCCACCGCGTCTGCCGTCTCCGATCCTCCAGACTGCGTCCGGAGGAGTTTCACGACCGAGATCACGACGACGCCGAGCATCACGAGCGAGGCAGTCACGCGGACGCCGACGAGACCGGCGACGGCGTACCCGGCCGCGAGCAACGGGACGACGAGAACCACGGCGAGCAGGGCGCTCGCTCCCCGCCAGTCGAATCGTCGGTCGGCTTGCTCAGCGACGACCGCCAGCGCGGTACCGAAGAGGCCGATCCCGAGCAGTGCCGGTGACGACTGGAGGGTAGCGAGGAGTTGTCGAGGTCCCGGTTGGGCGACGATGCTCACGAGAACGAGTGAGCCGATCACGACGTTCGCGGCGGCGGTCTGTCGCTCGTTCACACTAGCTCGGCACACGCCAGTCACCTAACAGTTCGCGTCACACTGTCGGAAGATCGGTCTCCCCGCCGACCGCGCTCCGTCACGTTCTTGCCCGCCACGCGACAATCGAAACCGATGCTGGACAGGGTCCGGGCACGACTCACCGCGTTCCGCAGACGCGTTCGGCGGATCGAGCGCAGAGAACTCGGGGAACTGCGCCGGTGGGTCGAGGACACGAACAACCTCCTCCACCTCACGACCCTCCTGTTCGTCCCGGTCCTGATCGCGTTCGTCACCGAGGTCACGAACCTGACGAACCTCTCGTTTCTGCTCTTCCCGCCGCTCGCGTCGGGCACGTACACCCTCTTCGCCGACCCGCAGGGGAAGTACTCCTCGCCGACGACGTTCGTCGGTGGGTTGGTCGCCGGGGCGGTCGCGGGGTGGGTCGCGCTGGAACTCTCCCTGCTCGGTCTCGGCGGCGTCTCCGCCGGGACGATCAGTCCGGTCAGCGCCGGCCTGTCGATCATGCTCTGTGGCGCGATCACGTGGGTCGCGAACGTCGAGGAACCGGCCGCGTTCTCCACCGCCCTGCTGGTGCTCGTGAGCGCCCGTGGCGAGTCGGTGACGGTGCTGGGCACCGCCCTCGATCCGGCGGCGGCGTACGTCCTCGGCGTGGCGGTCTCCGGCGGCATCGTCGCGGTCGCGTTCGCCGTCTGGCGCGAGGAGTTCTACGAGGAGCGCGCCCGCTACCTGTACGGGACGACGCAGGCCGACGACCACGTCCTCGTCCCGATGCGCGGCGAGACGAGCGAGACCACCGCCGTCTTCGGCGCGCGCCTCGCGGCGGCCCACGACGCCGGGAAGGTCGTCCTGCTCGACATCGTGGACGACGAGCAGATGGCGGCCGCACAGCGGGCGGTGCTCGCGGCCCACGACGCCGAGACGCCCGCCGACCTGCCCGACGAGGTTCGGGCGTCGTTCGACGACGACTTCGAGCAGGCGGTCGCGGACCGCGCGGCCGAGACCGCCGCAGAGCGACTGGAAGCGCAGGCCGCGACGATCCGGAGTCGGGTCGGCGTCCCCTGTGAGGTCGTCGTCGCGGCCGACGGCGGGTCGGCACAGACCGCCATCGACACCGCCAGCGCGACCAACTGCGATCTCGTCGTGACGCCCTACGAGACCGAAGACGGCCTGCTCTCGCCGTTCGTCCGGGGCATCTTCTCGGGACCCATCGACGCGGTCGCGTTCCGGGCGACACGCGGTGAGGACCAGTGGAAGCGCGTCCTCGTCCCGGTCGCGCGGCCGGGTGACTCGGCCCACGCGATGATCGACTTCGCGGAACGACTCGCGGGCAAGACCGGCGAGGTGAGCGTCTGCACCTGTATCGAGCGCGAGTCGGAGCGACGGTCGGCGGAGACCAAACTGGCGAACCTCGTGGAGACCGCGACCGGCCCGGTGGAGACGCGGGTCGCCCGGTCGGAGGTCACGAAGTTCATCAGCGCGAACGCGGACGCCTACGACCTCGTCCTCCTGGGTGCGAGCCGCGACCGGTCGGCCGCCTCGCGGTTCGTCTCGCCGCCGACCTTCGAGCGACTGGCCGAGATCGAGTGTGACGTGGGCATCGTCGATCGCGGCGACGCCGACCGGGACGTGTGGGTGTCACGGGAGCGCTGAGGCCGTCCGAGCCGAGACGATCCCCGGGCCCGTGCCGCCTGCCACCGAGTCCCGTACTGTATCGCGGGCTTTTTCGACCCCGCCCCCTTAGACAGATCTATGTCAGCCTTGCGCGACGCGTTGCGCGAACTCCCCGACGCCGTGTTCGCCGATCTGCTGGAGAGCGACGAGGAGTACCTCCTCGTGATGGACCTGCCGGGCGTGACGGCCGACACGCTGGACGTGTCAGTCGAGACCGGAAAACTGGTGATCGAGGCGCGACGCGACAAGCGACTCCCGCCGGAGTTCCGCTACGTCAGCGAGGACCGGTCGCTGTTCCTCGACGCGGAACTGCCACTGCCGCCGGACGTGACCGGCGCGGACGCCAGCGGCGATATCGACCGTGGCGTCCTCGAACTCCACCTGCCCAAGCGCGAAGCGACGCCGGAACGGACCATCCCCGTCGAGGACGCCTAACGGCGGGGTGGTGACGCTGGTCTCCCTCCGCGCCTACTGGCGGTTCTTCGTCGTCGTCTACCAGTTCTTCCCACTGCTCGTCGCGTGGACGCGCGACCGACGGCGCTTCCTGCTGTTCGGCGGCACACGCTCGGTGGACGCCGAGACGCGTGTCCACCGCGCAGAGGTGTTGCTCGAGTCGCTGTTGACGCTGGGGCCGACGTTCATCAAACTCGGCCAACTGCTCTCGACGCGCCCGGACATCCTCCCGCCGCAGTACGTCGACGTGCTGTCGAGTCTCCAGGACGAGGTGCCGCCCGCCGAGTGGGCCGGCGCGAAGGAGGTGTTAGAGGACGAACTCGGTCCCGTCGAGGAGGTGTACGACGAGTTCGACACCGAGGCGATCAGCGGCGCGAGTCTCGGACAGGTGTACCTCGCCACCTACGAGGGTGAGCAGGTCGCCGTGAAGGTCCGGAGACCGGGCATTGAGTCGCTGGTGGAGGCGGACCTGCGCGTCCTCCGGTGGTCGATGCCCCTCGTCCAGCGGTTCATCGGACAGGGCCGGGCGTTCTCGCTCGAGAACCTCACCGAGGAGTTCGCCGAGACCATCCGCCAGGAGATGGACTACGGCCGGGAGGGCCAGATGCTCCGCGAGATCCAGTCGAACTTCGCCGACGACGAGGCGATCCGCATCCCGGACGTGATCGAGTCGGCGTCGGGGCCGCGCGTCCTGACGATGGAGTACTGTCCCGGCGTGAAGATCAACGAGGTCGAGACGCTCGACGAGATGGGGTTCGACCGGACGGAACTGGCGACGAAACTCCAGCGCATCTACCTCCAGATGATCGTCGAGGACGGCGTCTTCCACGCCGATCCGCACCCCGGTAACCTGGCGGTGGACGACGACGGCTCGATCATCTTCTACGACTTCGGGATGTCCGGCCGAGTCGACCCGTTCATCCAGGAGAAGATCGTCGAGTTCTACATCGCCGTGGCGAACCAGGACATCGACGGCATCCTCGACACGCTCATCGAGATGGGGACGCTGTCGCCGGAGGCGGACCGGCAGGTGATGGGCGACGTGATGGAACTCGCCATCGCCGACGCCCGTGGCGAGGACATCGAGCAGTACCGCGTCAATCAGATCATCGAACAGGTCGAGAACACCATCTACGAGTTCCCGCTTCGCCTGCCCCGGAACCTCGCGCTGGTCCTGCGCGTGGCGACGGTCGTGGAGGGCGTCTGTGTGACGCTCGATCCCGAGTTCGACTTCATCTCGGTCGCCACGGACTACCTGACCGAGGAGGGCTACCGCGAGGAGTCGATCAAGCAGTTCCTCGAAGGGGCGGGCGACCAGGTCCAGCGATCCGCGAAGTCGCTGGTGACGGTCCCGCCGAAACTGGAACGCGTACTGGACCGCGTGGAGCGCGAGAACGTGACGGTCAACGTCCGGGTCGAGGACAAGAACAACGTCTTCGACAAACTCGCCAAGCGCATCGTCTACGGCTTCCTGCTCGCGGTGGGTATCCTCTCGACGGCCATCCTCTACGCGTTCCCGACCCCGAACAACGTGCTTCCGCCGGTGATCGCGGCGGTGGGGACACTCCCCATCGCGTTCCTGCTGTGGCGGTCCTTCCGGTCCAAGAAGGGCCTGCGCGCCAAGCCGCAGTTCACCCGGCAGGGGATGAAGGAACGCCGCCGGGAGTGATCACATGCCGGTGATCACGTGGGCACCGACAGTTCGTAGAACAGCGTGACGGCGAGGACGAGTGCGCTCACGGTACCGAACGCTAGGCCCGCCGTAGTCGCTCCGCCTGCCGCCGCCGCGGTCGAGAACAGGACGAGGTGGAGGCTGACGACGAACCCGAGTTGCGTCTTCCGTCTCACGACTCTGTCTCACTCGCCCGCGACAAACCGTTGCCGGTCACTGGTCGCTCGTCGGTGGTCGGTCACTGCCCTCGGCGTCGGTCGTCACGACGCCAGTCTCGGGCGGTAACATCGTGCAATCGGGTTGCGCCACTGTTAGTAGATTTCACGCAAGTTACTGATTATTTCGTGTTTGCTGGTAGCATACAGAAAGCGGCAACCAGCCCCGCGTCCGCGCTCGCTTTACCACTCCCGCCCCTACCCTCACTCGATGGAACTCAGCGAAGCACTGCGGAGCCGCCGCTCTGTCCACGAGTACACCGACGAGTCGCTCGACGAGGAGACGATCCACGACATCTTCGCGGACGCCACGTTCGCGCCCTCCAGTTTCAACCTCCAGCCGTGGGAGTTCCTCGTCCTGACCGACGACGAGGACCGCGAGCGCCTGCGCGGTGTCGCCAACGACCAGGAACACGTCACCGACGCGCCGGCCGGTGTGGTCGTCCTCGGCAACAAAGACCCCTCGGCACACGCCGACCGAGTCTTCCAGGACTGGCTCGACAAGGACTACATCCCGAACGAGGACGTGAAGGAGGCGCTGATCGAGACGGCCGAGGGGATGGCCGAGATGGACGAGGAAGACCGCCGCGTCTGGACGACGCGCTCGACCGCGCTGGTGGCGATGAGCGTCATGCTCGCGGCCTGGGACCGCGGCGTCGCCACCTGTCCGATGGGCGGGTTCGACGCCGAGGGCGTCCTGAGCGAGTTCGACGTCCCCGACCAGTACGAACCGGTCATGCTGCTCACGATGGGCTACCCGGTCGAGGAGAGCGACGACCTCCAGAACGAGCGAAAGCTCCGGCGTGAGACCGACGAGGTGCTCCACTTCGGCTCCTTCGACGGTATCGAAGACCCCATCGGCGCACCCGCCGACGACTGACGCGAGTCGCGACCGGCGAACCGGTGCTCCGGTCGGGGCCGGTCGAATCGCCGGATGTCGATCAGCTCGCTCGGAGCTGTTCTGCGGTCCGCACCCGCACGCTCACCGGTTTCTTGACGTACTGTTCGGTCGACTCGCCGATCAGGTGATCGACCCCGCGCTGGGCCGCCACGTCGAGCAGTCGCTGGCTCACGGGACCGTCGAGGACGACCGCGAAGGGCACGGGGTCGCTGGACTCCAGCGCCGTGAACGCCTCCCCCGCGTCGGTCTCGTCGAGGACGGCGAGGTCGGGACCGAGCAGTCTGACGACGCCCAACTCGCCGTCGATCACGTCCGAGACGTGCCCTCGGAGCGTCGCCGTCGATTCGGTGTCCGGACTGTCCGAGTCGTCCGGGGCGTCCGAGGCGTCCGCGTCGGTCGCGCCCGAGCCACTCTCGGCCGACTCGTCCGTCCCGGACGTCGTCTCCTCGGTCGAGCCGCCGGCATCGCTCGCAGTCTCGGCTGTCGACTCGTCCGAGTCGGTGTCGCCCTCAGCTCCGTCGGCCGGAGTCGACCCGACGTCGTCGGGTACCGACTCGGCGGTGGTCGACTCGTCGTCGGCGGCCGTGCCGGTCGGCGAGTGACCCGTGGTCGGCTGGGCTGTCGACGTCTCCGTCGGTGTGGTCGACGCGGTGGACGCGGAAGAGACCGCGTCGGTCGGCACACGCTCACCGGACGAACTACCGGTGTCGGCCGACTGAACGGCACCGACACCGGTCTCGGATCGGACGCGCTCCCCATCGGGAGTGTCGGCCGCAGGCGACTCAGTCGTCGCCCGCGACCCCGTCCGAGGGTGTGCGGTGTCCTCCGCGTCGGTCGGCTCGGCCGACCCTGCCGAATCGAGTTCGCCCGACTCCACGAGCGTCGCGTAGTCGATCTTGTCACGCAGTGCAGACATCACCTCGTGGCGCGCGAGGTCCTCGACGGACTTGCCCGAGGGGGCGAAGGCGACGTGATCCACGTCGCCGACCTGCGCGAGTTCCCGCAGGATCAGTTCCCCGCCACGGTCGCCGTCGAGGAAGGCCGTCACGGTGCGCTCGGCCGTGAGGTCCGCGACTGCCTCGGGGACGTTCGTCCCCTCGACCGCGATGGCGTTCTTGATCCCGTACTTCAGCAGGGTCAACACGTCCGCCCGCCCCTCGACGACGATGATCGCGTCGGAGTCGGCGACGTGTGGGCCCGCCGGGAGACCGGCGTACTCGGTGATGTCTTCGACGCGGACGGCCTCCCGTACCTCGTCGAGAATCTCGCGGGAGTCCATCACGCTGTCGTCGAAGGAGTCGGTGAGGAGTTGCTTCGCGCGTTCGACGACCTCGCGTCGCTTCGCGGCGCGCACGTCCTCGATGTCGGCCACCTCGATGGTCGCCCGACACGGGCCGACGCGGGTGATGGTCTCGAGCGAGGCCGCGAGGATGGCCGTCTCCACCTTGTCGAGACTGGAGGCGATGGTGACGGTCCCGTGAGACTGGCCGTTCTCGCTGTCGATCTGTACGTCGATTCTGCCGACTTTCGACGACTGCTGGAGGTCGCGGAGGTCGAGGTCGTCACCGAGGAGCCCTTCGGTCTGCCCGAAGATGGCCCCGACGACGTCACTCCGCTCTACCACCCCGTCGGCGGCGATGTCGGCGTGTATCAGGTATTTGGATGTATCGTCCATTGGTGATCTGCCCCGAAGGGGGGCGTGATGGTGATGACGCCATGATGTAACTCATGGACGGGTTATATAAGGCGGGCGTGCCGGAAATAGCTGTCGTACCCACAGCGAGTCGGCGCGCAGTCTGGTGGATTCGTCGGTCTCCCGAGGCCCTGTCGTGTCGGGTCCCACGCACCTCGGACCGTGTTCTCGGCGTGTCGCTGGGCCGGTTCGGACGCCGGTTGTCGCGGTACTCCCCACACCTCTCCGACTGCTGGCGACGCGACCGGTGACTCGCTCATCGCCGTCCCTCGGGCACGGTGCGGGTCCGGTCGCCACCGGACCGCGTGGGGGGTCGGTCGTCCGACGCAACCGACGAAAACTTATAACGCCTCGCCCGATTTTCACCACGTATGCCAACGGGCACGCGACCCACGTGCTGGATCGGCACCGAGCGACAGCCACCCGCCGGACTGTCGCACACAACAGGGTCGCGGCGTCCGGGGGTGCGCCGATGAGCGAGGACGCGAGCCTCGACGCACCCGACGCGGGGTCGGCGGTCGACGCCGCCGACGTCGAGGACGCCGAGAGCGACGACCTCCCGGAGACCGACGGCGGCGAGCGACCTCAGGCCCACACCGTCCGCCTCGAACTCGTCGACGAACCGGGCCAACTGCTCGACGCCCTACGTCCCATCGCCGAGAACGGCGGCAACCTCCTCTCCATCTTCCACGAACGCGGCAACCTCACCCCACGGGGTCGTATCCCCGTGGAGGTCGATCTGGAGTGTCCCCCGGACCGGTTCGACCGCATCGTCGAGGCGCTCCGCGAGAACGGGATCAACGTCATCCAGGCCGGCGCGGAACGCTACGGCGAGCAACTCACCCTGTTGCTGGTCGGTCACCTGGTGGACACCGACCTCTCCGACACGCTCCGGCGCATCGCCGACTCGACCGACGGCTCCGTCACCGACCTCTCGCTGTCGGCACCCGAAGGAACGGAGGACGTGTCGAGCGCACGCCTGCGACTCGCCACGCGGTCCGGCCACACCGAGGACGTCCTGGCGACGGTGCGGGCGGTCGCCCGCGAGAAGGACCTTCGTGTCGTCGAACCGCTCCCGGAGGGGTCGGCGTGAGACTCGCCGTCCTCGGCGCGGGTGCGGTCGGCCGCTCGGTCGTCGAACTCGCCGGCGAGTACGGCCACGAGGTCGTCGCGGTCGCGGACTCCTCGACTGCGGCGGTCGCGGACGCAACCGGGGGGACTGCCGGTCCCGCCACGCTCGACCCCGAGACGATCCTCGCCCGGAAGGACACCGAGGGCGTGGTCGGCGATCTCGATCCGGCGGACGCCCTCGCGGCGGACTACGACGTGCTCGTGGAGGCGACTCCCACCACGCTCGGCGACGCGGAACCGGGCTTCTCGCACGTCCGATCCGCACTCGAATCGGACCGGCACGCCGTCCTCGCCAACAAGGGTCCGGTCGCGGAGCGGTACGCCGACGTGCGAGCGCTGGAAGCCGACAGCGCCGGGTCGGTGCTGTTTGAGGCGACCGTCGGCGGGGCCATCCCGGTGCTGTCGACCATCGCGGACTTCGACCCCCGACACATCTCGACGGCGCGGGGCGTGCTCAACGGGACCGCGAACTTCATCCTCTCCCGGATGGCCGCCGAGGGACTGGGCTACGAACACGTCCTCGCGGAGGCGCAGGACCTCGGCGTCGCCGAGACCGACCCCTCCTTCGACGTGGAGGGCACCGACGCGGCGCTGAAGTGCGTGATCCTCGCCAACCTGCTGTCGGACGGCGACCGGGAGTTCACCCTCGCGGACGCCGAGGTGGAAGGTATCGTGGACATCCCCGGCAGTGCGCTGGAACTCGCCGCAGAGGACGGGCGCACCATCCGACTGATCGGCGAGGCGACTGCCGAGGGTGTCCGGGTCGGCCCGCGCCTCGTCCCGCAGAACGGGACGCTCGCCGTGTCGGGCACCCGGAACATCGTCCAACTGGAGACGGCCCACGCCGGGAATCTCTCGTTGTCGGGTCGCGGTGCCGGCGGTCCCGAGACGGCGAGTGCGGTGCTGTCGGACGTCGGTCGGTTGGAGTAGGTCAGTAGGAGTCGGCAGTCGACTCTCTGTCGGCGGTCGCTTCTCGCGGTGTACTGGTTCGGCGACAGCCGATATCTACGAGTACGGTGGAATCTACGCCCGAAGAGCAAGAGATCCTGAAGAACAGACAGAAACGCGGTGCCGAGTACAGAGCGCGTGTCCGCTTTCAGACCAGACACGAGTCTCGTCGATGCACAATCTACTGCACCCGATCCGTCGATGCTTTGCTCGTCGTGGACTCGATCACGTCTAGACTCTCGTCGACGGTCAATGCGAGGACGTCGTCACCGATGGTAAACCTGAACTGCAACTCGAGTGGCTCGGTCCCGAGGAGTTCCTCCTCGAAGGAAGCGGCGTTGATCGTCGACGGAAACGGGGACGAAAACGGATCGAAGCCGTGGCCGAAGAGGAACGCCAGCAGGTCTGGTTCGGTGTGGAGCGACCCGATAGCAGAGCCGCCGAGTTCGAACGGGCAGTTCTCACACCGACAGTGCACGACGGCCGCGTACCGACGATCGCATCGATCACAGCGTCCGTCGGTAGGTTCGTGTGTCTCACAGACGGTCACCGAGTCACTGACCGGAGCCGAACATCGGGGACAGACCCCTCTGTGGAGTGCCTGTGTCTGTGCGACGGTCCAGATGAACGCCGCCTCGGTCATCTCGGCGGGCGTTCGCCCGTGAACTCCCGCCGGCGGAAGGTGGACGTAGCCGATGCGCTCGGCGTCCTTCGAGGAATCAAACGTATCCACGTCGTTCGTATCGCCGTACTGTCCGGCGCACTGCGTGCAGTACATCCCGACCTGTTCTTCCCGGTACTCGACCTCGATCGGCGAGTGTCCACAGTGTTGACACGCTCTGTCGATCGGGGTCTGGTCGAGGGTCGGCGCTTCGGTGACCGCCCCCGAGAGCACTGCCTGGACGACGCGCTGTCCGGCCTGTCGAAGGCAGTACCCGCTGTCAGTCTTGTCGACGAAGTGGCCGAGGAGTTTCTTGAGGTGGTAGTTGAAGTTCGGCGGGTCGTCGTACTCCACCCGGTCGAACAGATCCGAGAAGCCGAGCGGTTCGTCCGCTTCCCCGAGTACCTGTAAGATCCCGAGGCGTGTGTCGTCGCCCAGCACCGAGAACGCCTCTTCGGGCGTCAGCATCGACGCTTCGTCGGGGCCCTCGTCGGTCGTCATACCCCTCCTTGCCGGTCGAACTGATAATATCTTTGGCCACCCAGCGACGTGCCGGACGTCGCCCGACTGCCGATCCGGGACGAAGACGCGGCCACCGGATCTCCGCGTCCGTTTTGCGAACCTGTCGAATCTCTTGTAGTACGCGCGTACCAAATAGAGCTATTGTCACGCTCTCCACTGGTTCACCTGGTATGTCACGTCCCGACACCGTTCCGTGGCAGTCGCTCGAACGATGGCGTGCGGGAGCCTTTCTCGGTGCGGCAGGGTTGTTTGCCGTGTTCGCGATGCTCTGGGGAGCAGACGTGTTCACGGACATCGCGCCACGACCCGCAGTAGACGTGTTCGGCCCCGGTGGCTGGATGCTGGCTTTCGTGGGACTGTTGGGGTTGTATCCGAGGCTCCCCGGTCGGACCACCTGGCTGAACCGTGCCGCCGCCGTCTTCACAACCGTCGGCCTAGGCGGTGCCACCGTCACTGCTGTCGTGAACCTCGGCCAACTCACAGGTCTCTGGGGACAGCCACCGGCCTGGTTCGCAGTCCTCAATCTACTGATGCTCGTCGGCATCGTTCCGGGGTTCCTGACGTTCGCTATCGCCGTCCGCTGGACCGACGTGCAGTCACAGTCTCTCGGTCTGTTACTCTTGGTGCCGGCTCTTCTCTTCGCCGTGAACGTCGTTCGCGTCACGACACTCGGGCCCAGAGCCCCGACAGGAGCACCGTTCGTCCTCGGGAGTGGTCAGGCACTAGCCTTCCTGGCGATCGGAGTGGTGCTCCGGACGGCGGAGACGTCGACGGACCGAGCGACGTCGACAGCCGACGCGCCTCCGTGATAGCCGTCCTGGGTGGAAACTGGACGTCGTATCCGCCAATTTGCCGGTCTAGCCGGGATTTGTCTCGGTGTCACTCGCGTGTGCTGTCCTCACAGGAACAGCGAAATCCATCGCCGAGACGGGTACTGAGACCCACCACTGATCGAGGAGTCCGACGAGGCCGCGCGAGCGTGTTCCGTAGTCGACACGCGGTGGTCAGCCGAAGGCCCGCCCGCGATCAGACCGGAGTCGCGCCGCCGATCACTGGAACGTCCGACTGACCTCGGCTTCCTGCTGGCGGAAGTCGGAGCGCTTGAACTGCTCTTCGATCTCGTCGTAGCGTTCCCGCGTCCGGTCGTTCACCGAGGGACCGACCTCGTCCAGTGCGTCCTCGAAGTGAGCCATCGTGACCCGGACGTTGCCGACCGACTCGCCGATCTCCTCCTTCGAGACGCTGTTGACGAACTCGCGGCTGGCGGCCATCGACGCCTCGCGGCAGAGCGCCTCGATGTCGGCACCGACGTAGCCGTCGGTCCGGCGGGCCAGCGAATCCAGATCCACGTCGTCGGCCAGCGGCTTCGACTCGGTGTGGACCTGGAAGATCGCACGCCGGGCCTCCTCGTCGGGCACCGGGACGTGGACGTGCCGGTCCAGTCGACCGGGTCGCAGGAGCGCCGAGTCGATCAGGTCCGGCCGGTTCGTCGTGGCGATCACGACCACGTCTTCGAGGGCTTCGAGCCCGTCCAACTCGGTCAGGAGCTGGGAGACGACGCGCTCGGAGACGCCCGAGTCGCCCGAGTTGCGGCCGCGCTCGGTGGCGATCGCGTCGATCTCGTCGAAGAAGATGACGGTCGGCGCGTTCTGGCGGGCCTTGCTGAAGATCTCGCGGACGCCCTTCTCGGACTCCCCGACGAACTTGTTCAGCAGTTCCGGCCCCTTCACCGAGATGAAGTTCGACTCGGACTCGTTGGCGACGGCCTTCGCCAGCAGGGTCTTCCCGGTCCCCGGCGGGCCGTAGAGGAGCACGCCCTTCGCGGCCTGCATGTCCATCTGCTGGAACACCTCGGGGTACTCCAGCGGCCACTGGATCGTCTCGCGGAGGCGTTCTTTGGTCCCCTCCAACCCGCCGACGTCCTCCCACGTCACGTCGGGCACCTCGACGAACACCTCGCGGAGCGCCGAAGGTTCGATCCCCTTCAGCGCGTCTTTCATGTCGTCGTCGGTGACCTCCAGCGACTCGAGGATCTCGGCGTCGATCTCCTCGTCGTCCAGGTCGAACTGCGGGCGGATGCGCCGGAGCGCGTTCATCGCCGACTCCTTCGTCAGCGTCTCCAGGTCGGCCCCGACGAACCCGTGGGTGTTGTCGGCGTACTCGTCGAGACTGACAGACTCGGCGAGTGGCATCCCGCGCGTGTGGACTTGGAGGATCTCTTTCCGGCCTTCGCGGTCCGGGACGCCGACCTCGATCTCGCGGTCGAAGCGCCCGCCACGGCGCAGGGCGGGATCGATGGCGTCCACGCGGTTGGTCGCGCCGATGACGACGACCTGCCCGCGTTCTTCGAGTCCGTCCATCAGCGAGAGCAGTTGGGCGACGACGCGGCGTTCCACGTCGCCGCCGGCCTCCTCGCGCTTGGCCGCGATGGAGTCGAGTTCGTCCATGAAGATGATCGCGGGGGCGTTCTCCTCGGCCTCCTCGAACACCTCACGGAGCTGTTCCTCGGACTCGCCGTAGTACTTCGACATGATCTCCGGGCCGGAGATGGTGTGGAAGTGGGCGTCGATCTCGTTGGCGACGGCCTTGGCGATCAGCGTCTTGCCGGTGCCCGGCGGGCCGTGCAGGAGCACGCCCTTCGGCGGTTCGATGCCGAGCCGTTTGAACAGTTCCGGGTGGCGCATCGGGAGTTCGATCATCTCCCGGACCTGTTCGAGTTCGTTCTCCAGGCCGCCGATGTCCTCGTAGGTCACCGAGGGACCCTCGCCGCCGGCACCGCCCGCGGCCTCGCCGCCGCGGATCTGCTCGGCGGGCTTCTTGCTGATCTCGACGGTGGTGTCCTGGTTGATGACGACCGTCCCGGAGGGGTCGGTCGACGCGATCTTCAGCGGGATCGACTGGCCGCCGCCGGCCATGAAGCCGAAGCCGAACGGGAGTTTGACGGTCTGGCCGCTGGTGACGGGCTGACCGCCCAGTTCACGCCGAATCAGCGTGTCGATGTTGCCCCGGATGCCGAGTCGCTGGGGGAGCGCGATGGTGACCTTGCGGGCCGGTTGCACGTCGGCTTTCGTCACCTCGACGCGGTCGTCGATGCCGACGTCGGCCTGCTGGCGGAGTCGGCCGTCGATGCGGACGACGCCGGTGCCCCGGTCCTCGGGGTAGCCGGGCCAGACGCGCGCGAGGGCGGTCCCCTCGCGGCCCTCGATGCGGACGAAGTCGCCCGCCTCGAGGCCCATCTCCTCGGTCGCTTGCTTGTCGATCGCTGCGAGTTGTCGGCCCGCGTCCTTCTGCTTCAGTGGTTTGACGATGAGTTTCATACGTAGTGTATCGACTGGAGGGATCGAAGTTCTATCGGGGGTTACTTCCGGACGGTGACGGTCAGCACGCCGTTGTTGATCGAGACCTCGGCGTCCGGGCCGGGAAGCTCGAACTCGGTCTCGGAGACGCGTTCGCCGTCGTCGATGACGACGATGGCGGTCGTCCCCACGACGTCCACGCTGACTGCGTCGTCGGCGACACCGAGGTCGCCTGCGACGACCCAGCTGTCGTCGTACTCGTACCGGCGGAGGAAACGGTCGTCACGGCGTGCGAACTGGTGGGTGCTCATGTGTAATCCTAACCAGAAGTTAGGCGGCTAAGTATTTAAATCTTTCGCGTGAAAATCGGCAGAGGGCGTCGGGTATCGTCGAAACAGTTGTCTAGCGGTTCCACCCCGCTAGTCGACCTCCACCGGCTACGCCACAGACGACAGGGCGTTTATACCGTGTCGCGCGGAACCACGCTGTATGGAGACAGTCACGCACCACGGGCGTCGGACGGCCTACCGCCACTCGGACCGGGGCGGGGCGGGACCGACCACGCTGTTCGTCCACGGGAGCGGCGGGTCACACGCGGTCTGGAAGTCGCAGTTCCGCCTGTCGGACGAGTTCCCGGTCGCCGCCGTGGACCTCTCGGGGCACGGCGACAGTGAGGATGTGGACGCCGAAGCGGGGTACACGGCGCTGTCGGCGTACGTAGACGACGTCCTGGCGGTGGCCGAGGCGGTCGACGCCGAGGTGCTGGTCGGCAACTCGCTCGGTGGGGCGGTCCTGCTGACGATGGCACTGGAACGTGACTACGACCCGGCGGGGCTGGTGCTGGCCGGGACGGGCGCGAAACTCTCCGTGCTGGACGACCTGCTCTCGTGGCTCGCGGACGACTTCGACCGCGCGGTCGACTTTCTCCACGAACCGGACCACCTGCTCCACGACCCCGACGAGGCGACGCTCGCGGTCTCCCGCGCCGGGATGCGCGACGCGGGTCGGTCGGTCACGGAACGCGACTTCCTGTCGTGTCACACCTTCGACGTTCGGGGGGAACTCGGCGGCATCGAGACGCCCGCGCTCGCACTGGTCGGGGAGCACGACCGGTTGACACCCCCCGCGTACCACGAGTATCTCGCCGACGAGATGCCGAACTGCGAGTACGCCGAGGTGGCCGACGCGGCACACCTGGCGATGCTGGAGGCTCCCGACGCGTTCAACGATCGTCTCTCGTCGTTCGTCGCCGGTCTGTGAGTGACACCGAAGGTATCCCTGCCGGTCTCACGGGGGAGACTGCTCTCGTCGCCGGTTCGACCGAGTTCTCCACGACGGACAGAAGTCGGATTCGGACGAAAGACGAGCCTCAGTGCTCGGCGAGCGGTTCGCCACAGGAGGGACACGTCGTCTCCTCGCGCTCGAAGTTCGTCGGGACGACGGTCACGTGGGCCAGTCCGGGGTGGGGTCGTTTCGCGGCCATGACGGTTCGAGCTACGACTCCCTCCCTCTAAAAATTACCCATGCGCATAATTCATCCGGTCACGGTCCGGTGATGCTCCTCGGTAATCGGCCGGCGTCGCGTCGAGCGAATCGGGGTTCGTCGTCACTCCTCGGGCGTCGTCGGGACCGAGTCGAACGCAGGAGCGGCCGCGTCAGTGCTGGTGGCCGGTCGCTTCCGCGAAGGAGACGCCGAAGCGCTCCTCGAACAGTTCTTCGGCCTTCTCGCCGATCGCCGCGACGTCCTCGGTCACGTCGCCCTGCGAGTGGTGGACCAGCGCGTGGGCACGCTGGGCGAAGGCGAGCAGGGTGATGTCCGCGACGACCGACTCCTTCGACTCGCCCTGCTCTGAGAGCAGGTCGACGAGTCCCTCGGGGAGTTCGACCGCCTCGGTGCTGCCGTCCGGTGCTTCGATGGTGTACGCCTCGGTGTCGACCATAGGCGTGGTCGGTCGTCACCGCCTAAGTGTCTGTGGGAATCGAGTGCCGACTCCGCACTGGTGAGTCGCGGGCGACGGGAGGCCGATCCGGAAGGAACGCGGTCGCGTCAGTCGTCCGACTCGGCGGCCGCCGGTTCGCTCGCTTGTGACTCTGCGCCGACCTCGCTCTCCAGGTAGTCGTCGGCGTCGATGGCGGCCTTACAGCCCATGCCGCCGGCGGTGATGGCCTGCTGGTAGTGGTAGTCCACCACGTCGCCCGCGCCGAAGATGCCCGGCACGGCGGTCGCGGTCTGCCCGCCGTCGAAGCCGCCGGCGGTCTGCAGGTAGCCCTCGTCGTCCATCTCGACTCCCGTTCCCTGGAGGTACTCCGTGTTCGGCGTGTGCCCGATGGCGTAGAACACCGCGCCCGCGTCGAAGTCGAACACCTCGACCTCGTCGGCGAACTCGGGGTCGTCCAGTTTCTCCTTCGGGTGGCCGTCTGGGTGCCGAGCGAGCGTGACGTGGTCGACGCCGTCCTCGGGCGTGCCGTGGAGTTCGAGTGCCTCCGTGTTGCGCATGATCTCGATCTCCCCCGCGTCGACCTTCTCCTGCACGCGGTCGATCCAGTAGTCCTCCGCGCGGAACTCCTCGCGGCGGTGGATCAGGTAGACGGTGTCGGCGAACTTCGTCAAGAAGTTGGCCTCCTCCATCGCGGCGTCGCCGCCGCCGATGACGACGATGTCCTCGCCCCGGAAGAACGCGCCGTCACAGGTCGCACACGTCGAGAGCCCGTAGCCCATCAGTTCGTCCTCGCCGGGGATGCCGAGCGTCCGGGCGCTCGCACCGGAGGCCGCGATGACGGCGTCGGCGGTGTAGACGTCGCCGTTCGTCAACTCGACGCGGAAGGGGCGCGTGGCGTCGTCGACCGACGCGATCACGCCGTTCTTCGTCTCCGCGCCGAAGCGCTTCGCCTGTGACTTCATGTCGGTGATCAGTTCCGGCCCGGAGATGCCCTCGGGGAAGCCGGGGTAGTTGTCCACCTCGGTCGTGAGGGTCAACTGGCCGCCGGGTTCGTCGCCCTCGAAGACGAGTGGGTCGTTGTTCGACCGCGCGGCGTAGATGGCCGCCGTCAGTCCCGCGATGCCCGTCCCGGCGACGATCAGTCGTCGGTGCTCCACGACGCCGCCGTCGGTTTCGGCGGCTCCGGTCTCCGTGTCCTCGGTCATGACTACTCGTACCCTGCGAGTGCGTATTTAGCTTGTGCTGTCGGATGGAATTGTGAACATCTCGAACAACCACGTGGTGGACGGGATTGCCTCACTCGACCAGAGGGCGCTGCGGATGCTGCTGTAGGTCCGACTTCTCGGCAGATCGAACTGGCGAGTCTTGTCTACCCGAGTCACGACAGGTGCGCTCGCCGACCTGGCGGTCACGAGCAGCGTCGAGGCGGGATCCGCGATCGAGTCGTGGACGGGTCCGGGGATCCGTGCGCGGTCGGCAAGCGTTTAGCCGCCGGCGGTCGGAGCCGGTGGTATGACCGCCGATCTGGTGGAGAAGACGGACCGGTACGAGGGGATGCTCGCGGAGGCGCTGTCGGTCGCGGAGGTCGCGGTCCCGGCGGGGACGCCACTGGCCGACGCGGCGGCGGAGTGTCTGGAGATGGCCGAGTCGTACCTCGAAGACGGCCGGCACTTCCGGGAGTCGGACGACCTCGTGAACGCGCTGGCGTCGTTCTCGTACGGCTACGGGTGGCTGGACGCCGGGGTTCGGATGGGGCTGTTCGCGGTGCCTGCCGAGACGGAGTTGTTCACCGTCTGAGCCGAAAAACGGAGGGCGTGTGTCAGTGAGTCTGAGGGGGCGAGGCGAACGGATTCCACACGTGTCGGTCGTGGGGGCCCGTGGGGGGTCCACGGGTCCATGTCGAGCCAACCACGTCACACCGACAGACCGGGGCCGAAGCCACAGTCGGGACAGACGGGGTAGCCGAGGGTGTCGTAGTCGATTGCGTCACTTCTGTCGGTCGCACCGCAGAGTGCACACTCGAAGTACGACTCGGTCCCGTCGTGACCGTGGTGGTCTGTCATGGTGCGTGTCACTGTCTGCCGTGTGTGAACTTAATTACTCAGTGCGTTCCAGATGGTAAGCAGTGCCTTCTACGGGTGTGAGGCGTGCTGTGGGCGACTGCGTCCCGCTCTCTCCGGCCTGTTCGTTCCGCTCACGAAGACCACGGGGTCGCGCGCGCCGCATTCGAGCTGAAAGACCACACCACACTCGTCACCCACGCGACGGCAGCCCGGACCCCGACAGGACGCGAGCTGCTGGCGACCGACACCGCGCAGTGTCCGAGCGACAGCGAGGACCTGCGCGCAGGCCGCGTCGCCAGCAGTCGGGGAGGTGAGGGGAGTACGAGCGAACCGGGCTCCGGACCAGCGATGTGAAGTCGGCTGTCGAGCCACACGACGCGCTGGGACGCTCGCCACGGGGGGTCGAAGCGCACGGTGTCTCCGAGAGCGTCGCTCGTCTCACGAATCGGTCGGACAGACGCCGAGAACCAGTCACCCGCGTGTTGCGTCGCAGCGGGTCCGGGTCGGTCGAACGACCCCTACCCCGTCGTCCCGCCCCGGACCCTGCGACACCCAACTCCACTCGGGGCGAGTGCTTTGAGTTTTTGGAGTCAGTTCCGCCCGCGCCGGAGCAACAGCGCCGCGCCCAGCACTGCCACCACCGCCACGGTGACGCCGAAGCCCGGCACCGGCACCGCCGACGCCTCGCTCGTCACGTACACCTGCGTCTCGGAGAAGGCGTCCGGTCCGGAGGCGCTGTAGGTCGCCTCGCTCCCGTTGACCGAGTCGGCACCCCGAGCCGTGTCGACGTCGTTCGGCATCTCGACGGTGTAGCGCATCTCCAGGTCGGAGCCGACGCCGGCGTCGAAGTCGGTCGACTGGGAGGCGTTGTAGAACGTCGTGTCGCTGTAGACGAGTGTGCCGTCCTCGGTCGTGACGTTCAGGTTCTCGTTCGACACCGGATCGTAGCCGGTGGCGACCAGCGTGAACTGCACCTGCTCGCCCTCGATGGCCGAGTCGACCGTCACCGACTCGGCGTTGCTCTCGTTGATACCGGCACGGAGCTGTGAGGAGAAGTTCTCGTAGCCGGCCGACTCCGCCCGGTCGTTCAGCAGACTGTAGACCGTCGTCGTCGTGTTCACGTCGATTCGGTACTCCGAGATGCTGCTGTCGCCCGCCACGTCCGAGTGGACCGAGACGGTCGCACAGCCCGACAGCATGAGCATGACACCGAGTGCAAGCCCGGCGAGCAGTCGTCGTCGCACGACACCTGAAACACGCGCGTCGTTGATAGTTGTTCGGGATTCCGTGTCGAATCCAACTGGTGTGGCCGCCGCGTGAAACGGGCCCGCCGTGAGAGCCGCGCCGGGACCCCAGTCGAGACCGTTACCGCGAGACCGTCGTCGACCGCGAACTCGTGTTGCCCGCGCGGTCGGTGACCGTCACGGTGAGGTCGAAGGTGGTGGCCTTCGCGTGAGTCTTGAGCTTCGAGGTCGCACTGGCGCTCCCGCCGGAGACGCTGGTCGTGTCGCTGGCGACGACGCCGGTCCTGTCTGCGAGTGTGACCTCGACAGTCGAGAGGTCGCCGTCGGCGTCCGCGACCGTCCAGTTGACGCGGAACCGGGCCAGCGCCGGGTTGCTCCGTGCGCTCGTCGAGATGCCCTCGACGGTCGGTGCGGACTCGGTCGGCTGGCTGTCGGTGGTGAACGCCTCGACGCCACCGGTGTCGGTGTCGCCGTCGGAGGCGTCGGCGACCGCCCGGTACTCGTAGCCCGTCCCCGCCGAGAGCCCGGACACCGACGCCGAGACAGAGCCAGTGCTGGACACGGTGCCGCCCGACACCGAGTTCGACAGCCCCTCGCCTGCGGGTCCGTACTCGAAGGTCACGTCGGCCGAGGACGCGCCGCCGAGGGTGTCGACCGTCGCGTTCAGGGTCGCAGTCGTCTCGCCGACCGAGGACTCGGCGTCGGTCGTGACCGCGACCGAGGGGTCGGCGTCTGTGGTGAACGACGCGAGGTTCCCGGTGTCGGTGTCGCCGTCGGAGGCAGTCGCCGTGATGCGGAACTCGTAGTCCGTACTCGCAGCGAGTCCGGACACCGACGCCTCGACGCTGCCGGCCGCCGAGACCGTGCCGGCGGAGACCGAGTTCGACAAGTTTCCGCCCGCCGGGCCGTACTCGAAACTCACGTCGGCGGAGGACGCGCCGCCGAGGTCGTCGACCGACCCGGCCAGCGTGGCGCTGTTCTCGCCGACCGACGAGGCCGAGTCGGTCGAGACGACGACCGAGGTGTCCGCGTCGGTGGTGAAGCCGGCGACGCCGCCGGTGTCCGTGTCACCGTCGGAGGCGGTCGCGGCGACGCGGAACTCGTAGTCCGTCCCGGACGAGAGACCGGACACGTCTGCCGAGACCGATCCGGCCGCCGAGACCGTGCCGGCGGAGACCGAGTTCGACAGGCTCCCACCCGCCGGGCCGTACTCGAAGCTCACGTCGGCCGAGTCCGCGCCGCCGAGGTCGTCGACGGTGCCGGTGAGCGTGGCGGTCGTCTCCGTGATCGACGAGGCCGAGTCGGTGCTGACGACGACCGATGTGTCGGCCGTGACCGTCGTGAACGACGAGAACGTCCCGGTGTCGGTGTCGCCGTCGGAGGCGGTCGCCGTGATGCGGAACTCGTAGTCGGTGCCCGAGGCGAGACCGGACACGTCGGCGGAGACGGTCCCGGTCGCGGTCTCGGTCGTGGCGGTCGTGGTGGTCGTCCCACTCGTGCCCGCCTCGCGGTACTCGAAGGCCACGTCGGCGGAGTCGGCCCCGCCGAGGTCGTCGAGTGTGCCGGAGAGGGTGGCGGTCGTCTCGGCGACCGACGAGGCCGATCCGGTCGAGACCGCGACCGGCGTGTCGCCGGTGCCGTCGGCGAGGGCGGCCTCCACGTCGAGCAGGCCGTTCCCGCTCTCGTTCGTGGACAGACCGATGTCCTCGGCCGTGCCGGCGAGTCGGTCGCGGGTCTCGGTGTTCGAGTAGCCGGCGGCCATCAGTTGGCCGGCCGCGCCCGCGACGTGCGGGCAGGCCATCGAGGTGCCCGAGTAGTAGCCGTAGCTCCCGCCGGGGAGCGTCGAGTAGACGCTCCGACCCGGCGCGGCGAGTTCGACCTCCGACCCGGTCGAGGAGAAGCCGGCGAGGCTGTCGTAGCTGTTCGTCGCGGAGACGGCGATCACCTCGGGGTACGCCGCCGGGTAGATCACACAGTCCGAGCACGGGCCGTCGTTGCCGGCCGCGCCGACGACCGTGACGCCGCGCTCTGTCGCGTACTGGACCGCGTCTTGCATCGTGTACGACCCCGAGGGACCGCCGAGACTCAGGCTCGCCACGTCGTAGCCTCGATCGGCGGTCCACTCGATGCCGGCCGCGATGTCGGAGTAGTAGCCGTAGCCGTCTGCCGCGAGGACCTTCACGGCGTGGAGCGTCGCACCGGGTGCGACGCCGACGACGCCCTCGGTGTTGGCGACTGCGGCGGCGGTCCCGGCACAGTGGGTCCCGTGGCCGTTGTCGTCGTCCCACGCGGTCGCACAGCCGTCACAGGAGACGTACGCGGTCCCGTCGCCGAGGTGTGGTGCCAGATCGGGGTGGTCGGCGTCGATGCCCGTGTCGATGATAGCGATATCGGCACCCTCGCCGGTGTCGCCGTTCTCGATGGCGAGGTCGGCGTCCACCCGGTCGATGCCCCACGGGGTGGACTCGGCCAGCGCCCGCATCTGGTTGTTCGGTTCGACGTAGCGAATCTCGGGTCGCTGTCGGAGTCCGTTCAGTGCCTCGGCCGGCACTTCCATCGTCATCGCGTCGAAGGCGAAGTCGCGCTTCACCGACGACGCGGCCCCGGCGACAACCTGCTTGCCAGCACCGCCGCGATACCCGACGTTGACTTCGACCAGCTCACCGGGCGACGCCGACGCCAGTCCGGTCGTCCCTGCGACCCCGACTGCGCCGACTGTCGCCTGCAACACCGCCCGCCGCGAAAGGTCGTTCTCGTTCGACATCCACGATAGCGGTTCGAATACGCCATTTTAACTCTTTCTTAACTCCGAAATTATGTGATTTGAACTGAATTTGCCAACACAGTACGAATACGAACTAAACCCGCTCTCGCACCCGTGATTTCGATAGTCACTTTTCCGAAATGCGGGCAGTGCCACCGCTTAACACGCTATTTAGTACGCACCGACGTCCGGCTAACGCGCGATTTATAGACAACAGAACGACAGTTAGGGGGGCGTGACAGGTGGGCCGTGGGTCGCCCGCGACAGATGAATCGTGACTCGCCGCGGTGCTGTCGGCGCGCGAGTGACGCGCGAGGGACGAGCATCGTAGTCCGGCGCGCCCCTCGTGGGCGCGCCGACGCGAGACGCGCAGTCGGTTGGGGAGGTTCGTGGCTATTCCGATCCCGGTGCGGTTGCGGTCGGTGCCGCGGTCACGGTGCTGTGCTGTTGCGGTTCCGCTGGGAGGTGCGCTACTCGCAGTCGTGGTCGTAGTCTGCAGTGTCGTCGTGGTCGTAGTCTGCAGTGTCGTCGTGGTCGTAGTCTGCAGTGTCGTCGTGGTCGCAGTCTGCAGTGTCGTCGTGGTCGCAGTCTGCAGTGTCGTCGTGGTCGCAGTCTGCGGTACAGTCTCGGTCGCAGTCGCGATGGACGGTCCAGACGTCACCAGAGCCACCTTCGGCGTCGAGAGGACCGTGAACTCCCGCTCCCGTCTCAGTCGTCGTCACCGACCCGCGTCCGGAACCCCTCCGGGAGCGACGCCAGATCGCCGGCCTGCACGCGCCAGAGGTCGGCGTACAACCCGTCCCGCTCCAGCAACGCCGAGTGGCTCCCGCGCTCCGTCACCACACCGTCTTCCACGACCAGAATCCGGTCGGCGTCCTTCACGGTCGAGAGTCGGTGGGCGATGGCGACCGTCGTCCGGTCTTCCGAGAGTGCGTCGAGCGAGCGCTGGATCAGGTACTCCGTCTCGGTGTCGACCGCCGACGTCGCCTCGTCCAGCACGAGAATCGGCGGGTCGCGCAGGACGACCCGTGCGATGGCGATGCGCTGGCGCTGCCCGCCGGACAGTTTCACGCCGCGCTCGCCGACGCGAGTGTCGTAGCCGTCCGGCAGGTTCTGGATGAACTCGTGGGCCTCCGCGGCCTTCGCCGCCTCGCGAACCGCCCCGTCGTCCGCCTCGAAGTCCCCGTACTCGATGTTCTCGGCGATGGTCCCGTCGAAGAGGAACGTGTCCTGTCCGACGTAGCCGATCTGCGACCGGAGCGACCGGAGGGTCAGGTCCCGGACGTCGTGACCGTCCACGCGAACCGCGCCGCCGGTCACGTCGTACAGGCGCAAGAGGAGTTTGGCGAGCGTCGACTTCCCCGCGCCGGTCGGGCCGACGAGGGCGATGGTCTCGCCCGGTTCGGCCGCGAAGCTGACGCCGTCGATGACCTGCCCAGAGTCGGTCGCCGTCGCCTCCCTCGCGTCCGTCCCGCCGTCCGCGGTCGCGTCGTCGTCGGCAGCGCCCGCCACACTCGTCGCCGCCAGTCCGACGGGGCCGTCGCCGTACGCGAAGGACACGTCGTCGTACTCCACCTGCCCCGACAGCGACTCGACGGCCACCGCGTCCTCGCTGTCGGCGACGCCGACCGGGACGTCCATCAGACCGAAGACGCGCTCCGCCGATGCAAGCGCGTTCTCGTACTGGTCGACGATGTTCGACACCTCCGCCAGCGGCGTGGCGAACCGCTGGGAGAGAAAGAGGAACGTGACGAACGTCCCCGCACCGAGTTCACCGGTCGCAAGCGGCGGCGGGCCGACGAACAGCCAGTAGCCGCCGACGACGAAGGTGAGCGTGAAGGAGACGCCGGCCAGCAGTTCCATCCCCGGGCGGTAGAAGTACGAGAGCTTCAGCATCGCCATCGTGTCGTCGAACAGCCGTTTCGAGGCGGTCTCGACGCGTCCGACCTCGTAGGACTCGCTGGCGGTCGACTTCGTGAGTTCCATCCCCGAGATGGCGTTCTCCAGACGGGTGTTCAGCTTCCCGACCGACGACCGGCGCTCGGCGTACAGCGGTTCCGCCCGGTGCATGAACCACCGGGTGAACGCGACCATGAGCGGCGCGACGAGCAGAGTCACGACCGCGAGGTAGGCGTTCTCGGCGAAGAGGACGATACCGATGCCGAGGAGCATCGCCCCGAGTCGCACCGAGTTCGTCAGCGCGTTGTCCAAGAAGAGTTCGAGGTTCTCGGTGTCCGACGAGAGGATGGACATGACCTCGCCGGTCTGTTTGTCGTCGAAGAAGGCCATGTCGAGGGCGGCGAGTTTCTCGAAACAGTCCACCCGTACTGCGTGCATCACGCCGTGAGCGAACTCGTTGGCGGCGATGCCGTAGACCCACGTGAAGAAGCCAGTGAGGAGGAACGACCCGCCGATCAGCAGGACCGACAACTCGAACAGCGCGAGGTCACCCGACGGGAGGACGCCGGCCGGCACGAGGGGAAGCCGGTAGGCACCCTCGTTGGTCAGGACGTTGATCGCGGCCCCGAGCACGACTGGTGGCAGGAGCGACGCGAACTGCGCGATCAGGTTGGCGAGGACGCCGATCACGAACCAGCGATACCGTGGTTCCCCGTAGGTCGAGAAGAGCCGACGCATCGGGGCGGTCACGTCGGCGCGGTAGCGGTCGAAGACGCTCTCTGCTGTCATCGGTCGTGGGTGGTGGTGGGTGCTGAAATGGGTTCCGCCACGACCGGGTCCGTCCTCGTCGCGCGAGACGGATCACCTTCGCCAGGATGAACAGCCCCTGGGCTTTTCCACTCTCACCCGGTAGCACAGAGGATGCGACTCGTTCGGACGCTCGTCTCCGACGCCGACAGCGAACGCGTCGTCGCGATCCTCGACGAGGAGAACATCGACTACGTCGTCACCCCGGAGGCGAGTGCGCGTGAGGATCTGCTCGTCGTCGAGTTTCCGGTCCCCGAACAGGCGCTCGAAGTCGTGTTCGACAGGTTCGAGGACGCCGGCGTGCGAGCGGACAGCTACACCGTCGTCACCGAGGCGAAAGCCGCGCTCTCGGAGAACATGGACGACATCGAGGAGCGGTTCGTCGTCGGCGAGGAGGAAGACAGCAGTATCGCCGCAGAAGAACTCCGGTCGCAGGCGCTCACCCTCCTCCCCGACGCGTTCACCTACTACCTGCTGACGTGTCTGAGCGCCGTGGTCGCGACGGCGGGACTCCTCCTCGACGCGCCGGCACTCGTCGTCGGGTCGATGGTCATCGCCCCGCTGGTCGGGTCGGCACTGACCGCGAGCGTCGGGACGGTGCTCGCCTCACGCGAGATGATCCTCGACGGCTTCAAGACGCAGGTGTACGGGCTGGGCGTCGCGGTGTTGGGTGCCATCACGTTCGGATTTATCCTCCGGAGCGGGCTCTTCCTCCCGCCGTCGCTCCGTCCCGCGACCACGGCACAGATCGCACAGCGCATCTCGCCCGGCCTGTTGTCGCTGACGATCGGCGTGTGTGCCGGTGCCGCAGGTGCGGTCGGTATCTCGACGGGTATCTCGGCCGCGCTCGTCGGCGTGATGATCGCCGCCGCGCTCATCCCGGCGGCGGCCGCAGTCGGCATCGGTGTCGTCTGGACCGCCCCGACGATCGCGTTCGGCGCGTTCGTCCTGCTCGTGGTGAACGTCGCGTCGATACACGTCTCCAGTGTCGCCGTCTTCTGGTATCTCGGCTATCGGCCCGACCAGTGGGTGCCGGACGACCTCCGGGCGAACGCCTCGCTTCGGCGGTTCGGTCCCTCGCTCGCCGTCGGAGGCGTCCTCCTCGTGTCGGTCGTGCTGGTCGGCGGACTCGTCTCGACACACGTCACCTTCGAGCAGTCGGCCAACGCCGCCGTCGAGGAGACGCTGGCACAAGAGCAGTACGAGGACCTCGAACTGGTTCGCGTCCAGTCGGCGTTCAACCCCGGACCGCTGTCTGGCCAGCCACAGGAGGTCACCGTCACGGTTCGCGGGCCGGTCGGACAGACGTTCCCCGAGGTGAGCGACCGGATCAGGGACCGGCTGATCGCCGAGACGGATCGTGAACCGGTCGTCCGCGTCGAGTTCGTGACCAGCCAGCGGTCGCCGCCCGAGCACTCGTGAGTACTCAGGGTTCGCCGAGCGGCACGCGCTCGCCGCGCGTGTCGCCCCGGAGCCAGACGTAGTCGCACGGCGCGAGGTCGAACGTGCAGGTCCCCTCGCCGATCTCGTAGTCGCCGTCGCCAGCCACCCGAGCGGTCGTCTCGTCGGGGGCGTCGAAGCCGACCGTCACCTGCCGCTCCTCGCTGGCGGTGTTGTGCGCACACAGCAAGACGGTCCCCGACTGGTCGATGCGGTGGACCCAGACCTCCTTCGGGTCCACGTCGGGCACCGAGAGGTGTCCGTCGCTGATCTCCGAGCAGAGGTGCCGGGCGTCGATCAGGCGCTCGATCCGGTTGAGCAGGGAGTCGGCGTCCGTCAACTGGTCCGCGACGTTGATCCGATCGTAGCCGAACTCGCCCTCGTCGACGACCGGGTTGTAGAGGTCGTCCGGGTCGGCCGACGAGAACCCCGCGTTGCGGTTGTCGGACCACTGCATCGGCGTCCGGACCGACTCGCGTTCCGGGAGGTCAAGATCCGCACCCATCCCGATCTCGTCGCCCGACAGCAGGACGGGCGTCCCCGGTAGCGACAGCAGGAGGCTGTGGGCCAGCGCGATGCGGTCGTGGTCGCCGGCGTAGAGGTCGGCGAGTCGCAGGCGGTGGCCCCGCCCGAACAGCCACGACTCGTCGCCGTCGCCGCCGAAAAAGTCCTTCGCGTGGTGGAACGCCTCGTGTGGCAGTTTGAGCAGGTTGAACTCGTCGTGATTCCGGAGGAAGTTCGCCCACTGGCCGTAGCCCGAGACGTCCGGCAGGACCTCGAAGGCGCGGTGGAGCGGCCAGGTGTCCTCGACGGCGACCCCGTAGACGAGATGTGAGTTCAGCACGAAGTTGAACAGCATGTCGAACGCCTCGCCCTCGCCGAAGTAGCGGTGGAGTTCCTCCGGCTGGTCGTCGGCCTCCGCCAGCAGGACGGCGTCGGATTTGGTCTCTCTGACGGTTTTCTTCATCTCGCGGTAGAGCCAGTCGGGGTCCTCGATACCGATCGCGTCGTGGCCCTTCGGTTCGGTCATCGGGTGGGCCGCGTCGATGCGGAAGCCGTCGACGCCGAGTTCGAGCCAGAACTCTAAGATCTCGTGGATCTCCCGGCGGACCTCGGGGTTGGCGACGTTCAGGTCCGGCTGGTGGCTGTAGAACTGGTGGTAGTAGTGTTTGTCCGCCACCTCGTCGTAGCTCCAGACGCCGTCTTCGTACTCCGGGAAGATGTTCCCGCGCTTGTACGCCGACTCGACGTCGCGGGTCCAGAGGTAGTAGTCGTGGTACTTCGAGGTCTCGTCGGCGCGGGCGCGCTGGAACCACGAGTGTTCGACCGAGGTGTGGTTGAACACCATGTCCACGAGGATGCGCAGGCCGCGCTCGTGGGCCGCCTCCACGAGGTCGACGAAGTCGCCGAGCGTCCCCAGGCGGGAGTCGACGCCGTAGTAGTCGGCCACGTCGTAGCCGTTGTCGTTCAGCGGACTCGGGTAGAAGGGGCGGAGCCAGATGCAGTCGACGCCGAGACCGTCGAGATAGCCGAGTCGGTCGACGACGCCCTGGATGTCACCCCAGCCGTCGCCGTCGGTGTCGTTGAACGTCTTCACGTCGAGCGAGTAGACGACCGCGTCCCGGTACCAGTCCGGCGGGTCGAGTGCTGGCCGCGTCATTAGCGGTCACTCGCGGGCGGGGGTGAAAAATCGGCCGACAGCGGCGAACGGCGTCGACGGGTGGCCGCCGACCGTCGTTCCCGCGACCTGCTCGGCAGACCGAGACGGTGCGCAACGAGTGGCGCCCGCCCGAGATGCCGCCCGGCCAGTGGCGGCCGACCGAGACGACACGCCGCGAGTGACACCCGACTCAGGTCGTCACGATGGCGATCCCCTGTCGCGGGTGGACGTGACGCGGCGTCCCGTCGCCGTCCCAGTCGGGGTTCATCGGGTGTGAGCCGGGGTTGTACGCCCGACTGTAGGCGTCCAGCGCGACCGTGTACGCCCCGTCCGGGTCGCTCGCGTCGACGGTGAACGTGACCGACCCGGTTCGGGTGTCGGCGTCGACGTGGTCGTGCCAGTAGCGGTAGACCGTCCCCGACCCGAGCGGGCCGTTCGGCGGACTCGCCGAGTCGATGCTCGGGTTCGGCGCGCTCGGCCCCTCGGGCGGACTACAGCCGAGGATGCGGAGCCTGAGGTCCCGCAGGTGCGGCGTCGAGACGTGGTAGCCGACGCGGACGTGAACCGCCTCGTTTGCCCGCCGGATCACCGGACAGGTGGGGTCGCCGCCGGCGTCGGTCGCCAGCAGGTCCCGCGCGTCCGCCGGCGACTCGCTGTCGTGCCACCACTCCAGCGACTGGATGCGAGCGGTCGGGTTCGTGTTGTCCACCACCATCGGCATCCACGAACTCTGGTCGGTGATCGTCGTCCCGCCGCTCCCGTCTTCCACGCCGACCTGCACCCTGAGGTCGTACCGGCCGTTCGGGTAGCGGTGGGTCGGCCACTGCAGGAGCAGGTACGGGAAGACGACCAGGTCCTGTGGCTCGTCGGCCGCGAAGGTCTGGCCGTAGTGGTCCTCGATCGCCTGCACGGTCAGGTTCTCGTACCAGCCGTTCGCGCCCGGTTCGACGGGGTAGGGATCGGCGTCGAACAGCACCGGGACGTGCCAGTGCAGCCCCGTGAACGGCTGTGTCGCCGACCAGTCGGTCGCGTCCACGTCCGGCTTGTGTCGGTAGACGACGCGGTAGTGGGTCGCGTCGCCGACGCGGGAACAGCCGTGGAGTTGGAGTGTGCCGGCGTAGGGCGCTTCCCCGGTCGCCAGCCGCGACCCGTCCGAGGCGCTCCGTGGTCGGTTCACCAGTCGCTGGTAGCCGCCGACGGGTGCGCTCGTCACGCTCCCGTCGTCCTCGTGGTACGGCCCCCGGAGGGCCATGTCCTCGGCCGAGACGATGGACGGTTCGGTGCAGACGAACAGTTCCGGGTCCGGCGTCCGGCAGGACGCGACGGTTCTGGCGGTCGGGTCGGCGACGAGTTCCACCTCGCTCGGCACGTCGTCCCACCGGACCTCGAAGTAGCCCTCGGTGTAGATCGGTTCCTCGTCGCCGTCGCCGTCCGTGTCCTGTGTCACCTCGAAGGTGATGTCGGGCACGTCGTACACCGTCTCCCACGTCGGGATGCGGACGTAGTGGCACCGGAGGAACGGGCCGAGATACTCGCGGGGGTCGATCTGATCGAGCACCGACGGGTCCACGTCGAACTCGTACTCCTCGACCTGTGTCCAGTCGTCGACGCCGAGGAGGTCGTCCGGCAGCGGCGGCGGCGTCGGATCGACGAACGCGGGTCGCCGGAGCAGGTCGTCGAGTCGGTTCCGGCGACCGCCGAACGACTGCTCGTCGGTCGCGGTCAGCAACTCGGTCGCGTCGGGCCGGCCGACCAACCCTTCGAGGTACGACAGCCGACCGGGGCTGTCGAGGTCCAGTGACAGCGACGGCGACCCGACACGCCGGTTCGATCGGCGAGACCGGGGTCCGCGTCCGATCCGGAGTCGGTCTCGGATGGGATCCGGTCCCGGGTCCGGAATCGGGATCGGCGTCACCTCCGGAACGTCGTCGGGATCGAGCAGATCCCGGATAGTCGGTCGAACCACGTCCCGGAGACAGATGCGTTCGAGTCGGTACCGGAGGACGCGGTCGATGTCCCACCACGGGACGTAGACGCAGAACCGGCCGCACTCGTCGGTGCGGGTCTGTGCGATGCGCTCCCGGTGGCGGCCGAAGGGGTAGAACCAGCAGAACGGCGAGGAGTGCGGGAAGTACCCGAAGAAGGAGCAGTCGGTGTCGTACACCGTGACCGTCGCGTTCGGCACCGGCCGAAGGTCGCCGGTCGCGGGGTCGGGCGCGACCACCCGCCCGCAGACGCGCCGAAAGAAGGGCAGGTGGAACCGTTCGAAGGGTTCCAGTCGGTCCCGGAGGTCGTCGGCGACCGAGTCGAGTACCTTGTCGCGGTCTGCGAGTCCCAACTGCTCGATGTGGGTCGCCTGCGACTCGGTGATCGTCCACTCGGACGGTCTGATCGCCGCGCCGAGCGTCCGTGCGGACTCGCGGGCCGGGCGACCGGCCTGCGTCTTCAGACTCCGGGCGAGTCTGGCCGAGAGCCCCTCGACCGCCGTCAACCGCTGTACCGGCGCGTCGGCGACGTCACTCGGTGTCTCGATGCCGGCCTCCCGTAACCGACCCGCAAGCACGTCGCCGACACCGACGAACTCCTCGAGTCTCGCCGGGTCGGTCATCGCCACACCCCCCGTCGTCGCCCACGAGTCCCCCGAACTGTACTCCCCAGTCGTCGGCCGGGCCGACCCCGGCGCTCACGTGGATGGTTCATGACGTGGTCCGTCTCTGTTCGCCCCGGACGAACAGAAACAATGGACCTACACCACGGAAGCCAATCACGTTATTCGTCAACTGTATCCTCGGTCATTGCCGAATACAACACAGAAACCGGGGTTCGCTCGCTCGCGGGCCCGGTCAGTGGCCGTCGAGGATCGCTTCGAGGTCCGCGATGGCGTCGTCGTCGAGTCGCCCGTCGAGGTAGTCGCGTCCCGTGTCGGTGATCCGGTAGAGTCCGCGACTCCCGTCGTGGTACTCGATCAGTTCACAACTTCGGAGCGGACCGACCCGTTCCCGGACGGTGTGCGGACTGAACCCGATGTTGACGGCGATCACTGCGGGGTTGGCGACGAGTTCGCCGTTCCCCTCGTTGCGGAGGAACTCCAGGATTCGGTCGTCCGCGTTGGTCATCCCAACGACACGAGGTCTGCGCATCGCTGGCGTTCTACGGATTCCTACTTCATAATGCGTTTGCAACAGTCTTTACGGCAAACGTACTCATGTGTGAAGACGCACAGTACTGTGCACTACTGTCTCACGAACTGACTAGTCGGCGGCTGAGACGCCCGCTCAGACGCGTCTAACACAGTTAGATATTCGGCGGTAGTCGGGTGGGCGTTCCGGTTCAGACGCGACGGACCTACTTCGACACGTCGAGCAACGCGACTCGTTCGTGGACCAGTTCGGCGAGGGTCGCGCCGGTCGCGGCCAGTTCGTGGTCGCCCACCTCGAAGAACGACCGAACGCGCGACTCGTCGTAGTCGCCGAGCGTCTCGGCGGGGGTGAGGAGGGCCGCGACCGCAACTGCCGCCGCCTCCGCCGCGTCGTCGTCAGCCCCGGACCACACGTCTGCTCCGGTTTCCGGGTCGTCGGCCACCACGACGACCACCGGCGTCTCGCCCTCGGCGACGCCCATCGTCAGCGACTCGTCGATCTGGCGTCTGCCGGCCGCGTACAGCAACACCTCGACGGCCCGGTCGCGGGCGACGTTCTCCCCTCGTGCGATCGCCCGGTCGGCCAGGTCGAGCGCCCGTCGGAGGTGAGTTCGATCCACGACGTACCGGGCGTCGAACGCCTGGATCGTACAGCCGTACTCCGTGGCGACGCGGTCGAGGGCCGCGAGGAACGTGTCGAGGTCGTCCACCTCGGCGATGCCCTCGACGACTCTCATCCGAAGTCCCCCAGACTCGCCTGTCCGTCACGACCCGCGTCCGCCTCGGCCGCCTCCGCCGCCGTCTCGCTGTCGGCCTCCACCGTCTCCATCGAGGGGTCCTGTCGGCCGACGTTCTCCAGGATGCGCTCTGCCGTCTTCTCGCGTCCACGCAGGGCCGCGAGGACCACCGACTTGTCCGCGTCGCGCAGATCGACCCGGCTCTCGATGCCGGCCTCGAACAGCCGCCGAGCACGCTTGCGGCCGACGTTCCGGACGCCCGCGAGGTCGAGCAGTTCCTCGCGAACCCCGTACTCGATGCGCTTTCTCGCCCGGCGGACCGGCACGACCGGCAGGTCGAGTTCCTGTGCCAACTGCTCGCCGGCCCGCAGGAGCCACTCGGCCGTCTCGACTTTGCCCCGGATGTCGCCCGGCCCGACGCCGTAGCGTTCACAGATACGGTCCTCGTCGACCTCGCTCGCCCAGTCGTCGAGCAGTTTCGCGGTCTTCAGCGCCGAGAGCCAGTCCTCGAACTCGGCTTCCTGCCACTCGGTCGGTGCTCGCCCGAGCAGTTCGTCCTCGTGTTCGTAGTTGAGTTCGGTGTAGGTCGTCTTGTCGCCGGACTTGAGGTAGAGCTGGTACATGTCCGGCGTCCGGCAGACGAGGTGGTAGAGGCCGAGTTCGGTGAACTCGTCGCCGGTGTCGGCCGTGTCCGCGTCGTCGGTTTCACTGTCGTCCTCGGTCGCGTCCCCCGCCAGTTCCGACGCGGTCTGGAAGCCGGCCGTCTCCTCGTCCCCGTCGGCACTCGCGGTCGACCCCGCCGCCGCAGGCCGACTGCGACTCGCCGACGCCGACTTGCTCGTACCGCGTGGCCCGTCTTCCAGTCCGTCGATGATCTCCGCCGCGCTCATCGGATCGAGGTAGAGCCGCGAGACGGTATGGCCGATGTTCGTCGCTTTCAACGTTCCGTCGTCGCGGTCGAGGAAGTCGTTCGCGTGGAGGTAGTCCAGCACGCTGTCGGTCACTTCCTCCAGTCGCCCGGACTTCTCGGTCTGGGTCGCGTACAGCGTCTGGTCGAGAAATTCGAGCAGGGCGTCGCGGGTCGTGGCGAAGCCGGAGGCGACCGTGGCGAGCAGGTGGGTCCGCAGTGCGGGTTCGGCCGCGAGTTTGGATCGCACGGGCTCCGGGTCGGCCCAGACGTACCGCTCGAACAGTTCGTCCATCGTCTCGCTGTCGTTCGCCAGCAGGATGGCCTCGCCGTAGGGGTCGAGGCCGGGCCGGCCCGCGCGACCGCACATCTGGTGGACCTCGAGTGTGTCGAGCGGTTTCATCCCGCCGGCGTCCCCGTCGTAGCGCCGCCAGTCGCGGACGATGACGCGTCTGCTCGGCGTGTTGACGCCGGCCGCGAGCGTCGGCGTGGCGGAGACGACCTTGATCAGTCGGTCGCGGAACGCCTGCTCGACGAGACTCCGGTGTTCGCTGGCCAGCCCGGCGTGGTGGAACGCCGACCCCTTCGCCACCACGTCCGCGAGGTCGTCGCTGGTGTCGGCGTCCGACACCTGCCGGATCTCTTCTGCCAACTCGGCGAGGTCGGCACGCTCGTCGCCCGTCAGGCGACTCTCGGTCACGCTCGCCAGTCGTTTGGCAGAGCTCTCGGCGTTCCGGCGGGAGTTGACGAAGACGAGCGACGACCCGCGATTCCCCTCGTCGTCCGTCTCGTCCAGTGCGTCGGCGACGAGCGCAGATTCGGCCTTCTCGCTTCGGTCGGTCTGGACCTCACGCTGGCTCCCGTCGCCGAAGTTGACCGCGTTGCGGAAGTGGACGCCCATCTTCAGGTCGATGGGTCGCCAGTCCGACTGGACGAGTTCGGCGTCCAGCCACTCGGCCACGGTGTCGGCGTTGCCGACCGTCGCCGAGAGCGCGACGGTCTGGAGTCCCGCGTTGATCCGCCGGAGTTTGGCGAGGGTGACTTCGAGGGTCGGGCCCCGGTTCCGGTCGTCCACGAGGTGGACTTCGTCGGCGACCACGCAGGTCAGATCGTCGATCCACGGCGCGTTGTTCCGGATCAGCGAGTCCACCTTCTCCGAGGTGGCGACGATGATGTCGCGGGTCGCCAGCCACTCGCCGTCCGACTCGTAGTTGCCGGTCGAGACGCCGACCGTGACCCCGAACTCCTCCCAGCGCTCGAACTCGGCTTTCTTCTCGGAGGCGAGCGCCCGCAGGGGGACGATGTAGAGCGCCTTCCCGCCGCGCTGGACCGCCGAGAGCATCGCCAGTTCCGCGATGAGCGTCTTCCCGCTGGCGGTCGGCACGCTGGCGACGACGCTGTCGCCGTCGGTCACGCCCGCCTCGACTGCCGCGGCCTGCGGGGGGTACAACTCCGCGATGCCCTCGTCGCAGAGCGCCTCGGGGACCCCCTCGGGCAGGCCGGTCAGGTCCTCGGTTCGCATCTACCCGGAGTTGGCGCGTGCCGTGGTTTAAACTGTCGGGACGCGGGCGGCGGCCCGGACAGGCGGGCGGCAGGACCGAGCGCGACGTTTTTGCGCCTGCCGTCCGTCTCTCCCGACGTGCGCGAGTACGCCTTCGAGTTGGCGCTGTGTGCCCACCTCGAAGAGACGACGGACTGGCTCCCGGCCCGACAACTGGGTGGCGCGGTCGCCTCGCCGGGGAGTCGGATCGTGGACGTCTGCGGCGTGGTGCCGGGGTTCGACTTCGACGCTCGCGCCCGGATCACCAGCGAGACGATTCCCGCACTCGCCGTCGAGAGCGACGTGGGCACCGGGCAGGCAGTGTCCGCACGGTCGGCACTCGACTGTCACCCGGACCACGCCCGCGACGTGGTCGAGACCGCTTGCGAGGTCGGCTTCTTCGAGCGCGAACGCCGGGGGAACCGGGACTACGTCCGCCGGGCGACGCGCTACCCCGAGAACTGGTTCGCCGAACTCGTCGCAATCGAGAACAAACCCGACCTCGGCACGCCCGGCGACCTCGACCGGCAACTCCGGATCGACACCGCACTCGGCCTGTTCGATCGGGTGATCCTCGCCACCGAGAGCTACGTCACGCGGGCACACCTGAACCGGCTTCCGGACGCGGTCGGCGTCTGGCGGTTCGATCCCGAGTCGGGCGACAAGGAGATAATCCGAGAGCCGACTCCCTTCGATCCGACCGACCCGGGCGTCGAACCGGTCGCAGAACACCCACTTCGGACCGACGTCGAACTCGTCTCACCCGCCGAGAAGGCTCGAAAGCGCCGACGAATCGCGGAGAAGGCCTACGGAAAGGGGTGGCGACCGGACGAGTATCCGGCCTGTGCGAACGCCGGTGTCACCGACACCGGACTCCCCTTCTGCGACCACTTCGACCGCGTGGTCGATCCGGCGAGCGACTGCGGGGCGGACTGCCCGGCCCACGAGTCCGCCGACCCGCCGGCCGCCGACACCGACCGACTGCGCGCCGAGCGAACGCGGTGGGTCGCCGACCCGCCCGGTGTCGCCCGGCGGCAGAGCGGGCTGGACCGCTGGCGGTGACGGGAGTGATGGCGTCGTTCAATCGTCGGCCGCGTCCGGCGTGGACGGCGACTCGTCGGACTCCCGCAGATCCGCAGGCGGGACCGACTCGTGGTCGACGATAGCGTCGACGTGATCCAGCGGCCGCCGGTTCTCGCTCGTGATCCCGCGAACCGGCCGCTCCCGGAGGTGTTGGTCGACGAACTCGCGGGCGACGAGGACGCCGCGTGCGTCCCCGTCTGCCAGTCCCGTACTCGCCGACTCGACGAGCAGACTCCCAGCCGTTACGTCGTACAACAGTTCGACGAGTTCCTTCGCCTGCGTCTGGGCGTAGTCGCGGTCGGCGGTCGCCAGCGTCCCGAGTGCGGTCCGGCAGTCGTCGCGCGCGGCCGCGACGGCCGCGACCGTGTCGGCTAGCAGTGGGTCGTCGGCCGCGTCGAGGCGGGCACTCACGTCCGCGAGCAGTGGTTCGTGTGCGCCTTCGCGGGCGAGGACGCGGAGCGTCTCCAGTGCGAGGACGTTCGTCGCCCCTTCCCAGATGGGCAGCACCTGCGCGTCCCGGAGCAGTCGGTGGGTGACGAACTCGTCGACGTAGCCGTTCCCGCCGAGAACTTCCATCGCGTAACTGGCGTGATCGACCGCCAGTCGACCGGTGCGGTTCTTGACTACCGGGACGAGCAGGCGGACCAGTCGCCGGGCACGGTCGGCGTCGGTCGTCGGGGCCGCTTCGCTCGTTTCGGTGGTGCCCGCGACGCCGCGCTCGAAGGCGTCGAACTGCCGGCCCGCCTCGAACGTCGTGGCGACTGCGGCCTCGTGGTCGACCGTCAGTTCGACCAGGTCACGCGCCATCAGGGGATGCTCGTCCAACGTCCGGCCGAACGCCTCGCGGTCGGCGGCGTGGGTCCGTGCTTCGAGCAGACACCGGCCCATCAGGCCGACTGCGGCGGCCGCGTTGGCGAGGCGTTCGAGGTTCACCATCCGGGTCATCTGCGCGAAGCCGGCGTCCAGATCACCGACCGGGTGTGCGAGCGCGCCGTCGAGTTCGAGTTCGCCGGTCGGCACCGACTTCGTGCCGAGTTTGTCCTTCAGGCGGCGGTAGTAGACGCCCTCGTCGGGGTCGGAGTCGCGCTGTGAGAGGAGGAACAGCGAGAGGCCCTCGGTGCCCTCGGGGGCGTCGGGTCGCCGAGCGAGCACGAGCGGTGCCCCGGCGTCGATATTCGAGCAGAACCACTTCTCGCCGGTGAGCCGCCAGTCCCCGTCGGCATCCCGTTCGGCGGTCGTCTCGTTTTTCCCGACGTCGCTCCCGCCCTGTTTCTCGGTCATGAACATCGCGCCCTGGATCCAGTCGTCGGGGTCGCGGGCGACCAGTCGGTCGCGGAACTCGCTCAGACTCCCGTCGTCGAACGTGTCGAGGACGAGCGCCACGCCGGAGGTCATGGCGACCGGGCAGGTCAGGCCCACGTCGGCGTAGGTCAACAGGGCCAGCATCCCGAGGTGGTGGGTGAAGGGGAGTGGCTCGTCGCGGCCCTCGGGTGCGGTGAAGCTGTCGGCCACCACGCCGTGTTCGACCACGAGTCGTTCGTTCTCGGCCTGCGCGGGGTGGTACTCGACCTCGTTCACCACCTCGCCGTGGGCGTCGTAGGTGTGCAGTGCCGGCGGGTGGCGGTCGATTGTGTCGCTGTTCGGTGCGATGGTCTCGGCGACCGCCCGGCCGAAGGCGGCGAGACGGGGTTCGCTGTCCGACCAGTCCGCCTCGGGGAGTGCGCGTTCAACTGCCTGCCGGAGGGCCGGGTCCGCATCCCAGTAGTTCGCGTCGGGGTCGCTGGCGTCGGCGGTGTCGTCGTCTGCGGTGCGCATGCGCGGGGTATTCGTGTGCAGGTGCATAACCTCGTGGGCGTGTGACACGTGAGCAACGCACGGTTCGTGTCGACTCGCTCTGGTCGTCACCCATCGCGGTGTCACTGGTCGTCACCCGGCGAGTCGTCGTAGAGTCGGAACCGGGTCGTCGCAGTCACTTCCCCTCACCTCCCCGCCTGCTGGCGTGTGATCGGGTCACGAGAGTTGCGTGCGCTTTCACCTCGAAACGGCGCGCGCGACTCCGACGCGCGCGAGGGAGGGGCGCGCTCTCGGGCGCGCCCCGAGGCTGGGGAGGACCGAGGTGCGTTGCTGTCGTTGTCGCGGATGCGGTCGCGGTTACTGTCGCGGTCGCGGATGCGGTCGCGGTTACTGTCGCGGTCGCGGATGCGGTCGCAGTGCCGTGCAGTCGTGGGGTCGTCAGAGTGTCCGGGCCAGCCAGAGTGTCCGGGCCAGCCAGAGTGTCCGGGTCAACCAGAGTCGCGACTCCAGTTCGCTCACGACCCACAGTCGGCCAGCAACGTTCGCCCGTGAGCGGCACTTTAAGCATACCGGGGAGCAAGCACCACGACATGAGCCAACAGGACCGACGAAAGGACCCCGATCTCCCGAGTTCGGAGGTCACCGAGGGGACCGAACGCGCCCCCCACCGGGCGATGTTCCGCGCGATGGGCTACGACGACGACGACCTCTCTGCCCCGATGGTCGGCGTCGCCAACCCCGCCGCCGACATCACGCCCTGCAACGTCCACCTCGACGACGTGGCCGACGCCGCGATCGAGGGCGTCGAGTCGGCCGAGGGGATGCCGATCGAGTTCGGGACGATCACCATCTCCGACGCCATCTCGATGGGCACCGAGGGGATGAAGGCCAGCCTCATCTCGCGTGAGGTCATCGCCGACTCGGTCGAACTCGTCGCCTTCGGCGAGCGCATGGACGCCCTCGTGACGGTCGCGGGCTGTGACAAGAACCTCCCCGGGATGATGATGGCCGCGATCCGGACCGATCTCCCCTCCGTGTTCCTCTACGGCGGGTCGATCATGCCCGGCGAACACGACGGGAGAGAAGTGACCATCCAGAACGTCTTCGAGGGCGTCGGCGCGGTCGCCTCGGGCGACATGAGCGAAGACGAACTGGACGACCTCGAACGCCACGCCTGCCCCGGTGCGGGCTCCTGTGGCGGGATGTTCACCGCGAACACGATGGCCTCCATCTCCGAGGTGCTGGGGCTCGCCCCCCTCGGCTCCGCCAGCCCGCCCGCCGAAGACGAGTCGCGCTACGCGGTCGCCCGCGAGGCCGGCGAACTCGCGCTCGAAGCGGTCCGCGAGGATCGCACCCCCTCCAGCATCCTCTCCAAGGAGTCCTTCGAGAACGCCATCGCCCTCCAAGTGGCAGTCGGTGGCTCGACGAACGGCGTGCTCCACCTGCTCGCACTCGCCGCCGAGGCCGGCATCGACCTCTCCATCGAGGAGTTCGACGACATCTCCCACCGGACGCCGAAGATCGCCAACCTCCAGCCCGGCGGGACGCGCGTGATGAACGACCTCCACGAGATCGGCGGCGTGCCGGTGGTCCTCCGCCGCCTGCTCGACGCCGGCCTGCTCCACGGCGACGCGGAGACGATCACCGGCCGGACCCTCGCCGAGGAGATCGAGCATCTCGAAGAGACGGGACAGCTTCCGCCGGACGAGGAGATCGAGGCCGACTTCCTCTCGCCGGTCGACGACCCGATCCACGAGGAGGGGGCGATCAAGATCCTCACCGGCAACCTCGCCCCGGACGGGAGCGTCCTGAAGGTGACCGGAGAAGACAACTTCCACCACCACGGGCCCGCCCGCATCTTCGAGGACGAGGAGACGGCGATGGCCTACGTGCAGGAGGGGAACCTCGAATCGGGCGACGTGCTCGTCATCCGCAACGAGGGACCGCAGGGCGGCCCGGGGATGCGCGAGATGCTCGGCGTGACGGCGGCGGTCGTCGGCCAGGGACACGAGGACGACGTGGCCCTGCTGACCGACGGGCGCTTCTCCGGCGCGACCAGAGGCCCGATGATCGGCCACGTCGCCCCGGAGGCGTTCGTCGGCGGCCCCATCGGCCTGCTGGAAGACGGCGACGAGATCACGGTCGACATCCCGAACCGGGAGCTGTCGGTCGATCTCTCGGACGAGGAACTGGACGCGCGCCGCGAGGCGTGGGAGCGCCCCGACCCGAACTACGCATCCGGCGTGCTGGCGAAGTACGGCGCGACGTTCGGATCGGCGGCGAACGGTGCGGTGACGAACCCCGGTGCGAAGCGGGACGACTGAACACCACTCGCGGTCTGCGTTCACGCGTCTCGTCGGGTTCGCACCCACAGTTGCTGGCCGACGATCAACAGCATCACTCCGAAGGCACCTGCCATCGACAGCACCCACGGACTCTGTTCGCCCGCGAGGATCCGGGCGAGCGTGGAGAATAACCCAGCACCGACGAGTACAGCGACGAGTACGAGTCGGCGCGTACTCGGTCCTCGAACGTCTGCCACCGGTCACTCCGCTCCGCGCCACGCATCCCGCAGAAGCCCGTACCGCAGGCTGTCGGTCCACTCGGCGTCCACGTAGGCCTCCGACTCGGGGCGTCCCTCCTCGCGGAAGCCGAGCGTGTCGAGCAGCGCCCGCGGGGGGTCGTGGAGCGCCGGGTCGAGGAAGTCGAGGTCGTCGGTCGTCGCCGGGTGCAGGATGAGACGGTCGGTGCGGAGGACGGGACTGCCGGGCATGACGTGGTGGTCGGCCGGCGTCGTCGTAGCGGTGACGGTCGTGGTGCGGGTGGCGGTCGCGGCGACACCTCACCAGCCGGTGCCGTCGTCGCTCGTCCCGTTCGTGTCGGTGCCGTCGCCGAGCGAACTGTTCCCGTCGCTCGAATCATCGATCGTGCTGTTGTCGTCGGTCGAGTTCCCGAACGTCGTGTTACCGCTGGTCGAGTTGCCGGACGTGCTGTTGCCGGCGACGGTCTCGCCCGTCTCGGCCGTGACGGTCGTGCTGGTGACCGTCTTCAGGGGCGCTTCGACGGTGTAGCTGGGCGTCTCGACCTGGACGACGCTGTCGGCGTCGACCTGCACGAACTTCAGTTCCATCTCGTAGGAGCCGTCGGACTCGATCTCGGTCGCCTCGACCTGGTCTGTCGGCGCGTGGATGGTCCACGCCGTCTCGCCGGCGTCGCTCGCGTCCGTCTGGCCTCGGACGGTGCGGACGGTGTAGTCGCGGTTCGTGTCGCTCCCGGCGAGGGGGTAGTTCCGGTCGAGCCACGCCTGGAACCCTTCGTCGATGGCGTACACCTGCTCGAAGCCGCTGTCGAGGAGGTCGGCCGCGCGGAGCGACGAGAGGTGGTGCGGGCAGTGACAGTAGGTGACGACGGGGGCCTGCTCGTCCCAGTCCGAGGGCGGGTCGGAACGTCGGCCGTCGGGGGCGGGCGAGAGCACGGAGCCGAAGACGTGCTGGACGTCGTAACCGGTCTCGCTCCGGGCGTCGACGAAGCGGGCTTCCCCCCGTGCGTACATGTAGTACGCGTCCTCGATGGGGATGAGCGGGACTTCGACAGTCGTGCCGTCGGTCGTCTCCCGAGAGAGCGTGTCGTAACTCTCGGGAGTCAGCGACCGCTGCTCGGGAACCTCGTCGAACTCGGGCGGGTAGCCGTCGTCCGGCTTCGGGTCCGGAGGGAGGTCGTCACCCTCGCGGGGACCACGCATCCGGTTCTCGGGTGCGGGCGTCGGCGAGTCGGTCCCGCCGGCAGTCGTGTCGTTCGCCGTCGCGTCGGTCGGTTCCGTCTGTCCGCCGTCGCTCGCACAGCCAGCGAGACCTGTCGTGACGGCGGCCCCGGCGACGCCGAGGAACCGCCTGCGCGTCGACTGGTTGTCTGACATCGACTCAGGCTCGGGTCGGTCGGCGGTTTATTATACGGACGATAAGGCGACGAGGGGGGCGTTCACTTCCGGACGAACTGTGACTCCCACTGGAGTCGTCTGTGGAGTCGTTCGCGGCCCGTCTCGGTGACGGCGTACTCGTTCGTCCGGCCGGTCTTGCTTCGCTTGTCGACGAGGCCCGTGTCAGCGAGGTCGTCGAGGTTGCTGTACACGTGCCCCGCGAGGACGGACCGGTCCTGCGTGGCCTCCAGTTCACTTTTGATAGCCTGTCCGGACGGGTCGTTCATCCCGTAGACGACGAACAGCAGGTCGCGCTGTATCGCCGAGAGTTCGTGGACTGTCACGTCGAGTCGCTCTCGGTACGGGTACAAGTACGGTCGACATCGTTCGCGACTCTAGTCACCGCCTATCCTCTGTCCCGCGATTTCTGGCCGTCCCGTCCGGTGACAACTGACCGGATCCCGGCCGACCACCCGGCTTACGGGGCACATAAGCAAGTGGCCGCGAGGTCACTCTCCGATGGATCGTCGGGACACGCCCTACCGTGTCGACGGCGACCACCGGCACAGCCGAGTCTGCCACCCACCATCCCATCGTCTGGGCCGCGACCCGTCTGCGCCGATCCACATCCCTGCTGTCCCTTTGCCCCGGGCCGGTCACCCGGCCCACCTGCTGTCACTGTCATCCAGCGGCGGAACACCGGTCGACCTGGCGTCGACTCTCTCGTCGGGCCGGTCACCCGCCGCTCTCTCGTGTACTGTGTCTCCCGGCGGGGACCCGACCCCCTTGCTGTCACGACCGTGCCGCGTCGGTTATCCGGTCTATAGTAAGGGGCACGCGCGAACTGCGACACTGTATGTTCGGAACCAGCGGCATCCGGGGACCCGTCGGGACGGAGATAACGGCGACGCTCGCCAGCGACGCGGGTCGGGCGCTCGCCAGCGACGGCTACGACCGCGTCGTCGTCGCACGGGACGCCCGCGAGAGCGGGCAGATGCTGGAGAACGCACTCGTCGCCGGCCTCCAGGAGTGTGGCGCGACCGCCGTCCGACTCGGCGTCCAGTCGACTCCGGCGCTGGCGCGGGCGGTGGGCTGGCTGGACGCCGACGCCGGTGTCGGCGTCACCGCCTCTCACAACCCCGAGACCGACAACGGCCTGAAGTTCTGGCTGCCGAGCGGTATCGCCTTCGGCCCCGAGGAACGTGACGCACTCGCTGACCGCATGGAGTCCGGCGAGTACGACCGGGCCGCCTGGGACGGCCTCGGCGACGACCGACGCCGTGACCTCGGTGACCGCCACCGGGCGGCGCTCCGCGAGCGACTCGCGGGCACGGACGGCCTCGACGGCCTCTCGGTGGTCGTCGACGTCGGCAACGGGACCGGCCGGGTGACCGCAGACGTCCTGGCCGACGTGGGCTCTGCGGTGACGACGCTCCACGGCCAGACGGACGGTCGGTTCCCCGGCCGCGAGAGCGAACCGACTGCGGAGACCTGCCGGGCGCTGCGCGACCACGTCGCCGCCACCGACGCCGACCTCGGGGTGGCCCACGACGGCGACGCCGACCGGACGATGGCCGTCACCGAGACGGGGTCGTTCGTCGCCGGCGACCAGTTGCTCGCGCTGTTCGGCCGCGAGGTGGCCGGCGAGGGGGACGCGGTCGCCGCACCGCTGAACACCAGCCTCGCCGTCGACGACGCCCTCGCGACCGTCGGGGCGGAGGTCGTCCGGACGAAGGTGGGCGACGTCTACGTGGCAGACGCCTGCCGCGACGACCGGGTCGTCTTCGGCGGGGAACCGAGTGGGGCCTGGATCTGGCCCGGACAGACGATGTGTCCCGACGGGCCGCTGGCCGCCTGCACGCTCGCCGGGATGGTCGCCGCAGGCGACACGCTGTCCGCGTTGCTCGCGGGCGTCGACACCTACCCCATCGAGCGCCGGAGCGTCGAGACGACGGCGAAGTCGGCGGTCGTCGAGACGGTCGCGGACCGCGTCCGCGAGCGGTACGACGACGTGCAGGAACTCGACGGCGTCCGCGTCGAGACGGACGACGGCTGGTTCCTCGTCCGGGCCAGCGGGACGCAACCGCTCGTCCGCATCACCGTCGAGGGGCGGTCGCGGGCACAGACGGAGGCGCTGTCGGCGACGGCCACCGAACTGGTAGACGAGGCACTGGCCGACGTCACGGCCTGAGTTCGCGCGGACCTCTGGAGAGTACCGTCGAAGACGGCGACCCTCGACGTGGCTGATATGCACTCGACGATCAATCAGTTGTATATTCGATTTAAGCTGTACGTAAGAGGTGATAAACGCTGCACATGTGAAGGGGACCGCTGAGCACCCCCAGGTGAGACTAGCTGGTATGGAAGCATCACGCCCCACAACCACGACGGCTCGCCGAACGTTCCTCGCTGGCGCTCTCGGTACGCTCGGTCTGCTCGCCGGGAGTAGACGGGTCAGCGCGGACTACGTCCCCGGCGTCGTCGCCACCGCACCGTCGCTGCCCGACCGGCAACACCCGACGATGGGGACCGACGAGTCGAACCCCACTGCCGTCGTCTTCCTCACCCTCTCTGACCCGGCGGCCCGGACGTTCGTTCGGGGTCGCCTCGAAGACGTCGTCGAGACCTACGTCCGACCCGGTCACCTCAACGTCGAACTCCGGTTCCTCGCGTACGATCCGGCCGACCCCGCGCGGGAACTCGACGGCGGCGCCGGCGAACTCGCGCTCTCCTCGCGGACGGCCGCCGGCGTCTGGGCACTGGAGCCGGGGAACTTCTGGCGATTCTTCGAGTACGCCTTCTGGAACTTCTCGACGTGGCCGTACACCGAGCGGCGACTCGAGTCCCTGCTGCGAGCGGGCGGCGTCCGCAACCACGTCAAGATTCCCTCGCTGGCCGGCGAGGGTCGGTGGGACGAGACGGTCCGGGCCGCCACCGAGGAGGCGCGCCGGTTCTCGCTCCGGGCACCCTACGTGCCGACGGTTCGCCTGCTGGCCGACACCACAGACGGACGCGACTCCGGGCTCCTCGACTGGCTCGCGGGCCGACTCGACCGCGTTGCCGAGGGGTCGGTGACCCGCCGGACCCTCCTCCCGGGCACGAAGTACGCGACGCCACTGCACGTGATCGACTCGGGTCGTCCCGGTCCGACCGCGCTCGTCGTCGGCGGCGTCCACGGCGACGAGGAGGCGGGTTTCGCGACCGCGAACCGTCTCACCGACCTTCGCCCCGCCACGGGCCGGGTCGTCGTCCTCCCCGAGGCGAACCGCCCCGCCATCGCCGCGGGACGCCGTGCGACCCGCGAGGGGGACCTCAACCGGCAGTTCCCGACCGGCCGGACGCCGACCTCGCGGCTGGCCCACGCGATCTGGGACGTCGTCGAGCGGTACGACCCCGACGTCGTCGTCGACTGTCACACAGCCCGCGGCATCTACAACCACGACTCCAGCGTCGGGCAGGCTATCTTCCCGACGGTCGCGGGTGCCGGCATCGCCGGCGACGCCTGTGACCGGGTGAACGACCTGTTCTTCGCCCACGACGACCGCCCGCACTACTACGACTTCGACCGCGGGAACCTGCTCGACGGCGACCGACCGATGCTGGTCCACAAGTGCTACGGCGACCGCCGCCTGCCGGCCTACATCGTCGAGACGACGCGGAAGCGAACCCGACTCGAAGAGCGCCTCGTCTGGGAGTTCACGGCGGTCGTCTCTCTGCTCGACGCGCACGGCGTCCGGTGCTGCTGAGCCGCCTGCGAGACCCCCGTCGAGGTGACCGCTAGGCTGGGGGTAAACCGGCGACACCGGGGCGACGTTCCGCTCCCTCCGTCGACTTACCGCACGGATAATAAGGGCGGTTCCCCGTCTCTGCGCAGCCATGCACGCGATCGTTCTCGCCGCCGGCGAAGGCACCAGGATGCGCCCGCTCACCGAGACCCGACCGAAGCCGATGCTCCCCGCCGGCGACCGGCCCATCGCGGGTCACACCGCCGCGGCCGCCGTCGCGGCCGGCGCGGAGCAACTCACCCTCGTCGTCGGCTACGGCGAGGAGTACGTCCGCGACTACTTCGGCGACGAGTTCGCCGGGGTGCCCGTCGAGTACGTCGTCCAGGAGTCACAGCGCGGGACGGCCGACGCCGTGCGGGCGGCCGCACCGCACCTCGACGGCCCCTTCGCCGTGCTGAACGGGGACAACCTCTACGACGCCGGGAGCCTCCGGGACCTGTTCGCGGCCGGCCCGAGCGTCGCGACCGTGCGGGTCGACGAGCCCTCCAACTACGGCGTCGTCGGCGTCGACGACGGCGTCGTCACGCAGATCGTCGAGAAGCCCGCCGATCCGCCGACGAACCGGGTCAACGCCGGGGCATACGTCTTCCCCGAGGCCGCGACCGAGTGGCTCGACGTCCCCGAGAGCGACCGCGGCGAGGCCGAGATAACCGACGTCCTCGCCCACGTCGTCGACGAACACGACGTGACGCCCGTCTCGCTGGACCGGTGGCTCGACGTCGGCCGGCCGTGGGAACTGCTCGCGGCCACGGAGTGGAAACTCGGTGCGCTCGACCGGCGTGTCGAGGGGGAGGTCAGCTCCGACGCCCGACTCGAAGGCGACGTGGTCGTCGAGGAGGGGGCGACCGTCCGCGCCGGGTCGGTCCTCGAGGGGCCGGTGCTCGTCGAGTCGGATGCGGACGTGGGGCCGAACGCCTACGTCCGGGGAGCCACCCGCATCGGCCCGGACGTCCACGTCGGCCACGCGGTCGAGGTGAAGAACAGCGTCCTGCTGGCCGGGGCCAGCGTCGGCCACCTCTCGTACGTCGGCGACAGCGTCCTCGGCCACGACGTGAACCTCGGGGCGGGGACGAAGGTGGCGAACCTGCGCCACGACGGCGCCGACGTGACGCTGACGGTGAAGGGCGACCGGGTCTCGACGGGCCGCCGGAAGTTCGGCGTCGTCCTCGGTGACGAGGTGAAGACGGGTATCGACACCTCGCTGGCCCCGGGCGTGAAGCTCTCCGGCGGCGTCTACACCGAGCCGAACGCGACGATTTCGCGCGACCGGTAAGCGAACCACTCGCGATACATCTCTCTCGGCTGTTCTGCCTCGGGTTTGGGATCGTCAGGAGTCGGTCGCCTCGGCGTCGACACTCGTCGTCGGATCGCTCCGGTGTGCGTTCAGCCCCCGCCGACACTGCTCACGGTGCCGAGTCAGGCACCGTCCCTCGACGGGACCGCGCAGGGAGAGAGAAGAGGCTTCGCGGCGATCACGACTCTATCTGCGGGCCGCCGCCGGGACAGAGAACGTCGTTCGCGGTGACGGTGCGGTGCTCGAACCGGTCGTCCATCCACGTCGCGATGTCGTTGACGCGGAGCTTCATCCTGACCGGCAACTCGTGGACGCTCGGGTAGCCGGGGAACAGTTTCGTGTCGAGCGACTCCGCCTCGTACTGCTCCGCGAGGTCGGGCCACGGTCGCTCGAACGTGTCGACGAACGGGAGTCGCGCCCGGAGGAACTTCTCGATCTGGTTCTTGCGGAAGGAGTCGTGTGGGCGGTTCGGTGGCCGGTGCCTGAAGATGTCGTCGTCGAGACGACGGAGCGCGGCCCGGAACGTCTCCGTCGAGCGTACGTCCGGAGGTGCCCGGCAGTGCCAGTCCAGCAGTTCCGTGTCGGCGGCGACGAACGACTCGATGAAGTTGTCGCTGAGGTGGTAGTGGAACGACAGCGTGGGTTGGTTCTGGATGCCGAGCAGGGCGATACTGTCGTAGACGTTCTCGTACCGGTCGTCCCACTTGTCGAGTTGCTCCTGAATCACGCCCTCTGTGAACTCGCGGCTGGTGCCGAACTCGCTGAAACACTCCGAGAGAACCCGGTCGCGGGTGGAGTGGTAGCCGAACTTCGAGGTGAGCGTGTCGGTGACGTCGGGGTCCGGTTCCAGCCCCTGTCGTGGCACGCTGTAGTCGAGCACGTCGACCGTCTTCCGCGGCAGGAAGTGGCCACGGAACAGCGTGTCGAAGAAGAGACAGTGGTAGACGGTGTCGGCGTCGACCCCGTCGAGACACCCCGCCTGGTGGATGTGGATGGACTCGTTGATACCCATCCCGTACTCTATCGTCTCGGCGTCGGTGTTGAGGTAGTCGTCTCCGAGCAGCAACGTCTCGTGGTCGACGCCGTACTGGGCCGCCACGTCGCCGGCGACGTCCACCTCGGGGTGCCCTTCGCGACCGAGCGTGTAGCAGACGTCGAGTTGCGGATGTTCGACGGCGACGACCCGGGAGTCGTACCCCGCGCTCAACATGAGTCCCTTCTTGCCGGGGTAGACGGTCCGCCGGCGGATAGCCCGCCGCAGTCGATCGGCCAGTTCGCCGACCCAGTCTACCTCCTCGCTTCCCGTGTGGTCGTAGACGAACCGGTCCAGTGTCCCCGTGCCGGTGCCGGTGAGGTAGCCGTCGAAGGGGGCCCGCGAGAGTTCCTCGAAGGCCGTCCGTTCGTCGAGCACGACGCTCAGGTGGACGAACTCCAGGACACCACGGGGGTCGATCGACGGCTCCTCGACGGTGTCGAGGACGTGCTTCGGGTCGGTGCCGAAGACGCGACCGTACGAGGTGTCGGCGTAGAAGCACTGCCACGTCCGGACGGGGTCCGTGGCGACGAGGGCCTCGCCGTCGTACTCGACGAACGCGAGGTACGACCCGTTCAGTTCGTCGAAGGCGTCCGTCCCGACCGCCGCGTAGCGGTCGAGTGTCCGCTCGGCGACCGGCGACGTCGCGCCGTCCGGCGGCAACACCTCGCCCCAGAGCAGACAGGCACCGCGCTCGTCCGCGTAGGCGGCCGTTCGTCCCGGGAGCCCGAGTGCGGGGTCTCTGACGGCGACCGTCGCCCGTTCACCCTCGTGGACCCAGTCGTAGCTCCCGGTCGCGGTGTGCTCGTCGAACACCGCTCTGTCGCCGAAGACGCCGAACAGTTCCTTGTTCATCGTGGTGGTGGATGTCCCGGGAGGACGGTCATTCGACAGTAACACTCTTGGCGAGGTTACGGGGTTTGTCGATTGCGCGACCCAGCGTCGCCGCACAGTGATACGACAGCAACTGGAGCTGTACGTTCGCGAGCAGGCTCCGACAGACGGGGTGGACGTCCGGGACCGACAGGTGGGCGTCGGCCTCCGAGACGGCCTCGTGGCCGGCGGGGGCGACGGCGACGATGGGGGCGCCCCGCGTCTGTGCCTCCATCGCGTTCTTCACCGTCCGCTCGCCGGATCGGGTACAGACCGCGACGATTGGCGTGTCCTCGGTGACGAGCGCGAGTGGTCCGTGTTTCAGTTCGCCCGACGCGAACCCCTCGGCGTGCTCGTAGGTGATCTCCTTGAACTTCAACGCGCCCTCCTTGGCGACCGAACAGCCGATGCCGCGGCCGATGAAGAAGAACGCGTCCTTGCCGAGGTAGTGCGTCGCGACCGCCTCGGCGTCGCTCGACGCCAGCACCTCCTCGACCGACTCCGGGAGCCGTTCGAGGTCCGTCATGAGTCGCTCGACGTCGTCGACGGTCGAGGCTCCGTCGGCGGCGTCCGCGACGACCTGACTCAGCAGGGTCAGCATCACGGCCTGTGAGGAGAACGTCTTCGTCGCTGCGACGCCGATTTCGGGGCCGGCCCGGATGTACAGCGGCGTCTCGGCGATGCGGGCGGCCGTGGACTGGACGACGTTCGTCACCGCGATGGTGTCGATACCGTTCCGCTTGGCCCGTCTGAGTGCGCCGAGCGTGTCCGCCGTCTCCCCGCTCTGGGTGACGGCGACGAACAGGGTGTTCGGCTCCGGGTCACCGGTGTTGACGTCGTACTCGCTGGCCCGGATCGCGCGGGCGCTGACGCCCGACTGGTTCAACAGCGCGGCACCGAACAGCGCGGCGTGGTACGACGTGCCACTGCCGACGAGTCGGACGCGCTCTACGTCGGCGAGCGTCGACGCGTCGATGTCCTCGAGTGCCGGCTCCGCCCCGCTGTCGATGCGCCCCTCGATGGTCTTCTTCAGCGAGGTCGGCTGGCTGAAGATCTCCTTCAGCATGAAGTGTTCGTACTGGCCCTTCCCGGTCTCCTCGGGTTGCCAGTCGACCCGTTCGACGTCGCGCTCGACGCGCTCACCGTCGCCGTTCTCGATCGTCACGTCGTCGGGTCGGACGGCCGCGAAGTCGCCGTCCTCGAGGTAACACACCTCGGCGGTGTGGTCGAGGAAGGCCGGGACGTCGCTGGCGAGGAAGTAGCGATCGTCGTCGATGCCCATCACGAGGGGCGACCCCTGACGGGCCGCGTAGACTGCCTCCTCGTCCTCGACGACGGCCGCGATGGCGTAGCTCCCTTCGAGTTCGTCGACACTCGCCTCGACCGCCGCACGGGGGTCGTACCCTTCGTCCAGGTAGGCGGCGACGAGGTGGGGGATGACCTCCGTGTCGGTGTCGCTGGTGAAGACGTGGCCACGGTCGCGGAGCGACTCCCGGAGTTCGTCGTAGTTCTCGACGATGCCGTTGTGGACGACGGCGACGCGGCCCTCCGAGTCGGTGTGGGGGTGGGCGTTCCTGTCGGTCGGCGGCCCGTGTGTACTCCAGCGGGTGTGGCCGATGCCGACGTTCGCGCTCGTCTCGACGTCGTCGACCGTCTCCTTCAGCTCCGACACCTCGCCGGAGCACTTCCAGACGTCGAGTCCGTGACCGTTCTGTACGGCGAGACCCGCCGAGTCGTAGCCGCGGTACTCGAGCTTCTCGAGGCCGGAGACGACCGGGTCGAGTGCCCGCCGATCGCCGACGTGGGCGATGATTCCACACATCAGCGGGCGCCCTCCGCTCGACTGGCGGCGTCGGGGTCGGACGAGGTGACGGCGGCTGTCGAGAGCGATGCGGAGGGCGTGTCGGTCGTGGTCTGTCGTAGCGTTCGTGTCATGGCTCAGAGGTGGGGGTCGTCGAACCGCGCGACCCTCCCGTGGCCCGGCCAAGTCGGTGTTGGCGCATTACTATAAGCGGGCTAAGGTCGCTTTCCCGCCACCCGTCCGCGGGAGACAACGGTCGTAACCGGCTTACAGGGTCGATAATAACGGGCGTGAGGCCGGTCTTCGAGGACACATGGATGCAGACGACCTCTCACGACGACAGTTGCTCTCGCTGGCCGGCGTCGCGACGACGACGAGCCTCGGGGGCTGTGCCAGTCTCGTCAGCCGAGCCGAGTCCGACGGACCGCCGACGACAGGTGGGCCGACGGCCGGCGGGACGACGACCGACGCGACACCGACCGGCGGGACGACGACCGACCGGGCGACAGACGCGGCACGGGAGACTGCCGAGCCACCCACCGTCACGGAACCGAACTTCGGTGTCTCGGAGGCCACCGTCCCGAACAGGGGAGCCGAGACACGGTACGCGACGATGGGCACCACCGCCGAGACGGTCACGCTCTACGGGAACTGGAAGTGTCCCTACACCCGCGAGTTCGTCGCCGGGCAGATGGGCACGCTCGTCGACGACTTCGTCGCGCCGGGCGAGGTCACCCTGGAGTACCGCGCCGTCGCCTACGAGAACGGCGAGCCGAGCCTCGGGCCGGACGCGCCGCGGGCGACGCGCGCCGGCCTCGCCGTCTGGGACGTCGACCCCGACGCCTACTGGTCGTACTTCGCGCACGTGTTCGAGAACCAGCCGCAGGATGCGGACGTGTGGGCGACGACCGACACGCTCGTCCGGTTCGCCCGCGCCGCCGACGTGGACGGCGTGGCGCAGGTCCGGAAGGCGATACAGTCCAAGAGCTACACGCTGCCCCTGCAGGCGACCGCCGACCGGGCCCCGCGCGTCGGCGTCACGACGTTCCCGCGCGTCGTCTACGACGACACGGTCACGGCACCGACGCTGAACCCGGAGGCGACCCGACGACAGTTCGAGCGCGCAGCAGACAGCGACTGACTCGGGAGAACAGACGGACCGTCCCGACTGGGAGAACAGACGGATCGTCCCGACTGGGAGAACAGACGGACCGTCCCGACCCGATTGACACTCCGCAGGGATCAGACGTGCCGGCTCACGAGTCCGCCCTCTTCTGTGTGTGAGATCGTCCACCGTCGGAGCGAGCGTCGCACGCGACGGAGCGGTCGGTGGGGCGACTCCGGCCGCCCCGAGTCGTGTACCTCTCGACCGAGTACTCCCGCAGTCTCAGTTCGGGAGCGTGCAGGCGGTGACCTGTCCGTTCGCGTAGACGTAGTTCGCGGCGGGCGGGCAGACTTCCTCTTTCGGTGGGTCGAGGTTCACAGGTCTGCCGGCCGTCTCACCCGTCGCGTTCGCCTCGAAGTACGAGGCGTGTTCGGACTGGTAGCTGCGGTAGACGGTGAACTCCTGTGGTATCACCCGGCCGTCGCGGGCCGGTAACGGCTCCGCCGGGTGGGTGTCGGTCCGCTCCCACACGGTGCCGTACGGGTCGTCGGTGTACAGTTCGCTCTCCGACCTGTCGGGCGGCTTCAGGTCGCCGACCGTCTCCAGTGCGGCGAGTTCCTGTTCGGTGTACGAGAGGCGCTCGTGCTGGCCCGGGAACACCGGGTTGTCCATCGCGCCGTCGTTCGAGAGCACCATCACGTTCGGGTAGACGGCGATCAACAGCAGCAGGACGGCGACGGCCACCGTCGTCGGCGTCCGGGCCGCGAGGTGGCGCAGGCCGAGGACCCCGACCACCGCGAGCGGAGCGTAGAGGAACGCGATCCAGCGGCCCGGGACGAAGTTCTCGATACCGAACAGCGGCAACCCGAGGACGACGAACAGCATCGCCGAGATGGCGACGACCAGCGCGTAGGTGGACTGACTCGCTCGCGCCCGGTTCAACAGGGCGAGACAGCCGACGAAGCCGGCGAAGATGAGCAACAGGAAGCCGAGTTCGGTGACGTACGCCGACACCGTCGCCAGTAGCTGCTGGCTCTCCTGTGCGCCGGCCTGACTCGCCCCGCCGGCACCGCTACTCACCCCGTCGAGGAAGCCCGCCTGCAGCAGGTTGATGTAGAGGTAGTTGAGCACGGTCTCCAGGAACGTGTCCCCCTTGTACGGCGTCAGCGACCAGGTGAACAGGATGAGTCCGAAGTCGAACGCGACCAGCCCCGCGATGTTCACCGGGCCGGCAGCGCCCCCGACGAAGGCCAGCGGTTCGGAGTCGTCTTCGAAGAGGTCGAACCGGAGCAGAACCTGCGCGACCAGCCCGCCACCCAGCAACACCAGCATGATGAACGACGAGAGCTGGTGGGTGAGGACGATGGCGGTGCTGAAGAAGGCGAGGAGGCCGAACCCCCGCCAGTGGTCGCTCGCGTGGGTCACGCGGACGAGACAGTAGAGACACGCGAGAAAGAACAGCAGGCCGAGACTCGTCGGGATGAGGTGGATACCCCAGCGGATGGCCTGATCGGCGACGGCGTACAGGACGCCCGCGGCGAGTGCCCACCGCGCCGGGACGAACAGGCGGGCGGTGCCGTAGACGAACAGCGGCGCGACCACCATCGCGACCCCCAGCGAGAGGTACAGCGCGTTCCGCACCGACAGTCCACCCATCGTCGCCGTCGCGACGGTGAGCAGGTGGTACAGCGGCGAGGCGTAGTACTTGCTCTCCTGGATGGCACCGAGCGCGTCGGCCGCGAGAATCTGCTCGACGAATGTCGTGTGCGACCAGACGTCGACCCCGATGTACCCCGGGGCGGTGTACGTCGCCGCGAACCGCAGGACGGCCGTGAACGCGAGCAGTTCCACGAGCACGACCGCCGGACTGAGGTGCCGTTCGTCGGCGAACAGCGTCTGTGCGAGCAGCGCGACCCCCACCACCCCGGCGAGGTCCATGAAGACGATGGTGCGCTCGCCGCCGAGTGCGGCCGCCGCGACCATCCCGCCGAGTCCGAGGAAGACGAGGCCGACCAGCCCGCGCTGTGCGGCCGGCGAGAGCTGCGGCAGTCCGTCGTTCGTCCCCGTGTGTCGGGCGGCGAGCAGGTACAGCACCGAGCCGGCCACCAGGACGATGGGGAGTGTGACGATGAATATCTGTGACGACAGCAACTGGAGCGGGAGCAGCGCGACTCCGAGCAGGAGCCCGGCCGCCGCCGCGAGAACGTCGAGGTCGAGACGCGACAGCCGGCCGGACAGCGACGTGGTGCGTGACATCGATACTGGCTCCGTCTCAGCGCTGTGTCGCCACCGACGGCGAGTGGTTGGTCTCGTCGACTCGCAACGTGACGGACGTCATCGGGTCGGGGGCGGTCGGCCCGCGCCCCGAGGCTGCCGCGAGCGCGACGCCGGGCGTGTTCACCCCGGCCTCCAGCGAGAGTCTGACACTGGCGTCCAGTCCCGGGACGACCCCGACCAGTCGCCGGGTGCCGTCCGGACCCGTCCCGAAGCGAGCGACGACGTTGTACTCGAGGTCTAGTTCGTCGGCGATAGCCGCGGTCGTCTCGAGCAACGCCTCGTCGGGTTCGGTGTGACGGACGACGTTCCCCTCGGACGTCTGGGAGACGGTCTGGGGAACGGCTGCGAGGAGATCACCGTCGCGGACGACCGCGTCGACGGCGTGGCGTGGCCCGGGGAGTGCCTCGGTCACCTGCATCCTCCGCGTGTCGGTGGTGGCCCTGAGAACGGCCGCGACGGTCTGGAGTCGCAGCGGCTCGTCCGGCAGGTCGTCGATGGTGACGTCCGGCAGGTCGTCGACGGCCGTCCTGTCGAGGCCGTCGGGGTCGAGAGCGATCCGTCGGCCGCCGGAGAGGCGGACGACGACGCTCCGCTCGGGGTAGCCGAGTGCGCGCGCTCCGCCGAGCAGTTCGTCCGCGTCGGTTACCTGTGCGAAGTCGGGGACTGGAGCTAGCTGTCGGGTCGTGAGCGCGTCGAGACACTGCTGGGCGTCGGCCGCCGTCAGCACCCCGTCGAGCGGGGCGACAACCGGCGTTATCCGGAGGTCCTCGAAGATCGGTCTCGCTCGCGCGACGGCCCGGCGAGCGGGACGACCGAGGGGGAAGACAGCGTCGACCGATTCCTCGTGGGCGACCTCGACCAGTTCGGAGACGAGGTCCTCGTGGTCCGCCGGTACCGTCGGGGTGAACGTGTCGAGGTCGGCGTAGACGCCGCCCGACGACTCGGCGGTTCCGACGAGTCGGACGTCGGTGTGCTCGCTCGCCCGGAGCGCCTGGCAGACGGTCGGGGCGTACGGCTCGTCGGCAGCGGCCACGAGGACCGTCGTGTCGGAGTCGGTCGCGTCTATCATTGGTGACGCTGCGGGCGGCTGCCTCCCTTATTATACGGGCGCTAAGGGACAGTTCGGCTCCCGAGACGGCCACACGACGAACGGATCGGCGACCGCCGGCCGGTCAGTCGTCGGCCCGTGCGGTCGCAGTCCGTGCCGTCCCGGTCGCCCCCACGTCGCCGAGGAGTCGCTCGACGACGACGTCGGTCGTGTCCACCTTCGCCGCGAGCAGTTGCTCCCGGTGGGCGTCCCAGTCGGTCGTGTCGGCCGCGTCGAGGAGTTCGAGGGCACGTTCGGCCCCCCGGGCGTTGCGGTCGTCGCCGTGGAACCCCCACAGGAGGCCGTAGTCTGCCAGTTCGTCGGTGTAGCCGAGTGGCTGGCTGTGGACGTAGACCGCCGGAGTCCCGAGAACGGCACTCTCGGTCGCCATCGTCGGACTCTCGCCGACGAAGAGGTCGGCGTAGGCGAGCAGGTGGTGGATCTCCGAGGGCTCGACCGTCAGTTCCCGGTCGGCGAGTGCGTCCGGCAGTTCGCCCTCGGCGGTGACGTACACCGACGCGCCCCGCGATTCGAGCTGTCGAACCAGCCCCGGGAGCCCGTCTAACCCGCTGTCGCCGATGTCGTGGACGGCGTCCCACCCGGTCAGTCGGAGGACGACGAACCGCTCGTCGGGGTCGACCCCGCGCCGTTCCAGCACCGCCGGGTCCGGCGTGAACCGGTCGGGGTGGAGGTAGGCGAGTTCGTGGAACCCGGGGTAGCGGTGGTGGTCCGCGCCCTCGTCGTGCCAGTAACAGTCGGGGGTCCAGACCTCGTCGGCGAACGGGAACGTGAGCCGGTTCGAGAGCCGGGCGTGTTCGGTGTCGGTGAAGACGACCGAGCGGATGCCGAGCGCGGCTCCGACGTGCGCGGCCGTGAGACCGCCGATGGCGGTGATCACGTCGGGGTCGAGTCGCCGGGCGAGCTGTACCAGTCGCGCCTCGATCGTCGCCTGCGACAGCGCCACCTGCACCAGCGAGCCACTCCGGGTGCCCAGAACGGTGTGGTCGATGTCGTAGGCGTCGAGCAGCGAGAGCGCCACGTCCTTGTCGAGCGCGGCGACGTGGACCTCGTGGCCACGGTCTTCGAGTTCTCCGATGGCGTGCCGGAAGAAGTGGACGTGTGCCGGGTGCTGGACGGTGACGAGTGCCTGCATCTCACAGCTCCCGGTAGTGGTAGCCGAGTGACTCGGCCCGGTCGGTGTCGAACACGTCGCCCACGTCGAGGACGACCGGGTCGGGGCCGAGGTCGTCGGCCACGGCTGCGAGGTCGATGTCGCGGTACTCCTCGTGGGCGGTGGCGACGACGACACCGTCGTAGTCGGCGAAGTCGGGGTCGTCGGTCACCGGCACGTCGAACACCTCGGCGCACGCCTCGTCGGGGGCGTGCGGGTCGTGGCCGGTGCAGTCGATGCCGTACTCGCGGAGTTCCTCGACGAGCGCGTCGACCTCCGAACTCCGGATGTCCCCGACGCCCGGCTTGTACGAGAGGCCGAGGACGAGCAGGTGACTGTCCCGGAGGACGCGCCCGGAGTCGTTCAGCGCCTTCACCGCCTGTCGGGCGGCGTGGACCGGCACGTACTCGTTCACCTCGCGCGCCTGCAAGACGAGTTTCGGCGAGAAGCCGTCCTGCTTCGACTGGTAGGTGAGGTAGAACGGGTCGACCGGGATGCAGTGTCCGCCGACCAGACCGGGGGAGTAGCCGTCGTGGAAGTTCCACTTCGTCCCGGCGGCCTCGAGCACCGCGTCGGTGTCGAGGTCCATGTGGTCACAGGCGATGGCGAGTTCGTTCACCAGCGCGATGTTGATGTCCCGCTGGACGTTCTCGACCACCTTCGAGGCCTCCGCCGTCGCCGTGTCCGGCGCGCGGTGGATGCCGGCGTCGACGATGCTCCCGTAGAGGTCCGCGAGGTCCTCCCGGACCGACTCGGTGTCCGCACCGACCACCTTCACCACGTCCCGCACGCCTCGCCCGGTGTCGCCCGGCGAGGCACGCTCGGGCGAGTAGCCGACGGAGAAGTCCTCGCCCCGCGTCAGGCCGGACTCGCGTTCGAGCGCCGGCACGAGCACCTGCTCGGTCGCGCCGGGGTAGACGGTCGACTCCAGCACGACGGTCGTGCCGGGTCGCATGTGTCTCCCGACCGTCTCGGCGGCCGACTCGACGAACCCGAGGTCGGGCGTCTGACTGCTGTCGACCGGCGTCGGGACGGTGACGACGACGTAGTCGGCGTCGCCGACGAGCGTCGGGTCGGTCGTGAACTGCACGCTGGACGTCGCGACGGCCTCGTCGCCGACCTCGTCGGTCGGGTCGACGCCGTCGGTGAAGCCGTCGACCTTCGCCTCGTCGACGTCGAAGCCGACGACGGCCTTCCCCGCGCGGTCGAACTGCACCGCGAGTGGCAGGCCGACGTAGCCGAGGCCGACGACACAGACCGTGTCAGTCATGGAGACCCACCCCCTCGTACCGCACCGACTCGTGGCCACGGTACTCGGTCAGCGCCTGCCGCCCGTCGACGAGGACGAGGCGGCCGTCGCCGGCCAGCGTCGGCACGTCGAGGTCGCGGAACTCCTCGTGTGCCGTGACCAGCACGACCGCGTCCGGGTCGGCGTCGGTCGGTGCGTCGACGACCGTCGCGCCCGCCACCGAGAACTCGCTCGTGTCGTCGAGGATCGGGTCGGTCGCTAGGACGGTCGCGCCCGCCTCCGCGAGTCGCTCGACGATCGGGAGTGCCGGCGTCTTGCGCGTCTCTGCGACGCCGGCACGGTAGGTCAACCCGGCGACGAGGACGGTCGCGTCCGCGGGGTCGACCCCCTCGTCGCGCAGGCCGGTCAGCGCCAGTTCCGCGGTGTACGTCGGCATCCCGTCGTTGACCGCCCGGGCCGTCTCCAGCAGGGGCGTCGGCACGTCGAACGGGTCGGTGAGGAAGTACGGGTAGTACGGGATGCAGTGGCCGCCGACGCCGGCACCGGGGGTGTGGATGTCACAGAACGGCTGGGTGTTGGCCGCGGCGATGGCCTCCGTCACGTCGATCTCCAGTGCGTCGGCGTGGGTGGCGAGTTCGTTCGCCAGCGCGATGTTGACGTCGCGGTAGAGCCCCTCGAACACCTTCACCGCCTCCGCCGTCGTCGTGTCCGAGACGGTCACGAGGTCGGTGTCGGCGAGTTCGTCGTACACGAGTTTCGCGGCCCGCGTGCTCTCGGCGTCCGCCCCGCCGACGACCTTCGGGTGTGCACCCCTGATGTCCTCGAGCGCGCGCCCGGAGTGGGTGCGCTCCGGGCAGAAGGCGAGACCGAACTCGCCGAGTTCGAGTCCGCTCTCGGCTTCGAGGACGGGCAGGAGTTCGTCCCGACAGGAGCGGGGCGGGAGCGTCGACTCGAAGACGACGAGGTCGCCCGCGTCCAGCCCCGCGCCGACGTCCTCGGCGACCGAGCGGACGATGGAGAGGTCGGGCGTCTTGTCGTCGACGAGCGTCGGGACGATGACGACGTGAACGCGCGCGTCCTCGGCCACTGCGGCCGGGTCGGTCTCCGCGGAGAGTGCCCCCGCCTCGACCGTCTCGCCGACGAGCGCGTCGAGCCCAGGTTCGCCGACGACGTGTGAGTGGCCGTCGTTGACACACTCGACGACGGCCGGGTCCACGTCGGCACCGGTGACGTTGCCCGTCGTCTCGGCGTAGACCGCCGCCAGCGGGAGGCCCATCTTGCCGAGACCGTAGACGCCGACGGGAATCCGGCCCGAGGTGAACGCCTCGCGCTGGTCCGCGACCGGTGCGACGCTCCCGTAGAGTGCCTCGACGGTCGTCTGGGTGCTCACAGCAGGTTCCCCCCTTCGAGCGTCGCCGGCAGTGGCCTGTGCTCGGCCGGCGTCCCCACCGCGAGCGTCTCTGGCGGCACGTCCTCGGTGACGGTGGCACCGGCGGCGACGAACGCCCCCTCGCCGACCGTCACGTCGGGGAGGACGGTCGCGTTGCCGCCGACGGAGGCGTCCCGTTCGAGCGTCGGCCCGGCGAGGTCGGCGTCCCGTCGGACCGGGTGCGGGTCGTTCGTCAGGACGGCACCGGGCCCGACGAACACCCGGTCCCCGACGGTCGTGTTCGTCGGCACGTACACCCGGCTCTGGAGGCTCACGTTCGAGCCGATGTCGGTGGTGCCGTCCACGACCGTCTTCGTCCCGAGCACCACCTCGTCGCCGACGCTGGTGTCCTCTCGGACCACCACGTCGTGGCCGGTGGTGAGGTCGTCGCCGATGTCGACGTCGCCGTAGACGACGGTACCGGAGCGGATACGGGCACGGTCGCCCACGACGGTCTGTCCGGCGTCGTCGCCGTAGCCGAGCGTCACGTCGTCGTCGATGTCGCAGTCGTGGCCGGTGACGTAGCGTATCATCGTGTCCGTCCGTCGGCTCTCTCGGTCGGTGCGTCCGGTTCGTCCGTCGAAGACCGGACGACGGCGATCAGTACGAGCGTCGCGGCGAGCAGTATCGTGAGTGATGTTCTGGTTCGCATCGTAGCCTCCTCGGAGCGAGAACTCCGGATCGGCCGGAGAGAGCCACCGCCCGGCCATTATTATCGGCCCGGTAACCGACGACCGCCGTCGCTGTGGGTGACACGGCCGACGACTCACCCCGTCTGGGGGTGACGCGGTCGACGACTCACCCCGTCGGTGGGGCCTCGCCCGGTCACGCCCGCGCTCGTCGTTCGAGTGTGATCGGCGTTTAGACGGGTGCTAAGACCGTTCACCGTCGTTCTTCGGCGACAACCGTCTCCACGTTTTTAGTGTCGGCCTCGGCAACGGAGCGTCGATGACCACCTCTCCACGTCGCTGGAAGACGGACCTCTTCCTCGTCGTCGCGGCCGCGGTCGCAGCACTCGCGGGGACGCTCGCCCCACTCCCGTTCGCGCCGCTCCGGGCGGCCCTCGTCGTCCCACTCGTCGTCCTCCTCCCAGGCTACGCACTCGTCGCCGCGTTGTTCCCCGAGCGCCGGTCGCCGCCCGACTCGGACGACATGGCGCGCTCGACGACGGTCACCGACCGATCTGCGAACGCGACCGGGTTGCTGTTCTCCGTCCGGATCGCGCTGTCGGTCGCAGCGAGCGTCACGCTCGTCGCCGGGGTCGCGTTCGTCGTCACCGTCGTGGGCCTCCCGCTCGACGGCCCGTTCGTGGCGCTCGGCGTCTTCGCCCTGACGCTCCTCGGGACGGCCGTCGCGTTCACCCGCCGTGCACTGTCCGACCCCGGCGAACGGGCCGGTCTCCCGTCGCTGTCCGTCGCGTGGCCGTCCGACCCCCGGACCGGCGGGACGATGCTCGGCGACAGCGGCGCCGACGACACGATCCCGTTTGCAGCCAACGCGCTCGTCGTCGTCGGCCTCGTCGTCTTCGCCAGCAGCCTCGGCCTCGCGGCCGTGACGACCCAGGCCGGCGGCCCCTCGTTCACCGAAGTCGCCGTCGTCACCGAGACCGCTGACGGCGAGTACGTCGCCGACGACTACCCGCGGACGCTCGACGGCGGGACCTCCACCCCCGTCACGGTCGCGCTGGAGAACCACGAGGGGCAGGACCACCGGTACACCGTCGTCGCCACGCTCGCGCGTCTCGACCGGACGCCGAACGGGACCGAGGTGACGGACCGGGCCGTCCTCTCCCGGACGACGACGACCGTCGCCGCGGGGGAGACCGGGCACGTCGAGCCTCAGGTCCGCCCTGCGGTCTCCGGGTCACAGCGTCGCCTCTCGTTTCTGGTCTACCGCGGTGACGCGCCCGCCGACCCGACCCGCGACAACGCCTACCGCGTCGTCCACCTGACCCTCGGCACCGGCAGCGGGAGCGAGTCGCTCGACGCCCCGGTGGTGACAGACTGATGTGGCCCTGGGAACACCTCGCCTTCGGCTACCTCTGGTACTCGGTCCTGACTCGGCTGGCCGGCGACCACCGGGTCGGTGACGCCGAAGCGGTCGCACTCGGGGTCGGTACGGTCCTCCCCGACCTCGTCGACAAACCACTGTCGTGGTCCCTCGGGGTCACGGCTACCGGCTACGGCCCGGCCCACTCCCTGTTCGTCGGTGCCCCGCTGGTGGCGGCGCTGGCCGCCCTCGCGTGGCGGCGCGGACACGGGCCGCCCGGCGCGGCGTTCGCCGTCGGCTACGCCTCACACCTGCTCGGCGACGTGCTCGCCTTCCGGGCCGACGGTCCCGTGCTCTCGAAACTCCTGTGGCCCGCCGCCGCCCAGGAGCCCTACACGGTCGACCGGTCGCTGCTGGGTCGCGCCGGGTCGTACTTCGGGGAGTTCCTCGCGACCGCGACACAGCCGGACCACCTCGCGCTCGCGCTCGGGTACGCCGGCGTCCTCGTCGCCGTCGTCCTGCTGTGGGCGGCCGACGGCGCGCCCGGCGTCCACTGGCTCCGCGGCGACGTCGACGGCCGGCGTTGAGTCGCAGGGTCTGACAGCGGAACATCATTCTACACCGCGAAAATGCTTGTAAATGGGCCCGGGGAAGAGACGAACCGATGGACGAGACACCACGACGGCGGACGGTATCGAGACGCGCCGCGCTCGGCGCGATCGTGACCACGCTCGGGGTCGCCGGGACGGCACGCGGGTCCGGGGACTGGCTTCGGGTGACCGACTACGGCGTCGACAACACGGGGACAGAGCCGGTCTCGGACGCACTCGACGAGATTCCGGTCGACGACGGCGACTCGCTCGCATTCCCGCCGGGCCGGTATCTCTTCGACGACTGGTACCGACACACCGGGTTCGACGACTTCGAACTCCGTGGCGACGACGCCACCGTCGTCCCGACGGCGGACTACCCCCGCAACTGCCTGTTCAAACTCGGGGTCCCCGACGACCCCGGCGGCCGCCTGTTCGTCGAGGGGTTCGACTTCGACTACACCGCACCAGACACGGGACTGCGCGCGCTCCAGGCGCACGTCGACGACCGACTCCGGGTCTGGGACGTCGACGTCCTCGGCCCCCACGACAGCGGCCGTCTCGGCCCGTTCCTCTTCGACGTGACCGACCCCGACGGCGACGGGGAGATTCGGAACGTGAACGCGCCCGACGGCGGGGCCTTCTCGGTCGACACGCCGGGTGACATCTGGGTCGGGCCGACCGGCCTCATCGTCTCGCCGTACCACGTCGGCGACCTCGTCGTCCGCGACTGCACGCTGGGGGCGTTCCCCGACAACGGGCTCTACGTCTCGAGCGACACCGGACGGGTGGTGGTGCGAGGCGGCTACTACGAGAACAGTAACGTCGCCAGCATCCGCCTCTCGGGCGACGGCTCGGCGGTCCTCGACGCGACTGTCGTCGTCGACGAGGCCCGCCCGCTCGACGAGGCTCAGCGCGCCATCCGCCTCGACGGCGACGGGTACAACCGCGTCGCGAACACGACGGTCTACCTCGACGAACCGAACGACTGGGGTCTCTCCGTGCAGTCGGCCGTCGACCACGCCCGTATCGAGGACTGCCGGATCGTCGTCCGCGGCGACGAGGCCGCTCGCGGTGTCTCCATCGACCGGGACGCCGGTCGGGTCGACGTGCTCGACACCGAGATTCAGTTCGACGCTCCCGGGCAGGCCATCTACGTCGCCGGGCCTAGCGGCCCGGACGCCGACCAAGTGTGGCTGCTCAGGACCACGGTGACCGGCACGGGCGACGGCTCCGTCGGCCGCCACGCCGTCCGCGTCGAGCGCGGCAACACCACGGTCGACCGCCTCGACGTCCAGCAGAGCGGCGGCGCGTCCCGCCGAGCGCTGAAGATTCTGGGCGAGGAGTGTTACGTCAAGTGGGGCGAGTACGAGACCGAGCACGTCCCGGTGGTGAACGACGCCGACGGCACCCGGTTCGAGGGCATCACCAGCCGCTCGACCACGGGTGCGCCCGGACTGAAACTCGCCGCCGGCACCGCCGACACGGAGGTCCTCGAATCGACGCTCTACGGCGGGTACACCGGCCGCGGTATCGACGGTTCGGTCTTCTCGGGGAACCGCTACCCCGAGGCCTGACGCCGGTCACTGACGCAGGAGAGCCCGACGAGTGTCGCCGTGGTCGTTTACTGACGCAGGAGAGCCCGACGAGTGCCACCGTGGTCGATCACTGAAGCAAAAGCTGTTCCACCAGCGCCGCCGTCGCTCGACGGAGCCGCTGTGAGACCCCGGACCGGGAGAGGCCGAGTCGCTCGGCGAGTTCACTCTGCGTGGCGTTGCGGGGCACGTCGAAGTAGCCCGCCTCGTAGGCGATCGTCAGCGTCTCCCGGTGGACCGGGGACAGCGTGACACTCGGCGCGCCGCGTGTCGTGCGGGCGTCGTGGAGACGCTTGATGCGGAACGACACCCCGTTGTCGTGGTAGTGTCGCCGGAGCGCCTCGAGTACGCTCCGGTCGGGACAGTGCAACCGGAGTCGCCACGCGCCGTTCTCGGTGCCGGCGTGGAGCACCCGGATCCCGCGGTCGGTCGCGTCCGGCGGCAGGAGGGGAACGCAGTCGCCGACGGTGATGCGGTAGACGAGTTGGGAGTCGATGAGACCGAGCAGCAACACCTCGCCAACCGTGGGATCGTCGTCCAGCGCCGCTCTCACGGTTTTCGAGTCGGTTCCCACGACGGTGAGGAAGCCGCCGGTCAGCGCCGCCGTCGCGGGCTGGAACTCGAACTCGAGCGTGGTCGCCGGCAGCGTCTCCATCAGGTCGGCGAGCGGCAGGTCGGGGTGGGACACTTCCAGTTCGACGTAGATGGGTCGGACGGCGTCCTCGGTGGCTGGACTCACTCGTGTCCCCGACGTCCCGCCCGCGCCGGCGTTATTATGACGGAGGTAAGGAGCCGACGCCGCCCGACCGCGTCCGAGAGTGAATCCCCCCGCACTGCTACGTGCCGCATAATAACGACGCTGCTCGTGGACTGCCAGACACTGAACGATGTACAAGAACAACACGATCGGCGTCGTCGTCCCGGCGTACAACGAGGAGGGCTTCGTCGGCGAGGTGATCGACACGATCCCGGGGTTCGTCGACGTGGCGTACGTCGTCGACGACGGCTCGACGGACGGGACGTGGGAAGAGATCTGTGACCACGCCGCGGCGGTAAACGAAGGCCACGACTCCGAGGCGACCGGCTTCGACCGCCTCGTCGTCCCGGTCCAGCACGAGGAGAACCGCGGCGTCGGAGGGGCGCTGAAGACCGGCTACCTGCAGGCACTCGAAGACGGCGTCGACATCACGGCCGTTCTCGGCGGCGACGGGCAGATGGATCCGGACATCCTGACGAAGTACATCGACCCAATCGCCGAGGGCGACGCCGACTACACGAAGGGAAACCGGTTCATGCGGACGGATCAACTCGACGCCATGCCACGGTTCCGGCTCGTCGGGAACGCGGTCCTCTCGTATCTCACGAAGGTCGCGAGCGGGTACTGGAAGACGATGGACCCGCAGAACGGCTACACCGCCATCTCACGTGAGGCGCTGGAGACAGCGGACATCGAGAACATGTACGAGTACTACGGCTACTGCAACGACTTGCTCGTCAAGCTGAACGTCGAGAACCTTCGCGTGGCGGACGTCTCCCACTCGGCGGAGTACGTCTACGACGACGAGGACTGGAAGAGCCACATCAGCTACGACGAGTACGTCCCGCGCGTCTCGCTGATGCTGCTCCGGAACTTCCTGTGGCGACTGAAACAGAAGTACCTCCTGCGCGACTTCCACCCGCTCGCGGCCTTCTACCTCGTGGGGACGCTGCTGTCCGGTGTTGCGGCCGTCGGGACCGCCGTCGCGGGCCTCTCGCGGTCGGAGTCAGGTGGGACGGGCCGGTGGGTACTCGGCTTCGTCGTCGGACTCGCGTTCTTCCTCGCCGGGACGGTCCTCGACCTCGAGGACAACGAGGCACTGGAACTGCAGATCACGGGTGACACCTACGAGGACGGTCGCTGATCGTTCGTCGGATACGTCTCTTTTACGTACCAGATAGGATTCGGATATATACACTGTACATATGAAGCAGGAGGCTATCGGCGGTGCCGTGTCTCTCCTCCGATATGGATTCACAGCGCAGTTCACAGACGAGTCAGTCGTCGCCGCCGCCGACCACAGACGACCGCGACCGAGTCGGGACGACCCGCCGGGCGTATCTCGGCGGTCTCGCCGCCGTCGGCCTCGCGGGCGTGCTCGGGACGACCGGGTCGGCGACCGCTGACGTGACCGACGTCGACCTCCCGGAGGCGTACCTGGACCGATTCGGCACTGTCGTCGACATCGTCGACGCCGGTGCCGACCCGACCGGCGGCGAGAGCGTCCACGAGGTGCTCTACGACGTCGTCGACGACGACACGCTCGTCGTCTTCCCCGAGGGTCGGTACCGGATGGACCACCAGTTCCGCCACACCGGGTTCACCAACCTCGGCTTCTACGGCCCGAACGCCACTCTCTTCCACGGGCGCATCGACGCCGTCTCCGAGAGCACCGTCACCGAGGGCGAGTTCACCGAGAGCGCCCGGTTCTTCCGACTCGGCGTCATCTACAACCCGGGGACCGACCTGCTGTTCGAGGGGTTCACGTTCGACTTCACCGCCCCGGACACGGGACTCAGAGCTATCGAGACCTACGTCACGGACGGGCTGGAGGTCCGCGACGTCACCATCGCGGGCCAACACGACACCGGCACGCTCGGCCCCGCGCTGTTCTCCGTGACCCGCGCGGCCGGGACCGGAGTCGTCGAGCGGTTCCGCGCCCCCGACGGCGGTGCCTTCTCCGACGACACGATCGGCGACATCTGGACCGGACCGACCGGGATGCTCGTCGACCCGCGCCACGCAGGGACGCTCCGCGTCGTCGACTGTGAACTCGGCCCGTTCCCCGACAACGGCCTCTACATCTCCGGTGCCAACGGGACCGTCCACGTCGAGGGCGGGACCTACAAGAACAGCAACGTCGCCTCGATCCGGTTGATGGGCCACGGGAGTTCGATCCGGGGCGCGACCGTCGTTGTCGACGAGGCCATCGACGGAGCGAACCAGCGCGGCATCCGCATCGACGAGGGGTCCGACCTCCTCGTCGCCGACACGACCGTCGAACTCACCGACCCGAACGGCGCGGCCATCCGGGTCCTCGACGACGTGGAGACGGCGCGTATCGAGAACAGCAGTCTCTACCTCGGCCCGGCGACCCCGGAGCGGGGACTCCGCGTCTCGCGGGACGCCGGTCGCGTCGAGGTCGTCGGGACCGACGTCGAGACACACGGCGGGAGCAACGCCGTCTACGTCGAGGGGCGGAACACCGTCGACGACGCGACGGTCCTGCTACAGGACCTCCACATCACCGGCGACGCGCCCGGTGTGGGGGCCCGCGAGGCGATCCGCGTCGAGCGGGCCAACTGCCGGTTGGAGAACCTCACGGTCGACCAACCCGGCGACGAGTATCGCCGCTGTCTGGAGGTCATCGGCGACGACTGCCTGGTGAACGGCGGGACCTACACGTCCACGCACCACCCGATCATCAACGTCGGGAGCCGGACGTTCTACGACGGCATCACCGCCCGGTCGTACGACGGCTTCGAGGCGATGAAGCTGTACGCCGAGGGGACGGAGGTCGTCATCGACGACAGCGTCCTCTACGGTGGCTACAACGACAAGGGCGTCAACGGGCTGTTCGTCCACGAGACCTCGTTCCCACCGGCGTGAGCCGTCGGCCGGACCCCGCTCCCGGCTTACGCGACCGATAATAAGGGTCGTCCGTCGCCGACGACGAGGCAATGCCTCCCGACCGACTCGCGACGGCGGACCTGCTCGTCGTCGCCCACGAGTACAACCGATTCGTCAAGGCACAGGTCGACGTGCTGGCCGACCACGTCGGCTCCGTCCACGTGTTCGTCCGGTACAACCGCTTCGCCGACATCGCGGCCAGCCTCTCCGTCGAGGCGGCCGAACCGTACAGCGGCGCGGTGAAGGTCGACCGTTCGGACGTCCCCGCGAACGTCACCGTCCACGAGACGCCGTTGTGTTACCTCCCGCTCGACGTCCACCGCGAGCGACTGCTCGGCCGCCAGCACGCTCGCAAGGTGTCGGGTATCGTCGCAGACCTCGACGTGGAGTTCGACCTCGTCCACGCCCACATGACGTGGACGGCGGGGTACGTCGGCGCACGACTCAAGCGGGACCTCGGCGTGCCGTACCTGCTCACGGTCCACGCCAACCCCGAGTGGTACGAGGACCTCTTGACGGCAGACCACGACCGCATCGAGACGGCCTGGGAGGCGGCCGACCGGCTCATCCGGGTGAACCGCGAGGACCGCACCCGGCTGGACCCGTACAACGACGACGTGGTCTACGTCCCGAACGGCTACGACTCGGCCGCCTTCCGCCGCGTGCCGCGCGACGCGGCCCGGGAGCGACTCGGCGTCGACCCCGAGACGTCGCTGGTGTTCGGCCTCGGGACGCTCATCCCGCGGAAGGGGTACGACCACCTCGTCCGGGCACTCCCGAAACTGGTCGAGGCGGTCCCGGACGTACAGGTCGTCGTCGGCGGTCACGGCGGGATGCGCGAGGACCTGGAGTCGCTCGCCGCCGACCTCGGCGTCGCGGACCACGTCACCTTCCTCGGCTACGTCGAAGAGGAGGCACTGAACGACTGGATGAACGCGGCCGACGTGTTCGCCCACCCGAGTCGGAGCGAGAGCTTCGGTGTGGTGCAACTGGAGGCGATGGCCTGCCGGACGCCGGTCGTCGCCGCGCGGAACGGTGGGAGCGAGGAGGTCGTCGCCGACGAGGAGTACGGCGTCCTCGTCGACGATCCGAGCGACCACGACCGCTTCGCGGACACGCTCGCGACCGCGCTCGCGGCCGACTGGGACCGCGCGGCAATCGCCGCCTACGCGGATCGATTCACGTGGGAAACGGTCTGTGAGGACATCGCCGACCTCTACCGCGACGTGCTCGACGAGACCGAGCGCCAAGTGACGTCGGCCCCCTGATCGACGCGACCCTCTCCTCTCCCGATTCGCTCCGAGCCGACGACATTCTCGTTTTCCTCGTCTCGATTCGACTGCCCCCGTCCGGTCTGCCGCCGGCTAGCCCTCCTACTCGCCCGTCACTCGACCCGTCGCTCACCGGTGGAGGCGTCGAATCGGTGGGGCTCACCTCTCCGAGCTAGCCGAGACGGACTGACTGTGACGGGTCGGCCCGTCACCCCCGAGCGCGTGCCACGAGGAGACCGACCGCTCCGAGGAAGAAGATGTGGATACCCAGCGGGTTCCGCGTCGGCAGAACGAGTCCGGTCAGGCTCCCGAGGACGTACTCGGTTCCGCCCACTGCCGTGGTCGACGTCGTCTGGTCTCCGGTCGAGGTGTTCAGTTCTGTGGTGTTCGTCGCGGTCGGGGTCGTCGTAGTCGTGCTGGTGCCCGTCGGGGTAGCAGTGCCGGTGCTCGTCGTCGCTGTCGGTGTGGCGGTCTCGGTCGGTGTCGCCGTCTCGGTCGGCGTTGTGGTCGGGGTGGCGGTCTCGGTCGGAGTCGCCGTCTCGGTCGGTGTCACCGTCCTATTCGGCGTTGTGGTCGGCGTGGCGGTTTCGGTCGGTGTCGCTGTCGGTGTGGCGGTTTCGGTCGGAGTTGCTGTCGGCGTGGCGGTTTCGGTCGGAGTCGTTGTCGGCGTGGTGGTCTCGGTCGGAGTCGGTGCCGGAGTCGCAGTCGGAGTCGCCGTCTCCGTGGGCGTCCGACGCTCGGTTTCCGTGGGCGTCCGGGTCCCGGTGTCCGTCTCCGTCGCCGTACTCGTCTCCGAGGGCGGCGGCGTGTCGGTCGTCGTGGTCACGTTCGGCGTGGCGGTCGGCGTCGTCTCCGTCTCGGTCGGCGAGGCCGTCGAAGTCGTCCCCGTCCCGTTCGGCGTGGCGGTCGGTCCGCCCGGCGTCGTCGGGGCCGGGGTCGCCGTCCCGTTCGGGGTCGGGACCTGCGGGTCGACGTCGATTGTCGGGACGCCCGGAATCCCGATCGCCAGCGCGACGCCGGAGATCGAGAGCAGGACGCCGAACACGAGGAGGAGACGCTGGAGCGTGTCGCGGTTCCGCCCCGCCCAGTGGACGACTCCACCGCCGGACGTGCCGGTCGCGGCGCTCTGGACCGGGCCTCCCGTCGTCGTTACCGTCCCCTGTCCCTCGCGGAGGCTGGTCGCCCGCGACCCGATCGGGTCCGGGAGCGAGGTGAGTACGTCGAGTGTCTCGTCTACGTCCATCGCGCCGGTGACGAACGCCATCGTGACGTAGACGAGGAAGCCGACCGGCGGGACGACAGCCAGCGCCAGCAGACTCGACTCGATGGTCGAGGCCAACAGCACGATGGGCACCGCCGCGATCAGAGCCGTCACCAGCACCCGGAGCGGGCGCGCGTCCGCGAACGGTCGATAGCCGAGATACCGCGCGGTGACAGTGTGTGTCACCGGGAGCGAGGCGTAGCCGACGGTCGTCGCCGCGGCCGCCCCGACGAGGCCGAACCGCGGGATGAGCAGCAGGTTGAGTCCGAAGTTCGCCAGCGCCGAGACGCCGGTCGCGGCGATGAGCGGCTTCGTGTCGCCCTTCGCGTGGCTGATGGCGACGATGGGGCGTGCGGCCGCGAAGGCGACCGTCCCCGGGAGCAACACCAGCAGGGGCGCGACGACCGGCGTGGCGTCCGCGCCGAGGTACAGCGGCACGAAGTCGGTCGCGAGCGCCCCGACACCGATGGCGAGCAACACCACCACCAGCATTGCGTACCGCGTCACCCGCGAGGCGATCTGGGTGATCTGTTCGTACCGCTCGTCGGCCCAGAGACTCGAGGTCGACTGCATCATGATCGACTGCACCGACCGCGGGACGAACCAGAGGAACTGGCTGACGACGAGAGCCGACTTGTAGTGGCCCACGCCGACCTCGCCGACGGCGTTCGTGGCCGCGAGCAACAGCACGTCGACGTGGTACATCGTCGTGAGCAGGAAGAAGTAGACGATAGAGAGGTGGTTGAAGCTGAACAGCTCCCGGGTGGGGAAGCCGTCGGGGGTCCGACTGAGCACCGCCGACAGCGACAGGTGGTTGCGGAGGAACCACAGCGCCAGCAGCGCGACGACGAGGTTCACCGCGGCCAGTCCGGCCATCATCCCGGCGATGCCGAAGCCGAGCGCGACGATACCGATGAGGACGACGCGGGCACCCACTCGGACGAGCGCCCGGAGCGGCTCCGACCGGTGTTCCAGCTTCAGCCCCATCAGCGAGCGTCGGGAGAACTCCCGGAACTGCACCGCGATGGTCACCCCCGCGAGGCCGTAGACGCCGGCGACGTACCCCTCGCCGAGTGTCTGCGCGACGAGCCCCGTCTCCGCCGCGACGACGAACGCCGCCGCGGTGAGGAGTGCCAGGACCGTCCCGAGTCGGAAGTAGTAGCCGAAGACGTGGTCCTTCCACTCGTCGTAGTCGCGCTCCTCGCCGAGGAACTTCCGGGTCCCGCTGTTGATGCCCGAACTCATGAAGATGGTCGCGAGGCTGAACATCGCCATCAGCGTCCCGTACCGGCCGTACAGTTCGAAGCCGAGGACGTTGATGAACACCGGCGTCAACACGAGCGACGCCCCCAGCACGACCAGCCGACTGCTGGCCGTCGAGAGGAACGCCGTCACCATGTTCCGGTTCACGGCTGCCCCCTTCCTGGCGGCGTCCGTTCGCCGGATGCCGCGGCTCCCGATACCCTCTCGATCGCTGCGCCGGCCCGACGGTGACGGTTCATGCGTTCCCAGTGGGCCTCGTCAGTCGTCGGTGTCGACGACGACCGTCACCGAGTCGCCGTCTTTCAGGTAGTGGTCCGTCGCGTCGACCGGCTCCCCGTTGACGAGTATCTCGGCGGCGGCGTCGTCGGTGCCGTACCGGTAGGTCTCGTTGTCGTAGGTGACGGTGTCAGCGGTGACGTCGATACCCTCCAGCGTCGAGAGTCCGTAGGCCAGCGTCACGTGCGCCGAGTGGGCGTGCCAGGGGTTCGCGTGGCCGCCCTCGAAGTGGAAGTGGTCGTTGTGGCCGGCCTGCTGGTACTTTTCGCGGCTGAAGTCGACCCGCTCGCCGTCGACGGTGAACTCGATGTCGCCGTGGACGTGGAGTCGCTCGGGCGGGATGTAGTCGCCGGGCGTGTCGACGGTGCCACCGTTCTCGACGACGACGACCCACACCTCGTCACCGGGGTCGAGTTGCGCCTCGCCGGGGGCGACCGGTTCGCCGTTGACGCGATAGACGACCTCGGTCCCGCTCGTCGCGTCGCGATAGGTCTCCCCGTCGTAGCTGAGCGCCGAGGCGTTCGCCTCGATGTCGGCGGCCGACAGCGCGGCCTGCAGGGTCACGTCGCCGTCGACGTGGTAGGTGTCGCGCCGGTCGTCGTCCATCCGGATGGCCTCGCGGTCGGCGAACTCGCCGGAGAGGTCGACCCGTTCCCCGGCGACGACGACGGCGATCCTGCCGGCGTTCTCTGCCGTCGCGTTGCTCGCGGACTCGTTGTCGTGGCTGTGGTCGTGGTTCCCGTGTCCGCTATCGGCCGCGGTCGACGACGGATGCTCCGTCGGCGAGGGTGTCTCTGTCTGCGCGGCCGTCGTCGCGTCGGTCGGTTGCCCGTCGCTCCCGGCGAGCGACGAACAGCCTGCCGTCACGACGAGCAGCCCGACGAGGAGTACGATGCTGAATCTCCGGAGCGTAGCTGACTCGTTCATCTAGGTCTGGTATCCGGTTCCGGCGTCCCCCGCATTATTATCGGCCGCGTAGCAGCGGCTTATCCTCCCGATAATAAGGCGGCGTGCGCGCCCTCGGACGGAATGACAATGAGATACAGCAGCCCGACGACACGCCTGCGCTACCGGAGGAGATGACCGTGACTGCCGACCGACTGCTCACCGTCGCCGTCGCACTCGTCTGCCTGTTCGCCGTCGGGTCGGGAGCGGCCTCTCTCGACTCGGCGGTCGACGCCTCGCCGGGCGAGGCCATCGACGTCGACTACGCCTCGCTCCCCATCGAGTCCGACGACGCCGGTCAGTTGAAACAGCAGTACAACGACGCGAAGAACGACGCCACCGAACAGACCGGGGGTGGTTCGGGGTCGGCAGACGACCCGCCGGACGGCGGACAGGGTGACCCACCGCCCGGCGGCGAGAACGGTGACGAACCCGAGGACGCGTCGTTCATCGGAGACGACCCGCCACCCGGCGGGGGCGAGGGACAGAACGACGACGGTCGCGGGCCGGGGACCGGCTCCGACGACCCGCTCGACAGCCTCCTGTCTGCACTGGGTGCGCTCCTCTCCGCGCTGGTGACGGTCCTCGCCGGCCTGCTCCTGCTCGTCGGGGCCGCGCTCGCCGTCCGCCACCGTGACCGACTTCGAGCACGGCTGCGGGCACTGCTCGACAGACTCGGCGTCGGTGGCTCAGAGAACGACCCACGGGAGCACCACGACGCTCCGCGGGGTGTCCCGGACCCACAGAACCCGGTGTCGCGGGCCTGGGTCGAGACGATGGAGCGAGTCGGTGTCGACGCTGAGCGCGCACTGACGCCGCGGGAGCGGGCGGCGCTGGCGACCGACCGGGGTGCAGACCCCGAGGCGATCTGGTCACTGACGGCGCTGTTCGAGGAGGTCACCTACGGCGGTGCGCCGGTGACGGAGCAACGCCGGGAACGAGCGACACACCACCTGTCGCGACTCCGCGAGGGGGGTGACGACTCGTGAAACGCCGACAGCTACTCTCGGCCGGTACGGGCCTCGTCGTGCTCGCAGTCGGGCTCGTTGTCGGCGGCGTCGAGGGGACCGTCGACGCGCTCGCGACGACACTGGGCGGCGACTACTTCGTGCTCGTCGCGCTCGGAGGCGCGGCACTGCTCGCCGCGGCACCCGTCGTCGTCTCCGCCCGCAGCGCCACGCTCCGACAGGCAGAGACGCCAGCCCCGGAGACGACGGTCGACCGACCGGCGGCCGGCGACGGATTCGACGAGGCGGTCTCGGCGTGGCGGTTCCGGCTCCCGGTCGTCGGCGACGCGGCCCGCGACTCGGTCCGGGAACGGCTTCGCGAGGCCGCCGTCGGCACGCTCGTCCGGACCCGCGACTGTGACCGGGCGCAGGCGACCCGACTCGTCGCCGAGGGGCAGTGGACCGACGACCGCGAGGCGGCCACGTTCCTCGCCGCGGACGCCTCCCGTGCGTCGACCGTGGTGACGGCCGTCGACGCCGCGGCCCGCCTGCAGACGCCCGTGGAGTACCGCGCCCGGGCGGCGGCCCGTGCCGTCGCTCGCCTCGACGAACAGGGGGGCCGATGACGCCGACCCGAACCCGTCGCTGGCGGGGGGTCGTCGCCGTCGCGCTCGTCCTCGCAGCGGCCGGACTGCTGGCGAAGCGACAGGCGCTCCTCTCGCTGGCCACCGTCGGTATCGTCTTCGCCGCGTACCACCGGCTCACGCCGCCCCCGTCGGCGTCGCTCGCCGTCGACCGGGCGGTCTCGGACTCGTCGCCCAGCGACGGCGACCGGGTCGAGGTGACGGTGACGCTGCGTAACGAGGGGAGCGACACCCTCTTCGACTGCCGGGTGGTCGACGGCGTCCCGCCGGCACTGGCCGTCGTCGAGGACACCGCCCGGCACGCGACGGTGTTGCGTCCCGGCGCGTCGACGACGTTCGGCTACACCGTCGTCGCCCGGCACGGCACCCACACCTTCGAGCCCACGACCGTCGTGGCCCGCGACGTCGCCGGTAACTGGACGTTGACCGACGAAGTGGCGGCCGGCGACTCGATCGAACTCGACTGCACGACCCCGATGTCGGACTCGCCGCTCAGGCCCCAGACGCTCGACGCCGTCGGCGAGTTGACCGCGTCGGCGAGCGGGGAGGGACTGGAGTTCGCACAGGTCCGCGAGTACCGCCGTGGAGACGCGCCCGGCCGCATCGACTGGAACCGGTACGCCGCGACCGGCGACCTCACGACCGTCGAGTTCCGCGAACAGCGGTCGGCCGCGGTCCTCGTCCTCGTCGACGCCCGCGCTTGCGCCTGCCGGAGCCCGCCGGACGGGACCCACGCCGTCGACGCCGCCGTCTCCGCGACGGAGCAACTCGTCGACCGCCTCCAGCGCGACCGCAACCACGTCGGCGTCGCCTCACTCGGACCGGACCCGTGCTACGTCGCCCCCGGCGTGGGGCGGGACCACCGGCTCCACCTGCTGGACACGCTCGCGACCCACCCCAGCTTCGTCGCCACGCCGACGGGCGAGGACCCACCGGTGGACGACCAGTTCGACCATCTGCTGGAACGGCTCGGCGACGAGACACAGGTGGTCGTCGTCTCCCCGGCGACCGACGACGCGGTCGTGGCTGGCGTCCGACGACTGGAGGCCCACGGACACCTCGCCACCGTGATATCGCCCGACGTGACCGCAGACGGGACGGCAGGCGAGCGGCTGGCGGCCGCCGAGCGTCGGAGCCGGCTCTACCGCCTCCGGAAACTCGGTATCCCCGTCGTGGCGTGGTCGCTGGACGATCCGCTGGCGCTCGCGGTCGCAGACACACGGGAGGTGGGCGTGTGAGTCACGCCGTCGTGGTGCCGGAGCGGCCCGCCTGGGTCGGCTCGCTGGTCACCGTCGCCGTCGCCGCGGGCGTCGTCGCGCTGCTCGTCCCGTCGGCACTCCCCGGCGCACTGCTGCAGGCGGTCGGTCTCGCCTCGCTGGCCGGCGGCGTGCACCGCGTCCGAGCGGCGGACGACCCGCTCCTCGGATCGCTCGGGGTCGTCCTCGGCGTCCTGGGGGCGCTGGCCGGCAGTGCCGTCGCCGTCACCGCAGTCGCCGGCGTCCCTTCGGTGGCGACCGTCGGCCTCGGCACGGCCGGCGTCACCGTCGTCGGACTCGGCGTCCTGCCGGTGTACGGGACGGGCTCACATCTGCTGGTGAAGGTCGGCACCGCGCTGCTGCTGCTCGCAGTCGTCGCTACCGGGCTGTTTCAGGCGGCAGGACTGGGTGCGCTGCTCGTCGCGGCCGTCGGCGTCGTCGTGACGTGGGACGCCGCGGAGAACGCGATCGGTCTCGGTGAACAGCTCGGCCGGTCGACCGGCACGTGGCGCGTGGAGGCGACCCACCTCGGGGGTACCGCGCTCGCGGGGGCGGTCGCCGTCGGTGCCGGCCTGGTCGCGGCCGACGTCGGCACGTCGGGTCTCGATCTTCACTCGGTCGCCCTGCTCCTCGTCGCGGCGACGCTGCTCACGGTGGCGCTGCACGAGTGACGGTCGGGACCGTCACGGACGCCACCACCTCGTCGACGAGTTCCGTCCGACTCACGTCGTCGACCGTCGCCTCCGCCGTCGGGACGACCCGGTGGGCCAGCACCTCGTGAGCGACCGTCTTCACGTCGTCCGGCAGCGCGAAGCTCCGCCCGTGGACCGCCGCAGTGGCACGCACACACTCGAACAGTCGCTGGAGCCCCCGCGGCGAGACGCCGACCGCGATACGTTCGTGGCCCCGGGTCGCCCGCACCACGTCGACCATGTACTGCTTCAGTTCGTCGTCGACCCGGACCGTCTCCGGCACCCGCTGCATCTCCCTGACCTGCTCTGGCGTCAGCACCTGCTGTGCGGACGGCGTCGGCACGTCGCGGGCGTCCCGGCGGTCGAGTAGTTCGAGTTCACCCTCCGCCTCGGGGTAGCCGAGACTCCCCTTCACCAGGAAGCGGTCCTTCTGTGCCTCCGGCAACGGGAACGTCCCCTCGCCCTGCTCGACCGGGTTCTGCGTCGCGATGACGACGAACGGCTCCGGCAGCGAGTGGGTGACGCCGTCGACGGTGACCTGTCCTTCGCCCATCGCCTCCAGGAGTGCCGCCTGCGTCTTCGGCGAGGCGCGGTTGATCTCGTCGGCCAGTACGACGTTTGCGAAGATGGGGCCCTCGGAGAACTCGAACGACCGGTCCGCCTCGTCGAACACGTAGGTCCCCGTCACGTCCGCCGGCAGCAGGTCGGGGGTGAACTGGATGCGCGAGAACGACAGCCCGAGTGCGGTCGCGAAGCTTCTCGCGGTCAGCGTCTTGCCGGTCCCGGGGACGTCCTCGAGCAGGACGTGTCCCCGCGAGAGTGCGCCCGTGAGCACAGTCTGCAGTGTCGTTCTGTCGACCACGACGACCTTCGCCACCTCGTCGAGGACGCGCTCGCTTCTGTCGTGTAGTTCCGCGATGTCCATACCCGGCCGTGCCGGCGACCGGCCATTATTATCCGACCGGTAAGCGGTGTCCCGACGGCGGGCCGGGTCACTCCGACGTGGCGGGCAGTGCGGCACACTGGCTTAGCCGGCCGGTAATAAAGCCCGTCGGGCGGCGACTACCGGCCGACAGATGGTACTCGTCAGCGTCGTCATCCCGACGTACAACCGGGCAGACGTGCTCCCGCGAGCGGTCGAGACCGCACTCGACCAGACGCTCACCGACATCGAGGTCATCGTCGTGGACGACGCGTCCACCGACGAGACGCTCGCGGTTCTCGAAGAGTACGACGACCCCCGGTTGACGGTCCTCGAACACGAGACGAACAGCGGCGCGAGCGCGGCCCGAAACACCGGCATCGCGGTTGCCGAGGGCGACTACGTCGCCCTCCTCGACTCCGACGACGAGTGGGCCCCCGAGAAACTCGAACGGCAGGTCGAGACGGTGGCGACACGCTCGGACGAGTGGGTCGCCGCCTACTGCGGAACCACCGTCGTCACCGACGAGTCGGCACACCCGGTCGTCCAGCGCCTCACCGACTTGCTGGGCCGACAGGGGAACGCCGACCGCGTCGAGGGCGGCGAGAAACTCGTCCGCGAGGTGCTCTGTCAGCGGCTCCACACCAGCGCCGGGTCGACCCTGCTGGTCGATGCGGACGTGGTCGACCGCATCGGCGGCTTCGACGAGTCGTTCGACCGCTATCAGGACACGGAGTTCCTCATTCGCGTGCTGAAGGAGGGGAAACTGGCCTACGTCGACGAGCCACTCCTGCGGCGCTACCCCTCCGGCGGTCCGGCGGCGGCGGCCGTCCGCGATGCGAACTGCCACCTGCTCAAGACGTTCGCCGAAGACGTCGTCGAGTACGAGACCCGCGGCCACGACGTGACGGGGGCGAACCAGTACACGCTGGCCAGACTGTTCTTCGCAGAGGGGAAGTTCAGCGAGGGAATCGACCACCTCAAGGCGGGGACGGTTCCGGAACCGCGACAGCTTCCCGGCCTCGCGTACACCGTCTACAGTGGACTGAAGGCCTGACGACTCAGTCTCCGAACGGCGACTCCAGCCCCTCGGGCACCGACCCCGACTCGGCGATCACGTTCTGCCGGCCGACGGTTATCTTCTGGATCCGGTCCGACTCCTCCATGGACGACAGCATACGGCTCACCTTCGACTTCGACCAGTCGCGTGCCTCGACGATCTCGCTCTGATAGAGCCAGCCGTCGTTGTCCCGCAGTAGGCGAATGATGACCTCCTCGTCGCTGATGACCGGCTTCGGTCGGTCGGCGGGGACCGTCTCCCGGTCGGGAGAGGCCGTCTCCGAGTCGGGCGGCTGTCCGTCGGCCGTCGTTGTTTCGGTCGGCCCCTCGGTGTCGTCTCCGGCGCTCGACGTCGATCGTAACCGAGCGCTCGCGGCCACCACACCGGCGAGCGCGCGACCGATCACTCCCCGGATGTTCGAGAGGACGACGAACCCCGACCCGGCGATGACGCCGACGACGACCAGCACGGAGGCCACGAGCATCTGTCGGTTGTTCGCCCGCGTCGGGTCCGTCCCGATCCGAGTCTCCAGCGAATCGTCGAGGCCGTCGTCGTCGGTGTCGCTGCTGAGCGGGTCGGTGTCCATCTCCAGTTCCTGTGCGTCGGTGAGGCCGTCGTCGTCGGTGTCCGAGCGGAGCGGCGAGGTCTCGTAGTTCTTCACCTCACTCCCGTCGCTGAGACTGTCGCGGTCGGTGTCGGAGCGGTACATCGAGGTCCCGTTGTCCAGTTCGGCGCGGTTCGTCAGTTGGTCGTTGTCGAGGTCGCCGTCCTTGGCGATGACGACGGGGTCGACCCGCGTACTGTCGGCGAGCACCAGTTTCCCCTCGACGCGCTGGTGGAGTTCGACGGTCAGGTTCCGCTCTTTCACGGCGCTGAGATTCTCGAAGGAGACGTTCACGGACACGGTCTTGACCGGTCCGACGCGCTCGCTGGTACACGTGGGGTCGGCGTCGCTCCCCTCCGGGTGGACGCACACCTCGTAGTAGTCGCTCTCCTCGGTGGTCTCGAAGGTCGTCTTCAGCGTGTTCGACTCGGACTCCCAGACGTGGGGGTGGTCGGGTCCCTCGACCACCCCGACGGTGTCCGCGAACTCCGCACGCACGAGCGTCCCGTCCGCCGCGGCGGTCGCGCCACCCGCGGCTGCGAGAGAAACGACGAACGCAACCACGATTAGCGACGGTACTCGGGTGCTCATGGTGGGCCTGTGAGGCATTCTGGGGGGATCGACACGCTCCGCCGGCGAGTCAGGTCGGCGGTTGTCCTGGCTTGATGCAGAGCAACTTATTTTATAGGTCTTTCCGTTCGAAACTGTTGTCTGAAGATCATCTCGCTTCACTGGTACGTCAGCAACGGTGGCCAGACACGTACGTGAGACCACTACGCGCCCGTTATCGCCGAGCAGACAGTACTCGTTCTGGACGTTCGTGAAACGAATACAGTCACGTTCGGGACCCGTCGGCGCTCCCGTTAAATACTGTCTCAGTCGCCGTCGGCGACGCCGTCGTCGGAGAGAACGTGTGCGACCGAGATCCCACCGTACAGCAACACGACGCCGAGTGCGACCGGCAACGCTGCGGCGGCCGTGAAGGCGGCGACCTCGAACGTCGTGAGGGCCAGTGCGACCGTGCTGACGCCCGCAGCGCCGAGGTAGTACTGCTCCCACTCGCGGTCGTCGTCGTTCGACTCGTCGTCGGTCGGGTCCTCGAGGTAGTGCATCAGGCGACTCGCGAGCGGCGTCTTCTCCACGATGCCCCGGCTCTGGTTGTAGTCGATGACGCCCGCCTCGTCGAGTGCGGGCAGGTGCGCCTGATAGAGCGCGATGTAGACACGCTGCCGCTGGTCGGACATGAGCGCCTGTACCGTCGTGTCGTGCTCCCAGGCGGCGACCTGTTCGGCGACGTCCCGCATCTGCACCGGCCCCTCGCAGTCCCGCAGATACCGCAGTGCCTGTCGTCGTCGCTCGTTTTTCAGCAGATGGTGGACCTTGTCTTTGTCGAGCGTGGACGGCGTCGCCGCCGTCTCCTCCTCGTTCAGAACCGCACTCGGCTCGTCTGCCTGGATGGTCATGTGCAGGTCAATCGAATAGCTCGGAGGGTAGTAAACGTCTGAGTCTGTCCCGGACGGTTCTGACTGTTGCAGCCGGCTCCCGCCGACTGAAACGATTGCAACTCGGCTCCCGACTGTTGCAGACCGTGTTATCCCGGTGTTAATCGCCAGCAGGCGGCGGCCTGCCGACGGCTGGCCGCACCGTCAGTCGAGCGTCAGACGCGCCTATATAGCGACACGCGCTCGTCCCTGCGGTGTACGTGACCGTGACACACCCTCGACGCTGGGGTGTGCGGCGCGACGTTTTCACCCCAGTGCGACGGCCTGGATTAGTGTCCCACAGGGCCTCTCGACGGTCGCCCGCACGTCGAGTCGCTCGTCCCTACACCGATCGCCGCGTTCGCAGCAGTGGTCGCCACGTCGGCGCTCGCGCGGTCGCACCGGCTGTCGGCGTCAGTCCGTGGAGACCGGGTGACCACCTGCGGCCGTCTGCTGGGCGGCCTCGTCGAGGGCGAGTGTCAACTCCAGCACCGACAGCGCCTGTTCGCCGGTGACGACGGGACCGCTCCGCGTTCGGGCCGCCTCGACGAACGACGCGAGTTCGTTCTGTAGCGGTTCGGTGCGCTCGACCGTCAGTTGCTCCACGACGTTCTCGTGGCGGTGGCGGATGGTGCCCTCGTCGTGAATGTACGACGGCACCGACGACCGGTGGATCTCGATGCTCTGGTCGAGGTAGTCGACCTTCACCCGGCAGTCGGCCGCGGAGATGGTGAGGCTGCGCACCTTCTCCTGTGTCACCCGACTCGCCGTGAGGTTCGCCGTGACGCCGGAGTCGAACCGGAGGTTGGCGTTCGCGTACCGGCAGTCCTCGGTCCCGACCGCGCCGTACTGCTCGACCGACCCGTCGACGACGTCCAGTACGACGTCGAGGTCGTGGATCATGATGTCAAGCACGACCGAGTCGTCTATCTCGCGATCCAGCGGCGGCCCGAGGCGCTCGGTGCTCACCGCGTGGATGTCGAGTTCCGTCACGATGTCGCGGAGCGTCCGGACCGCCGGATTGAATCGCTCTACGTGGCCGACCTGCAACACGCGGTCGCGCCGGTCGGCGAGGTCGATCAGTTCGCGTCCCTTCGCCGGGTCCGCGACGAACGGCTTCTCGACGAGGACGTCCGTGTCGGCCGTCAGTGCCGCCCGGGCCGTCTCGTAGTGGAACTGCGTCGGAACCGCCACCGAGACGACGTCGGCCGCGGCCAGCAGGTCATCGCGCGACCGGGCGGCGGTGTCGTGTTGCTCGGCGACCCGCTCGGCCGCCTGCTCGTCGACGTCGGTCACGCCGACCAGGTCGACCCCGTCGAGGTCGGCGTAGACGCGGGCGTGGTTCCGGCCCATGCTGCCGACGCCGACGACGCCGGCCGCGACCGTGTCGTCGGTCATCGGGACGCGACACCTCCCTGCTCGACGCCGGTCGGTGCCGGCGGTGCCGCGACCCCGCTCTCGGCGAGGACGCGGCCGACTCGTCTCACGTCGGAGTCGGACAGCGCGGGGTGGACCGGCAGCGAGAGCACCTGCTCTGTCAACCGCCGCGCGACCGGCACGTCGGCCGAGACGTCGCCGTACGCCGGCTGGTCGGGGATGGTCCGCGGGTAGTAGACGCCCGTCCCGACGCCGGCCGCTTCGAGTTCGTCCGCGACTGCGTCGCGGTTGCCCACCCGCACCGTGTACTGGTGATAGGCGTGGCGTGCCGGCGCGGGTTCGAGCGGCGTGACGGCCGCCGTGTCCGCCAGCACATCGTCGAGGAGCGCCGCGTGTCGCCGCCGCGCGTCGAGGAAGTCGGGGAGCCGGTCGAGCTGTGCGCGGCCCATCGCGGCCGCGATACTCGTCATCCGGAAGTTGTGGCCGAGTCTCACGTGTCGGTAGCCGTCCTCTGCCCGGCCGTGGTTGACGAAGCTCCGGGCGTGTGCGGCCACCGCGTCGTCGTCGGTGACGACCATCCCGCCCTCGCCGGTGGTCATGTTCTTCGTCGGATAGAAGGAGAAGCAGGCGGCGTCGCCCAGCGACCCGACGGGCGTCCCGCGGTAGGTCGCACCGTGGGCCTGCGCGGCGTCCTCGACGAGTGCCACGTCGTGTTCGTCGGCCAGTGCTCGGAGTTCGTCCATCGGTGCCGGCAAGCCGTAGAGGTGGACGGCGACGATTGCGCTCACGTCGTCGAGCGACTCGAGTTGCTCGGCGACTGCGTCGGGGTCGAGGTTGAACGTCGCCGGGTCGACGTCCGCGAACACCGGCTCCGCGCCGGCGAAGCGGACGGCGTTCCCGGTCGCCACGAAGGAGAAGGGCGTCGTCAGTACCCGGTCGCCGGGGCGGACGCCGACGGCCTCCAGTGCCGTCTGCAGCGCGGTCGTGCCGTTCGAGGTGGCGACGCCGTGGGCGGCGTCACAGTAGTCGGCGAACTCGGCCTCGAACGTCCGAACCTCGGGACCGTCGGCGACCATCCCGGAGTCGATGACGTCGGCGACGCGCTCCTTCTCCGGGTCACCGAGGACTGGGTCGGCGATGCCGATACCGTCGCTCATCGCTCACCCCCCGGGCTGGTCGGTCGGTGCGGACACGTACTGTCGTCGCTGCGGTGGTTCCGTATCATGCGTATCTGCGGGTCTCGCTGCCGCTATCGACAGACTCGCCTCCTCGGTGCATTATTATGAGTCGGGTAAACGACGATCCCCGACACTTATTGAGGGCGCATCGATAGGCATCGACCATGCTGCCCGTTCCAGGGCCGGACGAGGGCGAGAGGACGACGCTGTCCGGCCGCACACTCGACGACCGACCGGGCTTCGGCGGCGTCAGCGAGGCCGACCGACGGGCACGGATCGTCTCGCTCGTGACCGAACGAACCGGTCGTGAACACACGGTCGGGGACCTGGCCGCCGCGATGGTCGCCTGGCTCGACGAGTCTAACGACGGGATGACACCGACCGAGACGGAGGTCCACGAGACGCTCTACGAGGTCGACCTCCCGGCGCTCGAGCGACAGGGGAAACTGGTGTTCGACCCGGAGACGGGGCGGGTCACCGTCCCCGGCGACGACCGGCGGGTCGTCGGTGCCGCCGACGACGGGGTCGGGGCCCGGTTCCCGACGAGCGTCAGGTGGCTCGCGCTCGTCGCCGCGACCGCTCTCGGGGTCGGCGTGGCGGCGACCGGCGTCGGGCCCCTCCGTCCGGTTCACGCGCTCGTCCCGGTCGCCGGCTTGCTGGCGGCGACGGCCGTCCGTGTCCTGCGTCGTCGGTAGTCGAGTCCGGTGAGAGCGGATCACAGTCGACGCACGTCCAGTTTTCAGTCCCGTTCGAGCGAGGGGTCGACGCTCTCGTCTACCAGAAACACCGTCTTCCCGTCCGTGAAGCGTCGGCGCTCGACGAGCCCACGGGACTCCATATTGCCGAGTCGTCGGCTGACGGTCGAACTGGTCCACCGCGTCCGCTCGACGATCTCCGACTGGGGGATGCGGCCTCCCTCCGAGAGCAGGAGCTGCACGATCCGTTGCTCCGGATCGAGGAGTTCCGGGTCGACGGCGAGAAGCGAGTGGTCCGTCTGCTCGGCCGGGGGTCCGTCACCGACCCGGCCGAGTGGCTCCTGCTCGCCGGTCTGCTCGTCTCGACGACCGTCACGTCCTGCGATGCCGGTCAGCAGGTCGCGGACCGACGCGAGTAGCCGCGCCAGTCGGCCGCCACCGTCGATCTCCGTGGTCTCGCTCGTCGCCTGTTCTCGGTCCGTCGTGGGGGTGTCGTCGTCCTGTCGCTCGTCCATCCTCGCCTCCCGTCGTCGGTGACGGCCTCGCCCGTCCGGTGTCGCCCTCGCTGCGCGCGTCGGGTACCGCGCGGCCGGCACCGCCGAGCGCGCGGGTGCACAGCCCATCGACTCGACAGCGTATCGGTAGCCGGCACGCTCCGCGCCTGTCGCCGACCGACGCGGGGTCGGGAGCGTCGCCTGGACGCGGTCGCTCCGCTCCGAGTCGCTCGGCGGGGACGTGGCGTGTCGTCCGTCTGCTCACGCAGACAGGGTCACCGGACGCACCCGTTATTATACGGCTCGTAAGCACTACTCACGGTCGGCGACAGCGAGGCCGAGTGCCGCACTCCCGAGGCCGAGCAGGAGACCGGCGAGGACGTCGAGCGCCCAGTGGATCCCGAGGTACATCGTGGCGACTGCGACGGCGGCCGCCAGCGGCAGGGCGACGACACACCAGCCGGGGTAGTGGTCGCGAGAGCGCCACGCGAGGGCGGCGACCGTGACCGACAGCGAGGTGTGTAGCGACGGAAAGACGTTGGTGTTGACGTTGACCGCGCCCGTGAGAATCTGGGTCCGGGGGTAGGTGACGTACAGCAACGACTCCACCTGGCCCGGCAGCAGGTTCCGCGGCCCGTACGAGACGAACAGGACGTAACAGCAGACGCCGACAGCGTAGTTGACCGCGTACGCGAGGCTCGTCGCCTTCAGCAGTCGCTGGTCGTCCAGCGCGAGGTAGGCGACGAACGGGAAGACGAGCAGGAAGACGTAGCCGACGAGGTAGACGGTCGAGAACAGCGCCGTCAGCGCCGGCGTGGCGACCGACTGGACGAGCGCGACGAACTCCCGCTCGACCGCGTAGATGAGCCCCGTCACGTTCCAGCCGATGGCCCACGAGATCTCCGGACCGTAGTCACGGGCGACCGTGTTCACGAGCAGGACGCCGCCCAGCAGCACGAGGTAGGGCCACGTCTCGCGGAGTCGCCCCCGGAGAGACCCACGGCAGGCCCGGAGTCGAGCGGGGCCGACGAGGGTGGCCGCGCCGACCACGAGCAGGAGGGCCGCGCCGCCGAGGACGGACAGGAGCAACTCCGCGAGCGGCGAGAGCGTCGCCGTCATCGCTGGACGACGAGGCGACCGTCTTCGGCGTAGCTGTACCCCGCCTCGCGGAACAGGTCGCGGGCCCGCTCGACGTCGAGCGAGCCGTCGTCACCGACGAACGGGAGTCGCGCCCCGCCCTCCGTCCACGCGAGGTCGGCCGGTTCGAAGTCGGTCGTCGCGAGCGGCGTCACCGCCGGCGTCGCGTACCCGCCGAACACCGACTCGACGAGGTGCTCGCGGTCGAGCAGTCGCGCGACGGTCCGCCGGAAGTGCGGGTTGGTGAAGGGTGGTCGCCGGAGGTTGTAGCCGACGTGGTAGACCCACGACCCGCCGGTCAGTCGGACGTCGAGCGCGTCCGTCGCGGCGACGTCCCGGACGGCGTCGGCCCCGAGCGGGGTGGCGGTGGCGTCGAGTCGACCGTCCGCCGCGAGGTCGACCGCAGCGCCGTCGGAGGGGACGACGACGACCCGGAGGCGGTCGAACGAGACCCCCCCGACGAACGGCCTCAGGTGGTCGTCGACGGGGGTCCGGGTGAGGAAGTGGTCGGGGTTCGCCGCGAGGTCGACCGACGCCTTCAACGCCGTGTCGGTCACGCGGAGCGGCCCGCTTCCGACCGGTTCGAGGTTGTTCCGGACCAGCGCGTCCGTCGTCGGCCCGCGCTCGATGCCGGCGACCTCGGCGGGCCGTGCGGCCGCCCGCCAGACGTGCTCGGGGAGGACCGGGACGGTCAGCGCAGTCGTCGCTGCCGGCGCTCCGGCGTCGCCGAGATCGAGACGGACGGTCCGGTCGTCGACTGCCTCGACGCCGTCGACGAGCGAGATTCGAGCCCGGTAGGCGGGCGACGTGACGGGTTCCTCCGTCCGCCCGAGCGCGGTGTCACGCAGGAACCGGTAGGTGAACGCGACGTCGCCGGCGGTGAGCGACGCGCCGTCGTGCCACGTCAGGTCCTCGCGGAGTCGCACCTTGACGGTGGTGCCGTCGTCACGCTCGACCGACCACGACTCGGCGAGCCACGGCCGGACGGTACCGTCGAGGCGGCGTCCCAGCGAGTCGTAGACGAGGTGGAGGAGGACCCGTCCGCGGCGGAACGGGACCGACAGCGGGTTCAGATTCTTCGTCACGCGGCTGTCGGTGGTGGCGACACGGAGGGTCGTCGGGTCCGTCGCCGGCGTGGACGTCGGCGTCTCGTCCGCCGTCGTCGTCCGGTCCCCGCGCGTCGAGGCCGCCGACGCGTTCGTGCTCTCGGGCGTCTCCGACGCCGCCGGGCCGGCGGGCTCCGCGGCGAGGTAGCCCGCGACGCTGTGGAGGCGGTCGCCCCGCCACCGGACCCGGTCGCGGCGCGTCGCCCGCACCGCGTCGGGGACGGCGAGGACGGTGAACGGCTGGTCTCTGACGACCCGGCGCTGGACTGCCGCGACCGTCTCGCGGCGGTGCTGGCCGGACTGGCGGGCCTGTGCGGTCAGTCGCTCGTCGAGTTCCAGCGCGCCGTAGCCGAAGGGGTTGGCCCAGCCCTGCGCCGTCGCGAACCGCGAGTGGAGCAGCGGGCGGAGCCAGTCGGGGTCCGCCGGCAGCGGTAGTCGACCGACGTAGAGGTCGAAGTCGTGGTTGAGCAGGACGCTCCGGCGCAGGTGTTCCCGGCTCATCGGGACGACACTGGCGTCGACGCCGACGCGCTGAAGGGCGGCGGCGAGTCTGCGCGCGACGCGAGTGGCCCGCTCGTCGGCGTCCGCGGGGAGCGTCTTCACCGTGACCGACAGTTGGGTGTGGTCGTCGCGCGTGACGACCGACCCGTACTGCCGGAGACAGCCGCCGGTGAAGCTGCTCGCGGCCAGCGCGAGCAGAGAACGTCGACCGATCGAAGGGGAAGTCGCTGTCATCGTGAGTCTGCAGTCGTCTCCGCCTCCCGCTCCGGGACCGTTATTATCCCCACACTAAGCGGTTCCATCGGTCACAGAGAGCCGACGAGCGGCCACGCGAGCAGTGCGAGCCACGCACCGACGGCCAGCGTCCGGCCCGCCCGTCCCGGCCCGTCGGGGTGACGACGGCCCCACCCCGCCGCCGCGAGTGCTCCGAGCGTGACTACCACGAGCGCACGGTGGACGACGAGCGTCACGGGGAGCGTCGTCACGCCGATGCCGAGCAGGTCGACGACGAGGCCGACGCCGTACGCGCCGACCGCCGCCACGGCCCACGGCTCCGGCGTCATCCGCCGCGGGACCGTCAGCGCCAGCGTCGGCGGGCCGAACGCGAAGACCGGGTACAACAGGGCGGCGACCACCTTCGGCTGACGCGGCAGCACGGCCTCCAGCGCGAGACTCGTCGCCCTGATGAGCGACGGCAGACACAGGAGCGCGACCGCGAAGGCGGCGAGCAGGTGGACCCGCCGGTCGGCCACCCGCGACCACCGGAGCCGTTCGAGGGTCGCACCCCCACGCGCTCGGAGTCGTGCACTGAGTGCACCTCCCAGCGTCGAGTATCGTCCGGCCGGCGACGTCGACCCGGCGCTCCCGAGTCGACGGGCGACGACTGCCGCCCCCACCAGCGAGACGACGGCGAGGGCGGCCGCCAGGAGCCGTGGACTCGTCCCTGGGTCGCCCTCGGTCCCGTCGGTCGCCCGCAGAGCGTCCGGTGTGCCCACACCGGGACCGCCCTGTCCGGCGAGCGGGCCGTGCCGCCGCACCTGTCGCTGCTCGCGGAGCGCGACGACCGTCACCCAGCCGTCCGCGTCGCGGATGCCGCCGTTGGCGAACCGCTCGCGGGTGACGCCGACGACTGCCTGCCGCCCGCGGAGTTGCCGCTCGACGGTGTGTTGCGGCCCGGCGAGACTCGTGACGGTGTGGCGGAGGCGGAACCAGTCCCAGTAGTCGCGGTGGGCCTGTATCGCGGTCCACCGACCGGCCCCCGGCGGCGCGCCGTACAACCGGAGGTGGTGTCGACTGCCGAAGTAGGTGCCGTCGTGGAGTTGGAGCGTCTCGTCGAGCCAGCGCCCGCCGGGACCGGGCGTGTCGACGTAGACGTAGCGGACCGCGCCGGTCGCGCTCCGCCACGGCAGATCGTCGTCGGCCGGCACGGCGGCGGCCCGCTCGGGGGCGACACCCTGCCACTCGGCCTGCTCCGGGCCCCAGCGGGCGTCCCGGCCGGTGACGAGCAACGCCCTGACCCTTCCCGGGTCGCCCTCGACGACGACGTTGACGGGGAGCGTCAGCGAGTCGAACGCCCGCTCGCGGCCGGTGAACGGCCAGAGCCGCGACTCCTCGTCCGCGCCGACCGGAACCAGTCGGACGGAGTCGGCGTCCCGCGGACTGGACCGCGCGTCGCCCTCCGGTGGGACGACGGCGGCGGTGACGAGCGAGACGGTCGCGGCGAGCACGACGGCGACCACGAGACGGCGCTGTCGCGTCCGCATCGTCCCCGTAGACCGCCACCGCGTGCCTAACTATGCAGGGGCTAAGCCGGCTCTCTCGGCGGCACCCCGGTCGGCTTAGTCGGGGCATAGTAAGGGCGCTGGTCGCCGACGGACCGGCGATGCGTTCACGAACGGTGGCCCGCGTCTGTCTCGCGTTGCTCCTCGTCGGCAGTCTCCTCGTCGTCGGCCACGCCTACACGACCCGCTCGCCGACAGTGAGCGCCGAAGGTCCCGAGACGACGGCTGTCGAACCCCGGGAGGGGATGACCGTCGTCGCGACCGACTCGAACACGTGGCTCGGGCAGGCGGGTGACGGTCCTCGGGCGAACGCCGAGTTGCTCGCCGTCGCACCGAACGGGAGCGTCGCGTACTACGACGACGTACACACCCGGTACTGGGACGTCGACCCGGTCCCCAACACCACCCGGACGGTCGAGTACGTCTACGCCGACCACCTGAACGCCAGCGAGTGTGGCGGCGAGTCGGTCTGCACGCGAAACGGGATCGAGCGCGTCAACCTCACGTCCGGCGAGGTGACGCCGATATACAGCCGCGTCACCCCCGGCAAGCACTCCACGCGGTGGCACGACGCCGACCGCCTCTCGCCGACGCGCTACGTCGTCGCCGACATCGCGCAGGACCGCGTCGTCGTCGTGAACACGACCACCGGCGTCGTCGAGTGGGCGTGGGACGCGCAGGCTGCCTTCGACCCCCGGACCTCCGGCGGCCCCTACCCCGAGGACTGGACCCACCTGAACGACGTGGAGGTGCTCCCCGACGGCCGCATCCAGGTCAGCCTACGGAACCACGACCGGGTCGTCTACCTCGACCGCGAGACGGGCCTGCTCGACGCCCAGACGCTCGGAAACGGCTCCCACGACGTCCTCTACGAACAGCACAACCCCGACTACCTGGCGAACGGGACCGGCCCGCCCTCGACGCTCGTCGCCGACTCGGAGAACAACCGCGTCGTCGAGTACCGGCGGACCGACGACGGCTGGCGGCGCTCGTGGACGTGGGCGGACGACCGCCTGCAGTGGCCTCGCGACGCCGATCGCCTGCCGAACGGCCACACGCTCGTCACCGACTCGAACGGCGACCGCGTCGTCGAAGTCGACGAGGACGGCGCGGTCGTCTGGAGCCTCCCGGTCGCGTTCCCCTACGAGGCCGAACGGCTCGGCACCGGCGACGAGAGCACCGGCGGCCCACCCGCCGGCGAGGTCGGCCTCGCGGGTCGGGCCGGTGAGGGAGGCACCGACACCGAGGCGGACTCGGGACGCGAGAGCACTCCCGACGACAGCCTCGCCGGGCCGCTCGCCAACAGCGTCTTCTACGTCCTCCCGGCGTGGATGGGGCTCCCGGCGGCGGTAGCGACGGTCGTCGGCGTCCCTGTCGCGCTCGGCTGGCTCCTCGCCGAGTGGCGCTGGAGTCGGTACCGCCTCCTGCTCCGGTCGCCGGTCTCGTTCGGGAGGGACGACCGGTGACCGGCGCGGACACGGAGGCGGCCGACCGCCACGCCTCGGCGACCGCCCGATCCGAGCGGTCGGGCGACGGCCTGCCGGCCGCCCTGACACGCTCGCTGGGGCCGGCCGGACACGGCTGGTTCGCGGTCGCGCTCGTCGCGGGGGTGGTGGTGTCCGCGACGTACCTGTTCACACACCCCTACCCGGCGTACGGGGCAGGACTGTATCTCGACATCGCAGAGCAGATTCGCAGCAACGGGTTCCGGCTCCCGGCGCGCGTCCCGCACTACGCCGAGGGACTCCCGCTGGCGTACCCGCCGCTCCAGTTCTACGTCGTCGCCGTCCTCCTGGAACTCGGGGTCTCGGGGCTTGCCGTCAGTCGTGTCGTGCCCGCGGTCGTCACCGTCCTCGTGCTCGTCCCCTTCTACGGCGTCGGGCTGGAACTGCTCGCCACACGCCGACAGGCGGGGGTCGCGGCGACGATACTGGCGGTCGCGCCGCCGACCTTGCAGTGGCACCTCTCTGCCGGCGGCATCGTCCGCGGGTCGGCGTTCCTGCTCACCCTGTGTGGCATCTACGCCGGCTGTCGGCTGTTCGGGCGGGGAACCCGACGGTGGGCTGTCGCCGGGACCGTCCTGTTCACCCTGACCCTGCTGTCGCACCCGGTGTACACGGTCTACTTCGGCCTTAGCTGGCTGGTGCTGTACGCCGGGCTCGACCGGTCACTTCGGGGGCTGGTCGAGGGTGCTGTCGTCGCAGCGGGGGGCGTCCTCCTGGCCGCGCCGTGGTGGCTCACGGTCGCGAGCCGTCACGGCGTCGGCGTGTTCACCGGGGCGGCCGGGAGTCACAGCGGCCTCGCCGGGGGCGTCGGACGGCTCCTCGACCAGTTCGTCTACCCGCTGGACCCGACCGTCGTCTCGCTGTTCTTCCTCGGCGTGTTCGCGGCGACGCTCGTCGCCGTCGCACGCGGTCGGTACCTCCTCCCCGCGTGGCTCGTGGTCGGTGCGTACGTCGTCGGCAAGGAGCGGTTCCAGTTCGTCCCCGGCGCACTCCTGCTCGGCAGCGTCCTGTGTGGGGTCGCCGTCCCGCGGGCCGCCCGGTGGTGGCCGGCACTCGACCGGCGGCCGAGACTCGACCGACAGCAGGTGGCGGTGGCGACGCTCGCGGTCGTGCTGCTCGTCGCCGGCGGTGTCGGCACACTCTACGCGGCCAGCGCGCTGCCGGCGGCCCACCACGGCAGTGCCAGCCTCCCGGCGTTCGTCGACGACGACGACCGCGAGGCGATGGACTGGGTGGCCACTCACACGGCGGCCGACGAGTCCTTCGTCGTCCTCGGGGACGCCGCCGAGTGGTTCCCCTACTACGCCGAGCGCCCCCTCCTCGTCGGCCCGTGGGGGGTCGAGTGGGAGTCGCCGGACCAGTACTACACGCAGATAGAACGGTTCGAGCGGGCGAGCGAGTGTGCCGACGCCGCCTGTCTCGACGGCGTTCTCGCGGCCGACGACAACCCGCCCGACTACGTGTACGTCCCCCGCGGCCACTACACCGTCCGCGGACTGGAACACGAGGGGACCGCGGCGCTCCGCCACACGATGGTCGCCAGCAGTCGGTACGAGCGCGTCTACCGCAACGAGGGCGTCGTCGTCTTCCGAGTCACGCCGCGAACCTCGCGGTCGACGGCCACCACGGTACTCACCCGTCGTCGCGCAGTCGGGCCACGGTGACCCGACCGGCCCCGGCCACGAGGACCGAGACGGCGTACGACGCCAGCAGGAAGGGAGCCCAGTAGACCCACAGCGCGTAGTTCGGCAGGAGCGCGTTGCCGACGGCACTCCCGACCGTGTAGACGAGGTAGCCAGGCAGTGCCAGCGGGGATGCGAACCGCGGCGAGACCCATGTCGCGGCGAACGGGAGGACCAGCAGTGCCCCGACGACCCCGACGTCGCGGCCGACCAGTGTTCGCCGGAGTCGCTCGTCGTCGGTCACGCCCCGTCACCCCCGGTCGCGTCGTCGCCAGCCCGGTCGATACCGTGTTGGGCCAGCAGGTGCTCGACGAGGGTGACGGTCCAGTCGGTCCGGGTCCGCAGGTCGGTGACGAACCGCGTTGTCTCGACGAGATAGCTCGCCACCCCATGGACGACGGCCCGGTGGGCCAGCAGTGGGTCGTCGCCGGACAGTAGGTTGCCTCGCTCGAACTCGTGGAACGGCATCGACCACGGCACCACCGCCTCGTTCGTCGCCGCGACGGCGCGGTCGGCCCGCTGTGGCGATCGCCCGTCCGCCGCTGGGAACACCGCTTGCCCGACGTACTCCCGATGGAGCCCGTAGATGCCCCGCGAACTGTGGCAGTCGACGAGCACGTCGGGGTCGCGGGCGACGACCTCGTCCCACAGCGCCCGGGCCAGTTCGGTCTCCGGTCGACCCTCGGGTGGGAAGGCGCGGTTCAGGTCGCCGCCGACGCCCGCTCTCGTGTTCCGCGCCAGCGCGACCCGGTTCGCTCGCGGGACGACGACCAGCCGCCCGGCGTCGATCTCCCACCGGGCGATGCGACTGGCGGCGCGGGCGCCGCTCCGCTCGTCGCCGTGGATGCCCCCGATGACGAAGACGGTCGGTCCCGAGCCGTCGCTCTCGACCAAGTACACGGGTGTCTCGTGGCGTGTGCCGGGCAGGATCGTGCCGTCGCGCGTCGGCGTCTGTGGCGTGTCGTCGCCGGTGTCGGCGGTGGTGGTACCGCTCGCGCAGACCGCACCAGCGGCGAGTGTGCCGACCCTCGCGAGCAGTGAACGTCGATGCATCACCGGCGACGACGGCCTCGCGACCTTTGCTTATCCGTCCCCTAACGGGTCGTCTCGGCCCGGATCGAGGTCTCGTCGCCGGAGGGCGACGGCCGCTCGCGGTCTCGTCCACGAGTCGTGCGTGCCGCTCCGCGTGTCGGCGTCGTCGAAGGAAGTGGGACCGCCGAGATTCGAACTCAGGTCCGACGCACCCCATGCGCCGAGGATACCGCTACCCCACGGTCCCGCGTCTCGAACGACGCCGGTCTGTTTATTAAGGCCTTCGACTCGGCGATCACGCTGGCACGCGATAGCACTCCCGTCTGCGACTCGGCCACGCCAGTCGCAGGCTCGAGGTCGCCACTCGTCGGGACCGACCTCGCGTGCCGCGTCGGAAAGAGAATCGAAGGGGAAGAGAGTCGGGTGTTACCGCTCGTCGACCGGCGTCCAGGTGCGATCCTTCTCGCCGACGTACTTGCCACGCGGTCGCACGAGTCGGTTGTTCTCCAACTGCTCCAGACAGTGGGCCGTCCAGCCACCGGCGCGGGCGATGCCGAACGTCGTGGTGAACAGTTCGTCCGGGATGCCGATGCCGTGCAGGAGGACGGCGGTGTAGAACTCGACGTTCGTGTCGAGGCGTCGCCCGGGTTTGTACTCCTCCAGCAGGTCGACCGCCTCGGTCTCGACTTCCTTCGCCAACTCGAAGAAGTCGGAGTCGCCGTCTTCCTGGTAGAAGCTCTCGGCCGCAGACGACAGCACCTCGGCGCGGGGGTCACGCACCTTGTAGACGCGGTGGCCGAAGCCCATCAGGCGCTCGCCGGCTTCCAGTTTCTCGCGGAGCATCCCCTCTACGTCGCCCGACTCGTACATGTCGAGCAACATCCGGAGCACCGGACCGGGTGCCCCGCCGTGGAGCGGGCCCTTCAGCGCGCCGATCGCGCCCGTGATCGCGGAGTAGAGGTCGGACTCGGTGGAGACGATGACGCGGCCGGTGAACGTCGAGGCGTTCAGGCCGTGATCGACGACCGTGTTGAGATACGCTTCGAGGCCGCCGACCTGCGCGTCCGAGGGCTCCTCGCCGGTGAGCATGTAGAGGTAGTTGCCGGCGTGCGAGAGGTCCTCGCGGGGTTCGAGCGGTTCCTCGCCGTTCCGGGCACGCCAGTAGGCGGCGACGATGGTCGGCAGGCGAGCGACGATGACGAGTTTGTCGCGTTCGGGGTCCTCGCCGTCCTGATCGAGGCTGGCGGCGGCCGCACCCATGCGGAGTGCGTCCATCGGGACGACGCCGGCCTCGCCGGCCGAACGGACGACCTCCAGACAGCCCTCGGGGAGCGACCGGTACTGCGCGAGTTCGTCCGAGAACTCCTCGAGTTCCGACTGCGTGGGGAGTCTGTCGTTGTACAGCAGATACAGCGTCTCCTCGAAGGTCGCGTTGCCGCCGAGTTCCGAGAGGGGATACCCCCCGATGACGAGTTCGCCGGCTTCACCGTCGATGAAGCTGAGGCGCGTCTCGGCGACGGTGATGCCTTCGAGACCTTCATGTATTTCCTGGTCAGACATTGGCTCTGTTTGCTCGGTCTCCAGCGCCACATATAATAGTTGAGGATGTGCCACGCGAGCGGCGAAAGGCGGCAGATTCGACGGGTTTCTCCGGGAGGTCGTGGTGTCGCTCGCAGTGTTTGGATATTTAACTGCGCCCGGCAACTGTTCGCGTATGCAGACGCACATCGTGCCGGTCGGCTTCGACTACGACCGGTTGATCGCCCCGCTGATCCGCGAGCAGTTGGACGTGGACCGGGTGATCCTGCTCGAAGGTGCGGTCGGGAGCGAGGCCAACGTCGAGTACTCCCGACACCTCTCCGAGAAACTGGAGAAGGACTTCCGGAACCTCCTCGGCGCGGCGACGGAGCGCGTCGTCGTGACCGACGTGTACGACTACGACCGGGCGTTCGAGCAGGCCTACGACCTCATCAACGCGGAACTGGACACCGGCGCGGAGGTGTGGGTCAACGTCTCCTCGATGCCTCGACCGGTTTCGTTCGCCTTCGCCACGGCGGCCCACTCGATCATGGTCGAGCGACAGGCGGATCGGGATCGGATCCACACCTACTACACCGCCCCGGAGAAGTATCTGGAGACGGAACTCGCCGAAGCGCTCCGGGCCGAACTCGACCTGCTCCGGGAGGTGCGCGACGAGGTGCTGGTCGGCGAGTCCGGCGACGAGCATTCTGACCTCGCCGAGCGCATCGACGACCGACTCGCGGACGCGGCCGATCTGCTCTCGGAGTTCGACGAACGCGGGACGACGATCGGCGCGAAGGAGGTCGACGGGAACCACATCATCGAACTGCCGGTCGCCTCGTTCTCGAACGTCAAACCGTTCGAGGAGGTGATCCTGTTCGAGTTGGGCGAGCAGGGCGAGTTCGCCTCCGTGTCCGAACTGGCGGAGGCACTCGCGCGGGAACTGAACGAGGAGTACACCGACAGTTTCCGGTCGAAGGTGATCTACAACGTGGATCGGCTGGGACCGGGCGGGAAGGGGTACATCGAGCAGGAGGAGCGCGGGAAGTCCTACCGGACGCGCCTCTCGCGAATCGGGGAGCTGTGGGTCCGGGCGCACGCCGACGATCCGGAAGCACTGCGCGAGTGACGCCGTCGCCGTCGAGGTGACTCCACACCGACCCGCGACAACACGACACGAGTTCTACTCACGTCACACTCACCAGTCGACCGGGCGGGCGCGGCTTCATGCCGCGCCGACGGTTTCAGGTAGGAGAGTGCGCTGAAGGCGACTGGTCCACCGAGTGTTGCGTGCGCTTTCGCCCACTCGGGTGGGACTGAAAGGGGCCGGCGTCTCGGTCCCTCCCGGACGACGCAAGCACCGCAGGGAGTGGAGCGCGCGGAGCGAAGCGACGCGCGCTCCCGACCGAGGAGCACAGCGAGTCCCGGAGGGTCGAGACGCCGGGGGCTTTCACCCCTCGTTGTCGCCGATGGAGTCGACCGAGTTCACATCCAAGACCGAGTCGACCGAGTTCACATCCAAGACCGAGTCGACCGAGTTCACATCACAGTAGCATCCGTGAAAGACAGCGTTCAAGTCGCGCATCCCCGAACCACCGCGTATGTACGACCACCTCAAGGGATTCCGCGACTTCTACCCGGGCGAGATGTCCGCCCGGCGGGAGACCATCGACACCGTGGAGGCCACCGCCGAGCGGTACGGCTTCCGGGAGATCGGCACCCCCGCCTTAGAGCGCACGCAGATGTACGTCGACAAGTCCGGCGAGGAGATCGTCGAGGAACTGTACGCCTTCCAGGACAAGGGCGGCCGAGACGTCACACTCACGCCGGAACTCACGCCGACCGTCGCCCGGATGGTCGTCGCCAAGTCCCAAGAACTCTCGAAGCCGATCAAGTGGATGTCCACCCGTCCCTTCTGGCGCTACGAGCAGGTCCAGCAGGGCCGCTTCCGCGAGTTCTACCAGACCAACGTCGACATCTTCGGCTCGGCAGAACCCGAGGCCGACGCCGAGATTCTCGCGTTCGCGGCCGACGCGATGACGAACCTCGGTCTCACTGCGGACGACTTCGAGTTCCGCGTCTCCCACCGCGACATCCTCGGTGGCCTCCTCGAAGCCTTCGACGCCGACGTGGACACCCGCGACGCCATCCGGGCGGTCGACAAGTCCGCGAAGATCGACCGCGAGGAGTATCTCGCGCTGCTGACCGACGCCGGCCTGACGTGGAGTCAAGCCGAGCAGTTCGACGACCTCCTCAAATCCGAGGATCTCGACGCTCTCGTCGACTTCGCCGGCACGGAGCGCGTCGAGGCGGCCGTCACGAACCTCCAGAACGTCCTCGCCGTGGCGGAGGAGTTCGGCGTTCGGGAATACTGCACGCTCTCCTTGGAGACTGCACGCGGGCTAGACTACTACACCGGCGTCGTGTTCGAGTGTTTCGACTCGACCGGCGAGGTGTCCCGAGCAGTCTTCGGCGGCGGTCGGTACGACGACCTGATCGAGAGCTTCGGCGGCCAGCCGACCCCTGCGGTCGGCGTCGCGCCCGGACACGCGCCCCTGCAACTGCTCTGTCAGCGCGCCGGCGTCTGGCCCGAGGAGGCACTCTCGACCGACTACTACCTGCTGACGGTCGGCGACACGCGCGACGTCGCCGCCAGAATCGCCCGCGAGTTGCGAGCGACCGGCAACGTCGTCGAGACCGACGTGGCCGACCGGAGCTTCGGCGCGCAGATGGGCTACGCCGACGGGATCAACGCCGAGACGGTCGTCATCGTCGGCGAGCAGGATCTGGCGAACGACGAGGTGACGGTGAAGGACATGGCGACCGGCGAGCAGACGACCGCGCCGGTCGACGACTTCCCCGGCGACCGGGACGCGCCGACCTACGACGACTTCGCCGAGTAACTGGCCCCTTCGACCTCGACCGGCGACCTGCCCGAAGACTGTCGATTCTCCGAGACCGGGAACCACGGCGGAGCTATAACTCCCGGGAGGCCGTAAGTCGAGGCGGTGATCGCCATGTACGATACAATCCTCGTGCCCACAGACGGGAGCGCCGCAGTCGTCGAAGCAGTCGAGCGCGCGGTCGACCTCGCCGAGCGGTACGACGCGACCGTCCACGCCCTCTACGTCCTCGACTCGACGGCCTACAGCACCCTCGACATGAGCACCAGCGTCGTCATCGACGCGCTGGAAGACGAGGGCGAGACCGCGGTCGGTTACGTCGCCGAACAGGCCGAGGCGGCCGGCGTCCCGGCCGAGACGGCCGTCGTCCACGGGACGCCACACCGGACGATCGTGGACTACGCCGAGGAGATCGGTGCGGACCTGATCGTGATGGGGACCCACGGCCGGAGCGGCGTGGACCGGTTCCTCCTCGGGAGCGTCACGGAGAAGGTCGTCAGAACCGCCCCGGTGCCGGTGATGACGGTTCGGGTGACGGACGAGGAGTCGTGATGTCTGGCGCAACGACCGACACCGAGCGTGAGGCCGGTGCCGCCGACACGGTGCGGACTGTCCTCCTCCCGACCGACGGGAGCGAGGGAGCCGAGGCCGCGGTCGCACACGCGGTCTCGCTCGCACAGACCTACGGCGCGACCATCCACGTGCTCGCGGTCGCGGACACGAAGTCGTACGGCACCTTCACGACCGGCGGGGCCGGCACGGTGATCTCCGCTCTGGAGGGGCGCTGTCGGGAGCACGTCGCCGCCACACGGGAGTTGATCGCCGACCTGACGAGCGACGATCCGGACAGCCCGGCAGTCGAGACGGCGGTCGTCCGCGGCTTCCCGGCCGAGGAGATCCTGCGCTACGCGGAGGAACACGACGCGGACCTGCTCGTGATGGGGACCCACGGCCGGACGGGGGTGGGCCGCGTCCTGCTCGGGAGCGTCACGGAACGAGTCGTCAGGCGCGCACGGATCCCGGTCGTGACGGTCCGCCAGTCCGAGACGTAGTGGTCGGGAACACAACCGACTTGCCCGCCCGGCGTCCACCCTCACCCGTGCGCGCCTTCCGGATCGCCTACGACGGTCGCCCGTTCCACGGCTTCCAGCGACAGCCGGACGTGCCGACCGTCGAGGACGCGGTTCTCGACGCACTCGTCGACCTCGGCGTGACCGACGCAGATGCCGCCGCCGAGGCTCGGACGCCACCGGGCTACGCCGCCGCCGGCCGAACCGACGCCGGTGTCTCGGCGGTCGCACAGACGGTCGCCTTCTCCTGTCCGGAGTGGTGTTCGCCGCGCGCGCTGAACAGCGAACTCCCGGCGTCGGTGCGGGCGTGGGCCAGCGTGCCGGTTCCCGACGACTTCCACGCGACCCACGACCCGACCGCTCGGACCTATCGCTACCACCTCTACGCACCCGACCTCTCACTCTCGCGGACACGGGCGGTCCTCGACCGCGTGACCGGCCCGCGCGACTACCACAACCTCACGCCGGACGAGACCGGCACCGAGCGCGACGTCGAGGGGTCGGTCGCGCGTGACGGCGACTTCCTCGTGTTCAGGCTCTCGGCGGGTGGGTTCGCCCGCGAACTCGTCCGGCGGGTGATCGGTCTCGTGCGGGACGTCGCCTCGGGTGCGAGCGAGGAGTCACGGATCGACCGCGTGTTCGCGCCGGAGCCACTCGACGGCCCCGCCGGCGTCGCCCCGGCACCGGCCACCCCGCTGGTGTTGACCGACGTGACGTATCCGGGCGTCTCCTTCGAGCGCGACCCCGACGCGGTGCGGAGTCTGCGCGAGGTGTTCGCGGACCGGCGCGTCTCCGGGTTGACCTCGGCGCGAGTCGCCGGCGACGTGCTGGACGGCGTGGGAGCAGAGGAGACGCGGTGAGCGACTCGCGTCTGGCGACCGACAGGATTTCGGGCCGGTGGTGTGTCTGCGGGATATGGTCTCCGACGAGACGATAGGACAGGCAGCGCTCCACTTCACGACCGGCGGACTGGTCCTCTACTTCGGCTCGCTCCTCGGGAGCGCGACCGGCAACGTCGCGGGTGGTGGGATCGGTCTCGTGTTGCAGTTGGTGGTGTTCGCACCCGCGCTGTATCTCGCCTCGCGGTTCGTCGCGGAGGGCATCGGTGTCGTCGTGTCGGGCGCGGTGTGAGGAGGTCGACTCGGTCTGTGACGTGAACTCGGTCGAATACGTCGCAGAGAGCTCGGTCGAATACGTCGCAGACGACGAGCGGTGAAAGCCCCCGGCGTCTCGACCCTCCGGGCCTCGTTGCGCGCTTCCCTCAGGCTGGCGGGCAAGCCCGCCAGCCCTCAGTCCAGTGCTTACGTCAGCCGGGAGGGGTCGAGACGCCGGCCCCTTTCAGTCCCACCCGAATTTGCGACCCATCACGCAGTTACTGGTGGTCGCGCTGCGAGTCGTCTGTGGGTTTGGAACCCGGCAGTCGCAGTCGTCCCCGAGCCTCCCCGACTGTTGGCGACCGACTTGCGAGTCGGTCTTCGCTGTCGCTCAGACACGACTCGATTCCGGTCGCCAGCAGATCGCGTCCTGTCGGATTCCAGAACCGGCCGGAGCGGGTGGCGAGCGTGCCGTCTACGAGGGGTATAAAAATGTTCAAAACCCGTTATAAATCCGAGTTGCGTGTGATTCGACCCACAACCCGGCGCGCGCGACCTCGACGCGCGCGAGGGAGCGGGACGGGCGGTGCGGAGAGTCCCGCGAGGCTGGGGAGGACGAGGTGCGGTGCTGTCACGGCCGCAGACTGCGGTGCTGTCGCGGTCAAAAATTCCGGTTGTCCCGGATCGAGTAGCGGTGCTGGTGCTGTTTGCTGTGCTGTCGTAGTCGCGGTCTGCTATCTCATCACAGTCGAGGTCAGCGACCACACCGCCGACCGACCCCCACGCAACAGCATCAGGCCGACCCCCACGCAACACCATCAGGCCGACCGTGCGAGCGGAACACAGAGTAAAAAGCTCTTAACGGGTGGACGCCAACTACGGGGCAATGGCACGTATCGAAGAGAAGGTCCGGTCGCTCGTCTCGGCGGACGCCGAGATGCGCGACGTGATCGAGACCGTCCTGGAGCGGGCCGAGGACGGCGAGATCGCGTGGATCGACGTACGCGAGGACCTCACCAGCGGTCAGTGGGGCCGCCTGATCGAACAGGGGATCCTCGTGGACGGCGAGAACGGCTTCGAGTTGGCCGACGCCGACGCGACCCGCGAGGCACTCGAAGACGACGGGAGCGACGCCGACGCGGGGTCGTCCGTCGACTTCGACGACGAGGACGTCGAAGACAGTAGCTGGTCCATCTACGACAAGGCCGCCGCGCTGTTCACGGTCGGGTTGTTCCTGGGCTACTCCCAGAAACCTATCCGCGACGTGATCGGTGGAACGATGAACATCGTGCTCGCACCCGTCGAGTCGATGCTCCCGTTCTACGCGGTCGTGATGCTGCTGGCGCTGGTGACGGGGCTGTACTCCACGCTCCTGCAGGCGAACCTGATGGACATGGACAAGATGGGCAAGTACCAGCAGCGCATGAAGGACATCCAGGAGCGCCGCAAGGAGGCGAAAGAGGCGGGCGACGACGAGGCGCTCGACGCCATCCAGGAGGAGCAGATGGAGGCGATGGGCGACCAGATGGGGATGTTCAAAGAGCAGTTCCGGCCGATGGTGTGGATCATGTTCCTCACCATCCCGGTGTTCCTCTGGATGTACTGGGGCGTCGGCATCGGCGCGAACGCCGACCCCGTCTTCCAGCTCGAACAGCTCGTCCTGCCCATCGTGGGCCCGAAGGCGTGGACCGACGGCGTGGTCGGCCCGATCCAGGCGTGGATCGTCTGGTACTTCCTCTGCTCGATGGGCTTCACCCAGATCATCCGGAAGGGGCTGAACATCTCGACGACGCCCAGCGCGTCCTGATCGGCCGCGCGGCCCCGACGCTCGGGGAGCGTTCCCCGGCGTGTGACCGACTCACGAACCGTGCGCCAACGGTAACCTCTTTTACTGCGACCGACCGAGAGTCGATATGTTGATCACCGTCTCCGGCCCGCCCGGCAGTGGAAAGAGTACCACTGCCGAGGGGCTGGCCGACGCCTTCGGACTCGACCACGTCAGCGGCGGCGACATCTTCCGCTCGCTGGCCGCAGAACGCGACATGAGCCTCGCCGAGTTCAACGCGCTCGCCGAGGAAGACGACCAGGTGGACCGCGACCTGGACCGCCGACTGTACGACACCGCCCGCGACCGCGACGACCTCGTGCTGGAGTCCCGCCTCGCCGGCTGGCTGGCCGGCGACGCCGCCGACTTCCGACTCTGGCTCGACGCGCCGGTCTCGGTCCGCGCCGAGCGCATCGCCGACCGTGAAGAGAAGCCGGTCGCACAGGCCCGCCGGGAGACCACGGAACGCGAGGAGAGCGAGGCCGGCCGGTATCTGGAGTACTACGACATCGACATCCGCGACCTGTCGATCTACGACATCGCGCTGAACACCGCCCGCTGGGACGCCGACGCCGTCCTCGCGGGGCTGACCGGCTTCGTCGAGCAGTACGACACCGACACCGACGAGGGGCGCTACCCGGTCGAGGGCGTCCGGTACGACTTCTGACCATGCGTGGGCCACCCGACGACCGACCGCTCGCCGACCTGCTCGACTTCGGGGTCGTGAACCTCGACAAGCCGCCTGGTCCCTCGGCCCACCAGGTCGCGGGCTGGGTCCGGGACATGGCGGGCGTCGACCGGGCGGCCCACGCCGGCACACTGGACCCGAAGGTCACGGGCTGTCTGCCGGTCCTGCTCGGCGACGCGACCCGACTCGCGCAGGTCTTCTTGGAGGGGACGAAGGAGTACGTCGCCGTCTTGGAACTGCACGGCCCGGCACCCTCCGACCTCGACGCCGTCGTCGCGGAGTTCGAGAGCGACGTGTACCAGAAGCCGCCCCGCAAGAGCGCCGTCTCGCGCCGCCTGCGGTCCCGGCGCATCCACACACTGGACGTGCTGGAAGTCGAGGATCGGCGGGCGCTCCTCCGGATTCGCTGTGAGAGCGGGACGTACATCCGGAAGTTGTGTCACGACCTCGGGTTGGCGCTCGGCACCGGCGCGCACATGGGTCACCTGCGCCGGACTGCCACCGATCCCTTCGACGACACCGACCTCGTGAACCTCCACGACCTCGCGGACGCGCTCGCGTTCGCCGAGGAGGGTGACGAAACCGCGATTCGGGAGGTCGTGTCCCCGGCCGAACGAGCGCTGACGCACCTGCCTCGATTGACGGTCGCGCCGAGTGCGGCCGCCCAGATCGCCGAGGGTGCGCCGGTGTACGCGCCCGGTGTGGTGGACGGCGAGGGCGTGGCTGGTGTGGATCGCGGGACGCTCGTCGCCTGCTTCACCCCGGACGACGCGGTGGTCTGTCTCGGGACGCTGGTCGGCGATCCGGCGGCCGAGTCCGGTGAGGTCGTGTCGCTCGAACGAGTGCTGATCTGAGGCCCGGCCGGATCGATCACACAGCGAGCGTGGTGCCGCCACGAGCCACACCCACCAACCTGCCGCCACGAGCCACACCCACCGGCCTTTTCCCGATCCGGCACCGAGCAGTGGTATGCGACGCCGTGCCGCCCTCCGTGCCGGCGTAGTCGGCCTGGCGACCCTCGGCGGACTCTCCGGTGTCGGCCACCTCACGTCCGACCGATCCGGCACCGCCGAGGCACACCCCGGTCCCTACCGCCCCTACGACTCGCTGGCGATTCCGGGTGCCCGCGAGGCAGTCGTCTCGCCCGACGGCGACACCGCCTATCTGGCGACGAACTCCGGCTACGCGACCGTGGACGTGAGTGCGCCCGACCGACTCGAACTCCTGGCCGACGTGCGTTCGCCGCTCGCCGACCGCGAGGACGGCCCGCTCCGGATGATCCACGACGTGAAACTCGACCCGGACGGCGACCGCCTGCTGGTGGTCGGCCCGGCGAACCCACTCCCCGAAGCGGTCTCCGGGGCCCTGCTGGTCGACGTGAGCGACCCCGCGAACCCCACGGAACTGGGGTTCTCCGAGACCGACTTCCCGGTCCACAACTGCGACCTCGTCGGGGACTACGCCTACCTGACGGCCAACACCGGCGAGCGCAATCCGCTGGTCGTCGTCGACGTCGCCGCCGACCCGCCGACCGAGGTGGCGCGCTGGTCGCTGGCGGGCTACGACGTCGGCTGGGACCTCGTCCCCTCTGGTCTCCGACCGATCCACGACGTGGTCGTGCGAGACGACCGGGCGTACCTCGCCCACTGGGACGCCGGGACGTGGGTCCTCGACGTGTCTGACCCGACCGCGCCGACCTACGTGACTCACTTCGGCGAGCGTGACCAGTCGGCCCTGCGGGACGTGCCGGACGCCTCGGTGCGACGGCAGGCGACCGAACCGCCGGGCAACGCCCACTACGTCGCGCCGAACGAGGACGGCACTCTCGTCGGTGTCGGCCGGGAGTCGTGGGCGTACGACGCCCAGAGCGACGGCGGACCGAGTGGGATCGACCTGTGGGACCTCTCCGACCCGAGCGACCCGGTTCGTCGCTCGACGATCGACCCCCCGCAGACGCCGGACGCGACCTTCGGCGGCGTCTGGACCACGGCACACAACTTCGAGCTTCGGGGCGACGTACTCTACTCGGCGTGGTACCAGGGCGGCGTGAAGCGCCACGACGTGTCCGATCCGGGCGCGCCGGTCGAACTGACGTGGTGGCGCGACCCGGAGCGCACCCGGTTCTGGACCGCCCGCCCGACCGTGCAGGGCGAGGCGTTCGTCGCGTCGAGCATGGGTGTCGGCGAGGCGGGTGAGCCGGGGCTGTGGACCTTCCCGGATCACGCCGGCCAGCAGGCCGACCCGCCCGGCATCCTGGGCGACAGTGGCCCGGCACCGATCACCGCCAGCCCGACCGAGAACGTGGCGAGTGAATCGGGCGACGGGAACACGTCGAATTCGGCCGGGACCGGGACCACGACCGAGACGACTGCACCGGGGTTCGGCGTCGGTGCCGGCGCACTGGGCGTCGGTCTCGGGGCGTGGTGGCTCCGGCGTCACAGATCACGGTAGATCGTGACACACATTTGCTCGGGCGGGTCGACGACTCCACGAACCGCAAGGTACGGGTACCTCCGGCGTCAAGGGGCGGGCAATGAGCGAGACAGAAGCCGACCTCCGCGAACGCGTCGAGCAGTGGATGGTCGGACAGATGCCGATCATCCAGATGCACGGCGGGACGAGCGTGGTCCGGGAGGCCGACCCCGAGTCCGGACAGGTCGTCGTCGAACTCGGTGGTACCTGTTCTGGCTGTGGGATCAGCAACATCACGGCCCAGAACATCAAAGCCGACCTGATCCGAGACTTCCCGGAGATCGAGCGCGTCGAGGTGAAAGTGCCGAGTACGGGCGACACCGGCAGTGACACGGTGGAGGGTGGCCGTGGCGGCGACCTTCAGTACTCGACCGAGAACCCCGGCCACTTCTGAGACGAGGTCGCGTCTCGACGTGGTGGCTGGCCCTGATAACACTGCGACGATTCAGTGAACCACGACCGGGACAGCGACACCACCGCTACTCGATTGAGCGCACCGACGAGAAGCCCGCACCGTGACAGCCCAGCAGACCGCGACAGCACCAGCACCGCGACCCCGACAGCAATCGCACCTCGGTCCTCCCCACCCTCGCCGGATGCTCTCGGCACCGCCCGCATCCGGCTCCCTCGCACGCGTTCCTCGCGCGCGCCGAATCTGTCACTCGGTCACGCGACGACAACCGGAATCCGACAGGATGCGAGCTGGCGACGACCGACACCGGGCAGTGGTCGAGCGACAGCGAGACCCTGCTCGCAGTTCGTGTCGTCGGCAGTCGGGGAGGCGTGGGGTCACTGCGACTACCGGATTCCCAACCGACAGACGACACACCGGGTGACGACCAGTGACTGCACGATTGGTCGCCAATTCGGGTGGGACTGAACGGGGCCGGCGGTCTCGTGAGCAGAGCGGGACCAGAGGTCCCGCCAGCAGTCGGCGCTTCGCGCCGACGACACGGGACTGAGCGAGAGCGCGGAGCGAAGCGACGCGCTCTCGTGAAGGAAGCGCGCCCCAAGTCGTGGACCATCGAGACGCCGGGGGCTTTCACCGCTCGTCGTCCACGACCGACCTGACCGAGTTGTCCACGACCGACCTGACCGAGTTGTCCACGACCGACCTGACCGAGTTGTCCACGACCGACCTGACCGAGTTGTCCACGACCGACCTGACCGAGTTGTCCACGACCGACCTGACCGAGTTCACAGCTCCAGCGTCCCCGTCCGAACCCACCTCATACTCCTCCTCGTTTCCTGTCACCACGGCACAGGACCGTCCTCCCGGCAAACCAAACCCGTTTTAACGCGCCGTGTCCAACGACGCCCTAAGGTAGATATCTATGCAGATGCCACGCCGATTCAACACGTACTGTCCGCACTGTGACGCCCACCACGAACACGAGGTGGAGAAGGTCCGACGCGGACGCCAGACCGGGATGAAGTGGGACGCGCGTGCCCAGAAACGCGGGAAGAAGGTCATCGGGAACGCGGGTCGCTTCTCGAAGGTGCCCGGTGGGGACAAGCCGACGAAGAAGACCCACCTGAAGTACCGCTGTGCCGACTGCGGCAAGGCCCACATGCGCGAGGGATGGCGCGCCGGTCGACTGGAGTTCCAAGAATAATGGCTGGGAGCTACTACAAGGTCGCCTGTCCGGACTGTGGCAACGAGCAGATCGTCTTCGGCAAGGCCGCGTCGGTCGTGAACTGCGCCGTCTGTGGGTCCACGCTGGCGACCCCGACCGGCGGCGAGGCGGAGTTCACCGGCGAGGTCGTCGAGACGGTCGAGAAACGCGCCGAGCGGAACGAGGCCTGAGCGGGTGACCTCGTCATGAAGTACAGCGGCTGGCCCGAGAAGGGTGACCTCGTGGTCGGGAAGGTCGACGAGATCGAGGACTTCGGCGTCTTCGTCGACCTCTCGGAGTACGAGGACAAGCGTGGACTCGTCCACGTGAGCGAGGTCGCCTCCGGCTGGATCAAGAACGTCCGCGATCACGTCTCGACCGGACAGACGGTCGTCGCGAAGGTGCTGGAGGTCGACGAGTCCTCCCAGCAGATCGACCTGTCGATCAAGGACGTCAACGAGCACCAGCGCAAGGACAAGATCCAGGACTGGAAGAACGAGCAGAAGGCCGACAAGTGGATGGCGCTGGCGTTCGGCGAGGACATGGCCGACGAGCAGTACACCGCCGTCGCCAACGCCCTGCTCGCGGAGTTCGGTGGCCTCTACGAAGGGTTCGAGGAGGCGGCCATCCACGGCACCGAGGCGCTGGACGATGTGGACCTCGACGACGACGAGATCGACGCCATCGTGGAGACGGCCCGCGAGAACGTCTCGGTCCCGTACGTCAACGTCACGGGCTACGTCGACCTGCGCTGTCCGACCGGCGACGGCGTCGACCACATCAAAGAGGCGCTGAAAGCCGCCGAGGGCGAGGGCGACTCCGACGAGATCGAACTGACGGTCGCGTACGTCGGGTCCCCGGAGTACCGGATCAAGGTCAAAGCGCCGAACTACAAGACGGCCGAGGCGGCACTGGAGGACGCGGTCGCCCGCGCCGAAGCGGAGATCGAGTCGCGCGGCGGGACCGCCGAGTACCACCGCGAGCGACACGAAGACGACGAGTAGATGCACTCGGACATCCGGGTCTGTTCGGCGTGGCGCGAGGCCCACGACCGCCCGGTGTACACGCTCACTTCTACCTGTCCGGCGTGCGGCAGCGACGCCGTCAACTCCGCACCCGCACGCTTCGACCCCGCAGACCCCCACGGCGAGTACCGACGCGCTCTTAAACGGCGCGACCGCGAGTAGGGGTATGGACGGAATCGAGGTCGAGACGCTGGCGAACCCGGAGCTCTCGGACCCGGTGTTCATCGAGGGACTGCCCGGCGTCGGCCACGTCGGGAAACTCGCGGCCGAACACCTGCTCGACGAGTTCGACGGCGAGTTGGTGCGGCGCATCTACACCGACGACTTCCCGCCGCAGGTCTCCATCGACGACGAGGGTGTCGCGGAGTTGACCCACGCCGAGATTCACGCGGTGGACGCCGACGGCACCGATCTGCTGGTTCTCACGGGCGATCACCAGGCACAGAGCAACGCGGGTCACTACCGCCTCGCGGACGCCTTCCTCGACGTCGCCGAGGAGTTCGGCGTCTCGCGGGTCTTCGCGCTCGGCGGCGTGCCGACCGGCGAACTGATCGAAGAGTACACCGTCATCGGCGCGGTGACCGAGTCGGACCAACTCGCCGACCTCGAAGACGCGGGCGTGGAGTTCCGCGAGGACGAACCCGCCGGCGGCATCGTCGGCGTCTCGGGGCTCCTGCTCGGTCTCGGCAAGCGCCGAGCGATCCCGGCGGCGTGTCTGATGGGCGAGACCTCGGGCTATCTGGTCGACCCGAAGAGCGCGCGTGCCGTGCTGGAAGTGATGCAGACCGCCATCGGCTTCGAGGTGAACTTCGACTCGATGGAGGAACGCGCCGAGGAGATGGAGGAGGTCGTCTCGAAGATTCAGGAGATGCAGGGCCAGCAGAGCGGGATGCCCTCGGACGACGACCTGCGGTACATCGGCTGAGAGCGTCGAGCGTTCTGAAATCGGTTCGGTAGTGTCTTCGGCGAGTGCGCGACGAGCGTAGAGACCCGCGACTGCTACTGTCCCGCAAACCGCGACAGCACCAGCACCGCTACTCGTCGTAGCGCGGCTACCAGCGGAACCGCGACCGCACAGCACAGCGACCGCATCCGCACCTCGTCCTCCCCAGCCTCGGGGTCACTCTCCGCACCGCCCGTGACCCCTCCCTCGCGCGCGTCAGTCGCGCGCGCCGGAACGTCTGTGAAAGCACACGCAACAATCTCTGTGAAAGCACACGCAACACTCGTCACTCGACTCCATCGCCGACGACCGGGAACCCCGCTCTGGACGCGAGCTGGTGGCGACCGGAACCGGGCAGTGTCCGTGCACGGCGACCGACCCTCGCCGACCTCGTCACCGACTGTTGTCGCGCGTCGACACGAACCCGAACACTGGTCGCGGTCGCTACCTTTTTAGCTCGACTCCGGTAAGGACGGGCCATGATTACGGTGAGGGCACCGGCGACGAGCGCCAACCTCGGCAGTGGCTTCGACGTGTTCGGCGTCGCCCTCGACCGGCCGGCGGACGTGATCCGCGTCGAGAAGGCCCCCCGGACGACGATCTCGGTCACGGGCGCGGGCAGTCAGTACATCCCGGAGGACCCCGACAAGAACACGGTCGGTGCGGTCGCGGAGGCACTCGACGCCCCGGCCCACATCGACATCGACAAGGGCGTCCGCCCGGCCTCGGGACTCGGGTCCTCGGCGGCCAGTGCGGCGGGTGCGGCGGTCGCGCTGAACGCGCTGTACGACCGGGGTCTCTCGCGGGAAGAACTCGTTCCCGTCGCGGGCGAAGGCGAGGCGGTCGTCTCCGGCGAGGCGCACGTGGACAACGTCGCCCCGGCGATTCTCGGCGGGTTCACCATCGCTTCGGGTGGCGATCTGACGGCGGTGCGCGCCCGGATGCCGGTCGTCGCCTGTCTCCCCGAGATCGCGGTCTCGACGCGGGACGCCCGGCGTGTCGTCCCGACGCAGGCCAGCATCGAGGACGTCGTCGAGACGGTCGGCAACGCCGCGACGTTGACGGCGGGGATGTGCAGAAACGATCCTAAACTCGCGGGGAAGGGGATGGACGACCCGGTGGTCACCCCCGCCCGCGCCGAGTTGATCACGGGCTACGAGACGGTCCGCGAGGGTGCGCTCGCGGCGGGCGCGACAGGCGTGACCGTCTCCGGGGCCGGCCCGGCGGTGCTGGCACTCTGTCGGGAGGGGAACCGCCGGAAGGTGGCCCGCGAGATGGTCGAGGGGTTCGCCGACGCGGGTGTCGAGGCGCGGGCCTACCAGACCCGGATCGGTCCCGGTGCGGAACTGTTCTGAGCGGGTCGTCGCCTCCTGCTCTCTCGTGGCCGTCGCTCTCGGCGGAACTGTGGCAGGTCACTCGGGTTCGGTCGCGCCGACCCTCACCGGCGTCGAAGGAACGGTGGCTCTGGAAAGTCCGTCGTCACACGGGGCTCGGAGGGGGTAACTGTCATCATCGCCACCGACTGTCGGTAGTACCGCCACCGGCTAAAAACGCTTCCACACGAACCGACCCCGAGTCGTCTCCCCGTCGTCGAACGCGCCTCACACGACCGCGACGACCGGGTCTGCGGCCCGCATCTCCGCGAGGACGACCCGCGACACGTCGGCGCGGACGTGGATCTCCTCTGCGATCCTGCTCGCCGTCTCTGCCAGTTCCGCGTCGTCGACCATGTTCACCACCGGGATCACCGTCGCGTCGCTCGGCACGTCTTTCAGTCCGCCTCGGTCGCTGGCGACGACCCGCGCCACGTCCTCCGGGCCGATCTGCTCGCCCTGTCGAAGCCCGGTGACGTCGGCGACGCGGTCCACGCGGTGGACCCACTCGTCGGTCAGTGGCTTCCCGACGACTCGCGCGCCGACGATCGGAACGACCGTCGTCGCAGTCGTCGGAATCCGAGGCTCGTGGGCCGCAGGCGCTTTCAGCAGGCGCGTCCGGGCACCGTCGGCTTTCACGAGCATCGGTCGGCCGCAGTCGGCGAGCGTGTCGATCACCTCGGGGTCGTAGCCGGCGTAGCGGTCGGATCGGTCGCGTCCCGGGACGACACCGACGGTTCGGTGACCGTCGCCCTCGGTGCTGTCCGTGTTGTCGGTCGTGTCGAGCGAGGACGCAACCACCGAGCGTGGATCGTCGGTGACGACGACGTCCTCGACCCAGTCGTCGAAGATGGGGATGCGGACCGTCGCGGTGACGACGGCGTGGTCGAGTCGGTCAGCCAGCGTTCTGAGGGTCGTCTTCTTCCCGCCGGCACCGACGACGCAGGTGGTCCCTTCGCGGGCGTCGAGTGCGTCGGCGACGTGCATGACTGGTGTGGAACGCCGACCGACGAGAGGCTTTTGCCCGGTGGGCCACGAGAGACGACACCGCCTGTCGTCATGCGCAGAACACCGCTCACGCTCCTGCTGGCCGCCGTCGCCGTCCTTCCTCACGAACTGGCGCACGCGCTCTCGGCCCGACTGGCCGGGCTGGACCCGGAGGTGACACTCCTGCCGACGTGGGCGGGCGAGGGGACACCACTCGGGCAGTTCGACGCCGTGATCGACGAGTCGACGCCCGCGTGGGTCGTCCGGGTGATCGCGGTCGCGCCGTGGCTCACCTTCGTCGGGTGTGCGGTCCTGCTCGGCCCGGTTCTCCGTGTCGCGCTCCCGCCGGTCGTCGGCCTCGTCGTGACACTGTTGCTCGCACTGTGGGGATCGCTGTCGGCCGGCGACCTCGCGGTCGCTGGTAACCCCCGCGCCGCGCGGACTGCCGGGCACTTCACGGTGCCGACCGCGGGGTGGGAGTCGGGTGTCGCCGACCTGCTGACCGTCGGCACCGTCCTGCTCGTCGCGGTGTTGCTGATCGCGTAGCCAAAGACCGAAATACGCGCCGCACCTTCCGAGACGTATGCACGCCGTCTTCCGGATCGAGTCCACGTCTCGTCGCCTCCCGGCACGCTCACCGACACGAGGTGAGCAGTCCGGATGAGCGATACCGACACCGACGCCGGCACCGGCCACGCCGAGGGGTCGGAGTCACCCACCGAACGCGCGTACACCGAGTGGCGCTGCACCAACTGCGGCAAGAGCGTCCCGAAGCACAACCCGCCCTGCACCCGCTGTGGCAACATGGAGTTCGAGCAGGTTCGGATCAGCGAACACGACTTCGACGAGGAGATTCGCGGACCGAGCAACCTCGAACTCCTCCGGGAGAACTGGGCGACTGCCGGCGCGTCGATCGTCATCGTCCTCGTCGTCGTGATCGCTGGACTCGCCTCGGCGGGCGTGTTCGTCGTCTCCGATCCCTTCGGCCTCGGCTACCGGTACGGCGCGGTCGACGCGGTCGCACCGAACAGCGACGGGACGCTCACGGCCGCCGAGTTCCACGGCCAGGTCGCGGGCGAGTACGAGGAGACGAGTCTCGGCTGGTCCGGCCGGACGCTGGAACTGTCGTACATCTCCGAGGCCGGGTCGAACGCCGCGCTCGCGGACGAACTGACACAGGTCGCCGTCTGGTACGCCGGTTACGTCGAGGACGGCGGCGACGCCGAACGTCTGCAGGTGACCGCCCGCGTCGGCGACGGTCGGGCACGGATCGTCGTCGACAGCGACGACGCCCGCGCCTTCGCCGCCGGGGACATCACCGAGTCGGAGTACCGGTCGCGCATCTTCGAGTCCGACGGCTCCTGACGCTCTCGGCCGACGCGCCGGACACCGGCCGTCGTCGGTCGGTGGCGTGCAGTCGATCACACCCGGCGCAGGCCGACGAAGAACGCCCGACTGCTGCTGAACCGACGCTCGAAGACGGTCTCCTCGGCGAACGCGAGTCGCCAGCCGCCGCGTTCGACGAACCGCCGGCGGAGTTCCGCCGGCGTGAGACCGTATATCGATCTGTCGTCCCAGCGCGCGTCGCCGAGGACACAGTAGAGTCCGCCCGGTGGGAGCAGGGCCCGGAGTTCGCCCACGAGTCGGTCGCGCTCGGCATCGCCCAGCACGTGGAACATCGCCGAGTCGACCACGGTCCGAAACCGGAGGCCGGCGTCCGCCAGTCGGGAGACGTACAGCGCGTCCCAGACGAGAAACTCCGCCGGAATGCCCCGCCAGCGTGCCTTCTCGCGGGCCTGTCGGATCGCCAGTTCCGAGAGATCGATCCCGAGCACGTCGTACCCCTGCCGGGCGAGATACAGCGACAACTCGCCGGTGCCACAGCCGATGTCGAGGACGGGTCCCCGGAGCAGGCCGGACGCCGCGAGGCGGACGAACGCACGCTGTGGCCGCCCGATGTCCCAGTTCGGGACGCCGGTGTACGCCGCGTCGTACACGTCCGAGAGCGGGCGTTCCGGTGGTGGGAGCGGGACGCTCACGACCGTCTCCGCTCGTCGCCTGCTGGCTCGTCTCCCACCTGATCGTCGCCTCCTGCCCGGTCGACGACCGACAGCCACTCCGCGAGGTCGGCGTGATCCTCGGCGACCGACCGAACCGCGTCTGGCGACAGCGGTCCGTCTTCGGTCAGGACCGCCGAGACGAGTTCGGCGGGCGTCCGGTCGAACAGTGGGGCGACCACGTCGAGTGGCGCGTCGCCGTCGTACAGGTCGGTCGCGTCGGCCGACTCCGGGACGAACTCGGCGGTCCCGCTGATCTTGTCGCGGGCGGTGACGACGAACACCGGTACGTCGGCGGTCGCCGCCGCGAGCGCGATTCCCCGCGTCCCGACCTTGTTGACGACGCTCGCGTCCGGGAGGACCGCGTCGCTGCCGACGAGGACGGCGTCGACCGCCGGTGCGCCGATCGCCGCGGGGTCGGCGAGCGCCTGTGTGGCCGCGCTGTCCGGGAGGAGTGCGACACTCGGATCGCTCCCGTCACGTCTGTCGGTCTCGCGGCGTTCGTAGGCGAGTGATTCGGCGACACCGACACCCTCGCCGCCGGGCCGGGACTCGGCGACGACCACGTGCGGGTGTGGATCGGTGCGGCGCAGACTCTCGGCGACGGTCCCGGACCGCGAGCAGGTGAGGACCGTCGGTCGGTCGTCGGAGTGCTCGCCGACGAGTCCGGCGAGTCGGTCGCCGGCGACCGCGGCCGCGTCGCCGTCGGCGGACAGGGCGTCGGTCACGGCGTTCTCGGCGCGCCGGCGCACGGCCTCGGGTGTCCGGTCGCTCTCGGTCAGGACCCGGTCGATCCGTGTTCGGAGCGGGGCCATGCCGGGGTGACTCGCCCGGAGAGTGCGGGCGGTCTCGACGACGGACTGCCAGTCGTCGGTGCCGTCCGGGTGATCGGTGTCGCCTGCACGCTCGGCCTCGCCGGCGCTGTCGCGCAGGACGGCGAGCGCCCGGACGGAGATGTGTGCGGAGCCGTGGGTGTCGTCGTCGGCCACGTCCGCGACGGTCGGGCCGACCCGGCGGTAGGCGTCCCACAGTCCGGGGACGGTCTCGCGGTCGAGGATCGCGGTCGGCTGGACCCACGCGGTCTCGGCGATCTCGGGGTTCGGCGTCACCGTGCGGGTGGCGGTCTCGAACAGGTACGGGTGGACGATCCAGACGTCGTCCGACCCACCGGCGTCGTCGATCTGCAGTGGTTCGCCGGCCCGGACGAGTCGCAGGTCGGCGTCGGTCAGGCCGGTCTCCTCGCGGGTCTCCCGGCGAGCGTCCGGTTCGGTCTGGTCGGGGTCGCCCTCGACGTAGCCGGAGACGCCGGCCCACAGACCGGGGTAGGTGGAGGCGTCCGCGGCCCGGCGGACCAGCAGGACCGCCTCGGCGTTTCGGAGGAAGCAGGTGACGACGTGCGCCATACCGGGCGGTTCGTCGGCCGGGACAACGACTTTTCGGGTGTGGGACGTCGTGACGGTATGCAACTCGCAGTCGTCGCGGACACCCACGTCCCGAACCGCGCACCCGAGACGCCCCGGTGGGTCCGCCGGCGCGTCGCGGCGGCGGACCACACGATCCACGCCGGAGACTTCGACTCCCGGGTCGAACTGAACCGCTTCCGCGACTGGACCGACGGCCACCTGACGGCGGTCCGGGGGAACATCGACCCGCCGGACGTGGACCTCCCGCGGGTCGCCACGTTCGACGTGCCGGAGACCGACTGGCGGATCGTCGTCACCCACGGCCACCGCCGGGACCGCGACGAGTCACACGACTACGCCGAGCGTGTCACCGGAATCGTGGCGGCGAACGCGACCGGCCCGCCGAGTCGGACGGTCGGCGTCGCGGGACACACCCACCGACTGCGTGACGCGCGGGTGAACGGCTATCGCCTGCTGAACCCGGGAAGCGCGACCGAGACGCGACCGATGGGTGGCGGGTCGATGCTGGAGGTTACTGTGGACGAGGGTGGTGTGACGGTGACGGCGTACCACGACGACGAGGTGATCGAGGTCGACGAGATCTGATACGCGGGACGTGTTTCGAGTGTGGAGCCGGTTGCTCGTGTCGGAGATAACTCGGTGGAAGCAGTCGGAGCGAATTCGGCCGAATCTCGCAGACAACAAGGGGTGAAAGCCCCCGGTCTCTCGACCACCGGGAGAGCCAAGCTCTCCCGAGCCTTCGTCACCGGCGCTCCGCGCCGGTTGCTGGCGAGAGCTTCGCTCTCGCCCTGTTCGCAAGCTCACGAAGACGCCCGCGACTTGGTGCGCGCTTCCTTCGCCGGTCAGCAAGCTGACCGGCTCAGTCCAGTGTCGTCGGGCGACCCGAGAGCCGACCGAGGCTGGGGAGGACGAGGTGCGGTGCTGTGCGCTTTCTCGCACTAGCACGAGTCACGGTGTGGTTGCTGTCGCGGTCGCGGTCTGCGGTGCTGTCGCGGTCACAGTTGCCAGTCGCCACCACCCTCTCTCCACGCCAGTATCGCTGTGCTTTTGCACTCGCCTCACGCGCACCCGAGCATGAGCGACGACGCCGACCCGGACGAGCAGGACGAACAACTCACCTACGCCGACGCCGGCGTCGACATCGCAGCCAGCGAGACCGCGACCGCCGCGCTCCTCGGTGCTGTCGGCGAGACCGAGGGCGACTACGCCGGCCTGCTGGACATCGGCGACCGCTATCTCGCGCTGGCGACCGACGGCGTCGGGACGAAACTGCTGGTCGCCGAGGCGCTCGCGGACTACTCGACGGTCGGCATCGACTGCATCGCGATGAACGCCAACGATCTCGTGGCCGCCGGGGTCCGGCCGGTCGCGTTCGTGGACTACCTCGCGGTCGACGAACCCGACGACACCTTCGCCGAGCAGGTCGGGCAGGGACTCGCCGCGGGCGCAGAACAGGCCGACCTCGCCTTGGTCGGCGGCGAGACGGCCGTGATGCCGGAGGTCGTGAAAGGGCTCGACCTCGCGGGCACCTGCGCCGGTCTCGCGGAGAAGGACGCCATCTTCGCGGGCGAGGCCGAACCGGGCGACGCCTTGGTCGGCTGGCGTTCCTCGGGCATCCACTCGAACGGGCTGACGCTGGCCCGCGAGGCCGCGACCCGCGAGCACGACTACGACGACCCCTTCCCGGCCGACGACGCCGGCCGCTCCGTCGGCGAGGTCCTGCTGGAACCGACCGAACTCTACACCGACCTGCTCGATCCGATGCGCGCCCACGGCGTCCACGCGGCCGCGCACGTCACCGGCGGCGGGTGGACGAACCTCACCCGGATGGGCGACTACCGCTACTCGGTCACGGACGACTACGACCCCCAGCCGGTGTTCGAGTTCGTCCAGCGCGAGGGGAACGTCGCCGACGACGAGATGTACCGCACGTTCAACATGGGCACCGGCTTCGTCGCCGCGCTCCCGCCGGAGCACGCGGAGTCACTCGCCGACGCGACCGACGGGCGCGTGATCGGCCACGTCGTCGATGCCGAGGAGCGCGAGAGAGACGACGAGGACGCCGTCGACACCGACACGGTCGACACTGCCCACGCCGGCGTCGGCGTCTCGATCCGCGGTCTCGATCTGTCGAGTTAGTCCTCGCGCCCCTGCGCCACCCAGTCCAGCGCGGCGTCGATGTCGGTCTGTGGCGGCGAGCAGGTGAAGTTCTCACAGACGTACACCGTCGGCTCTCCCTCGGTCGCCTCCCGTCCGGCCCAGATCGGCGGTGCCTCGTCCAGTCCGAGCGTGTCGAGCCAGTCCGCCAACTCTGCGTCGGTCGCCGGTCGCGGCGCGAACACCGCGCCGGGCAGGTACGTCTCGGCGAGTCGCTCGCGCCACGCGTCCGGGACCGTCTCGGCCGCGACCGTCACCTCGACGCTCCCGGTCGCCCGCTTCGCGGCCGCCAGTGCCAGCGAGACGTGCTCCATCGGACTGCCCGAGAGCTTCGTCGAGTGCGTCGCCAACACTCGATCCGCGATGTCGCCGAACTCCGCGTGCGGGACGAAGTGGTCCAGATCTGCGAGCAGGCCGACCGCGACGCCGAGACTCGACGGCGTGGACTGGTCGGTCAACTCCTGTGGCCGGGCGACCAGTGGCTCGCCGTCGTCCGGCGTGAAGTAGATGGTCCCCTCGGCGGGGTCCCAGAACTCGTCGGCGATCACGCGCGCCAGGTCGAGCGCGAACGCGAGGTGGGAGACGTCACCGGTCGCACCGTAGAGGTCGAACGCGGCCCGCGCGAGGAAGGCGTAGTCCTCCAGGAAGCCCGCACCCTTCACGTCGCCGTCGGCGTACCGCCGGGAGAGTCGCTCCGTCTCCGCGTCCCAGAGATGCTCGCGGACGAACGACAGCGCCGCTTCCGCCTGTCCGGCGTAGTCGACAGTCCCGTCTCCCTCGCCCGACTCGTCCGGCCCCAGCCACGCATCGTCGCCGGCGTCGGTCGGGCCGAGTACGCGCTCACCGCGTGCCAGCGCCGAGATCAACAGACCGTTCCACGCGGCCAGCACCTTCTCGTCGCGGGCCGGGCGGACGCGCTCCGCCCGCGCCGCGAACACCTGCTCGCGGGCCTCGGCCAGTCGAGACTCGACGTCCTGGACAGCGAGGTCGTAGTCGTCCGCCAGCGCCTCGACCGGTTTCGAGACCGTCAACACGGTCCGGCCGCCCTCGAAGTTGCCGCCCTCCTCGACGCCGAACCGGTCACAGAAGATGGCGGCGGTCGTCTCGTCGGCCACCGCGTCGTGCACCTGGCTCGGCGTCCAGACGTAGAACTTGCCCTCGTCGCCCTCGCTTCTGGCGTCCAGCGTCGAGAACGCGCCACCGTCTGAGTGGGTCAACTCGCGGTCCACGAACGCGAACGTCTCGCGGGCGAGCGCCGCGTAGCGGTCCTCGCCGGTCGCCTGGTACCCCGAGAGCATCGCCTTCGGGATCTCGGCGTTGTCGTACAGCATCTTCTCGAAGTGCGGGACGACCCACTTCCGGTCGGTGCAGTAGCGGTGGAAGCCGCCGCCGACGTGGTCGTACAGGCCGCCGGTCGCCATCGCGTCGAGCGACCCGACAGCGACATCCAAGGCTTGCTCCCGACCCGAGTCGGCGTACGACTGGAGCAGGAGTTCGACTCTGCCGGGTTGCGGGAACTTCGGCCCGCCGGTGCCGAAGCCGCCGTACTCCCGGTCTGCACTGCGGATCGCCGCGCTCACCGCGTCGTCCAACACCGACTCGTCGGGCGTCTCGCCGGGCGCGTCCGGCGTCGACTCCAGTTGGTCGGTCAGGGCGGCCGTCCACTGCTGCGCACGGTTCTCCATCTCGGATCGTTGCTCGGGGTCGGCCCACGAGTGGGCGATGTCCCGGAGCAGTTGGGGGAACGCGGGCATCCCCTGCCGGGACTCGTTCGGGAAGTAGGTCCCGACGTAGAACGGCTTGCCCTCCGGCGTCAGCCACACCGACAGGGGCCACCCGCCGCGACCGGTCGTCAGTTGGCAGATGGTCTGGTAGATGCGGTCGAGGTCGGGTCGTTCCTCCCGATCCACCTTGATGGGGACGAAGTTCTCGTTCAGGATCTCGGCGGTCCGCTCGTCCTCGAAGCTCTCCTCGGCCATCACGTGACACCAGTGACAGGCGGAGTAGCCGACCGAGAGGAAGATGGGGACCTCCCGTTCCTGTGCCTCGTCGAGCGCGTCACTGTCCCACGGCTGCCAGTGGACGGGGTTGTCGGCGTGCTGGCGGAGATACGGACTCTCCTCGGCGTCGAGTCGGTTCCGACCGGCGTTGTCTGTCATGCTCTCGGGTTGGGACGCTGGCGGGGAAAAGTCGTCGGACCCCGGTCAGAACTCGATCTGCAGGAGCGGGTTCAGCGGCGTCAGCCGACGTTCTTCGGGAACCAAGTCTCGCATCGGGTCCCGTGCACCCATCAGATCCTGCGTCCGGCGCTGGAGCTGTTGGAAGTCGGTCATCGGCACCGCGCGGGCCAACTGCTGGACGCGCTCCCGGTGCCAGGCGAGTTCGGCCCGAATCTCCCGGCGACGCTGTGCCGCCGAGAGTCGGATCAATCCGCCGTCGCTCGTCTTGTGGTTCGAGAAGAAGTCGACGCCGGACGTTCCTCCACTCCCCGAGAGGAGTCGCCGGTCCCGGAGCATGGCGAAGTAGTTCTCGACGATTGAGGCCTGCTGTTCCGGCGGGTACTCGAAGATTGTTCGGGTGTCCTGCGTGTAGCCGTAGGCCGCGTTCCGGGTGCCGTGTTCCAGTGCGCCGGTGACCTGCGCGACCGCCGAGTCGGAGACGTAGCCGGTGCCGCCGTGTTGGTACTGCCAGACGTGGACGAGTTCGTGGATCAGCGTCTGGGCCATCCGCCGGTTCTCGACGGTGAACGACGACGGGACGTAGATGGTGTTGCCGATGGTGACGTACGTCCCGCCGGTCTGGAAGCCGGTCAGCCCCGCCTGCCGACTACTGCGTTCCTCGTCGCCGACGCTGACGAGTCGCACTCGACTCAGGTCGATACTGGTCCCGAAGATGGGGCGTGCGAGAGCTTCTTCCTCGCTGGTCAGCGGTCGGCCCGCTTCGCTCGCGCCGAGCACGGCACTCCCCTGTCGGAGCGTCTCCTCGATTGCGGGCGATCTGATCCGCGGCGACGGACTCGCGTGGACCGGGCCGCCCGCGCTCTCGGTCCCGCCACGTGGCTGGCGATGGATCGTCTCTCCGACGGTCCCGTGGTCGCTGCCCGCCCCGTGATCTCTGCTCATCCCGCGGTCGTTGCCCGCAACACCGTCGCCCTCGTCTCGCCCGCTCACGTGTGCGAGTTCGTGCGCGAGCAGTCGGCGACCGGGAGCAGTCTGCGGTGCGAACTCGCCGTCGTCGAAGACGACCCGCCGACCGACCGTGAACGCGCGAGCGTCGAGCGCCCGTGTCGCGGCGGCCGCGGTCGGGCCGGTGTGAACTCGGACGTCGCCGAAGTCGGTGCCGAACCGTGACTCGAGTGCGGATCGGACGCCGGCCGGTAGTCGGTCGCCCCTGCCGAGTTCCGCACCGAGACGGCGCTCGGCGGCAGATTCGACTCGCCTACCGACTCCGGTCTCGTTCGTCGACTCGCCGTCGGCGCGTGCGTCGTGGTCTCTCGTCCCCGCGTCGGCGGCGAGCACGCGGTCGGCAGTCGCCGTCGCGGCGCGTTCCGCCCGGTCGGTCGGGTCGCTCACCTGGACGCTGTCACCGAACGCGCGGCGAGCGTCGAAGCCGTCACGGACGCGGTCGGTCGCGTGACCGTCGCGGCCGTGACGACGACGCGACTGCCGGTGACCGTGGCCGTCCTCTCTCGCCGCCCGTCGCACGCTGAGTCGTCTCGTCATCACGTCGTCCCCGTGTGTCGCTGGAGATTCGACGTGTCGGCGCATAAGTGTTGACACGGAGCACGCTCGACAGGACGGCACGATCCACGATCCTGCACATCTCGTCGCTCTCGAAGAGCAAGGTTTACACTTCCATGCAGAACACGGGCGTTCATGAGCGAGACTGTCCTGCTCGTGGGTGGCGGCGGGCGCGAACACGCCATCGCCCGCGCGGTCGCCCCCGACGCCGACCTGTACGCCTGTGCGAGCAACCGAAACCCCGGCATCGACGCCCTCGCAGAGGAGGTCCGGGTCCTCTCGGAGACCGACGCCGGTGCAGTCGTCGAGTACGCCGAGGCGGTCGGCGCGGACCTCGCGGTGATCGGTCCCGAGTCGGCCCTCGCGGCGGGCGTCGCGGACGCCCTCGACGCGGCCGGCGTCTACACTTTCGGCCCGCAGGCCGAACAGGCCCGCATCGAGACGGACAAGGCGTTCCAGCGGCGGTTCATGGAAGAGGAGTCCATCCCTGGCTGTCCCGACTTCGCGGTGTTCGAGGACACCGAGGCCGCCTGCGACTACATCGACGACTACGACGGCGACCTCGCGGTCAAGCCGGTCGGTCTCACCGGCGGGAAGGGCGTGAAGGTTATCGGCGATCAGGTGACACGCGAGGAGGCGAAGGCGTACCTCCGCGATTCGGAGTACGAGGGCGTCGTCCTCGAAGAACGACTCGTCGGCGAGGAGTTCACCGTGCAGGCGTTCGTCGCCGACGGCGAGTTCCGCGCAACGCCCGCAGTGCAGGACCACAAACGCGCCTACGAGGGCGACGAGGGACCGAACACCGGCGGGATGGGGAGTTACACCGACGCGACGATGCACCTCCCGTTCATGACGCCCGCGGACTACGCCGAAGCAGTCGACGTGCTGGACGCGACCGTCGACGCACTGGACGGCTACAAGGGCGTCCTCTACGGCCAGTTCATGCTGACCGCCGAGGGCGTGACGGTCGTGGAGTTCAACGCCCGGTTCGGCGACCCCGAGGCGATGAACACCCTGCCCGTCCTCGAGACGCCCTTCGTCGACGTGCTCACGAGCGCCAGAGACGGCGAACCGCTCCCGGAACTCGAGTTCGCGGAGCGCGCGACCGTCTGCAAGTACGCCGTGCCCGACGGCTACCCGACCGACCCCGAGGCCGGCGCACCGGTCACGGTCGACGAGGCGAGTCTCGTGGCCGCCAGCGAGGGGCGTGACGGCGAGGCACTGCTGTTCTACGCGAGCGTCGACGCCGGCGAGGACGGCATCCTGACGACCACCTCCCGGTCGTTCGCGGTCGTCGGAGTCGCCGACACCATCGCGGAGGCGGAGGCGATCGCCGACGCCGCTCTCGCGGGCGAGACCGCGGGACTCCGCGTCCGGCACGACATCGGGACCGAGGCCCTCGTCCAGAAACGGATCGACCACGTCGCCGAGATGCGGGACTGAGACGCGAGCAGTCCTGCGTCTCTGGCTCACCGAACTGTTCGCACCCGAAAGGCGTTTGCCGACCTCGGGCGAAGCCGACCTGTGTCTCCCCTCCGTGCGACCGCAGTCACGTATCTCTCCGCGTTCGTCTACGTCGTCCTGCTGTATCTCGGCGCGAACGTCCTCCTCTCCGATCCGACGACGCCGCTGCGCCACGTCCCGTTTCTCGTCGGCGTAGCGCTCGTCGTCCACGCGCTGGTCGCGGAGGATCTCGACCCGGTCGCGTACGCTATCGGCTGCATGGCGTTCGTCCTCGTCGGATTCGTCGCCGTGGCGGCTGTCGCGGCCGGCACGTCGCTGTCGCTCCCGACGGTCGTGACCGACGACGTGACCGTCGCCGGAGTGTTGACGCTCACCCTGCTCGTCGCCTACGGCTGGTTCGCGGGGCTCTTGCCCGGCCGGTCGCCGGCGGGGGGCTGACCGGGGCTCCGTCCGACCGACTCTTGTACCCGACGCGCCAACTCCGAGTGTGACAGACGAGACGGTCCCTGCCGACGACGCCGGGTCGGACGACGATACTGTCGACGACACCGACAGCGAGTCGGATGCCGAGTCGACCGACAGCGAGCGTCGCCACCACCGACTCACTCGCCACCCGACCGGCGGCCCGCGCAACTCCCTCCAGTCGTGGACCGACCACCGATCGCCGCTGATCGTCGCCCGGAACTACGCGCTGATCTGGCTGATCCGCATCTCGCCGAGTCTCCGACTGAAGAACGTCCTCCTGCGGGCCATCGGCGTCACGGTCGGCGAGGGCGTCTCGTGGGGGCTGGAGGCGACGCCGGACGTGTTCTGGCCGAACCTGATCACGCTCGGCGACGACGTGATCGTCGGCTACGACGCGACTCTGCTGTGTCACGAGTTCTTGCAGGACGAGTACAGAACTGGAGAGGTCGTCCTCGGCGACCGGGCGATGATCGGCGCGGGGGCGATCGTCCTGCCCGGCGTGGAGATCGGTGCCGACGCGCAGGTGGCCGCGAACTCGCTCGTCACCGAAGACGTGCCGGCGGGGGCAACGGTGGCCGGTGTGCCGGCGGAGATCGTCGGGGGGCGTGGTGCCAGTGAGGAGTCGGCCGAGAGCGACGACGACGAGTAGCGACTGGAGAGCGACTGACGAGTGGCCGCTGGAAGCCCCCGACGAGTGACTCAGACGCCGGATTCGGTTCCGCGACTTTTGACGTAGACCGTGATCCCGATCACGACGACCAGTAGCGGGAGCACTGCGAGCGTCGGCTGGAAGCGCGTCCCCGTGTTCCACAGCAGGATCAGCGCGTGGACGTACGCGACGATCACGCCGGTCAGCAGGACGCCGAGGTCGGGACTCCGGGTCCGGTCGAGACCGAGACGCGGTGCGAGGCGGATGCCGACGACGACGACCACACCCACGGCGGGGACGGCGAACGCGCCGACCGGCTTCGAGACGACCGACGACGGCGTCCCGTCGGAGAACTGGACCGCCATCTCGCTCGGGAGCGTCGCGTAGAGGACGACACTGGCGACGACCGACAGGCCGACGAGTGTCAGGGCGACACTGTCGGTGCGGCGACTGGAGCGCATCGCCGAGAGCTTCTGCGGAATCGGCTAAAAGGGTTCGCCCAACAGGTGTGTCGCAGGCCTGAATCGAGTCGTGCGGTCGTCTCAGCTCCGGACGCGGACGATGCCGTTCTCGAACACCTTGCGGTTCGGGACGATGTACTCCTCACCTTCCGACTCGACGTGCGTGACGAACACGTCCACCTCCTGGACGATGCCACGCTGGCCGCCGACCTCGACCTGATCGCCGATGCTGTACGGCTGATTGAGCAGGAGGTACATACCCGCCGCACCGGACGCGAGCATGTCTTTGAACGCGATCCCGCCGAGGAAGACGACCCCGAAGACGTAGCCACCGAGCAGGACGAGCAGGGCGCTGATCGGGACGTTGATCGTGGCGAGTGCGATGAGGAGTGCGACGTAGAAGACGCTGTACTTGGCGAGCAGGGGGAGGATCCCGACCTGCGGGAGTTTGATCCCGCTGAGCCGGTCCCGGACGACGATCTCGACTTTGTCGCCGACGACCAGGCCGACCAGCACGATGAGGACCGCGAGAAACAGCCCGGGGAGGAAGACGGCGACCTCGCCCCAGAACACCGTCAACACGTCCACTTCCGCCACCGACAGCGCCACGAGGATCGAGAGACCGACGACGAAGTACATCGACAACTGGCCGACGAGATCGACCGTCGAGGTGTCGAGACTCCGGGCGGTGCGCTCGAAGGCGGTCCCCTCAATCGACTCGGGGACGCCGGCGCGTCGGAGGAGTCGCCTGTTGACGAGGTTCACGAGGTAGCCGAGGACCACGCCCAGGAGGACGATGCCGAGCGCGAGCCAGATTCGGCCGGGAACACCGAGAATCACCTCACGGGCGGTGACGAGCGGTGTCGTTTCGGTGGCCGTCACACTCACCGAGCCACCGAACAGGGAGCCGACCATCTCAGTAGTCCTCCGGATCGATCTCCAGTATCAGCTTCCCGCCCTTGAACGCCCGGACCAGTCCGTCGCTCTCGGAGAGGACGATGGCGATGGCGTTCGTGTCCCGCGTGATCGCGCCGCCGGCCATGTGGCGCGCGCCCAGCCCCTTCGGGATGTCCACGCCCTCGGCGGCGGGTTCGAGGTAGCGGTACGCGGAGACGATCTTGCCCGAGTCCGAGACGACGAACGCGCCGTCGAGCCGCGAGAACTCCTTCAGCATCACGTTCACGATGGGGTCGCCGACGTGGACGTGGGACTTCTCGAAGGGGTTGTACGACAGCGGCCGGGACTTGTTCATCACCTTCCCGGCGTCGCCGACGACGAACAGCGCGCCCACGGGTTTCCCCTTCTGGCCCTTCTTCCCGAGTTCGACCGCGACCTCGAAGACGTCCCGGACGACGTTCGGGTCCGCACGCGAGTTGACGATCAGATCGTAGACGCCCGAGCGCATGTTCTCGCCGACCCGGACTCGCGTCAGGGTGTCGGCGTCGCCGTCGAACATCGACGCCGAACAGATCACGGTGTCGCCCTCCTCCACGATGTTCTCGTCCATCGCGCCCTCGATGCCGAACTTGATCCGGTCTTCGACGTTCGTGAACTCCAGCGGGAGTCGCACGAACGTCTCGGCGTCGACGGTGTTCTCGGGTGCGATCACCACGAGGTCGTCGCGGCTGTCGAACCGCTCGTAGTACGAGGCGCTCGGGGAGAAGAGAAAGACCCCGTCTACGTCCGCGACGAGGTCGTCGAGTAACTCGGCTAGCGTCGCCATTACCCGTACAGACTCAGACAGATGGAAAAAGGTTTGTGGCATTGCCGGCCCGCGTCGGTCGCCTGCCGGTGGAGTGTGACCACTCCGAAATCCGAGAGGTGGGTGTCGGAACGGCTCAGTCGTGGTAGCGCGTCCAGTGGTCGATGGCGACGAACTCGTCTTCACCACAGGCTCCGCAGGCGTCCGGTTCCTCGAAGCTGTGTTCGCCCGCGTCCTCGTGGACCGGGGTGCCGGCGTGCATCACCTGGCAGTTGGCACAGACGAATCGGGTCGGGAGTTGTGGTTGATGAGCCATGCTAACATGTTCGTTTGCGGGAGGAATAGGCGTGTCTACGAAGCGCGTACCAACTGCACAACTGATCGCTGGTGGCTGGGTTCGAGGTCGCCCACGGCGTGAGCGAGTCTCGGCGACTGCGCGGGACCGGATTCGAACCGGAGCAGATCGGTCCGGGCGTGCGACTCACTGCGTTCGTCGGTCCGGGCTTTCGATCTGCAGGGTTCGACCCGGCCCTGCTCGTTCACTCCTGCCGACTCGCTTCGCTCGTCGGCGTCGTTCACTGCGCGGGACCGGATTCGAACCGGAGGGAGACGTGCTCGCTTCGCTGCGCGCGACTCCCGAGATTCGAATCCTCCGAGCGATTTTCACGGCTCTCCCGTTCGGTCGAGCCGGAAAATGCGCGGGACCGGATTCGAACCGGCGGACCCCTATGGGACAGCGTCCTAAGCGCTGCGCCGTTGGCCTGGCTTGGCTACCCGCGCTCGCCCAAATCTACCGCCATCCGGCAAAAGAGTCTGTCGCTCCGAGACGACCGTTTAAATACGATCACGCCCAACCCGAACACGTGTACAGCGCCCGCGATCAGGTGGACAACGAGGAGTGGTTGGCCGAGATCGAACAGGCCAGCGACCGCCTCGGTCTCGGCACCGAAGCGCGCTCCTACGCGACCGACCTCTTTCTCTCGCACGTCCCCGAGGCCGACCGATCCAAACAGGCCATCGCGGCCGCGTCTCTGTACGCCGGGTCGTTGATCGCCGGGGAAGGCCAGACCCAGACCGACGTCGCCGACGCGATGGACGTGGCTCGACTCAGCGTCCAACAGCACTGGAAACCGATCCTGCGTGACGCCGGATTCGAAGTCCCCGACTGGTAGCAGAGAGAGAGAGAGAGCGAACAGAGAAGCTACTCGTTCGTCCGCGCTTCGTACTCCGCCGGGGAGGCGCGGCCCTCGCGGTCGGGCGTCAGGTTGCCGTGTTCGTCGATCTCGCCGCGCACGATCCGGGTCGAGGAGATGCGCTCGCCGTCTTCGGCGGGGACGTGGTCAACGACCTCGATGTCGAGCGGCGGGAGGTCGCGTTCTGCGCGGATCTCGTTGACTCGGCGACCGCCGTCTCTCGTCTCCGGGGAGACGATCAGCGTGTCGAAGCCCGGTTCGGTGGCGATGCCGGTCGGTTCGGTCAGTTCGCGCACCTCGAACTCGCGGTCGTAGCGGTCGGCGTACTCGCTGAGTTCGGCCACGAGGTCGCGCTTCCGCTCGTCGAAGGGTCTGACGTAGCGGTCGACGTGGCGGGTCCGTGGTGCGAGTTCGTCACTCGTCAGCCCGACGGTCACGTCGCCGAGTTCGAAGGCCCGGTCGAAGAGCGCGCGGTGGCCGTCGTGAACCGGGTCGAAGGTCCCGCCCAGCGCGACGTTCATACCCCGGCCACGCCCGCCCGGAACTTAAACAGGTCGGCTCGGCCTGCTCACTCCTCGTCGTCGTCCGCGTCCTGTACCGTGATCGTCACCGGTTCCGTCTCCGCCGGGGCCGACCCCTCGGCCGTGTCGCTGCCGAGCAGGTCGTCCTCGTCCGACTCCCCGCCGAGTTTGTCGTCGAGGTTGAACACCGTGTTCAGTTCGCGCTGCACGTCGCCGACGACGCCGCGGACGAGTTCGCTCGGCGCGATGGCCTCGTACTCGTAGGGGTTGTTGCCCGCGCCGGCGTTCTCCCGTTTGCCGCGCGTGACGGTGCCCTCCTCGTGCAACTCGGCGAGTGCCTCGCGGACCGTGCTCGGGTACAGTCCGGTTCCGTCGGCTACCTCGTCGCTGGTGCTGTCGGGGTGTTGCCTGAGGTAGACGTAGATGCGAGCGCGGGTCTCGGTGTCCAGCAGCCACGCGAGCAGGTCGACGATGCTCTGGTCGAACTCCGTGACCGCCTTGTCCGCCTCCTCTTCCAGCCGCTCGCGCGTCTTTCGCAGTTCCTCGCGCGTGCCGCCTTCCGATCCGACAGCCTCTCCCTCGGCGGGGAACTCCTCCTCGTCCCGTGTGTCGTGACTATCGTCCGAAGACATGCGTTCTCTGTCGTAGGTCAAATTCGGCCAGTGAAAAATCTTTGGCTCCCGCGTCGGGGCCACGGCGAGTGGGGTGGAGCGGCGACGAGCCAACACTCAGTTCAGCGTCAGATCGGCACACAGTGCGTCGACACCGGACTCCTCGTGGATTCGGCGCTGTCGCTCCGCGCCGCTCTCGCGGTCGTAGACTTCGCGGAGCCCGTCGACGTCCAGTCGGTCAGACTGCCGGACGACGAACTCGCCGAGCGGAACCGTGTCCTCGCCGTCCGGCGTCACGAAACTCGCGTCGTGGCCGTGTCTGATCGCCCGCCACTTGTTCTCGTCTAACAGTTCCCGGCGCGGATCGGTGCCGGTCTCGCCGTCCTCGTAGTGTGCCGCGAGGTCGAGCACCAGCGCGTGGACGAACTCGGTGAACGCCAGCACCACGTCGGGATCGGCCTGCGCGTCCGGCGTCCGGACCTCGACCGTCCCGTGACCGGTGTGGGGCCGCACGTCGTACCACAGTTCGCCGCGGTCGTCGATCGAGCCGGTCTCGACCATCCGGCGCTCGAACCGGGCGTAGTCGTCGTAGTCGTCGAACCGCGTCGGCATCCCGGTGTTCGGCAGTCCCTCGAATATCTTCGCGCGGGCCGAGTGGAGGCCGGTGTCGAAGCCGTTCCAGAACGGGGAGTTCGCAGAGAGCGCGAGCAGCGGCGGGAGATACCACCGGAGTTCGTTGGCGATCCACGTCGCCTTGTCCGCGTCGTCCACGCCGACGTGGACGTGGAGGCCGGCGGTCGTGTTCCGGTGTTGGGGGTACTGGATGCGGTCGAGTTGCGCCCGGTAGCGCGGCTTCTCGGCGTGGTCGAGTTCGCGCCACTTCGCGGTGGGGTGGAGTCCGGCGGCGGCGATCCCGTAGCCGTGGTCGTCGGCGTGGTCGACGAGCGCCTCACGGACGGCGAGTAACTTTTCGCGGGCGTTCGCGGGGTCTTCGATACGAGGCGTCTGCGTCTCGATGGTGAACTTGAACAGTTCGTGGTCGAGGCGGTCGGCGAGCATCGCGGGCGGGTCGCTCCCGTAGACCAGGTCGTCGATGCCCGAGGTCGGTCGCCCCGCGTCGTCCACGATGAAGAACTCCTCTTCGATCCCGAGCGTCCCCATCCGGGTGAACGACTCCCGCGAACCAATGTCCATCGCACGAAGGGTCGGGGTCGGCAGATAAAAACCTCGGGGACTCCGGCGAACCGCCCACCAGAGCGTGTGATCGGCTGTCACGGTGGCGGACGTCCCCCGTCCCGCGTCCGACCGAGGTGGATGGATTTTTATCGGTTCGATAGCAAGGGGTGGCTATGAGTACGGAAGATTCACACGACGATCACGGGCACCACCTCCCGGCGGTCGAAGACTGGCCGCGCGGGTTCGGTGAGGCCTCGTGGTGGCCCTTCGTGACGGCACTCGGCGGGGCCGGCATCTACGTGGCGGCCGCGCTGTACGTCCTCGGGACCGGGACCAACCCCCTCGTCGGGCCGATGGTCGGAGTGGGCGTCGCTGTCGCCAGCGTCGGCCTGTTCCTCGTCGGCATCTACGGCTGGCTCTACCACGCCTTCGTCAGTACCTTCTGGAGCAGAGACGCCGACTCCTCCGGCGGTGCCGGCCTGCGCTGGGGAATGTTAGCCTTCCTCGGCTCCGAGATCGGCACCTTCGGGGCACTGTTCACCTACTACTTCTTCATCAGGTCCGGGACCGGGTGGTCCACCACGGGACTGCCCGACTTGGTGAACTCGCTGGTGCTGGCGAACACGGCCCTGCTGGTCGCCTCGTCGTTCACGCTCCACTGGGCACACGTCGCCATCCGGAACGATAACCGCCGCAACTTCCTGCTGGGTCTGGGGCTGACGCTCCTGCTCGGTCTCGTGTTCATCGGCGGGCAGGTGCTGGAGTACTACGAGTTCATCGTCGAGAAGGGCTTCACGCTCACCTCGGGGCTGTTCGCGTCGGCCTTCTTCGGGCTGACCGGCCTCCACGGCCTCCACGTCACCCTCGGTGCGGTGATCATCGGCATCGTCTTCGTCCGCGGCCTGCGCGGGCAGTACTCCGCCGAACGCCACGTCTCGGTGACGACGGCCTCGATGTACTGGCACTTCGTGGACATCATCTGGGTCTTCCTCGTCGTCGTGCTGTACCTCGGCGCGGCCACGTAAGCCGGCACGACACTGCTCGTTCTGCGTTCGCGTACCCCGACACGACCGCCCTTCCTGCGCTCGCTCCGATGCCCGCCGAGCGTGCCGACTCGCGCGCGAGGCAGACACGCTTTTATGCCAGCCGTGGCCACAGTCGGACGATGGACAGAGCCGACGTGTGCGTCCTGCTCCCGACGATGGACGAGGCGGAGACCATCGGCGACGTGATCGACGAGTTCGTCGCCGAGGGGTTCGACCGCATCCTCGTCATCGACGGCGGATCCACGGACGACACCCGCGACATCGCCCGCGACCGTGGCGCGCAGGTCGTCGTCCAGTCCGGATCGGGGAAGGGACAGGCGGTCCGCGAGGCGGTCCACGACTACGTCGAGTCCCCCTACGTCCTCCTCCTCGACGGCGACGGTACCTACCGGGCCGACGACGCCGACGCGATGCTCGCCCCCCTCGACGACGGCGCGGAGCACGTCATCGGCGACCGCTTTGCCGACATGCACCCGGACGCGATGAGTCGCCTGAACGCCCTCGGCAACCGCCTGATCAACCGCTCGTTCGGCTTCATCCACGGGCCGGGGTGGGGGGACATCCTCTCGGGCTACCGCGCCTTCACCCGCGACTCCTTCGAGCGGATGCACCTCACCAGCGACGGCTTCGGCATCGAGACCGAGATGGCGGTGGAGTGTGCAAAGCGGTCGATTCCCACCGTGGTCGTGCCGATCACCTACGACCCGCGACCGGACGGGTCGGAGACGAACCTCCGGCCGTTCCGCGACGGCGGCGTCATCTTCCTCGAACTGTACCGCCGGGCGAAGACGAACAACCCCCTCTTCTACTTCGGGAGCGTCGGCTTCGCTTCGACCGCCGTGGGGCTGGTGCTGGGCGCGTACGTCGCCTACGACTGGTTCGTCAACACGATCTCCCACGAGGTGATCGCGGTCGTGACCGCCTTCGCGATCCTGTTCGGCGTGCAGTTGCTGATGTTCGGCGTGTTGTCCGATCTGATCCTGACGCTGCACCGCGAGACGCTCGGCCGACTGGACGAGGTGGAGGAAGACCTGGAGACGCTGGAGTCGGGGGTGGACGTGGGTGAGGTCGGTGAGGCGGTCGTGGAGTCGGAGGTCGAAGCAGAGGCCGGTGACGACTGAGACGGCGACTGCTGAGTCGTCGGTTCGAGGCTTTGTGACTCTGTGAATATTTGGTTCGTGTATTCGTGAATCGGTGAGACTCCAGTCGCCTGAGTCGCGGACGACGAGAGGTGAAAGCCCCCGGCGTCTCGATGGTCCGCGACTTGGTGTCGTTCGAGAGAGCGAAGCTCTCTCGTGATGACGAGAGACGCCACGGCGTCTCTCGAACCACGCTCCTCAGTCGGTCGAGCGAGCAAGCTCGCTCTTCCTCCCTGCGGTGCTGACGGGCGAGCCACGCCTCGCCCGTCTGCTGGCGAGAGCTTCGCTCTCGCTCTGCTACCGGCGTCGGGGACCAGTCGAGATTCTGGAGAGCGAAGCTCTCCAACGTCTCGTTCACAGGTCGTCGGCGCGAAGCGCCGACTGCTGGCGGGACCTCTGGTCCCGCCCTGCTCACGAGACCGCCGGCCCCTTTCAGTCCCACCCGGCGAGATCTGTGAAGGCGCACGCACCTCCCGGTGGACCAGTCGATTTCAGCGATGGCCTACCTGCAACCGTCGGCGCGAGATGAACTCGCGCCAGCCCGTTCGACTGGCGAGTGTGACGTGAGCCGGTGTCTCAGATCGGTGCGTCGAGTCCGTACAACAGCCAGATGCCGAGTGTCGTCACGACGGTCAGCAACAACTGAAGCGGCCCGCCGACGCGCACGTAGTCCGTGAACCGGTACCCACCCGGTCCGTACACCATCAGGTTCGTCTGGTACCCGACCGGCGTCATGAACGCGGTCGAGCCACCGAACGTCACCGCCAGCAGGAACGCGAACCCACTCGCGCCGATGCCCTCGGCAGTAGAGATGGCGACCGGCGCGAGCAGGACGATGCTGGCGACCGGCGTGATCAGGTTCGCCAGCAGGCCCGTCAGCAGGTAGAACACGGCGACGACCGCCAACACGGGGAGGACCGCCGACGCCGAGATCACCGCACTCGCCAGCAGGTCGACGCCGCCGGTCTCCTGCAGGGCGCGACCGAGGGGCAGAATCCCGGCGAGCAGGAAGATCACGCTCCAGTTCACCGCGTCGTAGGCCTCCGAGGCCGTCAGACAGCCCGTGACGATCATCGCCACCACGCCGCCCAGCGCCGCGACGACGATCGGCACGACCCCGAGTGCCGCCAGCGCCACCACCCCGAAGACGATCACCAGCGCCGGCACCGTCGTCGGCGCGAGGCCGCGACTCCGGATCTCCGCGATCAGGTCGTCCACCAGTTCGCCGGTGGCGACCAGATCACGCGACTCGACGAGGAACTCCGCCGACTCCGGTGTCGTCTGGAGCAGCAGCGAGTCGCCGGCAGAGAGCGTCACGTCACTGAACTCCTCGCGGATCAACTCCCCGCCCGCGAGCCGGATCGCCAGGATCGTCGCGTCGTACCGCTCCCGGAGTCGACTGCCGGCCACCGTCTCGCCCACCAGGTCGGACCCGGTCGGCACGACCACCTCCACGAGCGTCGGGCGTTTCCCCTCGGGGTCCAACTCGGCGTCGGTCACGGTCGCACGCGGGAGCAGGCGCAGGTCCGCGAGGTCGACGAACTGCTTGATCGTCTCCGGGTTCCCCCGAACCGTGAGGATGTCCCGCGACTCGATCTCCCGGCCGCTGCCCGCGAGGAAGTGGTCGTCGCCGCGCACGATGTCCAGCACGTCGATGTCCAGGTCGCGGGCCGCGTCCGCGACGACCTCGCTCGCGGTCGCACCCACGAGCGGCGACCGACTCGGGACCAGCACGCGCCCGAGGTACGCCTCGACCTCGTACCGGGCGGTCCGGTCGCCGGGCGAGACGCGTTCGGGGATGAGTCGCGGCGCGACCACGAGCAGGTACGCGCTCCCGGCGACCAGCACCACCGCGCCCAGCGCGGTGAACTCGAACATCGTGAAGGGAGCGCCGAGTCGCTCGGCGGCCACGTCCGAGGCGATCAGGTTCCCGGCGGTTCCGATCAAGGTGAGTGTCCCGCCGAGCATGGAGGCGTACGACAGGGGCAACAGGAGTTTCGACGGCGAGACCCCGGCGTCTTCGGCCAGATCGGTCACCATCGGGATGAAGACGGCGACGACCGGCGTGTTGTTGATGACGCCCGCGATGGGGCCGGTCAGTGCGACGATGGCCGCCAAGAGCCGCGACTCGCTCCCGCGTGTCACGGCCCCGACCTCGGCTCCCAACCGCCGGACGAGTCCGGTGTTGCCGATCCCCCGACTCAACACGTACATCGCCAGAATCGTGATCGTCGCGGGGTTCGAGAAGCCCGCGAGCGCCTCGGTCGCCGAGATACCGGTCCACGGCCCGAGCACCGCGAGTGCGACCAGCAACCCAACGGCGGTCACGTCCGGCGAGACGGCTTCGGTGACGAACAGCACGACCGCGGCGACGACCAGCGCGAAGACGACGAGCATCCCGACCGGCAGGCCGAACACCGACGCGGTAGCCGGCGCGTCGGAGAGCAGGGGCGCAGTCGAGAGCACAGAGAACGTCGACACGGTCGGGAGACAGCAGATCGCCATCACCGGCCTCTCTCCCGCAGGCGGCTTAGCCGTTCGGGGGAAACGGCGGGCTTTTGTCTCCCCACCGGCGACTCACGACCGAATGCGACTCGGGATTCTCGACACACTCGGGCTGGCGGCGACGCTCGTCTTCGCCATCCCCATCGCGTTCGTCGGCGTCAGACTCCTCCTCCAAGAGCAGTTCTTCCTCGGCGGCTTCCTCCTGCTCACGGCCGGACTGATGGTCTACCTCCAGCGCGTCGCCACCACGCCCGAGGACATCCCGATCAAGATCGCGGAGAAGCTGACTGGCGGTCTCGTCAAACCGCCCGAAGAGGACGAGGCGGAGGCGACCGATACCGACGAAGGCGAGGGGCTGCTCAGTCGCCTGCGCTGACGTACTCGGCCGGTTCCATTCCGGTCGGCAGGCTTCCCAGCAGTTCGTAGCCGTCCTCGCGCACGACCGCCACGTCCTCGACGCGGACCCCACCTCGGTCGGGATCGTAGACGCCCGGTTCGATCGTCACCACCGCCCCGGCCGGCAGTGGTGCGTCGTCTCGGAAGGACGGCCCCTCGTGCAGTGAGAGCCCGATCCCGTGGCCGAGGCTGTGGACGAACCCCTGTTCGTCGCTGTCGACCCGGAAGCCGTACGCCGCGATCTCGGCGGCCGCTTCCTCCTGCACGCGACGCGCGGGCACGCCGGCCGCGAGTTCGGCGAGGGCCGCCTCCCGCGCGGCGGTCACCGCGACGTGCGCCCGGCGCTCCCAGCCCCCCTCGCCGTCGACGACGAAGGTTCGGGTGCAGTCGCCGTAGTAGCCCGCTGGCCCGCGCGGTGACACGTCGAGCAGGACCGTCTCCCCGGCGTACAGTCGCCGCAGGCCGGTGAAGTGCAGGTCGGCGCAGCTCTCGCCCGCGCCGATCACGGTGTTGCCCGCGTCTCGGACGCCTTCGACCGCGAGCGTCGCGTTCACCTGCCGCCGGAGACGCTCGGTGGAGAGCGGTGCCCCCTGCCAGTAGAGCGGTCTGCGCTCGTCTTCTGCGTCGGCCTCCGCGACCGTGCTCTCCGCGAGAATCGTCGCCGCGCGGCGGACTCCACGCCGGGTCGCGCGCTGCACCCGGCGCAGGTGCTCGACCTCCGCGTCGGTCTTCACGATCCGGGCGTCGGTCACGGCGGTCGTCGATTCGACCCCGTAGCCGGCCTGTTGTAGGTACGCGACCGCGTCGTGGGGAATCTGCCGAGGGACGAGGATCGACGGCGATCCGGTGTCCGTGTCGGTCGTCTCGTCGCTCGGCGACTCGTCTCGCGGGCCAGCAGACGGAGCCACGTCGTCGCCGACGAGTCGGTCGAGGAGTCGCACCGCACGCAGACCGGCCGGCGCACCTACGTCGTCGGTGACGACCGTCCCCGCGAACTCCCGGCGGGCCTGTTCGGCGAACAGCGCCGGGGCGAGCAAGAACTGTTCGTCGGCGGTCGCGACGAACGCGTAGTGGCGGTCCGGCCCCGAGAAGCGCGTCAGGTACCGGAGGTCGTCGTCGAACCGGTCGCCGACGTGGACGACCGCGACCGCCTCGCTGTCGGCGAGTGTGACCGCGAGCACCGAGTCGTCGGTCGCGGGACCGTCGTCGCTGGTCGCTGGCGGGACCGCAGGATCGTCACGGGTGCCGCCGACAGCGGGACCGTCGGCGTCGTCGCTCACGAGGTCTTCGGTGCCTGCGGTTCCTGTGCGGCCTCGAGCAGCTCCTCGACCGGCGTGTCGCGCAGTTCGTTGTGGAGCAACACGGAGACCGGCAGCGTCGGCGCGCCGTCGATCAGGTTCTCCAGCACGACCAGTCGCTCACGGGCACGCGACATCCCGACGTAGAACACCCGGCGCTCGTTGTCGGTCAGCACGGGGACCGGCGAGGTCGTCGAGGTGAACTCCTCGACGCCGTCGACGTCGGTCGGGTCGTCCACCGAGGCGGCCATCTGCTCGACGACCTTCTCGGTCAGATCGGTGGAGACGAAGACGTGGTCGGCCTCACGACCCTTCGCGGAGTGGATCGTGCCGACCCGGACGCGGGAGGGATCCATCCCGGCGTAGTCCCCGGCGAAGTACGCCTTGATCGACTTGCGCTGGAAAGAGGTGACCTTCCGCACCATGTCGCCCGCCGAGGCGGGGCCGGGCATGAACGGCGCGAAGTTCTTGATCTCGTCGGCGTCGAACGCCAGTTCGGTCAGCGTCTCGACGCCCTCCGCCTCCTCGCGGTCGTCGATCAGGTCGTAGAGGTCGTCCCGGTCGTTCGTGCCGAACGCCGAGTCCTGCAGCATGTCCGCGAGTCGGCGGGCCTGCAGTCCGTCGACCGTCTCGCCGCGCTCGATGGCTTCGACCGCCTTCACGTACTGGGTGAGGCGGTCGGTCCACATCCGCTGGTCGGTGAGACATTTGAAGGGGATACCCTCGCCGATGAACTCGTCGATGAACTGGAACATCTGGTAGCGCGCCCGGAACAGCAACATCAGACTGCCGTCGTCCTGCTGGACGGTGAACCGGACGTTCCGGACCAGATCGAGCATCGAGGGGCTCTCGACGCCCTCGACTGCACCCCCTTCTTTGCGGGGCTTGAGGTCCTTCTCCTGTCGGTTGTCGATGTGACGGATCTCGCGGTTGACGACGTTGAGGATGCGCGAGGGGAGGCGGTAGGAGTTCGGGAGGATGACGTCCTCGTCGCGGTCGGCGTCGAGTAAGAGGTTCGGATCTGCACCCTGCCAGGCGTAGACGACCTGGTCGTCGTCGCCGGCGATCAGCACCTGCTCCATGTGGGGTTTCCACTCCTCGTACACGTCGTACTGGAGCGTCGTGATGTCCTGGAACTCGTCGATGACGAGGTAGTCGACGTTGGGGACCAGCGACCGCTGTTTGACGCGTTCGAGCATGTCCGCGAAGCCGACGAGGTCGTGTTCGCCCTTGTACGAGCGCCACGCTCGGATCGTCTCGGGGACGTCCACGCGGTCGTCGGAGGAGGGCCACGTCGGGGTGTACTTGTTCCCCTCCTGTGAGTTGGGGTCGATCTCGGGGGGGAGGCGCACTTCCTCGACGTCCCACTGGAACGGCACGTCGTACCAGTCGGCCACGTCCCGGCGAGTGCGCTGGAGCCACTGACTGGTGGCGATGATCTTGTTGCCGAGCGTCGTCGAGCGGGCGGTCCGGCGACCTGCGCCGCCGTACTCGTCTTCGTACTCGATACCGTAGTCCTTGCAGAACTCCTCTTTGTCGTCCTCGCCGACCACGTCGCCACGCGAGAGGTTCAGCAGTTCGTACGCCTTCGCGTGCATCGTACAGACGTTCCCCTGGAGGGAACGCGGTGACACGTCGAGTCGCTCTGCGAGGCGTTCGCGGACCTCGGCGGCGGCGGCACGGGTGTACGAGACGACGAGGATGTCCCGCACGTCGACGTCGTCGCGGTCCAGAATCTCGTCGACGCGGTCCAGCAGGGCGGTGGTCTTCCCGCTCCCCGGTCCCCCGAACAACCGGGTCACAGTCACGTCGGAATCGCTCATTGTGGGGGTTCACGCCCTACTGGGTGATAAACGGCGTGGCTCGTCGTGTCGGCGACGGAGGAGGCCCGGTCGCGGGGACGCCGGGGTGGTACCAGTTCAGGTGCGGCGCGGGGAACGCGCTTCCCGCACGTCGGCACCGTCACGAATCTTGTCCTCACAGCGCGGACAGACACGAGGGTCCTCGACCCCGTCGGGGGTGAACACTCGCACGTAATCCGCAGTCACGAAGGAACCGCAGTTCTGACACTCGGGCATCTTTCGCCTATAAAAATAGGCAAATAATTGCATATAGTTCTATCGGAATATCGAAGATTCGACCACGCGACGCCGGCACACCGGTCACACGTCTCACGTTCGTCGGTGTGTGATCGGTGGTATCACGAAAACGGCGTGTTTCCTCCGCGATTCGACTCGCCGGGGCGGCCGGTCAGTTAGGTCGCCAGCCGCACACCGAACACTCTACTGCGGACTCCTCGTGAAGCCCCCCACAGTCCGGACACTGGAGCTTGTTGTAGCTTCGCTCCCACCGTGTCGGTTCGGTCTCGTGACCACGGTCGGTGAGAAACTGGTCGAAGAGTTCGTCGTCAGCGCTCGGTGCTGATGCCATACACGTCATGGTATGTCATACCACTATATATGCTTGGTGGTAGAACAGATCGAGTCGTCGAATCGAATCGTTCGGTCACTTTTTCCCGTTTCTGCTACGACTTCGATCCAATTTTCCCGTTGACAGTCTCGCCGGGGCGATTCCTCCGGTGGCTCCGCCGGCGTCTCGACTGCGACGCTGACTGAACGGCCGGGGGCTCTCACCGGCCGTCGGCCGCGACCGATGCGACCGAGTTCTCACCGCGACCCAATTCGACCGTGTCCTCGGCCGTGTTACCCATCCGAGCGTCACGGCTCGGCACCGACTCCTCGGCCGTGTTACCCATCCGAGCGTCACGGCTCGGCACCGACTCCTCGGCCGTGTTATCCACCCGAGAGCCACGGCTCGACACCGAGTAGAGACCGTAGAAGCGCCGAGGAGGAGATTTGAACTCCTGTGTCCTGACGGACAGTTGCTCTCGAAGCAACCGCCTTGGCCGGGCTAGGCTACCTCGGCTCGTATTGTCGTAGCGACCGCTGGCGTTTAATCCGTTTCGATTCGCGACGAGGGCGGTGCGTGGTTCGACGCCCGACCCCGACGTGGCATACGGGACCGGGACACATAAGTTCGGCCCGCCCGCCGACGACCACATGGACTCCGCCGAAGCGAGCGAGGCGTGTCGTCGGGTGCTGGACACCATCGACGACGCCGTCATCGCCGACCCCGCCTTCTTCGACCGCATCATGGTCTCCGTGCTGGCCCGCGGCCACGTCCTGCTCGAAGACGTGCCGGGCACCGGGAAGACCCTCACCGCCCGCAGTTTCGCCACCGCGCTCGGACTCTCCTTCTCGCGCATCCAGTTCACGCCCGACCTCCTCCCGTCGGACGTGACCGGGACGAACGTCTTCAACGAACGCGACCGCTCCTTCGAGTTCTCCGAAGGTCCCATCTTCGCCAACGTCGTGCTGGCCGACGAGATCAACCGCGCGCCGCCGAAGACGCAGGCCGCGCTCTTGGAAGCGATGGAGGAAGGACAAGTAACCGTGGACGGCGAGACGCGTGAACTTCCCAAACCGTTCTTCGTCATTGCGACACAGAACCCTGTCGACCAGGAGGGGAGTCTGCACCCGGACGAGACAGTCTACATGAACGGCGAGCTGTGGCGCGCCGGCGACGCACTCGCCCACGCAAAATCGGAAGGAGAGTTGCTCGTCGAAACCGACGACACGAAGCTGTACGACTTCGACGCGACGACACAGACCCTCCAGCCGGACGGGAGCCTCAGCCAACAGCCCTGTCTCGTCTACGAGACCGACTACGAGGGGGCGATCCACACGGTCCGAACGAAGACCGGGCGCGAGATCACCGTCTCCGGTAACCACCCGTTCCTCGTCAACCGTGACGGTCGAATGGAGTGGATCGAGGCAGACGACCTCGCGGTTGACGACTCACTCGTCGCGCCCGACCGCCTTCGGGTCGATTCCACTCCGTTCCCGAGCCACGACGCGGTACTCGACGAACTCGACGATCAGTTCGACGTACTCCGGCGCGACCGGATCGAGCGGCTTCGGGACCGACTCCACGCGGAACGGGAGGGTGACACCGACCTCTCGGCAGACGATCTCGATACCCTTCGGATCGCCGCCGGACTGTCGAAGACGGCCCTGACGGAGCGTGTCGATGCGACCTACGACCGTGTGTTGAACTATCTCCAAGGTGCCGACACGGCGGTCGGCGTGCAGATCGCCGACGCGCTTCGTACGGAAGAGATCACTCTGGCCGACTGCATCGAGACACACGGGATCAGCCGGTTCGTGGACGAACTTTCGGACGAGGAGGCTGGGTTCTTCGTCGGGTTCGTTCTCTCGGACGGGAGCTACGACGAGACCTCGGTGAAGATCTACCAGAAGAACCACCCAGATGCGTTCGACCGCTGGACCGATCTGGGGGAGAAACTCGGCTTCGAGGTGCGCACTCGTGAGATTCACGGGGGGCGTGAGGCGGCAATCGACTCGAAACCGCTCGTCGAGTATCTCGATGCACGATACGATCTCCGGAATCCCACGCGACTGCTCGACGCGCCGGAGGCCTTCCAGCGGGCGTTCCTCGACGTGTTCGTGCTGACCGAGTCCCACTTCGACACCGACCAACGCCGGATCACGTTCACCCAGAAAGATCGAGAGACGACGAACCTGATCGCGCATCTCCTCCTCCAGTTCGGCATCCGACCATGGATCGTCGACGAGGAGCGCGTCCACCGAATCAAGATTCAGGGTGAAGACCTCCGGACGTTCGTTGAGGAGTTCACGTGGCCCGGTGAGGAACCCGACCTCTCGGAGTTCGACTCGGTCCATCGGTCTCTCCCGGTCGACCGGAACCAACTCGAACGGATCGTCGAACTTCTCGGAATCGAATACGCGGGCGACATGAGCGACCGCGACTGGTACAACGCCTACAAGAACCTCGGCAGTGGCCGTCCCAGAGTCCAGGAGTCGTCGATCACGTCGTTCACCGAGGATATACAGGCGGAACTCGCACAACGACAGGTGGCGACTGTGACCGACGCCGCCCGGACCGACCTCGGCGAGACAGCCAAGCAGTGTGGACTCTCGATGACCGACGTGGTAGACGAGACCGAACTGACGAAACACCGGGTCTGGCAGGCGTATCAGGGAGAGACAGCACCTGACGAGGCAGTGGAGTACGTCGCAGAGACGTACCGTCAACGCGTGGAGAAAGCCGAGACACTCCTGTCATACCTCGAAGACCTGACGGACAATGACGTGTTCTACGACCGGATCACCGAGATCGAGTCGGAACCGTACGAGGGAACGGTCGTCGGACTCTCCGTCCCACGAACGCACAACTACGTCGCCGGATTCGGCGCGTGTGGGATCAACCACAACACGTTCCCCCTCCCCGAAGCACAGGTGGACAGATTCGTCATCAAGACGAAGATCGGCTACCCCGGACTGGAGGGCGAGACCGAACTCCTCCGGCGGCGCGCCGGGCGGAGTACCCAGTCGCCGAGCGTCGAACCCGTGCTCGACCGCGACTCGGTCGTCGGGATCAGAGAGGCCCCCGAGTCCGTCCGCGTCGAGGACGACCTGCTGTCGTACATGGCCGAGTTGACCCACGCGACCCGGCAGGACCGGCGCGTCTCGGTCGGGGTCTCCCCGCGCGGGACCCAGCGCCTGTTCGAGGCGACACGCGCGCAGGCCGTCCTGCAGGGCCGAGCGTACGTGACGCCCGACGACATCAAGACGATCGCCGCCTCGGTGCTCGCACACCGCCTCGTCCTGACGCCGGACGCGCAGGTGAACGACGTGGACAAGGCCGACGTGATCGCCGACGTGTTATCCCAGGTCGACGTGCCGACCGTCGAGTAACCCGATGTGGCGACGACGCCTCCTCGTCGTCGCAGCGATCCTCGCGGTGGTGTTCGTCCCGGTGCCGACGCCGGCCGACGTGCCGACGACGCTCGGCGACCTGTCGCCGAGCGGTGCCGACTCCGCGACCGGACCCCAGCCTACGACCGCGACCGACGCCGACAGCATCACCTGGATAACGACACAGGGCCACTGGCGCGGCCTCGGCGGCGGGGAACTCGTCGCGGTCGACACGGCGACAGGGGAACGGCTCTGGACACACGACCGGTACAACCACTACTACGACGTGGACCCACTGAACGAGTCGCACCTGCTCGTCTCCGCCGGCGGCGTCTACTCCGGCCAGTGGGCCATCGAGATCGACTGGCGCGAGAACCGCGTGGTCCGGCGGGTGCAGATTCCCTGGGACACCCACGACGTGGACGCGCTTCCCTCCGGCGACTGGGTCGTCGCCGACAAAGACGACTCCCGCGTCGTCGAGATCAACCCCGGCACCGGCGCAGTCGGCTGGGAGTACCGCTTCGACGCTCACTACGACCGCGAGCAGAACGGCGTGGCCGGCGACTTCACGCACCTGAACGACGTTGACGCGATCCGAAACGGCTCGGCGTACCTGCTCTCGCCGCGGAACTTCGACCGGGTGCTGGTGGTGAACCGCTCCACGAAGGAGACCGAGTGGGTCCTCGGGGGACAAGGCGACCACGCGACGCTCGAACGTCAGCACAACCCGACCCTCCTCACGAACCGGAGCGCCGGCGGCCCGAGGGTACTCGTCGCGGACTCCGAGAACGACCGCGTGATCGAGTACCACAGAACAGGCGGCGACTGGCGGGCGACGTGGACCTACGCCGGCAACCTCTCGTGGCCGCGCGACGCCGACCGCCTCCCGAACGGGAACACGCTGATCGTCGATTCGGGTGGCCAGCGCGTCCTCGAAGTCACGCCGGACGGGGAGATCGTCTGGGAGCGCCAGCGGCGACTCCACCCGTACGACGCGGAACGCCAGTCCTTCGGCGACGAACCCGGTGGCCCGCCGCTGGACAGCGGCCTCGTCGCACCACCCGGGGAGGCGAACGGCGGCGAGTCCGACTCGCTCGCACTGCTCGCGTGGGTCCCGCCGCGACCGACGCTGGCCCTGCTTCTGCTGCTCGGCTGGATCGGCGTCGAACTCCGGGGTGTCGGTCGGCGCCTCCGCCGAGTCGTCGGCCGGGACTGAGCCACCGCGCTCGCCTCGTCTCACCGATCAGCCACTCGGCCGGGCGTGTCACTCGACGGTTCCACTGCTCAGTCGCACGAACCCGAGTGCGTGCGTCGAGTGCTCGACGTCGGAACAGTGGTCGAACAGCGTCCGGTGGGCGCTCGCGACCCGGCGGTCCAGTACGCCGCCCGGCGAGCCACCGTGACGTTCACTGGTGCCCGGCGGCGACGACGCGAGGACGAACGCCCGGAAGACGGCGTTCAGTGGCGCGCCGACGGTTCGCGTACTCCGCGCGAGGTCGAGGAGGGCGACGCGTCCGTGCTCCCCGACGAGGTCGGTCCAGTCGGCGACCGCCGACGCGGGGTCGCCGAGCATCCCGACGACGAAACTCGACAGCAGGGCGTCGGCGTCGCCCGCCGAGAGCGGAGGGCGGGTCGCGTCTCCCCGGACGACGTGGACGTTAGCCCAGCCCTCGCTGCGGACGCGCTGTGTGGCGGTCGCCACCATCCCCGGGGTGAAGTCCACGCCGATCACGGTCCCCTCGGGACCGACACGCTCCCGGAGGTGCGAGAGGTTCGCCCCGGTGCCACAGCCCATCTCGACCACGGTGTCGCCGCGGTCGGGCGCGAGTCGGTCGGCGGCCCGCGCTCGGAGGCTCCCGATACCGGGCGTTCGCGTGGCGAGTGCGTCGTAGAGGCCGGCCCACCGCGTGTAGAACTGCTGGGTCGCCGTGACGCCGTCCGGGACTGTCTCGGCCGAGCGGTCGGCGGGGTCGGACTCCCCGGCGCGGTCGGTCATAGCAGGTCGCGGACGACCCCGGCGACGGTCGCGGCGTCCGGGCCGAGGACGTAGGTGATCGGTTCGATACCGTAGCCGCCGGACTGGTAGACGACGACGGTCGCCGGCGGATCCTCCGCGTCGACCGCCTCCGCGAGTGCCGCCCGAACCGGGTCGGTCGGCGCGTCGGGGTCGAACTCGACGGTCTGGTAGCCCGCCGCGTCGAGGTCGTCGATCAACACCGGGTCGTACCGGAGGTTGACGGCCGCCCGCACGTCGAGGCCGGCCTCGCGGGCCGACAGGAGGACGCCCGCGACGTGTTCGCTGACGCCGAACTCCGGATCTCCGGGGACGGTCGCTCGTCCCTTCACGTCGAAGATTCTGCCGGGGACGCCCGCCACGTCACCGATGTCGCCCGCTTCGGGGAGACACTCGACGAGGTTCGACCCGACGTTCGGTATCAGGCCGGCGAACCCCGAGGCGCTCGTCAGGGTCCGGAGACCGCGCCGGACCGACGCGAGCACCTGTTCCGTGGTCCGGACCCGGCTGTCGGGGTCGTGGACCGCGAAGTCCGCGTCGTACTCGGCGAGTTCGGGCATCGCCTCCTCGTGGAGACGGGTGAGCAGGTCGCCGTCTTCCAGTCGGCGGACGAGCACCTCGGCTTCGACCAAGGCCCCGACCGGCGAGAGCTCTCCCGAGGCGAGACCGTCGGCGATGCGTTCCACGAGGTCCTGCACGCGTTGATCGTCCAGAAACTCCTCGCGGCGCGAGACCTGTCCGTGGGCGTACTTCGAGACAGCCGACTGGCTGATCCCGAGGGCGTCGGCGACCTCACGCTGGGTGAACCCGCGCTCCCGTAGCGCCTCGGCGAGCATCGACCGGAACGTCGGGAGGAACTCCTCCACGACCACCTCCTCGACGAACTTCATCGGTCGATCACCGTCCCTGTGACCGTCATCGGTCGATCACCGTCGCGGGTTCAGTCGCCGTCATCGTTCGAACTCCGGATCGTCCTGGATCCGGGACGCCTGCGGCCCGTCCTGGTCCTGGTACTTCGAGCCGCGTTCGGCACCGTAGGGGCGTTCGGCCGGCGAGGAGAGTTCCGTGAAGACGAGTTGGGAGATGCGGGTGTCCGGTTTCAAAGACACGGGTGCAGTGCCGAGGTTCGACAGTTCGAGCGTGATCTTGCCACGGAACCCCGGATCGATGAAGCCGGCTGTCGCGTGCACCACCACGGCGAGCCGACCCAAGGAGGACCGCCCTTCGACGTTCGCCACCAGATCGGGTGGGATCTCGACCCGCTCTTTCGTCGTCCCGAGCACGAAGTCGCCGGGGTGGAGGATGAACTCGCCGTCCCCGTCGACAACCGTCTCGGTGACGTACTCGTCGACCTCGCGTTCGCTGTCGGGGTGGATACAGGGGATGTTCGTCCGGCGGAACTCCAGGAAGCGGGAGCCGAGTCGGAGGTCGATGCTGGCCGGTTGAATCTGGGTCTCCGGGTCGTCGAGTGGATCGACGACGAGGTCGCCGCGTTCCAGGCGGGCGAGCAGGTCCCGGTCGGAGAGGATCATACCCGAGTCGGGGTGGCCGGAGGTGTAAAAGTTCCCGGTCGGCGCAGTCCTGACGTGCCGGGCCGGCGACCGGGTCGCGGTCGAACCGACGTAAACCCCCGCGATACGACGGCACCGAGCGGTTCCCCCCGGCGTCCCAAGCGGGTGGTATGCAGGAGACGCAGGTGCAACTGCTGTGTCCGGCGTGTACGAGAGACTGGGAACTGGACCCGCGCGACCTTTCGGGACCACGGGAAGACTTCGCGTGTCCGGACTGCGAGGAGACGGGCGTCACGGCGGATTTCCTCCGGACGAAACGCGATCTGGACGTGTTGCGGCAGTTCTCCGAGTGAACGGGATCGGTCGATCATCTGGCGACGCGACCGGCGACCTGTCGCGTCAGTCGCGTCAGTCGCGGTCGGCGTGGGCGTCCTTCACGCCCTCGACGGTCTGCCGGACCGCCTCGACACCCTCGTCGTGGAGCAGATCGCCGACGACGACCGTGTCGGCGTGCCGGCCCATCTCGTAGGCCGAGTCGTAGTCGTGGATGCCGCCGCCGTAGAACAGCGTCGCCTCGTCGAGTGCGTCGCTGGCGGCCGCGACGGTCTCGCTGTCGCCGAAAGTGCCGGAGTATTCGAGGTAGACGATCTCCTGGCCGAACATCCGCTCGGCGACGGCGGCGTAGGCGGCCACGTCGTCGGGCGCGAGGTCACAGTCGGCGCTGGTGTACTCGGCGACTGCGGAGTCGGGGTTGAGGACGATGTACGCCTCGGTGTGGGTGCGGTCCCAGTCCATCCCGTTCTCGATCCGGACCCACTCCTTGTGCGCGCCGGTGATCCAGAACGCCTCGGTCGAGTTGAAGACGGTCGGGATGAGGTAGCCGTCGAGTGCCGGCGAGTCGATGACGACGCCCGGATTCGAGGGTTCCTGATAGAGGGGGACGCCGTACTCGGCGCAGGCGTCGATGACGCCGCTCATGTTCTCGACGGTCATGCCCGTCGTGCCGCCGACCTCGATGGCGTCGGTTCCGGTCTGGCACACGTCTGCGAACGTCTCCCCCTCCACGAGGTCCTTGTCGGGATCGACCTTCAGGATGTGATCCCAGTCCTGCCACGGCCCGGTCATTGGGAAGTGGTATTCGGGGGTGGGTAAAGAAGTGTGCGGAACGTGGGGAGCAGAGAAACGGACTCGATGGAGTTGCACGACGCGACGGCCACGGCCTCTGTTCTGTCCAGAAACGTCGCATCGTGTGTGTCGCCGTGGCCCATGTTCGCATCCTTTCACGCTGTCCGAATCCCGAACGAATTTATCCGCGCCCCCCAACCACCAGTCAGCAGATGCCAGCACAGATCGACGAGTTGGTTGCCGAACTCCAGTCGCGCGTGGACCCGCACCTCCGAGGCGTCTACTACGGCGACTTCGAGGACCGCGACTACCGCATCGCGTACAGTGACGGCGAGCCAGCACCCGACTACACCGCAGAGGAGATCGACGTGATCGTCGAAGACGTGTCGTTCAAACAGCTCGACTACGACCGGAAGGGAGCGGTCCACGAACCGCTGGGTGACTACCTCGTGGACCTCGAGGTCTACGAGACCGGGATCAACGTGATCGCCCTCGGCTACGACGCCCCGACGATCCTGATCGGCCTCGACGGCGACCCGGCATCCATCTCCCCGGCCGTCGCGGCGGTCGACGCAGTGCTGGGCGACGACTGAGGCCGCCGGCTCAGTCCGCCTTCGCCTGCCAGTCCCGCACTTTGTCCGGGCCGACGCCTTCGACCATCTCGGCCAGCGCGTCCGGTTCGGCGTCTTTCAGCCCCGGCACGTCCTCGACGCCGGCGTCTTTCAGCTTCTCGGCCGTCTTCTCGCCGATGCCCTCGATGCTCTCCAGTTCGCTCCCGCCGGCCTGCTTCGCCTGGTACTCCCGGTAGTTGCAGATCGGACAGCCGAGTTCCCACGGTTCGTCGCCCGAGTGAACCACGAGATGCGGCAGGTCGTGTTCCTCGCAGAGTTCGTCGGTCACCTCGATCTCACCCCGGCGCGGGAGCGGGAGCGAGTAGTCACAGTCCGGATACCGGGTACAACCGACGAGCCGCGATCCAGAGCGGAGCTGTTTGATCGCGAGTTCGCCCCCGTGTTCCTCGCCACACTCGGGACACGCCCCGATCACCTCGTCTTCCTGTTCGTCCGCTTCGTCGGCCTTGCACTGCGGACAGCCGTGGACGAACGTCTTCCGGCCGGCGAGCATCTTCACGTGGTGCAGGTCGTGCTCCTCGCAGGTGTCGTCCAGGAGGAGCGGTTTCCCGGTCGACGGTAGGGGGAGTGTGTAGTCACAGTCGGGGTAGCCGTCACAGCCGACGAAGTACGAACCGTGTCTGCTCTTCCGGACGAGCAGGTCCGCCCCACACTCCGGACACGGTCCGAGCGTCTTGTCCGCCTTGAGTGACTTCTTCAGGTGCTCGCCGAGTTCCTCCCGCGACTCGGTCAGCCCCTCGAACACCTGTTCGAGCATCTCCCGCGACTCCTGGGTGACGTCCTCCAGTGACTTCTCGCCGCGGGCGATGGCCTGCATGTCCGCCTCCAGTTGGGCGGTCATCTCCTCGGAGACGATCAGGTCCGCGAACTCCTCGCCGGCCTCGACGACCGACCGCGCGAGCCGGGTCGGGCGCGGCGGGTCGGACTCGATGTAGCCTCTGTCGTACAGTTTCTGGATCACGTCGTGTCGCGTCGAGTTGTGAACGAATACACCACCCGTGACCGCGAAGTTCGGTGCATCGTCCGTGACCGACAGGTCGTACACAGCCCCGTCGTACTCTCGGTCGGTGACCGAGCGGACAGTCGTGTATGAGGGGTATCCCAGAACCCTCGCATAGATCGAGTCCTCGAAGTCCGAGGTTGCGTAGCGAATCACCCGGTTCCGATCCGGGCTCCTGTTGCTTCCTTCGAACTCCTTCCGGATGTACCCGTACTCACGGAGTTCTCCGAGAATGTCGTTCACTCGACCGCGACTGAGGCCGATCTCGGTAGCGAGTTCCCTCGAAGTTCGAGGCGATTCGTCTACAAGCTCGAGCAGACGTGCTTTGTGCTGAGTCACGTCGTACGCTCGAAGGCCGTCTAGTGCGCGGTAGAACTTCTCGTCGCTCGTGATCGGGACGACATCGACGAACCGTTCGATGTTCCGCCGACCCCGGATGTGGAGCTTGTGTTGGTCCGGAGCCAACTTCGACTCGATGTCGAACTCGGCGAGCATCCTGCTGATGCCCGCGAGCAGATCGTGATCGACGTTCGAGATGAACGCCTTGCGTTCCCGCGAGACGTGGCCCTCGTCGTCGAACATCGCACCGATGAACGCGGGAGCACAGTCTGTGGGTACGTCGGGGCACCCGTCGCTCGTGACCGACTGAAGCACGAAGTGTAGCACACGGCCGACGCTCGCCGGGACATCGACCTGATACTTGTCCTTGTGGTGGTCCTCCCGTGCGGGACGGTGCCGAACTGACGGGCGAATCCCGAACAGCGTCTCGATGTCGTCGGCGAACTTCTCGATCAGGCGACGGTCCGTGTTGTGGTAGCGAACATCGACGGAGTTCTCGGATTCATCGACATAGACCGACCCGTCACCGAGCAGGTTCCCGAGAACACTAGCCAGCGTCGGCGTCCAGCGTATCGGGAACAGGTTCTCGAACTCGATGTCGTCGTTCAGTCCTCGAAGCTTCTCCGGCCGAACTCCGAGGTCCCCGAGCACCCACACCGGCGCTCCGCGACGGCCCGATTCTATCGCAGAGATCCGTCGCTGATCCGTGCCGAGGCGAGCCGCAAGCTCCCGCTGTGTCTCGTCGGCTTCGGAGCGGATCTGCTCGACAGCGGAACCACAGTCCACGCCGAAGAGTTTCGTCGCGTCCGTTGCGCTACTGGTGAACTCGTCCCACGAGACAGCGACAGGTGCGTCGGCGGTCGTCGAAGCGACCGAGGGGGGAGATCGGGCGGCCAACAGTTTGTCACCCGGATCGACTTGGGCCGCAGGGACAACCTCGTACGAGTCTCCGGAGCGAACGTACATCGGGTGGTCGTCGGTGACCGAGACGGTTCCCGAGTCCGATGTGATCTCCAAAATCCGTTCCATTGGTTCAAGCGGACGCCGACTGACCAGTTCGCTGGTTCGCTCTCTCGTTTGCCCCTCTGTTTCCGCAAACGAAAGCGTCTGGGGGCCACCGGCCGTCGTGCCGACTTCGGTCGCTCCGTCCGCGAGTACGACCTGTTCTTCCTCGAATAGATCGCTGACTGGACGGCGCTCGATGTCGCCGTTCTCTGCCCGGACGAGTACAGGGGTGTCGCCGGTGAGGCACTTCGTGCCGATGCCGAGGGTTTCCATCTGTTCGATGAGCCGCGACTGGCCGTACCGGCGGGGTGGCTGGGTCTGCTTCGCCTCGAACTCGGTGTCCGTGACCGCCAGTTCCTCGCCGGTCTCCACGTCCGGCACGATGTTCTCGCTGGCGTTGGAGTACGGGTAGACCGCGTGGTAGCCCGCGTCGAGCAGGCGCTTCCCGTTCGCCTTCAGGCGGATCGGCTGGTCGTCGACCCCGCCGTCCGGCGCGACCTCGGCGACGACTCGGAGGTGCTCCCACTCGGCCGGTTCCGCGACGGTGGCGAAGAACCGCCGGACGACGAGTTCGTACACGTCCCACTCGTCGTCGGAGAGTTCAGAGCGCGACGGCAACTCCCCGGTCGGGTGGATCGGCGGGTGGTCGGTCGTCTCCTCGTCACCCGCCGTCGGTTCGATCTCGTCCTGTTCGAGGATCGTGTCCACGTCGTCCGCGAAGGTGTGGTTCGCAGACAGCGCGTCGAGCAGTTCCTCGGGGTCCAGATCGTCCGGATAGACCGTGTTGTCGGTCCGGGGGTAGGTCATGTAGCCGGCGGTGTAGAGATCCTCGGCGATGGACATCGCTCGCTGGGCGGAGTAGCCGAGGCCGCTCGCCGCCCGGATGAACTGGGTGGTGTTGAACGGCGCGGGTGGGCTGTCGGTCCGGCGGCGGCGGTCGACCTCCTCGACGGTCGCCGTCTCGGTGCCTTCGAGGTTCGCGTAGACGGCCTCGGCGGTCGGCTCGTCCCAGACGCGTTCGGCCTCGGTCCCGTCCTCGTCGAGGTAGAAGAACTGCGACTCGAAGGGATCGCCGCCCGACTTTTCGAGATCCGCGAACAGTTCCCAGTAGTCCTCGGGATCGAAGGCGTCGATCTCGCGTTCGCGGTCGACGATCAGTTTCAGGGTCGGGCCCTGCACCCGCCCGACCGAGATGAAGTCGTCGCCCAACTGCCGCGCGGACAGCGAGAGGAACCGCGTGAGGGCGGCACCCCACACCAGATCGACGATCTGTCTGGCTTCGCCGGCGGCCGCCAGATCGAAGTCGATCTCGTCGGGGTTCTCGAACGCCTCCGTCACCTCGCGCTTCGTGATCGAGGAGAAGCGCACCCGGTCGACGGGCACGTCCTCGTTCACCTCGCGGACGAGTTCGTAGGCTTCCTTCCCGATGAGTTCGCCCTCGCGGTCGTAGTCGGTGGCGATCGTCACGGCGGCGGCGCGGCGGGCGAGTCGCCGGAGGGCGGCCACGATGTTCTCCTGTGTCGGGTGTTTGTCGATGGGCGCGTCGATCAACTCGACCGGTTCCACGTCGCGCCAGTCGTTGTACTCCGGCGGGAAGTCGACGCCGACGACGTGGCCCGACAGGCCGATACAGCGCTTGCCGCCCCACTTGTAGACGTTGACGCCGTTCAGTCGCTCCGCCTCGGCGGACTCCCCGCTCAGGATGTCCGCGATCCGCCGGGCGGCGTTGTCCTTCTCCGTGATGATCAGTTCCGGCCCTCGACTCATTGGCCACCGGTAGGCGCAGGGACGGCCTAAAGCTTTCGTGCCCGAAAACCACACGACTGCGGCGGGGCAAGGCGCGCTCGCGTGTGTACGTGTGTGCTCGTGTCGTGTGTGAGTGTGCTCGTGTCGTGTGTGAGTGTGCTCGTGTCGTGTGTGAGTGTGCTCGTGTCGTGTGTGAGTGTGCTCGTGCTTGCGCGGGCCCGGCCGGGCGACAGTCATCACCGCAGGTCCGAGTACGGCGGGGCACCACCACGTCGGTCTCGGGGTACTCGCCGCACCACGTCCTACCGGGTCACGGTCGCCGGCCGAATCGTGAACCGAGCGCCGGCCTGCGGGCCACAGATGACCCGGCCGAGCACCTGACTCCAGAAACTCCCGGTCGCGTCGTCGAACAGCACGAGGGTCCCCGGGGTGCGGCCCGCCGTGTCCGGATCGGTCGTCGAGACGCCGAACCTCCGCCCGCCTTCGACTGCACCGACGGTGTCCTCCCCCGGCGGTCGCCACAGTTGGCCGGAGACACCGAACGTCGCCGGAGTCGCGGTGACCAGTCGGTCCGCGACGAGACGGTCTCGGGACCTGGCGACGACCGGTCACAGCCGAGAGGTGGCCCGCGAGTCACCCAAACTGCGGGTCGTCCAGCGTCACCGCCTCCAGTTCCTCGGGGTCGTCACGGGCACCGAGTGCGTGCGCCTCGACCGCGACCGGTCCCTTCACACACCGTTCGCCGGGGACGCTCGGTCCGACGAACCGCGTCGGGTACGCCTCGGCGTCCGCCAGTCGCGTCCCATCGCGGCGGAGGGCGACCAGCGCGTCGAGTGCGTCCCGGACCTCGACACAGACCGCGTACCCGTCGTCGGCGACGACCCGGAGGTGCGTCGTCTCGGGCGGCGCGCCGACCGCGTCGAGCAGCTCCGGCACCGGGACGCCGGTCCACGTCGCGCTGGTCCGGTCGCCGGACGCACAGACGACGGTGCAGTCGCGGTCGACGGTCGGGAAGTCGGCCAGCCGTACCGTCTCCCGGTCGTCGCCGACGACCGTCAGTCGCGGTCCGGTCTCGGGATGGCGGTGCGTCCGTGTGGACCGACGAGTGTCGTGTGCCATGTGTCAGGGGTGGGTGGCGGTCAAGAGCCAGTCGTCCGGCGTCTCCCGGGAGACGCTGGCCTCGATCGCGGCGGAGTCCGTCTCTGCCAGCGACGCGAGGAACTCACGGACCGGCGAGGGGTCGCGGTCGCTGACGAGCGTGAACTGCTCGCCAGGATCGAGTGCGCTGAACGCCTCTCGGACGCGCGCCCTCCGGCGCTCCGGCGGGTCGCCCCGGATGTCGACCGCGTCGGCCGGCAGGTCGAGGTCCCACGCGCCGGCGGCCGCCGCCGCGACGTCGCTCGCCAGCGACTCGAACTCGGTCGCCACGGCACCCGGGACCGGCGTCTCCTGGAGGTCGGTCGAGAAGGGTACCTCCGCGAGCACCGGCGCGTCGAGACGGTCGGCCGGGTCCTCGCCGGGGAACAACTCGTGGCTGTCGCCACACGAGGGACAGGTGAAGCCGGCCATGTTGACCACGACGCCCAGCACCGGCACGCCGTTGTCCCGGAACAGTTCCACGCTCCGGGCGGTGTCCTCCAGCGCCGAGGGGAACGGCGTCGTCACGACGACCACGCCGTCGACGGCGACCTCTTGCAGGGTCGTCAGGACCACGTCGCCGGTCCCCGGCGGGAGATCCACGACCAGCGTGTCGTCGGCCGTCCAGGCGGTCTCCTCGTACAGTTCGGTCAACGCGTCGTGGGCCATCGCGCCGCGCCAGGCGAGGGGCGCGCCGGACTCCATCAGACCGACGCTCATCACGTCGAGGTCCGCGTCCGGGCCCGCGCAGGTGACGGGGAGCGGACTGCCGTCGTCGGCCGAGTGGACCGGTCCCTCGACGCCGAGCAACCCGGGGACGTTCGGCCCGTGGATGTCCGCGTCGAACAGCCCCACCGACCGGTCGCCGGCCAGCGCGCAGGCCAGGCCGGTCGCGACCGTGGACTTGCCCACGCCGCCCTTCGCGCTCGCCACGGCGACGACGCTGTCGAACGCACCGACCCCGCCCGACAGGTCGTCGGCCGCGGGCGCGACCGGTTCGACGGTCGCCGAGTCGACGCCCGGCACCTGCCGCACCCCTCGGAGCATCGCCTCGGTCACGCCCGAGGCCGTCCGCTCGTCCAGTTCGGCGACGCTCGCCGAGACCGTCACGCTCCCGTCGTCGACCGTGATCGAGTCGACGAGGCCGGCCTCGAACACGTCGACGCCGGCGTCGGGGTCCCGGACGTTCCGCAGGGCGCGTTCGACGCGCTCTCGGAGCGGCGCCGTGACGCTGCTGTCTGTCGATTCGTCGCGGGTCGTCTGCTCTGGGTGGTCGTCGTGCATGGTCACAGGTCGGGGGTGCGGTTCAGCGCGTCCTCACCGGGTAGTGGCTGGTCGGTCTCGTCCAGCGTCCCGGAGAACTGCCGCCGGAAACTGCCGGCGTCGACCGACAGCGACCGCTCGGCCGTCTTGCGGACGATCCCGCTCTCGTCGGTCTCGGCCGCCTCCCGGAGTGCCGATTCGGCACGCTCGTCGTCGACGCCGCCGAGCAGGTGGGTCGCCCACTCCCGGACGCGTTCGCTCTCGTCGTCGACCGCGACCAAGAGGACCGGCAGGGCGTCTTCGCCGCGCCGTTTGAACAGCGAGACGAGCGCGTTCCGCCGGACCGCGTGGTGCTCGTCCGACAGCGCCTCCGTGATGGTCTCGGCGTACTCGGCCCGGTCCAGTCGGTCGAGTGCGACGACCGCCTCGGCGCGGACCCACGGTTCCGGGTCGTCTGTCAGTCGGCGGGCCACGTCGCCGGCCTCGCGCCCGCCGTGTTTCGCCAGCGCCTCGACCGCGAACTGCCGGACTTCGCCGTCTTCGTCTGTCGTCGCCGCCCGCGCGAGTGCGGTGACGACCTGCGTCGCGTCCTCGTCGGCGGACGTCCGCTCCGCGAGCGCCAGCGCGGCCCGCCGCCGGGCGACGACCGAGCCGTCGGCGAGGGAGTCGAGGAGGTCCGCGAGCGCGTCGTCCTCGACCGGTTCGGTGTCGCTCACGGCCAGTTCCGCGAGCGACGCCTCGCCGATGGTCACGTCCCGATCCACCTCGATGTCTTCGAGGCCGTCGGGGTCGGCGTCGAATCCCGGACTGTTCTCCGGGTGGAGGCCGGGGTCGGGCGGTCCGTCGGTCGCTTCTTCGGGGTCTCTCACGACGGGTCACCTCCCGCGAGCAGACCGACCGCGACCGCGACGCCGACCGCCCGCAGCAGCGTCCCCGGGACCCCCGCTGTCAGCAACAGCACGGGGGCGACCGCGGCCGACACCCCGACCGGTCGCAGTGACCCGTCGGCGTCGGCGACGCCTCCGATCACACGGCGCAGACCACCGACCGTCGCCGCGACCCCGCCACCGACCGCGAGGGCGACGAGGCCGACGGGGACGCCGACGACACCACCGCCGACCAGCAGGACCGCGCCGGCGACGTAGGGGACGCTCGACGCGACGGCGACCGTCAGCAGCCCCGCAGCAGCGCCCGCGAGCAGGGCGAGGCGGTCGGTCGGGAGGCTCGCCGGGAGCAGGCCGACGCCGAGCAGTGCGAGGCCGGAGCCCACCGGTCGGAGCGTAGCCGGCGCGAGGCCGGCGGTCGCCGCCAGCGAGACGAGGACGCCGGCGGTCAGGAGCGCGAGCACGCCGGCCTGCCGGACCTCGGTGGTCCCCCGAGCGAGCGCCGACCGACCGCGACCCCCGACCAGAACGAGGAGGCCGGCGGAGACACCCACAGCCGCCGGGAACCACGCGCTCCCGCCCGCGAGACTCACCAGTCCGAACGCGCCGACGAACGCGAGACCGAGTCGGGCCGTCCGCCGGTCGGCCGCGCCGGCGAGCAGGAGTGCCGCGAGGGCGGGAGCGGCGACTGCCAGCGGGAGTAGCGCGGTGGCGGTGTCGATCACGGCCGGCGGGAGTGTGCCGGGCGCGTTGTGGGCGACGCGGTACAGCGTCGCGCCGGCCACCGGGACCAGCGCGAGCAGGCCCGCGAGGGTGCGCGGCGCGACTGGGACCGCCCCGCCGAGGCGGACGAGTCGTTCGCCGGGACCGGCGTTCGCTCGCTCGGTGTCGATCGTCGGTCGGCTCACCCGCCGTCACCCCCCTCGAACCGGTCGGCCAGTGCCCGCTGGTCGGCACGGACGAACCGGGCACAGAAGTCTGCCACCTCGCCGAAGATGCCGGTGCCGGCCTCCTCGGCCATCCGCTCTGCGACGCCACCGGCGACCACGTGGAGGTGCCGGTCGTGGAGGTCGAGGCGGGCACGGGCCTGCTGACGGGCCGACTCGGGGTCGGCCGTCGCCTCCCGGCGGGCGAGGTAGCCCGCGAACTCCAGTTGATAGGGGAGGAAGTCGTGGTTGTCGCGGGCAGACTCGTCGACTTCGAGGCCGAAGTAGTCGTACGCCCGCGCCAGGTCGAGGTTCACGTCGGTCCAGGAGGCGTCCGGCCGGTAGGCCGTCTCGTACAGCGACACCGCCGGCCCCTCGCTGTCGAGGCTCCCGTCGGTCCGATCCTCGTACTCGGCGTAGCCGATCGTGAACAGGTCGTTGAACCGCGCACACAGCGTGTCGTGGTCCTCCGCGACCGTCAGATCGGGCGGGGTCACGTCGAGGCCGCTCTCGGCGACGAGGTCCCGACAGGTCGCGTCGAGGTCGCCGGCGGCGAGTCGCTCGTACACCGCCGCGTTGGGTTCGTCGAACAGCACCGCGAGCAGCGCGTAGACGCTCCCGCGGGCGGCCGCCTGCCGGTTCACGGCTCCGGGGTCGAGTCGGTCGTCGTCGCCGACGTGCTCGGCGGTGTCGGGCCGCGACTCGTCGTCGGCCACCCCGTCGACCGCTGGGTCGCTCGTCATCCCTCCCCACCTCCGGGGTTGCGGACGGCAGCGATGGTCACCAGCGCCACGCCGACGATGGCCAGCCCGGCGACGGTCCAGAGAATCGACTCGTAGGGCGGCCCCTGCGGCCCGCCGCCGAGCGGATAGTGGTACCACTCGCTGACCGACTTCCGGCCGGAGCGTTCCATCTGCGAGCCGTTCCAGACCGCGAAGGCCACGTCCACGTCGTGGTCGACCGCGAGTGTCGTCCGGTTCGGCGCGTCGCTCTCGATGTTCCGCGAGAGGACGACCGTCCAGCGGCCGTCGTCGTGTCCCGTGGTCGTCTCGACCGCCTCGGTCTCGTACTCCGTCGTCGTGCCGGGGCCGCCCGCGAGCAGTTCCTCGGTCTCCCCGCCGGCCTGCCAGTACCAGACGTTCACCATGTTCCGGGTGCTCCCCATCGAGATCGGTGGTCTGGCGCTGGTGTTCACCGGTAACTGGACCGCCACCGCGTCCCGGTAGTCGCGCGGGCCCGTGACGTTCCGGTCGGCGGTCGCGTCCGGCCACGAGAGGCGGACGTAGAACCGGTCGTCGGTCCGGGCGGTCTGGACCTTCAGCCGCTCGACCGACGTGTCCGAGGCGTTCGGGACGCCGCTGGGTGCGCTGGCCAGCGGGACCGTCACCGGCGGGACGGTGTCCCACGCCGCGCTGTCGGGTGTCTGTGGGTTCTCCGCGGCCGAAACGTCCTCGACCGGAATCTGGTTGGCCGGGCGCGCCGAGACGAGCGCCGGGCCGAGTGCGGTCGTCGCCACGACGAGACAGGCGACGACGACCGCGAGCGCGCGGTAGCGCGTCCTGTTTCTGTCACTGGTGTTTCTCCTATTCATCGTCGAACACCTCCAGAGCGAAGCTCTGGCGTACTCGAATGACCTCACTTCGTTCGCTCATTCGAACACCGTCAGGGCGAGGCCCTGACGAGTTCGACGATGCGACACTCCGTTTACGCATCGTCGAACACCTCCAGCCGGTACTTCCGTGCCGGGTTCGTGTCCGTCAGCAGGTCGAGGATCTCGCTCTCGCCGCCACGGTTCACCTTCTGGCGTTCGCGCTCGATGGTGTCCAGCGCGTCGTGGACCCCCTCGCCGAACAGTTCTTCGAGGTAGGTGCGCGGGATGCGGTCCACGTCGACCGTCTCGCCGTCTTCGGAGTGCTGCGGCGGCGCGAACGGCGGGATGTAGTAGACGTTCGGCTGGGTCCGGTACTCCGGGTGCAGGGGGAGGGCAACCTCGTACTCCTCGACGAGTTTGTAGATCGGTCCTTCCTCGTCGTCGAGGAAGCCGACGAGTCGCAGTTGCGGCGGGCACTCCTCGGCGCAGGCCGGCGCGAACGTCTCGCCCTCGGGGCCTTCACCCTCCTTACGCGGGTAACAGAAGATGCACTTCTCGGAGGTCTTCGTCGTCGCGTTGTAGTACACCTTCTTGTAGGGACAGCCCTCGACGCAGTAGCGGTAGCCGCGACAGCGCTCCTGGTCGATGAGCACGATACCGTCCTCCGCGCGCTTGTAGATGGCCTTCCGGGGACAGGCCTCGACACAGGAGGGGTGCGTGCAGTGGTTGCAGATGCGCGGGAGGTAGAAGTAGTACGAGTTGGGGTACTCGCCTGCGCCCTGGTCTTCGTCCCAGTTCGGTCCCCACTCGGGGTTCTCCTCGGGACGCAGGGGCTCCTCGCTCCCCTCGTACATGACCTCCTCGTGGTTGAACTCCCACGCCTCGCCGTAGTCCTCCTTCGAGGGCACTTCCCCCGGCTTGCGCTCGGTGTGCTCGCCGGACTTCCACCCGCCGCCGGACTCCTCCCAGTCGCGGGGGTAGCCCGCGCCGGGTTTCGTCTCGACGTTGTTCCAGTACATGTAGTCGCGGCCGCCGCCCTCGGTCCACAGCGACTTGCAGGCGACCGTGCAGGTCTGACAGCCGATGCACTTGTTCAGGTCCATCACCATCGCCACCTGGTGGTCGACGCCGTCGGCGAGGTCCACCTGCTGCTGTGCCTGCTGGTCGTTCGCGGACGCCGCCGCGTCCCCGACGCCGTGGCGACGACCACCCTCGTCGGCCGGGTCGTCGGCGCTCATCCGCCGTCACCCCCCGTCTTCCGCACGTCGACACGGACGTCGCTGTTGACGCCGGTCGGTCCCCAGTAGTTCGGCCGGAACGAGAGGTGTTCGCCCGACTCCTCGGGGTACTGCACCAACTGCGTCGGCTTCATGTACATCGGCACCAGCGAGTTGAAGTCGGCGTCGTCGGGGAACTGGAACCGTTCCCACGCGAAGTACATCCGGGCGGTCCCGCGCTGACTACTCGGGTAGAGCTTGGCCTGTAACTCGACCGAGGAGAGGTCGTTGAACACCTCGACCGCGTCGCCGTCCTCGATGCCCCGCTCTTTCGCGTCCTCGGGGTGGAGGTAGACGACCGGTTCCCCGCGCTGGAGACGGAGGAGCGTCTCGTTGTCCCGCCACGTCGAGTGGATCGACCACCGGCCGTGGGGGGTGTTGTACTCCATCGGGTAGTCGCCGCCCATCCCCTCGGGGCCCTCCTTGTGGGTCGGCAACTGCTCGCCGAGTTCGAGGAACCAGTCGTGGTCGACGTAGTACTGCTGGCGGCCCGTGACGGTCGGCCACGGGTTCTTCTCGCGCACGAAGTCCTGCCACGGGACGTACGGTTCGCCGTCCTCGATGTCCGAGGTCCAGTGGTCGCCGCCGGCCAGCAGGCGCTGTGGCTGCTCGACCGTGTCGGCGAACTCGATCTGCTCGTCGGTGTCGGCGGGGTTCGACTCCTCGGAGTGTTCGAGGATGTACTCGCAGGCGGCGCGGTCCTCGACCAGCGCGCTCTCCTCGCCGGACTGCCGGTCGCGCACGAAGTCGTCGTAGATCGTCTGGAGGTCGATCTCGCGGTCGAACTCCCGATCCTCGATCGGTTCGACGCCGCGCTCACGGGCACGCCGCTGGATGGTCTCCGCCAACTCGCGGAAGATGGCCCAGTCGGTCTTCGCCTCCCCGAGCGGTTCGACGGCCGGGGTGAACGGGTGCACGTAGCTGTGCATGTCCGTCATGTTCAGATCGTGCTTCTCGTAGTGGCTCGCGGCCGGGAGCACGATGTCGGAGTACATCGCCGTCGAGTCCATCCGGAAGTTCACGTCCACGACGAGGTCGAGTTTCGGCCACAGTTCCTCCTCGACCGCGACGTTGCCCTTCGCCTGGTTGAAGTAGTTGCCCCGCCAGACGAACATGGTCGAGGGGTCGGGTCGGGTGCCGTCCTCGCGTTCTGCGGGGTAGACCGGCATCCACTCCTCGTCGATCGCCTCTCGAATCCGCTCGGCGGTGTCGGGATCGGTGTTGTCGAGGATGCCGGCGTGGTAGTAGGTCCACAGCGTCGTCGGGACGCTCCGGCCGCCCGCCGCCGGGAACGAGAGGTCCTTCCACCCCTCGTACGTCCAGATCTTCTCCTGGCCGACGTAGTGGTCCAGGCCGGTGCCGGGGTCTCCGAGGTTGCCGGTCAGCGTCACCAGCAACTGGATCGCCCGGTTCCCGAGGTCGTTGTGGTACCAGTCGTTGACGCCCTTCCCGTGGATGATCTTCGCGGCGTCGGCCTCGCCGAACTCGCGGGCGACCCGCTGGTAGGTCTCCCGGCCGACCCCGGTCTCCTCGTGGACCGTCTCCGGATCGTACTGAGCGAGTTCGTCCCGCAGTTCGTTCCACACCGTGCGGACGCGGACCTCGCCGTCGGTCGTCTGGACGGTCGTCTCGGCGTCCAACTGGGGATCGAAGCCGAGTTCGATGCTCTTCGAGTCGTCGTGCTGGCCGTCGCGTTCGCCGAGCGACCCGGGTGCCTCCCGGAGGCGTCCGTCCGCGTCGAGCATCAGGAGCATCCAGTCCGGGTCGTCGGCGTCCGTACTCACACTCCTGACCTCGCTGGCCCGGAGGAACTTCCCGGTGTCCTGCCGGACGAGCAGGGGCATGTCGGTCTGTTCTTTCAGGTGCCCCTCGTCGTACAGGTCCTCCGAGACGATGGTCTGTGCCATCCCCAGTGCGAGCGCGGTGTCGCTGCCCGGTTCGGGGCTGACCCACTCGTCGGTGTGGATGGCGGTCTGGGAGTAGTCGGTGAAGACGCCGACGCGCTTCGTCCCGTCGTAGCCCGCTTCGAGGAAGTACTTCGCGTCGGGGATGCGGGTGACGTTGACGTTCGATCCCCAGGCGATGAGGTAGTCGGCGTTGTACCAGTCGGCCGACTCGGCGTTGTCGGTCTGAGTCCCCCAGGTGATCGGCTGGCCCGGCGGGAGGTCCGAGTACCAGTCGTAGAAGCTGTGGGAGACGCCGCCCAGCAGGTTGACGAGCCGCGAGCCGCCGGCGAACGAGACCGGACTCATCGCCGGGATCGGTGTGAACCCGGAGATGGCGTCGTACCGGCCGGCCTGCACCTCGCTGATGACGTGGTCGGCGATCTCCGTCAGCGCCTCGTCCCACGAGATGCGCTTCCACTTGCCCTCGCCGCGCTCGCCGACACGCTTGAGGGGGTGTTTGATGCGCTCGTCGGCGTTGACGTAGTCGGTGTAGCAGGCCCCCTTCTGACAGCCGCGGGGGTTCGGGTCCGGCACCGACTCGTCGAACCGGGGGTAGTCCCCGGCCTGCTCCTCGCGCCAGACCTGCCCGTTCTTGACGTAGACGTTCCACGAGCAGGAGCCGGTACAGTTGACGCTGTGGGTCGACCGGGCGACCGAGTCCCAGTCCCACTCCTCGCGGTAGAGGTCCTCCCACTCGCGGTACGGGTAGTTGCCGATGGGGTCGTCCACCGGTTTGAGCCCCTGCATCCCGAACAGATCGTCCTCGGTCGCGGTCGCGGTGCCGAGGCCGAGCACCGACGCGATGCCGAGGCCTTCGAGGAACCCCCGCCGAGAGACGGACTCGTCGGTGTCCGGCGCGAACGTCCGGTCGTCGGCAGCCGACGCCTCGCCGCGTGCCGGGTCGCCGGGTGGGTCGCCCACGTCCGGCGTCTCGTCGCCCTCGGCAGTCGTGTCGTGCTGTTCGTCAGCGGCGTCGTCGAGTGTGTCGTTCCGGCTCATGGGTCGCTCCGAAGGAAGACGGTCGTCAGTGCCAGCAGTGCGCCGACCACGCCGAGCGTCAGGCCGGTCAGCGTGTCGCCGCCGGCGTTCAGGCCGGCGGCGACGAGGCCGACGCCGACCAGTTTCGTGGCGCGGTCGAGGTAGCGGTACGTCCGGGGTGAGAGCGCCGGGCGGCGGGTGCCGACTGCGCGCTCGCCCGCGGCGGCCGCCTCCGCGTCACCCATCGTCGCTCACCTCCGGGGCGCGGTCGTCCGCTGCGGGAGTCCCGCCGTCGGCGACCGCGTCGGTGTCGCCGTCGTCGCCGTCGGTGTCCGCGGCCGACCCGCGCAGGACGCGGTAGACGACGAGGCCGGAGCCGACCGGGACGACCAGCAGGGCGACCGTGAGAATCGGGTTCACGACCTCCGTGCCGACGCCGACTGCCCGGCCGAGCAGGTTGTTCATCCCCGCGATGGAGGCGATCATCACGAACTGGATCGCCGCGACGCCCACGGCGGTCTGCCACGGGCGGGCGAGCGGGTTCGCGGTGAAGTGGGTCGACTCGTCGTGGTAGTCGACGAAGGGCCAGACCGCGATGGCCCCGAAGACGAGCGCCGGCATCAGCACGCCGCCGACGAACTCGGCGGAGACGTGGATGCCGACAACCGGCACCGTGAAACTCGTCCACGACGGGAGCAACTTCAGGAAGCCGTAGACCCACATCAGGAACCAGTCCGGCATGATGAGTTCGGGCGTGCCGGCCGGGTTGTTCGGGCCGTACTCCGCGATGTTGTGGACCGGCAGGAACCCGGCGAGCGTCGAGAGCGTCGCCAGCGTCAGGAAGAAGACGACCGCACTCACGGCCGCCTGGTTCGGGAACGCCGGCAGGCCGACGACCACGCTGTCGTCGTCCCTGTCGACCGTCGACCGACCCCTGTGGTCGTCGGTCCCGACGGCTGTGACCCCGCCGTCGCCGACGACCGGATCGCCGGTGTCGCCCGAGACGTTCGACTCTGCTGCCGTCTCCGACTCTACGACGGTCGCCTCGCCCGGCGCGGGGACGTCGTCATCGCGCGGCGCTTCGGTGTGTTTCTGCCGCAGGAGGATCGCCATGTGCACTCCCAGGAGGCCGGCGATGGCGACCGGGATGACGAGGACGTGCAGGAAGTACAGTCGGGGGATCGTCGCGCTCGACGGGAACTCGCCGCCGAAGAACGCCTTCCCGAGGACATCGCCGACGACCGGGACGGAGATGGCGAGGTTGTAGCCGATGCTGGTCGCGGTCGCGGCGAACTCGTCGAACGGGAGGGCGTAGCCGGTGTAGGCCGCGCCCATCGCCAGCCCCGCGAGACCGGTACCGACCACCCAGTTCGGCTCACGCGGGTTGCGGTACGCCCCGGTGAAGAACACCCTGAGCATGTGTAACCCGATCGAGGCCACGAACAGGTGGGCCGCCCAGTGGTGCATCCGCCGGATGAACATGCCGAACGGGATGTCGTAGGTGATGTGCAGGACGCTCACGAACGCTTCGGGCATCTCCTCGCCCTGGTACCGGTCGACGCTCCCCTCGTACTCCACGTCGCTCGTCGAGGGTTCGAAGAACATCCCGAGGAACAGCCCCGTCAGGATCAGGATGAGGAAACAGAACAGCGCGATCTCACCCAACAGGAAGGAGTCCTCGGCGGGGAACGCCTTCCCGAGGAACTCCCGCCCGGAGTCGAGGTCGAACCGCTGGTCGGTCCAGTCGTAGGCGCGCGTGCCGACCTCGGTCGCCCGGTCCGCGAGGCGGTCGATCCGGGACATCACTCACCCCCCGGCCCGACCGGGCCGTCGAAGTCGCCGGTGGCGACGAGATAGCCGTCCGAGGAGAGCGTGATCGGCAGTTGCGGCAGGGCGCGTGACGGCGGGCCGCCGACGACCGACGCCCCCTGTGTCGGGTCGAACTTCCCGAAGTGACACGGACAGACCAGCGTCCCGCCCTCCTCGTTCGAGACCATACACCCCGCGTGCGTACAGACCTTCGAGTACGCCGCGTACCCCGCGACGGTGAACTCGGCTTTCGTGCCGCCGCCGTAGGCGTCCTCGGCGTGCCGGACCAGTAGTGTCGGCGCTTTCTCGATGCCCGGTCGCGGTTCCGGGAAGACGGTCAGCTTCTCCCCCTCCGAGAGCGCCGACTCGGTGAGTCGGTTCCCCTCGCCGTCCACGAGGTAGACGCCGTCGGAGTAGATCGGCCCGGTGTACGACCGCTCGAAGACGCGCGTCAGTCCCGCCAGCGGCGCGGCCAGACTGCCGACCGCCGTCATCCCACCGACGGTGGCGAGCAGTTTCGCGTAGTCGCGCCGCCGGACCGCGGCCCGCGCGTCCGAGAGGATGCTCGGTCGGTGGCTCCCGCCGCCGTCACACGAACTGCAGTCGGCGTGCCCGTCGGTGCCGTCCGCGTGCCCGCTGGCACGATCTGCGTGTCCGTCGTCGCAGTCGGCGGCACCGGCGAGTCCGGCCGGGTCGTCGTCGCACGACTCACAGTCGTCGTCACAGTCGTCGATCGTGTCCAGTGTCTCGCGTCGCATCAGTGGCCCCTCCGTTCGGCGACCTCGACGTGTGGCATGAACCAGGCGTAGTACGCGACGGTCAGCAGTGCCAGCGAGAGGAACATCCCCGTGGCGTAGACGCCGAAGTACTGCGTCCGCGCCAGCGTCAGATACTCGCCGGTGAACAGCGCCGCGAAGACGATGGCGAGGACCGTCAACCCGCCCATGGCGAGGATCCCCTCCATCGCGTCCGAGGCGTCGTGGTACTCGACGACCCACCGGTCGTCGGTCCATAACCACGGCAGACCGACCTGGCCGCCGTCGGCCACCGGCGACTCGGCGTCACCCGCCGTCTGCTCGCCGTCGTCGGGTCGCACCGCGTCGTTCATGAACCGATGCACCGCCGTCAACAGCGCCACGAGGCCGAACAGCGCGACCCAGACGATCACGCCCACCTGACTCGGCGCGAGTTTGTTCGGCGTGTCGACGATCTCCTGCAGGGGTCGCATCTCGGTGACGCTCTGGTCGATCTCGATCTCCTCGCTCGGCGGTTCCCCGTGGAGCGCGACGAACCACATCGGGAGCAGGACCGCGACGAGCAGACAGACCACGACGATCGTCTCACGCCGCACAGGCGATCACCTCGCGCGCCTCGCTCGGTCGTCGATCCGCAGGTCTCGCTCGGCGTCCGTCGCCCCACGTGGCCGAGCACAGGCTACTCTGGGACATGGCCGTACACTCACACCTGACGGCTCTACCCGCCTAACCCGCCGACCATAGGATGCTGGGGGTTCAAATACCGACCGCGCTCGTCGCCACGCTGTCGCTCGATTCTCGGCGTCGCGGGTCGCGATCGGACCTCACCGTCGCCTGCGGTGTCAGACCGCACTCTCGCCTCCGGTGTCGTTTTCACCCGTGACGATCAACCTAAGGGTATGTCGTCTCGCGGCGTCCGCGCAGAGGTGGTGATCACCGATCCGAGCGCGTGCCGAGTCGTCGGTGCCTCGCAGGGGTCGGGACAGATCCAGCGGGTCACCCGGTCGTCGGTCCCCAACGACGGCCGGACCGCAGTCGAGTTCACCGCAACCGACGACCACGGGGCCGAGGGCGTCGAGGAGGTGTTCTGCCACGGCGACGAGACGGTCTACCGGTTCGCCCGCGACGCCTCGGAGACACCGGCCTGCGCCTGTGAACACGTCGAGACACACGGCCCGCCGGTCCGGCACCTCCGGGCGACCGACGGGGCCCTGGTGCTGTCGTTTCTCGCGGGCGACGTGGCGACGGTGCGGTCGGTCGTGGTCGACCTCCGCGAGGAGTTCTCGGGCGTCTCTCTCCGGCGACTGACGCGCTCTGCCGGCCCCGACGACGAGGAGGAACTCGTGGTCGTCGACCGCGCCACGCTCACCGACCGCCAGCGCGAGGTGCTGGAGACCGCCCACGAGATGGGCTACTTCGAGCATCCCCGCTCCGCGAACGCGACCGACGTCTCCGAGGCGCTCGACATCAACCGGTCGACGTTCGCGGAACACCTCGCCTCTGCTCAGTCGAAGCTCCTGAACGCGATTCTCGACGACTGAGTCCGTCGCGCCGGCGGCGGGGTCGTCGCCGGGCGTCGATCCCTCGCAGTTTTTCAACACCCACACGATGTGGGGCGAGTCGTCATCCACAGACACGGCGTAGCAGGCGACTGTGGAGGTGACGATGGCACACAGGTTCGTGTTCGACTGCCCGTCCTGTGGGGCGGAGATGCACGTGGACGCCGACATCCGCGCGGAGATACTGGCCGAAGGCTGTGTGTTGTGCCGGACATCGGTGACGAGCGACGCCTTCACCACGGCGTCGGGTGTCGAGACGCGGTGATGGCTCGCGGTCCGGCGTGTGCCGGTAGGACCGCCCCCGGAATCGGGACCGGTCGAGGTCGCTCGAAGACCGGGGGTCGTGTGCGACTCGACCGAGAATCCGGCGCGTGGAATCCGGCGCGTGGAGAATCCGGCGCGTGCGAGGAACGCGCGCGAGGGAGGGGTTCGGGCGGTGCGGGGAGAACCCCGAGGCTGGGGAGGACCGAGGTGCGGTGGCGGTGCTGTTGCCGTGCTGTCGCGGTTCCGCTGGGAGGCGCGCTACAAACCGTAGCGGTGCTGTCGCGGGTGCGGTCTGCGGTGCTGTCGCGGTCAACAGTGCTGTCGCGGGTGCGGTCTGCGGTGCTTCGCAGTAGCAACGGTAGTCGCAGTAGTCTCTGTAGTCGCAGTCACAGCAGTAGCCGTATCCACCGCCGTCAGCGATCACTTCCGCATACCTGCCGAAACGGGCGTCGAGCACACTGACGACCCCGTCCCGCCGCGGGTGCGCTTGGACAGATATTTATTCCGCGCGGTGAACGATTCCACACGATGACGGCGGTGCGAATCGAGAAGCGAGCAACGGGGTGCGGCGACCGCGTCGCACCACCCACCGCCGGGAACGCGGGTCCCACGTCTCCGTGAGGAGACGCCACTTCTCTTCGAGTCGAGACCCGACACGCGACCGGCCGCTTCGTGTGAGCGACCGGCGAGCAGACCACCCACACGACCACACCACACACCGATGATCGAACGAATCTACGCGGAAGACGTGACGGCGGAACAGGACGGCGACGAGATCTCGGTCGCGGGCCACGTGCACGACGTGCGCGACCTCGGCGGCTTGCTGTTCGTGATCCTCCGGGACGGCACCGGACGCATCCAACTCGTGTTCAAAGAGGACGACGACGCCGACCTCTTCGCGGCGGCCGAAGACCTCTCCCGGGAGGACGTGATCCACGTTACCGGGATCGTCCAGGCGGCCGACCAGGCCCCCGGCGGCGCGGAACTCGCCCCGACCGCGATGGACGTCCTGAGCGAGTCCGAGTCGCCCCTCCCGCTGGAGGTGTCGAAAGACGTCGACGCCGACCTCTCCACGCGACTGGACACCCGGTACATGGACGTGCGCAACCCCGAGGTGCGGGCCATCTTCTCGCTCAGGTCGAAGGCGATGGCCGCGATGCGCGACTGGTTCGAGTCCGAGCAGTTCGAGGAGGTGGACACCCCGCTGCTCTCGGAGGCCGGCGCGGAGGGCGGTGCCGACCTCTTCCCGGTCGTCTACTACGGCCGCGAGGCGTTCCTCTCACAGAGCCCGCAGTTGTACAAACAGATGCTCGTCGCGGCAGGCTTCGACCGCCTCTACGAGGTCGGCCACGCCTTCCGCGCGGAGGACTTCTCGACCTCTCGGCACGTCTCCGAGATCGCCATGTTCGACGTCGAACTCGGCTTCATCACCGACCACAACGACGTGATGGACGTGCAGGAGGAGTCGCTCCGGCACACCATCCGCGCAGTCGTCGAGAACGCCGAACGCGAACTCGAACTCCTCGGCTCGGAACTGACCGTTCCGGAAGAGCCCTTCCCGCGTATCACCTTCGACGAGGCACTCGACATTCTGGAGGAGGAGTACGGCCACTTCCCGGAGGACCCGACGGACCTCGACACGAAGGGCGAGAAACTGCTCGGCGAGTACTTCGAGGAACAGGGCCACCCGGCCATCTTCGTCGTCGGCTACCCGAAAGAGAAGTTCTACTACTGGCAGCGCGAGGGCGACGACATCGCCTCCCGGAAGTTCGACCTCCTCTACCGCGGGCAGGAACTCTCCTCGGGCGGCCAGCGTGAACACGACCGCGAGACGCTCATCGCCGCGATGGAAGCCGGCGGCGTCGACCCCGACGACTTCTCCTTCTACCTCGACGCCTTCCGGTACGGCGTCCCGCCCCACGGCGGCTACGGCCTCGGCATCGACCGCCTGATCCAGCAACTCGCCGGCCTGGACAACATCAAGGAAGCGATCCTGTTCCCGCGCGACCCCGAGCGGCTGAGTCCGTAAACGACCCCACCCTACTCCCTCGGCACTCTGTGCCTCGGTCCTTGAGGCTGGGGATTTGATGTGGACTCCCGGCAATCAGTCGCCGGCAATAGGCCGGTGACTCTCACCGTTCAGCGTCCCACCATTCACACGCACGTCTACTCGTGCGTCTCCGCTCTTCGACTTGGGCGAGGACCGGAGTCTGTGTGTCCGCTTCCGAGCGTACCGTAGCCCGATGTTCTTCGCACCGTTGTAATCCGCGTTCACCTCATACCCACACTTCTGGCAACAGAAGTGTTCGCCGTGGCGGTTGCCGTCATGCGTGAAGCCACAGTCCATTCGAGAACAGCGTTGAGACGTGTGGTTCGGTTCAACTTGCTCCACGGAGACGCCTTTCTCGGTGGCCTTGTACTCGACGTACTCGAATAAGCGTCGAAACGCCCAGATATGGTGCCACTTCGCCTGCGGAACCCGCTCACGAATGTCGGTCAAGTCCTCGAACACGATTACGTCGCAGTCGTGTTCGACGGCCTCCTCAACGATTTCATTGGCGACGGTGTGGATGTACTGTTTGCGCCACGCTCTTTCACGCTTGCCGAGCCGAAGTAGAGCGTTGTGTGCGGCTTGCGTGCCGCGCTGTTGCATCGCTCCACGCCGCTTCTCGAATTCCAGAGTCCAGTGGTCGTAGTCGTCTCCTTGCCAGAACGTGCCGGTTGAGGACACAGCAAGGCTATTGACGCCGAGGTCGATACCGAGGACCGTTTGGTCGGGGTGCCCGGTATCTCTCGAAACCTCTGCGTCGCCGTCTAACCGCCGCGTCGAGATGTTGAGGTAGAACTCGTCGGTTGTCGCATCGTACCGAAGTGTACTCTCACGGAACTCATAACTCTCGGAGAGAACGTACCGCTCGTATGGTGTCGGGCTGTTTGCTGGGAGGACGAACGACGGTTCGACTCGGCCCGCAACGGTTGCCAGCGACACCTTGTTGCGGTAGAACGTCGCGCTTCGCGTGTCGTAACCCATCGTTTCGGCGGTGAACGTCGGTTGAGAGACGCGCTGTCCCTTTTTCCACCGTTTGACACACGCTTTGGTGGCTTCGACGGCGCGATTGATAGCGGCTTGGACAAGTTGGGCCTGTATGTCTGTCTCCTTGCGAAGTTTGGAGTAGAGCGCATCACGAACGTTCCGTTTGTTGGTCTTACACTCGGTGTAAGAGGTATCAGACCAACAGTAGTCGGCGGTTCGGTTCGCGCAGTACAGGTATTGCTCGGCGGTTCGGTGGAGTGCGTCGCGTTGCTCGTCAGAAACGGTGAGTTTCACGACAGCAGTTCGACGCACGTCCATACTTCAGAGAAGAAGAGACAGTACTTGACCGTTCGGGAGCCAGCCGGACGTAGTACGTCGGTTGTGTCGTATCATGCCGGTTTCCTCTCCAGCCTACTCGCTCCCGTCGCTACGCTTTGGTCGCTCCTTGAGGCCCGAGGCTCCACCTTGAATTTGCTGAGTCCCTGATAGGCGAACTGCTGACCCGGCCACACGTCCGATTCGCCGTGCTCAAAAGCCGATGTGCGAGGTCGAGTCGGGCATGTCGTCGTCATCGTCGTCCAACCCGCCGACCGAATCGAAGCGATAGTCGTCGTCGGTCAGCCACACCGCGCCGTCTTCGATCTCGATCGCCAGTGGCACGAGTTCGGTGCCCTTCGCCTCGCCGTTGTCACAGTACCCCGAACACGAGTCGAACATCGACCCGTGTTTCGGGCAGACGATCTGGCCATCCCGCATCGCCGCGCCCGCGCCGACACCGCGGTCGAGTCGCTGGTCCTCGTGTGGACAGCGGTTGATCCACGCCTCGACTGCGACCGGCAGGCTGTCGGAGTCGGTCGATTCACCGCCGTCCGCGTCTGCCGAATCGTCGCCCGCGTCGTCGACGACCGCACCCTCCGGGACTGCCGCCTCGGGGTCGTCACACCTGACGAGGATCGCCTCGTCGCGATTGCCACGCACGTCACGGACGCTGAACAGGAACGAGCCGACCTCGGGGACGTCCGCGAGGTCGACGAGTTCGGTACCGCCGAGCATGACCCGGCCTACGAACGCCCGACGCTTAGCTGGTCGGGTCGGGCGGTCGGGCCATCCCACGACCGACCTGCTGGCTTCACACCCGGCTCCGTCGATACTCAGCCGGCACTCGGCGTCACCCTGTACGACACGGCGACAGCGCCGACCACGACGCCGACCGCGAGCACCGCGAACGCGGTCGCCGGAAGCCACAGGAGGAGTCGCGACTCGACGGTCCCGTAGACGGCCCCCACGGCGAGGATTCCAGCGAGTATGGCCGCCGGTCCCTTCGTGTAGCCGTCGGCGAGTGCGACGACGCCCGCGCCGAGTGCGACGACGCCGAGCGCGACCGGGGCCAGCATCGCCGCGAGGCTGACCCCGACTGCGGGTCCACCCGCACTCCCGCCCGGGCCGCCGCGCACCGCCCAGACGCACAGCGCCGTCCCCAGCACGGTCAGGACAGCCCCGAGGAGCCTGTTCGGTGTCACGATACGCCGCATCGCTCACTCCCTCCCGTAGTCGGGCGTCTCGACGTCCGGGTCCGCAAGCACGCTGCCCACGAACGCCGTCGTCTCGGGGATGGTCTCGGCGAACAGCCGGACCCAGCCGTACGCGCCCGTCGCCCGGTCGACGGTGTACACGTCGGTCCCATCGGCCTCTTCGAGTCTCCGGTCGCCCTCGCGGAGTCCGCCGGCGGCCCGGCGAGCGAGCCACCGGCTCACGGCGTGTGGTGTCACCGCGGAGGCCGACTCCAGCGCGTCGACGGCCCGGTCGCGGTGCGTCTCTATCGCTCCCGCGTCGGCCGGCGGCATGGTCAGGGCCGCCTCCGACTCGATCGCGTCGACAGCGTCCGCGAGCGCCTCGTACCCAGTCAGGAGAAACGCCGCCTCCCGGACAGCCGTGGCCGTCTCGCCGGCCGCTCGCGCCCCGTCGAGGTCGTCCAGCCGCCACGTGAGGTCGTCGCGAGCCCGGTCGAACAGCGATACGGCGGGCGTGTCGCGCACGTCCCGCTCGAAGACGGAGTTCGGATCGGTCCCCTCCGGGTCGACGTACTCCCGGACGCGGTCCTCGGTGACGTCGACGACCCGTTCCAGTCGACTCGCGGCGGCCGCCACCTGCGGACGGTACCCCGCGAGGTCGTCGCCGTCGGTCCGCATCGCCGTCACGAGTGCGCGGGCGTCCCTGAGTGCGGCACGGCCACGTTCGAGTTCCGCGAGGAGGTCGGCCGCCAGTCGCACGTTCGCCACGGGATCGACCGGGAACTGGCGCCGTGGTCGCGTCGCCCGCTCGGCGACGCCGAGCAGCGTCTCGACTTCGTCGTGGAGCGCGACCGCCGCGGCCGGATCGGGCGCGGCGTACTGCCAGTCGACCTGGAACTCGTGGACCGACTGCCGCAGTCGCTCGCGGTTCGTCCGGACCGCCTCCCGTGAGACCTCACCCGTCGCCGCCCGGTACTGCCCTGCGACCTCGGCGGCGTCCGCCCGGACATGCCGCCACCGACCGAGGCGAATCGAGCCGGTATCGGCACTCGACGCGACGCCCTCGGCGAGTTCCGACGCGACCTGTTCGCGCGCGTCGGCGAGTCGCTGGGTCACCCGACCGTTCGGGAGCGACGGGTCGCTCGGCACGGCGTCCAGCAGTTCCCGCGTCCGCTCTTCGTGAGCGGTGAACCGTTCGGTCGGCACCGAGATCGGCAGCGTCGACGGCGGCGTCGGGACCGACTGGCCGGGGACGGCCCGCAGCGCCTCGGTGTCGTAGGTGCGGTCCGGGCCATCGTCGCCGCCAGAGAGAGCGCTACACCCTGCTAGCGTCGTCAGCGCGGCCACGCCTGCCCCGAGTGCCGCACGGCGCGAGACGGCTCCGCTTCGGCTACTCGAACGTGGCTCCGACTCTGTGCCGTCTGCGTGGCTCCCGGCACCGTCGTCGCGCGTTCGCTCGGTCATCGCTGTTCACCTCCCTCGTCGTCTTCGGGCGGATCGAACGGTCGGGGCCGGGTGTGACAGGAACTCGACCAGCCGTAGCCGAACCCGGTCAGCCGCTCGCCGGTGAAGGGAAGTCGGATGGCGACGGCGACCCGGTCCCGGTCGCCGGACGCACACGCGGCGTCTGCCGGCTTCTCGGCCGAGCAGAACTGGACGTCGAGTCCGTCGTCCTCGCGGTACACCCCGACTACTTCGAGGTCGCTGCAGGCCGCGACCGTCCGCTCGACCAGCAGCACCAGCGCCGACTCGAAGTCGGTGTCGGTCACGAACGTCCGGAAGTCGCCCGCGCCGTCGGGGAGGTCGAAAGAGAGCCCCTCGACTTCGTCCGGTGACGTGAGGTACTCGTGCACGCCGTTGTCGTTCTGTAGTGTGTCGTCGCTCTCGGCGGTCACGGTGACCAGCGGCCGGTCGGCGTCGCGTCGCACGCGTCGCTCGTCGTACTCCTTGACGGGCGTGCCGCGCGGAACGCGGTTGTTCGAACTCCCACCCGAACTGGAGCCGGAACAGCCGGCGAGGGCGGCGAGCGCGCCAGTACTCAGTGCCTGGAGGGCGTGTCTGCGGGACCACGACTGCATACGCCGGTCGACTGTCCGGCGAGACAAACGTCTTGGGGCTCTAATCGACTGTTCGTTGGGAGCTCGTGGCTCGTATGCTGCGACACTGATGAAGCTGCTCGATTCGTCGACATGAGAGATTCGACCAACTGTGCGGTCTCCTCTGTAAGGTCGCTAACTCCACCGTAGAGACTGTGTGGCGCTCGTGCTTCGACGTCTCTGTGACTGGATGCCTCTCGGCAAGACGGCAATGATGAACGCCGTTATGCCGTTCATCACGTGTGACTATCGGCGGATCAGCACCTCCCGGATGTGCACCCTGTCCGTCCTACACCTGTGTCGAAGCCTCCCCCGACCGAGGCACGGACTCAGATCGGGTCCAAATAAAAGACTCTGCTCTCGGTGGTTGTTCAGCCCACTCAACATGATGTGGTCGTCGCGTGTTCAACCCCAACCCAGCCTCGCTCCTCAGGGTCACACGTACCGGCATTGTCACGCTCAGGAGTTTGAACGCTGTCTTGATTCGCTTGATGCTCATGGAGGAGTCCATCATCGTACTACACGTAACGGGGCTACGAGCATCGTCGATGAACGGTCTAGAGCCGACAGAACCAGTTCATCAGCAGTCAAGCGGTCCGAAAGAAGCGGTCGTGAAACGGGTACAGACGATGATGGACAGGGTGATTCGAGTAGCAAGTGAGCAACGACGCTATCGCTACTCTAATTTTAGGGTAGAAGCCGTCTCGAAGCCGAATAGCAGTCCGCAGTGAGAGCAGGTTCCTCAATCTACCCAGTAAGAAGCATGTATGAGCACTAGATCCAATCGACAGACGGAAACCGATGCTCAAGATTTCGGGTGCTCTATACCCCCTTTTTCAGACACTAAATCTCTATATCTCGGAATATCCGTACTGGCGAATATGGCTGTTTGAGTCGCTCAAACACTGAAATTCGGGGATCGAGGATGTATCTCCCTCTCTTCGATTCTCTTCTCTCCCCATGCGTCTCCTGTCCATCATCGCCGATCCTGAACTCACCTGTCCTTCCTTCGGACCTGTGATCCACTGATGGACGCACGCAGACCGTTCTATCGGTCCTCTCGGCGCGAGTCAACCCGTCGTTGCTGAAAAACCGATGTTGGAAACGCGCAGTCGAAAAGCTGGCTCATCACCGTGTCTCGAGATACTGAGATGACTTTTTCGCTGCGTTCCCCGGATCACCCATGTTGCGTTGATGATCGAGCTATCTCACACCGGGAATTAGCCACCCAGAACCAGCGAGAGACGGTCCCGGCTGTTCTAACAACGCGGAGTGATCTTCACAACCGGCCCTGATCCCCGGTAGTGTGAGTTTGCAGACCGGGTGTGAGTGATCGTGAATCTACTCGACGGTCGGGACGAGTCGAAGAGATGTGTTGGTAACAAGAGATACAGAGTGCCTCCGCCCAGATTCTACTGAGATTTACGCGACCGTGCACACCAGAACTCCCGTATGCTGCTCGCTGAGAATCTTCACAATCGGATTCCGTCGTGCGGTTCGGTTCGTTCACGGCAGAGATCTTTGAGGACGAGTCCGTCTCTGATCGAGCTGAATACCTGAATTCGACCACGAGAGGCCTCTACATGCAGGATTCGCAGGTGTCCAGAGGTAGACGTCCCCGACGCAGATACCGTTCACACTCAGTCACAGATTGCTTCGAGACGGCTTCTACCGGGAGAATATACCGATCGTGAAGATACAACGAGCCACGGAGAGACAGCGACACAGCATCTCGACTGCGCTGTGACGTCAGATCCGAGTGTGAAACCCCGAGACGCAACGCTGACCGTTCACCTACACTGTCTGGGAACCGGTCGAGACAGGTGCTCAAAAGCTGGAATCCACCAGATCGGGGGTACACCAAATCGCTCCTCGTAGGGGACAGAACCGCAAGACAGCACCTAGATGTGAAACTCAGAGTCGAGAGTCAGTGTCTCTGAACCCTCCAGCGGCGCGCTTCTACCCGCTCTGGTGTGCCCGCACCCCAGTTTTTCGAGCCGCCCGACGGGCGGAGGCTCCCAGTAGATGTCACCACAATCCACCGATCCACGCAACCGACTCGGCGTATTCAAACACTACCTGATTCAAGGAGAGAGTCCCACCGTTTACGGCGGGCGTGAATCCGCCAACTGGGGAACAACCACCGACGCCGCTCAGTCCGGGGTATCCAAGTTCTCGGCCGCGTGGAGCAACATCCCCTTCCACGTCAGACCGTTGTGGCGCTTAATCGCCCGTAGCCGCTCGTACTGTTCGTCGTCCTCTATCTCAATTTGGACCGTCGTTGCCATGCCACCATTGATAAACCATAGGTTATTGAATGTGGTGCCCCATGATGGAATTGATGAAGCGGACCAACACGTTCGACGTGGTTCCTCAGTCCGATGCGGATGAGGAGTTGCTTCGACGCCTGTTGGACGCTTCTGCCGCTCTCTGGAACGAAATCAATTACGAGCGCCGCGAACACTACGCCGACCCCGAAGCGGACGTCTGGGAAATCAGCGAGTATCGCGGACGCTACGGCGGCACGCTCGGGGCGTCAACCGTTCAGCAAATCGAACGCAAGAACCGCGAAGCGTGGCGGTCGTTCTTCGCACTCCAGAAGAAGGGAGAAGCCAACGGCAAGCCCGGATACTGGGGCAACGAACGCGAAGGACGCGAATTCCGGACCTACATCCGCAACACATCATATTCCGTCGAGTGGGGCGAATACTCCCGTCTCGAAATCCTCGTCGGCCAAGACCTGAAAGAGGAGTACGGTCTTGGATACCGCGAGCGCCTCCGGCTCGAAGTCCGGGGCGAACCAAACTGGACGGAGTACGACAAGCAGGGCCGGTTAGAGTTGTTCTGGGACGAGAACGCACAGACATTCAGGGCTTTTCAGCCAGTCACAATCGACACTTCTCGACTGGCACACCCACTGGCGGACGAAACCGCCGCGCTGGATATCGGTGTGAACAACCTCGTCGCCTGCACGACCACGACCGGCCAGCAGTACCTCTACGAAGGACGCGACCTGTTCGAGCGGTTCCGCGAAACCACACAAGAGATCGCCCGACTCCAATCGCTATTGGACGACGGCCAGTACTCCTCGGACCGAATACGGTCGCTGTACCGACGCCGGACGCGTCGCCGCGACCACGCCCAAGACGCGCTCGCACGCGACTTCATCGAGCGGTTGCACGCCGAGGGCGTATCCACAGTGTACGTCGGGGCGTTGACGGACGTACTCTCTACGCACTGGTCGATCGAAGCAAACGCCAAGACACACAACTTCTGGGCGTTTCGGGTGTTCATCGACCGGCTCGTGTGTACCGCCGAGGAGTACGGGATGAACGTCGAAGTCCGGTCAGAAGCGTGGACAAGCCAAGAGTGTCCGCAGTGCGGGTCCACGGAGCGAACGACGCGCCACCGCGACACGCTGGCGTGTCCGTGCGGCTTCGAGGGGCACGCGGATCTCACGGCATCAGAGACGTTCCTGAGACGGCAGACGACGGTAGCACGGCCGATGGCACGGCCTGTGCGCCTCAAGTGGGACGACCACGACTGGTCAGAGTCATCACGCTCTTGTTCCAACGAGGAGCGCACAAACCCGCAAGTTGCCTCCGTGGGTCAGTAAGCGATACCCCCAGCGCGAGGAAACCTTGGCATTCAGGCCCAGGAGGATGTCATTGCACCGAGCCACCGCCCGGCGAGAAACAGCGACTCCTCACTCGCGGTCAGCCCGTACGTCCGCGGGACGTTGCCACTCCACCCACAGTCGTCCTCTCGGCCTTCTGCGTATCGCTGGCGGGACAGCCGGGTCCCCTCCGCAGCGCTGATCGCGTGAACGACGCCCCGCTGGTCGAGGGCGTAGACCACCCCGCCCCGCGCGTCGACGCCGCCGACCGGCGCGCCGGCCTCGTACTGCCACCGTTGCTCGCCGTCCCGCGCAGGACGGATCGCGGTCACGGCTCCCGTGTCGTCGCCAACGACGATTCCCTCGTCGGTCTGCGCCCAGTCGGCCGGCTCGCCCCGCAGTGCGCCGCGCCAGCCCAACTCGCCGGACGCGGGGTCCAGTTCCCTGACGCTTCCCTCGACGGTCGCCACGACGACCCGGTCGTTTGCGACGAGCGCCCGTCGCTCGATGCCGGCGTCGAGCGAGGTGCGCCACCGCACGTCTCCCGTCTCCGCGTCGAGTCGCGCGACCGTCCCGCCTTGCGTCGTGACGACCACCTCGTCACTCGCTCCACTCGAACCAGCCGAGCCACCGAGACGAGTCGGCCCAGCCCAGACCAGATCGTCGAACGCGGTCGCCCAGCGTTCGGTCCCCGAGTCGCGGTCGAGTCCGACGACGCGGTGTGTGTAGTCGGCCGGGTCGACCGGGTCGGCGTCGGGCTGTTCGGAGTGAGAGATTCCGACGACGACCGTCTCGCCGACCACTGCCGGTTGCCCCGGTGCGCCGCCGCCGTACTCCTCCTGTCCGCCTGCGTCGTAGACCCACTGCTCGTCACCCGTCTCGGCGTGGAGTGCGAACACCTGATCCGTGCCGGTGCCGACGAACACCGTGTCGTCGTGAACCTGTGGGACGCCGAAGCCGCCGCCCTCGACGGTCCCGATCGCCTGGTCGGAGCCGTCGTCGGCGTTCACGGAGACGAGTCGGGATCGAACGACGTCGCCGGTCACCGCGAAGCGTGTACCGGCGAGGACGCGATTTCCGTGGACCACCGGCGGCGACCAGTCACGGCCGTTGACCGTCCAGCGTGGAATCTCGTAGGGGGGACACTGCTCGGCGTCGGACGCGGAGCCGGACGACAGGAGGTCGCCAGTACAGCCGGCGAGACTGCCGACGCCTGCGGTACCGACGAGAGCGAGGAGGCGTCTACGTGTGGAGGGCATAGATCCGGCTACGGTCGTCCCCGAAAAGTGATTTGTGGCCTGTGTCGTCCACGAACCGCTGAGCGGGCGCGTCGAGGCGTTCGGCCGCGGCCGACCGTGGGACCGCTCAGGCCTGCCCGTCGGCAGTCACCTGTCCGAACGTCGTCGGGTCTTCCCACAACTCTCGGAGCGTCGCGGCCGCGAGAAAGCGCGTCGGCGCGGTGACCCACTCGGTCGTCGCAGGGTCGTCGAGTGCCGGCGCGTCGGCCTCGTACCACCACGCGACGAACCGGCCGTCTTCGAGTTGGCCGGTCGGGTAGAGCTGTCCCCGAACCGCCACGTCCATCCGCGAGTCGGGGACGAGGCTCGGCCGGTCGTCGGACTCCTCGGCGACGGTGATCTCGATGGGTACGTCGTGGTCGTCACGCTCACCTGTCATTGTGGGATCGGCTGACGTGAGTCTGGGTCGCCCTGCTACAAAAACCTGCGTCGGACGGTCGTCGGACGCCCGACGCCTCGCCGGCCGACCGTGGCGGTCGTCGGACGCGGCGGTCGGTGGTCACTCGCGGCTGGTACGTGGTGGGAACGGTAGCCGCCGGACCCGTCTGTCGCCCGACGGCCGACCGCACTGCACTCCCGACGACTGGTCACGCCGGCGACGGTGCGGGACCGTCGTCGCCGCCGTCGAGGATGTCCTCGACGATCTCTCCGACGTCGGGAGCGGAGCGATCCCGATCCGGTTCGTCGGCGGGTAGGTGCGGAACGAGGGGCATACTGGCTCCCCGGCGGGCAGTTCACGAGCGAGACGCAAAAGCACTGTGCCGTACCGTCCTCCGCGCGCATCTCGATTATCAGGCCGAGCCTCCAACGTGTTGCGCGTCCATCTCGTTCGAATGCGCTCGCACACCCGACGTGCGGTCCTCGAACGTGTCGGTGCGGCCTTCGTCGGCGCTCTCGGCCTCCCGTCTCTCGTGCGCGGGGAGCGTCTCCGGTGGACGACCGTCCCGACGGTCGTCGGCAGGGACGGCGTCCGCGCCCGACGCTCGGTGCCGGTCGACTGGCTCGAACACGAACGGGCGGCCGACCGACTCGTGTCTGCTCTCGCCGCACGCGACGGCGTCCTCCGTGTCACGCGGCGGAACGCGACGGCGACCGTCGCCGACTGGCACACGCCGAAACTCGTCGCCGAGGTGGACCCCCGGACGACAGCACCGCCGGATCACGACACGGGAGCGACGGTCCCGGTCGAGACACACGAGGTGCGTGTCCGCGACGACGCCGGTGTGGTTCCGGACGTGACCGCCGGAGCCGACTGCTACGGTGACGCTGCCGACCTCTACGCCGGCGAGGCCGTCGGCGTCCAGACGGCAGCGGGCGACCCCCTCGGCACCGTCTCGCTCGGGTGGAAGGTGACGGACGCCCCGGGTACCGAGCGGGCGATCACCTGTGCACACCAGTTCGACACCGAAGCCCAGTGTGAACTTGCGCCCGGCGCACCGCGACCCGTACTGCGACGACGCGGTGAGACGGTCGGCGAGGTCGTCGCCACCGACCCGGACCAGGACCTCTCTGTCGTCGACCTCGGTGTCGCCGACCGGACGATGCGTACCGACGTCCCGAACTCGGGGACGATGGGCGGCGTCGAGACGAACTGGGGTGTCCACGCCCTCCGGGCGCTGGACGAGGACGTCGTCAAGTCCACGTGGCGAACCTGCTTCACGACGGGGACCATCACCGCCGTCGAGCAGCGCGCGTCGGGCTGTCTGTTGAACCGATACACCGGCGACGATCGCATCCGGTGTTCGATGCCGCTGGACGCGGGCGAGTCCGGCGGACCGATCTACCACGAGTACAGCGACGACGGACGGACACGCTGTGCCTTCGTCGGCCTCGTCAGCATGTCTCACGCCGTCGGCAGTGTGACGGCGAGTGCCGGCTACCGGATCGCTGCGGAGAACGGTCTGACGTTCGCGTGAGCAGTGTCGATCAATCTGAGTCCCAAAATCTGATCTGTCTCTCTTCTCTTCGATAGCCGAATGAACTTCTTGATCGAATCTTTCTAAAATCCTAGAAAATACCCAAAAACTGTACTTTCGTCTATAACGAGTCGAGACCTCTCATTCACGTCACGAATTGGGCGTGGTACGCGTCAGTTACCCACGTCTTCAGTTGTGGGCTTGTCAGTGGACTCCCCTTCTGCCTCCGTTATGGAGGAAGCGTTGGAATTGCCGTTCAGGTTCAGTGTCCCTGACTGTAGCGCACACTGACAGCGTGCGCCTCCACCCGGAGACGTTTGCCCCGAGTGGAGTCGGCCGAGCAGTCTGCGAGCAATATTCTTGCTCGCGTTGTAGTCTGCGTTCAGTTCGTACTCACACTTCTGGCACACGAACTGGTGTTTCGACCGCCGATTCGATTTGTGAGTAAAGCCACATTTCGAGCATCGTTGAGACGTGTACGCAGGACGCACCTGCTTGACAACGATGCCAAACCTCTCGGCTTTGTATTCGACGTACTCGAACAAGCGTCGGAACGCCCATGCGTGGAATCGCTTCGCACCAGCCATTCGTTTACGAATATCGGTCAAGTCTTCGAACGCGATGTGCGTACAGTCGTGGTCACGAGCTTCGTCGAGAATCTGGTTCGAGGTACGGTGGAGTTCGCCTTGCGCCCAGCGGTGTTCACGGTCTTTGATCGACTGCATCGACAGATGTGCCGACCGCGAGCCTGTCTGCTGCATTGAGCCGCGGATCTTCTCGAACTCACGGCGCCGATGGTTCATCGCGTCGGCGTTCTTGATGAATGCACCTGTCGATGTCACGGCGAGCGACCCATTCACGTTCAGGTCAACACCAAGGACTGTTCTGTGCTTGGTGTCAGATGTGGTCGTAGACTGCTTGTCGGTCTCCGTTCGTCGCATCCATGCGTGAAGGTAGAAGAACTCCGTGGGGCGGTCGTACTGAAGCGTGGCCATGCGAAACTCGTAGTCCTCATTCAACAGGTACTCGCCAATCGGTGTTCCTTCAGGGGCGTCGGGAAGCACGTAGTCGCATTCGACGCGCCCGGTCACTGTTGATATCGAAACGTGATCGCGGTGGAACGTTGCCGAGCGTTTATCGTAAAGGACGCTCCACGCGTCGAAGTGTGGTTGACTCGTCTTCTCGCCCTTTTTCAGGCGAGCCACACCGCTTTTCGTGGCCTCGATAGCGCGCCCAATACCCTTCTGGACGAGGTTAGCAGTCAATTCCGTCTCGTCTCGAAGTTGATCGTATAGGGCAGCGTTAGCTTTCCTCTTTGAGGTTACACAGTAGTCGTCTGGATGTTTCCATGCCCATTCTGCTGCAGTATTCGCACAGTAGAGGAACTGGTCTTTTGTCCGATGGAGATCGTCGCTTCGCTCGGTGGGTACATCCAGTTTGATCTTAACGGTGCGAGTAGGCCCAACCACTATTTTAGATGCCGCTTAATCGTTTATAAACGTACGCAGCGACCGAGGTTGGCAAGGTTTCTCTCAGGTCAGCCAGACCCACCTCGTCGCGGTCGCGTTCGACGTCCACGTCACCACCGAACGTGGGACCACACGACTGACGGTCGTCGTCGCCGGGTACTGATCGCGAGTGGCGGAAGACCGGCCACCGAACGTCGCCTCCGCACACCACCGACCGACGGTGGCACCCACCGACAAGTTCGGACGTTCGTCGGTCGATACCGACGACTACTTCTTATTCATTCACTTTTCTCGCCGAATGTCGTGGCGAGGCGGTCAATATTCAGAATCGGATCGACATGCCTCAGGTAGATATTTACGTCCTGGTCGTAATTCCTACGCTGGGAATGCTTACCAATAGAGTCGAAAAAGACTACAGGTCGATAATAGAGAAATTATTGTCCGAATCGGATGGAACTGTCTTCGTCGTCCAGCCGTCCTCGGAGGCGCTGGAGGCGCTGGTGGAGACCGCGACCGCCTACGACGGCGACCTGCCGACCCTGCAGGTGCTCGCCGAGGAGGCCGTCTGTAAGGACCTCCGGCGGGAGTTTCTCGTGGCGAGTCGCGCGGCCGACCTCGTCGCGAGTGACGCGCTCGAACTCCGGAGCGCCGACCCGGAGCAGGGCAACCACCTCTACGTGACCGAAGCCGGCGTCCACGCCGTGGTCGCCGCCGGGTCGCACGTCGCACTCCTCTCGACGGACGACGAGGAGTTCACCACCGCCGCCGGCGACCGCTGTGCGGCGCAGTGGGAGTCGGCCGACAGCTTCGACCTCCGGACACCGCCTCGGTCGCGTGTCGACGGTGCGCTTCGGGAGGACATCGGCGAGGACGTCGCCGAGACGTTCTCGTCGGTGCTGGACTCCGTCGAGGCGGTGCGCGGTGACGACGAACTCGACGAGGTGGCGCTGAGTCTGCTCGTCGCGGCGAAACACGAGGTCCTGTTGTACGACATCAGCAAGTGGGGCGAGGACATCGGCGTCGCCAGCAAGGCGACGTTCTCGCGCGTGAAGAACAAACTCGAAGACGCCGGACTCCTCACCACGGAGAAGGTGCCGATGGACATCGGACGACCACGGCTCCGACTCCTCCTGGGGGACGACCGACTGAAAGCGGCCGACCCCGACGAACTCGTCGACGTCGCGTACGAACTCCTCGACGCCTGACCGGCGAGACGACGACACGGACCGAGCAATCGACCGATTGGTGGGCAACCGACTGCGACCGGTGCTGCTTTTCTGCGTGGGCACGAGCGATACGTATGGACGACGCGACACTCCACGACCGACTCGTCGCCCTCGCCGACCACCTGGCGGCCACCGCCGAACGACCGGTCGAGACGACCGCGAGCAGGTGGCTCGGCGAGGCGGAGGCCGTCGCCACCGACCTGGCCGACGGCGAGGTCGACCGCGATGTGGTCGCCGACCGAATCGGACACGTCCGGCGACTCCTCGCCGAGGTCGACGACACCGACGACGCGACGGCCGACGACCACGTCGCCGAGGCACGCGAGATAGCCGACGCCGTCGACTCGGGACTGGCAGACGACTCGTCGAGTGACGAGTAAGTCGACGGACGCGAGCCGAATCGGGAGGCTGGGAGCGCCGGCGGGGTGGAGGATGGAGAGCCCCGTGGGAGGGTGTGTGCGTCGGCGGGGTGGAGGATGGAGAGCCCCGTGGGAGGGTGTGTGCGTCGGCGGGGTGGAGGGGGGTGAGACGCGGGGGTCGATCAGGCTTCTCGCTCGATCACGCGGGGCGCTTGTAGCCCTGGCCGAGCACGAACGCCACCCCGTTCACCGACAGCAGACCGAGGAAGCCGAGGGGGTGTTCCCCGACGACGCCGGTCGCCAGCATCGGCAGGTACGAGAACGGGAGGATGGTCGCGAGCCAGAAGGACGCCGCTCGCACGGGCAGGAGGACGTACTGGAAGAGCGTGGTCACCAGACTCACGACGACCCAGGGGGCGTCGGTGGCGGTGCGAACGGCCTGATCGGAGAGTTCGGGGGCGGACATGGTTCGTCTCACTTGCATCCACGAGCGACACCCCCGTATAAACGAGTGATCGTTGCCGGGTGTTCAGACGGTTTACCGTCGTTCACCCCCGATTCGGCCGGTGTTTACCCGGTCTCACGTCGTTTTACGACGTTGTGAGAGACGGTTAGAACCTTTATCGGCTGTCTAGAGACTGTAAATCCGCTTCGGCACAAAGATATCGAAACGTCGACGATATCGGCACCACAGATCGGTCAGCGAGCGAGGACCGCCGTGGCGACGACGCCGACCGCGAGCGTGGCGGCACTCGCGGCGAACAGGAGCGGTCGGTAGCCGGTGACGACCGCGACCGTGGTGAACAGCGGCGGGCCGATCGTCTGGCCGAGTCTGATCGCCGTCGTCCGGAGGCTGGTGACGCCCCCGCGATACTCCCGCCCGGCGAGCGAACTCGTCGCGGTGTCGAGCGAGGGGAGCGTCAGCCCCATGCCGGTGCCGAACAGCAGGATTGCGAGGCCGGTCTCGGTCGGCGACCCGGCGAGCCAGACGCCGAGCAGGCCGAAGCCGTACGCGAGGAAGCCGAAGCCGACCAGTCGCTCGTTCGAGAACCGACCGGCGAGTCGCCCGTTGTTCGCGGAGACGAGTCCGGTCATCACCGACGACGCCGTGAGGATCAAGCCGTTGCCGAACGGCGACAGCCCGTACGCCTGTGAGAGGAGGAGCGGTAGCGTCGTCAACACCGCACCGTAGAGAACGACGAACACCGCGACGTAGGTGCCGTAGACGAGCAGAGCGCGTCGGGCCGGCACTGCCGAGACGACACCCCGGAAGTAGTCGAGGCCGCGCGTGCTCTCGCCGTCCCCGGCACTCTGCTCGCGCCCCGGCAACGCCCGAAGCGCCAGCAGGCCGACCGGGACGCCGAGCAGGTACAGCGCGAAGGGTGCAGTCCACGTGAGTTCCGCGAGCGCCCCGCCGAGCAGTGGGTACGAGGCCGTTCCGACCGAGATCACCGCGCCGTTGATCCCCATCAACTGGTTGCGCTGGCGGCCCGCGAAGGCGTCCCCGATGAGCGTCACGGCGAGCGTGACGAGCCCCGAGGCGGCACTCCCCTGGACGACGCGGAGCGCGAGGATGACCTCGAAGTTCCGGACGAGGACGACGCTCCCGCCCGCGAGTCCGTAGCCGACGAGACACGGCACCAGCACCGCCCGGCGACCGTACCGGTCGGCGAGAATCCCGATCAGCGGCGCGAGGACGATCCCCGGCAGGGAGAAGGCTGTCAGCAGGAGACTCACCTGCGTCTCGGTCACGCCGAGCGCCTGCTGGACCGCCGGCAGTGTCGGACTGATCAGCGAGACGCCCATCACGCCCATCAGTGAACTGGCGAGGACGACGTGGAGCGTCGGCGAACGCCACGGAATCGCGGGCGTGTCGGACACGGACGTCGGTTCGGTCGCGGGTCGGAAACGGGCTCCGGTTACGGCAGACGCCTCGGGTGCCGCGCAGGCGTCGCTCGCTCGCCCCGTTCAGCCACCTTCGTCGGGCGGGTCGTCCTGCCGGGCGACACGCTCTGCGTCGGCCCGATCGAGCGTCTGCTGGTCGGCCGTCTCGGCCGAGATCAGGTAGTAGAGGACGAACGGCGCGAGGAGGCCGAGCAGGAGGACCAACAGGAAGGCGACACCGAACCCTGGCATACTCGACGGTGGCGGAAGCGACAGAATATGTCTTGTGGCCGACTCGGCGGTCGGAGGCCAGTCAGTCCCGCTCCAACCGCCGGAGTGCCTCGGCCACGTCGCCGGGGGTCGCCCCCCGCACGCCCTCGACGCGGTGGTCCGGCACGAACAGTGGAACCGGGTTCTCTCGGAGTGCTTCCGCGACGAGTCGCAGGTCGTCCTCGTCGTCGCCGTCGAACCCCGCGAGGTTCGCCACGCGCGATCGGCGGACGGTCTCGCCGTAGGGGAGTTTTCGGACTGCGTCGAGGACACGCCGCTGGTCGGTCGGGACCGTCAGCGCGACCGGTACGTCGTCGAAGTGGTCCGACGCGCCCGCGAGGTAGTCGTCGATGCGATCCAGCAGTGGGTGGTCGGACTCGGCGTCCGTCGGTGCGGTCTCGGGAAAGGAGACGCCGACGACCTTCCCGCCCGCGACGCCGATCTCGACCGCCCGACCCAGTGGCTCGAACTCCCGTGCGTAGATGCCCGCGTCGTCCATCGTATCTCGCTGTTGGCGACTCGCGGGTTTCAAGCGTGTGGTGTGTGGTCCCGGACGGGGACGCCCTGCTCCGCGCGGACGCAAGGCTTATGAACAGATTAGTGCATTAGTGAACAACGATGAACGCTACTGACGGTGAGGTCGCGCCTGCGGTGCAGTCGATCCTCGACGCCGCGGCGGCGCGACCGGGCGGTGACGACCGCGTGACGGTCGACGCGCGGTCGTTCCCCGAGGCGGTCGCGCGCGCCGAACGCGCGGGTCGCGTCCCGGTGATCGCCGAGGTGAAGCCCACGAGTCCCACGACCGAGGGGACCCGCGACGACGACCCCGTGGAACTCGCCCGCGAGATGGTCGCCGGCGGCGCGACGGCGCTGTCGGTACTGACCGAACCGGAGCACTTCGGCGGGTCGCTCGAGACGCTCGCCCGAGTCCGCGAGGCCGTGGACGTGCCGGTGCTCCGGAAGGACTTTCTCCTGCGTGAGGACCAACTGGACGCCGCAGAGTCCGATCTGGTTCTGTTGATCGCGCGGTTCGTGGACGACCTGCCGGGACTGGTCGCGGCCGCGAAAGCGCGCGGGTTCCAGCCGCTCGTCGAGGTCCACGACGAGGCGGAGTTGCACGAGGCACTCGACGCCGACGCGGAGATCGTCGGCGTCAACAACCGCGACCTGGCGAAACTGGAGGTCGACCTCTCGACGTTCGAACGCGTGGCGAGTGCAGTCCCCGAGGACGCCGACGTGACCCTGATCGCCGAGAGCGGGATCGCGACGGTCGAGGACGTACACCGGATGCGGGCGGCGGGCGCGGACGCACTGCTGATCGGCAGTGCGATCATGGCCGGTGACGTGCGGGACCGAACCGCACGCTTCACGGACGCGGAGACCGAGAACCAGACATCGAACGACGCGGCGGAGCCGACAGCCGAGGACGACACATGACACGACCCACACACACGGCGACGACGGACACACCGAGGGAGCACCGACGATGAGCGAGGCGAGCGAGACGGACGAGACACGACCGGGCAAGTTCGGCGAGTACGGCGGCCAGTACGTCCCCGAGGCGCTGATGCCGGCAATCGAGGAACTGACCGACGCCTACCAGCGGTACGTCCTCGACAACGAGGACGGGTTCATGGACGAGTTCCGCCAGCGACTGCGGGACTTCGGCGGGCGACCCATCCCGCTCCAGCGGGCAGACCGCCTCTCCGAACGCTACGACCGCGAGGTGTACCTCAAGCGCGAGGACCTCCTGCACGGCGGGGCACACAAACTGAACAACGCCTTGGGACAGGTCCTGCTGGCGAAGTACATGGGCAAGGAGCGCATCGTCGCCGAGACCGGCGCGGGCCAGCACGGCACCGCGACCGCGATGGCCGCGGCCCACCTCGACGTGCCCTGTGAGATCTACATGGGCGAGCGCGACATCAACCGCCAGCGACCCAACGTCTTCCGGATGCGACTCAACGGCTCCGAGGTCAACCCGGTCACGACCGGGCGCGGGACGCTGAAGGAGGCCATCTCGGAGACGATGCGCGACTGGGCGACGAACGTCGAGGACACCCACTACGTCATCGGCTCTATCGTCGGCCCCCACCCGTTCCCGGCCATGGTCCGGGACTTCCACTCGGTCATCTCGAAGGAGGCGAAGCGGCAGTTCGACGAGCAGGTCGGCACGCAACCGGACGCGGTGCTCGCCTGTGCGGGCGGCGGGTCGAACACGATGGGCGCGTTCGCCGCGTTCGTCCCCGACGAGTCGGTCGGCCTGTACGCGGTCGAGGCCGGTGGCTCGTCGCTCACGGTCGACGAGGAGGCGGGCGTCGCGCCCAACTCCGCGTCGCTGTCGACCGGGACCGAGGGCGTCCTCCACGGGGCACGCACGAAGGTCCTGCAGGACCGCGACGGCCAGATCATGGAGTCTCACTCGGTCTCCTCGGGGCTGGACTACGCCGGCGTCGGCCCCGAACTCGCGCACCTCGTCGACACCGGGCGCGTCCACGCCGTCAACGTCGACGACGACGCGGCCCTGACCGAGTTCCACCGTCTCTCACAACTGGAGGGGATCATCCCCGCACTGGAGACAGCCCACGCGTTCGCGTTCCTCGAACGCGACCACGAGTCGCTCGGCGAGACGGTGATGGTGAACGTCTCCGGGCGCGGCGACAAGGACCTCGAAGCCGCGATCGAGGAGACCGCGAAGCGCGACATCGACATCGCGCCGGACATGAGCGTCTTCCAGGGGGCGATGCGGTGAGCCGAATCCCCGAGGCGTTCGCCGACGGCCCCGCGTTCGTCCCGTACCTCGCGGCGGGCGACCCGAACTACGAGGACTCCCTGCGGTACGTCGAAGCGCTCGAAGCCGGCGGCGCGGACGTCATCGAACTCGGCTTACCCTTCTCGGAACCGATCGCGGAGGGACCGACGATCCAGAGTGCGGTCGTCCGGTCGCTGGAGGGCGGGATGACGCCCCGGCGGTTCTTCGAGTTCGTCGAAGACCTCGACGTGTCGGTGCCGCTGGTCTGCATGACGTACTACAACCTGATCTATCAATTTGGAGAGGAAGAAGGCCCCCGACCGTTCGTCGAGAAGGCGGCAGAAGTCGGCCTCGACGGTTTCGTCGTCCCCGACCTGCCGGCGGAGGAGGCCGACCCGCTTCGAGACGCGTGCGACGAGTTCGACCTCGACCTGATCTTCATCGTCGCGCCGACCACGAAGGGCGAGCGACTCCAGCGCATCATGTCGCAGGTGTCCGGCTACGTCTACGTCCAGGCCCGACTCGGCGTCACGGGCGCGCAGGCGGACGTCTCCGACCAGACGACCGACAGTCTGTCGCGCCTGTCGGCGTGGGACGTCCCGAAGGCGGTCGGCTTCGGGATCAGTTCCGGCGACCACGCCGAACGCATCGTCGCGGGCGGCGCAGACGGCATCATCGTCGGGAGCGCACTCGTCGACATCGTCGCCCAGGGCCACGAGGCCGGCGACGATCCGGCCGAGATCGCCCGACGGCTCACGGACCTGAGCGAGGAACTGGTCGCCGGGGCCGGGCGCGGGTTCGCGCAACGAGTACCGAAAGCGGAACGCACATAACCATCGCATGGCAGAGGATAACACACTCATGAACGCAGGTCTCCAGTCTCGACTCGAACGGATCTCCACAGGCGGGCAGTACTTGATCGTCCCGATGGACCACGGAATCACGTTGGGCGCGGTGAAGGGTCTGAAGGACATCGAATCGACCATCGACGCGGTGACACGCGGCGGCGCGGACGCCGTCCTGACACAGAAGGGCATCGCCCCGCGCGTCCACCCGCACAAGAACGGACGCGGCTACATCGTCCACCTGAACGCCTCGACGACGATCGGACCGGACTCGAACGACAAGCGACTCACCGGCACCGTCGAGGACGCCATCCGGGTCGGTGCGGACGCGGTCTCCTTCCACATCAACGTCGGGAGCGACCACGAACCCGAACAGATCGAGGACCTCGCCGGCGTCATCTCCGAGGCAGAGCGGTACAACGTCCCCGTCCTCGCCATGGCGTACGCTCGCGGGCCGGGCGTCGACGAACACGACCCGGAGAGTCTCGGGCACGCCGTCAGGTTGGCAGAGGAACTCGGCGCGGACGTGGTGAAGACGGGCTACTCGGGCGACGCCGACTCCTTCGAGCACGTCGTCACCTCGACGCGACTGCCGGTCGTCATCGCCGGCGGGAGTCGCGGGACCGACCGGCAGACCGTCGAGATGGTACGCGGCGCGGTCGACGCCGGCGCGGCCGGCGTCTCGATGGGCCGGAGCATCTTCCAGCACGACGACCCCGAGGCGATCACGCGGGCGGTCGCCGGCGTGCTCCACGACGACCTGTCTGCCGTCGACGCACTCCGCGAGGCTGGACTGTCGGTGGAGGCGTGACAGGGGCCGTCGGTGCAGGCGTGGCAGGGCGCGTCCGTGGAGCCGTGCCGGACCTGTCGACCGGGACGGTCCTGTCGATGGAGCCCTCACGAACCGTAGTACTGGGGGTCGAGCGGCCCGCTCGTGTCATCGGCCGATACAAAGGCACAAGTAGCTGCTCCCGTAGGGGTACTTAAGGGGATGTCCCTCACGGAACTCATCGCAGGCGTCGAGACACACCAGAAGACCTTGACGGTCTTCAACCCGGACGACGGGTTGCTCGACGCACTCTCTGACCACTTCGCGGATCGCAACGTGGTCGTCCGGGCCGAGGAGACGGATCACGGTCCGAACAACTACGTGGTTCTTGGCGAGGACGACGACTTTCTGACTGCGGCGGGCGTGCAGTCGCTGTTGGCGGACGCCGAGACGCAACCGGGCTTCGAGTCGACCTCCTACGAGTCGGTTCTCGACCATCTCGACGAGACGATGTTCACCTCCTTCTCGAAGGGGCGGATGCTCGCGGCCTCGCGTGAGATCGAAGACCGGGCGTGGCGCGTCGGCTCCGGCGAACTCCACTCCGGCTTCCAGACGGTCTCGGTTCTCGCCGGTGAACTCGACGTGTACGAACGACTGGGCGGTCGGGACGACCTGAACGTCCACGCGTACGCCTACCCGGACATCGACCTCCCGGCGACCGAGCAGTTCACGCTCCATCCCGAGCGCACCGAGGAGATCGAGAGGTCCTGGTTCGTCGCCTACGACGGCGGCGGCGTGCCGGAGAACAAGTGCGCGCTCCTCGCGGAGGAACGCGCCGACGGCTTCTACGGCTTCTGGACCTACGGTCCCGACACCGTCGACTACCTGATCGACCACTTGACGGCGACCTACGCCCGGACCGAGGCCGACGGCGGGGTGGACGACCCGGCGGTCGCGGTGGCCGGCGAGGGGAACGAGGGCGACGCGGGCGACGTGAACGCCCCCGAGGACGCCGACGCGACCGACGTGGGCGCCGGCGACGACGACACGGACACGTCGTCGACCGGCGGGCCGACCGAGTGGCGCTTCTGAATCGAGACGGCTGAGTCGCTCACCCGTGTCACCCGACCGCCGGCAGGTATGCCGACAGTCGCCACGTTCAAGCCACCGCCCCGAGTTGAGTCGGTAATGACACGGAGCGTGTGGATCAAAGCCGACGACAGCGTCGGCGACTGGGAGACACGGAAGCGACGGATCACCGCCGGATTGGAAGCGGGCGTCGACTGGGTACTCGTCGACGAGTCGGACGTAGCGGACGTCAGAAAACTCGGCGACGTGTCGGTGGCGGCCTTCCGCACCGACGCGGACGTGGAGATCACCGACGCCGAGGACACCGACGACGACGCGACCGCCGACGCCTACGTCGTCGGCAAGAACGGCGAGGGCGACGGCACCATCGACCTGCCGAGCGACTTCTCCGGCTCTGCGGACCTGACGACGCTCCGCCGACGCGACGACCGGGCACAGGGCGCGTACGTCCGCATCTTCAGCGACCGGTACGAGGCGTTCGCGGAGGAGGCGGCCGTCGAAGCCGACCACACCATCGTCATCGGCGAGGACTGGACGATCATCCCCCTCGAAAACCTCATCGCCCGCATCGGCGACGAGACGAACCTGATCGCGGGCGTCACGTCGGCCGCCGAGGCCCGCACCGCCTTCGAGACGCTCGAACAGGGTGCCGAGGGCGTCCTGCTCGACACCGACGACCCCGACGAGATCCGCAAGACGGTCGAGGAACGCGACGCCGCCGACCGCGAACACCTCGACCTGCGGACCGCGACGATCACCGAGATCGAACCGACCGGGATGGCCGACCGCGTCTGTGTCGACACCGGGACGCTGATGGACCACGACGAGGGGATGCTCGTCGGGTCGATGTCCCGCGGCCTGTTCTTCGTCCACGCCGAGACCGCGGAGTCGCCGTACGTCGCTTCCCGCCCGTTCCGGGTGAACGCCGGGGCGGTCCACGCCTACCTCCGGACGCCGGACGGCGGCACGGTCTACCTCTCCGAACTCGAGTCGGGCGACGAGGTCCAGATCGTCGACACCGCCGGTCACACCCGCGAGACGGTCGTCGGCCGCGTCAAGATCGAGAAGCGGCCGATGTTCCGCGTCGACGCCGAGGTCCAGACCGACGACGGCGTCGACACCATCGGCACCCTGCTCCAGAACGCCGAGACGATCAAAGTCGCCACCAGCGAGGGCCGGAAACCCGTCACGGAACTCGAAGTCGGCGACGAGGTGCTGGTCTACTACGAGGACACCGCCCGCCACTTCGGCGAGGCGGTCGAGGAGAGCATCATCGAGAAGTGAGACGCGTCGGTCGGCGGCGCGTCGAGACGTAGCTTCAAGTCGCACCGGTCCCACGACCGACTATGAACGCGCTCGACGAGTTCGACCACGACTCGTGGCGGACCGCCCTCGGAACCGGCGTCGGCTACGGGCTCATCCTGGCAGTGATGTTCGTACTCCTCTTCTTGGTGCCGTACCTGCTGTTCGCGGTGCTCGGCTGAAACGACCGTAAAAAGACGGCTCGCCGATCAGGCGAACGCGCGGGAGGCGTCGCCCTCGTCCGAGGACTCCTGTTGGATCTTCTCCCACGCCTCGACGAAGTCCCGCATGTAGATCTCCGTGCGGTCGTCGCGGATGGCGAACATCCCGGCCTCGGTACAGATGGCCTTGATGTCTGCCCCCGACGCGTCGTTCGCCAGTTCGGCCAACTGCGCGAAGTCCACGTCGTCGGAGACGTTCATGTTCCGGGTGTGGATCCGGAAGATGATCTCGCGACCCTCCTCGTTCGGCTTCGGCACCTCGATGAGGCGGTCGAAGCGACCCGGGCGGAGGATGGCTTCGTCCAGCATGTCGAAGCGGTTCGTCGCGGCGATGATCCGCACCTCGCCGCGTTCGGCGAAGCCGTCCATCTCCGAGAGCAGTTGCATCATCGTGCGCTGGACCTCGGCGTCGCCGGAGGTCTTGGAGTCCGTGCGCTTCGACGCGATGGCGTCGATCTCGTCGATGAACAGGACGGCGGGTTCGTTCTCGCGGGCGACCTCGAACAGGTCGCGGACGAGTTTCGCCCCCTCGCCGATGAACTTGTGGACCAGTTCGGAGCCGGCCATCTTGATGAAGGTCGCGTCGGTCTGGTTGGCGACGGCCTTCGCCAGCATCGTCTTCCCGGTGCCCGGCGGCCCGTACAGCAGGACGCCGGACGGCGGGTCGATGCCGACCGTGTCGAACATCTCCGGGCGTTCGAGGGGCATCTCGACGGTCTCGCGGACCTCCTGCATCTGTTCTTCGAGTCCCCCGATGTCCTCGTAGGTCACGTCCGGACTGTGCTCGACCTGCATCACGCGGGCACGCACGTCCGTCTCGTTGTCCAGTCGCTTGACGATGGACAGCGAGTTGTTGACGGCGACGCGGGCGTCCGGTTCGAGGTCCTCGCGGAGTTCGTCGGTGACCTCCGTGAGCGCCTCCTGGTTGTTCCCGTGCTGTTTGATGATGACGCCGTTGTCGGTGATCTCCTGGACGGTGGCGACGAACAGCGGGGACTGCTTCAGCTTCTTGTTCTCGTGTGTCAGGCGTTCCAGCTTCTGCTGGTACTTGTTGTTCTCGGCGTTCGCGTCGAGGAGTTTGTCGCGCATCTCCTCGTTTTGGGTCTCGAGAACGTCGAGTCGCTCCTGGAGCGACTCGATCTTCTCCTGCTGCGACGTCTCCTCCTCGTACGGGAGATCGACGTCGTCCACAGTGTCGGTCATCACCAGACTTACGGCGGTGATTCTTAAGAGGCTTCGGGTAGCCGGGGTCCTCGCCGGTCGCCGCGCTGTCCCCGTTGTCGGCGGTCTACGACCCGTTCACGGTCCAGACGACCGGAGCGCGACCAGGCGCTCGACGGTGTGGTCTAATTCTTGAGAGTAATAGAACAGAACAGCAAATATTATCTGTTCGCATCCTCACCGTGAGAGTACGATGAGTACGTCAGAAGCGAGACCTGCCGACGCGAGCGAGGAGACGACCGGCGACCGCTGGACGCCGATCCGTGAGATGCCCCCGAGCGCGAAACTCGTGGCGAAGGTGCTCGACTACGAGGACACGATGACTCAGAGCCAACTGGCCGAGGAGACGCTGCTGCCGTCCCGCACCGTCCGGTACGCCCTCTCCCGACTGGAGGACGCCGACGCCGTGGACTCGCGGTTCTCTTTCACCGACGCCCGGAAGCGCATCTACACGCTGACGATCTGAGGCCCCCCTGCGAGTCGACTCGCCGCACCACCCAGCGAGCCACCGTCTGCGCCCGACCGAGCCCTTTTCACCGATCACGGGACCACACCGCCCGTGGCGTCCACGAACACGGTCAAGCGTGCGCTCGCGGCACTCGCGGCGGGACGGGGCTTCGTCCCGGGAGACACCGACACCGACGACCGGCGTGCGGACCGCGTCGTCGCCGACGCCGAGACCGCAGTCGAACGACTCGACACGGCCGCCGCCTTCCTCGCAGAGGGCGGTGAGACGAGACTCCGGCGGGCGGTCGCGCGCGCCGACGCGCAGAACCGACGCACCCTCGTTCGGCGCGGACAGCGCGTGCTGGCGACCCTCGACCGGTTCCGGACGGTTGCGAACGAGACCGACGTGTCGGCCGGTGGTCGGCACGCCCGAGCGCACCCGACGGAAAACGTCAAACCGGCAGGGGGCCAACGACCGGACAGATGACACGGGTGATCCACACCGGCGACACCCACATCGGGTACCAGCAGTACCACTCGCCGGAGCGCCGGCAGGACTTCCTCGACGCGTTCGAGGCAGTCGTCGCCGACGCCATCGACGACGACGTGGACGCGGTGATCCACGCCGGCGACCTGTTCCACGACCGGCGGCCCGACCTCCAGGACTTGCTGGGGACGCTCGCCGCCCTCCGGACACTCGCGGACGCCGACATCCCCTTTCTCGCGGTCGTCGGCAACCACGAGTCCACGCGGGGCGGACAGTGGCTCGACCTGTTCGAGAACCTCGGCCTGGCGACCAGACTCGGGGCCGGGCCGTACCGCCTCGGCGACGTGGCGGTCTACGGCCTCGACCACGTGCCGCAGTCTCGCCGAGACGACCTCGCGTACGACTTCGAACCACACGACGCCGCCCACGCGGTGCTCGTCAGCCACGGCCTGTTCACGCCGTTCGTCCACGGGAACTGGGACACCGAGACGGTGCTCGCCGAGTCGAACGTCGACTTCGACGCGCTGCTCCTCGGCGACAACCACACGCCGGACACCGCCGAGGTGGCCGGCACGTGGGTCACGTACTGCGGTTCGACCGAACGCGCGAGCGCCAGCGAACGCGACGAACGCGGCTACAACATCGTCGAGTTCGGCGACGACGTCGACATCAGTCGCCGGTCGCTCGACGACTACACCCGCGACTTCGCGTTCGTCTCGGTCGACCTCGGCGAGGGCGAAGGGATCGAACGCGTCCGCGAGCGAGTCCGGCAGTTCGATCTCGACGACGCGGTCGCGATCGTCGAGATCACGGGCGAGGGAGAGCCGGTGACGCCCGCGAGCGTCGAGGAGTACGCCGCCGAGGCAGGCGCGCTGATCGCCCGCGTGACCGACCGACGGGAGATCGAGGAGGGGGAGACCGACATCGACGTCTCCTTCGCCGACCCGGACGACGCCGTCCGGGAGCGTGTCCGCGAGATGGGGCTCTCGACGGCGGCCCGCGACGTTGACGAGACGGTCCGGGCGAGCAAAGTCGCGGACTCGAACGTCCGCCAGGAGGTCGAGACGCGCGTGACCGACCTCCTGGACTCGGACGACGAGGCGTTCAGTCCGGCGGAGGTGAGCGAGACGGCAGCACACGAAGACGAGTCGAATCCTGCTGCCCCGGCCAACGCAACCGACGCAACCGACGCAGCCGACGAGACCGACGTGGAAGCGGAGGCCGACGCGGGCGAGACAGACGAACCCGCAGCCAGCACCGAACCCGCAGACGACCTCGCCGGAGACGGCCCCGAGACAGCAGAGACTGCTGACACCGACGACGCCAGTAGTTCCGACACTGAAACCGCAGTCGATACTGCCGATGCCGACACCGACGGCACCGAAACGGCAGACGACACTCCCGACACCGACGCCGACAGCACCGAAACGGCAGACGACACTATTGATACCGACACCGACGGCACCGAAACCGCGGACGACACTACCGACACCGACGCCGACAGCACAGACGACACCGACAGCCAGGTCTCGATGGAGGACTTCCTGTGAGGTTCGACCGCATCCGACTCCGGAACTTCAAGCCGTACGACGACACCGATCTCCAACTCGCAGACGGCGTGACGGTCATCCACGGGTTGAACGGCAGTGGCAAGTCCTCGTTGCTGGAGGGCTGTTTCTTCGCACTCTACGGCGGGAAAGCGCTGGACGAGACCCTCGAAGACGTGATCTCGAACGGCGAGGACGAGTGCGACGTCGACCTGTGGTTCACCCACGACGGCGGGCAGTACCACATCGCACGTGAGATCAGAGAGTACGGCGGGACGCCGAGCACGACCAAGTGCGTGCTGGAGCGCACCGACGCGACCGGGGACGACGCGGTCACGATCGAGGGTGCGACCGACGTCCGGGCGTTCGTCACCGAGTTGCTCCGGATGGACGCCGAGGCGTTCGTCAACTGCGCGTACGTCCGGCAGGGCGAGGTCAACAAACTCATCGAGGCCAGTCCGACCGACCGCCAGGACATGATCGACGACCTCCTCCAACTCGGAAAACTGGAGGAGTACCGCGAACGCGCCCGCGAGGCCCGACTCGGTGTCAACGACGTTCTGGCCGACAAACGCGGCGGCCTGAACGAGTTGGAGAGCCAGATCGAACAGAAAGAAGCGCAGAACCTCCACGAGCGACGGAACGCCCTCCAGAGTGATCTCGACGAGATCGACGCCGAGATCGACCGGTTCGAGGCGAACAAGGAGTCGGCCGAGGAGACGCTGGCCGACGCCGAGGAGATCCTCGAAACCTACGAGGAGAGACGCGAACAGGTCGAGTCGGTCGCCGAAGACATCGACGAACTGGAGGACGACATCGCCGACACCGAGCGAGAACGCGAGGTCCTCCGGGACCGGATCACCGAGACGCGCGACCGGATCGAGTCGCTGGAGGACGACGTCGACGATCTACTGGCAGAGACCGAGATCGAACAGGCGAGCGAGGAGACAATCGCCGATCGACAGGACGCGTTGACCGACCGCGAGTCGACGCTTCGAGACGAGAAGACCGAGGCCGACCAGCAGGCGAAGATGTTCACCACGCAGGCCGACAACCTCGAGAGCCGTGCCGACGAGTTGGAGGCCGACGCCGAAGGGAACCGCGCGGAAGCCGACGAACTCGAAACCGAGGCCGACCGGCGTGCACAGCAACTGGCCGACCAGCGCGAGCAGATCGCGTCGATGGCGGAGGAGATAGAGGGTCTGAAGAGCGAGTTCGACGACGCGCCAGCCGACTTCGGGGAGGCCGAGTCGCACCTCGCGGAACTGAAGAGCGAGCGCGAGGACCTCCGGAGCGACCAGCAGGCGGTGAGCCGGGAACTCAACACGCTCCAGCAGTCAATCGAGGAGGCCGAACGACTGAGAGCCGAGGGCAAGTGTCCCGAGTGCGGACAACCGGTCGAGGACTCACCGCACGTCGAGTCGCTCGCCGACGACAGAGAGCGTCTCGACGAGTTGCAAGCAGAGCGTGACGACCTCGCCGAGGAGCGTGAACGACTGGACGAGCAGATCGAGCGTGCCGAGGAACTGGCCGACGTCGAGAGCGAGGTCGCCACCCTGCGGCAGAACCGCGAGAACATGCAGGAACTGCTGGCGGAGAAGGAGTCGAACGCCGACGAGAAGCGTGAGACTGCCGAAACCCGACGCGAGGAGGCGAACGACCTCGAATCCGAGGCCGACGAGAAGCGGGACGACGCCGAGACACTGCGGGAGAAAGCAGAGACGAAACGCGAGGAGGCAGACGACCTCGCCGACCGACTGGAGACGGTCGACGCCGAACAGGAGACGCTGGACCGACTGGACACGAAACTCGACGCGATCACGGACGCCGAACGCGAGATCGACAACCTCCGGGACAAACGCGAGAGCCTCGCCGACCTGAACGACGAGCGCCGGGACCGCCTCGCCGACCTGCGGGAGCGCAGAACCGAGTTGCAGGACGCGGTGGACGACGAGGAGATCGACTCGGCCCGCGCGGAGCAGGAACGCGCCGAGTCGTATCTGGAGAAGGTCGAGCCGAAACTCGAAGAGTTGCGCGAGCGACGTGACGAGACCCAGAGCAAGATCGGTGGTGTCGAAGCCGACATCGCCCAGTTGGAGGAGCTCCGCGAGCAGTACACGGCCCTCGAAACGCGGGTCGACCGCCTCGAATCGCTCCACGCCGAGACCGAACGCCTCGAAGCGATGTACGGCGACCTCCGGGCGGAACTCCGCCAGCGGAACGTCGGCAAACTGGAGACCCTGCTGAACGAGACGTTCGACCTGATCTACGGCAACGACGCCTACGCCCGGATCAGACTCGACGACAGCTACGAACTCACCGTCTTCCAGAAGGACGGGAGCGCGCTCGACCCGACACAGCTCTCCGGCGGGGAGCGGGCGCTGTTCAACCTCAGCCTGCGCTGTGCGATCTACCGCCTGCTCGCCGAGGGCATCGAGGGGGCCGCCCCGATGCCGCCGCTGATCCTCGACGAACCGACCGTCTTCCTCGACTCGGGGCACGTCTCCCGACTCGTCGATCTGGTCGAGGAGATGCGCGACCTCGGTGTTCGCCAGATCGTGATGGTCAGCCACGACGAGGAACTGGTCGGCGCGGCCGACGACCTCGTCACGGTCGAGAAGAACGCGACGACCAATCGGTCGTCCGTCAGGCGGGAACGGGGGGCGACGGTCGCGGAACTGGAGTCGCTGGCGGACGACTGATCGGCTACCCGCCGTCGTCGGTCGCCACGTCCGGGCCGAGGTCCGCGTCCGGCCTGAGGTGCGCCACGGCTTCGCGCGCGAGGTCGGTCGCGTCGTAGCCGCGCGCGCTGTGAACCTCGGCCTCCCGCACGAGTCCCGCCGCCCGGAACTCCGAGAGCAGGCCGTGGAGGTCGCTCTCACAGAGGTCGTACGCCGCGAGCAGATCGACGACCGGCGTCGGTCCGGTGTCGGCGAGTTCGACCACCAAGCCGAGCGCACGGTCGTTCGGGACCGCCGTCAGCAGTCGGCGGACGCTCTCGGGGACGGCGGTCGCGGCGGTCGCCAGTGGCGAGGTTCCCTCGACAGCCGAGAGCCGGTCGTTGGCGACGTACTCTTCCTCGCCGGTCTCGGGGTCGCGGACGAGACTCGACTCGCCGGACTGCTTGACGAGCAGGTAGCGTCGACCGGTGTCGTCACGAACAGTTCGCACGACCGACGAGAGAAGCCGGAACGGAATAGCGGTTGTGTCTCACCGATGGTCGCGTTCACTCCTCGCGCGTCACGAACGACCGGTACTGGAGGTAGGTCCGCAGAAGCGCGAGTGCGCCGACGAGAACGGCGGCCCCACCCCAGAGCCAGTCGCCTCGAAACCCGATCAGCATCGCGCCGAGGCTCACCCCGAACAGGCCGACGTTGGCGAAGACGACCGCGCTCCAGAAGTTCTGAGCGACCTCCGCCGGCACGTCGGCGCTGGACCCCGACGGCGTCGACACCTCCGGTGCCTTCGGGACCCGCACCAGGTCACGCTCGGGATTCCCCCAGCGGTCCTCGGGGTTCGGCTCGTCGGGTTCGTCCGGCCACGGTTCGTCTAACACTACTCGGTGGTGAGGTCCCAACGACAAAAAGCGTTCGCGGTCCGTCTCAGACCTGCTCGCTCAGTCGGACGGTGAGTGTCGTTCGAAGCCACGCGAGCGGGTTCTCGGCGTCGTAGAAGACGACTCCGTCGTCCTCGTCGTACGCCTCCACCGTCTCCGCACCGGTCGGTTCGGGTGGCTCGCCACCCGTCCGCTCCAACCCGTCTGCGTCGGCGTCGTCGGACATGGTCGAGAGTGTGGTACGTAATCACATGGTAAATGCCTTTCCGTCGAGTCACCCTTTGCACGGGTTCGTCGCCGAATCGCAGAGATCGGTGACGAGATGCGGCAGAACACGACACAGTTCTCTCTGAACGTGGAATTCGAGGGGGAGAAGTGAAATTACGTTTCGTTTCGAGATCGACGACGACGCCGGGCAGGTGGCGCGTGGTGTGGTGACGACCGGGACGCTGGCGACCGGAGTGTGCTACTTCACGCGGGCGTTCCAGTAGGACACCGACGCGAGTTCGTCGCCGACGGGCGTGTCGCGGATGGCGGTGTCGAGCCCTCGAAACTCGCCGGCGACGCCGTTCGGGATCTTCCGGTAGAAGCCGTAGGGGAGCAGGAAGTCGTGTTCGGCGTTCGCCAGTCGGAGCCCCGCGTCGGCCAGCAGTCGTTCGACCTCGTCACTTGCGTAGAGGTGCGAGCCCATCGGGAGCAACCAGTTGTAGAGCACCCGGAGACTGCGGCCGTTGAACGTGTCGAAGAACACCTGTTCTTTCGAGACCCGGGCCATCTCCGCGAGGAACTTCGCGGGGGTGTCTGCGAGGTGGAAGAAGCGCATGGCGAACACGCTGTCGAAGTGGTCGTCCGGGAAGGGGAGTCGCGCGGCGTCGCCGCGCATGAACTCGATGTGGTCTGCGACGCCGGCCCGTCGGGCCTTCTCCCGCCCCTGTTCCATCATCTCCGAGGAGATGTCGAGGCCCACGATGTCCGCGCCGCGTTCGGCGAGCATCGCGGTGAACCGGCCGGTGCCACAGGCGATCTCCAGCACGTCCTTTCCGTCGACCGGTGCCAGTGCGTCGAGGACGGCCTGCTTCTCCCGCCTGTCGATCAGTCGGCCGCCACGCGAGAACCGCTTGGCGTCGTACTCCTCGGCGACGTCGTCCGACTGATACCACTCCTTCCCTTTCACTACTCCGAGATGCACACTCGGGGACTAAAGACGTATTGGATGTGTCTCGCAGGCGGACCGAACTTATGTGTCTCGGTAGCGTACCACACGGTATGCCCACCTGTAGACGGTGCGGCGAGACACACGAGCCGACCGACCTCACGCGCCACGAGGAGGCGAGACTCGTCTTAGTCCACTGTCCGGACTGCGACTGTCTCATGGGTCGCTACCGCCGACACGGCGACGATCCACAGACCGACACGCTCCGCGACGAGGGGCGTGTCCCCGGCGGCTGAGTCGCCTGCCGTCACCGTGTGAGTCACCCGTCGCCGGCGGACCGCTCGGCCGGTTCCGGCGTCTTCACCCGCTGGTGACGACGTGGTCCGTCGAGATGCGGACGATGACGCGCGCTCCGGACTCCTCGCCGTGGTGCGGGTACTCGTCGACACCCATGTACCGCTTCGCGAGTTCGTCGATGTGGTCGGTGGCACCCTCCTCGGTCAGTTCCGCCTCGCCGCGAACCGAGACGTACCGGTAGGGGTCGTCGGGGTCGAGCACCGAGACGCCGACTTTCGGATTTCGCCTGACGTTCTTCTCCTTTCGCCGCCCGCGTGCGGTGTTGACGAGGACGTACTCGCCGTCCTCGTGGTCGACCCAGACCGGCGTGACCTGCGGCGTTCCGTCCGGCATGACCGTCGCGAAGTGGGCGAACGACTCCCGCTCGAAGATGTCCCGGTGACTCTCTGGAATCACGGTAGCGAGTCACACGCGCGACGCAAAAGCCTTCGCCCACCCGGTCGGGTCTCTCCGCCCATTCGGTCACTTACGGTACGCCTGTCTGCCGGTCGGCCGCCGTGTCCCGTGTCTCTCGTCGCTGTCCTCTCCGCACCGTGTCGACCGACCGACACTGCGCAGTCGTGCGATCTGTCCTGCATGATCGTCCGGCAGGAATCGTCGTCACCGCAAACTATTATGTCCTTAAGGTGTCTGAGGGACCTTGTCACATTAGTAGGGAAGCTTTACGACTGTTCACTCGCTGGCGTGTAGTATGAGCACCAGTACCGCAGAGGCCAACCGGGAGGACCCCCTCTCCGACGCCGAGTTCCGTGAACGTCTCCGCGAGCTTCCCCCGAGCGCGAAGCTCGTCGCGAAAGTACTCGAGAGCGACGCACCGCTCTCGCAGGGCCAACTCGCCGAGGAGTCGTTGCTGCCGGACCGCACCGTCCGCTACGCGCTGAACCGCCTGGAGGAGTCCGACCTCGTCGGCTCCCGCTACAGCTTCAAGGACGCCCGGAAGCAGGTCTACTTCCTCAACACCTGAGGCGACCGACTCCGAGCCACTTCGATCGACTGCACGACCCCGCGCTGACCAAGCCACCTTCCTCCTGCGTTCGCCTCGCCCAGTGGCGACGCGCTCGACTGCCGTCACTGTCGGTCCACAACGCGCCGAAGGTGAGTAGTTTTTACACGGGTGCGCCGAAGGTGTGCCCATGAGCGATGACACGGGGGGCCAGTCCGCGCTCGTCGACTTCGGGCACAGCGAGGCGGACGAGGACCGTCCCGACGCGGAGGCGGCCGCCGTCGCCGGCGGCGTCGAGGCCGCAGAGGTGATCGACGCGAGCGACAAGCGGTTCCCGGACGCCGACGGCGAGATCGACGTGGCGGTGACACAGGTGGACTACAGCGTCGAGTACGCCGACGGCGAGGAGTATCCGGTCGTCCACGTCTTCGGCCGCGACGGGCGTGAACCGCTCCACGTCCGCGTCCTCGGCTTCGAGCCGTACTTCTACGTCCCGACCAGCCGACTCGCCGACCGTGCCCAGCGGCCCGAAGACGAGTTCGACGCCATCCTCGACAGCCGCGAGACCGACGCCGACGGCGACCCGTTCGTCTCCATCCGTGGCGAAGAACTGACGAAACTGATCGGCCGGACGCCCCGCGACGTGGGCCAACTCCGCGACGAGTTCGAGGAACACTACGAGGCGGACATCCTCTTTCCGAACCGCTTCCTGATCGACAAGGACGTCGGCAGCGGGATCCGCGTGCCGGCCCGCTGGCTGGACGACGACGAGACCACCTTACAGGTCCACCACGAGGAGGTCTACCCGGTCGACGCCGAGGGTGACCTCCGGGTGAACACCTTCGACATCGAGGTGGACGACCGGTCCGGCTTCCCGGAGGACGGCGAGGAGCCGATCGTCTGTCTCACCAGCCACGACAACTACCGCGACGAGTACGTCGTGTGGCTCTACGAAGCACCCGAGGGCGACGGCCCGATCCCGGACTCGCTGCCGACCTACGAGCCACTCGAGGACGACACCGACATCGACGTCCGGTCGTTCGAGACCGAGGGGGCGATGCTCGACGCCTTCGTCTCGTACGTCGAGGAGACCGACCCGGACGTGCTGACCGGGTGGAACTTCGAGGACTTCGACGCGCCGTACTTCCTCGACCGACTGGAGGAAGTCGACCCCGAGACCGACCACGATCTCGATCCGGATCGTCTCTCCCGGATCGGCGAAGTGTGGCGCTCCGGGTGGGGCGGTCCGGACGTGAAGGGTCGGGTCGTCTTCGACCTGCTGTACGGCTACAAGCGCACGCAGTTCACGGAGTTGGAGTCCTACCGACTGGACGCGGTCGGCGAGGTCGAACTCGGCGTCGGCAAGGAACGCTACTCGGGCGACATCGGCGACCTGTGGGAGGACGACCCGGAGCGACTGTTGGAGTACAACGTCAGGGACGTCGAGTTGTGTGTCGAACTCGACCGGAAACAGGAGATCATCGCCTTCTGGGACGAGGTACGCCAGTTCGTCGGCTGTCTGCTCGAAGACGCGCCGACGCCCGGCGACACGGTGGACGTGTACGTCCTGCACAAGTCGTTCGGTCGGTTCGCCCTGCCGACGAAGGGACAGGCCGACGCCGAGGAGTACGAAGGCGGCGCGGTGTTCGATCCCATCACGGGCGTCAAGGAGAACGTCACCGTCCTCGACCTGAAGTGTTTCAGCGAAGACACCGACGTAGCAACCCCCAGTGGCATTCGGAACATTCGGGAACTCGAAGAAGGCGACCCGGTGTACACGTTGAATCCGGACACCTTCGAGTGTGAGGTGAAGCCGGTGATAGATACTCAGTCGTACGACAACCAGTACGGTGAACTCCACCACGCCTCGGGTAACACGTACGACTTCAAGGTGACCGAGAACCACCGATTCCTTCTCTCGAAGGAGCGGGGGTGGGACGACCTCTATCCGGAAGATTACGAGTTCGATGCGTACCGTGACATCCCCGATTCGGAGCGGTTCGCGTTCCCGAACCACGAACCGATGTCGGGTGCCCAGCGAGACAGGTTCGATCTCGCTGGTGAGGCCTCCGACGGTAACGTTGTCGTCTACGCACACGACGGCCTGTCGAGCTTCCGAGCGCAGATGCCACAGAGCGTCGAGTCGGAACTCGACTGGGCGAACGGCACGTCACGGCTCGCGTCCATCGAGGGGAAGACCGGCAAGTACCTGCTCCCGGTGGAGACGTACCGTGAACACCGGGACGAGATTGACGAACAGGCAGACGAACTGTTCCTCAAGTACGACAGGGGACACGCTGAGATGCCCTGTTCGTTCCGGATGGACGATTGGCTCGAACTGATCGGGTGGTTCGTCACGGAGGGGAGCTTCACGCGCGACTCACACGGAATCGAACTCCATCAGCAGGATGAGGGCGGTCGTGCGTCGATTCGAGACCTTCTCGACCGGATGGATATTAACTACAGTGTGGAGAAAGCCGGGTTCAACATCTCCAACCGGTTCCTCTACGACTGGTTCGCGGACTACTGTGGCGACGGCTATGCGAACAAGCGACTGCCAGCGTGGGTCTTCGAACTTGATGCGACACACCTCCGGACGCTACTGGACACGCTCGTCGCAGGCGACGGGAGAAGCACAGAGAGCGGACTGCAGAAGTTCTGGACGAAGAGCGACCAACTCAAAGAGGACGTGGCACGGCTTGCGATACAGTGTGGAGAGAAGCCGACTGTTTCGAAGCAGTCGGACGGCACGTGGTACGTCTCCATCGGTAAGCGGGGGTCGATGAGGAAGGCCGACGCCGAGGTGGAAGACCACGACGGTCAGGTCCACTGCATCACTGCGAAGGACAACCATGTCGTTCTCGCGGGCCGGAACGGTCATTTCCAGTGGGTCGGTCAGTCGCTGTACCCGATGTGCATGGTGACGATCAACGCCTCCCCGGAGACGAAGGCCCCCGACGACTACGACGGCCCGGTCTACACCGCCCCGAACGGGACCGAGTTCCAGCAGGAACCCGACGGCATCATCCGGGAGATGGTCGACGAACTGCTGACCGAACGCGATGAGAAGAAGGCGCGCCGCAACGAACACGATCCGGATTCCGAAGCGTACCAGCAGTTCGACCAACAGCAGGCGGCGGTGAAAGTCATCATGAACTGCTTCACGCCGGACACCGACGTTCTCACACCCGAGGGGGTCCGGAACATCCGCGACTTGTCGGTCGGTGACGACGTGTACTCGCTCGACCCCGAGCGTCAGGAGATGCAGGTCAAGCAGGTCACGGAGACCCACGCCTACCCCGACTATCGCGGCGAACTGGTAGACATCGAGACGAGCAAGACCGACTTCCGGGTGACGCCGAACCACCGGATGCTGGTGCGGAAGGACGACAAAAACGGCGCATCGTGGGACGACTACCGATTCGTCGAAGCCGGCGAATTGAACGGGTCGTCACACTACGAACTCCCGCACGACTGGTCGATGGACCACGGCGAGGAGATCGAGGAGATCGACCTCACCGAACTGCTCGACGGCGACTACGAGGTGTGGGTCCGCCCGGAGGTCCACGGCCGAACCTTCACCACGGAACTCGGCTGGACACCCCGGAGAGTACCGAAAGCCGACGTGGGACAGACCGGCTACGTCTTCGACGCCGAGGAGTTCGAGCGTCACCGCGAGTACATCGAGTCCGTCTGTGAACTGAGCTTCGTCCACCGCGAGTCGGGCCGGAAGTGGATTCCCCGGACGTACGATTCAGACGACTTCCTCGAACTGCTGGCGTGGTACATCACGGAAGGGAGCGTCTCCACCTCCGAAGACAAGCAGTTCGGCGAGAACTTCCGGGGGAGTGCGACGACCATCCAGATCGCACAGGACGCACTAGCACGAACAGACGGTGGCGCGGGGGTCGACACTGCCGAGAGCGACCACGCCAGAATCGGCGACCTGCTCGACCGGATGGGGTTCGACTACTACGTCAACGACCAGAGCTACCAGTTCACCTCGAAACTCCTCGGTGGACTTCTCGAACGACTCGGCGGCACAGGGAGCTTCGAGAAGTGTATTCCCGAGTTCGTCTTCGACGCTTCCGAGCGACAGAAGCGACTGTTCCTCGACACGATGATCGCAGGCGACGGCGACCGTCAGCCGAACTCGTGGCGATACACAACCTCCAGCGACCGACTACGCGACGACGTACTCCGCCTCTGTGCGCACCTCGGCCTGACCGCGAGCTACGGACAAAACGGCGGCTCGTGGCGAATCTACTGCACAGAGGGTGCGAAGAACAGCTTCCGGATGCATCGTTCGGGTGGGCGGAGTACCGCCGACGAGGGCGCGTACTGCGTAACTGTCGAGGACAACCACACACTTCTGGCAGGGCGTAACGGAAAGTTCCAGTTCGTCGGGCAGTCGCTATACGGCGTAACGGGGTGGGATCGCTTCAGATTGTACGACAAGGAGGTCGGCGCGGCCGTCACCGCCACGGGACGCGAGGTCATCCGCGAGACCGAGAAGATATCCAACAGCATCGGCCACGAGGTGACCTACGGGGACACTGACAGCGTCATGTTAGAAATCGGACAGCTATCCGACGACGACCTCGTCCCCGCAGAAGAGATCCCAGAGGCGATGCGGGATGCGAACCCCGACGCAACCGAACGCGAACTCCGCGAGCGCCAGACGATCCTGGAAACCGGCTTCGAGTTGGAGTCGCAGATCAACGACGGTTACGACGAGTTCGCCGAACGCGAACTGAACGCGCTGGAACACCGGTTCCAGATCGAGTTCGAGAAGCTCTACCGACGGTTCTTCCAGGCGGGCAAGAAGAAGCGGTACGCGGGTCACATCGTCTGGAAAGAGGGGAAGTACGTCGACGACATCGACATCACGGGCTTCGAGTACAAACGCTCCGACATCGCGCCGATCACGAAGCGCGTCCAGAAGGACGTCCTGGAGATGATCGTCACCGGGACCGACGTGGACGAGATCCGGCAGTACCTCAAGTCGGAGATCGACGCCTTCGAGGACGGCGCGGTCGACTTAGACGAGATCGGGATTCCCGGCGGCATCGGCAAGCGACTGGACGCGTACGAGACCGACACCGCACAGGTTCGCGGCGCGAAGTACGCGAACGCGTTCCTCGGGACGAACTTCCAGCGCGGGAGCAAGCCCAAACGCCTCTACCTCGACAAGGTCCACCCGGACTTCTGGCGGCGGATGGAGGACGAGAAGGGTCTCGACCCACAGCGGAACAGCCTCTACGGCGAGTTCAAGGCCGACCCGGACGTGATCTGCTTCGAGTACGCCGACCAGGTGCCCGACGAGTTCGAGATCGACTACGAGACGATGCTGGAGAAGACGCTGAAGGGACCCATCGCCCGCGTGATCGAGGCACTCGGGATGTCGTGGGACGAGGTGAAGAGCGGCCAGGAACAGACCGGACTCGGCTCGTTCATGTGACCGGCGGACTCACGGACAGCACTCGTCGCCGACTCGGCCAACAGATCAGTGTGGCAACTGCCGGCACACACTGGTTTCGGGCGTCGTACGCCGGAACCTCGCCGGACGGCCGGTTCGGCGTGTGACGGTCGACTGTTTCTAATTCCAAAAGTAATTTTCCGACTCTCGCAATTCGCTCCCGGTGAACCCGTAAGGATTATGGGCGACCTAAACCACTGTCCGAGTACGAGGCTACCCAACTACTATGGCCACACTAGAGATCAAGAACCTCCACGCAGAGGTCGCAGAGGAGGACGGCGAGACCATCCTTCGCGGCGTCGATCTGGAGGTCAACTCGGGCGAGATTCACGCGCTGATGGGACCGAACGGCTCCGGAAAGTCGACGACGGCGAAGGTCATCGCCGGCCACCCGGCCTACGAGGTCACCGAGGGTGAGGTCCTGCTCCACCTCGAAGACGGTGACTTCGGCGAGGACTTCGAGATCCCCGCGGAGAAGGCGACGTGGAACCTGCTCGACCTCGAACCGAACGAGCGCGCCGCGCTCGGCATCTTCCTCGGCTTCCAGTACCCCGCCGAGATCGAGGGCGTGACGATGACGAACTTCCTCCGCACGGCGCTCAACGCCAAGTTGGAGGAGCGCGAGGAACTGTTCGAGGACGAGGAGAGCGAGGCCGCAGACGACGAGGAGGACGCGGGCTACGAGACCTCCCCGATGGAGGGCCCCGCCGACGACGGCGAGGTCGGCGTCGCCGAGTTCCAGCAGATCCTGCAGGAGAAGATGGAACTGCTGGAGATGGACGCGAAGTTCGCCCAGCGCTACCTGAACGCCGGCTTCTCCGGCGGCGAGAAGAAGCAGAACGAGGTGCTGCAGGCCGCCATCCTGGAGCCGTCCATCGCGGTGCTGGACGAGATCGACTCCGGGCTGGACATCGACCGCCTGCAGGACGTCTCGAAGGGCATCAACGCCCTGCGCGACGAGCAGGGGACCGGCATCCTGCAGATCACGCACTACCAGCGCATCCTCGACTACGTCGAACCCGACCACGTCCACATCATGCTGGACGGGAAGGTCGTCAAGAGCGGGGACGCGTCGCTGGCCCAGACCCTCGAGGAGGAGGGCTACGACTGGGTCCGCGAGGACGTGTACGAGACAGCCTGATTAGGCTCCGACCCTACAACACCACAAACCCATGAGTTCCGAACAAGACCACCTGAAAGAGACAGACACCGAGGCCCGCTTCGAGTTCAAGAAGGAGGAGAAGTCCGCCTTCAAGGCCGACAAGGGCCTGACCGAGGAGACCATCCGGGTCATCAGCGAGGACAAAGACGAACCCGAGTGGATGCTGCAGCGCCGCCTGCGTGCGCTGAAGCAGTTCCAGGAGATGCCGATGCCGACCGACTGGCCCGGCCAACCGGACCTCTCCGAGGTCGACGTGGCCGAGATCGTCCCGTACATCCGACCCGACGTCGAGGTCCGCGGCGGCGTCGACGACTGGACCGACCTGCCGGACGACATCAAGGACACCTTCGACAAACTGGGCATCCCGGAGGCCGAGAAGAACGCACTCTCGGGCGTCGGCGCGCAGTACGAGTCCGAGGTCGTCTACCAGAACATGCAGGAGCGCTGGGAGGAGAAGGGCGTCGTCTTCTGCAACATGGACGAGGCCGTCCAGGACTACGAGGACATCGTCCGCGAGCACTTCATGACGAAGTGTGTCCCCCCGAGCGACAACAAGTTCGCCGCGCTCCACGGCGCGGTCTGGTCCGGCGGGTCGTTCGTCTACGTCCCCGAGGACGTGACCGTCGAGATGCCGGTGCAGGCGTACTTCCGGATGAACTCCGAGGGGATGGGCCAGTTCGAGCACACGCTCATCGTCGCGGAGTCCGGCTCCGAGGTTCACTACATCGAAGGCTGCAGTGCGCCGAAGTACTCGGCCTTTAACCTGCACTCCGGCGGCGTCGAGGTGTTCGTCGGCGAGGACGCCCACGTCCAGTACTCCACGGTGCAGAACTGGTCGAAGAACACGTACAACCTGAACACCAAGCGAGCCATCGTCGAGAAGGGCGGCCGGATGGAGTGGATCTCCGGGTCGATGGGGTCGAAGGCGACGATGCTGTACCCCTCCTCGATCCTGAAGGGTCGCGGCGCGTCGGACAACCACATCACCATCGCCTTCGCGGGCGAGGGCCAGAACATCGACACCGGCGCGAAGGTGTACCACAACGCGCCGAACACGAAGTCGACAATCGAGTCGAAGTCCATCAGTAAGGACGGCGGCCGCACGAACTACCGTGGCCTCGTCCACATCGCCGACGGGGCGTCGAACTCCTCGACGGCCGTCGAGTGTGACGCGCTCATGTTCGACAACGAGTCGACGTCGGACACGATGCCGTACATGGAGATCAACGAGTCCACCGTCGACGTGGCCCACGAGGCGACCGTCGGCAAGATCGGCGACGAGGACATCTTCTACCTCCAGAGCCGCGGCCTCGACGACGACGACGCCAAGCAGATGATCGTGAGCGGCTTCATCGAGCCGATCACGGAGGAACTGCCCATCGAGTACGCCGTCGAACTGAACCGACTCGTCGAACTCGAGATGGAGGGGAGTCTCGGATAATGGCGGCACAGCTACCCGCGAACCTCTCCCCGGAGACGGTCCGAACCCTCTCCGAGGAGCGCGACGAACCCGAGTGGCTCACCCAGACGCGACTGGACGCCCTCGAGGCGCTGGAGACGCTCGACCTGCCGGACGTCATCCAGACGCCCGGCCGTCGCTGGACGAACCTCGAAGACCTCGACTTCGAGTCGCTGGTCGATCCGCTCGGTGCCGAGGAGGCGACCGAGCGCGTCACCGCCGAGGGCGTCGAAGTCCTCGACTTCGAGACGGCACTCGCCGAGCATCCCGACCTCGTCGAGGAGCGGTTCGGCTCGGTCATCGACCCGCAGACGAACTACCTCACCGCGCTGTCGGTCGCGCTGTTCACGACCGGCACGGTCGTCTACGTCCCCGAGGGCGTCGACGCGACCGACGTGAAGATCCGGACCGAGATGAACGGCCGGTCGCTGTTCACCCACACGCTCATCGTCACCGAGGCGTCGTCGTCCGTGACGATCCTTGAGAGCATCGAGACCGGCGAGGAGATCGAGGGGAACCGCTACCACTCGAACCTCGTCGAGGTCGCCGCCGGCGAGAACAGCTACGTCCAGTACGGATCGCTCCAGAACCTCTCGGAGAACACCTACAACGTGACGCTGAAGCGCGGCCGCGCCGACACCTACGCCTCGGTCAACTGGATCGAGGGGAACATCGGCTCCCGACTCACGCGCTCGGACATCGAGACGACGCTGTCTGGCGACTCCTCTGAGTCGAAGATCGTCGGCGCGTTCTTCGGCCACGACGACCAGCACTTCGACGTGAACGCCCGCGTCTGGCACGAGGCCGAGCACACCACGGCCGACCTCGTGACGCGCGGCGTCCTCGACGACCGCGCGCGCTCCGTCTACGAGGGCGTGCAGGACGTCGGTCGCGAGGCGTGGGACACCAGTTCCTACCAGCGTGAGAACACGCTGATGCTCTCGGACGACTCCGAGGCGGACGCCTCGCCGAAGCTGATCATCAACAACCACGACACCGAGGCGTCGCACTCCGCGACGGTCGGGCAGGTCGACCAGGAGGACCTCCTGTACATGACCTCCCGGTCCATCCCGGAGCGAACTGCGAGAAACATGCTCGTGGAGGGCTTCTTCGTGCCCGTCCTCGAAGAGATCGCGGTCGACGAACTCCGCGAGGACATCGAGTCGCTGGTCGCCGCGCGTCTGCGCGAGTAGCGCCGACCGTCCTCTCCGAGTCGTCTTCCACGATTCGGCTCCCGGTTCGGACTCTCTCGATTCGACGCAGATTCTCTACGTTCGATCGACTCCGAGCCACCGCACTCGACGCCGAGTCGTCGCTCTCGGCCGCCGAACAGGGAACTGTTTAAGTCACACAGGCCCGGAGAACGTCGTATGCATCCTCCGGAGGGCCTCGACGGCCGGTGGTCGGCGTGAGCGTCGGCTCCCAGGTCTCGTCGGACCACCAACTCGCGCGCCTGCTCCAGATCGGCGTGGTGCTGGAGGAGGTCGTCGAGTCCCGTGCCCACAACCACTACGAGTCGCTGTCCGCAGAGGAGCGGACACTCGACCCCGAGATCGAGCACTTGCTGGCCGACGCCGCCGAGGAGTCGGCCCGCCACCGTGAACGTCTCTCGGCCGTCATCGACGAACTCGACGCCGAGACGATCCCGTTCGACGAGATCGACGGCCTCGTCGAGGCGAAGTACGGCCAGACGAAGCCCGAGGACTTCGACGGCGTCCTCTACGACCAACTGTGTAACGAGGAGACGGCCTACAAGTTCTACGACGACCTGATCGAGGCTATCGAGGCCAGCGACGCCGAGTTCGGAATCGACCGCGACCGTCTGCTCTCGATGCTCCGTGAGATACGGGCCGACGAGGAGGAGGGCGTCGAACAAGTGACGCGAATCATGGAGACTCGGGAATGAACACGGCAGACCAGTACCTCAAGGCGATCTACCTGCTTCAACGAGTGGAAGACGGCCCGGCCGCGACCGGCGCGCTGGCGGACGCACTCGACGTGAGTCCGGCCAGCGCGAACGAGATGATCGGCAAACTCGAAGACCGCGGCCTGGCCGAACACGAGAAGTACAAGGGCGTCACGCTGACCGACGACGGCATCGTCCGCGCCCGCGAGGCGCTCCAGACGTACTGCATCATCGAACGCTTCCTCGCCAACGTCCTCGACGTCGCCGAGTTCCGCGCCGAGGCCCGCGAACTCGAACCGGTCATCGACGACACCGTGGCCGAGCGACTGGACACGATCATCGACCGGAACCCGGAGTGTCCGGACTGTTTCGACGCGGAGACCGACGCCTGCTGTTATCTCGAACTCGAACCCGAGACGCCCGCCGACTGAACCTGTCGCGCTCTCGTCTGTCACCGCCGGATCGCCGCGCCGTCAGAGCTGACGAGTCGCCGACTCGTGGCGAATCCTGCCGGCCTGCGGACAGTCGCTCCGGCGTGTCGCTGGTGGACTCCTCACCGAACCTGACGCGACTCTCACGACTGTAATCTCACCGGAATGTTAATGCGAGTAGCACGTGTAACATCGAAGGCATGGGTGGGAGGAGCACACCGCTGAGTCGGCTGAAACGGCTCGCGGGTCTGACGAAACCGGAGCCGCCGTCGTACCGCTGTCACGGCTGTCAGGCGGGGTTCGAGGTGCAGTACCACGTCTGCCCCGACTGCGGCAGTTACACCGTCGAACGCGCGGAGCGTGGCGCCTGAGACGGTCACGTCACTCTCGATTTCGACGTCCCCACGACACTGCCCGAGTCTCGACGACGCACGCGGTGACGGGGTCGACCGAGACGGCAGACGGGGGTCGTCGGCGGAGCCACCGTCCATCAATCCGGACTTTTTATAACCGCGTGACCGATACTCAGTAGCGAGTGCGGTCGCCGGTGGGAGACCGCCGTCACTCGACGCCCACGCACTCGACCGTCAGTCCCGTGGTGTAGTGGCCAATCATCTGGGCCTTTGGAGCCCAGGACAGCGGTTCGAATCCGCTCGGGACTAAACTTCTTATACTCCTACCCTCGCAAGTTACACTCGCTCAGGTCGTCGACCGCCCGTCGGGCGCGGTCGCGGCGGCGGTCGGCTTCGCCGTCGTTCCCGTTCTGGCGGGCCGTCGCCGCCTCGCGGAACTGGAGTGCCGCCTGCGCCATCGTCTCGCAGTAACAGGTCGACCGCCGGAGCACCGGGCGGAACGAGGGCGGGGCCTCGAAGTTCGACTGGTAGCCGGCGGCGCTGGTGAAGTCGGTGCGAGCGGAGCCGAACCGGCTCTCTGCCCGCCCGAACTGGTTTCCGCCGGCGTAGGTGTTCTGTCCCTCCTCGAAGGCACGCTGGGCCGTGACCATGCGCCGGAAGCGTTCCCGGACGATCGCGGCCGCCTCCCGTTCACCCTCGTAGAGTCCGACACGGCGTTCTAACTGTTGGTACGAGACCGCCCGCACCCGTTGCATCCGCTCGCTGTCGAGGTTTCGAAGCTGTCTGCGGAGTCGCTCGTGTGCCGGTTCGAGGTCGTCGACGTCGTTCCGGAGCGCCCGTACGCGGTCCTGCGTCCGACTCAGTCCCCCCTCGCGGTAGAACAGCCGTTCCATCTCGCGGACGCGGGTGTAGAGTCTGACGTGCTGTGGCTGGAGCGCGACCGTGTCGCCGAGGAACCGGGCGGTCAGTCGGAGCGTCTCGACGGTCTGCGTCTGCTCGCCCGTCGCCAGTCGCTCTGCCTCGGCGATGGCGGCCTCGGCGGTCGTCAGTTCCTCCAGTGCGGGTTTCGGATCGAAGTCGGTCGCGTCGCCGGCCACGTCCGTCCCGAAGTCGGGGTCGTCACGGTCGCTGACCGCGAGGAACGCCTCGACGGTGGCGACGAGTGCGGTCTGTGCCCGCTCGAGCGCTGCGGCCGCGTCGTCGGGCGTGTCGGTCGGTTCGGGCGTCTCCGTCGGCTCCGTGGTCGGCGTGTCGGTCCCGTCCGGGGTCGTCGTGGGTCGCTCCGTCGAGGTCGGGGTCGGATCGGCAGTCGGGGTCTCGGTCGTGGGTTGAGTTGCACAGCCAGCGAGGAGGACGACGCCGGTCGTCCCGACGAACGTGCGGCGCTTCATACAGTGAGAGACGTCACCCGAGGAGAAGAACGTAGTTCGAGTGATATTGTGACGCAGTCGTCAGTTTGCTATCACCGGCGGTGTCGCTGTCGCTCGGGACTCCCGAGTCGAAAGCTCAATGCCGTCGCCCGAACAGATGCGGACGTGTCTCTGCTCGCCCGACTTCGCCGCACACTCGCGGGCCGACCTGCCGCCCGTCGCTCGACCGACTCACTCCGGCGTGTCGCGGTCGGCGTCGGTCGTCGACTCCGCCTGGTGGTCTTCTCGACGTACTACCTGCTCGTCGGACTCAACCACCGGTACGAACTGCTCGCGCCCAGCAAGTCGGTCGACGGAGCGTCCTTCCGGAGCTACGAACTCGTCAACAAACACGGAGACGACAGACTCCTGGCGACGCTCTGCCGAAGCGTCGACCCGGGCGACGTGGTGATCGACGCGGGGGCGAACACCGGCGTCTACGCGCTGGCGGTCGCCGCGACGTGTCCGGACGCGCAGGTCGTCGCCTTCGAACCGTCGCCGAGCGTCGTCGAGCAGTGCCGGCGGAACGTCCGACTGAACGCCTTCGAGGACCGGATCGACGTCCGAGGGGTCGGTCTCGGGAGCGAGTCGGGCGCGGCGACGTTCTACCGGTCGAACTACGACGAACTCGGCTCGTTCAACGCCGGGAACGCGGGAGCGTGGGAGGCCAGTGTCGAGGATACCGTCTCGGTCCCGGTGGCGACCGTCGACGCGTTGGTCGCCGCCGCCGAACTGTCGCCGCCGGATCACCTGAAGATCGACGTGGAGGGGTTCGAGTACGAGGTGCTGCTGGGTGCACGCGAGACCCTGCGCCGACATCGCCCGGTGGTGTACCTGGAGGTCCACGACGTGCCGGACACAGACCGGACGCGGGCGGACCACGAGTCGGCGCTCGCCGACCTCCTGCGGGACTGTGACTACCGGATTCGCCGACGCGGGAGCGAGTGGCACTGCCTGCCGCGAGACGAGTGACGACCGACTCGGTAGTGTCTCGACCGCGTCTCACCGGAGGACGAAGTTCAGCCGTTCCTCGTCGCTCCCCTTCGTCTCCCTGCCGGTGATCTCGATCTCGCCGATCTCGTCGGTGGTGGCGACGTGCGTGCCGGCACAGGCCGTCCGGTCGAGCGGGTCGTCTGCGGGACCGATCTCGACGATCCGGACCTCGGTGATCGAGTCCGGCAGGAGGTGGATGCGCGTGCGCTCGGGGTCGAGTCGCTCCTCGGCGACCGCGCGGTCGAGTTCGTACCACCTGACGGGGAGTGCCGACTCGACGAGGCTGTTCAGTTCGGTCTCTATCTCTGTGAGGTCGGTCTCGGTGAATCGGTCGTAGCCGGTGTCGAGGTGCGCGTGGTCGGCGTACAGTTGGTTGCCGGTCGTCTCGGCGTCGTAGGCGTCGAGCAGGTGCGCCGAGAGGAGGTGCTGTGCGGTGTGGTAGCGCATGTGTGCGTAGCGGCGCTCCCAGTCGAGGTCACCGGTGACGGTGGTGCCCTCGGCCGGCGTCGGTTCGGCGTCCTCGTCGTCCGTGACGAGCGTGTGGTAGACGGTGTCTTTCTTCTGCACGTCGGTCACGTGCCACGTTCGACCGGTTCCGTCCGCACCCTGCCCCGTCAGCCGGCCCGTGTCGTGCGGTTGGCCGCCGCCGGTCGGATAGAACTGGGTGGCGTCGAGGACGACCCGGTCGCCTTCGACGCGGTCGACGGTCGCCTCGAAGGTCTGCACGGTCGGGTCCGCGAGGTAGCGTAGTTCGGTCATGCAGTGAGGAAGCCGGCGGAGCTACTTACCGGCTTCCCCGGCGGCAGGGCGTGTGGTTCTGTCTCTGTTCGGGTGTCCGTCGTGTGGTGTGACTGTCGTCGTCTGTCGTGTGGTGTGACCGGCGCAGGCTGACGTGTCGTATTCGGGGTCTGTCTCGGCGCGGACGTGTCGTGAACCGTCGGACGGCGCAGGGGCGAAATCCGGTGTGTTCGGGCGAGGAAAGTGTACTGTCGTGGTAATCCTGTCGTAACGCCTAAGAAGCGAACGACCCTTATCTCGACCAACTATGAACGAGTACGGTCGGTCCCGGAGGTGGGACTGTGGGCGTTGAGATCAAGGAGTCCTCCGTCTCGGAGGCGGAGTACGAGGAGATGCGACAGTTCGTCTCGGACTATCTCACGGCGAGCGTCGAGAACGAGGAGGACGGCGGCCGGATGCGGTGGTACCCGTGGCACAGCGCGGAGTACCGTTTCAACCACATCCTGAACGTCGAGGAACTGGCGGCGAAGATCGCCGAGCGCGAGGGCGCGGACGTGGACGTGGTCCGGGTCGCGGCGCTGTTCCACGACATCGCCAAACTGGACGCCGAACAGGACGTCCACGCCGAGGAGGGTGCCCGTGTCGCCCGCGAGTTCCTCGCCTCCCACGGCGACTACCCCCAGTCGTTCGTCGAGCAGGTGTGCCAGTCGGTCGAGGACCACTCCTATCAGGGTCCACTCGCGGACGTCTCGCTGGAGACGCGCTGTCTGATCGAGGCGGACATCCTCGACAAGGTCGGCGCGAACGGGACGGCGCTGATGCTGCTCCGGATGGGCTACGAGGCCCGGACGCACATGGACGCCGCCGAGATGATCGAACGCGTCCTCGAACGCGGGCGTGACGCCTCCCGGCGCATCGAGAGCGACACGGCGGAGGGCATCGCCCACCGGCGACTGAAGCGCGTGAAGTGGTTCCGGGAGTGGCTGGAGGACGAAGTGCCGGAGATGGACGGCGAGATAGAGCTGTAGGGTGCGGTCGGCGCTTCGGACTGTGGATTTTCTTCGTATGGGTCGTGGTTCGAGAGCGACTGCAACCGTGACTGTGGCGGTATCGCCGATTGAGATTGGAAGTGCGATAGCACCGCAAACTGCGACTGCGACATCCTCTGCAACCACGACCGCACCAGCACCGCTACTCGTGCGAGCGCGAGGAACCGCAACCGCACCGCAGACCGCGACCGCATCTGCACCTCGTCCTCCCCAGCCTCGGCCACCTCTCCGCACCGCCCGGTGGCCTCCCTCGCGCGCGTCAGTCGCGCGCGCCGGATCGTGAGTGAAAGCCCACGCCACACTCGTCACCCAACCACAGTTCGACACTCGGAACCCACTGAGGATGCGAGCTGGTGACGACCGAAACCGGGCAGTGTCCGAGCGACAGCGAGGACCTGCCCGCAGTTCGGTCGTCAGCAGTCGGGGAGGAGTGGGGAGTACGAGCCACGCCGGGTTCCAGACCTGCGACGACCCACCGGGTGACGACCAGTGACGACGTGGTGGGTCGCACAGTTCCGGGTGGGACTGAAAGGGGCCGCGCTCTCGGCCCTCCCCCCGGCGCCGGTAGCACTGGACTGAAGGCTGGCGGGCTTGCCCCGCCAGCCTGAGGGAAGCGCGCACCAAGTCGCGGGAGGTCGAGAGCGCAGGGGCTTTCACCCCTCGTCGCCCACGACTGATTCGACCGAGTTGTCAGGCACCGACTCGACCGATTCGACAGGAGTCGTGTAAACGCCTCCGACTGTCTCAGAGAATCCCACTTATCGCCCGAATCGTCGCTGTCGGTCCTTGAAGTCCAACACGGCCCGGAGGTAGTCCCGCTTCCGGAAGTCGCGCCAGTTCACGTCGGTGAAGTACAGTTCCGAGTAGACCGACTGCCAGATCATGAAGTCAGACAACCGTTCGGCACCGGTCTTCACCACCAGATCCGGTTCGTCGGGAAACACCAGTCGCTCCTCCACGTCGGCCTCGGTGATGTCGTCTGGTTCCAACCGCCCGGCCTCCACCTCGCGGGCGACCGACTTCACGGCCTCCGCGAACTCCGCCTTCCCGCCGAGGCCGATACTGATCTGGATGGGCGCGTCGGCCTGTTCGGTGTCGTCCGGGCCACGCACCGCGACCTCGCGGGGGGCGTCCACCTCCCGCAGTTCGCGCTCCAAGGTGGGGACGACGGCCTCGTCCAGTACCGACACCGAGACCGTGACGCGCTCCGCGCCGTACTCGAACGCCCAGCCGAAGAACGCCGAGAGCGTCTCGTAGGCACCCTGTTCCAGCAGGTCGCGCTCGGTGATGACCACCGCGACGTGACGCGGCGGGTCGGCCGAGTGGAGGCGGTCCCGGACGCCGAGGTAGGTGTCGTACAGGCCCACGACAGGCCGTGCGAGCGCGGGGGGAGTAAAGTCGTCGGCTCGGTGTCGGGAGGGTTAAGTGCGCGTCGGAGGTAGAGAGGGTCGTGACATCGAGAGTCCGGCGTGCCGGGGGATTCGCCCTCGTCGGCACCCTCGCGCTCGCGGCCCCGGCGCTCGGGGCGGCGGCGGCGGCCCCCTTCGTCGCCGTGGCGCTCCTCGCGGCGTTCGTGGTCACGGAGGGGCGACTGTTCGAGTTGTTCGCCCGCCCCGGCGACCACGAGGACGGCCAGTTGAACGGGCTGGCGGGCTTCGCGCTCGCCGCGACCGGCCTGGCACTGCTGACCACCGTCCCCCGCGAGGAGTTCCGGATGCCGGCGACCGTCTTCGCGACGAGCGTCCTCGTGCTCTCCTACGGCAACCTCACAGAGCAGGTCGTCCGGACCCAGAGTGACGACCCCTTCCCGCGTGTCGCCGGCTTCGCCGGCGGCGGCTTCCTCGCCGGGAGCCTCGGCGGACTCGCGGTCCAGTTCGCGGAGGGGACCGCACTCACGGCACTCGACGCGCCGACCAGCGCCTTTCTCGCCGCGACGGGCGTCCTCGTGGCGGCGCTGCTCCGCACGATGCTGTTCCAGCGGGACGACCCGCTGGTGATGCTGTCGGTCGGCCTGCTGTTGTGGGGTCTGAGCGCGCTGGACCTCGTCGTGACGCTTCCGGAGATCGCCTTCGCGCTCGGCGTGATGTTCGCGCTGGGGTACGCCTCCTACGCGCTCGGGACCGCCTCGGTGCCGGGGATGCTGACCGGCGTCCTGCTGGGGATGCTGACCATCGTCCTCGGCGGTCTCGGCTGGTTCGCGCCCCTGATCGCCTTCTTCGGCATCGGCGCGCTCTCGACGAAGTTCAAGTACGAGGCGAAGCAGGAGCGGGGCGTCGCGGAGGACAACGACGGCGCACGCGGGACCGGCAACGTCCTCGGCAACGCGGCGGTCGCACTCGTCGCCGTGGTCGGCTACGCCGCCAGTCCACAGTTGCCGGTGCCGGCGCTCGCGGATCTGTTCGTGTTCGCCTTCGCCGGGTCGCTCGCGGCCGCGATGAGCGACACGCTCTCCTCGGAGATCGGCGGCCTGTACGACCAGCCGCGTCTCATCACCACCTTCGAGCGTGTCCCGCCGGGGACCGACGGGGGCGTCACGTGGCAGGGTGAGATCGCCGGCGTCGTCGGTGCGGGCCTCATCGCGCTGATCGCGGTCGGCCTGCTGTCGGTGAGTCCACTCGGCGCGCTGGTGGTCGCCGCAGGGGGCGTCGGTGGGATGACGGTCGACTCGATCCTCGGTGCGACGCTGGAAGGCGACCGGGTCGGCAACGAGGCGGTGAACTTCGCCGCCACGCTCTCCGGCGCGGTCGTCAGCGTCCTGCTCGCGCTCCTCCTGCTCCCCGCCGGCCCGTGATCCGCCGCGCGAGACCGACCGACCGGTCTGCACTCGACCGTCTCCAGTCGCATCTCTCACGGCCGAGTCCGGACCTGCTGGCGGCGGCGCTGGCCGATGTGTCTGTGCCGGACCCGGCCGAGTCGCCGGCGACGGGGGCGACTCCCGGGGCCGCGCTCTCGGCGTTCGACGTGTTCGTCGCGGTCGGAGAGACGGGGGCGGTCGTCGGCTACCTGCTGGCGGTTCGTGGCGATCCGACCCACGTCGCGGAGGTCGTCGTCGCCCCCGACCACCGGCGACAGGGCTACGGTGCGGCGCTGTTCGACCGCCTGTTCGCCGCCGTCGCCGAGCGACACGCGGACGCCGACTCCCACCTCGTCAGACTGGCCGTCTCGCCGGACGACGACCGGGCGTGCTCCTTCTACCGGTCGCTCGGCTTCGAGGCGTCGCAGTACGACGCCGACTACTACGGCGACGATCCGGCGCTCCTGCTCGTGAAACCGGTCGACGGGGAGTCGGCGTGAGCGGAGGACGACACCGCCTCCCGCGTGGAGTCGGCGACGCGAGGAGCCGACGACCGTGTCCGTTCCACCCGACGAGTGATGCACGAACGCGGATAGATTCCTGCCACCGATGCCCAGCTTGCGCACGGAACTGAAAGATTCATGGCCCGTGGCCGCACTGTCCCGACCATGACCAGCGTGAAGGAGTTCCGCGTCGACCGGGAGCCGACCGCCGAGGAACTGGGCCGTGGGGCGTTCGTCTTCACCGACGACTACTCCGTCTTCGACTGGGGGACGATGCCCGACACGATTCCGGGGAAGGGCGCGAGTCTCTGCACGATGGGCGCGTTCAACTTCGAGTTGTTCGACGTGAACCACATCCCGACCCACTACCGGGGCGTGGTCGACCCGGCGAGCGTGTCGGACGCCGACGAGAGTGGCGAGTCGACAGCCGACGCCGGGACCCGCGAAATCGTCGACCTCGGCGACGCGCCCAGCGCGCCCCGTGAGATGGCCATCGATCTGACGCAAGTGCCCGATCTACCCTACGACGCGGGCGAGTACGACTACGAGGCGTTCCACCGCGAGGCGGGCGAGAACTACCTGATCCCCCTCGAGATCGTCTTCCGGAACACCGTTCCCCTCGGGTCCAGCCTCCGGAAACGCCGAGAGCCGGCAGAACTCGATCTGGACTACGACGAGTGGCCCGACGAGGTCGTCGATCTCCCCCGGCCGGTCGTCGAGTTCTCTACGAAGTTCGAGGAACAGGACCGCTACCTCTCCCGCGACGAGGCGGACGCAATCGCGGGCCACGCGAGCGTCGACCGACTCGAAGAACTCGCGCTCGCCGTGAACCACATGCTCACCGACCGGGCGAGTCGCGCCGACTTCACCCACGAGGACGGGAAGATCGAGTGTCTCTACCACGACGGCGCGATCAAAGTCGCGGACGTGGCCGGCACCTTCGACGAGAACCGGTTCGGCTACGCCGGCCAGGAGGTCTCGAAGGAGGTCGTCCGCCAGTGGTACAAGCGCGAACAGCCAGAGTGGGTCGAGGCCGTCGGGGACGCGAAAGCCGAGGCCGACGCGCAGGGCGTCGCCGATTGGCGGACGCTCTGTGCCGTCGAACCCCGCGAGTTGCCCCACGACGTGCGGCAGGCGGTCGCGAACCTCTACGCCGCCGGTGCCAACGCCTACACCGGTTCGGAGTGGTTCGAAGCGCCCGACATCGACGCGGCGGTCGACGCGGTGCGGGACCTGTAAGAGAAGGCGGTCGCCACCGCGTCGGCAGCCAGTGCCCGACGGTTCGGTCCTCGATCGCCGACCGCTCAGTCGTCCGTGGTCGCTTCCGGCGAGTCCGCCTCGTCGGTCTGCTCGCTCTCGCTCTCGTCGTCACGACCCTCCATCACGTCGCCCATCCCGTCGATCGGTCGGTCCGGGTTCGCCGACTCGATGGCTTCGGCCATGCCGAGTTGGTAGCGCTCGGGGTCGACGCCGTCGCGATAGCTGGTCCGCCCACGGTGGATCGTCACGGCGTCGTCGAGGTGGAGTTTGATGGCCTCGACCAGCGCCTCGGCCTCGAGGGGTTGCCCGAGTTCCTTGATCTCGTCGACGCTCGCGTCGTCCGGGATGTTGAACGCGCGCTGGGCGATGATCGGCCCCTGATCGAGATCGGTCGTGACGTAGTGGGCCGTCACGCCGCCGATGCGGACCCCCTCCTCTTTCGCCTGCCGGTAGGCCGCCGCACCGGGGAACGACGGGAGGAGACTCGGGTGGATGTTGATGATCCGGTCTTCGTACCGGAAGACGACGTTCGGCGAGAGGATGCGCATGTAGCGCGCGAGGACGATGAGGTCGGCGTCGTACTCGGCCAACAGGTCCAGCAGTTCGTCCTCGTCGGGCGACCCCTTCTCGTCGCCGATGTCGTGGAACGGGACGTCGTAGTGCGCTGCGAGTGGCTGGAGTTTCGGGTGGTTGCCGATCACGACGCTGATGTCCGCGTCGAAGTCGCCGGAGGCCCACGCCTGAAACAGTGCTTCGAGACAGTGGGACTCCTTCGTGACGAGCACCGCGATGCCCTGCGTCTCCCGGTCGGAGGGGAACCGCACCTGCACGTCGACGCCCATCTCGTCGCCGAGGTCGTCGAGCGCCTCCTGGAGGGTCTCCTTCGAGCAGACCATCTCGGCGGTGTCGGCGTGGAGCGTCATCCGGAAGAGCCCCTCGCGGACCGCCTGGTCGATGTCCTCGATGTTGATTCCGCGCTCGAACAGCAGGGTGGTGAACTTGGCGACGATTCCGGTCTTGTCGTCTCCGATAACGGTGATCTGGGTGTACTCGCGCGTCATACCGTCACCTCCTGCCGTTCGGGCTGAGACATATCCGGCCGGACGGCACCGTGAGGTAAACCGCTTCCGTTCTGTGCAAGGATTCGAAGGTCGATACCACTGCCGAGCGACCACACGGCAACAGATATTCTCGACTCGCTCCACCCCTGTCGGATGTTCGGTGACATCTTGATGTTGAAAGCCTCTAAAACCACACACAGCGACTCAACGCGGAGGAGGCACTCGATGAGCGACGAACGGCTTCGAGAGAAGCAGGAGAGCAGTGACCGCCACAAAGTCCAACGAGTAATCGCGTGGGCCGACCACGTCCGGACGACGCCGGACGAGGAGTGGTCACGCGAGCAGAACGTCTTGATCGACGCGATGCAGTACGACGAGTGAGTTGTCTCGCCGACACCGTCCGACGGTCGATTTTGGAAGAACGTGCATAGCCGATCGCGTCCAAAACCCATTTTACCCACGACCACGCACCATCGACCGATGACCGCCTACACCGCGACCGTCGTCGTCCGACTGAAACACGGCGTCCTCGACCCGGAGGCCGAGACGACACAGCGCGCACTGGAACGACTCGGCTTCGAACTCGACGACCTGCGCTCGGCCGACCGCTTCGAGATCGACCTCGACGCGCCCGACGCCGGGACCGCCGAAGAGGAGGCCGCGGAGATGGCCGAACGCCTGCTGGCGAACCCGACGATCCACGACTACGACGTGACCGTCGCGGAGCGCGCGACCCCGGAGGCGTAGCGTGACGGTCGCTGTCGTGCAGTTCGGCGGGTCGAACTGCGACCGGGACGCGGTGCAGGCGCTGGCACACCTCGGTATCGACGCCGACCGCGTCTGGCACGAGGACGGCCTCCCCGAGGAGACAGATGGGATTCTCCTGCCCGGCGGCTTCTCCTACGGCGACTACCTCCGGGCCGGCGCGATGGCCGCCCGGTCGCCGATCATGGCCGAAGTCCGCGAGGCCGCCGAGAACGGGATGCCCGTGCTGGGCGTCTGCAACGGCGCGCAGATCGGGAGCGAGTCGGGGCTGACGGCCGGCGCGTTCACCACCAACCGGAGCGCACGCTTCCAGTGTGAACACGTCCACCTGCGGGTCGAACGCGCGGACACGCCGTGGACGCGGGCCTACGAGCAGGGCGAGGTGATCTCCCTGCCCATCGCACACGGTGAGGGTCGGTTCGAGATCGAGGCGGATCGCTACGAGGCGATCCAGGCCGAGGACCGCGTGTTGTTCCGGTACTGCGATGCGGCGGGGAACGTCACCGAGTCGGCGAACCCGAACGGGTCGACCGGGAACGTCGCGGGCGTGATCGGCGACCGAGCGAGTGTGGCGGTGTTGATGCCACACCCCGAGCGCGCGACCCTGCCGGATATCGGCGGCACCGACGGGCAGGGCGTCCTCGCCGGCTTCGAGGCGTAAGCGGACCCCGACCACGACCGATCGGTGTCGAGGCTTTTTCTCCCGGTCGACCGACACTCGGGTATGGAACTCCCAGACGCGGACCCGGGGACCGTCGTTCGCGGGACGCTCGACGCGACCGATCTGCCGACCGGCGGGACCGAGTCGCTCCCGGTGGTGGTCGCCGAGGGCACGGAACCGGGACCGACGCTGTGGCTCACCGGCGGGGTCCACGGCGACGAGGCGACCGGGGTCGCTGTCGCACAGGACGCCGTGCGCGCGGACCTCCCGGAACGACTGCGCGGGACCGTGGTCTCCGTCCCGGTCGTGAATCCGGCCGGAGTTCGGCGGAATTCTCGGGTGTCGTACTACGGCGACGACGATCCGAACCGCTACTTTCCCGATCCGGGGTCCGAGTCGGAGTCGCCTCGTCCGCCGGAGGTACAGGAGCGTATCGACAGCAGGCTGTACGATCTGCTCGTCTCGTCGGCCGACGCGCTGATCGACCTGCACACCGCACAGATCGGGTCGGTGCCCTTTTCGATTCGGGACCGCGTGCTGTACGGCGACCGGCGCGAGGAGTCGACAGCGGCGGAACTGGCCGAGGAGTTGTCCGACCTCGTCTCGGCGTTCGGGCTCCCGGTCGTGACGGAGTACCCGACCGGCGAGTATCTCGACCAGTCGCTCCAGCGGTCGACCGCCGGCGCGGTGTTGAACGGGGCGGGCATTCCGGCGTTCACGGCCGAATTAGGGGGGCACAGCGTCGTCGACTCGAACTGGGTGCGGGCCGGCGTCGCGGGCGTGTACGGCGTGCTGGCACACCTGGAGATGGTCGATTCGGTGCCCAGCGAGGTGGCCGATCCGGGTGCCGGCGTGCCGGACGCACCGGTCGAATTTCCGGTCCGGCGGTTCGTCGGTCCGCGAACCGAGGTCGCGGGACTGGTCCGCCATCGCGCCGCACCGGGTGACGCGGTGGAATCGGGGCAGGTCGTTGCGGAAATCGTCGGCCCGGCGGGTGAGTCGCGGGGTACAGTCGAGAGCGAGTACGACGGTTACGTGCTCGGTCTCGCGGAGGGGTTGGCGGTCTACGAGGGTGATCCGGTGGCGAGCATGGCTGTGCGGGACGACGACGGGTTGGTGGGTGCGAGAGAGGAGTGATCGAGTCGTGGTTACTTGTGGTTCGGTTAGACTGTGCGTGGGATCGGAGTTCGTGACTGCACACCGACCGCGACTGGTACAACGACAGCATCAGCACCGCAGACCGTGACCGCGACAGCACCGCTACACGTCGTAGCGCATCTCCGAGAAGCCCGCACTGCAGACCGCAACCGCACCGGTACCGCTACTCAATCCGGGACAAACAAAATACTCGACAGCGACAGCACCGCGACCGCATCCGCGACAGCACGGCACCGCACCTCGTCCTCCCCAGCCTCGGGGACCTCTTCGCACCGCCCGGTCCCCTCCCTCGCGCGCGGTTGCTCGCGCGCGCCGGAAATTGAATCGAAGCGCACACTCAACTCGTCACCTGACTCCACTTCGACACCCGGAACCCAGTCCGGACGCGATCTGCCGACGACCGAAACCGAGCAGTGTCCGAACTCTGTGAGGACCTGCTCGCAGGTCGCGTCGTCGGCAGTCGGGGAGGGTCGGGGATCACTGCGACCGCCGGGTTCCCACCACCGCGTTGCGAAACCGGGTGACGACCGGTGACGACACGATGGGTCGCACAGTTTCGGGTGGGACTGAAAGGGGCCGGGGGCTTTCACCTCTTGTCGTCCGCGACAGAAGCGTCCGCGACAGATTCGACAGAAGTGTCCGCGACCGACTCGACCGAGTTTTCTCCGATCACAACATCCAAGCTCTACACGACTCACTCGCCAGCGTTCACACCGACGGTTTCACCCTCTCACTCTAGCGTCGCTTCGGTATCGATCCCGTACACGTCCCGTGGCGTCTCGACGTGTGCACGCCGCATGGCCTCGTCGTGGCCCTCCTCCAGCAACCACCGGACCCGACGCGGCACCGTCTTCGGTCCCATCACCGCACCCGGCCGGTCCGGGTCGTCCACGAAGTCCGTCTCCATCAGAAACGGCACGTCGCGTCCCACGGCCGTCTCTAACCACTCCTTCCGGCACATCACCGAGGGTGTCGGGCCGACGAGACTCCCCGACGCGTAGTGTTTGACGACGCGCTCACGCGGGAGGTCCCGCTCTTCTGCCCACTCCGCGATCTCGGTCAGGTCGTCCGCACCCTCGGTGTGCAGTTGGACCGCACAGTCCAGGTCGGCCCCGAGTTCGAAGGCGTGGCACATCACCGCGTTCGAGGCGTCCCACACCGCGTCGCTCACGTCGTAGTGCGGTCGGCCGGACTTCAGCGCCAGCGCCTCACCCGACGCGACGTACTCCGCCGCCACGTCGAGTCCGGCCTGCATCAGGTCGCGCGCCTCGGCGGGCGAGAAGCCCCGTTCGTCCACCAGCCGTGAGATCAGCCCGGGGTGGACACCCAGCACCGACCACGCCCGGCCGCGCAGTCGCTCGGTGGCTCGTTCGACGATGTCGATCGTCTCCTCGAACACCGCGTGGAAGTCGTCGCCCGTCTCGGCCTCCACGCCGAGGTGCCACGAGGGTTTGTTCACGACCAGCAGGTGTGTCCCGCCGACGACCGCGAAGTCCTCGACCGCGTCCATCCCCTGCCCCGATCCCGGATCGAGGTGGAGGTGGTCGTCGAGGACCGGCATCCCGAGTGACTCCATACCCGAGGGGTCGGCCGCCCGCTTAAAAAATGGGACGTTCGCTTCGCTCGTCGACCGTATCCGGTTCTTTTCACAAACGACTGTTGGTGTCGACTCTCTCCCATCTCAGAAATCTATCCGAAGCCGAGACAGGTCTCACGAGCTTCGAACTGTCGCCGCGAGCGCTCGGCGTGGACTCACCACGGCGACTGCCGGTCACTCACCCAGCGTCACGGCGTCGCTGGCGGCGTTTCGGAGCGCGTCGGAGCGACCGTGTGTCCCCGGTGCGATGGCGAGTGTCCGGACGCCGGCCGCGTTCGCGACCTCCAGTGCGGGTTTGAAATCGGTGTCCCGCGATGCGACCGCGACGACCGCCGGGTCGCTCTCGCAGACGAACCGGGTGACGTCGACCGCGAGTTTCACGTCCACGTCGCCGGAGGTGACGACGACCTCGTAGCCGTTCGCCTCGGCGGCCTGGATCAACCCCGGCGGCGCGCGCTCGTTGAGGTACAACCGGCAGGTACGCAGGTGGCCGGCGCGTTCTGCGGCCGCCCGCACGTCGGCGAGGTCGACGTCGAACTCGTCGCGGAGCACGTTCGGCCCGTCGACGAACAACCCGACACCCTCGGTGGATTCGCTCCCCCCCGAGAGCCGGTTCAACAGGTCCATACGGCCCGTAGACGGTCACCGCGCAAATCGGTGGTGGTTCCGTCTGCTCCCGCGTCCGGGCCGCACCTGTCTCCCTGCACTCCGGCACGGTGAATCCTCAGCACGCTGAGAACTACTTTCAACTCGCTCCGAGTTATGTGTGGAGTTAAGTACAGAAAAAGAACCAAAAATCTAAATGTGGGTTTGACATACGGTGGGTTGCATCATGGCAGACGATAGCACCCCGGATCTGAATCGTCGCGGATTCCTGAAAACGACCGGTGCGGTCGGTACGGCCGCCGCCTTCGCTGGCGTCACGCAGGCGACGCCCGGCCGCTCGCCCGGTGCGAAAGAAGACGAGATTCTCGTCGGTGTCTCGAAGACCGCAGACAGCCCCAGCGGTGCAGTGGCCGACGCGGTGCCGGGCAACGCCGACATCGTCCACGAGAACAAACAGCTCGGCTACGTCGCCGTGAAGTTCCCGGCCGAGGCCGCAGACACGGCTCGGCAGAACTTCGTCGACGCCGTCACGAAGAAGGATCGCGTCAAGTACGCCGAGCAGAACGCGACCCACCAGGCGCTGCTGACGCCGAGTGACCCCCGATTCGGCGACCAGTACGCCCCACAACAGGTCAACGCCCCGGCCGCGTGGGACACGACACTCGGGTCGGCCAGTGTCTCCATCGCGGTCGTCGACCAGGGCGTCAAGTACGACCACGAGGACCTCTCGGCGCAGTTCGGCTCCGACGTGGGGCAGGACTTCGTCGACGGCGACGGCGACCCGTACCCGGACGTCCTCGCCGACGAGTACCACGGCACGCACGTCGCCGGTATCGCGGCCGCGACGACCGACAACGGCGTCGGTGTCTCGGGCATCAGCAACTCCACCATCCTCTCCGGGCGCGCGCTCTCGGAGTCCGGGTCCGGGTCGACGGCCGACATCGCGGACGCCATCCAGTGGGCCGCCGACCAGGGTGCCGACGTGGTCAACCTCTCGCTCGGTGGCGGTGGCTACACCAGCACGATGAAGAACGCCGTCTCGTACGCCGTGAACAACGGAACGCTCCCCATCGCGGCGAACGGGAACGACTCCTCCGGGTCCGTCTCCTACCCGGCCGCCTACAGCGAGTGTCTCGCCGTCTCCGCGCTGGACCAGAACGAGAACCTCGCCACGTACTCCAACTACGGCCCGAACACGGACGTCGCCGCACCGGGGACGGACGTGCTCTCGACGTGGACGACCAGCACGAAGTACAAGCGTATCTCCGGGACGTCGATGGCGACCCCTGTCGTCTCCGGCGTCGCGGGGCTCGCACAGGCGCAGTACGACCTGTCGCCTGCCGACCTGCGCTCGCACCTCAAGGCGACGGCAGTCGACGTCGGCCTGTCCAGCGACGAGCAGGGGTCGGGTCGCGTCGACGCCGCGAACGCTGTCGAGACCGAACCGGGTTCGGGCGGCGGCGGTGGCGGTGACGACGGCGGAGACGGCGGTGGCGGCGGTGACTCCACCACCTCGTCGGTCACGGACAGCCTGTCGAGTTACGCCGACTCCAAGTGCTGGAGCTACGCGTGGACCTACAGTAGTCCCTCGGAGGTGGTCGTCGAACTCGACGGACCGAGCTTCGCCGACTTCGACCTCTACGCCAGCACCGGTACGACCTACTGTCCGAGCACGAGTGCATACGACTACCGCTCCTGGACGACCGACAGCCAGGAGACGATCACCATCTCGAACCCGGACACGTCCACGGACCTCCAGATGCTCGTGGACTCCTACGACGGGAGCGGCGAGTACACCCTGACGATCACCGAAAAGCAGTAACTCGCCCGACACAGACCGAGTACCCGTCGCCGGTACACCCCGGCATCTCCTCCCCGCCCGCCGACTCGGGAGTCGCCGCTCTGTCGACCACGACCCGACCGTGACCGGTCCCGACTCGTGCCGACGGCCACTGCGCTCCCGTGTCGTTCCCGAGTCTCAAACATGTCCGTTATCCGGTAGATACGGCGAACGTCTCGGGCGAGTGATACCACGGCTCGTGGTAGTGCGGGCTGTTTCTCGTCAGCCGTGTTACCACTTTCACCCGGCAGTGGATATCTAGTATATAAATTTTGTTGGTACTTTTGACTAATTCGTCTGAATAGCTAAAAGTCCATAACTACAATGCCCACGTGAGACTCAACGATGTCAGACGAGGAGGAAATCCTGGGCACGACGAAAGTGACGGATCGTTGGCGGATCAGTCTGATCAAAGCAGTCCGCGAAGAACTCGCGGCGTCCGGCGACGAGGTCGAGATCGGTGACCGGATCGTCTACAAGAGCCGCGACGGCGAGATCGTCCTCGAACTGGCGTAACCGACACGACTGCACGACTGCACGGCACCCCGCCAGCGTACCCGGACGACTCCCCGAGGCCGACTCGGGTCACTTCTGTTCGGACGCCAGCGACGGCGTTCTCACTCGCGGTCGGTGATCTCCAGTACCTTCCCGGCGGCGATGGTCTGGCCCATGTCGCGGACCGCGAAGGAGCCGAGTTCCGGAATCTCGCCGGCGACCTCGATGGAGAGTGGCTTCTGCGGGCGGAGCGTCACGATGGCGGCGTCGCCGGACTTGATGAAGTCCGGGTTCTCCTCCGCCACTTCGCCGGTCTTCGGGTCGAGTTTCGCGTCGATGGTCTCGAAGGTCACGGCGACCTGTGCGGTGTGGGCGTGCAGGACCGGTGTGTAACCGGCGGTGATGACCGAGGGGTGCTGCATGACGACGATCTGTGCCTTGAACGTCTCCGCGATGCGCGGGGGGTTCGAGGCCTCGCCGGCCACGTCCCCGCGCCGGATGTCGTCCTTGCCGACGCCACGGACGTTGAATCCGACGTTGTCGCCCGGACCGGCCTGGTCGACTTCCTCGTGGTGCATCTCGATGGTCTTCACTTCACCACGCGCGCCGGAGGGGTTGAACACGACGTCCATCCCGTTTTTCAGCATGCCAGTCTCGACGCGCCCGACCGGGACGGTCCCGATGCCGGAGATGGTGTAGACGTCCTGGATCGGGACGCGGAGCGGGGCGTCCGTCGGGGGTTGTGGCTCCGGCAGGTCGTTCAGCGCCTCGAGGATGGTCGGACCGTCGAACCACGACATGTGCTCGGACGGTTCGGCGACGTTGTCGCCCTCGAACGCCGAGATGGGGATGAACCGCGCGTCGTCGGTGTCGAAGCGGACCTGTCCGAGCAGTTCCTTCACCTCGCTCACGACTGCCTTGTAGTCGCTCTCGCTGTAGTCGACGACGTCCATCTTGTTGACCGCGACGATGAGTTCGTCGATGCCCAGCGTGCGCGCGAGGAAGACGTGCTCGCGGGTCTGCGGGGCGACGCCGTCGTCCGCGGCGACGACCAGTACGGCGTGGTCGGCCTGGCTCGCGCCCGTGATCATGTTCTTCACGAAGTCGCGGTGACCGGGCGTGTCCACGATGGTGAAGTAGTACTTGTCCGTGTCGAACCGCTGGTGGGCGATGTCGATGGTGACACCGCGCTCACGCTCCTCGGCGAGGTTGTCCATCACGTAGGCGAACTCGAAGCCGGACTTGCCCTTCGACTCGGCCTCCTCGCGGTACTGCTCGATGACGTGGTCCGGGACCGACCCCGTCTCGAACAGCAGTCGTCCGACGAGGGTGGACTTGCCGTGGTCGACGTGGCCGATGATCGCTAGGTTCTGGTGGGGTTTGTCACTCATGATTGTGGTCGGCGTGTACCGCCGTTGAGATAGATACCACATCTGAGACCATGACGGTTCCTGAAGTGTGCTAACAACACGCGCTACAGAAACGTACCGAGACGCTCCGCTTGCTGGCCAGTTCGTGAGACGCGAGGAGACGTGCGACAGTCCGCCGGAAGAGTCGGGCCTCAGTAGATCTGCATCGCGTCGGACATCTCCGCGAAGGTCGCGGTGCGGCGGGTCTCGGTGGCGCTCACGTCGGCGGTGTCGGTCGTGGAGAAACTTACTACGCTCATAGTAAATACTTCGGGCGACGGTGACTTATAGCTTTGGGTCGTAGTTCTCCGTCACAGTCGCTCGGAGGTGCCTTCTTCTCTCCATCTCTTCTTCTCCCAGTCTCTCAGTCTCCCCGTCTCTCTTTCTCTCCGCACGACGTCGGAGTCACCCGGTCCACTCTCCCCAACTCCGGGGACATCGCAGTCGCTCTCGACTGCTGTGGCCACCGAGAACAGACGCGCCTACGACTCCTGCGGATCGGCCTTCGGTGCGGCGGCGGGTTCCTCGGCGCGGTGCCCGTAGTGGTCCGCGTGGTTGATCCAGAACTTCCACGCCTCCTGCTTGTCGGCGAAGACCCACGGTTGGTTACAGCTACTGCACTCGACCACGAACTCCGACCCCTGCTGACGGCTCATAGTTACTCTCTCGAACGAAGGCGTCTTAATCCGTTAGGAGCGTTTTCTACAGCTGAAAACGCCTCTCGTCCGACTTTCACCAGTAGGTTGAAACTGGCTCAATCGACAGACGAAGGTCGGCAGTATCCCACAAATAACCCAAAGTTGTCACGTCTGTCACCGAACCACACGGTGGCCTCGATCCGTGTTTTCGGGAGGGAGACGCCTCTTGTCGGCGAGTTCGCCGCCAGCGGTGACGCCGGCCGACATACCAAAGCATTTTGTGCGGAAAGCCGACGTTCGAGTATGGCCCTTCGGAAACCGCCGTTACGGGAGCGACACGCCGAACGCGGGGCGAAGTTCACCGAGTTCGGCGGGTGGGATATGCCCGTCGAGTTCGACTCGATCCGCGAGGAGCACACGGCCGTCCGGGAGGCGGCCGGCATCTTCGACGTGTCCCACATGGGCGAGATAGAGGTCGCGGGTCCCGACGCGACCGCGCTCATGCAACGGCTCACGACGAACGACGTGACCGCGCTCTCGCCCGGTGACTCCCAGTACGCGGCGATCACCGACGCGGAGGGCGCGATCATCGACGACACGGTGGTCTACCGACTGCCGACCGACGACGCGAGCTACCTGTTCGTCCCGAACGCGGGCCACGACGAGGAGATCCACGACTGGTGGATCGACCACCGCGACGAGTGGGACCTCGACGCGACGGTCCGCAACGCGACCGACGAGTACGCCATGTTCGCGGTCCAAGGCCCGGACGCACCGGATCTCGTCGCCGAACAGACCGACGCACCGATCCGGAACCTCTCGAAGTTCGAGGCGCAGTACGCCGATGTCGCGGGTGTGGACTGCTGGACCGCCCGGACCGGCTACACCGGCGAGGACGGTTACGAACTGCTCGTGCCGACGAGCGAGGCCGAGACGGTCTGGGACGCCGTCGACTGCCAGCCCTGTGGTCTCGGCGCGCGCGACACGCTCCGTATCGAGATGGGCTATCTCCTCTCCGGACAGGACTTCGACCACGAGTCGAACCCCCGGACGCCCTACGAGGCCGGCATCGGCTTCACCGTCAAACTCGACACGGAGTTCCTCGGGCGGGACGCACTGGAGGCGGCCCACGCTGAGGGCGTCGCGGAGAAGTTCGTCGGTCTCACCCTGTTGGATCGGGGTGTCCCCCGGACCGGCTACGACGTGACCGACGAGGACGGCCACGTCGTCGGCACCGTCACCTCGGGGACGATGAGTCCGACGCTGAACGAACCCATCGCCCTCGGCTACCTCCCGGCGGACCACGCCGACCCCGGCACGCGCGTCCGGGTCGTCGTGCGCGGCCAGCAGAAACGCGCGAAAGTTGTGACCCCACCCTTCCTGGAGGACTACTGATGTTCGACGTACCCGACGACACACACTATCTGGACTCACACGAATGGGCACGACGCGACGACGGCACCGTCCGCGTCGGAATCAGCGACTTCGCGCAGGACGAACTCGGCGACGTGGTGTTCGTCGAACTCCCCGGCGTCGGCGACGACGTCTCGGCCGGCGAGACGTTCGGCGTCGTCGAGTCGATCAAGGCCGTCTCGGACCTGTACGCACCGGTCTCCGGCGAGGTCACGGCCGTCAACGACGACCTGTTCGATCAGCCGGAACTGGTCAACGACGACCCCTACGGCGACGGCTGGATGCTGGAGGTCGCCCTCGCCGACGAGAGCGAACTCGACGACCTGCTGTCGGCCGAGGCGTACCGCGACCAGATCGAGTAACGACCCTCAGTTCTCCCCGTCTGCACTGCACGCGACGAGCTGTCGGCCCGCGCTCTCCCGTGGGTCGGTCTGTCTGTCGGCCGTCTCGGCGCGGTAGACACCACCGTCGCCGACGAAGTAGCTGGCGGCGTAGTCGTACCGCTCCACTCGGCGGTCGCCGTCGCCCTCGTCGATCACGACGAACACTCGCATCCTGCCGGTGGCGCGGAAGCCCTGGTCGACCGCGACAGGTTCGAAGGCGTCGAGCGTCTGCACCCTCACCCCGGTCACCTCGGAGTACTCGCCGACGGCACGGTTCCACGCGAACGCCGTCTCGAACTCGCTGAGGAACGCCGTCACCGAACTGGTCGTCGGTGCTGCGGGGGGCGATGGATACGACTGCCCCTCGACAGCCGCGTCGGTCGGCACTGCTGGACGCGTCACGTCGGCCGGGTCACAGCCCGCCGACTCGGTCGTGGTCTCGTCCGGCGTGGCGGTCGTCTCTCCGGAGTCGTTCGTGTCACCCGCTCGGCTGTCGGTCCCCGAGTCACCACCGGTCGTCACCCCGCTACAACCGGCGAGCGTCACGGCGGCCCCGACGAGGACGGTACGTCGTGGGACTCCCATACCGAACGTGTCGTGTGCGAACCGCTTCGTAATCCGGTGCCTACCAGATAGCTCTCTCCCGACAGCGAGCCACTACACCGGTGCGTCTGCCGCCAGTCTGGCACTACGCGGACGCCCGTGGCGATAGTCGGTCTCTCTACGGAATCGTCTGCCACCAGTCGGCCACTCCGCAGACGCCCGTGCCGACAGTCGGTGCCTACGGAGTTACGCAACTACCTCCCTCGCCGACTGCGTAAGGCTTAGTCTCGGTGAGTCCCGTGATCGAAGTACCCACGATGCATCTCTCCCGTAACACGCGCGTCGGTCCGTCCGCCGGGGGACGACCGACGGCCGCAGTCCGTACAGACGTACCCGGAGCCGACAGATGAGCGGCACACCCTTCGCACCGCACACGCCAGCCGAGACGCGGGCGATGCTGGACGAGGTCGGTGCCGAGTCGGAGGCCGACCTGTTCGACATTCCCGACGGTGTCGGCTTCGACGGCGTGTTCGACATCGCGCCGCGCACCGAACGCGAGATCAGACACGAGGTCGCCGAGATGCTCTCGCGCAACGACGACCTCGTGGAGTTCATGGGCCGGGGGCACTACGATCACTACGTCCCCTCGCCGGTGGACCACCTCGCGGACCGGTCGGAGTTTCTGACGAGTTACACCCAGTACCAACCCGAGATCACGCAGGGCTTCCTCCAGGTCCTGTTCGAGTACCAGTCGATGCTGGTCGAACTGACGGGGCTGGGCGTCGCCAACTGCTCGATGTACGACTCGGCGACCGCACTCGCCGAAGCCGCCAGACTCGCGGACCGCGTTCGCTCTGCCTCCGGATCGACCGTGCTGGTCCCCGACAGCCTCAGAGACGGGAAACGCGCGGTGCTGGACAACTACGTCACCGGCTCCGACCTGACGGTCGCGGAGTACCCGACGAGCGAGGGCACTGCGGACGTGGACGCGCTCGCCGACCTCGCGGACGCGGAGACCGTCCTCGTCTACGCCGAGAACCCGACGGTTCGGGGCTGTATCGAGGAGCGACTGACCGACATCGGCGCGCTGGCAGACGAGAACGAGGCGCTGTTCTGTCTCGGGACCGACCTGCTCGCGCTGTCGCTCCTGCAGGAACCGGCGAGCGTCGGCGCGGACGTGGTCGTCGGGAGCGCGGGGGCACTCGGGATGCCGACGAGCTACGGGATGGGACTCGGTATCTTCGCCACGCGCGAGGACTACCTCCGGCAGGTGCCCGGCCGACTGGTCGGCGCGAGCGAGGACGGGCGCGGTAACCGCGCCTACACGCTGACGCTCCAGACCCGCGAACAGCACATCCGGAAGGAGCGCGCGACGAGCAACATCTGCACGAACCAGGCGTGGGTCGCACTCCGGACCGCGATGCACGTCGCGCACCTCGGACCCGACGGGATGGTCGACCTCGCCGAGGACTGTGTGCGCTACGCCCGTGACCTCGCACACCGGATCGACGAGGTGGGCGGCCTGCAGGCCCCCGTCGACGACCGACACCACTTCCGGGAGTTCGTCGTCTCGACCGACCAGCCGGCACCGGCGGTCGCGGGCGACCTCGCCGAGGAGGGGTACGCGGTCCACGTCGTCGGCGAACACGAGATTCAGCTCTGCGTGACGGAGACGAACGTCGGGGCCGTAGATGGACTCGTCGCGGCACTCGCGGAGGTGGGGCCGTGACGGACTACGACCAGGCCCGCTGGCAGACCGGCGACGGGCGGTACGAGCCACTGCTCTCGGAGAAGGACACGACGCGCGTGGAGATCGGCGGTGCGGGTGACGGTGGCGACGAGTCGGGAGACGACGACTCCCCGCTTCCCGACGAACTCACCCGCGACTCGCTGGAACTGCCGGCCCTCTCGGAACCGGAACTCGCGCGCCACTACACACGGCTCTCGCAGATGAACTACGGCGTCGAGTCGGGCCCGTATCCCCTCGGCTCCTGCACGATGAAGTACAACCCGTCGTTCACCGAGGACGTGGCCGCCGATCCGAACGGGGCGGTCCACCCGGACCGGGACGACGCGACCGTCGAGGGGTCGCTGGAACTCCAGTACCGACTGCAGGACTACCTCGGGCGGATCGGCGGGATGGACGCCGTGACGCTCCAGCCACCCGCCGGTGCGGCGGGCGAACTGACGGGTATCCTGATCGCGAAGGCGTACCACGAGGCGCACGGTAACGACCGGTCCGAGGTGATCATCCCGGCGAGTGCCCACGGGACGAACTTCGCCAGCGCCGCGATGGCGGGCTACGACGTGGTCGAACTCCCCTCCGGTGACGACGGGCGCGTCGACCTCGACGCACTGGACGCCGCCGTCGGCGAGGACACGGCCGCGCTGATGCTGACGAACCCGAACACGGTCGGGTTGTTCGAGCGCGACATCGAGACCATCGCCGAGATGGTCCACGACGCCGGTGGCCTGCTGTACTACGACGGCGCGAACCTCAACGCCCTGCTCGGCCGCGCCCGGCCGGGCGACATGGGCTTCGACATCATGCACTACAACGTCCACAAGACGTTCGCCACGCCCCACGGCGGCGGCGGGCCGGGTGCCGGCCCGGTCGGTGTCGTCGCGGAACTCGCCGACTACCTCCCCCGCCCGCACGTCCGGGAGAGCGACGCGGGCTACGAACTGTACGACCCCGAGTCGTCCATCGGCAAACTCCACGGCTTCCACGGCAACTGGCTGGTCCTCGTGAAAGCCTACGCCTACATCGCCCGCCTCGGCGACGCTGGCCTGCGCGACGCCAGCGCGAAGGCGGTGCTGAACGCGAACTACCTCGGGAGCCAGTTGGACTACGACATCCCGTACGGTCCCTTCCACCACGAGTTCGCCGCCAGCACCGGTGAGCAGGACGCGGCCGACGTCGCGAAGCGGATGCTCGACTACGGGGTCCACCCCCCGACGACGAAGTGGCCTGAGATGGTGCCGGAGGCGATGCTGACGGAACCGACCGAGGTGGAGTCCCGCGAGACGCTGGACGACCTGGCTCGCGCGTTCAACGCGGCCGCCGGCGAGGACGACGCGACCCTCGCCGACGCACCGCACGCGACGACCGCCCGGCGCATCGACCAGGTGTCTGCCGCGCGGACCCCTCGACTGTCGTGGCGCGCGCTCGACGACGAGTAAGCCGCACCTTCTCGCTTCACCTCCTGTCTTCGCAGGTCTCGACCCCCTGAGCGACCGCGCTGTCTCTGGACCGACCGTCGTGGGCGCTCTGTACGAGTGACGGTAATTTGATATAGCGATATACAATTTACACGCCGGCTCTCGCGGCGACGACAGATCGATGAATCTCGATCGGAGCGGACTCACGAGCGAATTTCGGGGTGGTTGCCGCTACTGCTGTTCGATACGGATGCCCGACGCGGCCGGCGCGTGCGCGAGCAACAGCGTGCGAGGTCTTCGTGAGCCTGCGAACGAAGGCTCGGAAATCGAAGATTTCCGGTGGACGCGTAACGCACCCGGCTCGCCCCGTGTGGGCGAGCCAACGTGAGTAGCGCAGTCGGCTGCGGAGGCTCGTGGCTCGCACGATTGCTGTGCGGGTGCTGGCGCAGGTGCCGTTCCGAACGCGAGCATCAGTAGCGTCACTGCCACAGTCGAAGGGGACAGGACAGTCGTAGTCGAGTCGTGTCGATCACTCGCAGTCGGAATCCCCGCAGAAGGCGAAGGTCAGCACTGCTGTCGTCCAGTCCGGAGACATCCCAACTTCGTCTTCCGACGACCACCCTCCGAGTCGAGATCGCGTCACGCCGGCCCGCCGGTCAAATTCCCGAGATCTCCCCGCCGACACGCCGAGCTGGCCGCCGATCCACTCCGGAGAAGGGGTATATAATCCGACGAGTTCGTTTATAAATAGCTCCGAACGCGCCGTGCCGACCGATCAGGCCGTGCTGTCGATGCCGTTGATCTGGATGAGACCGAAGTCGCACTCGCTGCACCGCCACTTGATCTTCGTCCCGAGGTGGAGCTCGGTACTGGCCGTCCGCCAGAACTGCTTCGACCCGCCGCAACTCGGGCAGTCGTGTTCCATCTCTAAGCTCATACGAACGACTGCGGGGCGGTCGGTTTTGAAGATGTTGGTTCCACAGAGCCGAACCGCTGTCTCTCCACCCGTCGCTGTGGCCGCCGAAAGCCGGGATTCGACCGGCGATAAATCGTATGGCGCGATACAAAATCTCCACAGCCGGGATCTGACGCTCTCGCGACCACCGCCCCTGTCAGTCTCGTTCGTTTCGATGCAGACGTCTTCACACCCCGAACCCACGCTTCTCGAAAGAGAAGTCGCGTAACAGAACCGTCCGTCGACCCGGACGTGACCGACTCCACGCTGACAGTCCGACTCGCACAGCCTCGCCTCCTCACGGCCGGTGTCGAATTGTCGTCTCCTTCCGTGCCGTCTGCGAACTGCTGATCGCGGGGTATCTGGTCGTCGTCCGCTTCGGCCGACCGACGACACTGCGGCGGAGGTCAGTCGATCCGGTTCAGTTCCTCCCGCGTCTCGTCGCTCTCGACGTTGCCCGTATTCCGCGTCTCGCGTGGCTCGAACAGTAGAATCTCGCTCTCCTCGTCGGCGACCGGCCGGTGTTCGACACCGCGTGGGACGACGACCATCTCGCCCGCCGTGAGTTCGATGTCGTCTCGGTCCCTGAGTTCGATTCGCAGTTCGCCCGAGTGGACGAAGAACAGTTCGTCGGCGTCGTCGTGGTGGTGCCAGACGAACTCACCCTCGACCTTGGCGAGTTTGACGGCCTGTCCGTTCAGTTCGGCCGCGAGGCGTGGCTCCCAGTGGTCGTCGAACGACGCGAACGCGTCTGCGAGTGAGACTTTCTCCACGTGAGCGTGCAGGTGGCCGGGACGCTTCTACCTGTGGCACCGGGACCGACGCCGACTCACGACGACGGTCGCACGACCATCTCACACGCGCCCGCGCCGTCGTGCATACACTGTCGTTCCAGCACCGACAGCGACTGCCCGTAGGCGTCGCCGACACCCGCGACCAGCCCTCTCCCGAGAGCACACAACTCCCGATCCGACCGATAGTCGATGACGACCTCCGCTTCGCCGGTGCGCTCGCAGGCCAGTTCCGGCGGTTCGACCTCGTCGTCCTGCATCCGGAGGACGGTGTGTATCTGTGTCTCGATGCGTTCGAGCAGGTCGAAGACGCTCCAGTCGTCGTCGATCTGTGCGCCGTACATCGTCAACAGCGACCCGGCGAGGTACTCGCCGAACGCCTCCAGCAACTCGGGCACCGGGACGTCGGTCGCTTCGCTCGCGGCCGCGACGATGGCGAGTGCCTCCTCGTCGGGGTACCGACTCGTCGGCAGGTAGAGCCCCGTACTCGTGTCGGCGCTGTCGAGAATCGACCGCCACGCCTGCTCGCTGTAGGTCTCTGTGACGAACGACTTCAGTTCGGTGAACACGACGCCGTGCATCGTACGGTGGTCAGACCGGGGGCTGAAAGCTGTTGGGGAAAGAACACGACAACGATCCGAGAAACAATCTACAGTGGACACCGGCGGAGACGACGGTGGACGAGGCGGTCGGGCGTGGGTCGCGGTCGCCCTCCTCTCCGACCGCTCGGTGTCCGGAGAGTTCAGCCGAACAGGCCCGACGCGAACCGGAGCACGTCGATGATCGTGGTCGTGACGGCGTTCGTGATGCCGACACCCTTCAGTTGGACTTCACCGGTCTCGATCTTGGTGGCGAGTTCGTTCACCGGGTCCTGTGCGTTCGCGATGTCCTCCATCGCGGAGAGCGTCGTGACGATCTTCAGCGTCGGGTCGGGGTGTTCACCGCGCTGGAGGCTGGTGATCTCCTTCTGTCCGTTGGTCTCCATGCGGTAGTAGACGGTGTTGCCGGCGTCGTCGGAGATCTCGGCGGTGATCCGCGCGTTCTCCAGCAGGCTGTTCCCGATCGGCAGGTCGAGACTCCCGGCGCGTTCGTTGTACGGTTCGACCATCGTCTGCATCTGTGCGAACAACTCGTCGGCCCACGCCGGGTCGTCCGACTGGGCGACGACGGTGCCCGGCACCGCCGAGGTGACGACGAACAACGCGAGAAGCATCGTGAGAACACGTGAAGTGTGCATAATCATACGAAAGAAGACATATAGCGACTTAAGCGTTTGGGCCGATACATCAGGTTCTATTGCGCTCGTACGGCACTCTGTCTGTCGGTTTCGAACGAATAGACAGACGCTTGAGAGTATCCCGGGAGCGTCTTCCGTCGGCTTCCTGTCAGACGGTGTACTCCGACTCGTGGAGTTGGACGTAGCGGTCGCCGCGGAAGCCGAACTTCCGCCACCGATACGTGCCGAGGAGTTTGATCGCGTCCACACCGGCGGCGAGTTTCTGGTCGAACATGCGGTAGCCGTCGCTTCCTGCCAGCATCTCGTTCGCGGTCCCGAACACCCAGTCCCAGTCGTCCGGGCCGTAGTCGTGAGCCATGTCCGCCATCGTCACGTTCCGGACGAGTTCGTCCCCGATGGCGCGTTTCCACGCGGGGTTGTAGTTCGACGTGTCGCCGGCCGCCGCGAGTCGCCCGGCGATCTTGCCGGTCCGGACCGCGACGTGGTCGCCGCCCTCGTGGAACGCCGAGGTGGTCCCCATCGCGCCCCCGACGACGCAGATGCCGGCCGCCGCCGGCGAGTCGATCGGTCGCGTCGAGGAGATGGGGTACGTCTCGGTGCCCTTCGACTTCCCGCGATCCTCGACGACCGGGAAGTCCTCCTCGATATCGTACTCGTCGCCGTACTCCTGTTCGAGCAGTCGCCGGATGTACTCTCTGCCCTGCGGGATGCGGTCGTCGTCCGGCCGGAGCAGTTTGTACTTCTCTCGCTCCCGCACGTCGTCGATGTCCATCCCGATGGGCATCGTCAGGCCGACGCGACAGACCTCGCCGTCGTTCGGGAACACCCACGGGTAGGCGGTGTGACCAGGCATGTGGCCCCACCAGAAGACGATGGCGTCCTTCACGGTCTCGAACACCTCGGGGGGGAAGCGCCGGTACTCCTGGTACGCGATGTGGTTCGCGCGCGTGGAGGCGAGTCGCTCCGAGGCCTTCGCGTCGTCCGGGAGGAACCGGTCGAGGACCTTGTTCGTCACCGTGCGCTGTGGCCCGTCGGCGAGGATCAGGAAGTCCGCGCCGATATCCTCGCCCGTCGCAGTTCGGACGACGTGGCGGGGATCGGAGCCCACGGCGTCGAGTCGGTGGTCTACGTCTCTCACCGTGACGCCGACCCGATACTCTGCCCCGGCGTCCTCGGCGCGCGACCGGAGGAAGTCGTCGAACCGGGCGCGGTTCATCGTGTAGCCGAAGTGGTCGTACGAGGCGTCGATACCGGTGCTGTGCAGGGTCGCCGTCTCGGTCGGGCCGACGAACTCGGCACGGTTCAGTTCCCGGAGGAGGACACCGTCTGGGAACTCGTCGGGGTGGATGCCCATGATGTCCACCCAGTAGTCGAGGATACCGGCGGCGTCTGTCGAGTCCGGGCCCAGTCCCTCGCGGTCGGCGCGCGGGACTCCCTTCTCCACGACGAGTGCCGAAGCACCGCCGTCGGCGGCCGCTCTGCCGGCGGCGGCCCCGGCGGGACCTCCGCCGACGACCGCAACGTCTACTCGCTTCATACACCGTATCGGTCCGTGCCGTGCTATTAAAGACCCGGAACTGTCCGGCGGTCGTCACCGCTCGCACTCTCGTCTGCGTCGACACCTGCGGGCCACGGACTTATGCCGGTCCGCGTCGCGTGTCGTCGTATGACACACGACCTGTCGTTTCTCGACGACCTCACACTCGACGGGACGGTCTCGACCGGCGAGTCACACCGGGCGAGTCACGCGGGCGACTGGGGCACACCCGAACGCGACGAGGTGCCGCCGGACGCCGTGGTCTGGCCCGAGTCGACCGACGACGTGTCGGCGGTGCTCGCGGCCGCGACCGACCACGACGTGCCGGTGACGCCCTACGCCGCCGGCACCGGACTGGAGGGGAACGCCACGCCGGTCCACCGGGGGATCAGCCTCGACCTGACACGGATGGACGCGATACTGGACGTGCGCCCCGACGACTTCCAGATCGACGTGCAGGCCGGCGTCGTCGGGTCGACGGTAGACGAGACGGTCGCTCCCGAGGGACTGTTCTTCCCGCCGCTTCCCTCCTCGGGCGACTTCTCCACGATCGGCGGGATGATCGCGACCGACGCCTCGGGGATGCAGACGGTGAAGTACGGCGAGGTGGCCGACTGGGTGCTCGAACTGGAGGCGGTGCTGGCGGACGGGTCGGTGATCACCGCCGGGAGCAAGGCGGTCAAGACCTCGTCTGGCTACAACCTGAAAGACCTCCTCGTCGGCTCCGAGGGGACACTCGGGGTCGTCACGCGCGCGACCCTGCGACTCGCCGGCATCCCCGAACAGCGCCGCGCCGGCAGAGCACTGTTCGCCGATCTGGCCGACGCGAGCGAGGCGGTGGCGGACGCCATCCGGTCGGGGGTGGACGTGGCGAGTATCGAGTTGATCGACGCCACCAGCGCCCGGATGGCGAACGCCTACACCGGCACCGACCTCCCGGACGCGCCGACCGTGTTCCTGCGCTTTCACGCCGATCACGGCGTCGACCGGGAGATCGACTTCTGTCGGTCGATCTTCGAGCACCACGACGCGACTCACTTCGAGATCGCCGACTCGGAGGCCGAGATGGCCGACCTCTGGCAGGCCCGGAAGGACCTCGCGTACGCAGTCCAGTCGTGGGACCCCGACCTCGAACCGCTCCACCCGGGCGACGTGACGGTGCCCATCTCCCAGTACCCCGCGATCATCCGCGAGGCGAAGCGTCTCGCGGACGAACACGACCTCCTGATCCCCTGTTTCGGCCACGCGGGCGACGGGAACCTCCACTACTCGGTGCTGGTCGATCCCGACGACGCCGACCAGGTCGCACTCGGCGAGGAGGTGTCGGCGACCATCGTCGAGCGAGCGATCGAGATGGGTGGGACCGCGACCGGCGAACACGGCATCGGCACCGGCAAGCGGGAGTACCTCCTCGCGGAACACGGCGAGGCGTCGGTCGAGGCGATGCGTGCGATCAAGCGCGCGCTGGACCCGACAGACACGCTGAACCCGGGGAAGATATTCCCGGAGACGATCGACGGGGAGCGCGTCCGGGCGGTCGACGCTGGCGTCGATTCGGGCGCAGACCCGTCCTGAGGAGACCCCACCCCTGAGTGACCCGACGCCGGGCGTCGGCTCACTCGGTCTCGATCATCACTTCGGTCGCCTTCACGACCGCCGAGACCTCCTCGCCGACCGCGATGCCGAGTCGCTCGACCGAGTTCGCGGTGATGATCGCCGTCACTTCCTGTCCGTCGCCGGTCTCGACGACGACCTCGGCCATCAGCCCGTCCGTCTGGACCGACGTGACCGTCCCTGCGATCCGGTTGCGTGCGCTGAGTGTCATACGAACGACCTGACGACGCGAGCCGAGATAAACAGTCGCCTCCGCTCGTTCCGGCAGGTCAGTCGGCGTACCGGTGCTCGCCGGCCAGCAGTCGCTCGGCGTCGGTTCGCAGGCCCTCGGCGACCGCTTCGCCCGTCCCCTCGGGCAGTTGCGGTGCGAGCAGGTCGAAGTCGATCTGGACGCGCATCGACGCCAGTAGGTCGTACAGCGGTCGCGGCTCCGCCACCCACTCGACACGGTCGGGTGCGACCGATCGGTAGCCGGCCAGCATCGACTCGCGGACGAGCGACTGCCGGTCCGGCACCGCCTCGATTCCGGCGAGGTAGCGCCCGCCGTAGATGTACTCGGCGTAGTGGAAGTCGAACGCGGGCGCGACCGCGAGCGTGTACGCCCAGTCGAGCATCGCCCGCATCTCGCCGGTCTCGGCGTCGAGCAAGAGGTTGTGCAGGCCGTGGTCGTTCCGCCCGAGCACCGGGTGGGCTGGCTCCGCCACCGTCGGCAGGCGGGACTCGGCCCACGACCGAAGCCGTGGCGTGAGGTCGCCGAACCGCGAGTCCGCGTGCCGGTCGAGTTCGCTGTCGAGCCACGCCTCGAGCCACTCGTGCCACGAGTCCGGACCTCGGACTGCGAGGTCGTCGACGCCGCCAGTCGGTCGCTCGCCGGCGTACGACCGTGTTCTCGCGGGGCGAACCAGTCCGAACGAGTCGACCGCGTCGACGGCGTGCAGTTGGCCCAGTGCACTGCCCGTCTCGCGGGCCAGTCTGGCGAGTGCGTCGTCCGAGAGCCAGCCGACCTCGGCGTAGTCGAGCGCGTCCCCACCGAGCGCCGAACTGACGTAGTAGGGCGTCGGCAGATCCGGGTGGTCGTCCACGACGCCGTGAACCGTCGGGACGGGCACGTCGGTCCGGTCGGCGAGCAGGGTCGTGAGGCGGGCGTCTGCCGGGATGCCGCCGTCGTCGGCCTCCGGTGCGAGTTTGAGGAACCAGTCGGTCGTCTCGCCCTCCCGCGTGACGGTCACGGCGAAGACGGCAGACCGACCGCGATCCACGGCGTCGACCGTCTCGACCGACACGGTCGGATCGACGACGGCGACCTGTTCGCGGACGGTCGCCGCGCTTGGGTCGCGGGTCACGGTCGGGCGTCGTGTGCCCTCGTGGTAAGCGTTCGGGGAGTGTGAGACGCGACCACACTCGTCGGGGTGACGTCTCCGGACTCCGCCGTTCGTCCACTCCCGTGGTCGCCGACTGGCGTGTCGCCGGCGCGCCCGAGGCGCGCGCGAGCAGTCGGGCCGATCGCAGGACGTACCCCATGTTAAACGATACCGCCGAACACACCTCTCGGGTGAAATATAAACACAGCTATACCTTCGCGGCTGACGCCCGTCTGACGCTGTAATGTCGGCCTAAGAACTCGGCGCTGTCGTGCGTTTTTCGACCTTAAACGGGGGCTTTCCGACACTCGGGATACACAAGGTTTATATCCGTTTTCGTACTGGGTTTCACGCAATGGCGAGGGGAACGGAAACATGAAACTGGCGATGATCGGATTCGGGCAAGCCGGGGGAAAGATCGTAGACAAGTTCGTGGAGTACGACCAGCGACACGGCAGCGGCATCGTCCGCGCCGCAGTCGCGGTCAACACCGCGAAGGCGGACCTCATGGGGTTGGAACACATCCCCGACGAACAGCGTGTCCTGATCGGGCAGTCGCGCGTGAAGGGCCACGGCGTCGGGGCCGACAACGAACTCGGCGCGGAGATCGCCGAAGAGGACATCGACGAGGTGCAGGGGGCGATCGACGCCATCCCCGTCCACGAGGTGGACGCGTTCCTCGTCGTCGCCGGTCTCGGCGGCGGGACCGGGTCGGGCGGTGCGCCGGTGCTGGCGAAGCACCTGAAGCGCATCTACACCGAACCGGTGTACGGCCTGGGCGTCCTGCCGGGGAGCGACGAGGGTGGCATCTACACGCTCAACGCGGCACGGTCGTTCCAGACGTTCGTCCGCGAGGTGGACAACCTGCTCGTCTTCGACAACGACGCGTGGCGCAAGACGGGCGAGTCGGTCCAGGGCGGCTACGACGAGATCAACGACGAGATCGTCAGACGGTTCGGCATCCTGTTCGGTGCCGGCGAGGTCGAAGCCGGCCAGGAGGTCGCCGAGAGTGTCGTGGACTCCTCGGAGATCATCAACACGCTCAACTCGGGCGGCGTCTCGACGGTCGGCTACGCCTCCGAGGAGGTCGAAGAACAGCAGTCCGGCGGACTCCTGTCGCGGCTGACGGGTGGCGAGGAGAACGACAGCCTCGACACCGCCCACACGACCAACCGCATCACGAGCCTGGTCCGGAAGGCCGCCCTCGGTCGGCTCACGCTTCCCTGTGAGATCGAGGGCGCAGAGCGCGCCCTGCTCGTCATGGCCGGGCCGCCGCGTCACCTGAACCGGAAAGGCATCGAGCGCGGGCGGAAGTGGCTGGAGGAGCAGACCGGGTCGATGGAGGTTCGCGGTGGCGACTACCCCGTCACCGGCTCCGGCTTCGTCGCCGGCGTGATCCTGCTGTCGGGCGTGACGAACGTCCCCCGGATCAAGGAACTCCAGCAGGTCGCGATCGAGGCACAGGACAACATCGAGGAGATCCGCGAGGAGAGCGAGGAGAACTTGGAGAACCTGGTAGACGATGGAGAGGACGAACTCGAGTCGCTCTTCTGAGTTCGTCGCGGTCCTCGCCGTCGCCGTCCTCCTGCTGTCGGCGGTCGCCGTCCCAGTGGCGGCCGTGTCGGTCGCGGAGGAGGACGTGCCGAGCGACGCCGAGGTCGGGACTCAGGTGAGCGCCACGATCACGCTGAACGAGTTGTACCAGAACCCGCAGTTGGAGCAGTGGCGACTCTCGGGTGAGACCGACCTGCAGAACGTCACCTGGACGATGGTCTACTACGACCAGACCGGCGCGAAGGTGAGCCAGGAGTCCATCGACGGGCAGAACGTCACCGGGGGCAGTATCTCGGCCAGTGACGGCGTCAGCGAGGTCGAGGTGACGATCACCGGCACCGTGCCGGCGGTCGAGGAGTACACCTACGACCCCGAAGAGGAGTTCACCTTCGCCGCGCTCTCACAGACCCGCGAGGGTGGCTCCAGCAGTGAGATCGACTCGTGGGCCACCCACCACTACACCGCCGACAGTCAGGACGCCCGCGAGGCCATCGACGCGGCCGGTAGTGCCCTCGACGACGTGAGCAACGAGGACGCGCAAGGCGACTACGAGTCGGCCGTGGACGCCTACGAGGCCGGCAACTTCGACAACGCGGTCACGCTCGCAGAGCGCGCCGAGGAGAAGGCGAACTCTGCTGAGCAGAGCCAGCAGACGACCCAGTTGATCCTGATGGCCGTCGGTGGGCTGCTGGTCGTCGGACTGCTGGTCGGTGGCGTCCTCTACTGGCGCTCCCAGCAGGACAGCTACGACAAACTCGGTTGACCCGACACGCCTAACCGTTCGGTTCCCCTCCACCTTTTCGTGCGTGTCGTCGTCCCCTACGCAGTCGATCAGCCGAAGACGCGGCTCTCGGCAGTCCTGTCGCCAGCCGAGCGAATCGCGTTCTCCGAAGCGATGTGCCGGGACGTTCTCGACGCGATCCGACAGGTCGGCGAGACGCCGGAACTGCTGGCGACCGCGCCGGTCGAGTTCGGGGACGACGCCGGGCCGACCGGCGACACCTCTGATCCCCATGCAACGCCCGTCACCGTGGACGACCGACCACTCACCACTGCCGTCAACGGCGTCTTCGAGGAGACACTGACAGCGACCGCAGACGATCCACGAACAGCCACGGCGAACGAGACCGCCCACGAGTCGGCGACCGACCGGCGGGAGGGAGCCGACGCGGTGGCGGTCGTCATGGCCGACCTCGCGCTGGCGACGCCGGAGAGCCTGGAACGACTGTTCGGGGCCGAGAGCGAGGTGGTCGCGGTGCCGGGTCGCGGCGGCGGGACGAACGCCCTCGTCGTTCGCCACCCCGACTTTCGCGTGGACTACCACGGCGCGTCGATCCGGGACCACCGACGTATCGCCCGCGAGGTCGGCGCGGAGTACGCGGAAGTCGACTCGATGCGACTGGCGACCGACGTGGACGAACCCGCAGATCTGGCGGAACTGCTCCTGCACGGTGAGGGTCGAGCGACCGACTGGCTTCGTGACGCTGGCTTCGAGGTAGACGTGACCGACGGGCGAGTCGGCGTGACGCGGTCGTGACGTCGGCGCCGAGACCGACGGCGCGGGTCGAGTGAACTCGCCGGGAGTGACAGGCTTTTGTCGGCCTACGCCCGAGTCGGGTGTATGTTCCCGGCCAGCGAGGCGTACGGCGTCGACGTCGAGGTCGACGAGACCGAAGTCGAGCGCCTGCTGTCGGTCACGCCGGCCGACGCCGACCCCGCGCCCGAACTCACCTTCTCGCGGAACGTCTTCCTCCCCCTCACCACCGCCTGCCGGTACACCTGCACCTACTGCACCTACTACGACGTCCCCGGCGAGGCGACGCTCATGTCGCCCGAGGAGGTCCGCGAGACCTGCCGCCGGGGTGCCGACGCCGGCTGTACCGAGGCGCTGTTCACCTTCGGCGACAAGCCCGACGCCCGGTACACCGCGATCCGCGAGCAACTGGGCGAGTGGGGCTACGGCGAGAGCGACACGGCCATCTACGGCTACCTGCGGGACTGCTGTGCAATCGCCATCGAGGAAGGACTGCTCCCGCACTCGAACCCTGGCGACCTGACGCGCGAGGCCTTCGAGACGCTCGCGCCGGTCAACGCCAGCATGGGCGTGATGCTGGAGACGACGGCCGACGTGCGCGCCCACTCGGGGGGCCGGCGGAAGACGCCCGGCCAACGACTCAATACTATCGAGACAGCCGGCGAGGTCGGCGTCCCGTTCACCACGGGCATCCTCGTCGGCATCGGCGAGTCGTGGCGCGACCGCGCGGAGAGCCTGCTGGCGATCCGCGAGTTACACGACCGGTACGACCACGTGCAGGAGATCATCGTGCAGAACGTCGTCCCGAACGAGCGGTCGGACTTCGAGCAACCCTCGGTCGAGACGATGCGCCGGGTCGTGGCGATGGCGCGTACCGCCCTGCCCGACGAGATCTCGGTGCAGGTGCCGCCGAACCTCTCGCCGACGCGCGAGTTGCTGGACTGCGGCGTCGACGACCTCGGCGGCGTCTCGCCGGTCACCGACGACTACGTGAACCCGGAGTACGCGTGGCCGGCACTCCGGGAACTCGTGGACATCGCCGACGACGCGGGGGTGCCGCTGTACGAGCGACTGCCGGTGTACGACCGGTACCTGCCTGAGGAGTTCCGGCGGGCGGACTTCGCGGGGCGGGTCGCCGACGCGCCGCCCTCGGCCGGTGAGGCAGATTCCGATGGCTGGCTCGCCGACCCGATTCGGTCGGCGCTCTCGGCGGAGACGGTCCACGGCGAGCGGTTCCGCGGCGTGGCGCGCCGGGACGGACCACTCAGCGTCGAACCAGCAGGCGCGCGAGAAGCGCGGTGACGGTCGCCACGACCGCCAGCACCGCACCGGGCGCGCGGGCCCGACAACTGCGGGACGCGCTTCCTGACGAGCGTGTCCCACTGCCGGACGGCGGGCACGCTGTCGGTCGGTCGCCGGAGGACGTTGCACACCTCCCTCTGTAGTTCACTGGGGAATCTCGACGACGCGGCCAGCGGGAGGCTGTCGGCGGTATCGGGTATCGACGCGAACAGCCGGCACAGATTGCCGGGACTACTACATAACCCTATCCCCGGCGTGCGGGGACCTCGCCCGTCCGAGATACGACTTTTGCCGAATCTGCGGTACTCTCTCTTGCTATGAGTTCCCAAACGGCAACCAGTGCGGTGACGGCGACGGAACAGGGCGTGTGGAAGGGCGGTGTGGTCGCCGGGTTGGCCGGCGGCGCGCTGATGGGTGTGTTGCTCTCGGTGCTGATGACGCCGGTGATTCAGGTCGCCATCCCGTCGATGTACGGACTGTCCGGCGGCGCGATGGGCTGGATCGTCCACATGGGTCACTCGGCGATCCTCGGCGTGGTGTTCGCTGGCGTGGCGACTGCACTGCCGCAGTACACCGACTCGACCGCGAAGACGGCGGTCGTCGGTGCTGGCTACGGAGCCGTGCTGTGGGTCGTCCTCGCGGTCCTGGTGATGCCCCTCTGGCTGTCGGCCGTCGGCTCTCCGGCGAACCCGCCGTTCCCCAACGTGAACGTGATGAGCCTCGTCGCGCACCTCGTCTACGGCGTCGTGCTGGGTGCGGTCTACCCCGCCGTCGAGTCCTCGTGAGCCGGACCGATAGACACACTGACACGCTCTCGCGGCGAACCCCGGTGTGAGCCGGTATCGCACGCCTGCAGTGGTTTGAAAGCGCTTTTATGGGGTGGGAATTTACTGAGTCGTACAACCTGCTCGCGGTTGATGATGCGCCTCGCCGACAGGGACCGTTCCACACGGACGGCGAGGACGCTGGAGCCAGCGAGCGGGGAGGGAAACCAATGCCAGTCTACGTCAACTTCGAAGTCCCAGCCGACCTCGCCGAGCGCTCTCTCGAAGCGCTGGAGGTCGCCCGAGACACAGGTAGCGTGAAGAAAGGAACGAACGAGACGACCAAGGCCGTCGAGCGCGGTAACGCCGATCTGGTCTACATCGCCGAGGACGTCCAGCCGGAGGAGATCGTCATGCATCTCCCCGAGCTGTGCGACGAGAAGGGAATCCCCTTCGTCTTCGTCGAGACTCAGGACGAGGTCGGGCAGGCCGCCGGGCTGGAAGTCGGCTCGGCCGCCGCCGCCATCGTCGACGCCGGCGAGGCCGAGGACGATGTCGAAGATATCGGCTCGAAGGTCGAGGAACTCCGATAAGCCACCATGAGCGCAGAAGAGTCCGCCAGCGACTCGACGCCCGCTGAGGTCATCGAGATCGTTGGCAAGACCGGGATGCACGGCGAGGCCATGCAGGTCAAGTGCCGGATCCGTGAAGGCTCGAACAAGGGCCGGATCATCACGCGCAACGTGCTGGGCCCCGTCCGCGAGGGCGACGTGCTCCAGCTCCGCGAGACGCAGCGTGACGCCGACTCCATCGGAGGCCAGTAACGATGCCACAGACGCGACAGTGTGACTACTGCGGCGCGGACATCGAACCCGGCACGGGGACGATGTTCGTCCACACCGACGGCACCGTCACGCACTTCTGTTCCTCGAAGTGCGAGAAGAACGCCGATCTGGGTCGGGAACCCCGCGAAGTCAACTGGACGGAGCAGGGTCGCCGAGCCAGCGCGGCCGCCAGCGCGCGCGAGCAGTCTCGCGAGGAGCGTGACGAGTGAGCGACTCCGAGCGCACCTTCGTCATGGTCAAGCCGGACGGCGTCCAGCGCGGCCTCATCGGCGAGATCGTCTCCCGCTTCGAGGATCGCGGCCTGAAGCTGGTCGGCGGCAAGTTCATGCAGATCGACGAGGAACTCGCCCACGAGCACTACGGCGAGCACGAGGGCAAGCCGTTCTTCGACGGTCTCGTCGACTTCATCACCTCCGGACCGGTCTTCGCGATGGTCTGGGAGGGGCAGGACGCGACCCGTCAGGTCCGCCGCATGATGGGCGAGACCGACCCCGCCGACTCCGCGCCGGGCACGATCCGGGGCGACTTCGGTCTCGACCTCGGTCGGAACGTGATCCACGGCTCCGACCACGCTGACGAGGGCGCGAACGAGCGCGAGATCGATCTGTTCTTCGACGACGCGGAACTCGTCGACTGGGACCAGATCGACGCCGAGTGGCTGTACGAGTAAGTAATCGCTCGACCTTCTCTCGTTTTCGACTCGACTAGTGACGACTGTGGCGCTCGAATTCTCTCGTTCGTGAGCGATCTCGATGTGAAGTCGGTCGTGAACAACTCAGCTGAACCTGTCGCGGACGACACACGCAACTGTGTCCCCGCCACGAGTGGATTCGACCGAGTTCTCTGCGTCTCATCGGGGAACCCAATTCGCGCTCCGACCAGAAAACCTCGTTCCGGAGTCGACCGCTTAGTACAGTAGTTCGTCGTCGTTCTCGACCATGTACAGCGTGCGGGCGGCGATGTTGACCGCGTGGTCGCCGACACGCTCCAGGTCACGGATCGTCAACAGGAGCCGCGAGATGTCGGTCATCAGCGCCTCGGTCTCGCCCTCGTCGGCCTGATCGCGCTGGATCAGGTCGCGGACGACCGTCTCGCTGGCGGTGCTACAGAGGTCGTCGACCACGTCGTCCCGGTCCGCGACCGCGTAGCAGGTCTCCACGTCCTGCTCGGCGTACGCGAGCATCGCCTCCTCCAGCATGTCGAGCACCGCGTCGCCGATGCGCTGGACGTCCACGTCCGGGAACACGTCGTTCTCTGCGTCTTTGGTGTACTTCCCGAGGTTCGTCGCCAGATCGGCGATGCGCTCGAGGTCGGTGATGATCTTGAACGACGCCGCGATGAAGCGCAGGTCGCCCGCGACCGGTTGCTGGAGGGCGAACAGGTCGATACAGTCGCTCTCGAGTTCGAGGTACATCCGGTTGATCTCGCCGTCGCCCTGGATGACCTCCTCGGCGAGGCGGTCGTCCTTCTCCTCCAGTGCGGTCAACCCGTCACGCAACCGTTCTGCGACCAGTTCGCTCATGTAGAGCACGTCGTCCCGAAGTTCGTCGAGACGATCCTGATACTGCTGTCGTGGCATACTCTCCGGGTTCTCGATGCTGATACGAATGGCTGTCGGTCGCGTCGGAATCGGGAGATGTGGGGTCGTCTCGGGACCGATATATACACCTCACGATCAACCTACAAGTCCGTGGCGTCCCTCCGGAGACCATGGACGACACGCCCGGCGGCCCACCCCGCCGGCGACTGCTCGCACTCGTCGCCGGCACCGCCGGACTGTCTGGCTGTGCCGGGCTGTTCACCGCCGACGCCGACAGACGGCGCGACGAGGAGCGACCCGGCGACCGGTCCACCCCGCTCTCGGGGACGCCGAACCGCCCCTACGAGGCCGACCGGGGACCGACGCTCGACGACCCCGGCGGACTGGTCGTCCGGAACCTCGCGTCCGGGAGCCGCTATCTGACCGTCGTCGTCACCGGCGACGAGCAGGACGTGTACGTCGAGAGCCGGCGTGTCCCGGCCGGCGAGAGGTTCGCGGTCCTCGACCTGATCGGCGACCCCGGCGAGTACGGCGTCGTGGTCGAGACCGCAGACGGTCGGCGAGCGAGCTACGACTGGACCGTCACGACCGACCTCCCCGACCTGTGGGTCGATCTGACGCCCGCGATCAGCTTCCACCGGCCGTTTCGGTGTCTCCGCGACTGTGGCTCGCTGGCGGCCGTCACCACCCCGCCGCCGGCGACGTTCCCGACCGCCGTCTCGCCGGCCGGCCGCCGCGACCGCACGCCCGCACTCTGGCTGGACAACGACGCCGACGAGTCCCGGTCTGTTCGCCTCCGGATCGCAGACGGCGACGAGACCCTCTTCGCCGCAGAGTACGACCTCCCGCCGGACGCGCGGGCGGTCGTCCCGGTGTCGGGTCGCCGCCGCGCCTACCGGGTCGAACTCGCGACCGAGGCGGGCGAGAGCAGCGAGGAGTGGGTTCCCCGGCTCCGCCGGACACTGTACGGCGTGGTCGGCGGGTCGCCCGCCTTCCGGTGTGGTCTGACCCCGCACGACCTGGTGATCGACAACGAGACGACCGACAGTCGGACCGTCTCGGTCGCGGTCACCGCCGGCGGCGTCGGCGTCTTCGACAGGTCGGTCACGCTCTCGCCCGGCGAGGCGCGCAGACTCCCCTCGGCGGTCGACCCACGCGGCACGCTGAGCTTCGAGGTGACGACCGACGACGGCCCGCGCGAACGCTACGACTGGCGTTTCTGTGCGCCACGTGGCCCCATCTCGATCACCGTCGGCGAGCGTGGTATCGACGTGACCGTGACGCCGAGTGGTGGCTAACTCGGGAGAAACAGACGGGAGAGAACAGCCAACTGCGCGGACCGAGGGAGAGCCGATCAGCCGAACTTGCCGGTGATGTAGTCTTCGACGCGCTGACTCTCCGGGTTCTCGAAGATCTGGTCGGTGTCGCCGTACTCGACGAGCACCCCGCCGGTCAGGAAGACGGCGGTCTGATCGGAGATACGCGCCGCCTGCTGCATGTTGTGGGTGACGATGACGACCGTGTAGTCCTTCTTCAGTTCGTGGATCAGGTCCTCGATCTTCGAGGTGGCGATGGGGTCCAGCGCGCTCGCGGGTTCGTCCATCAGGATGACCTCGGGATCGGTCGCCAGCGCACGGGCGATGCAGAGCCGCTGTTGCTGCCCGCCGGAGAGGCCGAGGGCGTTGTCGTCCAGCCGATCCGACACCTCGTCCCACAGCGCCGCCTGCTTCAGGGAGCGTTCGACGAGTTCGGTCTCCTTGTCGGTGTCGTCACGACCGAACAGGCGGGCGAGCAGCCCCTTCTCGATGTCGCCGTGTTTGCGCGGACCGTAGGAGATGTTCTCCCGGATCGACTTCGGGAACGGGTTCGGCGACTGGAACACCATGCCGATCCGCTTGCGGAGTTCGACGAGGTTCGCGTTCGGGTCGTAGATCTCGGTGCCGTCGAGTTCGACCGACCCCTCGATGCGGGCGGCCTTGATCCGGTCGTTCATCCGGTTGAGACACCGGAGGTACGTGGACTTCCCACACCCCGACGGCCCGATCAGCGCGGTGACGCTGTTCTCGGGGATCTCCATCGAGACGTCCTTCAGCGCGTGATCGTCGCCGTACCAGACGTTGAGGTCTTCGACGGAGAGCTTCGCTTCGCCGTCGAAGCGGTAGTCGGTCCACTCCTCGCGGACTCGTTCGTCGCTCTCGCCGTCCACCGTCGTGCCGAGCGTCTGTTCGTCCGATGCTGTACCCCGTTCGGGTTCGACTGTCGTCTCACTCATAGTTCAGTTTCCTCCGGAAGTAGGTCCGCGCAGTGATACCGACCGCGTAGAACGTCAACACCACCATCAGCAGGATGAACGCCGTCGCCCACCCCATCGAGGGCGAGCCACTGACCCCGGCCGCGATGACTGCCCAGACCTGCGTCGGCAGGGAGGCCGAGGCGCTCAAGAGAGCGTCGTTCGCGATGAAGGGTGGTTGTGCGACGAACTCGAAGCCGCCGATCACGTCGATCGCCTCGGTGGAGTTCAGCGTCGAGCCGAGCACGAGGATCAGGGGTGCCGTCTCGCCGGCGATGCGGCCGACCCCGAGGATGACCCCGGTGATGACACCGGGCATCGCGGCCGGCAAGACGACACTGCGAATCGTTGTCCATTGGTTGACTCCGAGCGCCGCGCTCGCGTCTCGGTACTCGTCCGGCACCGCCTTAATCGCTTCGCGAGAGGTGATCAACACCAGCGGCAGGAGCATGAAGCCGAGAACGAGCATCCCGGCCAGCATCGACTCGTCGCCGCCCAGCCGTGGGATGAGGAACGCCGCGCCGAACAGGCCGAAGACGATACTCGGGGTCGACCACAGCGCGTTCGTCGCGATCTCGACCAGCGCGGTGAACCGGCCCTGCTCGGCGTACTCGGTGAGGAAGATGGCCGCACCGACGCCCAGCGGGAGCGCGAAGGTCGTCGCGCCGACGACCAGCCAGACCGTGCCGACCACGGCCGGCATGATCCCGCCGGGTTCCGTGCCGAGCGGGATGTACGCCTCCTGTGTCATCGGCCACGAGAACGTCCCCTCGTTGGCGACCGTCAGCGCCAGCAGGTCGAACTGTTGGCCGGTCGCGGCGACGTGCAGGCCGAGCAGCGTGAGGAAGCCGGCCGTACCGACGAGCGCCAGGCGCGTCTCCTCGGTCAGCAGTCGGCGGGTGATCGACGCCTCGGCGTCACGCCGGGCGACCCCGGTCAGGAGCGCAGTCGCACCCGAGGCGACCGCCCCGACGACCGCGACCATCGGCACCGGATCGGTGAGTCCGGTGCCGGGCGTGATCGCCGCCGCCGGTTCGAGGAACAGCACCGCCGTCAGCAGAGCGAGACCGCCGAAGACGCCGAGCGTGAACAGCGGTGCGCGGTCGGTCGCCTTCGCGGGAAGGCCGCCCTCGGCGTCGCTGGTCAGGATGCCGGCGAGCGGCGCGAGCGACAGCGCGGCCGCGCCGACCGCACCGGCGACGACGACCGCCAGTCCGAGCGTCCCGCCGACCGGGAGGCCGAACGGCGACGGACCGAGGATCACGAACAACCCCGTCAGCGCGAGGACGCCGGCGACGAGCGGCGGCAGCACACCCCGGACGCGCTCTGCGAGCGCGACGGACGTGCCGACGCTCCGGAGGTTGCCGTACCGCCGGAAGAAGTACACCGTCACCAGTACCATCGGCGCGACGAGGACCAGTGCGCCGACGGTCGCTTCGGGTGTGACGCCGATGCTCGTGTCGAGCGGTTCGAGCTGTCGGTTGACGAGTACGTCGTAGGTGAAGTCGTACCGGAGCGGACTCCCGGTGACGAGCACCGACGCGACCAGTGCCGCGAGTCCGCCGACGACCGCCAGCGGGAGGACGCGGAACAGGAGGCGCGCCCCCGAGTGCCACTCGGCGCTGCCGGCGGGCCGCCTCGCGGTGGTGACCGCGAGGAGGAGTGCGGGCGCGAGCAACACCAGCGCGGAGACCGCCCCGATGCTGAAGCCGTGGAAGGCGTAGCCGACCCCTTTCATCGTCACGAAGACGACGATAGCGACCATCACCGCGACCATCAGGAGGGCGTTGAGGTTGATGACGAGGAAGGCCCCGTACTCCCTGCCGACCGCGCCGAAGCCCGCCCGACACTTCGCGGCGGCCCACGCCGAGAAGATGCTGCCGAACAGCACGAGGATGGGGACGACCGCGTTGCCGGTGAAGCCGCCGGAGATGTTCGACGGGTTCCACTGCCAGCCGACGCCGACGACGTTGCCGGCGATCAGCAGGCCGGTGACGCCGACGACGAGTGCGGCGGGCAGCGTCGAGCCGAGGTCCTCACGCGGGACGACGGTCCCGACGAGCAGGACCGCGCCGACGCCGAGACCGACGACCGGCCACAGCACCGTGCCGAAGCCCAGCAACCACCCGCCGAGGATGCTCCCGAGGACGACGCCGATGACGCCGAAGGCGACGCCGGCGAACAGGCCCGCACTCGAACTCGGACTTGTCCCGACGTTCCCGAACCGGGAGACGACGCCGGCCGCCGCGATCGCGACCGCCTCGATCAGCAGAACGAGGCCGAGCAGTGTCGCGAGCGAGACTGGCAAGACGACCCCGAGCAGGGTCAACCCGAGCGTGGTGACCACCAGTCCGAGTGCGATGCCGCGCACGCGCTGTGAGGTGACCGGGACGACGTTCGTGTAGGAGGCGAGACCGACCGTGCCGACCGCGCCGACCGTGACCGCGAGAATCGCACCGAGACCCCCGGTGAGCGTGCTGCCGGTCGCGTCCAGCGGCACGAGTTCGACCAGCGTGAGGAGTGCGAGCGCGAAGCCGACGACGCTCAGCGCGATCGCGCCGTCGAGTCCCCGGTCGTAGACGTTCGACTCTGCGTCGACGAGTTGTGCGTCGGTGTCTGCGGCGTAGGCGTCGCTCATTGTTGCCCCTTCAGTTTCGCTTCCATCTGTTGTTCGATGTACTGTGAGACGATGCTCATCCCCGCGACGATGACGAACAGCATCACGCCGGCGACGAACAGCACGTCGATGGTCGACTCGGAGGCACTGCCGTACTGGGTGGCGATCAGACTCGTCAGGGTGACGTTCGCGTCGAAGATGTCGAACAGCGGGTTGGCGAACTGGGTTCCGGCGGCCATGATCGCGGCCACCGCCATCGTCTCACCGATCGCCCGACCGAGTCCGAGGATGATGCCCGCCGAGATACCGGAGAAGGCGGCGGGGATCGAGATGGACTTCATCGTCTGCCACTCGGTCGCACCCATCGCGACCGAACCGTCGGACATCGCGCCCGGGACCGAGGAGAGGGCGTCTTCGCCGACCGAGACGACGGTCGGGAGCGCCATGATGCCGACGACGACGCCCGCGATGAGGAAGCTGGCCCCGTCGTCCAGGAAGTTGGTCTGGATGAAGCTGTTGAGCACCTGGAAGCCGATGAAGCCGTAGACGATCGACGGGATGCCGGCCAGCACCTCGACGCCGGGCTTGATGATCTCGCGCAGGCCGTCGCTGGCGACCTCGGCGATGAACAGCGCGCCGAAGACGCCGAGCGGCCCGGCGATCGCGCCCGCGATCAGCGTGACGATCACGGTCCCCCAGATCATCGGGATGAGCGAGTAGGCACCCGACAGCGGGTTCCAGTACGTCTCGTTCGACGGGAGGACGGTCTCGAGCCAGAAGAACCAGCGGACCTCGCCGTCTTGGATCGGGATCAACAGGAGACCGAGCCCGTGTTCGACGAACGCCGGGTAGGCGCTGGCGAACAGGTAGTAGGTGATGAACCCGACAGTCAGCACCGTCAGGACGGTGGCGACCAGCGTCAGCAGTCGGGCGATTTCGGCCTGAAACGTGACCCACCCCAGCGCCGTCACGAAGACGAACGCTCCCAGAATCGGGAGCGCGATGCCCGGCTGGAGTAGGAACGCGGCGATGGTCGCCGCGAGTGTCACGGCCGACGCTCCGACGGCGAGCAACGCCCCTTCCGACGCGTCACCACCGAGGAGTGTCTTGCGCGCGCTAGACCTGACTTCGGCTATCATTGAGTGTACTCTGAAAATCTTGAGCGGTAGTTTTGTCGTTTTCCATTCTCCGGCCGGGAGCTGCGAAGGGTCGAAACGAGGGCGGGGGGCTCAGACCTGGTCGGGGAGCTTCGCGCGCTCCTCTTCGAGTCGCCGTGCACCGAGGGTGAAGTAGTTGTTCGGCGCGACGAAGCGTTCCTGGCCGAACTCGGAGAAGATCATGTTGAGGAAGGCGGCCTCCTTGTTGGAGGTACCCTGCCACGAGTACATGTGCAGGTCACGCGAGAGCGGGTAGTCGGTCGAGTCCAGCCCGTTCTCGTCGTCGCCGTAGGCGTAGGTGGTGCCCTCCCACTCCAGCGCGATGGGCGAGACGCCGTCGGTGTCGAGGAACGCGAGCGCGAGGTAGCTGATCGCGTTGTCGGCCTGTGCGATGGCCTGCGCGAGCCGCTGGTTCTGCCCGTAGCGGTTGGCGACCGTCGTGTCCTCCTCGGGGTTGCCGAAGACGTTGGCGACGAAGGAGGTGCGTGTGCCGGAGCCCTTGACGCGGCCGAGGACCTGAATCTCGCGGTCCGGACCGCCGAGTTCGCTCCAGTTGCTGATGCGACCCTTGTAGAGGTCCTTCAGCTGGTCGCCGGTGATCTGCTCGACGCCGGCGTCGGCGATCTCTTGAGAGACGACGAGCGGCTGGCCGTCGACGCCGACGACGTGGTCGACGAAGTCGTCGTACGACTCGCGGTCCGGCAGTTCGTCCTCGACGTTGCCCGAGGAGTTACCGAGGTCGAGCTGGCCGTCGCGGACCTTCTCGACGCCGGTGCCGGAGTGGGACAGTGCGACCGAGACGGTGAACGGCGGCTCGCCCTCGCCGCTCGGTTCGTAGCCGTAGAGGCTCGCCCAGTAGTCCGCGAGCGCGAGGTCCGTGTCGATGCCGTACTCGTCGTGCGGCCAGTACTCGCTGTCGGAGGCCGGCCGGTTGGCGTTCCAGTAGGAGGACGCCTCGCGTGCGATGGGGTAGACGGTCGAGGAGCCGCCGGATTCGAGCGGACTCGTGTCCATTCCGGAGGACTCGGTCTCTTCCATGCCGCTGTCGGAGCCGGAGTCGGAGTCGCCGCCCGAGCTGCCACCACTGCTCTCGGTCTCCTCCGAGCCACCGCCACCGGTACATCCAGCGAGTGCAGCAGCACCGGTTGCCGCACCCGACGCGATCACGAACTTACGCCGCGAAACGCCCTCGCCCTGCTTCGACGGTTTCTGCGTCATCGCCTGTACCTCACCGTAGGATCACTAAAACCACTGCTAATATGGCTATATAGAAGAAATATCTGTGGGGAGCCGTCAATGATCGGAACGGAGACACGACCGTCACGATCCGAGTACATCGACGCAGATCTCACGACGAGTGCTCTCCCCGAACGTGAGCCGATCTCTCGGCGAAAACGACCGTCCGGTTTCTCTCCGTATCGGAGTCTCGTTTGGAAACACGCACGAACTCGTTGAACGAAACGAGGGTGTCTCGGAGTATCGAACGCGAGTATATACCACCCGAGTCGACACGAGTAGTCGGCGCAGTTCTCACGCGTCTCCGACTCGACTCCGGAGTCGACGATCGTCGTCTGCTCACGTCCTGCTCGACGATGTTCGGCCGACGGTCCCGTCTCGAACCGACACACGGGAGACGGTTCTTCACGATTGCTCCGTCTGTGGTCGCCTCGGCCGCACTGCTGGTTCGCCGGCGGCGACGAGTCGTGTTACCGGAACTACAGGCGTGAGTATATAGAGATAGGCAGATTTATTGGGAGTACGTCGCTTGGGTGGCGTATGGTCGAGACACGAAAGGTGCAGGTGACGGGCGGATCGACGTACACCGTGTCGATCCCGAAGACGTGGGCGACCGAGAACGGCGTCAGCGCCGGCAGTGAAGTCGAGTTCTACCCCGAGGGGGACTCGCTGTTTCTCACGCCCCGGCGCGGCGACGAGCGTACCGAGGGGACGCTGGACATCGCCGACCTGTCGGGCGACGAACTCACGCGGGCGGTGATGACGATGTACGTCTCCGGGTTCGACATCATCGCCCTGGAGAACTCCCGGATCACCAACGACCAGCGCCGGACCATCCGCGAGGCGACCCAGAGTCTCGTCGGCCTGGAAGTCTTAGAGGAGACCCGCGACCGCGTCGTGATCCGCGACCTGCTGGACTCCTCGGAACTGTCGATCCACAACGCCGTCACCCGGATGCGACTCATCTCGCTGTCGATGCTCGAAGACGCGATGACCGCGCTGGCGGATCTGGACCGGGACATGGCGCGCGACGTGATCCAGCGCGACGACGACGTGGACCGCCTGTGGATGGTCGTCTCGCGCATCTTCCGGGCGACCCTGCGCACGCCGAAGGCCGCCGAGGAACTCGGCGTGCCCCGCGAGGTGTGTTTCGACTACCACTCCAGCGCCCGGCAACTGGAGCGTGTCGCGGACCACGCGACCAAGATCGCACACCTGACGCTCAATCTGGAGGAACCGGTGCCCGAGGAGGTCACCGACGCGCTGTTCGATCTCCACGAGGCGACCGCACAGGTGATCGACACGGCGATGGAGGCACTGTTCACCGACGACTCGGTCGAGGCGACGAATCTTGCGAACGAGGCCCGCGAGATGGTCGAGGACATCGACACCGAGGCCCGCGCTATCGACGAACTCCTGCGTGATCTCGATCCGGCACGCGCGCAACTGCTCGGCCTGATCGTCGACTCGGTGTCGCGGGCGGCCGACTACGGCGGGAACATCGCGGAGACCGGACTGCAGAAGGCCGCGCCGACGCCGTAATCTCTCTCCCTCTCTCAGTGCGCGCTCGTCTTCACGACTCGTCGAACAGTGTCACGACTCGTCCATCAGTTCCAACAGATCGGCGAAGGCGAACAGTCGCGCAGAGTCGACTGCCTCCGACTTGTCGCCGCCTGCCTCGTCGCTCCCTGACTCGTCACTACCTGACTCGTCACCGCCCGACTCCGCGCCGTCGACCCGCGTCTCACCACGCTCCTCGTCGTCCGATCCCGCGTCACCGAAGTCGGTCGCCAACATTCGAAGGTCGTCCGGCGAGCGCCCGGCGGCACCGACGAGTCTGTCGTACACCGCCCGTGGCCCCGGCGCGAGTCGGTCCCGAAACCCACCGAGTTCGGCGACCAGCGCACCTTCCTCCCGCGTGTTCCCGGCGACCCGGTGGAAGCCGGCGAGTGCGGTGCCGGCACAGCGTGCGTCCTGCCGGGCGGCCGACCCTTCGCGGAGTCGGTCGTGCTGGTCCCACGCGGGCGCGAACAACCGGATCGCCTGCTGGAACTCCCCGCGACCGAGGTGTTCGACCCCGAGTGCCACCGCGTCCTGCACCCGGTCGTGGACGTCGCGGGCAGTGAGCACCGTGCCGAGCGCGCGGAGGCCGCGGTCGACCTCGGGGTCCACGCTGGTCTCGGCGAGCAAGTCCATCGCGTAGCGCCAGCGCGCGGTCGCGGCAGTCGAGTGGTCGAGACTGTGGTCGATCCGGATCAACACGTCCAGATCGAGGAGGGCGTCGGCCCGCCGGTCCCGTGCCAGCCACGTCTCGACCGCGCGTTCGAGGTGCTCGCGGGCGTCACGCGGGCGGTTCTCCTCGTACAGCAGGACGCCGTAGTCGGAGTGGGTCGCCGGGTCGTCGGGTGCCAGCGTGAGCGCCTCGCGGTAGTGGTGTTCGGCGGACGCGGGGTCCTCGGCTGCGAGCAGTGTCGCGTACTCGGCGTGCGCCTCTGCGTGGGCCGGATCGAGCGAGAGCGCCCGCTCGTAGTGGGCTGCGGCGTCGTCCGGACGGTCGTCGGCCCGGAGTTCCGCCGCGTAGGCGACGTGATCTGCTGCGTCTGCCATCGGCGTAGCTGTGGGTTGGTGCCCCCCGGCAAAACCCTTTCCCGCGACGCAGGCCGAACCGTCTGCTGTCGGCTCGGTCCCGACGTCGTCACTCCACGTCTGGCGAAACAGAGAGAACGGTCGCGTTACTCGTCGACCGCGACGGCGTTGACCTGTCCGGTCTGGCCCGGACGGGAGGTGACGCGTGCTTGGCCCTCGGAGGTCTCGATGATCGCGCCCTTCGTGATGATGTTCCGCCGGATGTAGTTGATGTTGGCGGGGTTGTCCACGACGTTCGTGATCTCGGCCTCGACGGTCTCGCCGTCGACGGAGACGTTGGCGACGTTCGTCGAGAGCACGCGCGTCTTCGTGCCGTTGCCACGCGAGTCGATGACCTGGAACCGCGGCTCGCCGACGGTCGTCTCTGCCGGCTCGCGGCCGAGCTGGTAGCGCTTCTTGTTCCGGAACGGCCGGAGTCGGCCACCGGTTCGCTTCCGCTTCGAGCGTCCCTGATCCTTCATGTCTTCTGAAACTGCCAGCAGCTACTTGAATGGCTCGGAACGGCTCGTCGGTCCCGACACCGGGGCCGTGCCGACCACGACCAGCCGACCGTCCACCCTGCCGGCCGCCGCCGTCACGTCGTTCCGTCGGGGAGCCCGATAGTATAAGATAGTTGATTAGTTGATGTGATGGTATTAATATCCCTGCGCCCGACTGCGGAGTATGAATTCGAGTTACGCGTCGAACGGAGCGGGGAGTGCGAACACGGGTGACGACGACGCACCCGACCGGATCGAGTTGACACACGACCCGAACCACCACGTCGGGACGACGGTGGCACGAGGCATCGCCGAGGTGACGGGTACACCGGTCGAGCACCTCGACGCCGAACTCAACGACTACGTCGACCCGGACGCGCTGGACCGCCTGTTCGCGGCGCGACTCGACGGGACAGACCGCGACGAGGGGCGTGTCGTCTTCCCGATGCAGGGCTGTCTCGTCGAGGTGTACGCCGACTACCGCGTCGTCGTCACTCGCGAGGAGTAGTCGCTCGGCCAGGACTCCGTCCCGGTCGCCACTCCGAGTAGTAACCCTTACTCCCTCGGCCCGAACAGTCCCGAGCGATGAGTCTCGACGTGGCGGTCGCGGTGCCGTTCCGGCAGGAGGGTCGGACACGACTCGGCGAGGGGGAGTTCGTCGTCGCGCTCTCGCTCGACAGAGACTGGTTCTCGCCGGATCAGGCGAAGCGACTGATCGACGTGGCCGCCGGTCGGGGGTTGCTCACCCGCGAGGAGAACCAACTGATCGCGGAGTTCGACCCCGACGACGTGCAGGTGCCACAGAACTTCGTCCCCGACGAGTCGATTCTCCACGAGCAGTCCACCTTCGAGCAAGTGCTGGACGCGGTGGTCGCCACCGGCGTCGAGAAGCAGGCGGCGGTCGCGGACATCAACCGCCGTCAGCGCGAACTCGGCGTGACGCTGGAGGCGGCGGCGGTGCTGTACGCGAAACGGAACGGAGTGGACGTCGGCGACATCGGGGCGCAAGTCCTGGACGATCTGAAAGAGTCGTAGGTGTACGTGTTCGGTAGCAACTCTGTTGAATCGGCCTGTGAGGTGGCTTCTGTCGAGTCGGTCGGTGAGAACTGGGTTGGATCGGTCGTTGAGAACTTGGTCGGGCCGGATACCGGCAACAACGAGAGGTGAACGTCCCACCCGGCGGAATCTGCGACCCCACCGTGCAACTCCCGGTGGACCAGTCGCTTTCAGCGTGTGATCCTCCCTGCGACCGTCGGCGTACCTGAGGCGGCTTCACGCCGCCGAGGTGCGCGAGCTAAACCCTGCCCGAGGCGATCCTACGTCGTCGAGGTGCGCGAGCTAAACCCTGCTCGAGGCGACCCGACGTCGTCGAGGTGCGCCAGCTAAATCTTGCCCGAGGCGCCCCCACGCCGCCGAGGTGTCGCGCCCGCCCGTTCGACTGGTGCGTCTGTCGTGAACAGCGATCGACCCTACCGTTGCGCGAACCACTCGGCGAACTTCGCCAGCGCCCGGCCCCGGTGGGAGATGGCGTTCTTCGCCTCGGTGTCCATCTCGGCGAGCGTCTGTCCGTCGTGCTCGAAGATCGGATCGTAGCCGAACCCACCCTCGCCCCGGGGGGCGACCAGCGTCCCCTGCACGCGTCCGGTGAACAGCTTCACCGGCAGGCTCCCGGCGTCGTCTCCTTCCCCCTCTTCGTCGCTGGCGGCCGCGACGTGCCGATCGGCACGATCCACCGGGTCCGGACTGGCGTCGAAGGGCTGGCCGTCACAGTAGGCGATCACACACCGGAAGCTGGCCCGGCGGTCCTCCTCCGCCTTGCCGATCTGCCAGACGCGCTCAACGCCCAGCGTCTCCTCGACGTACGATGAGTAGGGACCGGGGAAGCCGTCCAGCGTCTCGACGAACAGACCGGCGTCGTCTACGATGACCGGTTCGCCGACCTCGCGGTAGGCCGAGCGAGCACCCTCGGCGGCGATGGGACCGAGTTCCGAGGCCTGAATCTCCGGATAGTCGAAGTTCGTCTGGGCGACCTCGCCGCCGAGATACTCGCGTGCCTCCCGGGTCTTGCCGGGGTTCGTCGTGACGTAGTGGAGCATACCGGCCGTCGGGACGGTCCGGGGATAGGTGCGTCGAAAGCGCGTCGCCGCGGGGTGGCTCTCGCCGGCCCGGTGATGTGCCGTGCGACCCCGGCACAGGCCCTCAAAAGGCGACGGCTGACGAAACAGTGAAACCCTCGCCTGCCGAACGCCCGGCCATGAAGGAGTACAAGATGCGCCGAGGGGAGTATCTCGAGGAGCGTATCCCGGACATGAAAGCGACCGTCGAGGACTACTTCGGGCCGATCACGGGCACCGAGGAGGTCAACGGCCACGAACTGTACGTCGTCGGCGAACCCAAGAACCCGGTCTTCAAGAAGATCACCGTCGGCGCGGCGAAGTACAGCGGCAAGAAGGACAAACTCGCCGTCCACTTCGAGGAGCGCGACGCCGCCGAGGTCATCGCCGAGGGGAACGCCGACGCCGCACAGGACGCCGTCGCCGCGAAGAACGACTTCCTGCTCGAAGCGACCGGCCGGGACGCGAAGTCCCGCCGCGAGTCGATGAAACGCGCCGTCGAGGACGAGTCCCCCGACATCTGAGCTGTCGTCGACTTCTCACGCGACTGCGTCTCACGGACGACGAGACTGCCGCCAGCCACGCGGTTCGTCTCCGGACCACTCGACGCCCGGCCGCGGTTCGCCGACGCCTCGGCCCGACTTCGACCGACGGGGCGGAGAAAACTACAAGTGTAGTGGTTGCGTCGGTCGGACCGACGAGTGTAGTGCTACCACGTGACACGTTCGACGTTGGCGGGCGATCGACCCCCTCCGCCAGCCTGCTCGAAATCTTTATTCGGAACTGAGTAAAGAATTCGCTACTTTTAAGATGCGTGCGGGAGAACCGGAGGGTATGGCTATCGACACGATCCTGCTCGCAGTCGGCACCGGAGACACGGACCGCCTCGAACGTCTCGCAGAGGAGACGATCGACGTCGCGGGACCGACAGGTGCGGAGGTCGTCCTCCTGCACGTGTTCACGAAAGAGGAGTACGAGAAGACGATCGACCGGTTGGAGTTCGACCGGGAGGCGTCGGAGGTCGGCCCGGACGACGCGGCCCGGCGACACTCCAGCACGCGCCAGTTGGCGAAGGCGTTCGACGAGGCCGACATCGACGTGAAAATCCGGGGTGCCGTCGGCGACCACGGCGAACAGATCGTGAAAGTCGCGGGCGAGGTGGACGCCGACCGCGTCCTCGTCGGCGGCCGCAAGCGCTCGCCGACCGGGAAGGCGGTCTTCGGGAGCACGGCACAGGAGGTCATGCTCTCTTCGCCGTGTCCGGTGACGTTCGTCCGCGCCGACTCGAAGTAGGTGGGAACGCGGGCCGTGGATTCGACTCGTGGCGTGAGTTCTGGTTTTCTCGGTGGAGTCGTCGGGCGTACTGTCGAGTGTGTCGCGAGGAACTCGGTGGCATAGCTCCGGTACGACTCGGTCGAACATCCCAATTGTAACTCGGTCGAATCGGTCGCAGAGTACGAGGGGTGAAAACCCCTGGCCCCTTTCAGTCCCACCCGAGATGGGCGACCCATCGCGTCGCTACTGGTCGTCACCCAGTGAGTCGTCCCCGAGCCTCCCCGACTGCTGGCGACGCGGCCTGCGAGCAGGCCACTCGCTATCGCTCGGATACAGGTCGGGGCCGGTCGCCAGCAGATCGCGTCCGATACGGGATCCGGGTCGTCGTCGGGAGTGTCGGATGACGAGACGGTCGTCTGTGAGTGGGACAGAGAGATTCGAAAGTGCGTACACCCCCCGATCCGAGTGTGACCCCGCAACGTGTGACCCCGCAACAGTTCTCGGCGCGCGCGACCACGACGCGCGCGAGGGAGGCGGGCGCTCTCGTGCGCCCGCCGAGGGTGGGGAGGACCGAGGTGCTGTGTTGTCGCGGTTCCGCTGGCAGGTGCGCAAGATCGAGTAACGGTGTCGTTGCGGTCGCGGAGGCAGTTCTGCTCTGCGTTCAGCCACCTGCTAGCCGTCCCGATAGCACGACCGACGACCCCATCAGGTTCGGCGAGACGACCATCCCCGAGCAGAGAACCGCCGACTCGGAGACGCGATTACGCTTCCAGTTCTTCCTCGTAGTCGCCGCCGTACTTCAGGAAGAAGAAGGCGAGTCCGAGCGTGGCGACCATCGAGAACACCGTGGCGACGCCGAGCGTCTTGGCGGTGTCGGGCACCTGCGGGACGCTGGGGCCGCTGTCCCCGCCGCCAGAGGAGCCGCCCCCCTCGACGACTTCGATCTCGGCGACCATGCCCGCGTTCTCGTGGGGGATGCAGAAGTACTCGTAGGTGCCGGTGGTCTCGAAGGTGTGGCTCACCGACTCACCGCCCGCGACGTTCCCCTCGCCGTTGCTCCACCCGGTGCGGGCCTCCTCTTCGGAGGAGAAGCCGCCGGAGGCGAAGTAGGTCGCCCCCTCCGGGATCCCGTCGTCGTAGAACGTCACGGAGTGGCCCACGCTCCCGACGTTCGGCCACTCGACGGTGTCGCCCGGCGCGATGGTGAGACTGTCCGGGTCGAAGACGAGGCCGTCGGTCATGTCGACCGTGTGAGTCGTCCCGCCACTACTTCCACTGCCGCTCTCGTTCTGTGCGCTCGCGGTCCCGGTCGCCGCCGCAGTCGCCGTGAGGCCGCCTGCGGTGCGCACGAACGCCCGTCGTGAGACGCCGCCGTTACCGTCGGTCATACGCCACCGTTAGGAACGCCCCGTAGTGAATACTGCGGTTCGGTGCCGACCACCCTCGCACCGCCGTCTCTCGATCACGGCGGCCCCCGCCCGGCAGCCCGGCCGCGCGGCCGCCCAAGCGTGGTCGCACCGACGGAAACCGGTTTGTGCCGGGAGAACGACGCGCCGGTATGGAGTTCGACGACTTCGTCCTCACGGCGGCGACGGACGACCTCGCGGCAGAGCCGACGGCCCGCGAGCACGCCGACGCCGTCGAGTTTCGGATGGACCTCGCGGCTGACCCACGTCCCGCACTCGCCGACTACGAGGGCGACCTCCCGCTGATCGTCACGAACCGCCCGGACTGGGAGGGTGGCGCGACCGCAGACGGCGACGACCGACTCGACGCGCTGGCGACCGCCTGCGAGCACCCGCACGTCGCGGCAGTCGACGTGGAACTCCGGAGTCTCGTCGGCGAGTCGCCCGGGCCGGCCGCCGGGTGGGTCGCGGACCACGCCCGCGAGCACGGCGTGACGGTGATCGCGTCGGTCCACGACTTCGAGACGACGCCGTCGGAGGTGGACGACCTGCTGTCCCGTGCGGCCACGGTCGGCGACGTGGGGAAACTGGCGGTGACCGCCGAATCGCGGGCGGACACCCTCGCGTTGCTGTCGGCGACCCACCGGGCGACCGAGGCGGGCCACCGCGTGGCGACGATGGCGATGGGCGACGCGGGTCGACACACCCGCGCGGTCACACCGCTCTACGGGTCGAAGATCGGCTACGCGCCGGTCGACCCGGCGGACGCGACCGCGCCGGGACAGTACGACCTGGCGACCCTCGCGGAGTTGGTCGAGACGCTGCGGTGAGTCGGGGCGCGCCGGGCGCTGTGGTGTCCGAACCGACAGAGGGCGAGGATACGGGGATTTAAACGACGGGGCGTACTCAGTTCGGACTATGGCAACGGCAAGTCGGCGTGCGCTCGTGGCTGCACTGGTAGGTGCGCTGGGAGCGACGCTCGGCATCGCGGGCGCGGGCCACGTCTACCTCAGACAGTGGCGCCGCGCGATCGCGTGGTTCGTCACCGGGATCGGTGCGTTCTTCGTCCTCGTCTCGTTGTTCGTCGGCGACCCGACGCAGGTGACGGTCGCTTCGCTCCCGTTGACGGTCTCGATTCCGTTCGCCGTCGTCATGCTGCTCAGCACGGTGGACGCCTACCGACTGGCGACCGTGACGGAACGCCGACAGGCGACCACGGAGGGGCCGACCTGTCCACACTGCGGGAAGCCCATCGACGAGGACCTGGCGTTCTGTCAGTGGTGTACCGAACCGCTGGACGGCCGGAACGGCTGACTCGACCGTCGGCTGGTGGTGCCGTCTGTGACGACCTGCCGTGGTCAGTCGTCCGAGGCGAGCGACACCGCCTCGTCGACCAGGAACTCCTCGATGCCACGTGCCGGGTAGCCGACCACGGTGTCGACGCCGGTCTCGTGTAGTCGCTCCACACGCTCGCCGACCGTCTCGGGCGTCCCGACGAGCGCGTAGTCCCGCACCGCCTTCGAGAGCACCTCGCGGGTGCGCCCCTCGGCACGACTGTCGGTGACGGGGTCTTCGGGGAGTGCCGACGCGACCGGCCGCCTGCGGGCGGCGTACCCGCCCACGGCGTCCAGCACACCGTCCTCGTCGTCGGTCAGCACCGTCGGCGCGTACAGTGCGACGTCGCCGTCGAAGCCGGCCGCCCGGAGCGCCCGCACGTCGCGCTCCGTCGACCGCGAGAGCAGTTCGTACTGCGTCCCGCCGACCGCGAGGGCGACGCGTTCGATGCCCTCGGTGCCGACCCACGCCCCGCCGTCCGCCGCGCGGGCCTCACCCAGTCGCGGCGAGACCGCACGCGACCGTTCGGTCTCCGAGAGATACGCCGGGTGCCCCGCGACGAGGACCCGGTCCACGCTCGTCGGAATCTCCGCCAGCAGGCTCTCGTCGCCCAGTGGGTCGTAGCCGTCGGCCCGCACCGGCGTCGTCAGTTTGACGTCGATCTCGTCTGCCAGTCCCGCCAGCGTCTCCCTGTCGGGCACCGCGTCGCGGCCCTCGTAGTCGATGGCCACGAGGTCGAACGGGAGGTCGGCGGCCCGGCGCACGTCACACTCGGTCGGCTTGAGCGCCACGGCGTCCAGTCCGGTTCGGGCGAGTGCGTCTCGGCTAGTCATCGTGTGGCCTCCGGCAGAAGTCGGCGGTCGTCGTCACTGTCGTCGCGGAACGCGATCCATCGTCTGTGCGACCATACTGCTCACTCCGGCGAGAGCGACAAAACCCTGTCGCTCCGTGCAGGTCTGACCGGCGCGGTGGCTGGCGAGCAGTGAGAACCGAGAGAACCGGGAGACAGCTACGCGTCGCGTTCGGTCTTCCGCTTGGACGCGAACGGGCTCTTGGCCCACTTGACCGCGCCGTTGCGCCACGCCCAGACGAGACCGACGACCAGGATGCCGATGAACGCGAGCATCGGCAGCAGCATCGTCGAGAGCGCCACGCCGTTCTCCAGTGCCGGGCGGTAGACGAGCGTCCACGGGAAGATGAGGACGGTCTCGATGTCGAAGATGACGAACAACAGCGCCACCATGTAGTACTGGATGTTGAACTGGAGGCGCGCGGTCCCTGTCGGTACTTCACCGCTCTCGTAGGTGAGGTTCTTGCCCTGCTCCGGCACCGACGGGCGGATCAGCCACGAGGCCGCGATCATCCCGACCGGGATGACGACGGCGATCAGCCCGAGCGCGCCGATTGCGATCCACGGATTCATCTTGGTCGCGGCTTTGCGTGCGGGGCGTATAAGTGTTGATTCTCGCCGTGGGTGTCGGTCGGTTCGGCCGGCGGCCGTGACCGAACTCCCAGCACTCGACGACGCCCGGATTTACGGGCCGAAGGCACGACAGGCGAGTGTGTCCCTCCCCGAGGCGGACTCGAGACGCCAGTACTACCTGAACGTGCTCGAACTACTGGGCGCGAGTGGGCTGGCGCTGTTCTTCCTCACGCCGGTCGTCCTGAGCGTGCAGTGGGTCCTGCTCAACACCGCGCGTGACGTGTTCGGTCTCGGCCGGTTCTCGAACACGGTGAACTGGCTCCTCTTGCTCGCCACGTTAGCGGTCGGGGTGTGGAGCGCGTTCCGCGTCGTCGAGTGGTACTACGAGCGGTGAGAGAGGATCGACCGACCGCCGCGAGTCACTCGGGTTCGTCCCACGGATCCACGGTCCCCTCGCCGAACAGTTCCCGCATCAGGGTCGCCACGCCCTCGGGCGCGAACTGCCCGCGTTCCGTGAGAATGGCGTCGACGTACCGGGGCGGCGTCACGTCGAACGCCGGATTCAGTACCTCGATGTCGCCGATCTCTGCGCGCGTCTCGTCGTCGATCACCTCTCGCTCGTCGCGCATCTCGATGTCGACGGTGTGGCCGGTCAGGGTGTCCGGGTGGAACTTCAACGTCCCCGCCGCCACGGCGATGGGCGTCCCGCAGTCACGGGCGTTGACAGCCAGCCCGCAGGTGCCGATCTTGTTGATGACGCTCCCGTCGGCGGCGATGCTGTCCGCGCCGACGAGGACGTGATCCACGTCGTTGAGGTAGCGCCGGGCCGCGCTGTCGACGATGAGGGTGACCGGGACGTCCATCTCGCGGAGCTGTGTCGCGGTGATGTGGCCCTGGTTCCGCGGCCGGGTCTCCTTCACCATCGCGTGGATCTCCTTGCCCTGTTCGACCGCCGCCCGGATGCAGGCGACGACCGCAGTCGAGTGGCAGTGCGTCATCACCGTGTCGCCGTCACGGAGGCGGTTCGCGCCGACCTGTCCCAGATCCTCCTGTGCGGACTCGATCCGGCGCTGGAACTCGGTCGCGCTCCGGACGACGCTGTCGCGGAGCACCTCGACCGAGTGGCCCTCCATGTCCTGCAGGACGTACCGGAGCGCGTTCGGCAGACTCACCGCGGTCGGGCGCGTCTCGTAGAGGACGCGCGCGGCGGCCCGCTGTTCGGCCCGGAACCGCTCGGGATCGGTCGCGTCGCTCTCCGCCGCCTGTGTCGCCAGCGCCTCGGCGACGGCGGTGGCGATGGTCGCCGCACCGCGAATCTCCATCGTGTCGATGGCCTCGGCCGTCTCGCGGACGTCGGGGTGTACGGCGCTGTCCATGTGTCGACCTACGCCCGCCTGCGGTAAGAAGGTGGGCGAGAAGCCGACCGGCGGTCGCCAGCGGCCTCGAGAGGCTGGTGATCGGAGGTGTCCGCCGACTCAGACGTGTTCGACCAGCGCCTCGTCGCGGGTCCGGACCCGGACCGCCTCCGACTTGCGCTGGAGCCGTTCTGCGTCCGACAGCTTCGCCGCCGACTCGGCGTAGATCGTGAACAGGCGGTCGCCCGTCTGTACCTCGTCGCCGACCCGGCGGTGGAGGTCGATGCCCGCACGCTTGTCTCTCGGCGCACCCGCCCGGCGGGCGATGTCGCTGACGAGGCGGTTGTCGACGTGGGTGACGACGCCGTCCCGCGAGGCGCTGACGGTCGTCTCGTGGCGTCCGGGCGGGAGGTCGTCGAGCGTCACGTCAGGGTCGCCACCCTGTGCCGCGACGATGTCGCGGAAGGTCGCCAGTGCGCGACCCGACCGGAGGATCTCCGTCGCGTCCACGTCCTCACGGCCACAGCAGTCGAGCAGTATCTCGGCGAGGCGGACGCTCTTGAGACGGAGTTCCTCGGGCCCGTTCCCGTCCAGTGTGGCCAGAACGTCGCGGGCCTCCAGTACGGGACCGATCCCTCTGCCGACCGGCACCTCCCCGCGCGTGATCGCACACTCGATCGTCATCCCGAGGTGGTCGCCGACGCGGACGAAGTCGTCGGCCAACTCGCGGGCCGCGTTCAGGTCTGCGACCTTCGCGCCCTCGCCGTAGGGGATGTCGACGATCACGTGCGTCGACCCGGCACTCCGCTTCTTCGAGAGGACCGACGCGATCAGTTGGCCGTGCGGGTCGAGCGAGAGGGGCATCTCGGCGCGGATGATCTTGTCGTCGACCGGCGAGAGGTTCACCCCGCCGCCCCAGACGAGACAGCCGTTCGTCTCGGCGACGATCTCGCGGATCTCCTCTGTCGAGAACTCCACGTCGCAGAACACCTCCATCGTGTCGGCGGTGCCGGCCGGCGACGTGACCGCCCGCGAGGAGGTCTTCGGGATGGTGACGCCCGCCGCCGCGACGATGGAGACGACGATCGGCGTGACGCGGTTGCCGGCGACCCCGCCGATTGAGTGTTTGTCGGCGACGACCGGCACGTCCCACGAGAGGTGGTGGCCGGCGTTCGTCATGCACTGGGTGAGGTGCATCGTCTCCGCGAGCGACAGGCCGCGGGTGTAGGTCGCGACGACGTACGCCGCCAGTTCGATGTCCGAGAGGCGGTCCTCGGCGATGTCGGTGACGATGCGGTCGATCTCGTCGCGTTCCAGTTCGATCCCGTCGAGTTTCTTCCGGATGTAGTGGACCGCGTCCGGGTGTGGCGCGACCGTCACCTCGACCGTGCCGGAGACGTGGCCCAGTCGCCGCGTCACGCCGAGTTCCCCTGCTGGGACGAGTTCGTCGGTCGTCTCGACGATGCCGACGCCCCGGCCGCCCGCCCACGCGAGTTGCACGCGGTCGAGTGGGTGGACCCCGAGTTCGGCGGCGTCGTCGCTGTTCACCAGCACCGTCGGCGACCGCGTCCCGATGTCGATCTCGCGGGCAGTGAGTTCCATGCCACCACACTACGTGACCGCGGGACAAAACGCTCACGCGGCCCGCGGTCGGGGCGACCGGTGAGCACGCGGTCGGACGAAACCGGGTGCCGAGACGCTCTCGTTCACTCGATCCTAACCGCCGAGACCGACGGTTCTCGGGGGGTGAGAACCACGTTTCGGTTATAACCCCTGTGGGGGCGTCGGTGTAGTTGTTAGGTGAAACACGATGTCTACTGCAAACACATTCGAGAGCAGGATCGCGGGCGTGACCGTCTCCGGCGAGGCCCACAGCCTCAGTGCGTGGTTCGTCCTCGCGCTCCGACTCATGATGGGGATCGCCTTCACGTACGCCGGTGTGGCCAAGATCGTCGAACCGTTCGACGCCCGTGGCTACCTGCTGTACGCGACCCCCGAGAACGGATCGCCGCTGGCGGACCTGTTCGTGACGATGGGATCGAGCGACCTCTTCGTCGCGTTCGTCAACCTCGCGGTCCCGTGGGGTGAACTCCTCATCGGTCTCGGGCTGATCGTCGGCTTCATGACCCGCATGGCCGCCTTCTGGGGCGCGTTCATGATGCTCATGTTCTACTTCGGGAACTGGGACGTGGCCCACGGCGTCATCAACGGCGACTTCGCGTACATGCTCGTGTTCCTCGCGGTCGCCGCGTTCGGCGCGGGTCGGATCCTCGGCCTCGACGGTATCGTCGAGAAGATGGAGGTCGGCGGCGTCCCCCTGACGGAACGCTACCCGATCCTCGACTACGTGCTGGGCTGATCGCTCCGCCCACCGCTCCGCTTCTTCTCGTCACTCGCTACTCGACTCGGAGAGCAACGGATCGGTCTCGTTGTCGTCCGCCGGGACCGCAGCGAACGACGACACCGTCTCGAAGAACCGGCCGTTGATGTTCGCCGCCACAGCAGTCTCCAGCGTCTCGTTGAGCCCCTCGTCCACGTCGGCCCAGATGCCGAGTGGAATCTGTGCGCCGGCCATGTCGGCGTGTCCGCCGGCACTGCCGATCTGGTCGAAGGCGTCTCGCAGGACCTCGCCGAGGTCGATCGCAGAGCCACGGGCGCGGCCCGAGGCGTAGACGGTGTCGTCTAAGATCCCGTGGACGAGTACCACGTCGAGTCCCTCCATCGCCAGCAGTCGGTCGGCGGCCTGCGCCAGTGCGTCTCGGTCGTGGATGCGCCCGACGCCGCTGGCTCCGACCGACCCACGAACCTCTCGGTTGCGGATCGCCTTCGCCGTCGTCGCCAGCACCTCTGCGCTCATGCTCGGGGTCTCGACCCGATCCAACACGTCCGGATCGACGAACGGGAGCAGGAACGCCGCCGCCTCGAAGTCACGACCGGAGACCTCCCGCGTGAAGTCCTTCGTGTCCACCCGGATACCGTACAGCAGGGCGGTCGCGGTCGTCCGGTCCGGATCGATGCCGAGTCGGTCGAGGTAGTCCACGAGCAGTGTGCTCGTCGCGCCGACCTCGTGCCGGAGGTCCGGGAACCGGGCGTCGACGGGGCCGCGCGGCGGATGGTGGTCGATCACGACGTCCACGCGCGTCTCCTCCGGGAGCCCGTCGTTGACGCCCGGTCGGGAGTGGTCGACCAGCGCGACCCCGCCGTACGCTGCGAGGGGGTCGTCTCCCCGCTCCAACTGGACCAGATCGAGGTCGAGGAGGTTCACCAGCGCGCGGTTCTCCTGGTGGGAGATGTCGCCGAAGTAGCAGGCGTCGCCGGCGACACCGACCGACTGGGCGATCCGGACGAGCGCGAGTGCGCTGGCGATGGCGTCCGGGTCCGGGTTGTCGTGGGTGACGACCGCGAGTCGGCCCTCGATCCCCCGCAAGACGCGGAGCAGGCGCGTCACGCGGTCGGCGTCGTCGCCGGTCGCCAGCGCGGAGACGCGGTCGGCCAGCAGTCGCTCGTGGTCCAGTACCCTGTCCGCGACAGAAGCGAGTGCGTCCCGGTCGGCGTCCGTCGGGTCGATGCCGGTGTACGCGACGACCATCGCCTCGGGGAACCGGTCGCGGGCGATGCCGGCGGCGGCCCGGTTCGTCGCCGGGTCGTCGTCGCCGACGAGCACCACGTCGACGGTCTTCGGGTACGCGGACGGGTCGGTCGGCTCCGCCGTGACCGCGTCGACGTTCTCGTCACGGAGGGCGGTGACGCGGCGCTCGTGGGCGTCCACGACGTGGAGGTCGCGGGCACCGCGTTCGACGAGTCTGTCGATGATCGCGTGGCCGACGGTGCCACAGCCGAGCACCAGTCGCGTGACCATATCCGACGGTGGGTCCGCCACGGGAAAACCCTACCGTCACGGGCGACTCGCCGGTTCGTGATCGACCGCATCACCGAGTCGTCACCTACCGACTCGACTACTCCCGGACTCATCGAGTCCCGGACGGGGGCCCCGACCGGCCAGTCCACGGCGGACGCCGATGGAATTATTATCGCTTCGTCTGTGGTACTAGTTAGCATGGACGAACAGGACGGACTCGTGGACGACGCACTGGCAGAGCAACTGAGAGCCGCCTGTCGGACGGCGGTCGGCGACAGTCTCCGCAGTGTGACGTACTTCACGCCGACGGCCTTCGAACAGCTCTACCTGCGGGCAGACCTCCAGTCGGACGCGGACCTCGCGGGCTTCGTCGAACACGAGTCGGACGGCTTCCACGCGACGACCGCCTACCGTGGCTCGGAACTCGGTGACTACGGCTACACGGTGCGCGCCTTCGAGAACGGCTTTCTCACCCGACTCACGGTCGGCGACAGCGGCGTGTTCGTCACCACCGACGGCCTGACGATCAGACGCTCCGAGGAGGTCGCCGAGGCGATCCGGTCGGTGTTGGCGGAACCGGTCACGACCGACTGAACGAGACGAACGAAAAGAAGGACCCGAATCAGAACAGCGCGGCGGCGACGGACTGGCCGGTCTCGACGACCGGACCGATCCCCGGCAGGAGCAGCATCGTGCCGACCGCCGCGAACAGCACCGCGACGTAGAGCCCGGTCGGGCGACTACCGATCTCCAGGTCGCCCGACGGCTCCTCGATCCACATCGCCTTCACGACGCGACTGTAGTAGAACAGCGACAGCGCGCTGTTGATCGCACCGACCGCCGCGAGGAAGACGAAGCCGTTCTCGACCGCGCCCAAGAAGAGCGCGTACTTCGAGAAGAACCCGCCGAAGGGCGGCAGGCCGGCGAGCGAGAACATGAAGACGGTCATCGCCACGCAGGCCATCGGGGCCTTCGTCGCGAGACCGTTGAAGTCCTCGAAGGTGCGGCCGACGTCCCAGTACTCCGTCAGGGCGATGAACAGGAACGCGCCCGTGTTCATGAAGCCGTAGACGAACAGGTGGGTCATCGACGCACCGAGCACGTCACCGTTCTGCCCGCCGGCCGTGAGGGCCGCGAGACCGATCAGCGCGTAGCCCGCGTGCCCGATCGAGGAGTACGCGAGCATCCGCTTCACGTTCGACTGGGTGGCGGCGGCGAAGTTCCCGAGCGTCATCGTGACGACCGCGAGAACCTGGAACGCCAGCACCCAGTCGATCCCCATCGGGACGACCTCGCCGACCGGGAACGCGGTGACGAACACGCGGAACGCGACCGCGAACCCGGCGGCCTTCGAGGCCGACGAGAGGAACGCCGAGACCGGGGCGGGTGCGCCCTCGTAGGCCTCCGGTGCCCAGAAGTGGAACGGGACGGAGGCGGTCTTGAACGCGAAGCCGCCGGCGATCATCAGCACGCCGATGCCGGCGATCCCGACGAACTGGTCTGCGCCCTGCAGGCCGGCCGCCACGTCACCGAGCACCAGCGACCCGGTGACGGCGTAGATCAGGCTGATCCCGAAGACGAAGACGGCGGAAGAGAGTGCGCCGATCAGGAAGTACTTGAGGCCCGCCTCGACGCTCCCCCGGTCGCGCTTGAGGTACGCCACGAGGACGTACGAGGGGAGCGACGCGAGTTCGAGGCTGACGAAGACGGTCGCCAGCGAGTTCGAGGCGGCCATCAGCGTCATCCCCGTCGCGGCGAAGAGGACGAGCGTGTAGAACTCCGCCTGGTACTCGCGGTCCTTCAGGTAGTCGTACGCGCCGAGACAGACCATCGCGGTGACGGCGGTGAAGATGGCCATGAAGAACAGGGCCATCCCGTCGACGACGACCGCGTCGCCGAACAGGTAGATCGGCCCGCCGGTGCCCTCCTGTCCGGTCCCCGCGAGGAGGAACCAGCCGGCGAGACCGAGTGCGACGACGGCCCCGACCACGGAGGTCCCCGCGAGGACGAGCGCGTTCTTCGAGTCGGGGTCGATACTGTCGATGACGAGCAGGACCAGCGCCGTCGTCGCCAACACGAGCGTCGGCGCGAGCGCGGCCCACTCGGGCAGCGTCGTCTGGAGTGGTTCGAGCATCTACAGGACACCTCCCAGGATGGGGTTGACGGCCTCTTGGATCATCCCGAAGAACAGGTTCGGGGCGACGCCGAGGGCGATGACGAGCACGAGCAACACCGCGAGCGGTGCCACGTCGTGCATCGCGGCCTCACGCACCTCGTAGTCCGTCTCCAGCCGGAAGGAGCCGAACAGCGTCCGCTGCATCGCGAAGAGCAGGTAGCCGGCGACGATGACGATGCCGAACATCGCCAGCCCGGTCGCCAGCGCCATCCCGTTGCCCGCGATGATCGTGGACTCGAAGGCCCCCTTGAAGATGAAGAACTCGGCGGCGAAGCCGGCCATCAGCGGGAGGCCCATGTAGCCGAACGCGCCGGCCACGAAGATGCCGGAGGTGATCGGCATCCGGTCGGCCATCCCGGACATGTCGCCGACCATCCGGGTGTGGGTCACGTTGTACATGACGCCGACCGCCATGAACATCAGCCCCGAGATGAGGCCGTGAGCGACCATCTGGAACGTCGCGCCGCCGACCCCGTAGGTCGTGTACGCGACGAGGCCGAGGATGACGTACCCCATCGAGGAGACCGAGGAGTACGCGACGATGCGCTTCAGGTCCTCCTGTGCCAGCGCGAGCAGTGCGCCGTAGATGACGCTGATCACCGCGATGGCCGCGATGGGCACCGCGAGGGCGGTGGCCACGTCCGGGAGCATCGTGAAGTTGAACCGGAGCAGGGCGTAGGTCCCCATCTTCAGGAGCACGCCCGCCAGCATCACCGACACCGGCGTCGGTGCTTCGACGTGAGCGTCCGGCAGCCACGTGTGCAGCGGCGCGACGGGCACCTTCACGGCGAAGCCGACGAACATCGCCAGGAACGCGGCGGTCCGCAGCGCACCCGCCGAGAGGCCGGCGAAGGAGCCGACTTCACCGGCCCGCGTCGCCTGCGCGATGGCGGGTAAGTCGAACGACGACACCGAGTCGCCCAGGCCGAAGACCAGCGCGACGAAGCCGATGAACATCACGAGCGACGCGATGTTCGTGTAGACGAAGAACTTGATCGCGGCGTACTTCCGGCGCGGGCCGCCCCACACGCCGATGAGGAAGTACATCGGGACCAGCACGGCCTCCCAGAAGACGAACCAGACGAAGAAGTCCAGCGCCGTGAAGACGCCGAGCAGGTTCGCCTCCATGAACAGCATCAGCCCGTAGAACTGCGACTGTCGGTCGCTGATCGGCGTCCACGCGCTGACGATTGCCAGCGTCGTGAGCACCGTCGTCAGGACGAACAGTGGCAGGCTGATCCCGTCGACGCCGGTGTGCCACGAGAGCGTGTAGCCCGCGAGGTCCAGCCACTCGACGGTCGTCTCGAACGCGATGTCCCCGCCGAGCAGGGCGTTACCGGTCGCGTCGTACTGTGCCCACATCCAGAGGCTCCCGAGGACGGGAACGACGGAGAGCGCCGCGGCGGCCTTGTTCGCGTACTCGTCGGGGAGTGCGAACGTGACCAGCGCGGCGACGAACGTGAAGGCGATGAGCGCTTCGATGATCATACGAACCAACCTCCCATGACGCCGAAGACGACGAGTAAGGCGGTCAGCCCGGCCACCAGCAGGAAGGCGTTGTTGCTGACGACCGCAGACTGGATGCGCTTGATGCGCTCACCGGACAGCAGCGACACCGAAGAGACGCCGTTGACGACGCCGTCGACGACGCCCTGGTCGAACTTGTCCGCGACGCGCGCGACGACACCGTGGGTCGTCTGTGCGATCCAGACCTGGTACTCGTCCTGATAGTAGTTGTCGAACAGTACGGTCTTGACCGGGCCGAGCGCGGCGGTGTGCTCGGTCGGCTCCGGCACGTTGTACAGCCGGTACGCGAGTCCGGCACCCGCGAGCGCGAGTCCGAGCGAGAGCGCGACGCCGATCAGCAGGGTGCCGACCTCGCCGCCGATGTAGCCGGCCGAGTAGCCGGCGAAGTCGTGGGTGAGCCCCTCGGAGCCGGTGTAGTAGTGGACCGTCAACTCGGTGATGCCGCCGTCGAGCCAGTCGTGCAGGAAGTCGATGTTCGCACCGGTCAGCTTTGCGACGGGCACCATGTTGACGAAGCCGGTGACGCCGGCGAGGACGCCGAGCACCGCGAGGGGTCCTTTGACGTTCCAGCGCACCGAGACCGGATCGCGCGCGGCGTCGGTCCGGGCGTCACCGTGGAAGGTGAGGAACACCATCCGGAAGGTGTAGAAGGCCGTGACCGGCACCGCGAGCAGACCGAACGCGTAGCCGACGAGCAGGAGCGGCGACCCGCCCAGCCCGTGGATGAGCGTCTCGTAGAGCACCTCGTCCTTCGACCAGAAGCCGGCGAAGGGGAAGATGCCCGCCAAGGCCAGCGACCCGGCGAGGAACGAGTAGTAGGTGACGGGCATCTTGTCCTTCAGCCCGCCCATGTTCCACATGTTCTCGTCGTGGTGCATCGCGATGATGACCGACCCGGCACCGAGGAACAGCAGGGCCTTGAAGAACGCGTGCGTGAGGAGGTGGAACGTCGCCGCGACGTAGCCACCCGCACCCAGCGCGAGCATCATGTAGCCGTACTGCGAGATGGTCGAGTACGCCAGCACCTGCTTGATCTCGTTCTTGACGACGCCCATCGTCGCCGCGAACAGCGCCGTGAACCCACCGACCAGCGCGATGATTCCGAGCGCGGTCGGGGAGATGGCGTAGAAGCCGTACATCCGCGCGACGAGGTACACCCCGGCGGCGACCATCGTCGCGGCGTGGATGAGCGCAGAGACGGGGGTCGGACCCTCCATCGCGTCCGGGAGCCACGTGTGCAGCGGGAACTGGGCGGACTTGCCGATCACGCCACCCAAGACGAGGAGGCCGACCACCGTGAACCACGTCGCCGGGTCGAGTCCGAAGAACGTGGTGACGGTCGTCTCCCCGAGCAGTGCTTGCTCTGCGAGCACCGGGAACGCCCCCTCGCCCGCGAACCGCGCGGTGCCGAAGGTGGCGAACACGGCGACGACGCCGATCAGGAAGAAGTAGTCACCGAAGCGGGTGACGAGGAACGCCTTCTTCGCCGCACTCGGCGGTCCCTCCTCGCGGAACCAGAAGCCGATCAGGAGGTACGAGCAGAGCCCGACCAGTTCGAAGAACATGAACGCCATCAGCAGGTTCGACGCGATGACGAACCCGAGCATCGACGCGGTGAACAGACCGAGACCGGCGTAGTAGCGCGGCAGGCCCGTCTCGCCCTCGTCGTTCATGTAGCCGAGCGAGAAGACGTGGACGAGCAGTGCCACGAGCGAGACGATGATCGCCATCATCGCGGACAGCGGATCGAGCAGCAGGCCGAAGTTCAGACTGACCGTGTCTGCTCCGACGCCTGCGGCCCACGTGTAGATCGTCTCGTTGTACGTCGCGCCGCCCGCGACGGTCAGTGCGACCCAGATCGAGAGCAACAGCGACCCGGCGGTCGCCGCGATCCCCGCGAACGCGCCGCCCTTCGGCATCCGGTCGCCGAGCGCGAGCGCGATCACGAACGAGAGGAACGGCAACAGCGCGATCGCCGGCGCGAAGTCGAATGCACCTGCCATCTTACCACCTCATCGTCGTGGCCTTGGCCACGTCTACGTCCTTGAAGTTACGGTACAGTACGAGGATGATACCGATCCCCACGGCGACCTCGGCGGCCGCCAGCGCCATCGTGAACAGGCTGAACGTCTGGCCCGTCACGTTCCCCCAGTAGTAGGAGAAGGCGACGAGGTTGATGTTCGCGGCGTTCAACATCAGTTCGACCGACATCAGGAACAGCAGGGCGTTCCGCCGCGTGAGCACGCCGGCGACGCCGATACAGAAGACGGCGGCCGCCAGCACGAGATAGTACTGTGGCGGCACCATCACCGCTCACCGTCCTCGTCGTCGAACAGCTTCTCCTTCATCCGGCGGCCACCGTCGGCGAGGATCGTCTCGCCCTCCTCGCGCTTGGCGAGGTGGACCGCACCGTCGAGTGCGACGTCCAGCGTGATCGCGATGACGAGAAACGCGACGAGGAAGCTCTCGCCGCTCACGTCACCGAGATCGAGGTTGAACATCGCGTAGCCGATACTCGCAGTGATGTTCGCACCCTCGCCGAACCCCTGCGGGTCCGGGAACGGCGTCCCGAGGAACACGACCGTCATCACGCCGAACAGCGCGGCGGCGACGAGGCCGGGGAGCAGGTGTGATCCGAGTTTCAGTTCCGGCTTCGTCGTCATGTACCGGTCACCTCCGGGTCGGGACGTGTCAGCATCACGGCGAACGTGACGAGGATGAGGACCCCGCCCACGTAGACGAGGATCTGCATGGCCGCGAGGAACTCGGCCTGCAACATCACGTAGTGCACCGCGACGCTCAACAGCGCGCCTCCCAAGAGGAGTGCGGAGTGCCACACGTCCTCCACGAGGATGACGCCCAGGCTGCACCCTACTGTGACGAGGGCGAACAGCGCGAACGCGATAGTTTCGTAGACCATTGTTAGAGTTCTCCTTGAGGTATCCCTTTGTAGATTTCGAGACGCTCCTACTGGTAGTCGATCTCGCCGTCGCCCTCCCCGATCCACGCGTTGCGGTCGGGTTCGCGGGACTCCAGCGGGTCGATGTCCTTGTACCACGGAACGTTCTTCAGTTGTTCTTTGTTGTAGACGAACTCGTGTTTCGCGTCCGCGGTGAACTCGAAGTTCTGCGTCAGCAGGATCGCGTCCACCGGACAGACCTCCTCACACAGCCGGCAGTAGATACACTGGCCGATGTGGAGGTTGTACTGCTCGCCGTTCCGCTTGTCGTCCTGCACGATCTGGATCGTGTCGTTCGGACAGACGTTCTCACACTGGCGACACCAGATGCACCGCTCCTGTGAGAACTTGTGGACCCCACGGAACCGGGGGCTGACTTCGGGTGCCACGTCCGGATACTCGACCGTGAACGTCTCCCCGTTCAGTGCGTTCTCCATCGTCCGCGCCATTGATTTCAGAATCCCGATCATACGATCACTCCCACGATGATGGCCGTGAGCACCAGGTTGGCGAAGGAGAGCACGAGCAGCCCCTTCCAACCGATCTCGATCAGTTGGTCGATCCGCACGCGCGGCACCGCACTCCGCGCCCACTGCGTGAACAGGTAGACGCCCCAGATCTTGACGAGGAACCAGACGAATCCGGGGATGAAGCTCAGTTGTGCGATGGGTGCCGACGGCCCACCGAGGAACAGCGTCGCCGCGATGGCACCGCCGAGGAAGATGTGGATGAACTCGCCGAGGTACAGGAGGACGAAGTAGACGCTGGAGTACTCCGTCATGTACCCGCCGACGATCTCGGTCGGTGCCTCGGGGATGTCGAACGGGTTGCGTCCGACCTCCGCGAGGTTCGCCACCATGAACAGCACGAACGCGAACGGGTTGACGAACGCGAACCAGCCGTTGACCGAGATCGGCCCGATCTGGATCAGCGTCCCGGTCTGGGCCGCGACGATCTCGCTCATCTGGAGCGACCCGGCGAGCAGCACCGCCGAGACCGCAGTCACGATGAGCGGGATCTCGTAGGCGATGTTCTGTGCGACCGCGCGAAGCCCGCCCATGAGCGAGTACTTGTTGTTCGAGGCGTAGCCGGCCATCAGCAGGCCGAGCGAGGCGATGGAGGCGGCGGCGAAGACGAACGCCGCGCCCGACTCCGGATCCGCGAGGTGGATCCCGTTACCCATCGGGATGACGGCGAAGCCGAGCATCGCAGAGAAGGGAAGCAGCAGCGGCGCGATCTCGTAGGCGGGACGGTCGGCACCCTCGGGGATGATGACCTCCTTCGAGAGGAACCGGACCGCGTCCGCAACGATGATCAGCAGGCCGGCCGGCCCGATCCGGTTCGGCCCGATCTTGCCGACGAACGCGCCCATGATCTTCCGCTTCGCCCACGGCCCCGCGATCGCGGCCGTGATGAGCAGGATGTTGGCGATCAGGAACGCGCCGATGAGGCTGGCGACGATCTCGCCGAGCGTCCCCGAGAGACCGAGGCCGTTGGCGATGGCGTCCGGCAGGGGTGCCTGCTGGAGAGCCACCGACATTACCGATCCACCTCACCGAGGACGATGTCGAGACTGCCGAGCGAGGCGATCATGTCCGGCACGTACTCGCCGTTCGACATCTCGGGGAGCGTCTGCAGGTTCGAGAAGCACGGCGACCGGATCTTGAAACGGGCCGGCTGTTCGGTGCCGTCCGCACGCATGTAGATCCCGAGTTCGCCCTTCGCGCCCTCGACGGCGCTGTAGATCTCCGTGTCGTCGTCCGGCCGGAGCGTCCGGGGGACGTTCGACTGGATGTTGCGCTCGTCTTCGGGCCAGTCTTCGAGCAGGTCGACACACTGCTCGATGATCTTCGCGGACTCCTCGACCTCGCGCATGCGCACGAGGAGGCGGCTGTAGTTGTCACAGCCGTCCTCGACGGCCACGTCCCAGTCGAGTTCGTCGTAGTAGCCGTAGGGGTCGTCACGCCGCAGGTCGTAGTCGACACCCGACCCGCGAGCGACGGGACCGGTCGCCCCGTAGCTCTTGGCGACGTCCTTCGGCAGGACGCCCGTGTTGACGGTGCGGGCCTGCAGAATCTCGTTGCCCGTGACGAGGTCGTGGTACTCCTCCAGGCCGGCCGGGAGTTCGTCGAGGTAGTTGCGGATCTTGTCGAAGAACTCCTCGCGCGGCTCCGGGAGGTCCCAGACGACGCCGCCCAGGCGGAAGTAGTTGAACATCAGCCGCTGCCCGGTCAGGTCCTCGAGGATGGACTGGACCTTCTCGCGGTCCCGGATGGAGTACATGAACGTCGCGGTGAAGTCGCCGTAGATGTCCAGCGCGAACGTCCCCAGTGCGAGGAGGTGCGCCGCGATGCGGCACAGTTCCGCGCCCATCGTCCGGATGACCTGCGCGTACTCCGGCACGTCGATGTCGGCCATCTCCTCGATGGCACGCGCGTAGGCCCACTCGTTGAGCAGGCCCGCCGAGATGTAGTCCCAGCGGTCCGGGTACGGCATGATCTGGTAGCGGTAGTTGCTGTTCTGGGCCATCTGCTCCTCACAGCGGTGGAGGTAGCCGATGTCCGGTTCCACGTCGGCGACCTGCTCGCCGTCCAGCGTGGTCTTCAGGTGGAGGACACCGTGGGTCGCGGGGTGGTGCGGCCCGATGTTGACGAACATCGTGTCGGTGTCGTCCTCGGCCTTGTGGTCCTCCTGCAGTGGGTTCGCGTGTTCACGCAGGGGGACGATCTGCGGCCGATCCTGGTCGTAGTCCATCGCCAGCGGGTGGCCCTGCCACGTCTCGGGCAGGAGGATACGGCGCAGGTCCGGGTGCTCCTCGTACTCGATGCCGACGAGGTCGTACGCCTCCCGTTCGTGCCAGTCGGCCGTCCGGTAGACCGGTTCGGCGGTCTGGCTGACCGGGTGCTGCTTGCTCGTTGGGACGACGACGGAGATACGCTGGGTCGGGTCGTCGTACTGCTTGAGGTGGTAGATTGACTCGTAGCGGTCCTCGTACTCCTGTGCCGTCACACACGAGAGGTGGTCGAAGCCGGCCTCGTCGCGGAGACGGAACAGGACGTCCTGCACCTCGTCGGGGCGGATGACGAAGCCCGGCGCGTTGACGTGGTCGTCACGCGAGAGGACGTGGTCGCCCAGCAGGGCTTCGATGTCGTCGCCGTCGAGCGGTTCGTCGGCGACCAGTTCGGTCGCGTCCGGTTCGGGTTCTTCGAGGCTCATGGGGAATCAGCCCAGTTGTACCGCATGACGAGGTCGTCCTCGTCGATCTGCGCTGCGAGTTTCTCGACCACTTCGTCGCGGTCGAGGTCGCCGAACTCCTCGAGTTCGTACGGTTTCACGACGACCGGGGAACTCTCGCCGTTGGCGACGCGCTCCTGCAACTTGGCGACGCCGTAGACGAGTGCCTCGGGGCGCGGGGGACAGCCGGGGATGTGGATGTCCACCGGGATGACCTCCTCTGCGCCCTTCACGACGTTGTACCCCTCCTGGAACGGGCCGCCGGAGATGGTACACGAACCCATCCCGATGACGAACTTCGGCTCGGGCATCTGGTCGTAGACGCGCTTCATGCGCGGGGCGAACTTCGAGACGATCGTCCCCGGCACGATGATCACGTCGGCCTGTCGCGGCGACGCACGGGGCACACCCGCGCCGAAGCGGTCGAGGTCGTGCTTGACGGCGTAGGTGTGCATCATCTCGATACTACAGCAGGCGATGCCGAACTGTAGCATGAACATCGACGACCCCCGCACCCAGTTCATGAACTTGTCGAACTTCGTGAGGATGAACGGCGAGGAGCCGAACGCCTCCCGGAGCTTCGAGTTGAACCGGTCGTCCAGTGCTTCGCCTAAGCGAGCGTCCTGGGTCGCGGTCTGTACCTTGCTGGTGTCTGTTTCGAATGGTGTTTGCTCGCTACTCATGGTGGTCCTTCGGTCGGTGATCGGTGAACGGTGCCAGCGGGCCGTGTCCGCAGAGAGGCCGCGACGGCGACAGCCCGACGCGCCGCCGCGTCGAGACGGAGAAAACACGGGCACTCCCCGCGTCTCCCCAGGTGCCAGCCGGACGGCAGACTACTCGCGTGTGAACGCGCCTGTCTGGTGGTCGCGGTGAGCGAAGTCCGAGTGACATCGTGGGGGGTGCACCTTCCGGCGTGGATTACGGGTGCAGTACAGCGGGTCGTTCGTCCGATCCCATAGCGGTCGGCGGTTAGTAAGCCGTCCATATAAGAGTTGATACCTGTCCCGTCGGGCCGCATCGGGGCCTGAGACGGGTGTACGCGCCGAATTCGGGAGTTGGGTTCGCAGGGGTCTTTCGGCCGCCTCACGAATCTTCCTGATCGACGCCGAGAATTCGCCAGCCAGAGGTGGTGATCCTCCTCAACGAATCGGACTTCCAACCACGGTCGCGTGCGCTGTCACAACCGACCGCAGTTGCGTGCGTCTTCACTTTCCACCGCAGTTGCGTGCGCTTTGACCGAGTCGGGTGGGACTGAAAGGGGCCGCGCTCTCGGTCCCTCCCGGACGATGTAAGCACTGGACTGATCGAGGGCGCGGAGCGAAGCGACGCGCCCTCGTGAGGGAAGCGCGCAACGAGTCCCGGAGGGCCGAGAGCGCGGGGGCTTTCACCTCTCGTTGTTGCTGGCAGAGTTCGCGGAGTTCTCACTAGCAGGGTTCACTACGTTCTCATCGACTCCTCGGACCGAGTTCTCTCAGACGGACACGTCTCGCCGAAGACCTATACCCACCCACCACCAACCGTATTCCATGCGACAGGCAGACGAAACCACCCGACAGCGTATCGCCGACGCGCTGAGGGCGGAGCAGGCCAGCGCCAGCACGCTCGCCGAGGACCTCGCCGTGCCGCGCTCGACCGTCTACGACCACCTCCGGCACGTCGCCCGGTCGCTCGACGGGACCGACGAGCAGTTCCTCGTCGCCCCGCCGGAGTGTGCCGACTGCGGCTTCGCGGACTTCGACGACCCGGTGAACCACCCCTCGCGGTGTCCCGATTGCCGGAGCGAGAGTATCGACGAAGCGGTGTTCAAAGTCGAGTGAGACGACTGTACGCCGGGACTGCGGTCGGGGTCGGTAAGTACGACTGAATCGTTCTCGGTCTGAGATGTGTGGACTACTCGAACGCGACCACGACAACACAGCTCCTCGATCTAGCGCATCTACGAGACGACCGTAACAACACCGCGACAACAACGCTCCTCAATCTAGCTCACCTACGAGACGACCGTAACAACAACGCTACTCGTCGTAGGACACGGAACCGCGACCGCACCGCAATCCGCGACCGCACCAGCACCGCTACTCGATCTAGCGCACCTACGAGACGACCGCAACCGCACAGCAACCGCCACCGCACCGCAATCGCACGAGCCACGACCCTCCCCAACTGACTGCGCTTCTCAAACAGTGGCGCGCCCACGAGGGGCGCGCCGTACTGCGATGCTCATCCACCGGAAATCTTCGATTTCCGAGCCTTCGTTCGCAGGCTCACGAAGACCTCGCACGCGTCAAGTCGCGCGCGCCGACCGCAACCGCCGACAGAGAACTCAGTTCACGAGACAGAAGGAACCCGGTGAGTCGATTCGGCGTCTCGTGTTCTACTCCACGTCCATCTCGGCGAGCAGGGTCTCGGCCGCTTCGGTCGAGGACCCCGGCCCACGCGCAGTCACCAGATCACCGTCGACCGTGACGCTGGTGTCCTGATCGAGTTCGGCGTCCCAGATACCGCCGGCGGCGACCACTTCGTCTTCGACCCAGTAGGGGAGCTTTCGGCCGTCCGGCATCAGGTCGTTCTCGTCGACGATGCCCTCCTCCCACTCGTTCGGGAAGCCGGTGATCTCGCGTCCCTCCACGAGGAACGAGCCGTCGGCCTCGCGGGTGAAGGCGAGGATGCCGACCGCGTGACAGACGACCATCGCGTGGCCCTCGTCGCCGGCGACCGCCGTCAGGAGTGCCTGCCGGGCGTGCCGGTCCTGGTTCACGTCCCACTCGGTGCCGTGGCCGCCGGGGAAGACGACCGCGTCGTACTCCCGTGGATCGACCGCGCCGAGCAGTTCCGGATCGTTCAGTCGCTCGTCGTTCTCGTGGACGTCGAGGACGTGTTCGGCCATCTCCTCGCCGACCTCGTCGGGATCGACCGACCGGTCGTCGACCATCGGCTTCTCGCCGGTCGGCGTGGCGACGGTGATGTCCACACCGGCCGCGTCGAGTGTCGTGAGAGGTTCGATACACTCCTCGCCCCAGTACCCCGCTTCGCTGACGATGAACAGTGCAGACGACATCGACCGGCCGTTCGGTCCGGAGCCGTAAAGGTCGCGCGGGGCCGGCAAGCGACACGGGGGTCGGCGACCGGAGTGTGATCGACGCGTCGGCGGTCACGACAGGACGCTGACGGCTCCCGGTTTTATCACGGAGAGGCGCGTACTCCGAGGGCATGGGACTCACGTACGAGGACTTCCTCGACCTGTCGTACGAACCGCGCGATTCCGATCTCGTCTGCCGGTTCCGGATCGACCCTGCCGACGACCAGACGATGGAGAGCGCCGCGAGCCGTGTCGCCAGCGAGTCCTCGAACGGGACCTGGGCCGCACTCGACACCGGCGAGGACTTCACCGACATGGGCGCGACCGCCTTCGCCATCGACGGCGACGAGATCGGGGTCGCGTACCCCCCCGGCCTCTTCGAACCGGGCAACATGCCGCAGATCCTCTCCTGTATCGCCGGGAACATCATGGGCATGAAGGCGGTCGACACGATCCGTCTGCTGGACTGTGAGTGGCCCCGCGAGGTCGTCGAGGGGTTCACCGGCCCCGGCTTCGGCTCCTCGGTTCGTGAGGAGATCTTCGGCGTCGAGGACCGCCCGATCACCGCGACGGTGCCGAAACCGAAGGTCGGCCTCTCGACGAAGCGCCACGCCGAGGTCGGCTACGAGGCGTGGATCGGCGGGCTGGACCTGCTGAAGGACGACGAGAACCTCACGGACCAGTCGTTCAACCCCTTCGCCGACCGACTGGCGGAGAGTTTCGACGCCCGCGACCGCGCTCAGGAGGAGACCGGCGAGGTCAAGAGCTACCTCATCAACGTCACCGCCGACACCCAGACCATGCTCGAACGCACCGACATGGTCGCCGAGGCGGGCGGCGAGTACGTGATGGTGGACGTGGTGACGACCGGCTGGGGCGCGGTCCAGACGGTCCGCGACCGGTGTGAGGAACTCGGCCTCGCGATCCACGCCCACCGCGCGATGCACGCCGCCTTCGACCGCTTGCCACACCACGGCGTCTCGATGCGCGTCCTCGCGCAGATCAGCCGACTCGTCGGCGTGGATCAACTCCACACCGGCACGGCGGGGCTCGGTAAGTTGGCGAACGAGGACACGGTCGGGATCAACGACTGGCTTCGCTCCGATCTGTACGGGATGCGCGACGTGCTGCCGGTCGCGTCCGGCGGGTTGCACCCCGGACTCGTGCCGAAGCTACTCGAGGCGACGGGCCCGAACATCTGCGTGCAGGCCGGCGGCGGCGTCCACGGCCACCCGGAAGGAACGGAGGCCGGCGCGCGGGCGCTCCGGGCGGCGGTCGAGGCGGCGGTGCTGGACGAACCGCTCGAAGTGCGGGCACAGGAGTCGCCCGAGTTGGGTGCCGCACTGGAGAAGTGGGGGACCGAGACGCCGCGGTGACCTGACCGACTCGGCAGCATCGGTCGCCTCCTCGAGACTCGACCGAAGAACGCTGCTCCGCCCGCCGTCTACACGTCGAGCGAGTCTGGATCGACGACCATCTCCTCGGGGCCCTCGCCGACCGCCACGTCACACACCTCGTCGGCGGCCGGGAACACCACGGTCGCCCCAGCGAGCAGTGGCGCGATCACGCCACCCGCGACGACACCGGGGTCCGACAGCGACCCCCGAACCGCCACCTCGTCGTGCTCACCCAACCCGGTCTCGGCGACGACGCGTCGCGCGACCGCCAGCAGGTCCTCGTGACTCGACTCGCTCCCGTCGGCAGTCAGTAGTGCCGGGGACTCCGGATCGACCTCTGTCGGCGGGAACGCGGGGTTCTCGCTCCACACCTCCTGCTCCCAGTGGGCTACCTGCGGCGACTCCGGCGACCCGCCGTACACCGCCAGTTTGTGGCCCGGCGGGAGCGAGAACGCCGACTCGCGCTCGACCGGGACGACCGTCGCCCGAGGCGGGTCCCCACCCACCTCCGGCCGACGCGAGACACCCGGATCGAAGCGCGTCGCCGCGCCCAACTGCACCGCGCCGAAGAAGGTGAGGGTGGGTTCCGGCACCGGGTCGGGTTCGACCGCGACGGTGTCCCCGGCCCGGACGCCGAGGTAGCGCAGGAAGTTCCCGGCTTTGTAACTCGTCGTACAGAAGTCGTGGTAGCTGTACCGACGCCCCCCGGCGGTGCGCAGTGCGGGGTGGTCACTCCGGCGCTCGCGGGCGACCAGGTCGCCGAGAACGTGCATAGCAGTCGTTGGGACGCCACGGGCAAAAGCGTCGCGCGTCACGCCGACGGTGACGACGCCCTCGTGTGGTTTACCGTGCGCCCTGGTCGAGACACTGCGGAGCGCCCGTGGTCAGGGTGCGCCGGCGATCACGAGGCGACTCTCTCCGTCGCCGTTGTGGATCTGCCGGACGCTGTCGGGGGCGACCCGGACCGCATCACCCGGTGACAGCGGCACCTCCTCGCCGTCGACCGTCAGCGTCGCCGACCCGGAGACGAGGAAGTACACCTCCTCGTGGCCCATCTCGGCGTGGTCGTGTTCCTTGCCGATCCAGCCCGGTTCACAGTCGACGACGGTGAACCCCAACTGTTCGGCGTCGAGTGGGTCTCGCAGGAAGTGCATCGCGTCCGCGACCGCGTCTGTGTCGGTGACGTTGACTTTCGTGTGGGACATCAGGTTCGACTACGTCGCCGATCGGCAAAAGCTTCGGTCCGATCGCCGGACGCTCCGCCCCAGCGTTGGGTGGGTCCTACCGCTCTACGTCGACCGCGCCGTCGATCGCGATCCAGCCCTCCGTGTTCCCTTCCTCGGTGAACACCAGTCTCCCCGGTCTGCTCTCGTAGGCCGACACCGACGCGGCGGGCTCCGAACTGGGTTCTTCGCCCCGCAAGCGCGCCGGTTCGTCGTCCGGTTCCGTCTCCATGATCCGTGGTAGGTAGCCACGCGGCTATATGGCTTTTGGTTCGCCTAAACCTGGCTGTGTGTCCGGTGGTTCCGCCGAGAATCGCATGCGGGCAGTGTGCTCTCGGTCGGCGACGGTCGGGCCGACCGGCCGACTCCCGCTGTCAGCGACCGATGCCGACACCGGAGATGCAGGTACAGGAGACGCCCGCCTCCTCCAGTGCGTCGACGAACACCGACAACCCGACCGCGTCGCTGGCGATGTGGCCGGTGATCACGAGGTTCTTCTCGTCGCCGTACTGTTCGCGCAACTGCTGGGTGTCGTCCGCGCCGACGTGGATGTAGAGGACGGTGTCGACGCCGTGGTCGTAGTACGCCTCGGCGACCGACGCCCCGCCGTTCGTCCCGGCGGCGTGGTGGACCGCCACCTCGCCGAGTTCGGCGTCCGCGTCGCCGAGTCGCACCTCAATGTCGGTGTCGGCGTCCCGGAACGCCGGGAACGCCTCCCGCAGCGCGGTGCGGAAGTCGCCGACCGTCGCGTCGTCCGGAAGGTCCTCGGCGACCGCCACGAAGGCTCGACGACCGATCTCGTCGGGCGCGAGGTGGACGTTCATGTACGGCTGGTCGAGCAGTTCGGCGACACTCGGATCGTGCCGGTAGTTCGAGGCGTGTGCCGAGTGGTCCAGTCGCTCTCGGAGGTCGGCGATGGCGTCCTCGGCGGCGTCCTCGGGCACGCCGTGGTCGGTCATGAGGTCGACCTGGCGGTCGAGGACGTCGGTGAACTCCAACCGCGCGTCGTCGCCGACCGGGTGGTGAGCCAGTGCGAGGTCGTACCCCTCGCTGGCCGCGAGTTGGATCTCCGGGCTCTCCAGGTCGATACCGACCAGTGCGGTCTCGATGTCTTCGCCGGGAACGTAGACGGTGCTGTCGCCCGGCACCTCGTCCCAGTCGACGAGTGACAGGCTCAACTCCATGATCTCCTCGGTCGTGAGTCCCATGACCCGTGCCACGGCCGACGGCAGGGGAAAGCCAGTGGTTCCGGCAAGCGAGACGGGATCGCGGACGAGAGCGGGTGTGCGCGGACCCCGAGAGAACAGCAGTCGAGACGCTTACAGCGGGAGCCAGTCGGTGTGCAGGTCGCGGTCGGGGACGTGCCAGCGCTGTTCCGGCCGATCGCCGTCGATCCGGAGTTCGACCACCGCGTCGAACGCCGGGGCCAGTTCGACGACCACGTCGTCACGCCGCCCGGCGGCGAGGTGGTAGTGAGCCATCCCGCGACACGATCGGACACGCCCCGTGATCGTGTGGAGGAACCGTCGAACGGCGACGCTGTCGTTCTCGGCGACGAGCGGCGTCAACGAGTCGAAACAGAGCCGAAGCTCCGCCGGGTCGAGTTCGTCGGCGCGGTCGGTGAAGACCCCGATCTCCTCGTTGATGGCGCAGGCGAGTGTCGCCAACCCACGCTCCGCGACGTGTCTGCGGGCGACTCCGCCGGCAGTCGACTCGGGCGACTCGGTCGACGTGGTGGAGCTGTCGACCGTCGCGGCGGCACTCCGGGTCGGCGTGGGCCGGGTGACGAGGCGCGTCGTCTCCGGCGTGATCGCCCCGTCACAGTCGTCGAGACACGACGCGGTGCCGTCGGTCTCGACGAACAACCGGCGGCGCGTCCGGCCACTGGCGTCACCGAGCAGTCGGCGACAGATCGCAGACCGCGCACGGTCGGAGGGCGGGCCGACGACGAGCAGGTTGCTCCCTCGACGCTTGAACTCCTCGAGGGCATCGGCGAACGACGTGTCCGTTCGACTCTCGTGGGCCATCCTTTCAGATAGGTGCGGACCGATGTACAATAAATATTGTGTCATCCGACAGTATGGTCACGTGTCACCCGCCGCCCGACCGGAACCCGACAGCGGTTTCACCGGGCCTTCCGAAGACGCCGTGATGACCGACTCGTTGTTCAGCCCGCTCACACTGCGGGAGACACAACTCCCGAACCGGATCGTGGTCTCGCCGATGTGTCAGTACTCCTCGCCCGACGGTCTGGCGACCGACTGGCACCTCGTCCACCTCGGCAGTCGGGCGGTCGGCGGTGCCGGCGTCGTGATGACCGAGGCGACCGCCGTGGAACCGCGCGGCCGCATCTCGCCGCAGGACCTCGGCATCTGGAGCCGCGAGCACGCAGAGGCGCTCGCACCTGTCGCCGACTTCGTTCGCTCACAAGGAGGGGTCCCGGCGATCCAGTTGGCGCACGCCGGGCGGAAGGCCTCGACGAGTCGACCGTGGGAGGGCCACGGCCCACTCCAGCCAGAGGGAGAGGGGTGGGAAGTCGTCGGCCCGAGCGACACGCCCTACCCCTACGACGACGAGGCACCGCCGACACACGCGCTGGACCGCGCGGAAATCGGTCGCGTGATCGACGCGTTCGCCCACGCCGCCGAGCGCGCGCTCTCTGCCGGGTTCGAGGTCGCCGAGGTTCACGCCGCCCACGGCTACCTCCTCCACGAGTTCCTCTCGCCGGTGACGAACGACCGCGACGACGAGTACGGCGGGAGTTTCGAGAACCGGACGCGCCTCGTCCGGGAGGTGACCGCCGCGGTCCGACAGGTGTGGCCGGACGACAAACCCGTCTTCGTGCGCATCTCCGCGACCGACTGGCTCCCGGACCGGGAGTCGTGGGACGTCGCACAGTCGGCTCGGCTCGCGCCCCTGCTGTTCGAGGCCGGGGCGGACCTGCTGGACGTGAGCGCCGGTGGCATCCACCCGGACCAGCAGGTGCCGGCGACCGGGCCGGGCTACCAGGTGCCCTACGCCGAGACGATCCGCGAGCATCTGCGCGACGAAGACGTGCCGATGGCGGTCGGCGCGGTCGGCGGGATCACGGAACCGGTACAGGCCGAGGAACTGATCCAGAACGAGCGTGCCGACGTGGCGATTCTCGGGCGTGAACACCTCCGGAACCCGTACTTCGGGCTGGAGGCGGCCGACGAACTGGACGCCGACGCCGAACCGCCGGTGCAGTACCGGCGCGGGTTCTGAGATCCGCGCTCGAAGGCTTATACGGCGCGGGGTGCAACCGTCGGGTATGAGTACCCGCAGTGACGAAGACCTCGCCGACCTCCTCGACGAACTGGAGACGACACTCTCCGACCTCCGTGCCGAACTCGACACAGAGCGTGGTGGTCGAGGTGGCCGGAGTCGCGCCGGTGACCCGCCGCGTCCGCCTCGCCCGCCGTCGATGAGCGACCTGTTGCGGTTCACCGAGGAGTACACCATCCCGGCAATCGTCACCCTACTGGAGGCGAACATCCGGGCGCTGAAGGCGACCCAGCGCGTCCTCCGGATGGCCGACCCGGAGCGCGCGGCGAGAGCCGAGTCGGCGAACGCCCGCGACCGACTGGACGACGCCGGCCGAACCGCGCTCTCGCAACTGGAGCGCAGTCTGACCGATCTCTCGGATGCCCTCTCCTCGGCCGACCTGCCGGCCGATCCGGAGTCGCGCGACATCGTGGAAGACGCCCGGAGTCTGACCGACGAGATCGAGGACCGGATCGCCGAGGCGCGTGAGCGTCGTGAAGAACGTGATCGTGGTTCTGGTCGGGATTCGACTCGGGATTCGAGTCGAGACGAGCGAGGCTCCGACTCGGGTGTCGGGCGAGACGACCGTCGGGAGCGAGATGCCGGGAGTCGTGACCGTGGCATCGCCATCGACGTTCGTGAGGAGGGTGACGAATCGAGTGACGTGGGCGAGACGGGGAGTGACGAGACGGCGACGACCGAGCGAGCGTCGGCGTCGGCGGACGCTGGCGAGGAGGAAGACGTGGACGTGGAGGCCGAACTCCAGTCCATCAAAGACGAACTCGGGCAGAACGGTGCAGACGAGGAGGGTAAGTCGGGCGAGGATGCTGGTGACGAGGACCGGTGAGACTCGGGTGTTCGAGTGATCGGTTGGACTGATGGAGGTCGTGACGCGAACAGCACTGCTACTGTTACTCGGTTGAGCGTACCGAACAGCGGAACCGCGACCGCCATAGCACCGCTACGACGAGTAGCGCAGGGACCCGCACCGCAGACCGCGACAACACCGCAGACAGCACCGGCACCGCTACTCGATCTAGCGCACCTACCAGCGCACCCACACCGCAGACCGCACCTCGATCCTCCCCAGCCTCGAATCGCTCTCCGCACCGCCCGCGATTCTCCCTCGCGCGTTTCTCGCGCGCCGACCGCAAACCACACCGGGACAGTCTGACGAGATTTCAGCTCACGACACGCTTACCAGTCGAGTGGGCTGGCGCGACACTTCGGCGGCGTGGGGCCGCCTCGGGCGAGCCCCGTGTCGCGCCGACGGTTGCAGGTCGGCACGACGCTGAAACCGACTGGTCCACCGATTGTCGCATGATGGGTGGCAAAATCCCTCGGGCGGGACTGAAAGGGGCCGCGCTCTCGATCCATCCCGGACGACGGAAGCAGGGCGGGACCGGAGGTCCCGCTGGAAACCGGCGCTCCGCGCCGGTGACGAAGACTCGGGAGAGCTTGTCTCTCCCGGTGGTCGAGAGCGCGGGGGCTTTCACCTCTTGTTCTCACCAACTGATTCGACATCATCCACATCGCCACAGGGCTTTCACCCCTCGTCATCTGCGACCGACTCGACCCAGTTCCAACCAGCGACCGATTCGACAACCCACACATCGAAGTACGCGTACCAGTCATCGAAGCCGTTAAGCGCAGACCTGCCGAACCCCCGCCCATGCAACACCTGATCGTGCGTGGCGATCCCGGCATCCGGAAGGACGCCATCATCGAGTACGACGGTGAGGAGCAGATCTGTTTCTCGATCCAGCGACAGGGCGACTACCACGGACCCGAGGAAGTCCAACTGTGGTGTGTCATCGGAAGCGAGGACGAACGCGAAGACTACATGAAGCGGAACTACGTCCCCCACTGGCTCGACGTCGAGTCCATCGACGCCGAGGCCCTGACCGTCATCAAGGGCCGCAGCGAACTGTCGGTCTGAGTCGACGCCCCGACCGCGACTTCTCCTCCCGCCGCTCACTCGGCCAGCGCCGACTGGTCCACCCGGTAGATGGTCACCGACCCGGACTGGTGAGCGACCTCGACACCTTGCAGGCCCGAGAACGACCGCACCTCACCGTAGCGTAGCCGCTCGGCCGGGCCGACCCAGACGTACTGCACGTCGTACTCGGCTAACAGTCGCACTCGCGTCTCGGCGTCACCCTGGTAGACGAGGTCCACGTCCCGGACCCGCGAGTCGTAGGCCGCCTGCCCGCGATAGCCGACCTCGTGTGCCCACCCGGCGACCGTCGGTACGCCGGTCATGCTCGCGGCGGGGCTCGCGTCCCACGTGTACATCCCCGGTTCGGCCTGTCCGCCGCCCGCCGGTGCGGTGTAGGCCCCCGGTGCGGAGACCATCGTCGGGGTGCCTTCGGCGTTCCGATCGAGCCACCGGATCGCGGTCGCCTCCTCGGGATGCTGGTCGTCCACGTACGCCGTCGCGTCCAGTGTCGGGTCGCCGCCGACCGAGAGGTGACCCGACAGCGCCAGCCCCCCGTAGACGGACGTGGAGACGACCAGCAGGGCGACGAAGCCGACCGCCGCGACCTGTCGGACACCCTGTCGATCCACGCCACCCGAGAACGACGCCCGGAGCGACTCGAGCGAGGGCACCATCGACGCGAGCGCCGCGCCGAGTGCGACCGCCCAGAGTCCCCAGACCTGCGAGTAGGTCTTGAACACCGTGTTCATGCGCCCCGGTCCGGCTTGCTCGTTCAGGTAGACGACTTCGACCGCCAGCACCAGTCCGGCCCCGCCGATCATCAGCACCGTCTCGTAGCCCACGTCGTCGCGGAACCGGAGCGCGACCCAGCCGAGCAGCAGCACCGGGCCGACGAGTCCGAGCGCGGGGAACGTCGCCAGCGTGCCGAGACCGACGACCGCGAGGAGTCCGACCGCCAGCAGGACCGGTCGCTCCGGATCGAGGCGGGCGAGCAGGAAGGCGAGAAAGCCCGCGAGGAACGCGCCGTGGACGATGAGCAGCGCGCCGAACCCACTGCGGTCCAGCGCCGGCCAGAGGTCGATCGCACGCTCGCCGCCGCCGGTCGCCGACAGCAGGAACGGCGCGGCGAGCAGGAAGCCGAGCAGGCCCGCGACGCCGGCGACGACCAGCGCACTCCCGACGCGCGTCAGTTCGACGCGGGCCGGCGAGCCGACGAGTGCCGTCCGTGATCCTACGGTCGCCGGCTCAGCGGTCGCGCCGCCGAACCCTCCGCCGTCCGACGCCAGTTCCTCCGGATCGGTCAACTCATCGGGGTCGCGCCGGGCGACACCGACCGCGCTCCGAACGCGAGTGGCGACGCCGGCCGGGAACAGCGAGAGTGGGTCGCTGGGCGCGAACAGCACCGCGAGCCACAGGAGACCGAAGACCGTCGGGAAACTCCACGTGTGGATCACGGCCTGTAGCCCACCCAGCAGTGGAATCACGCCGAACGCGAGCAGTCGCCTGCGCGTGAGGTCTCTCGTGGGGGTTCGGTAGTAGCTGAAGCCCACGGCGGCCGCGAGCAGGAGAAACGTCGGTCCCATCATGTGGGCGTGGAGGTCGCCGTTCAGCCAGCCGAACAGCGGGAACTCGTTGATCGTGCCGGGGATGATCCGGCTCGCGGTCCAGTAGTTGAACTCGTCGACACCGAGGAGAATCTGCCGGGTCGTCAACTCGCCGGCCCGCGCCGCGACCGTCTCTGCCGCGTTGGTCCGCAGGGGCTCCGGGAGACTCGACAGCACCAGTCGCCCGAACGTGGCGAGGTTGCTGGCGACCCCGACGAAGAACGCACCGAGCAGTCCGGCCACAGTGCGGGAGTGGCCACGGGCGTCGGCGACCGCGCCGGCCAGATCGTAGGCGGCCGTCACGAACGTCGCGTAGAACAGCGCGAGACCGAGGTTGTACGCGAACTCCGGAGGCGTCGCGGTCAGTTCCGAGACGCTGTGGACGAGGAGATGGCCGCCGTAGTAGTAGCTCACTGCCTCGCCCGCGAACCAGAAGTCCTCCGGCGGCAGGCTGTCGGCGCGATCCAGCGCGTTCAGCAGGCCGAAGTCGAGGAACTTCTCGCCGCCGGCCGGGATCGCGCCGGGGTCCACGGCCCGAATAGCGATCACGAGCAGGAAGGCGGCGGTGAAGACCCCCAGCACGCGGGGGTCGAGGTCGTACTCCAGATCGGGGGCGACCTCGACCTTTCCCTCGCGGAGGGTGTCCCGGTCGAGACCCGAGAGCACGGCGAGCAGGAGGAGGACCGCGACACCGGCGAGCACGGTCGGCAGGCCGTAGGCGAGGTGGCCGAGCCAGTAGATCACGGTCCCGAGCACGACGAGTGCGACGGGGAGCGCGAAGCCGACGCCGCGACCGGCGAGGCGGGGGAACAGGCGGGCCGAGAGGGGGAGACCGAGAAGCCCGAGTCCGATGGCGGCCAGCCACCAGAGGGCGACGAGAGCGTACTCCATCGACTGGCAGAGGGGCACGCCCCGGCATACGCTTTTTGGGTTGTCGAGCGCGCCGAGTCACCCCGGAGTCGCTGTGGCGAGAACCCACCACTGCCCCACGAGTGACGCTTCACGAGTGACAAGTGCTAAGTCCGACGCGCGACCGGTTCGAGGTGTGATCCGGTCGTGACGGACAGCAGTGTGAATCACTCGGAGACCGACGACGAGCGTTCACCCCCGCCGCGAGAACCGGCGGACAGTCGCCGACTGCTGGTCGGCGGGTTCGGCCTGCTGGCGTCCGTGCTCGGCTTCCTGCTCGTTCGCGCGATCATCGACCTGCGGGACCTCCCGGCCGACTGGACGCTGTTCGCGCTCCCGGTCTTCGGCGTCTGTGGGGCTGTCGCGTTCGTGCTCTTCGTCTCGGCGTTCCTCGGCCTGGAGTGAGTCGAACGGTTTTTTTGCCGTCCCGCGAAAGCAGTCCCCATGTCGCGTACCGTCGGTGTCGTCGTCCCCGCCTACCGACCCGACACGGCCCTCCTCTCGTCGTACGTGCGTGCCCTCCACGAGCGACTCGACCCCGCCGCGATTCGCGTCGAACTCGACGCGCCGGAGACCGGCGTGGCCGAGGACCTCACCGACGAACTCTCCGACCTCCCGGAGGTGACGGTCGCCCCGGTGCCCTACCGCCGGGGGAAGGGCGCGGCCATCACCGCCGGCTTCGAGGCGCTCGACACCGACATCCGGTGTTTCGCGGACGCCGACGGGAGCACGCCCGCCGGTTCGATCGATAGAGTCGTGCAGGCCGTGCGGGACGGCGCGGATCTGTCGGTCGGGTCGCGTCGGCATCCAGACGCAGTCGTCGAGTCACACCAGACTATCGCCCGGCGGTTCCTGGGTGACGGCTTCGCGTGGCTCGCCCGGCGACTGCTGGACGCGAAGCTGTACGACTACCAGTGTGGCGCGAAGGCGCTGACGGCCGATCTGTGGCGACGAGTGCGCGGGCACCTCTACGAACCGGGCTTCGCCTGGGACATCGAACTCGTCGCCGTCTCGGTGGCGGTCGGCGCGGACCTGCGCGAGGTACCGGTTCGCTGGGAGGACCACCCGAACTCGACGGTCGAACCGGTCCGGACCAGCCTGCGTCTCGCGCGTGGACTGCTCGTCTCGCGTCACCGGGCGAAACTGCTCGCCAGCGACCCACTGCACCAGCTACTGGACTCGCGGCGCGAGACCGAACCGGCACTCGTCGACAGGCGGTCGGAGCGCGCCGAGGGCGGTCGATGACCGAGGGGCGTCTCGACGCCCTGCTGTCGGGCGTCCGCTTCGGCCAGTTCGCCTCGGTCGGCGCGCTCGGAGCGGTGTGTGACACGAGCCTCGTCGTCCTGTTGACGACCTACGGCGGGGTGTATCGCGGGTCGGCCAAGTTGGTCGGCGCGGAGGTGGCTATCGTCGTCATGTTCCTCGTCAACGAGCACTGGACGTTCTCGACGGAGGGCGGGGCGGGCCGGTGGTCGTTCCTGCGGCGCTTCCTGAAGTCGAACCTCGTCCGGGCCGGCGGCGTGCTGGTGGCGACGGTCGTCTTCGTCTTCGTCTCGGGGCTGGACTATCGGCTCCCGGTCGGCGGCGAGAGTCTCTGGCTCGTCTTCGCGAACGGTGTCGGTATCGGCGTCGGGATGTTCGTCAACTACGTCGCCGAGAGCCTGTTCACGTGGCGCGTCGGGAGTTCCTGAGCGGGCGAGTGTGACGGGCGTGCGACACGGACGTACCACGGGCAGAACTGACACACTGCGTCGGAATCAGAACCCTTATCCGAAAGACAGCGGTACGTGGTAGTAGCGGGATGGGATAGCCAGGAGATTCCGCCGGGCTCATAACCCGGAGATCGGTAGTTCAAATCTACCTCCCGCTACTTCTCAGCGATTCTCGACCGAGTTTCTCTGGACGACACAGTCGGTCGGGCCGCACGTCACACCGTCTCTCACGTCTCCCCACTACAGCAGTGGATTCAACTACCGGCCACCCGACCACCAGACATGGACCACAGCGGCGTCGTGCTGGACGTAGACGGCACCGTCGTCCGGGGCGACGACCCGATTCCGGGCGCACGCGAGGGACTCGATCTGATCGCCGACGCGGGACTCGACCGCCTGTTCGTCTCGAACAACCCGACGAAAGCTCCGCCCGCGTACGTGGACCGACTCGGTAGGGCCGGCTTCGGCGTCACCGAAGCGGAGGTCGTCACCGCCGGGACCGTAGCGACCAGCTATCTCGCAGAGCACCACACCGACGACCTGCTCTTTCTGGTCGGCGAGGACGGCCTCCGCGACCAGTTCGCCGAGGCCGACCTCCGCCTGACCGACGACCCCGCTGCTGCCGAGGTCGTGGTCGCCTCTATCGACCGGGACTTCCACTACGACGACCTGACCGACGCCCACGAGGCACTGGCCGACGAGTCGGTCCCGCTGATCGGCACCGATCCGGACCGGGTGATCCCGGCACCACGGCGCGACATCCCCGGGTCCGGTGCCATCGTCAACGCGGTCGCCGGGGTGGCGGAACGGGACCCCGACACGATGCTCGGGAAACCTTCAGAACCCGCCCGGCGCATCGTCCTCGACCGACTCGGTCTGCCCGGCGAGGAGTGTCTCGTCGTCGGCGACCGCCTCGACACAGACATCGAGTTCGGTCGCCGGGCGGGGATGACGACGGTGCTCGTCACGACCGGGATCACCGACCGGCAGCGACTGGAGCGAAGCGACGTGACCCCCGACTTCGTGATCGACTCGCTTGCGGAACTCGACGGGATTCTCTGAGCGTCGGTCGCCGACGCGGCCGCTCGCCGGATCTATGGCGGACAATCGTTAAGATCACTCGCCGCGAACGACAGTCCGGTGACGCCAGAGATGACAGGCAAGCAGATTCTCATGTTCGCGGGGGACTTCGTGGAAGACTACGAGATGATGGTGCCGTTCCAGGCACTCCAGGCCGTGGGTCACGAGGTCCACGCCGTCTGTCCCGAGACGGAGGCCGGCGAGACGGTCAAGACGGCGGTTCACGACTTCCGGGGCGACCAGACCTACATGGAGACGCGGGGCCACGACTTCGAACTCAACGCGACGTTCGACGAGGTGGACCCGGCAGACTACGACGCACTCGTCATCCCCGGTGGGCGCGCGCCGGAGTACCTCCGGACCTACGACCGCGTGTTGGAGATCACTCGACACTTCGCCGACGCCGACAAGCCCATCGCGGCGCTGTGTCACGGGACGCTGATCCTCGCGGCGGCCGACACCATCCGCGGGACCGCCTGCACCGCTTACCCTGCGCTGGAGGCCGACGTGCGCGCCGCCGGCGGCGAGTGGCGCGACGAGGTGACCCGCGACGGGACTCTCGTGACCGGGCAGGCGTGGCCGGACCACCCCGAGTGGATCGCGCAGTTCCTCGACGTCCTCGGCACCGAGATCGACCACGCACCGAGTGCCGCGACCGCAGACGACGACTGAGTGACGAGCGACGACCCTCGATTTTTCCGGCGACTGCCTCGACAGCGCACCCTCCGACGACGGACACACCAGCGTCCACGCCACCGACTTCACCGTCTCACACCGTAACCGATCACTCACACCCACCGTCGAGGTACGAAACCGAATCCAGTTACGACACCCCCCCGATTCGACGGCGGGTTTATCAGTCGCCACCCGAAAGGGGGAGTCAGATATGCTGGCGGACGACTTCGGCCGGGAGGTGAGTGGTGTCCGGGTGTCGCTCACGGACCGGTGTAACTTCGACTGTGTCTACTGCCACAACGAGGGGTTGGGCGACACGCGCGGGCCGATGGACCCCCAGGACGGCGAGATGAGCGCCGACGACGTGGTCCGCTTCCTCGAAGTCGCCGCCGAGTTCGACGTGGAGGCCGTCAAGTTCACCGGCGGGGAACCGATGCTTCGCGACGACTTAGCGGAGATCATCCGCCGGACGCCCGACTCGATGGAGACCTCGCTGACGACCAACGGGACCTTCTTGCCCGGGCGCGCCGAGGCCCTGAAGGACGCCGGTCTCTCGCGGGTCAACGTCTCACAGGACGCCCTCGACCCCGAGGCGTTCGCCGAGATCACGAAGTCCGGTGCCTACGAGAAAGTGCTCGAAGGCGTCGAGGCCGCCATCGACGCCGGCCTGACGCCCGTGAAACTGAACATGGTCGTCTTCGAGCACACCGCCGGCTACGTGGAGGGGATGGTCGACCACGTCGCCGCGAACGACGGCCTCCAACTCCAACTGATCGAGTACATGCCCGAACTGACGGGGAAGCCGGAGTGGAACATCGACATCGGGCGCGTCCACGACTGGCTGGCAGACCTCGCCGTGGAGATCGAACACCGCGAGATGCACGACCGGAAGCGGTACTGGGTCGGCGGCCCGAAGGGCGAGGGCGGGATGGTCGAGATCGTCGACCCGGTCGGCAACGAGACCTTCTGTGCCAACTGCCACCGCGTCCGCGTCACACACGAGGGCTACCTGAAGGGCTGTCTGAACCGGAACGACGACCTGCGGTCGATGGGCGAGATGACGAAGCCGGAGATCCGCGCGGCGTTCCGCGAGACGGTCGCCGAGCGCGTGCCGTACTACGGCGAGTATCTCGTCCGGGACGACGAGGACGGCTGGGTCATCAACGACGACTACATCGGTGGCCCGCCGGCCGTCGACACCGACGACGAGACGGCGACTGCCGACGACTGAGTGAACTCGTACTGTGGGCGACGACAGACGACAACGACGAATACGACGAATACGACGACTGCCGAACTCTTCTGCCGGGCACCGAGGGACGGTGACCGCCGACGGACTGCGACGACCGCTCCCCGAGAGACGGCCGGAGTCAGTCGATTGGACTCACACCGTGGCGTTGTGTGGCTGTTTCCGGTCCGCGATCGACGCGGCCCGAACCGCCGCGTAGGCGTCCACCGACCGGCGCTCGTCGGCCGTCTGTTCTAAGATCGCCTCGACCTGCGTCGGCGACAGGCCCGGGTTCCGTGCCTCGAGGAGTGCGGCGGTCCCGGCGACGTAGGGTGCCGCCGCCGAGGTCCCGTTGAACTCGCCGGCCGCGCTGGTCTGGACGCCGTCCGGTGCCGAGAGGTCGACCTCGATGTCGCCGGCACCGAGCGAACTGTACTCGCGCGGGATGCCGTTCGGCCCGGTCGCGCCGACCGCGATCACCTCTCTGCTCGTCGCCGGGGCGACCATGCTCCCCCGCGCGTCGGCGTGCGCGAGCGACTGGTGGATCGAGAACAGTCGGAGTCGGGCGCTCTCGTTCGCCTCGTGGGCGTAGACCGCGGCGTAGTAGGTTCCCCGTGGGACCGCGACGTTTATCGACTCGCTGTTCGCCAGCGAGTCGTTGCCGGCCTGCCGGTCGACCGACTTGGCGACGACGCGGGGGTTCCCGTTCCGGAGGTGCCGGTAGAGGTACAGATCGTAGTCCGCCTCGCCGCTCCACCGGAGTCGGAGCGACACCTCGCCGCGCGTCGGTCGCCCGTCGGCGAGGAGGTTGCCTTCGGTGTGCTCGTCGAAGGCGATCCAGCCGGATCGGTCCGTGGCCGCGTCGGACCCCTCAGCGACAGTGCCGGAGTCGTCTGCCAGCGCGCCGCTCCCGGCCCAGTGGCGGTCGCCGTAGTTCCCCGCCGAGGTGACGAAGACGACACCCTGGCTGGAGGCGTTCTCCGCGACGGTGGTGATCGGACTCGTGTCGCCGGACGCGTCGGTGAAGTAGCTTCCCGAGTCGACGATCACGTCCACGTCGTTCGCCAGCAACCAGTCGACCGCCTCGGCGTAACTGTCGGCGCTCGGTGTCTCACCCACGTCCGCGAGGTAGAGGTCGGAACCGGGGGCGGTGTCGCTGACGACCTCGGCGACGGCAGTGCCGTGCGTCGAGACGATCCGTCCCTCGGAGTCGTGTCGGTCGAAGCTCCGAGCGTCCACGACGTGGTCGTCGATGGCCGTGTGGCCGGCCTCGAACCCGCCGTCGATGACGCCGACTCGGACACCTTCTCCGGTGATCCCTTCGTCGTGTACACGGGTCGCACCGATATCGCCGACTCCCCGGTTCCGGGCGCGTTCTGCCCGCAGATCGGCGATCGACTCGATCTCGGTGTCGCTGTCGGCACCGATCTCACCGGGCGACTCCCGGTCTAACACCTGTTCGGAGAGTTCCGACAACTGCCCGTCGGTCAGCCCGTACTTCGGGGCACCGGCGGCCTGTGGGGCGACCAGCAACGAGAGTACCAGCACCGCGACCGTGAGTCTCGTTGCCACTTGACGCCCACGCATGACTCGTGATATTTCGGCCGAACGAAAAACCTTTTTGGCTTCACATGTGGCTCACGCCGCCGTTCGTCTCCGCCTCGGTGCCGCGTGACACCGCCTCACGCCGCCGTCTGTCGACGCCGGAGTTCCCACGCCCCGAGGACGGCGAGCACCACGAGGCCGCCGGCGAGGAACGCGACCCCCGGCGGGAGGAGTCCGAATATCGGCTCGCTCCCACCGACCGCGTCGCCGATCCGGGGTGCCGTACCGGGACCGCCGAGGTCGACGACACCCGCGCCGAAGGTCGTCTGGACGACGGCCGCGAGCAGACCGAGGAGTGTGACGGTCCCCACGAGTCGCTTCAGCGAGTCGAGAAACGACGACCGGTCGTCCTCGCGGCCGACACAGACGACCAGCGAGTCGTCGGTCGGCGCGTAGACGTTCATCTCACGCCCCTTCACCGAGTACCGGGTGTCGGCGACCTGCACTAGCCCGGCGTCTTGGAGACTGCCGAGGTGGTGGCGGACGTTCTGGAGGGAGGTGTCGACGTCGTCGGAGAGTTCCGAGGCGGTCGCGGGACCGTGGTGGAGTTCGGTCAACACCGCCCGCGCCGTCTCGGAGGAGAGCGACCCGATCAACTGCTCGGCGTCCTCGTCGTCCAGCCAGAGGACCCGGAGGTCGCCGTCGCCGTTCTCGGCGTGCTCCTCGGACGGGTCGCCACGGGGGGCGTCCGTGTCGGACGGTAGCAACCCTGACATCGACCGAACGTTTCACGGCCAGATAGAAAACCCTTCGCCATCCTGTCGTGGCGGGTGTGTCGGCCGTCGAGCCGGGTTCTGCGGCGTCTGCCGGTCGTCGTGTCGTCGTCGGACGCGTGCCGCCCTTCGCCACGCTTTTTATCGCCGGGAGCCGACTGACGGTCATGTTCGGAGGCGGCGGTATGAACCCACGGAAGATGCAACAGATGATGAAACAGATGGGCATCGACGTAGACGAACTCGATGCCGAGGAGGTCGTCATCCGGACGGCCGACGAGGAGTACGTCTTCGACTCCCCGCAGGTGACGAAGATGGACGCCCAGGGACAGGAGACGTTCCAGGTCGTCGGCGACTACGACGTCCGCGAAGCCGGCGCGGGTGGCGACGCGAGTGCGGTCGAGTCCGCCGACGCGGCCGACGAGAGCGCGGGCGAGATTCCGGACTCCGACGTGCAGATCGTCGCCCAGCGTGCCGGCGTCTCCGAGGACGACGCGCGTGCGGCGCTCGAAGACGAGGACGGCGACCTCGCGGCCGCCATCTCCCGACTGGAGTGATCCTGCTCGTCCACGGCGACCGGGAGTATCTGCGCGCACCGGGCGAGGAACTCCACACCGATCTCGGCGTGGTCGAGGTGCCCGAAGACGTGTCTGCCGGCGACGTGCTGGAGAGTCACATCGGCGAACAGTTCGTCGTCCGCGAGCCACGCGGGCCGGACCTGTTCAACCACTTCGAGCGCACCGGCGCGCCGATGATGCCCCGCGACGTGGGCCTCATCGTCGGTCACACCGGTGCCTGCGCGGACGACCGCGTGCTGGACGCCGGCACCGGTACCGGCGTCCTCTCGGCGTATCTCGGTCGGATGGGCGCCCAGGTGACGACCTACGAGCAGGATCCCGACTTCGCCGACGTGGCCCGCGAGAACATGGATCTGGCCGGCGTCGCGGAGACCGTCGACGTGCGGACCGGCGACGTGACCGACCACCTCGACGACCTCTCGGGGTTCGACCTGTTGACGCTCGACACCCAGAACGCCCCCGAGGTCGTCGCTCGTGCGCCCGATCTGCTCGTCTCCGGCGGCTACGTCGCGGTCTACTCGCCGTTCGTCGAGAACTCCCGAAAGTCGGTCGAGGCGGCACGCGAGGCCGGACTCGTCGGCGTCGAGACGCTGGAGACGATCCAGCGCGAGATGGACTTCGGCGACCGTGGCTCCCGCCCCAGCACCGCCGGCGTCGGCCACACCGGCTACCTGACGTTCGCGCGCTACGAGTGAGGCGGTCTTGGCGCGGGGCGGTGGCCGCCCGGTGTGTCCGACTCCTCGATCGTGCCCGGTCTATAGTCATCGATCGAACTCCATCGACGCCCGGCCGATTCCACCGGAAGTCGGCGACTTGGCCCGGCTCTGTGGCGTCGTGTGTGCTATATAGTCCACAATACCTCAATTAGCAACTGTTTATTCCTATCCGACGCGTAGCAGGATGCAGTCACAGATGAGCGTCCCACGTTTCTCCGAGACCGTCGAACCGCAGCACCTTCGACTCGACGCCGACGAGTGGACCAACGTCTACGTCGTCGGCGACGTCCACGGCTGTCTCCGCGAACTGGAGGCGCTGATCGACACGCTCGACCCGGCGGCCGACGAGGCGGTCGTCTTCGTCGGCGACCTCGTGCGCAAGGGACCGGACAACCACGGCGTCGTCCAGTACGTCCGGGAGCGCGAGAACTTCTTCACGGTGCGCGGGAACAACGAGGAGAAGATCCTGCGGGGCGAGAAGGATCCGGACGACCTGACCGAGGCCGACCGCGAGTGGATCGCCGACCTGCCGGTCGCCATCTCGTGGGAGGGCCACCTCGTCGTCCACGGTGGCGTCGACCCGCGCAAGTCGCTCGCCGACCACGACGTCGACGAGTTGGAGAACACGCGGTCGCTGGTCGAGGACGGCGGCTACGAGCGTCCGTTCTGGTGGGACGAGTACGACGGTCCCGCCCGCGTCTTCTTCGGGCACACGCCGCTCGCCGACCCGGTGCTCCGACGCCACGCGGTCGGTCTCGACACCGGCTGTGTCTACGGCGGTGAACTCACCGCGTTCGACGTGAACGCCGACGAGACCGTGACGGTGGACCTCGGTCGGACCATCGAACACCGGGCCGAGGAGAAGTTCGTCCGGCCTCGCCGACTCGTCGCGGCGCGACAGTAAAGAGGCTGGCCGTCAGATGACAGACGAGAGTATGTCCCAGCCACCGGAGCACACGGCGTCGGCCGACGAGCGGAGTGGCGACGCCCCGACGGTCGAGTCGCCGGAGTCGGACGTCGACCCGGTTCCGACCCCGGAGGCCGACGACACCGACGGACCGGTCCCGGAGGGACTGGATCTCGCGGCCCACGACTTCTACCTGAACCGCGAACTCGGCGAACTCCAGTTCCAGAAACGCGTCCTGTTCGAGGCCGAAGACGACCGCAACCCACTCCTGGAGCGGGCGAAGTTCCTCGCCATCTTCACGCAGAACATGGACGAGTTCTTCATGAAGCGGGTCGGTGGCCTGAAACAACAGATCGACGCGGGCGTCACCGAACTGACCGCCGACGGGCGGACGCCCGAGCAACAGCACACCGAGATTCTGCGGGAGGCGCGGTCGATGGTCGAACGGCAGGCCGAGTGTTACCACGACGCGGTTCGGCCGCTGCTCGCGGAGGCGGGCGTCGAGATCGTCGATCACGACGACGTGGCCGACGTGGAGCGGGCGGCCCTGCGCGACTACTTCGAGGCGAACGTCCTCCCGACGCTGACGCCGCTGACGTTCGACCCGGCCCACCCGTTCCCGTTCATCTCGAACCTCTCGCTGTCGCTGGCGGTGCTGACCCGCGACGACGCCGAGGACGACGACCTGAAGTTCTCGCGGGTGAAGATTCCGAAGAACCGCCCGCGACTCGTCCCCGTCGAAGCCGTGGTGGGCAAGCACGGCGACGACACGACGGCACCAGCGTCGGCGACCGACCGGCGGGAGGGAGCCGACGCGGCCGACTCGAACACGACCCGGTTCGTCCTGCTCGAACAGGTGATCGAGGCGAACCTCGATCTGCTGTTCCCGAACGTCCAGGTGGTCGGCACCTCCACCTTCCGGGTGACGCGCAACGCCGAGGTTCGCCGGAACGAGGAGGTCGCCGAGGGGCTGATCGAGATGATCGAGGACGTGCTCCGCCAGCGGCGGTTCGCCACCGTCGTCCGTCTTGAGGTCGCAGACGACATGCCACCGGAGGTGCGGGAGTTGCTGATCGAGCAACTCGACGTGGACGAGTCCGAGGTGTACGACCTGCCGGAACCGCTCGACTTCCGCGACTTCATGGACCTGACCGACCTGGACCGCCCGGACCTCAAACTCGACTCGTGGACGCCCCGGATGCACCCCCGGTTCGCCGGGCTCGAACTGGACGAGGGCGGCGGCGCGGACGACCTGTTCGCGGAGATCCGCAGCGACGACATCCTCGTCCACCACCCGTACCACTCCTTCACGAACACGGTCCAGACGTTTCTCGACGCGGCCGCCTCCGACCCGGACGTGCTGGCGATCAAGGCCGCCATCTACCGGACGGCGAGCGACTCGCAGGTGATCGAGAGCCTCATCGAGGCCGCCAAGAACGGCAAACAGGTCGCGGTGATGGTCGAGTTGAAGGCCCGGTTCGACGAGGAGAACAACCTCCGGTGGGTCAAGCGACTGGAGGAGGAGGGCATCCACGTCGCCTACGGCACGATCGGGCTGAAGACCCACTCGAAGACCGCACTCGTGGTCCGCGAAGAGGACGACGGCGTGCAACTGTACTCCCACGTCGCCACGGGCAACTACCACTCCGAGACCGCGAAGACGTACGTCGATCTGGGGATGCTCACGGCGGACCACGACGTCGGGCAGGACCTCGTGCGCCTGTTCAACTTCTTCACCGGCCACTCGCTGCACGAGGACTACCGGAAACTGCTAGTCGCACCGGAGAACATGCGCGACCAGTTCACCCGCCTCATCCGCCGGGAGGCCGAACACGCCCGGCAGGGGAAGCCGGCCCGTATCGTCGCCAAGATGAACTCGCTGGAGGACCCCGAGATCGTCGAGGAACTGTACCGGGCGTCGATGGCCGGCGTCGAGATGGACCTGATCGTCCGGGGGATCTGCCGCCTGCGGCCCGGCATCGAGGGGATCAGCGACACGATCCGGATCCACAGCGTCGTCGGACGGTTCCTCGAACACTCCCGCATCTTCTACTTCGAGAACGCGGACGGGGAGTCGGCAGCCGAGAGCGAGGTGGCGAGTGACCCAGCCAGCGACGGCACGACCGGGACGACCGGCGCACGGGACGGAGAGTACTACGTCGGGTCGGCCGACTGGATGACCCGGAACCTCGACCGGCGGATCGAGGCGGTCGCGCCGGTCGAGGACCCCGCCTTGCAGGCGGAACTCCAGACGATCCTCGACATCATGCTGTCGGACAACCGGAAGCGCTGGACGATGGCCAGCGACGGGAGCTACCGGCAGGTGCGTCCCGAGGAGGACGAACCGGTCCGGAACACCCACGAGCGACTGATGGCGCGCGCTCGGAAGTCGATCGACGAGGTGGAAGCGACCGACGCGGACGCCGCCGAGCGCCGGACCCCGTCGGTCGATCTGGACGACGTGTTCACCGACGGCCAGCAGTGAGCGCCGACGCGCTCACCGGCCGGCGCGACTCGTCTGCATCCCTTCGGAGTTGAACGCACTCCCCAGCGACTCGCGTCCGGCGACGATCACACCCGCCGACGAGCCGGTCAACTCGCCGAACTCCTCGATAGCCGATTCGGCCGCAGTCTGCGCGTCTCTCCCGGCCTCCAGATGCCGCACCGCCCGCCGCGAGAGTGTGACGCGAGCGATGTCCTCGCCGGCACCGGTCGCGCTCGCCCCGCCGGCCGGCGCGCAGTAGAACCCTGAGCCGATCTGTGGGACGTCGCCGACTCTGCCGGCCAGCGCGAACCACCGGCCGCCCGTGGAGGTCGCGGCCGCGAACCGGTCTCCCTGCCGTGCCACCGCGCCGACCGTGTCGTGGTCGGTCGGGTCGCGCCCCTCGTCCGACTCACTCTCCGCGTTCTCACCGACACCACCGGCTTCGGTACTCCCGAAGCGACTCCGGAGCCAGTCGAGATGGTCGGTCGGGTCGTCGGTCTCCGGTGGGTCGGCGTCGGCCCACTTCTCCCGACTGCGGTCGGTCCACAGGTCCGCGTCGGTCTCGACACCGACGGACTCCGCGAACTCCAGCGCACGGTCGCCGGCGAGCAGGACGTGTGGCGTCTCGGCGCGGACCGCACGGGCGACGGTGAGCGGGTGTTCGACGCCGGCCAGTCCCGCCACTGCGCCGACCTCGCGGTCGTCGGTCATCACGCCCGCGTCGGTCCGGATGCGCCCGTCCGACTGCACCGCACCCCCGACGCCGGCGTTGAATCGCGGGGAGGATTCGAGGACGCGCACGGCCGACTCCACCGCGTCGAGCGGGTCGGACTCGTTCGCGCCCGTCGCCGCCGCCTCGTCGAGGACTGCCTGTCGTGGCTCGGGGTCGTCGGGGACGCCGCCCGCGCCGCCGTGGACGATGAGCTGCATGGCGGGAGCGACTGTCCCGCACGGCTTGAATCTCGGGGAAGGAGCAGAGTGGGCGGCTCGGACGCGGCTCCAGGGCTGTCGGAGCGAGACCGCGCGGGCGATCAGTCGGAGTGGAGCGTCCCGTGGCGGTCGGGCGTGAGGCGGTCGTGGACGCCCCGGTAGGCCTCGCGGTCGGCGACGTAGTCCGGGAACTCCTCGACCGTCCGCACCTCGTCGAGGTAGACGTACCGCACTTGCTCGGCTGGTTCGTCGCGGAACACCTGCGTCGGGCCGTCGTCCGTCTCGGCGACGAACGGGCGGCCGTCCCGGTCGATCTGTGGGGTGACGCCGAACTGGCAGTAGAGCGCGACCGCGAGCAGTGCCTGGGCGGGGCGCATCGGGCCGGTGGTCAGTTGCCACCTGCTCTCGCTGTCGGGGTACTCGACCGTGGCGACGAAGCCGTCGTCGAAGCGGAACACCTCGACCTGCTCGCCGTCGCGGTGCCAGCGCACCTCGCCGCGTGTGGCCCACGCGCGTTCCCAGTCGTCGCTCTCGGAGGTCTGGCCGACGCCGAACGGGTGGAGGGCGGTACGGACGACGCCGACCGTCCAGTCGCGTGCGGAAGCGAGCAGCGACCGGGTGCGGCGGCGTGCCCGACCGACTGCCGGAGTACGCATCGTCACCGTCTAGTCGAACGTAGGGACCGCAGGGTCATTGTCTTGACGGCGACTGTCGAGCGGTAGACAGTTCTGTGGCGGAGACAGGCGGTCGACGGGCGCAGGACGGGAAACGTTGATACCGGACGCTCCCCCACCACGAGACGATGGACCGCGTCACGGTCAGCACCGTCGTCTACACGGACCCACAGTCGGTGTACGACTTCCTCGTCGACTTCGAGCGCTACGGCGACTACACCGAGTACGTCAGACGCGTGATGGCCTCCGGCGACGGCGGGCCGGGGACGCGCTACGCGATCCAGTTCGGCTGGTGGAAGTTGACCTACACCGCCCGGTCGCGGGTCGTCGCTATCGACCCGCCGAACGAGATACAGTGGGAGATCACGAAGGACTTAGCCGCCACCGGTCGCTGGCTGGTGGAGTCGATCCCGCTCCCCGAGGACGCGCCCGACTGGGCCGAGGAGGCGACGAAGGTGACGGTCGACGTGGAGTACGATCCCGGGTCGGTGGGGCCGAGCGCGCTCGACCTGCCGCGTCTCGTCAGTCTCGACTGGGTGCTCGACAAGGTGAAACCGCGGATCGCCGAGGCCGCGACACAGGTGCTCACCCGGATCGTCACCGATCTGGAGGGGCAACCGAGAAGTCCGGCGTTGACGGTCCACCGGACGCCGGACGGCGTGGATCTGGACGAAGACGACCTGCGAGTCACGGACGACGACGGCGCGACTCGCCGGTAAGCCGGCGTCGCTCGCTCCCGCTCACCGACACTGCCGACTGCACAGCGACGCCTTCGACCGGAACCGACACTCGCAGTCGACACACTCGACGAAGCCGGCACCCGCCTCGCTGGTGACGCGGTGGTCGCCGACCGTCACCGGTCGGGGCACCTCGCGGGGCCGGATCAGCGCCGGAATCTGGCGGTCCCGGTTGTCGCTGAGGTCGGTCCGGAGTTGGATCGCCTCGACGTCGGCACGCGGCCACCGTTCGCTCTCGGTCGCGTCGGTCCAGTCGGCGACCTCGGTCCAGCCGGTGACGACGACCGGCGAGGTGGTCTCGTCGCCGACCACGACGACGAACCGGACGCCCTCGCGAACCAGCGCGAACCGCCAGCCGTCGGTGGTGTTCCACCGAAGCTGTCCCTCGGTGATCGTCTCGCGAACCGTCGGCAGGGAGACGTACCGACCGGGCTGGCGCAGTCGCTCCCGGAAGTGGTTCGTCGTGGCGTAGAGGTCCGGATCGCGCGGTGGCACGTGGCCCCTGTCTGCCGGGTCGCGTCGGGGTGTCGCCCCGCCCCGACGACCGGGTGTCGCGGGACCCTCGGGTGGTGTCCTCGCGCCGGCAGGCTGATCGGGTGTCGCACCAGCGTGGGTGCGAGAGGTGGTGAGATCGGAGTCGGTACGGGATTCGGGTGGGAACCGACCGTGGCTCGTCACTGTGTGAACGATCACCACGATCTGATAAAACTCTTTTGCCGAATTCGCCGGAACGGATCGACGTTCGTCCAGCCGCGCACTCCGATCTGTCACGAGACGACCCCCAAACGCTTACCCGCGAACCGCCCGACTTCGGAGGTATGATCACGAGCGACAGGATGGCGGTGGTGGATCGCAACGCCGCGGCGCTGGGGGTGCCACAGAAGCAACTGATGGAGTCCAGCGGGCACGCCGTCGCCCGCGAGGTGCGGTCGCTGGTCGACCCCGGCGCGAACGTGACGGTCGTCGCCGGCCGGGGCAACAACGGTGGGGACGCCTTCGTCGCGGTCAGATTCCTCGACGACTACGACGTGTCGGTTCGCCTGCTCGGCCGGCCGGAGAGCATCTCGACCGACATCGCCCGCGAGAACTGGGACGCCCTCGGGTCGGCCGAGTACGACGCCGAGTCGGTCGGTGACTCACGGGACTTCGACCTGGGCGACCCGGACCTCGTGGTCGACGCGATGCTCGGCACCGGCGTCACCGGCGCACTCCGGGAACCGGAAGCCACCGCCGCCCGTGCGATCAACGACGCCGACTGTCCGGTCCTCGCGGTCGACGTGCCCTCCGGGTTCGACGCCGACACCGGCGAGGCGGCCGGCGTCGCGGTCGACGCCGACCACGTCGTGACGTTCCACGACGCGAAACCGGGACTCGGCGACCTCGACGCGAGGGTGACGGTCGCGGACATCGGCATCCCCGAGGCCGCCGAGACGTTCGTCGGTCCCGGCGACCTCCTGCGCCTTCGACGAGATTCGACGAGTCACAAGGGCGACCACGGCGAGGTACTGGTGGTCGGTGGCGGTCCCTACACCGGCGCGCCGGCACTCGCGGCGCAGGCCGCCCTGCGGGGCGGTGCCGACCTCGCGCGGGTCGCCTGCCCCCAGTCGGTCGCTCGGGAACTCCAGGGGTACAGCGAGAACTTGATCGTTCGACCGTTCGCCGGCGATCACCTCGCGCCCGACGCGGTGGAGCACCTCCTCGAACTGGCTCGTGAGCACGACACGGTCGTCCTCGGACCGGGTCTCGGTGCCGCCGACGACTCGCTGGACGCGGTCCGTGCGTTCCTGACGGACTACGAGGGGCGAGCGGTCGTGGACGCCGACGCCCTCTCGGTCGTCCCCGAGGTCGAGACCGACGCCGACCTGCTCTGTACCCCGCATCAGGGCGAACTCAGAAAGATGGGCGGGCCGGAGGCGAGTGACTGGCGGGAGCGTGCCGACCTGGTCCGGGAGTTCGCCCGCGAACTCGGCCACGTCCTGCTGGTGAAGGGTGCCTACGACGTGATCTCGGACGGCGACCGGGTCAGGGTGGGTCGGACCGGCAACCCCGGCATGACGGTCGGCGGGACCGGCGACGTGCTGGCGGGCGTGACGGGCGCACTCGCGGCCACCCAGCCGAGTCTCGACGCGGCCGCCATCGGCGCGTACGTCAACGGTCGGGCCGGCGACCTGGTCGCCGAGGAGTCGGGCTACGGCATGGTGGCGACCGACCTGCTGGATCGAGTGCCGGAAGCGATGTGGGGTGAGCGATGACCGACGCTGGTGACCAGCGAGAGGGACAGTCGGGCGACGCCGAGGACCTCACTCACACCGATTCGGACGGAAACGTCCAGATGGTCGACGTGGGCGACAAGCCGGACACCGCCCGCCGGGCGGAGGCACGCGGGGAGATCCGCCTGCGGGAGTCGACCGTCGGGGCGATCCGTGACGACGAGATCGGGAAAGGTGACGTGCTGGCGACCGCCCGGATCGGCGCGATTCAGGCGGTCAAACACACCTGGGAGACGATCCCGATGTGTCACCAGATCCCGATCACGAACGTCGAGACCGACTTCGACCTCGGCGACGACCGGATCGAACTGACCGTCGCGGTCGAGACGACCGGCAAGACCGGGTGTGAGATGGAGGCGCTGGAGGGCGTCACGACCGGCCTGAACACGGTCTGGGACATGATGAAGGCCGTCGAGAAGGACGCCGACGGTCAGTATCCGGCGACCGGGATTCGTGACGTACGCGTGGTGGCGAAGGAGAAGCGGCGACTCGACTGACGGCGCGGTCGCCCAGCACCCGGGAGACCGGTCGCTGGAAGCGTGATCGCCGCGTAGAAGTTGGAATGCTCGGTACGGGATTTGAACCCGTGTCGGTGGCTCGAAAGGCCAGCATGATTGGCCGGGCTACACCAACCGAGCGCACTCTCACGTCTGCGCTCTCGATTTATAAATACTGTCTTTCGCCGTCGCGTCGGGAGTCGGTGACACGGCGGGTGTGGTCGCGGGGAGCGAGCCTCACCCGTCGACCGACGGCTTACTCGCCCTCGAACTCGGGGTCGCGGTCGCCGATGAAGGCCGTGATGCCCTCCATCAGGTCGTCCGTGTTGTAGAGCGCGCCGAACGCCTGCGCCTCGATCTCCAGGCCGGCGTCGGTGTCGTGGCGGCCGGCGAGCATCGCGCGCTTGGTGTACCGCTGTGCGATCGGCGGGCCGCCGGCGAGTTTCTGCGCCATCGCCATGGCCTCTTCCTGCAACTCGTTGTTGCCGACGACCTCGTTGACGAAGCCGTAGTCGGCCATCTCCTCGGCGCTGTAGCGGTCGGCGGTGTAGATGATCTCCTTCGCGCGCCCCTCGCCGACGATGTTCGGGAGTCGCTGGGTGCCGCCCCACCCCGGCAGGAGGCCGAGGTTGTGCTCCGGCTGGCCGAGCTGGGAGCGCTCGCTGGCGATCCGGAGGTCGGCACACATCGAGAGCTCCATCCCGCCGCCGAGACAGTAGCCGTCGATGCCGGCGACGACCGGCATGTCGCAGGTCTCCAGTTTGCCGAACGTCTGTTGGCCCGTCCGGGAGAGTTCGACGGCCGCGATCGGGTCCGCGCCGCCGGCGGCCATGCTCTGGACGTCCGCGCCGGCCGAGAACGCCTTCTCGCCCTCGCCGGTGAGCAGGATCGAACGCACCTCGTCGTCGTCGGCCAGCGCGTCGATGGCCGAGTCGAGGTCGTCCAGCAGGTCGGCCGAGATGGTGTTCATCCGGTGCGGTCGGTCGAGGACGACGTGGCCGACGCGCCCCTCGTACTCGACGCGGATCGTGTCGAACTCCATCGTCTCCTCGCTCTCGTCGTCCGCCGATCCGTGGAACGTGTCCCCGGACTCGGCCAGTTCACGCAGGTAGTCGACCGCCTCGTAGCGGTCCTCGCCCGTCTCCTCGTGGAGGTCGTCGAGCGTCTCGACGAGCGTCTCCAGGCCGGCGTCGTCGGCCATCCGCGCCGGGCCGTTCGGGAAGCCGGCACCGAGCATGACCGCCTCGTCGATGGCGTCGGCGTCGGCCACGTCGTTCTGGATCAGGCCGGCGACCTCGTTCGCGGTGACGGCGAGCAGACGGTACTTCACGTCCTCTCTCGCTTGGTCGGTCGGCACGTCCGCGCCGCCGTCCTCGTAGTCGTAGAATCCCTTGCCGGTCTTCTTGCCGAGGTGCTCGTTCTCTAGTTTCTCCTGGGAGAGCGGACACGGCCTGTAGGCCTCGCCCAGCACGTCGTGCATGTATTCGAGGACGTGCTGGCCGACGTCCAGCCCGACTTGGTCGGTGAGTTCGAACAGTCCCATCGGGAGGCCGATGTCGAACTTCGCCGTCGAGTCGACCTCCGCGATGGTGGCTTCGTCCTCGTAGACCATCCACGCCGCCTCGTTCATCAGCGGGACGAGGATGCGGTTGACGATGAAGCCGGGGCTGTCCTTGCGGACGCGAACCGGCGTCTTGCCCATCGCCTCCGCGAGGTCTTCGATCAGGTCCAGCGTCTCGTCGCTGGAGTGGTCTCCGGCGATGACCTCGACCAACTGCATCCGCACGGGCGGGTTGAAGAAGTGCATCCCGCAGAACTGCTCGGGGCGGTCGGTCACTTCCGACAGTTCCGTGATCGAGAGACTGGAGGTGTTCGTGGCGAAGATGGCGTGGTCGGGTGCGTTCGCCTCCACGTCGGCGTACACGTCCTTCTTGATCTCCATCTTCTCGGGGACCGCCTCGATGATCACGTCGACGTTCGAGACCGCCTCGCCGAGGTCGACCAGCGGCGTCACGCGGTCGAGGGCGGCGTCGGCCTCGTCCTCACTGATCTGCTCTTTCTCGGCGAGTTTGCCGAGGCTCCACTCGATCTGCTCGTAGCCGTTCTGGACGAACTCCTCTTTGATGTCCCGGAGGTTCACGTCGTACCCGGCGAGCGCGGCGACCTCTGCGATGCCGTGGCCCATGTTTCCGGCACCGAGCACGGCGATGGTCTCGACCTCGTCTAGTTCCATGCGCGAACCGTCGGATGCTCGTGGTTTCAACGTTTCCCTCTCCGAGGCTGACAACTGTCTGGCCGTTCATTCTCGGTTGTTCGTGCAGAACCGAGTGTTCGCCGCCGAACCGTGTTTCACCCGGCTGGCTCGCCGGCTATCGAGACCGCCCGACACGAGAAACGGTTTTCGAGTTGTCGAGACCGACGACTGCCACGGCAGCGAGGGGGGATCGGTCGCGCCACCCAGAACGCTGATACGCCGACGGCGCGTGCCGAGAGACGTGGCCGACGCACACGACTTCCTCCGGACGACAGACCTCGCACCACTCGTCGAGACACACGGCGAACTGACGGTCGAACCGGCCGACGACTTCTTCCAGCGATTCGTCACCTCCATCGTCAGCCAGCAGGTGTCGACGGCTTCGGCGCGGGCCATCGAGGAGCGACTGTTCGACGCGGTCGAGGTGACGCCCGAGGGAGTTCTCGCGGCCGACGAGTCGGTCCTCCGGGACGCCGGTCTGTCGGGACAGAAGGTCCGCTACGTCAGGAACGTCGCCGAGGCGTTTCGGGAGCACGGCTACTCGCAGACGTACTTCGCGGAGATGGACGACGACGCGGTCGTGGCGGAGTTGACCGAGATCACCGGCGTCGGGCAGTGGACCGCGGAGATGCAACTCATGTTCTCGCTCGGTCGAGCGGACGTCTTCCCGGTCGGCGACCTCGGTATCAGGAAGGGGATGCGGGAACTGTACGGCGACATCTCCCGGGACGAGATGGTCGACCGGAGTGCGGCGTGGGCACCGTACCGGAGCTACGCGAGTCGCTACCTGTGGCGGCTGACCGACGACTGAGGGGCGGACCGGTCACTGTAGCGAACAGGCGACACGCGGGGTCGTGTAGCGGTGTGTCGCACGACCGCAGGGCGCTACACGTCGACCGGTCAGGACACGGCGTCGGTGGTCCCGGTATCACAGAAAAGTCCTCGTATCGAAGCAGTGACTGGCTCGGCGGAGTGTCGGCCTACTCCTCTTCGAGCATCTCGCCTTCCTTGTCGGGGTTTCGCGTGTCCGAGTCGGCCTTCCGACGGACGTCGACGCGGTAGTGTTCGAGGATGTCCCGACCGAGCAGCAGGGGGTACTCCATGTGGCCGCGGTCCTCGACGCTCGCGGTGACAGTGTGCTGGTCGCCGCCGATGCCGATCACGAGGTCCACGACCGGTCGGGCCTTCCCGCCCTTGACGCTCCCGGACTTGACGCGGGTCATGCTCTTGATCGGCCCGGCACCGATCTCTGCGGCGAGACTCGTGTCGATGCTCGTCCGGGTCGCGCCGGTGTCGGATTTCGCGTACACCTGTTCTGAGCCGCTGGTACCGGAGACCACCACGTCCTCGATGTAGCCGACGATGGGCGCGTCCTCGCGTTCCGGGCGGTCGATGCGCGGCTTGCAGGACGGGGTGGAGTCGTCCAGCGAGTTGGCGAGTGCCTCGACGCGGTCTTGGTCGACCTCGCCCTCGACGCGTTCGATGGCGGCCTTGGCGATGTACGGCGCGGGACTCGTCCCCGTCGCTTCGTAGAGCCCCTTGAACCCGGCGGTCGGGTTGACTTCGAGGACGAACCAGCCGTCCTCGCCCTCCACGAGGTCCACTCCCGCGTAGTCGAGGCCCATCACGTCGGCGGCGTAGAGTGCGGTCTCGGAGGCCTCCTCGGGCATCTCGTCGGTCGCGTCGTCGACTGCACCGCCGAGTGCGACGTTCGTCCGCCAGTCGCCCTCGGGCGCGTAGCGGTACATCGCGCCGATGATCTCGCCGTCGACGATGTAGACGCGCAGGTCGCGGTGTTTCGAGGAGTCGCGTTCGATGAGATCCTGCAAGAAGGCCTGCCGGTTGCCGACCTTCGGGTTCACGGGTTCGGTGAGGTCCACCTTCCACGTCCCGCCGCCGTGGGTCCCGATGGCGGTCTTGTAGACGCCGACGTCGCCGAAGCGTTCTCTCCCCTGGTTCAGTCGCTCGTTCGAGAGCGCGAGGAGTGCGTCGGGTACCTGGATGTTCCAGTTCGCCAGCGTCGCGGCCGTGGCGAACTTGTGGATGGCCGTCAGGACGGCGTCCGGTTCGTTCATCATCGGCCGGATGCGGTTGAACGTCGTCGCGAGGCCGAGCAGTTCGGCCGGTTCCTCGGTGTTCGACAGCAGGAGGCGGTTGGCGATGATGTCGACCTCTGGTTCGACGGTCAACTCCGAGTCTTCGACGCTGATGGCCGTGTTCTCCCGGCGGAGCCAGACCGGTTCGTGACCGAGGTCCTCGACCGCGTTCAGGATCGCTTTCGTCTCTTTGCTGTTGTGTAGGCTCAACACCCCGACTCGCACCGGCTCGTCTCCAGACATTCCTGTTCGAGGCTTCACGGACGATTTTGAAAGGTATGCCGGTTTCCGAAGTCTCGGGTCGTCGAATCCTCCGGCTCGCCGAACACTTCGCCTCGCTGAGAGGCTCGCCCCGTCGGTGGGCCATTTAAATACCGTCGCCCCGGAACGTCGCTCATGGCCGACGACGCGACCTTCACCTACAACGGGGGGAAGGTCGATCCGGGCGAGACGCAGAACATCCGGTACGGGATCAGCGAGACGTATCTCGGTGATCCGGTCCGCATCCCCGTGACGATCATCAACGGGGCACGGGAGGGACCGACCGTCTTCCTCTCGGCGGCCGCCCACGGCGACGAACTGAACGGCATCGAGGTGGTCCGCGAGGTAGCCCACGAGTGGAACCTGGACGACCTCGCCGGCACGCTGGTCTGTATGCCGGTGTTGAACGTCCCCGGCTTCCTCGCCCAACAGCGCTACCTGCCGATCTACGACCGCGACCTGAACCGATCGTTCCCCGGGCACGAGACCTCCACCAGCGCGAAGCGGATGGCCTACCGCATCTTCCACAACTTCGTCGAACCCTGCGACTTCGGGCTGGACTTCCACACCTCCACGCGCGGCCGAACGAACACGCTCCACGTTCGCGCCGACATGAGCGACCCCGAGGTGGCTCGTCTCGCACAGGCGTTCGGGACGAACATCATCCTCGACGGCGCCGGCCCGGACGGCACCCTGCGCGGCGAGGCGACTCGACGCGGGACACCGACCATCACCATCGAGATGGGTGAGGCCCACCGGTTCCAGCGGGAACTGATCGACGAGGCACTCGCGGGCGTAGAGAGCGTCTTCGCCGAGTACGGACTCCAAGAGACACCCACGGTTCGGTGGCCCGGTTGGCGGACGATCATCACCGACGATCAGGAGAAGACGTGGATTCGCGCCGACGCGGGCGGTATCGTCGACATGCACCACGACGTCGGCTCGCTGGTCGAGGCCGGCGACCGCATCTGCACGCTGACGAACCCCTTCAAGGACGACAACGTCACGGTCGAGGCACCCTTCACGGGCCTGCTCGTCGGTGTGCTGGAGAATCCGGTCGTCTACCCCGGCAACCCGCTGTGTCACCTCGTCGAACTCGACGAGCGCGTCCGGCGCGTGGTCGAGCGTCAGCAGTCGCCGCAGTCGGACGGCGGCGTCTGAGCGAGGCGGAGGGTCGCGTCACACCCGACGAATCGGAGAGAATCGCCGGGAGTCGGCGTCCCGTTCGCTGACACACGTAACTTCTATACCACCCCGGTCCGGAACGTGCCGTATGAGTCAGTCTTACAACCGTGGGCTGGTCGAGGACTTCGGACGCTGGCGGGAGTTCTCGGCCGGCATGTGGGCGTGGATCTTCCACAAGTTCACCGGCTGGGTGCTCGTGGGCTATCTGTTCACCCACATCGCCGTCCTCTCGACCGCGCTGTCGGGCGGGGACGCCTACACCGCGACGATCAGCACGCTCGAGAGCCTGCTGATCGTCCGCATCCTCGAAGTCGGTCTACTCGCGGTGGCGATGTTCCACATCCTGAACGGACTTCGCCTCCTGCTCGTGGACCTCGGTATCGGCCTCGAATCGCAGGACAAGAGCTTCTACGCCTCGCTGGTGTTGACGGGTGCGATCGTCGTCGCCAGTGTCCCGACGTTCCTCGCCGGGGTGAGCCTCTGATGGCGGAACGCTACTCCTCGTTCGAGACCGGCGGGCGGCGGTGGCTCTGGCAGCGCATCACGGCGGCGTTCCTCGTCGTCGTGCTCGCGTTCCACTTCTTCCTCCTGCACTTCGTCCACCACGCGGCGGACGTGACGTTCGCCATGAGTGCAGGCCGGATGGAGACGCTGAGCTACTACTCGCTGATGGTGCTGTTCCTCGTCACCGCGACGTTCCACGGCGTCAACGGCGTCTACAACGCACTGATCAACCAGGGCCTGTCGGGCCAGCGCAAGACCGCGATCAAGTGGGTGCTGGTCGCCGCCAGCGCCCTGCTGATCGTGCAGGGGATCCGCACCGCGAACGCCTGGGCCGGACTGCCGACCTTCTAACATGAGCACGCAAGTACCCGAGTCGAAAGAGCAGACCGAATCGGAACCGGAGACGAAGCCCGTCTCGCAGGGCAAGCAGAAGCGCGACCAGAAGAAGCGCGAGCGCCGAGAGCGCGAGGCCGCCGAGGCGGAAGAGCAGTCGCAGAAGGAGGAGGCCGCGAAACTCGCCGAGGACAGCTACCACCTGAAGGTGTTCCGCTACGACCCCGAAGTGGAGGGGAAACAGGAACCCCGGTTCGACGACTTCCACGTCCCCTACAAGCAGGGGATGACCGTGCTGGACGCGCTCATCTACGCCCGCGACGAGTACGACTCCTCGCTCACCTTCCGGCACTCCTGCCGGCAGGCGATCTGTGGCTCGGACGCGATGTTCGTCAACGGCAGCCAGAAACTCTGCTGTAAGACGCAGTTGTCGGACCTCTCGGAACCGGTCCGCGTGGAACCGCTCCCGCACGCCGAGGTCGTGAAGGACCTCGTCGTGGACATGGAGCACTTCTACGACCAGATGGAGGCGGTCGAGCCGTACTTCCAGACGAACGACCTGCCTGAGGGTGAACTCGAAGAACAGCGCCAGACGCGGGAGAACCGCGAGAAGGTGAAGATGTCCACCCGGTGTATCTGGTGTGGCGCGTGCATGTCCTCGTGTAACATCGCGGCCGGCAACAACGACTACCTCGGCCCGGCGGCCATCAACAAGGCCTACCGCTTCGCCATGGACGAACGCGAGGGCGAAGAGATGAAACAACACCGACTGGAGATCATCGAGCGCGAGAACGGGGTCTGGCGCTGTCAGACGCAGTTCTCCTGTACCGAGGTCTGTCCGAAGGACATCCCGCTGACCGAGCACATCCAGGAACTGAAGCGGGAAGCGGTGAAGAACAATCTGAAGTTCTGGTAGGTCGGCACCGTCGCCGACATCCGACTCGATTTGTCGTTCCGGTGTCCGTCCTGGCAAAGGACCCGACACGAAAGAGGGTGAGTCTCAAGTACCCCCAGTCCTAACCACGGATAGAACCAGTCTATCATGTACGAACACGACGTCATCGTGGTCGGCGCGGGGGGCGCTGGCCTCAGAGCCGCAATCGCGGCACAGGAAGAGGGTGCGGACGTGGCCATCGTCTCGAAGCTCCACCCGGTCCGGTCACACACCGGAGCGGCGGAGGGTGGCATCAACGCCGCGCTCCGGGAGGGCGACTCCTGGGAGTCGCACGCCTACGACACGATGAAGGGGTCGGACTACCTCGGCGACGCCCCGGCCATCGAGACGCTCGCACAGGACAGCCCCGAGGAGGTCATCCAACTCGAACACTGGGGGATGGCGTTCTCGCGCGACGACGACGGCCGGGTGAGCCAGCGTCCGTTCGGCGGTCTGTCGTTCCCGCGAACCACCTACGCCGGTGCCGAGACCGGCCACCAACTGCTCCACACGATGTACGAGCAGTTGGTGAAGCGCGGCATCGAGGTGTACGACGAGTGGTACGTCTCCAACCTCGCGGTCTCCGACGAGGAGAACCCGGAGGAGCGCACCTGTCACGGCGTCGTCGCCTACGACATCCAGTCCGGCGAGGTCGAGGGCTTCCGCGCCCGGAAGGGTGTCGTGCTGGCGACCGGCGGTCTGGGCCAGGTGTACGACCACACGACGAACGCGGTCGCCAACACCGGCGACGGCGTGGCGATGGCCTACCGCGCCGGCGTCCCCATCGAGGACATGGAGTTCATCCAGTTCCACCCGACGACGCTCCCCTCGACCGGCGTGCTCATCACCGAGGGTGTGCGCGGAGAGGGCGGCATCCTCTACAACAGCGAGGGCGAGCGGTTCATGTTCGAACACGGCTACGCGAACAACGCCGGCGAACTCGCCTCGCGTGACGTGGTCTCCCGCGCCGAGTTGACCGAGGTCAACGAGGGCAGAGGGATCGAGGACGAGTACGTCCACCTCGACATGCGCCACCTCGGCGAGGAGCGCATCGTCGACCGCCTGGAGAACATCGTCCACCTCTCGGAGGACTTCGAGGGCGTCGATCCCCTCGAAGCGCCGATGCCGGTCAAGCCCGGCCAGCACTACGCGATGGGCGGCGTCGAGACCGACGAGAACGGCGAGACCTGCGTCTCGGGGCTGTACGCCGCCGGCGAGTGTGCCTGCGCGTCGGTTCACGGCTCGAACCGCCTCGGCGGCAACGCCCTGCCGGAACTGATCGTCTTCGGCGCGCGCGCCGGCCACCACGCCGCCGGGCGCGACCTGGGCGAGGCGAAGATCGAGACCGGCAAGCGCGGCGAGTACGAGGTCGGCGAAGTCGACACGCCGGTCTCGCCCGGCGAGGTCGGCCTCGGGAGTCCGTCCGGCGACGCGGTCGCCGACGGCGGCGAGAAAGCGGCGGACGGCGGTGCGGTCGCCGCCACGGGCGAGGAGATCGTCCAGCGCGCGCTGGACCGCGAGCGTGCCCGCGTCGACCGCCTGCTGAACACCGACGGCGTCAACCACTCCGAGATCCGGTCGGACGTCCAGCAGTCGATGACACGGTACGTGAACGTCTTCCGCGAGGAGGGGGGCCTGAAGGAGGCGCTCCGCGACATCCGGGAGGCCCGGGAGCGCTACCAGGAGGTCGGCGTCTCCGACCCCTCGCGGACGTTCAACACCGACCTGATCCACACCATCGAGACGCGGAACATCCTCGACCTCGCGGAGGCCATCACCCTCGGCGCACTGGCCCGCGACGAGTTCCGCGGTGCCCACTGGCGGAAGGAGCACCAGGAGCGGAAGGACGACTCGTGGCTCAAACACACGATGCTGTCGTGGAACGACGGCGAACCGGAGCTCTGGTTCCGGCCGGTCATCCTCGAAGGCGAGGGGAAGACCTACGAACCGAAGGTCCGGAGCTACTGAGTCCCCCGGTTCGTGGCCGACTCCCCCCGCCGCTCTGTGCCCGACGCTTCCGACCGCTCTGTGCCCGACTCCTCCCGCCCCGGCGCAGATCACGACTCGCTGACCGTTCTCCGCGCGCTGATCGAGATGAGCCGCCCCGACCAGCTACTGCTGATGGTGCTGCTGTACGCGACCGGCGTGCTCGTCGCGGTGGTCGCGGGGGCGACCCTCGACCCCCTCTCCGCCCTCGTCGGGTTCCTCCTCTTCTCGCCGGTCGCCGTCAGCGTCCACTACGCGAACGAGTACGCCGACTACGAGACCGACCACCTGACGACCCGGACACCCTTCTCCGGCGGGAGCGGCGCACTCGTGCGGACCGGCCTCCCACGACGACTCGCACTGCGGGCGGCCGTCGCCGCCCTCGTGCTCGCCGCCGTGGCGGTGGGAGTCGTCGCAGGGATCGAACTCTGGGCGACCGGCCGCGTCACGACCGTGCCGGACGCGAAGGCGCTCGGCCTCCTCGCACTGATCGCCGTCCTCGGCTGGCAGTACTCGCTCCCGCCGCTGGCGCTTGCGTGGCACGGCTGGGGCGAACTCGACAACGCCCTGCTCGGCGGTGTGCTCCTGCCGGTGTACGGCGTGGCGGTCGCGGGCGAGGTGACGGTCGCGTCGGTGCTGGCGTTTCTCCCGTTCGGCTGTGTGGTCTTCGTCAACCTGCTGGCGACGACCTGGCCCGACCGCGCGGCCGACGCGGCGGTCGGGAAGGCGACGCTGGCGACCCGCCTGTCGGCCGGTCGACTCCGGTGGCTCTACGCCGGCGGACTCCTCGCGGGTGGGGTGTCGATGGCGGCGGTCCACGGCGGGCCGGTGCCGGCGGTCGTCTGCTGGGCGAGTCTGCTCGCCGCCCCGTTCCTGCTGTGGGGCCTCCTGGCGTACACCCGGCGTCGGTCGCCGTTTCCGACGGTCGCCGGGATGGTCCTACTCGCCGGTGCGCAGTTCGCCGGGTGGGTCGTCGCCGGTCTGTAGCACAGCTCTCGCCGCCCCGAGGCCCCGACAGAGCCGGCGACGCCCTGGACCGGGTCGGAGACAACCAACGATTATTTGCTCGTCGCTCGCGTAGCGACGAGTGGAAGGGTGGCTCAGTGGTAGAGCAGCACCGCCGTCCGTGCGCGGTGGTACTTTCTGGCTTCGCGTGGTTCGACTCCCGCCCCTTCCACTCACGCTCGACGCCACTCGTCGACGAGGACTCGCAGCGAGCGTCGGGGACGACACCGTGTCGATCCCCGATCACGACGACGGTCGAAAATCGGCCGCGCTCGGGGTCGACTCTCACGTCGACTGGCGACGCCCGGCGGGGGCGATTTCCCCGCCAGCGACCGTCTGTTTAGAGGTTTACTCGATTGCGAGTATTTCGACGACTGTTGTAGACGGGTTTTATTATCGTCGAACAGTTGGTGTCCAGTACGACAATGCAACAGGCACGACGGACACACCAGACTGCGGTTCCCGACGGTCTCGAATCGCCACGGGCGAAACTCGTCTATCTCTACCTCTCGACGCACGACGGGGCGACCGTCACCGAACTGCAGGACGGACTGTCGATGAAGAAGATCACGCTGTTCAGCATCCTGAAGACGCTTCGCGGGCGCGGACTCGTCGGGCAGGACCGCGACCGGTACGTCGTCGCGTCCTGAGCGGCTCTCACGGGGCGAGTGTCGGTCAGGTGTTTCTCGGAGAGCGGGCTTGCCGCACGTCGGCACCGTCGCGGACCATATCCTCGCAGTTCGGACAGACTCGTGGCTCCTCGACCTCCTCGGGTGTGAACACCCGCGCGTACGCTCTCGTCACGAACGAGCCACAGTTCTGGCATTCCGGCATGGGTCGTGATGGACTAATCGATTGACATAAACTTTGTGTCGACACGCACGCTCGGTGCGGACTCGCCTGCGACTCACAGCAGACTCACCGCGATGCCGACCACGAACAGCGCGAACAGCAGGGCGATCACCGCGAGGAAGAATCGGTCCGATCCGGTCATACGTCGACTACTCCCGCCAGTGACCTAACGGTCACGCCGTCGTATCGCCGGGACCGACCACCTCCCGGAGCACGACCCGAGTGCGTACCGGGTGGGTCACGCGCCACGCGGCGCGCCGGTCGTGTCGCCGCCGACTCAGGCGACACAGGCCCCCGCTCGCGACAGGGCGGCCCGCGCGTCCGAGACGAACAGGTCGGCGTCCGCAGTCCGGGCGTCGCCGTAGGCGGTCGCCGCGTCCGCGTAACTGGCCGCCGCGTCGGCGAAGGCTCCGGTGTAACACGCGAGGTCGGTCACGAGCGACGCGAACGCGCCCGGCGCGGGCCGGGCAGTGAGTCGGCGTTCGGCCCGGCGGAACCGGTCGGCGACGACCCGGAACCGGAACGCTGCCGTCCCGAACTGCTCGTCGTCCAGCGTCGCGAGCGCGTCCGCGAAGTCGTCACGCTCCGAGAGCGTCGTCGTGTACCCCGCCCGGAGTGCGTCGGCCGCCTCCAGTTCGTCGGCGAGTCGGTCGACTTTCCGGCGGGCCTGTTCAAGAGACACGTCCGCGACCAGTTCGGTCACGCTCCGCGAGAGCCGACTTCCGGTCCGCACGACCGCGTCGTAGCCCGCCTCGGCGCGGTCGACGGCGTCGGTCAACGCGTCCAACTCCCGGCGTGCGCTGCTGTCGGGTCCCTCGAAGGTCCGTGCGGCGACACGGCGTGCCGACCGCAGACAGGCGACGTAGGCCGGGACCGTCTCGACGACCGCCCGGAAGAACGCGAGCCACGTCCGGAGGCGCTGGATCGTGGTCCGCTCGTCGGGTGTCGGCGGCGGGTCGGCCGCGTCGACGGCGTCCAGTTCTCGGCTCGCGGCCGCGAGCGACCGGGTGATCGGTGCCGGATCGAACATCGTCGTCCCGGCCGTCACTGCCCCGGCGAACCCCCCGTCGCCGTACGAGCGGTAGTCCGCGACCGCCGCGTCGATCAGCGACTGGGCGGTCTCGATGCGCTCTGCGACGGTCGGCCGCGGCGTCGTCGGTTCTTCGGTCGGTTCCTCTGTCGGAGACGCGGTGGTCGTCGGAGACGTGGACGTCTCGGTGCGAGTCGTGGTCTCCGCGTCGGTGGTGGTCGGGGTCTCGGTCGGAACGACCGCGTCGCTGCATCCGGCGGTGAGCGCAGCGAGTGCCGCGAGAAGTGATCTGCGAAACATATCCGGCGAGCGTCACGTCGGTCTGTCGTCGGTTCGGTGTCGTAGATCAGGCCGCAGAGTGGCTGCTCCGGTCCTGGTCGGCGTCGCTCCCGTCACCGCTGTCGGCGTCGTCCGGGACGAGCATATCCGGATGCCGGCGGGACCGTGGCGTCTCGATGAACCGTTTGATACGCGCTTTCTCCCCGTTCGTTGGCTCCCCAACCATATCCGAACAAAACCATAGGACAGGGAAAAGCACACTGGCTGAATTCTCAGGGTGGTCGGAAGCCAGGGACGGGATTTGAACCCGTGAAGTCTCGATTACAAGTCGAGTGCATGAACCGCCCATGCTCCCCTGGCGCGGTTTCGGCTACTCACCCCTCCGTTGTTACGTTGTCGCTTTCGGTCCGCTTCTCCAACTCGACGCGGTGAGGGCGATAGCCCGCCCGCTCGTAGAATCGCCGGGCCGAGTCGTTGCCCGCCATGACCTCCAGTGCGACCGTGTCCGCGCCGTCCTCGGCGAGTCGCGTCTCGGCCGCCTCCAACAGGGCGGTGCCGACGCCCTCGTCTCGCCGTCCGGCGACGACGTAGAGGTTGTGGACGATACCCCGTGTCACGTCCTGTTCGTAGCTCCCGGCTTCGGGACCGAACATCACGAACCCGACGACGTCGGGGTCGCGGGCGACGAGTAAGCCGCCGGTGATGAGGTGTCGCGAGATGGCGTCGGTGATCGCCCCCCGGTTCGCCTCACTCCGGAGGTGTGAGCCGTGGCTTCGCTGGCCTCGCGCGAGCGACACCCAGAGGTCGGCGACCGTCTCGGTCTCCTCCATCGTCGGCGGTTCGATCTCCATTCGCTGTCCGCCGGTCGGTCCGCAGACGGGATAAAACCCGCCGTCGGGTGCGGGATCGAATCGCCGTGATATTTCTTTCGGCCATCGGGACCACGATGCCAGCGTTCCGAGCTCCGTCGTTCTCCGAAAACCGCACGACGCGGGTCGGCTCGGACGCCACGAGACGGCAGTGCTCACAGTCGGGCCGGAACGAAGGTTTATTTACCGTGGTAGGGTCGTAAGTACGTTGTGAACAGCAGACATGGGAGTGAGTGATACATACACGCGGGGGCGGGAGATGGTCGTCGAGCGACCGATGGCGGTCGTCGTCGGCGCTGTCGGCGTTCTCGTCCTCTTGGACCTCGCCAGACAGCTCGCCACCGGGTCGATGGCGGTCTCCAGACTGCTGACCCTGTTGACCGACGGGATCGTCGTCGGGCTGGCGGTCGGGCTCGCCGGCATCGGGTTGTCCATGACGTACAGCATCCTGAATTTCGCCAACTTCGGCCACGGCGACTACGTGACGAGCGGCGCGTTCACCGGCTGGGCGGTCGCGTACATCGTCGCCGGCATCGGGACCGTCTCCTTCGGCGACCTCGTCCTGATCGAAGCGAACAACATCGGCCTCAACATCAGCCAGTCGCCGGTCGCCGTCCTCCTGGGGTTGGTCGCGGCGGGCGTCGGCACCATCGCGCTGTCGCTCGTCTTGGACCGGGTGGTCTACCGGCCGATGCGTGACTCGGACGGCATCTCGTTGTTGATCGCCAGCATCGGTGTCGCGCTGGCGCTCCGGTACCTGATCGCGTTCGTCTGGAAGACCGGCACGAAGGGTGTCACGGCCAGTCCGGCGAAGATCGACCTCGCGGGCGTCACCTTCACGAGCCACGAACTGACGCTGGTGTTCGGGTCGGCTGGGTTGATGCTCGGCGTCCACCTCCTGCTCCAGCGGACGAAACTGGGGAAGGCGATGCGCGCGATGGCCGACAACAAGAGCCTCGCCCGCGTCACCGGCATCCCGACCGAGCGCGTCATCCGGATGACGTGGATCATCGGCGGCGGCCTGACCGGCATCGCGGGCTACCTGCTCGTCTTGGAACGCGGGACGATGTCGTTCAGCTTCGGGTGGGTGCTGCTCCTCCTGATCTTCGCGGCGGTCATCCTCGGCGGCATCGGCTCCATCTACGGCGCGATGGCCGGCGGCCTGATCATCGGCGTCGTCGACGCGATGTCGATCATCTGGCTCCCGTCGGGGCTGACGCGGGCGGCGGCGTTCCTCATCCTGATCGTCGTGCTCCTGATCAAACCCGAAGGGCTGTTCGGGGGGGTGAAGACAGCATGAGCGCCGAACAGGAGGGAATCGGCGCGCGGATCGAGTCGCTGTTCGGCGGGAACGACTTCCTGATGGTCGTCGCCGCGATGGCGTTCATCTACGCCTGCTTCCTCGCCGTGACGATCGCCATCGGCCTGAACACCGTCGGGACGGTCAACACCCTGCGGAACGTGACGTTCTTCGTCGCCGCCTACGCGATGCTGGTGCTCGCGCTGAACCTCCACTGGGGGTACACCGGGCTGTTCAACATCGGCGTCGCGGGCTTCATGGCGGTCGGCGTCTACACGATGGGCATCCTGACCGCACCGCCCGGCGGGACGCCGCCGGGACTCGGTCTCCCGCTGTGGGTCGGCATCATCGGCGGGATGCTCGGTGCGGCCATCGTCGGCGGCATCGCGGCGCTGCCGGCACTGCGACTCGAAGCCGACTACCTCGCCATCGTGACGGTGGCGTTCTCCGAGATCATCCGCCTCGCGGTGAACTCCAACACCTTACAGGAGTTCACGATTCTGGGGACGACCCTCGGCACCGGCGGCGGGCGCGGCATCTCGTACCCGCGCCCGTCCGAGCCGATCCGGGCCGTCTTCTACCAGGACCCGAGCAGTCCGGCGTCGGCGACGACACCGCTCGGGGAGTCGATATTCACGTTCTTCGAGGGGTTCGGCATCACGTCGAGCGTGGTGGTCGACAGCGTCTACACGGTGGCGATCATCCTCGTCGCGCTCCTCTTCTACTGGCTCCTCACTCGGATCGGCAACTCGCCGTTCGGCCGGGTGTTGAAGGCGATCCGCGAGGACGAACTCGTCGCCTCCTCGCTCGGGAAGGACACGCGCCTGTTCAAGATCAAGGCGTTCATGGTCGGCTGTGCGCTGATGGGGCTGGGCGGGATCCTGTGGCTCGGTGCCTCCGGGTTCGTGAACCCCCTCTCCTTCCGGCCGAACATCACCTTCTACATCTTCATCGCACTGATCATCGGCGGTGCCGGGTCGAACACCGGCGCGGTGCTCGGCGGCGCGGTGTTCTCCGCGCTCCTGTTCCTCCTGCCGCAGTTGATCAACCAGAACGCGGGGCAGTTCATCGAACGCGGCGTGACGCCCGACACCATCGTCGGCGCACTCGCGCCGATCGCCAGCGCGGACCTGCTCCCGCTGGTCGCCTACGCGGTGGAGAACATGGCCTCGCTCCGGTTCGTCGTCGTCGGCCTCCTGTTGATCTACCTGATGCAGAACCGGCCGGAGGGCCTGCTCGGCCACCGGTCCGAGGTCGCCTCGGCTGTCGATCTCTCGGAGCGCACGAGCCGACCGGCGGATGCTCGGCCGGCGACAGACGGAGGTGAGACCGATGAGTGACGCCGTGACCGATCCGGAGACCGACGCCCGCGACGAACCGCCGGTGGAGTCGGCCGACGCGGAGGCGGCCTCCGAGACGACCGGGGCACCGGACACGCCGCTACGCGTCGAGAACCTGCGGAAGGAGTTCGGCGGTATCACCGCAGTCGACGGCGCGACGTTCGCGGTCGAGCGCGGGTCGCTGACCGGGCTGATCGGGCCGAACGGGGCCGGGAAGTCCACGACGTTCAACTGTATCACGGGCGTCCACGACCCGACGGCCGGCAACGTCTACTTCGAGGGCGAGGACATCACGGGACTGCGGCCGGACCAGATCGCCAACGAGGGGCTGGTGCGGACGTTCCAGATCGCCCGCGAACTGGAGGAGATGACCGTGCTGGAGAACATGATGCTCGCGCCGCGCGGGCAACTCGGCGAGTCGCTGTACCGGTCGGTGACGCCGGGACTGCGCAGTGGGGTCCGCGAGCAGGAGGAAGAACTCCGCGAACGTGTCTGGGAGACCCTCGAACTGTTCGAGATCGACCACCTCGCGGAGGAGGAAGCGGGCAACCTCTCCGGCGGGCAGCGGAAACTGCTGGAGATGGCCCGCGTGCTGATGACGGACCCGGAGATGGTCCTGCTGGACGAACCGCTGGCGGGCGTGAACCCGTCGCTGGAGAAGAAACTGCTGGAACGGGTCCACGAACTCCGCGACGAGGGGTACACGTTCCTGCTGGTGGAACACGACATGGACGTGATCATGAACAACTGCGAACACATCATCGTCATGCACCAGGGACAGGTGCTGGCGGAGGGCGACGCGAGCGACATCCGGAGCAACGACCAGGTGATCGAGGCCTACCTCGGTGAGAACGTATGAGTACCGACGACCACGCAGAGAGTACGGAGACGACCGACGCGGAGACCACTCCCACGGCGGGAGCGAGCACCGACGCGAGTGCGGTGACGGGCGACCTCCTGCGCGTGCAGGGGTTGGACGCCGGCTACGGCGAACTCCAGATCCTCGACGGCGTCGATCTGGACGTCGACAGCGGGGAGTACGTCACCATCGTCGGCCCGAACGGGGCCGGCAAGTCGACGGTGATGAAGTCGGTGTTCGGCCTGACGACCTACATGGGCGGGTCGATCACGTTCGACGGCGAGGAGATCTCCGGGGAGAACCCCGAGGAGATCATCCACCACGGACTGGGCTACGTCCCGCAGAACGAGAACGTCTTCAGTTCGCTCACGGTTCGGGAGAACCTGGAGATGGGCGCGTACATCTTGGACGAGGTGCCACAGGACCGCCTGAACGAGGTGTTCGAGCGGTTCCCGATCCTGGAGGAGCGCCAACAGCAGAAGGCCGGCACCCTGTCGGGCGGCCAGCGTCAGATGCTGGCGATGGGCCGGGCGCTGATGCTCGATCCGAAACTGCTGATGCTGGACGAACCCTCGGCCGGGCTCGCGCCCGATCTGGTGGACGACATGTTCGACCGGATCGACGAGATCAACGAGTCGGGGACGGCGGTGTTGATGGTCGAGCAGAACGCGAAGGAGGCGCTCCGGCGCTGTGACCGTGGCTACGTGCTGGTGCAGGGCGGGAACCGGTACATGGACGACGGCGACGTGTTGCTCCACGACGAGGAAGTTCGCCAAGAGTTCCTCGGTGGGTGAAGGTACGGCACTCGGTCTCGGATCTTCTCGGTTGGTGTTTTGGTGGTGTTCTCGGGTTCGTGATGTTCGACTTAGGGAGGTGTTTTCAGGTCGGTGTTGGAGCGCGTGACTCGGTTGTCTCGGGGTGTCTCGCTGGGGATTCGATAGGGAGAGTACTGCGAACCACAGACCGCGACAGCACTGCTACTCGATTTGGCACATCTCTGACACGACCGCGACAGCACAAGCAACCACGACCGCAACAGCGACAACACAGCTACTCGTGCGAGCGCGAGGAACCGCCACCGCACAGCAACCGCACCACAATTGGAATACCCACAAGCCTCCCCAGCCGACTGCGTTGTCGTCGGGCGACACGGGAGTCGCCCGACTACTGGCGAGACCTCCGGTCTCGCTCTGCTCACGTGGCGCGCCCACAAGGGGCGCGCCGGACTGCGCTACTCATCCACCGTCAGAGGCAAGCTCTGACGAGCCTTCGTTCGGTCCCCTCACTAAGACCTCGCACGCGTTTCTCGCGCACGCCGACCGCAACCGCACAGCAGGATTTCAACTCACATCACAAGTACCAGTCGAGTGGGCTGGCGCGACCTCCGTGTCGCGCCGACGGTCGCAGGTAGGCGCTCGCGCTGAAATCGACTGGTCAACCGGAAGTTGCACGCGCCTTCGCCAAATCACCGGGCGGGACTGAAAGGGGCCGAACGCTCGACCCGGCCCCGACGACGTAAGCACTGGACTGAAGGCGAGTCGGCTTGCCGACTCGCCTGAGGGAAGCGCGCAACGAGTCGCGGCCGGTCGAGCGTTCGGGGGCTTTCACCCAACGGTATCCAAGACTCACTCGACAGAACCCTCACTCACGACGTATCCGACAAAACCCTCACTCACAACGAATTCAACACATCCCACGTACCCAATATTTCCTCACTCGATTTCGATGTCCCGCCCGGTCTCCACCGGTTCCGTCTTCGCCAGCGTCACGGTCAACACGCCGTTCCGGAACTTCGCGGACACCGACCCCTCGTCCACCGGTTCCGGAAGCCGAACGACGCGCTCCATCGAACTGCGGTGCCGCTCCTGCCGGACGAACCGACCGTCGTCCTCGGTCTCACCCTCCTCGGTCGTCTCCTCTGCGTGCTCCGCCGAGATGCGGAGTCGCTGGTCCGAGAGGCGTACGTCGATGTCCTCCTTCTCGAACCCCGGCAGGTCGGCCGTGACGACGAACGACTCGCCGGTGTCCTCCACGTCGATCCGCATCCCCGAGCGCAGCGACTCGACGCTCACCTCGTCCATCGATCCCGTCGCCTCCTCGAACTGGCGGCGCATTCGGTCGAACAGTTCCTCCAGATCCTCGAAGGGGTTGGCTCGTCGGGCCATGACACCCCCCAGTTCGACCGCGACCGGCTTCAAGCTACACCCGGACACCTCAACTCGCGTCCCACCAGAGCCGTCTCACCGTCCCCCGCAGGAGAGCCAGATACAAATCCACGGTCGCCCAACGCCGGTACATGACGACGTTTCTCGCCGGGGGGACCGGCACCCCCAAACTGCTCGACGGGCTGACCGACCCCGGCCGGTCGAGTGTCTTCGATCCCACCGAGACGGTCGTCGTCGGCAACACCGGCGACGACGTGGAACTCGGTGGCCTGCTCGTCTGTCCCGATCTTGACACCGTCCTCTTCCACGGCGGCGGCGTGATCGACCGCGAGCGGTGGTGGGGCATCGCCGACGACACGACCGAGACGAACGCCGAACTCCACCGCCTCGCGGACGCGGCGGGACTCGACGGCGGGCCGCGCTACCTCCCGCCCGAGGCACAGACCGAGGGCCGCGAGATCGCCCGGTGGCGGCGATTCTCGGGGATCGCGGAGTTCATGGAGATCGGCGACCGTGACCGGGCGGTCCACCTCACCCGGACGAGTTTGCTCGACGAGGGCCAGAGCCTCACCGAGGTCACGGCGACGCTCGCCGACGCGTTCGACCTCCCGTACCGACTCCTGCCGATGTCCGACGACCCGGTCGCCACCATCGTCCACACCGACGAGGGGGCGATGCACTTCCAGGAGTTCTGGGTCGCCCGGCGAGCAGTGCCCGGAGTCGAAGACGTGGAGTTCCGGGGGAGTGAGACCGCCAGTCCGACCGACGAGACGCTCGCGGCGCTCCGCGATCCGGTGGTGATCGGCCCCTCGAACCCCGTGACGAGCCTCGGGCCGATGCTGGCACTCCCCGGTGTGGAGCAGGCGCTCGCCGAGACACCGGTCGTCGCCGTCTCGCCGTTCGTCGAGGACCGAGTGTTCTCCGGCCCGGCGGACGACCTGATGCGCGGGGTCGGCTACGAAGCCAGCACGCGCGGGGTGGCCGAGGCGTACCCCTTCGCGGACGCGTTCGTCCTCGACAGCGAGGACGGGACCGACCTCGACGCATCGACGGACGACGACCGGGAGCCGGTCGTCGTCAGGACCGACACGGGGATCGAGGGACCGGCGGACGCGGCGCGCGTCAGGCACGCGGTCGCCGACGCGTTCGCGGAACTGGGGGTCGAGGCGTCGTGACCGGCGAGTCGCTCCTCGGACGAGAGATGGACACCGACCGCCCACTGCTCGCACTCGCCAGCCTCAGCGGGGAGGCGGACGCGGCGTGGGCGAGGCAGGCCGACGACCTCGCAGACCTCGCCTTTCTCGGCGGTCTCGCGCTGGACGACGAGAGCCGGGCGGCGGCCCGCGAGTTGGTCGCCCGCGACCGCGAGGAGTTCCTGCCCGAGGACCCACTCGCCTTTGCCGACCGCCAGTTGTCGGCACTCGCCGACGCGCCGATCCAGGCGGGACTGAACGTCCGGAGTGCGACCGGCGAGCCGATTCGGAAGGCCGCCGCCGTCTGTGCCGACCACGACGCAGTGATCGAGATCAACGCCCACTGTCGACAGCCGGAACTCCGGGCGGTCGGCTGTGGCGAATCGCTGTTGGCCGACACCGACCGCCTCGCCGAGTACGTCGAGACGGCCGCCGCGACCGGTGCGACCGTCTCCGTGAAGGTCCGGTCCGAGGTACCGGGTGTCGACCTGCGGGAGACGACCCGTGCCGTCGCCGAGAGTGGTGTCGACGCCATCCACGTTGACGCGATGGACTCCGAGTCGGTGATCAGCGAGGTGGCGACGACAGCCGAGTCGCTCGCCGAGACGACCGAAGCCTCGGGCGGCGGCGCGTCGGCCGCCGACGGTTCGGCGACCCGACCGACCGTGATCGCCAACAACGAGGTCCGGGACCGCGAGAGCGTCCACGAGTACCTGCGGTACGGCGCGGACGCGGTGAGCGTCGGTCGGCCCAGTACCGACCGCAGAGTCCTCCGGCGTGTCCGCGAGGCACTCGTCGCGTGGCGTGGTGCACAGGAGGAGTCTGCCGGTGCAGTCGCCGAGGACGCCGAGGTGTCGCCGTGACGCCCACCGAGCACGCGCAACTCGCGCTCCTGCTGGAGGTCGCCGGGACGCCGAAACCGGGTAACGTGGACCGGCACCGCGACCTCGCCGACCTGCGATTCGAGCACTTCCTCGCCGGTAGTGTCGGTGCAGGCGAGGGTCTGCGACTGGCCGAGTCGGGCGCGCCGGTCGGCGAGGCCTTCGAGACCGCCGTCGCCGGGATGAGCCAGCAGGAGGGTGGCAACACCCAGTTCGGCTGTCTGCTGTTGCTCGTCCCCCTCGTCAAAGCCGACTGCGAGACCGACCTGTCGCCGGCCGGCGTCGAGTCGGTCGTCGAGTCCACCACCGTCGCCGACGCCGCGGGCTTCTACCGGGCCTTCGAGCACGTCGACGTGGCGGTGGACGACCCACCCGAGAACGCGCCGGATCTCGACGTACGCCGGGGTGCCGACGCGGTGCCGACGCTCGAATCGCGCGGGCTGACGCTCGCGGACGTGATGGAGTCGAGTGCCGACCGGGACACGAACGCCCGCGAGTGGGTCGATGGGTTCCCGCGCACCTTCGAGACCGCCGAGTCCATCCTCGCCGACGAGGGGCCGATTCTCGACCGGGCGGCGCGGGCGTTTCTCGATCTGCTCGCCGACGAACCGGACACGCTGGTCGCCACACAGCACGGCGAGGAGGTCGCGCGGGAGGCGTCGGCGCGGGCGGCCGAAGTCGGACACGACCTCGACGCCGCCGAGGAGTTGGCCGAGACGTTCGTCGCCGAGGGGATCAACCCCGGCACCACCGCCGACCAGACCGCGAGCGCGCTGTACGTCGCGCTCCGCCGGGGGGTGCCGCTGTGAGCGACGACGCGAACTCGGGAGGTGACCAGCAGTGGCTCGGCGACAGCCCCACCGGGTGGCCGACCCCGCTCCGGGGCGTCACCGAGTCGGTCGTCGCCACGCTCGGTCCGAACGACCTGTGGAACCTCGCGGCGCTGGGTCTGCACGCGCCCGATTCGTCTTCGGAGTCCGCGAGCGAGTACGTCACCGCCACGACGTGGGGCCGGACGCGAACGTACCGCAACTTCCGGCGGCGGGGTGGCGGTGTCGTCCAGTTCGTCACCGACCCACGGGACTTCGTGGACGCCGCGCTGACGATCCGTGAGGAGTCCGAACCTGTCCTCGCGTCGGCCGACGCCTGGGTCGAGGTCGCGGTCGAGGCGGTCGATAGCGGGGAGTCCGGCGGGACCGAGTGGACCGAGTGGCGACTGGAGCCGACCGACTCGGGGGTCGAGCAGCAGGGGGTGCGGACGATCAACCGCGGGTTCGCGGCGGTGATCGACGCGACCGTGGCCGTCTCGCGGCTGGACGTGGACGCCTACGACACCGAGGTCCTGCTGGACCGCTTGGACTACTTCGCCGAGACGGTCGAGCGATGCGGCGGGCCGGCAGAACGCGAGGCGTTCGAGCGCGTCGACGCGGTGTCCGACTGGCGGTCCCGTCGGGAGTGACGGTGGGGTACCCCGGACCGTGCAGACCGCGGAGACACCGCAGACGGCTCTGTGCCGTGATCGCACGGCTCCCGGCCGCCGGTGACGGAACGAATCGTTTTAGTGGCCGACCGGGGAACTGTGTCGTATGGCTATCAAACCCAAGTACGTCAAACAGCTGGGGACGATCCTGTTGGAGCGCTACCCGCAGGCGTTCAACACGGACTTCGAGACGAACAAAGAGAGCGTCGCGAAGCTGACCAACGTGGAGTCGAAGTCGGTCCGTAACCGGATCGCCGGCTACGTCACCCGGAAGAAGGCCGGCGGCAAGCCGAGCGCGTAAGGCGATTTCTGCAGGACGCGAGTCTCTCCGGAGCCGAACCCCTGTAGCGGCCGCTCGGTCGGGAGCAGACGGCCGTCGGCGCGAGTACCACACCGGCGACGCGGCGGTCAGTCCGCGCCGACCGAGCCGTCGTCGACACCGGCCACCGGCGACCCCTCGCCGGCGCGCTCTCCGGGCGTGAGGTAACACTGCGGGTCGGGGGCGAAGAGGTCCCCCTCGGTGGCGAGCGCCCGGAGTCGCGAGCCACCGCGACAGATGGAGCGGTACCGACAGTCTGCACACCGGCCCGTCAGCAGGTCCTCGCGCTGGCGGAGGTCCCGGAGCACCGGGTTCGACTCGTCGTCCCAGATGGCTCCGAAGGGCCGGTCCCGGACGTTGCCGAGGCTGTACCCTTGCCAGAACTGGGTCGCGTGGACGTTCCCCTGGTAGTCGACGTCCGCGACGCGCTCCCCGGCCGGGTCGCCGCCGTTCACACGGAGGTAGCGGTAGATGCGGTCGGCGGCGGCTGGGCCGAGTTCCTCGCGGGCGTACTCCACGAGGAAGCCGGCGTCACAGTAGTTGCCGACGAGCAGGGTCTCGATCTCCTCGCCCGCCTCGTGGTACTCCCGCGTGAGGTCGCAGAGGCGGCGGACCGCCTCGCGGCGGTCGGCCGGCGAGAGGTCGACGTCGCGGATGTCGTTGCCGCGCCCGCCGTAGTCGAGGTGGTAGAAGCAGAAGCGGTCGACGCCCACGTCACGCAGGAGGTCCACGACGCCCTCCATGTCGGCGGCGTTCGCCTCGGTGATGGTGTAGCGCAGACCGGTCTTCAGGCCGGCGTCGAGACAGTGTTCGATGCCCCGGACGGCGGCGTCGAAGGCCCCCTCCTGGCCCCGGAATCGGTCGTTGCGCTCCGGCAGGCCGTCGACCGAGACGCCGGCGTACTTGAGTCCCGCCTCCTTCATCCGGCGGGCGTTCTCGGCGGTGATGAGCGTCCCGTTCGTCGAGAGTACGGGCCGGATGCCGGCGTCGCTGGCGTGGGCGATCAGTTCGAGCAGGTCGTCGCGGACCATCGGTTCCCCGCCGGAGAAGAGGACGACCGGCGCGCCGTAGTCGGCGAGTTCGTCCAGGAGCTGTCTCCCCTCGGCCGTCGAGAGTTCGCCGGGCGCGCTCTCGATCTCCGCGCCGGCGTAGCAGTGCTGACAGTGGAGGTTACACCGCTTCGTCAGGTTCCAGACGACGACCGGTTTCTGTTGCTTCTTCTCGCGTATCTGTTCGACTGCGGCGTCGTCGCCGGCGTCGTACCGGAGACCGTCGCCTTCCGCGTCCAGATCACAGAGCAGTTTGCTGAGCGAGATCATGCTGGCCCCTCCTCGTCACCCTCGGCGTCGTCGGCTCCGTCGCGCCGCTCCGTCGCCGACGCCTCGTGTGTCGGCGTCGCGTCGGCGTCTCGGTTCTCGCCGACCGACTCCTCGGCGTACTCGCTGTCCAACTCGCGGGTCGTGAACCGGGCCACCGCGTCCGTCGGCGCACACCAGATCGTGTCGGCGGTGCGCTCGAACAGCGTGTCGGCGGCCTCGTGGGCGACGTCGGCGTTCGGGGCGGTGACGCTCCCGGCGTGGCGGAGCGGTTCCTCGGGGGTCTCCCGGACGAACACCTCCCACTCTCGGGTCTCGTCTGCGCGGGGTTCGGCGACGCGCCGACGCTCGGACGCGGCCGCCGCCTCTCGCGGTCGCTCGGACGACATACCCCACGATTACGGCCGAGATATCAAACGCCCCCCGTCCGTTCCCACGAGGTGAAAACCGGCCGTAGGTGTTCGGGAGTCGGCTTTGATGCGTGGGACACGGAGGAGTAGACAGAGATGTTCGACACCAGCGAGCGCCCGGTCGTCCTGATCTGGGAGGTGACGCAGGCGTGTGAGTTGGCCTGTGACCACTGCCGGGCCGACGCCCACCCGACCCGGCACCCCGACGAGTTGACGACGGCGGAGGGGAAGCAGTTGCTCGACGACGCGGCGACCGAGTTCGGCGAGGGGCAGGTTGTCGTCCTCTCGGGGGGCGACCCCCTGAAGCGGCCGGATCTGCCGGAGTTGATCGACTACGGCACGGACCGCGGTCTGCGGATGTCGCTGACGCCCAGCGGCACGCAGTCGCTGACGCCCGAGCGAGTGCGGGGCCTCGCGGACGCCGGCCTGTCGCGGATGGCGCTCAGTTTCGACGGCGGGGACGCCGAGAGCCACGACCGCTTCCGTGGCGAGTCGGGGAGTTTCGAAGACACCGTCGAAGCGGCCGAGGCCGCGCGCGAGGCCGGCATCTCGCTCCAGATCAACACGACCGTCTGTGCCGAGACGGTCGACGACCTCCCCGCGATTCGTGACCTCGTCGCCGACCTCGGTGCGATCCGGTGGAGCGTCTTCTTCCTCGTCCCCGTGGGTCGGGGGGCGACACTCGACCCCGTCCCCCCGATGCAGGCCGACGCGGTGATGGCGTGGCTGGATCGCGTCGAGAGCGAGGCCTCGTTCGCGCTGAAGACGACCGAGGCTCCCCAGTACCGCCGCGTCCAGCAGCAGGTCGACCCGCCGGGCGACGCGGGTGACCGTGGCACGACCGGTCCGCCACCGGGGGTCGCGAACGGTGACGGCGGCGGCCCACCACCTGGTGTCGACACCGACGGAGATGGAGGCGGCCCGCCACCGGGCGTCGGCGACGTGAGCACCGACGACGCCGACAGCGGTCCACCGCCGGGCGCGACGGTCGGCCGGCCGAGCGTCCTCGCGGGCGACGGCTTCGCGTTCGTCAGCCACACCGGGGAGGTGTACCCCTCCGGCTTCCTGCCGAAGTCCGCCGGCAACGTCCGGGAGTCGTCGGTCGCCGCCCTCTACCGCGAGTCGGACCTGTTCACCGCCCTGCGGGACCGCGACGAACTCCGGGGGAAGTGCGGGGCCTGCGAGTTCCGTTGGGTGTGCGGCGGCAGTCGGTCGCGGGCCTACGCCGCGACGGGCGACCCACTCGCGGCCGACCCACTCTGTCCCCACGAACCAGAGGGCTGAGACGGCGACGGCGCGGCCGGTACCCCGTTCGCCGACGACTGAGTCGGCACCCTTCGTCACGACCTACCGGAGACGCCACCCATAAGTACCCCTCACGCCATACCATGCTATAGAATGGCACACGACGACGCGGCCACGGCGGGCGCGACCCCCGGTAGCGCAGGACTTATCCCCCGTCGTTGCCGACCACAAAACAACTCCCCCGCGAGCATATCATGAACGAAGTTCAACTCGAAGTGGCGAAGGCGTACCCGAACGACTCGGGGCGTGGCATCGCCCGTCTCGACCCGGACACGCTGTTGCATCTGAAGCTCTCACCGGGTGACATCATCGAGATCGAAGGCGGCGAGACGACGGCGGCGAAGGTCTGGCGCGCGGACCGACAGGACTGGAACACCGACACCGTGCGCATCGACGGGTTCACCCGGCAGAACGCCGACATCGGCATCGGCGAGCGCGTGACGATCCGGAAGGCGGACGCGAAGAAGGCCGACAAACTCGTCCTCGCGCCGCCCGAGGAGGCGTCGGTGCAGTTCGGCTCCGACGCGGCCGGGATGGTCAAACGGCAGATCCTGAAGCGGCCGGTCGTCGAACGCGACATCGTGCCCGTGATGTCCTCCACGAACCACCCGTTCATGCGGTCGCCGGGACAGGCCATCCCGCTCATCGCCGTGGAGACCGACCCCGAGGGCGTCTGTCTCATCACCGAGGACACCGAGGTCGAACTCCGCGAGGAACCCATCTCGGGCTTCGAGAAGACCGGCGGCGGCATCACCTACGAAGACATCGGCGGCCTGCAAAACGAGATCCAGCGCGTCCGGGAGATGGTCGAACTCCCGATGAAGCACCCGCAGATCTTCAAGAAGTTGGGGATCGAGCCACCGCAGGGGGTGCTGCTCCACGGCCCGCCGGGGACCGGGAAGACCCTGCTGGCGAAGGCCGTCGCCAACGAGACCTCCGCGAGTTTCTTCTCCATCGCGGGCCCGGAGATCATCTCGAAGTACTACGGCGAGTCCGAACAGCAACTGCGTGAGATCTTCGAGGACGCGAAAGAGGAGTCGCCCTCCATCATCTTCATCGACGAACTCGACTCCATCGCGCCGAAGCGCGAGGACGTGACCGGCGAGGTCGAACGCCGGGTCGTCGCCCAGTTGCTGACGATGATGGACGGTCTCGAGGCGCGGGGACAGGTCATCGTCATCGCGGCGACGAACCGCGTGGACTCGGTCGACCCCGCGCTCCGCCGGCCCGGTCGCTTCGACCGTGAGATCGAGATCGGTGTCCCGGACGAAGTGGGCCGGAAAGAGATCCTCCAGATCCACACGCGCGGGATGCCGCTGTCGGACGACGTGAGTCTGGACCACCTCGCCGACGAGACCCACGGCTTCGTCGGCGCGGACATCGAGAGCCTGACGAAGGAGGCCGCGATGAAGGCGCTGCGGCGCTACCTCCCGGAGATCGATCTCGACGAGGAGGACATCCCGCCGAGTCTGATCGACCGGATGATCGTCAAGCGCAACGACTTCAACGGCGCACTCGGCGAGGTCGAACCCTCCGCGATGCGGGAGGTACTCGTCGAACTGCCGAAGGTCACGTGGGACGACGTGGGCGGGCTGGAGGAGGCCCAGAGTCAAGTGCAGGAGTCGGTCGAGTGGCCGCTGACCGACCCACAGAAGTTCGACCGGATGGGCATCGAGGCCCCGAAGGGGGTCCTGCTGTACGGCCCGCCCGGCACCGGCAAGACGCTGATGGCGAAGGCCGTCGCCAACGAGACGAACGCGAACTTCATCTCGGTCAGAGGGCCGCAACTGCTGTCGAAGTGGGTCGGTGAGTCGGAGAAGGCGATCAGGCAGACCTTCCGGAAGGCCCGGCAGGTGTCGCCGTGTATCATCTTCTTCGACGAACTCGACAGCCTCGCGCCGTCTCGCGGGCAGGAGGTCGGGAGCAACGTCTCCGAGCGCGTCGTCAACCAACTGCTGACCGAGTTGGACGGCTTAGAGGAGATGGGCGACGTGATGGTCATCGGTGCGACGAACCGCCCGGACATGATCGACCCCGCCCTGATTCGCTCGGGTCGGTTCGACCGCCTCGTCATGATCGGCGAACCGACCGCCGAGGGACGCGAACAGATCCTCCGCATCCACACGCAGAACAGTCCGCTCGCCCCGGACGTGAGCCTGCGCGAGGTCGCGGAGATGACCGAGGGCTACGTCGGGTCCGACCTGGAGTCCATCGGCCGCGAGGCCGCAATCGAGGCGCTCCGGGAGGACGACGACGCGGAGGCCATCGAGATGCGCCACTTCCGGAAGGCGATGGAGTCGGTCCGGCCGACGATCACCGACGACCTGATGGACTACTACGAGCGCATGAAAGACCAGTTCAAGGGCGGCCAGCAGGGACCGATGGCCGACCGTGGCAGCGGGCGGATCGGCTTCCAGTAAGCCGGCGGGCGCGGCGCGTTCTCTCTTTGTAACCTGGCGACTGTCACCGGGCAAGGGTTTAGCCCCCGGCGGTCGTAGCCCGGCACATGACAGACGACGCGATCACCGGACTCGAAGGCGATCTCCGCACCAACGGGATCGACGTGGAGTCCATCGACGCCGGGGACCCACTCGACCTGACCTACACCACCTCGTTTCCGGGCGAGCGCGTCGAACACGGTGAGATCGGTCGCGTCTGCAACACGCTGATCGACCGGGCCGAAGATGGAACGTGGGACCCGGTCCGCGTCGAGGCGACGGTCGTCCGGTTCGCGGGCGACGTCCAGGGCACCTGGCACGCCGACGCCGAGTGGTTCGAGGGTCTGCTCTCCTACCGACTCTCGGAGGAGGACTTCTCGGAGCGCGTGCTGGGGACGCTGACGAACACGGTCGACGAGAACTCCGAAGAGTCGGAGGGGTCGGCGTGACCCGCGACACCTCGGCGTGGCGACGACGCGGCCGCGAGGACCCGCCGGAGCGCCCGCCCCGCCCCTCGAACTACGAGTTCTCGAAGGTGACGGCGAACTTCGAGAGCGCCGGCGAGGAGTGTGCCGGGTGGCTCTACCGGCCGGACCGCCCGGCCGACCCGCCGGTGATCGTGATGGCCCACGGCTTCGCTGGCGAGCGCACGTTCCGCCTGCCGACCATCGCCGAACGGTTCGCCGAGCGCGGCTACGCGGTCTTCCTGTTCGACTACCGCAACTTCGGCGACAGCGAGGGCGAACCCCGGAACCTCGTCTCGCCGTCGCGCCACGTCGCCGACTGGGAGGCCGCCGTCGCCCGTGTCCGTCGGTTCGACGACCTCGACACGGGTCGGCTGGCGCTGTGGGGCACCTCCTTCTCGGCGGGCCACGCACTCGTCACGGCGGCGGGCGACCGGCGCGTCTCGGCCGTGGTCGGACAGGTCCCGTTCGTCGACGGGCGGGCGGTGACCCGGAACAAACCGCTGTCGTACCTCCCGACGGCGCTCGGAGCGGGCTTGCGCGACAAGCTTCAATCGCGTCTACTCGGTCCCTACACGGTGCCGGTCGTCGGCGACCCGGAGGAGTTCGCGGTGCTGAACGAACCCGGCGCGAGGTCGGGGTTCATGGAACTGGTCCCGCGCGGGAGCACGTGGGACAACGAGTGTCCGGCCAGAATCTTCCTCTCGCTGCCCCGCTACCGGCCCATCACCCACTGCGAGGACGTGACGTGTCCGACGCTTCTGCTGGCGGGGCAACACGACGAGATCATCCCGCTGTCGTCGGTCGAGGCGGCGGCCGAGGCGCTACCGGACGCCACGCTGATCCGGATGCCGGTCGGCCACTTCGACGTGTACGCCGGCGAGGCGTTCGAACAGGTGTTCGGCCACCAGATCGCGTTTCTCGACAGCGTTCTGCGCGACTGAACCGGGTGAGTGCGGATGCGGTCGCGGGACCCCCCGCTACGAGTCGCGCCGCCGTAGCGGTTCGCGACACCGTCACGGTCACGTCCTGTGACGCAGGCGCTGTCGTAGTTCCAGCCAGGAGTAGTCGGCACCGCTCGGCCACTGTCACCGTCACCGACACCGAACACTCCGACAACAGTCGTGTGAAGATCCGGCGCTCAGCCCAACAGCTCTACCAACAGCCCGCACTGTGCGTGTTTCCGGTTCTCGGCCTGCCGCCAGACGACCGACCGCTCGCTCTCCAGCACGCCGTCGGTGATCTCCTCGCCGCGGTGGGCCGGCAGACAGTGCATCACGACCGCGTCGTCGCCGACCAACTCGGCGTTCACCTGGAAGCCGTCGAACGCCGACAGCTTCTGCTCGCGGCGGTCCTCCTCGCCCATGCTGATCCACACGTCGGTGTAGACCACGTCCGCGTCCGCGACGGCCTGCCCCGGATCGTCCGTGGTGGTCACGGTCCCCTCGTACTCGGCGGCCCGGTTCAGCACCTCGTCGTCGAGTTCGTAGCCGTCGGGTGTCGCCACGGTCAGATCGAGGCCGACCATCGCCGCGCCGACCGCGAACGACTGGGCGACGTTGTTCCCGTCGCCGACCCAGGCCACCTCGGCGTCGAAGTCGCCGAACAGGTCCCGGATCGTCAGCAGGTCCGCGAGCGTCTGACAGGGATGTGCGTCGTCGGTCAGGCCGTTGATCACCGGCGCGGTGGCGTAGGCGGCCATCTCCTCGGCGTCGGCGTGGTCGAACAGGCGGACCATCGTCGCCGACCCGTACCGCGAGAGCACGCGGGCGATGTCCTTGATCGGTTCCCGCCCGTGCAGGCCGATGTCGTCCGGGCCGAGAAAGACCGCGTGCCCGCCGAGACTCGTCATCCCGGTCTCGAAGGAGACCCGCGTCCGGGTCGAGGGTTTCTCGAACACCATCGTCAGCGACTCGCCCGCGAGCGGCGCGGTGTCGTACTCGCCGGCTTTCAGCGCGGCGGCGGTGTCCAGCACCTCGTGCAGTTCCGCCACCGACAGGTCGTCCACGTCGAGGAAGTGGCGGACCATCAGTCGTCACCCGCCAGCGTCTCCGCCACGTCTGACAGCACACCGACCGAGCGGTCGTACTCCGACAGCGGGAGGTGCTCGTTCGGCGCGTGGTCCAGATCCGAGTCGCCGGGGCCGTAGGTCACCATCGGGCAGTCCCACGCGTCGGCGTAGAGGTTCATGTCGCTCGTCCCGGTCTTCCGCACGAGTCGAGGGTCCCCGCCCGCGCTCCGAATCGCCACGCGGAACGCCCGCGCGACCTCGGTCCGGGGACTCTCCATCACCGGCGGGATGGGCTCCTGCCAGTGGACCGTCCCACGACCGAGGGTGCCGTCCGCCACCTCGCGCACGTCGTCGGGCGACAGCGACGGCGGGATGCGGAACTGCACCTCCACGGTCGCCTCCACGGCCAGGCCGTCCTCGCTGGGGCCGCCGTCGAAGCTGACCGGCTTCGTCGTCACCTGCTCGAAGACGGGCGCGTAGTCGTCGCCGCCCGCGAAGTAGTCCGCGACCCGGGACCACCACGAGACGGCCGACTGGATCGCGTTGTCCTCGGGCCGCGAGGAGTGGCCGAGTTCGCTGGTGGCGACGTAGGTCCCGTCGAGGAACCCACGGTAGCCGAGCGTGATGCCCTGCCAGCCGGAGGGTTCGCCGTTGACGACCGCGTCCGGTTCCTCGCGCGTCTCACAGAGGTGGCGCGCACCGTTCGAGGTCGTCTCCTCCTCGACGACGCCCGCGAAGGAGACGCCGGTCTCGACGGCCGAGACGGCCATCGCCGCGAGGGGCCCGGTCGCGTCGACGCTCCCGCGGCCCCACAGTTCGGCCTCGTCGGCCGACACGTCCGCCTCGTCCTCGCCGCCCGCCCCCTTCACCGACACCGGCACGTCGCCGGGGACGGTGTCGATGTGCGAGGTCAACAGGACCGAATCGTCTGCCGGCGCGCGGACGTTGCCGACCTCGTCGAGCCACGCCTCCCGGCCGTGCGACCGGAAGAACTCGACCAGCAGTTCGGCCGCCTCGGCCTCCTCGCCCGACACCGACGGCGTCGAGACGAGGTCGACCAGCAACTGCCGAGCAGAGACGGGATCGACGCTCGGGTGTTGGGTTGCGGTCATCACAGCACCTCTCCGAGCGCCGCGAGCGCCTCGTCGGCCTGCTCCTCGTCGATGGTCAGCGGCGGCAGAAGGCGAAGCACCGACCGCCCCGCAGGGAGCGCGAGGAACTGCTCTCGCAGCGCCAACTGTTTCAGCAGGCGGTTCGCGCCGCGCTTGACCTCGATGCCGAGCATCAGGCCCAGGCCGCGGACCTCGCGCACGTCGTCGCCGTGTTCCGCGCGGAGGTGACTGGTGAGGTAGCTCCCCATCCGGTTCGCGTTCGCGGGCAGGTCTTCCTCGACCAGCGTGTCGAGCGTCGCGTTCGCGGCCGCACAGACCACCGGGCCGCCCGAGAACGTCGAGCCGTGGTTGCCGCAGTCCTCGGCGATCCACTCCTTGCAGAGCGTCGCCCCGAGGGGCAGTCCCGAGGCGATGCCCTTCGCGGTCGTCAGGATGTCCGGCACGACGCCGGCGCGTTCGGAGGCCCACAGCAGGCCGGTCCGCCCGACGCCCGTCTGGATCTCGTCGAACACGAGCGCCGCACCAGCGTCGTCGCAGGCGTCGCGGGCGGCCTGCAGGTAGCCGGTCGGTGCGGGGTGGATGCCGCCCTCGCCCTGCACCGGTTCGAGGAAGACGGCGGCCGTCTCGTCGTCGACTGCGTCGGCCAGTTGTTCCGCGTCGCCGTAGTCGACGAACTCGATGCCGCCGGCCAGCGGCTCGAACGGCTTCTTGTACTTCTGTTTCCACGTCATCGCCAGCGCGCCCAGCGTCCGGCCGTGGAACCCGCGCTTCGTGGCGACGATCTTCTCTCTCCCCGTGGCGCTCCGGGCGAACTTCATCGCCGCCTCGTTGGCCTCCGTGCCGGAGTTGCAGAGCCACACCTTGTCGATGTTGCCGGGTGCGAGCGTCGCCAGTTTCTCGTAGGTCTCGGTGCGGACGCTCGTCGGGTACGACGCCTGCACGTAGGTCAGGTCCGCGACCTGTGTCTGGACCGCGTCCACGACGGCGGGGTGGGAGTGGCCCAGCGGCGCGACCGCGTAACTCGCGCCGAAGTCGAGGTACTCCGTGCCGTCGTCGGTGTAGAGGTACGGTCCCGTGCCGCGTTCGATCTGGATCGGTTTCTCCGAGAAGACGAAGCCGCTCATGCTGTCACCGCCGATTCGGTCTCGGTTCGCGTCATGATTCACTCTCCACTGCGTCGGGCGAGACGTGCGTCCCGCCGCCGTCGAGTGCCGCCACGATGGGGTCTCTGACGTTCGCGTCCGCGACGATCACCTCGCTCGCGCCGCCGGTGAGCGCCTCCTTCGCCGCCATCAGTTTCTTCGTCATGAAGCCTTCCCCGGCGGCCTCCAGGTCGGCCCACTCGGCGGGGGTCGTCACCGACTCGATCAGCGTCGACTCGTCGTCGGGGTCGGCGTAGACGCCGGCCACGTCGGTCAACACGACCAGTCGCGCACCGAGTGCGCCAGCGACCGCGGCGGCCGCCCGGTCCGCGTCGGTGTTGACCGGCGTCCCGTCGTCGGCCAGCATCGGCGGGGAGACGACCGGCGTGTAGCCCGACGCCAGCAGCGTCTCCAGCAGGTCCGCGTTCACGTCGGTCAGCTTCCCCGAGTGGTCGCCGCGCTTGATTTTCTTCGTCCCGTCTTCGACGACCCGGACCGCCGACTTCCGGGGGCCGGTCAGCAGGCCGCCGTCGACGCCCGAGAGGCCGAGCGCGTCGACGCTCGCCTCGCGCAGGGTGGCCACGAGGTCGGTGTTCAGTTTGCCGGGCAGCACCATCGAGAACACCTCCATCGTCGTCTCGTCGGTGAACCGGCCGACGACGCCACCCGGCGTCTCGACGTAGGTCGCCTCCTCGCCGAGGCGTTCAAGCGTCTCGTCGACCGCCGTCGACCCGCCGTGGACGACGACGACCTGCTCGCCGTTCGCGACGAGGTGGGCGACATCGCCGACCGCACCGGCGGGGTCCACGGCGCGTGCGCCGCCGATCTTCACTACTACTGTCATCCTGTCACCTCTCGTTCGACTCCAGTGTCGCGCATCTCAGGGTGCCCCCACGGGATGCAGGCCGGCGAAGTCCAGTCCGGCGGTCTCCTCGAAGCCGAGGGCGACGTTCGCGGCGTGGACCGCCTGGCCGGCCGAGCCTTTCATCATGTTGTCGATGGCCGAGAAGACCACGAGTCGCTTGTTGCCGGGGTCGACCTCGAAGCCGACCTCGCCGAAGTTGGACCCCGCGACTGCCTTCGGTTCGGGGTAGCGGTAGACGCCGCTGCCGCCGGCGACCATGCGCATGAACGGTTCGTCCTCGTAGCTCTCGCGGTACGCGCCCCAGAGGTCGCCCTTCGAGACGGGGCCGTCCGGGAAGACGTGGCAGGTGGCCGCCGCGCCGCGCGTCATGTCCACCGCGTGGACCGTGAAGGAGACGGAGAGGCCGAGGAACTCCTCAATCTCCGCCTCGTGGCGGTGGCCGGTCGGCGCGTAGGGGCGGACGATGCCGGAGCGTTCGGGGTGACTGGACGCCTCCCCGCCGCCCGCGCCGCCCTCCGAGGAGCCGACCTTCACGTCGACGACGACCTGCTCGTCGCCGGAGAGGATGTCCGCGTCGAACAGCGGCTTGAGGCCGAGAATCGTCGCGGTGGCGTTACAGCCACCGGCCGCGATCAGGTCTGCACCGGGCAGGTTCTCGCGGTTGATCTCGGGGAGTGCGTACTCGGACTTCTCGAGGTACTCGGGACAGACGTGCCCGTCGTACCACTCGTCGTACTGCGACTCCTGCGAGAGGCGGAAGTCCGCCGAGAGGTCGACCACGGTGTCCGCGGCGTCCTCGAATTCGTCGATCTGTTCCATCGAGACGCCGTGGGGTGTCGCGGCGAACAGCACGTCCACCGAATCGAGGTCGGTGGGGTCCGAAAAGCGCAGGTCCAGCCCTCTGAGGTTGGGGTGGACCGACCCGACCGTCTTGCCGTCGTAGCTCCTGCTCGTGGCCTGTGTGACCGCGAACTCGGGGTGACCCGACAGCAGGCGGAGCAGTTCCCCGCCCGTGAAGCCCGAACCGCCGACGACGCTGGCTTCGAGCGTCATGCGGTCGCCGTCACCTCCGCGTCGGCCTTCGTCTCCAGCCAGTCGACCACCGCGGCGGGCACGTCGACGCTCTCGCCGACCGCCTCGTTCAGCGCCTTGAACTCGACCGTGTGGTTCACCTCGTGGACGGTGTAGGAGTCACCGGTCTCCATGAGGTCGACGCCGAGCAGGCCGCCACCGACCGCCTCGCTCGCGCGTTCGACGAGTTCGCGGGCCTCGTCGTCCAACTCGAAGGCGGCCGTCTCGGCCCCCTTCGCGGCGTTCGTCAGCCAGTGGTCCGAGGAGCGGACCATCGCCGCCACGGGTTCGCCGTCGGTCGCCAGCACGCGGATGTCGCGGCCGGGCTTGTCGACGAACTCCTGGACGTAGAACACCTTGTGCTCGTAGTGGCCGAGCGTCGCCTTGTGCTCGAGGATCGCTTCTGCCGCAGAACGGGAGTCGATCTTCGCCATCAGGCGACCCCACGAGCCGACGACCGGCTTGAGGACGCAGGGGTAGCCGAAGTTCTCGATCGACTCCATCGCGGCCTCCTTCGTGAAGCTCACCTCGGTCTCGGGCGTCGGCACGCCCGCGTCCGCCAAGGCGAGGCTGTTCTCGGCCTTGTCGGCACAGACCTTCGCGGTCTCGGGGCTGTTGACGACCGTGACGCCGTAGCTGTCGAGGAACCGGGTCGCGTAGAGGCTCCGGCTCGTGGAGAGACAGCGGTCGACCACGAGGTCGAGTCCCTCGATGGGTGCGGTCGTCCCGTCGAGACCGAACTGGTGTTTGCGCACGTCGATCTTCGTCACGTCGTGCCCCCGGTCGCGCAGTTCCAAGAGCAGGAGCTTCTCGTCCTTGCGGATCCGGGAGTAGAGGATACCGACCTGCAACTTACTCCCCCCAGTCCTCTTCGAGCTCCGGGGCTCGGTCGAGGACTGGCGGGTTCACGTCGATGACCTCCAGCTCCGCACCGCAGGTGCCACAGTCGATGATCTCTCCGACTTCGAGGTCGTCGTGCAGGGACACTTCCGCCCCGCACTCGACGCAGTCTGCTTCCGTCATGTGTGTACTCCACCCTACCCCGCTGACGTACATAAACCCATCGAAAGTATCAGGGAAGTTAACTTACACAGAGACTCGTCTAAGCGCCCAAAAACGTCGAACAGCCGCGTCGTGGAAATCCAATATCAGATTTCATATGTTAGTTGTCCCCGGGCGGGGACGGCGGCAGGGGCGCGACCCCTGCGGGCCCCCGCGTTCGTGGCCCTGCACGCGGGGACGGCGGCGGCAGTGGGACCGGCCGTGGTCGTGGCGGCGTCGCCGGCGCGTCCCGGCGAGCGCTCCACTGGGTCCGTGGCTCACGCATACTGCGCCACCTCCGCCTCCAGCGTCTCCGCGGCCTCCGCCAGCGCGGTCCGGGTCGCGTCGACGACACGGGCATCGGTGTCGATGCCGGCCTCGGCGGAATCGAGTGCGTCGGCGACCACCGCCGGTGCGGGACCGCCGACCGAGTCGCGGGACGCGACGCTCTCGACGGGGTCGAGCGCCGCGTGGACACGTGACTCGCTCACGTGGTCGAAGAGGGACTCACCTATCACCGTCTCTGCGGCCGCGTCAAGTGTTGCGAGGTCGGGTGTGTCGCCCGCTGCCGTCTCGGCCGCCGCGGCGACGATCTCGTGGGCGGTCCGGAACGGGAGTCCCGCCATCGCCAGCAGGTCCGCGACGCCGGTCGCCGTCGAGAACCCACTCGCCGCCTCGGCGGCCAGCAGGTCGGCGTTCCAGTCGGCCGTGGCGACCGCCCCGCCCGCCACGTCCAGCGCCGCCGTCACGTCGTCCACGACCGCGAAGGTGTGGTCGTGAGCGCGCTGGAGGTCGCGGTTGTACGCCCGGGGCAGTCCCTTCAGCGTCGTCAACAGGCCCGTCAGGTCGCCGACCGCGTCGCCCGCGACTGCACGGGCCAGTTCCAGCGTGTCGGGGTTCTTCTTCTGGGGCATGATCGACGACGTGGAGGCGTAGTCGTCCGAGAGGTCGACGTAGCCCTTGTTGGCGAAGACGATCAGGTCCTCCGCCAGTCCCGAGACCGTCACGGCGGCTGTCGCCAGCGCCGCCGTCGACTCGGCGAGGAAGTCCCGCGCCGACACCGCGTCCATCGAGTTGTCGACCACCGCATCGAAGCCGAGCAGGTCGGCGACGCGCTCTCTGTCCACGTCGAAAGGCGTGCCCGCGAAGGCCGCAGCACCGAGCGGCGACCGGTTCACGCGCTCGTAGGCGTCCAGCAGGCGCGCCGTGTCGCGGGCGACCGCCTGCTCGTACGAGAGCAGGTAGTGCCCCAGCGTCGTCGGCTGGGCCGGCTGGAGGTGGGTGTAGCCCGGCATCACGGTATCGACGTGCTCGGCGGCTGTCTCGACCAGCGCCTCGCGCAGGGCGAGGGTCGCCTCGACGGCGTCCAGCAGGTCCGCGCGCAGGCGGTACCGCAGGCAGGTCGCCACCTCGTCGTTGCGCGACCGGGCCGTGTGCATCTTCCCGCCGGTCGGGCCGATGCGGTCGATGACGCCCGTCTCGATGGCCTCGTGGACGTCCTCGCCGTCGGGCAGGGCGGCGTGGCCGGCGTCCGCGACCGATTCGAGCGCGTCGAGAATCTCGGCCGCCTCGTCGTCGCCGACGATACCCTGCTCGGCGAGCATCACCACGTGTGCGCGGTCGACCGCGAGGTCGGCCGCGAAGATGCGCTCGTCGGCCGCGAGACTGGAGAGGAAGTCGCGGGCGGGCCCGCCGCTGAAGCGGTCCCGGCGGACGGCCGACGCGCCGCTCTCTGTCCCGGTGTTCCCCGCGTCGGCGTCGTCGGCGTCCTCCGTCATCTACTGGTCCGTGGTGTCGTCTGTCGTGTCGGTCGCGTCTGCCGTCTCGCCCGCGCCGTCGGTAGCGAGTTCGGGTTTCTCGACCTTCGCCGAGACCGCGTTGGCGAGGCGCGACTGGAAGCCGTGGTACTTCGCCACGCCGGTCGCGTCGTTCTGTTCGATCCCGTCCACGGTCTCGGTGTTGAACGACGCGGCCGACTCGGAGTAGACGGCGTAGTCGCTGTCTCTGCCGACCGGGCGGGCCTGGCCACCCTCGAACTTGATCGTCACCGTGCCGGTCACCTTCTGCTGGGTCTCGTCGACGAAGGCGTTCAGCGCGTTCATCAGCGGCGCGTCCACGAGGCCCTCGTAGCCCTTCTGTGCCCACTCGTCGTCCACGGTCGTCTTGAAGTCGCGTTCCTCCTTCGTGAGGACGAGGCCTTCGAGCGACTCGTGGGCGTTGAGCAGGGTCGTCGCGGCCGGGTGCTCGTAGTTCTCGCGGACCTTCAGCCCGAGCATCCGGTCTTCCATCATGTCGGTGCGGCCGACGCCGTGTGCGCCCGCTTTCTCGTTCAGGTACTCGATCATCTGGACGGCGGGCATCTCCTCGCCGTCGACCGCGACCGGGTAGCCGTCCTCGAACTCGATCTCGATCAGTTCCGTCTCGGTCGCCTCGGCGGGGTCGGCGGTCCAGTCGTAGATGTCCTCCGGCGGGACGTAGCTCGGATCTTCGAGGTTCCCGCCCTCGATGGAGCGCGACCAGAGGTTCGTGTCGATGGACCAGACGCCCTCGTTGCCGCCCTCGACGGGCAGGTCCTTCTCCTCGGCGTACTCCATCTCCCACTTCCGGGTGAGACCGAGTTCACGCACGGGCGCGATGACCTCCAGATCGGAGGCACGCCAGACGGCCTCGAAGCGCAACTGGTCGTTGCCCTTCCCGGTACAGCCGTGGGCGATGCCGGTACAGCCGTTCTCCTTCGCCACGTCGAGAATCTTCTCGGCGATGACCGGGCGCGCCAGCGCGGTGCCGAGCGGGTAGCCCTGGTAGGTCGCGTTGGCGCGCACGGAGTCGAGGCACTGCTGGGCGAACTCGTCTCGTGCGTCCACGACGTAGTGTTCGAGTCCGAGGGCCTCGGCCGTCTCCTCGGCCTCGGCGAACTCCTTCTTCGGTTGGCCGACGTCGACCGTGACGCCGATCACTTCGTCGTAGCCGTACTCCTCTTCGAGCAGGGGGACGCAGACTGTCGTGTCGAGTCCGCCCGAGAACGCGAGTGCCACGCGTGTCATGTACTCGACTGTCAGTCCGGGATCGTACTTTAATCCTCTGCTTTTAATTTTGAAAGAAAATGATAGAGTGGAATCTAACCGAAAGATGTGAAGTTTCGAGGCGGCGAGCGACGCAGGTCGGAAGTGAAGTAGTGGTGGCCCTAGCGGGCCGGTCGCGGGACTCGTCGGAGAATGGTGGTCGTGACGGTTGCGCGAGTCCCTCTCATCAGGTAGACGTGGGTCGAGGAGGGTATTAAACTCTTTCGGGGAGGCAAGGATTACGAGGTGGACGGATAGGACTCGGGTGTGTCGGGAGAAGTGAATTCTGCTGGCTCTGCCGGCGGCAACTCAGTCGAGTCGGTCGGCGACAGCAAGGGGTGAAAGCCCCCGGTCTCTCGACTCCGGGACTCCACTGCGCGCTTCCCTCGGGCTGGCGGTTGCGGTGCTGTGCTGTCGCGGTTCCGCTGGTAGCCGCGCTAGATTGAGTAGCGGTGCTGGTGCGGGTGCGGATGCTGTCGCGGTCTGCGGTGCGGATGTTGTCGCGGTTGCTGTGCTGTTGCGGTCGCGGTCGTCTCGTCGGTGCGCTAGCACGAGTAGCGATGCTGGTGCTGTCGCGGTCTGTGGTGCTGTCGTTGTCGCGGTCTGCAGTGCAGTTGCGGTCGCAATCTACCACGCCGTTCCGATCACGGTCGTAATCTACCGCAGTCCACCAGAGAAGAGCCTCTCGACAGCATCGACCCGAATCGTAACCTCACTCCTCGATATACGAGTCGTCTTCCTGCACCAACTCCTCGGCCGCCTCCTCGGTCCCGGCCTCACCGAGCGCCGAGCGCACCAGCAACTTCCCACCGATCGTCGCCGGCGAGATGACCGTGTTCGCACCGGCCCGCTTCAGTTTCTGGACGTTCTCGGTCTGGTTCGCGGCCGCGACGATGCGAATCTCCGGGTTCAACTGTCGGGCCGTCAGAATCGCCAGTGCGTCCTCCGCGTCGTTGACCGTCGCCACGACGACCGCGCGGGCGTCCTCGACGCTCGCCCGGCGAAGCGTCTCCTCGTCGCTCGGATCGGCCGTGAGGACGTCGATGTCCCGCTCCGACAGCATTCGGGCCTTGTCGGCGTCCGGCGTCACCACGAGGTAGTCCGCCGCGTTCAGCCCCAGTTCTTCCAGAATCGGTTCCGTCAGATCGCCGTAGCCGAGGACCAGCACGTGGTCCTCCAGCAGGTCGAGTTGTGTCTCTGTCATGCGTCCGAGTGCTTTCGTCAGTCTGGCTTCGATGGCCGGCGTCAGCAGGACCCCCAGCGCCACCGCGAACGAGGAGACCGTCACCAGCAGTGCCGACATCCCGAACAGTCGCGCCACGTCGGTCTGCGGGGTGATGTCGCCGTAGCCGACCGTACTCCCCGTCACCAGGGCGAAGTAGAACGCGTCCGTCAGCGAGTCCATCCCCGAGAACTGCTCGCGCAGGGCGTAGGCTCCCGCCGTGCCGTATATCTGTGCGCCCGCGATGGCCAGAATCGACGCCATCTGGGTCGCCGAGAGGTCCATCTCGCGGTCGAACCGCCGCCGGTTGGCCCCCAACACGAGGAGGTTCACGGCAGACAGGCCGACCAGCGGGAAGGACAGTTCACTCGACTGCAACAGACCCTGGCCGGCCGTCACCGGCAGGAGGACCATCGTCGAGGTCCACGCGGCCCGCAGTCCGCGACGCAGGCCGAAGGCACTGACCAGCATCAGAAAGCCGGTCAGCGTCCCGGTGAACCCTGCCGTCGTCCGGACGAACTCGGGGACGTACGCCGAAAGCGGCCCGAACGCGACCGTCGTCGTCCCGATGTTGGCGATGCCGGTGACGACCGACAGCACCGCCACCGCGAACGACAACACCACCGCCGCGTGCCCACTCGTCCACTCGCGCCAGCGCATACCACGTCTGACGACGACCGATCACTTAAACCACCGGACACCGGTCCGACACGAGAGGCACTCCTTACGACGACGCAGTCGGCACTCCACGTGACTGACACAGAGACACTCCCTGTGACCGACGCACAGAACGCGCTCTCGGCACCGAACCGACGGCACGCCGACGCTCCCCTGCCGCCGACACCGACACCGGAACCGGCACCGGCACCGATGTCCCACGACGGTAGACGTTTATGCCACCGACACGACAGACCGGCAAATGGCAGCACTCCCGTTCGAGGTGCTCCTCGGACTCTACCTCGGCCTCCTCACCGGTATCGTCCCCGCAGTCGTGGCGTGGACTCTCGGTTTCGGCTTCCGGTACTTCACCGGCATCACGATTCCGGGCTTCGCGGTCGTCGTCCTCGGCGTCGCCATCGCGGGCGTCAACGGCGGCCTCCTGGGACTGATCGACCAGAACGTCACACAGGCACCGGCCCGTGTCGCGGTCGCAGTGCTGGTCGTCTTCGCCATCACGCTGTACGCCCACGCACAGGGGGACAAACTCGGCGCGAATCTGCCGAAGCGCGTCTCGCTTCGGCAACTCACGGAACGCACCCTCTCGACCGACGTGGTCGAACTCGTCGGTGGCAGAGGGCAGGTCCGGGTCCGCGTCACCGGCGAGGTGGCCGACGTGGAAGGCTACCCGCCGCTCCCGGTCGACCTCCGGACGACAATCCGCGAGGCGACGTGGACGTTCCCGGCCGACGTGCCCCTCTCGGAACTGGAGACGCGCGTGGCCGACCGCCTCCGGACCGACCACGACCTCTCTGCGGTCTCGGTTCGACTGGACGAACGCGCCCGCGCCGAGGTCGCGGCGGCCCCGCCGCTCGGTGCACTCTCGAAGCGCGTGCCCTCCGGCGAGCGTGCCGTCTCGCTCACGACGCTCGTCCCGACCGGTCTCGCACCCGGCGACGAGGTGACGGTCGCCGCCGGCGACGCCGACTCCGCGGTACCCGCCGGCGAGGCCACTGACGCCGAAACGACCGACTCGGAGGCGAGAGCGTTCGAGGCGACGGTTCTCGGAGTCAAAGCCGCACCGACGGCCACTGCCGACGCGGACGCCGCGACGGACTCGGCCACGGCGACCGACGGCGGCGACGACCTGCCGACCCCGCCGCGTCCGACACCGACTGCGGCGGGCGGCGAGAGCCGCGTCACACTCGCGGTCGACCGGGCGGACGCCACTGCGCTGCTGTCGGCCGACCCGGACCGACTCGTCGTGCGCTCCCGTGGCGTCCGCCGGGAGTTCGAACTCGTCTCGCTGTTGCGCCGTGCCGGCCGGCGGTTCCGCCGGTTGACCGTTCGAGAGGGTGGAGCACTCGACGGGACGACACTCGGCGAGGCCAGCGTCAGAGACACCTACGGCGTGGCGGTCCTCGCGGTTCGCCAGCCGAGCGGGACCGGCGGGTGGAAACTCGCACCCGAGGGGAGCACGGAACTCCACGCGGGCGACGACCTCTTTGCGGTCGGGACCCGCGACGAACTCGCGCGGTTCGAGGAGGTGGTGGCGTGAGTCTCGCCTCGGCGCTCGTCGCCGTCACCGTGACGCTCACGAGTGAGGTCGCCCCCGCGCCGCCCACGAGCGAGGTCGCCCCCGCGCCGCCGGCACAGGTGTCGGTGCCGACGTTCGGACTCGACGCACCCCTCCGAGAGGCACTACTCCAACTCGCCGGGTACTCGCTCGGCGTCCTCGCGGTCACCGGCCTCACGGCGCTCCTCTACCGGTGGTACACCCGCGAGCGTATCCAACTCGGCCTGTCGCTCCTGCTCGGCGTCGGCACGGTCGGCACCTACCTCAACACGGTCGGCCTGCTGAACACCGTCATCGTCGACCAGGGTGGCGACATCTTCGAACCCGGAGCGGTGCTGTTCAACGTCGTCGCACTCGGCGTCGCGGTCTTGATCGCGCCGGTCGGTCGACGCGGCGGCGACCGCCTCGCCACCGATCTCTTCGCGGTCTCCGGCGCGAAACAACTCGACGCGGAGGTCAGCAGAATCGTCCGCACGGTCGGGCGCGTCACGCCGGTCGAACTCCCCGAGGAGATCGAGGACATGGAGGGGTACGACCCGGTCGCCCCGGAGGTGAAGGAGTCGATGGCCGGGAAGACGCTCCTGTTCCCGCGTCGGCTCTCGGTGGCGGATCTCCGCCAGCGACTCGTCACGCGACTCGCGGACGACTACGGCGTCGGTCACGTCGACCTCGACGTGGACGCCGACGGCACCGTCTCGTATCTCGCGGTCGGCTCTCGGGCCGCAGGGCTCGGGCCGACGCTCCCCGCCGGCGCGGTCGCGGTCGCGGTTCGGGCGGACCCCCCGACTGCGGCCAGCGCCGGCGACGTGGTGCAGGTGTGGACGACGACGCCGGAACCGAAGCGACTCGCCACCGGCGAACTCCGGGCGACGGCCGACGACACGGCGACGCTGGTCGTCGACGAGGCGGACGCGGGAAAACTGACGAGCGACGATCAGTATCGACTCGTCACGCTCCCGGCAGAGCCACAGGCGGACCGGGAGTTCGCGGGCCTGCTCCGCGCGGCCGACGAGACGATGGGTGTCGTCACGGTCGCCGAGGGGAGTGGACTGGTCGGCCGGCACCTCGGCGACCTCGCGGTGTCGGTCGCGGCGGTGCGGCCGGACGGTGGCACCGTCGAGGCGATTCCGGGTCGGAGCCGGGCGGTCGCGGCCGGCGACACGCTGTACGTCATCGCTCGGCCGGACCTGCTCCGCAAACTGGAGGGGCAGGCTAGCGAGGTGACTATCGTCGGCAGTGCGGACTGATCGGGAGACGTTCCGCCCCCGCCCGCCGGACGCAATTCTCTTGTCGCCCGCGAGTCGAGAGTCGGTATGCACTGGAAGTTGTTCGCCGACCTCGCGGAGGCCGCCGGCGACCGCGAGGTTCCGGTCGCGGTCGAACCGGGAGCCACGGTCGGCGACGCGCTCGACGCCCTGCTGTCGGATCACCCCGCGCTCGCCGACCGCGTGCTGGACGCGGACGACGAACTGGTCGAGCACGTCAACCTCCTCCACAACGGCGGCGACGTCTTCACCGACGCAGACGGGCTGGCGACAGAGCTGTCGGAGGGCGACGAACTCGCGCTGTTCCCGCCGGTCTCGGGCGGGTGAGAGGGACGCCGCTCGTCGGGCGTGAACGACCGAGACGAGGTCGCAGAAGCGAACCGAGCCGGACCGATCAGTCGTAGTGAACGTCGACGGACTCGAGGAGCACGTCTTCTCGTGGGCGGTCGTCGCCGTCGGTGTCGAGGTTACCGATCTCACGCACCACGTCCATCCCGTCGATGACCTCGCCGAAGACCGCGTGGCGGCCGTCGAGGTGTGGCTGGGCGTCCAGCGTGATGAAGAACTGCGAGCCGTTCGTGTCCGGGCCGCGGTTCGCCATCGACAGTTTGCCCGCCGAGTCGTGGGTGAGTTCGTCGTGGAACTCGTCGTCGAAGGTGTAGCCCGGACCGCCGCGACCGGTGCCGGTCGGGTCGCCGCCCTGGATCATGAACCCCTCGATGATCCGGTGGAAGGGGACGTCGTCGTACAGCGGTTCGCCGTCGATCTGCTCGTCGGTCTCCGGGTCGGTCCACGACTTCGCGCCGGTCGCGAGGCCGACGAAGTTGTCGACCGTGCTGGGCGCGCGGTCCTGGAACAGTTCGACCTCGATGTCGCCGAAGTTGGTGTGGAGCGTGGCTGTCGGGTTCGACATACCCGGTCCAAGGACCCCCCACCTGAAAACACTGCTGGGACGAGACCCCGCTCCCACCCGACCCCTCAGCCCGCCTGCTCGCCGACCAGTGCCGCCTCGACTGCGGTCAACGACTCGCGCTCGGAGATCAGCGCGACCTGGTCGCCGGCCTCCACGGTCGTCCCCGGCAGCGGGATCGTCATCGGTTCACGGGCGCGACCGTGGGCGTAGATGCGGGCCGTCTGCGGGAGGTCGATCTCGGAGACGCGTTTGCCGACGACCGGCGAACCCTGGGGGATCGTCACCGTCGACAGTTGGAGGCGTTCGGTCAGATCGCCGATCGCGTTGAAGTTCCCGCCCAGCAGTGCGGTCTTCGCGCCCGCCGCGCCGAGTCGCTCGGGGTAGACGATCTCGTCGACGTCCTCGGCGTAGCGTTCGTAGATCTCCTCGCGGTAGTCTTCGTCGATCCGGAGGACCGTCCGACAGCCGTGCTCCTTGGCGATCATACACGCCGCGAAGTTGACGTTCGGATCGCCCGTCAGTCCGCCGAGGGCGTCCGCCTCGGCGATGCCGGCCTGTTCGAGGACCGACTCGGTACTCCCGTCGCCGTCGACCACCTCGAAGCCGGCGTCGCGGGCGCGTTCGACCTTGTCCCGGTCGGTCTCGACGAGGACGAGATCGTGTCCCTCTTCCTTCAGAATGCGGGCGGTGCGTGCGCCGACACGACCGTACCCGACGATAACGAATCGCATGGTCACCCATACGGCACCCGGCACAAAAAGGTAGGCGTCGGATCGCCCGCCTGCGGTCCGACGATCCGGTGGTCACGGCCGTCACCGACGCGTCTCTCGGCGCGACTCACCCGGTGCTGACCCGGTCCAGTCGCTCCGTCAGCGAGGTGACGAGCGACTGGAGTCGCGGCGTCCCGAACAGTGCGACCAGCACCGCACCGACGAAGTCGAAGATCAGGTCGACGATGGTGTCCTCGACGCTGAACTGGATCAACACCGCCTCGACACCGACCAGGTCGGTGACGAACCGGGCACTGAACTCCAGCACCTCCCAGAGGACACCGAACGCCATCGTGAACAGCAGGATGTAGACGAACAGGAAGCGCGACGGGAGGTAGATGGCGTCGCTGTACTCGTCGACCGCACGGGCGGTCGCGTAGCCGACGCTGGCGACGACCGTCGCCGAGAGCGTGTGGGTCACGTGGTCCCACCACGAGACGGAGACGTAGAACCCCAACATCCCGACCGTGTGAAGCAGGACCGCGAGCGTCATCCACAGCGTCAGCCCGGTGCCGAGGTGCACGTCCCAGTCCCGCCGGAGGAGCGCCGGGAGAAACGTGATCGCCAGCGCGAGACTCGCGTTGACGACGACCGCGATGCTGCGCTCCCACAGTCCGACGACGAGGATCACCGCGATCACGCTCTGCATCGCTCGGCCCGCGAGCACACCGAGGTCGGCCCGACGAAGCCACTGGGCCATGAGTCGGTGTACGCGCTCCGGCCGGTAAACGGTAGCGCCGGACCGGCGCACACGAGTCACCGTCCCGGTGTCGACCTGTCGATTCGGCGGCCGAGCCGTCGTCTCCCGCCGACCGGGCCGACTGTCAGCAGTACACACGACACCGTTTTCACGATCTGTTTCCTACGAGGGGACACATGATGGCAACCACGCACGCCCTCGCTGGGGTCGTGCTCGCCCTCCTCGCCCTGTTCGTCGCCCCGGAGGCGGGACTCGCGGTCGTTCTCGCCGGCGCACTCGGTGGGCTGTTCCCCGACTTCGACCTGTACGCGGGCCACCGGAAGACGCTCCACTACCCCGTGCTCTACTCGGTGTTCGCGGTCGTCTCGGTGGCCGTCGCCGGCCTGTTGGGCACGCCCGAGACCGTCACCGTCGCGGTCTTCCTGTCGGCGGCCGCGCTCCACTCGGTGATGGACGTGGCTGGCGGCGGCCTCGAACTGAAGCCGTGGCAGGGTCGGTCCGAGCGTGCGGTGTACGACCACGTCCGCCGGCGGTGGATCGCGCCTCGACGCTGGATCCGGTACGACGGCGCGCCCGAGGACCTCGCCCTGGCGGGCGTGCTGGCGGTCCCGTCGCTGGTCGTCTTCGAGTCGCCGGTTCGGGAGGGCGTGCTGGCCGCACTCGGCATCTCGGCGGTGTACGTCCTCCTCCGGAAGCCGCTGGTTCGGGTGGCGGAGCGTCTCGTCGCCGTGCTCCCCTCCGGCGTGATCGACCACGTCCCGGATCGGTTCCTCGACGGGTTGCAGTGACCGACTCGACGGTCCCGCGTACAGACGAGTGTCGCCACTCGCCGAGTGTGTCCGTGTCGGCCGGCCGGGCCTAGGGCGGCGGCCGTGGAGACGGACGACTCACTCTGCGGTGGCCGAGTCCGCGCCGTACACTGCGCCACCACTGAGGATGTCGGTCCCCGTGGTGCAGTCGAGACAGGCCCAGACCTGGTCGTCGTTGTCCCCGAAGACGCGGGCGAAGTGTGCCGAGACGAAGCTTCCGCAGTTCTGACACTGTTGCATTGGAATTACCTCACCTGAGAGCACTCAGGAAGGCATCCTAACTATGGAGCCGTTACCGACCGCGTAACCGCTGCTTACCACCGTTCGGCCGACACCGCCGAGTCGACTCGAAATCGAGCGCCAGCGCCGAGAACACGACGCCTTACCGCCCGAAACTCTCGGCTCGGCTACCGGAACAGTCGGTAGGCACCCTGGCCGACCGCGACCGTCTCGCGCGCCTGTTCGCCGTCCGGCGTCGGACTCTCGACGAGGATGTCGCTGACGCCGATCGTCGACCCGGAGCGGACGACCTCGGCGGTCGCCGTCAGGTCTCCCGACGCGGGCAGGAGGTAGTTGACGTTGAGGTTGACCGTCGCCACGCCGCCGTCGAACTCGTCCAGTGTCGTCCGGAGCGCCAGTCCGCCGGCGGTGTCGATCAGCGTCGCGGCGATGCCGCCGTGCATCGTCGGTGGCTCCTGGGTGTTCGTCAGTTTGTCGTCGAACGGCACCGTCAGCACACAGCGGCCCCAGTCGATGTCGTCGACGCTCGTGTTCAGCCACGAGAGGTAGCCGTGCTGGTTCTCGACCGCCTCGCGGATGACCTCGGCGACCCCGGGTGGGAACTCCTCGTCGTCGCTCATACCGATCGTGTCGACCGTCGTCGGTTTGTAGCCACCGGTCGCGTCCGGGACTCTCGCCCGCGTCCACCGGGACGGGCGTGACGCGCAGAGACGCGGTGCCCCGCCGCTACGGCCGGGAGAGCGCCCCGGCACGAACGTACTCGTGCCGACGCCGGAGATCGACTCCGGGGACCTGAATATCACTGTCGGCAATTCTTGCTACCCGGCCGATTACGTCCTACTATGAAACAACAGAACGACGCCGGACGACGAGACACCAGTCGGCGACTCGCTTCCGGGGGAGGACCCGGCTCTCGGCGGCGGTTCCTCCGAACGGCCACGGCGACCGCGCTGGTCGGGACGGTCGGCGTCGCGGGGTGTCTCGGTGCGCCCGCCGCAGACGGCGAGGACGACGAGGAACTCCCCGAGGGCGTCTCAGAGCGGCAGTTCCGCGAGGGACCGGTGCCGGAGGTGTACCGCACCGCCACCTCGATCGGTGGGGAGCGACGCGACCCGAACCAGTTGGTCGCCAAGAGCGCGGTCAACTTCGGCGAGGCCAACGAAGTCGCCGAGGCTCCCGAAGGCCAGACCTGCGCGAACTGTCACGAGTTCATCACCGACAAGAACGGCGACGGATACGGTGCGTGCGTGCGCGTCGAGGGCTACATCGGCGGCGAGGACTGGTGTGCGCTGTGGGAGTCGGCCGAGGAGGAACACGACGAGGACGAGGAGGGGGAGGGCGACGACGCGGACACGAACTAGGACGCGGCCGGGACGTCGACGGATTGAGTGACACGGCGTCGAACACGGCGGGTAGCGACCCGACCGCGTCGACCCGGATCCGTTTCGCGGCGGTTCAGGCCCGCTTCGCGGTGGTTCAGGCCCGCTTCGCGGTGGTTCAGCCCCGATTCACGATGGTTCAGGCCTGTTTCGCGGCCGCGATCAGTGCGTCGGCGTCGACCGTCTCGTGGTCGTAGCCGATCGGCACCGGCGCGAGTCGCGCGTCGAGCGCCTTCGCCAGCGTCTCGTGAATCTCGGCTGCGGTCATCCCGGCGACGTCGTCCGCTTCGACGTCCGCCGAGACGAGCAGTTCCGCCGTCTGGCGATCCGCCCCGAAGGTCATGATCCGGGCCATCTCGACGAAGCCGGCGGCGCGCTCCGTCGACACGTCGAGGCAGTCGGCCACCTCGCTCGGGTCGGCCATCGAGAGATCGCCGACCGTCTCGATCCCCTCGGTTCGGAGGCGTGCCTCCCCGACCATGCCGATCCCTTCGACGTAGATCACCGGGAGTCTGGCCGGGTCGCGGGCCGCCTTTCCGCCCTCGATCTGCTCCGGAGGTGTCAGTTGCCACGTGACTCTGCCGACCTCACGCTCCTCGAACAGTTGCCGGACGGCGACCTGGTAGGTGTTCTCGCGGTCGGCTTCGGGGACGTGGACGAGCAGGCGCATCTCGGTCCGCGACTTCGCCGGGAACGGGATGGCGTCCAGCAGACGCCGCCCGTGTGGGTTCATCGGGATGTACGCGACCGCCTCGCCCTCGGGCATCTCGATGCCCTCCAACTCCTCGCGGTGGTTCGGATACTCGTCGAGTTTCTCGACGACGTACTGCGGGAGTTCGAGGAACGCGCGTGCGCCGTCGGGCAGGCGTGCCTGCACCTCCAACTGCATCGGCCGGGCGGCGTCGGGCGCACCGGGTGCGATAAAGGGGAGCGCGACGAAGCGTCCACCGGCGGGCGGGACACTGCTGACGACGTTGAAGTTCCGCCACGTCACGTTGTTGTTGTCGCGGATGTACGTCTGGAAGTTGCTCCAGTCGGTGAAGTCCGCCGGGGTCGGCTGGGGGTCGCCGTCACTGCCGATCAGCGCGACGAAACAGTAGTGGCCCGCGCCGGGAATCTCGCCCGCGTCCCACGTGATCGGCTCCATCACCGTCAGCACCTCGCCGGCCGAGACCTCCGTCGGCGTGGGAGTCGCGGTCGCCGTGGTCGTGCCGACCAGCGTCCACAGGTCGGGCGTGACGAGCGTGGCGACCGGCGACCAGTAGACCGTCGCGGTGACGTTCTGGGCCGGTGCGCCGCCCCGGTTCTGGAGGCGGACGTAGACGTAGTTGTCCTGTCCGGCGACCGCCTCGAAGCCGAGGGTCGCGCTGTTCTCGCCGAGGCTCCCCTCGCCGAACTCGGCCTGTGGGTTCGGGACCTGCGTCGGGCGCAGGATGACGTCCGGACTCGCCGAGATGCTCCCCGAGTGCGGGTCGCCGGTGTCGCCGACGAAGTCGCGGATGTAGACGTCCGGTGTCGTGTTCAGGACCGCCGTGGCGATGGTGCGCAGATCGGGCATCACGCCGATCTCGTCGCTGGCCGGGGTCGCAGACTGGGTCCCGTTGGCCGGGTCGGCGAGGATCGACCGGAGTTGCCGCGGGCTGAACCGGTAGCCGAGCGCCTGTTCGGCCATCCCCTGTACGGAGAGGGCCGCCCCGGAGACGATCGGCGAAGCGCCCGACGTACCGCCGAAGGAGGCGGTGTAGGTCGTCGTGCCGGTGCCGGTCCAGCCGTCGCCGGTCGTGTTGACGCTCTCGCCCCAACCGTAGCAGTCGATCCGGCTCCCGAAGTTCGAGAACCCGAGTCGGCTGTGCGGGGCGGTCGCGCTCCCCGCGCCGACCATGATCGCGCCCGAGTCGCGGAAGTCCGCGCTCCCCCGGTTCAGGATCGAGTCGCCGCCGACCGTCGTGTAGGCGTCGAGGTCCTCGCTCCCGTTGCCGGCCGCCTCGACGACGACGATGCCGAGGGCGGTAGCGAGTCTGATCGCCTCGAAGGTCCCGTTCTCGACCTCGACCGGGAGGTAGCCGTACCCCGGCTGTGAGGTCTGTGCTTCGAGCAGGAGGACGTCGCCGAAGTCCATCACCGCGATGGCCGACGTGATCGCGTCGGCGGTGTCGTACGTCGAGTTCGTCCGCCACTGCGAGACGGCCCGGACCGACCCGAGGGCGGGCGTCGTGCCGACACAGCCGAGGCTGTTGTCCACCGCCGACACCTCGCCGAGGACGGCAGTGCCGTGGCCGTGGAAGTCCTTGTTCACCCCGGAGATCAGCGAGACGCTCGCGCCGGTCAGATCCTCGTGGTCGAACGTCCAGCCGCGTTCGAGGTCGACGAAGCCGACGCCCTGTCCGTCACCGCCGGCGACGGTCCAGGCGTACTCGGCGTCGATGCCGTCCGGTGCCGGGTCGAGGTACCCCTGATCCGGCCAGCGTGGATCGTCCGACGCCGACACTGCGGGGGGCGGGGTCGGTCCGCCCTCGACGTAGCTGTACTCGACGCTCCGCCACTCGGCGATGCGCTCCTGTACCTCGTCGGGATCGACACCCGGCGGGCAGGTGACGGCGAAGAACGTCCGGAAGTTCGGCGGTCGGTAGGTTCTGTCGCGCTCTGTCGCGTGCTTCACGAGTTCGTCCAACTCGTCGGGTGCGAGGCTGGCGAACAGCCGGCCGAACTCGATGCCGGGGAAGCCCTCGGTGAGTTCCATCACCGGGCCGACCTCGGCCTCCTGGAGGTACTCGGCGATGTCGCCCTCGCCGGGGACGCGGACGTCGTCTGTGAACTTGACCACGACGCGCGGGCGATACGTCTTCTCGATGTGTGTCTGCTTTACACCACTCATAGCCGGCATGGATTACGCGCTATCGAGGCTTGAACGTAGTTGCCGGATGGATTCTGTCGACCCGGACGCGGCTAAATCTGATCGCCACGAGAGGGGGCCGAACGCGGAGACTGGGAGCGACCGCTGTCCGTCGTCGGTGACGTCGGCAGAGAGATGGGACCGCCCGGATTTGAACCGGGGTCACGGGCACCCAAGGCCCGAAGTATACCAAGCTAACCCACGGTCCCGCGTCTACACCTTCCGCCGAGTCGGATGTAAAGCGTTTCGTTCTGTCGACCGGGGTGTCACTGGAACACAGTGGCACGCGAGACAGGGCACCGAGCGTCTCTGCGACGCCGACCGGAAGTGGCCCTCAGACGCTTCTCACCCGTCACACCGGCGGGAAGAACACCATGATGCCGAGCGTCGTCACGATAGCGAACACCAGTTGGAGCGGCGCACCCACGCGTAGGTAGTCCGTGAACCGATACCCGCCGGGCCCGTAGACGAACAGGTTCGTCTGGTAGCCGACCGGCGTCATGAACGCGGTCGAGGCGGCGAACGTCACCGCCATGATGAACGAGAACGGGTCGGCCCCGACCGCCGGGTCGCGGGCCGCCTCCACCGCGACCGGGATCATCAACACGACGCTCGCGTTGTTGCTGATGATGTTCGTCAGGAGCGCGGTGACGACGTAGAACAGCCCCAGCACGGCGACGAGCGGGAGCGAGGCGGCGCTGGCGACCACGAACTCCGCGACGAGTGCGGCCGCGCCGGTCTCCTGCATGGCGATGCCGAGCGGGATGACGCCGGCGAGGAGGAAGATGACGTCCCACTGGACCGCGTCGTACACCTCGCCGGGTTTCAGACAGCCAGTGAGCACCATCGCCAGCCCCCCGGCGAGCGCGGAGACGACGATGGGCATGACGTTCAGCGCCGCGAGGCCGACCACCGCGACGACGATCCCGATGGCGACGAAGATGCGCGACCGGCGGAAATCCCGGCGTTCGACGCGCTGGGCGACGATGAAGTCGCGGTTCGCGTCGAGGCGTTCGATGCTCCCCTCGGTCGCCTGCACGAGCAGGGTGTCGCCGACGCGGAGCCGGATGTTGTCCATGCGTCGGCGGATCAGTTCCCCGCCGCGCCGGAGCGCGAGCACCGTGGCGTCGTAGCGCTGGCGGAATCGGACCGAGGTGAGCGACTCCCCGACCAGCGAGGCTCCCGGTGCGACGACGACCTCGACGAGGTTCTGCCCCTCGTCGGCGACCTCCAACTCGGCCTCGTCGACCCGGACCGGCAGGAGATCCAGTCCCTCCACGTCGAGCAGTTCGACGAGCGTGTCGCGGTCGGTCCGGAGCGCGAACACGTCGCCCGCCTGAATCTCCTTCGGCCCGAGCGGTTCGAGGAACACCCGGTCGCCGCGGATCAGTTGGAGCAGGTCCACGTCGAACTCCGTCTCCGAGAGGGCGGGACCGACGCGCTGACCGACGAGCGGGGAGTCCTCCCGGACGACGACCTCGGTCAGGTAGTTGCCCATCTCGAACTCCTCGGTCAGGTCGACCTGCGGTTTGATTCGTTCGGGGGTGATCCGCCGGCCGACCGTCATCAGGTAGACGACGCCGACCACGGACACCACGACGCCGAGCGCCGTGAACTCGAACATCCCGAACGGTCGCCCCAGGAGATCCGCCGACAGTTCGCTGGCGAGGATGTTCGTCGAGGTACCGATCAGCGTGAGCATCCCGCCGAACATCGACGCGTACGACAGCGGGAGCAGGAGTTTCGAGGGCGAGGTGCCGCCGCGTTCCGCGAGGTCGGTCACCATCGGGAGGAGGATGGCGACGGCGGCGGTGTTGTTGATGAACCCCGAGATGGGCGCGACGACGCCGATCGTCGCGCCGAGTTGTCGCGTCTCGTCGTCCTCGGTGATCTCCGAGATCTTCGCGCCCAGCAGTTGGATGATCCCGGTGCGCTGGACGCCCTCGCTGAGGACGAACATCGCCAGCACGGTGAGCGTCGCCGCGTTGGCGAAGCCCGACAGTCCCTGGGCGGTCGGGTCGCTGAAGACGACGATGGGCGTGGAAAAGAGGCCGACTGCGACCAGTTGTCGCGTCACCGGTTCGACGACCAGCAGCGCGACCATGACCCCGAGTGCCGTGATGTCCACCGGCACCGGTTCGGTGGCGAACGCGACCAGCGCGAGGAGGATCAACAGGGAGACGAAAGCGATGCTGGGAGTGACTGCGACCACGGTCGAACGACAGTCTCACCGGGCAAAAGCGTGCGGGGTTGCGGTCGGTAGTTACAGATCGTCGTCGTGCAGAGTCGTCACAGATCGTCGTCGTGCAGAGTCGTCACAGATCGTCGTCGTGCAGTTCCATCTCGGCGACGATGTCGTACGGCGACTGGCCCTTCCGGATGCCGTCGAGCATGAGAAACGCCTCGTCCGGCGCGAGGAAGTGCCGACACACCGCCCGGCCCAGCGGGGTCGGCTCGAAGCCCTCGATGAAGCCCCACTCCAGTAGTTTCCCGATGGCGTGTTTCGTCGGAATCTCGCCGAGCATCCGGTCGTTCAGTCGTTTCGCGCGCTTGCCAGCGACGACGAGGTTCGCCAGCGTCTCCTCCACGGCCGAGGACTCGTCGTACACCGTCTGGACGTCCTCCATCTCGCCTTTCAGGAGCTTGAACGCCACCTCGTCTTCGGTCATCTCCATCGAGTTGTGGTACGAGCAGTCCGGTTCGACGAGCATGTAGACGACACCCCGGTCGTGGTAGTCCGGCCGCCCCGCACGGCCGAGCATCTGCTCGAACTCCTGGACCGAGAGCCACTCGATGCCCATGGCGAGGGTGTCGAAGATGACCTGCGAGGCGGGGAAGTCGACCCCGGCCGCGAGTGCCGCCGTGGTGACGACCGCCGCCAGATCCTGGTTGCCGAACTGTCGTTCGACGCGCTTCCGGCGGCCGTAGTCGAGGCCGGCGTGGTACGGCGCGGAGGCGTACTCCAGTTTCCGACTGATCTCGTGACAGCGCCGCCGGGAGTTGGTGAAGATGATCGTCTGCCCGCGGTACCCCTTCGAGGACTCGCGGTCGAACTCCCGTTTGACCAGTTTGTTCTCGATGTTCGGCTTCTCCTGGCCGTCGGCGAAGGTGACGTGGCGCTCGATGGGGACCGGGCGCTCCTCGAACTCGATGAGCGTCGCTCGCAGTCGCTTCGCCAGCCACTCCGGGTTGCCGACCGTCGCCGAGAGATAGACCCACTGCGTCCCGTCGAAGGAGTCCACGCGCGACTGGCGCGTCTCGCTGTAGTGTTTCAGCCGCGAGATCAGCCCGTCGAGTCGGTGGCCGCGTTCGTCTTCTTTCAGCGTGTGGACCTCGTCGATGACGACCGTCCCGACGTCGCCGAGGTTCTTGCCCGTCCGCAGGGCGTGGTCGATGCCCTCGTAGGTGCCGACGATGACGTCCGCGTTCGGGTCGAACGACGCGCCGTCGTCGTTGATGCGACTCGCGCCGACCCGGATGGTCACGTCGACGAGGTGGCCGTACCGATCCTGAAAGTCCTCGTGTTTCTGGTTCGCCAGCGCGACCAGCGGGACGAGGAAGAGCAGTTTCCCCTCGCCTCTCAGCGCGCGGTCGATACCCGCCAACTCGCCGACGAGCGTCTTGCCGGTCGCAGTGGCGGACACCACGAGTTGGTCGTCGCCGTCCAGCAGGCCGTTTCTGACCGAGAGACTCTGCACGGGAAGCAGGGTGTCGAACCGGTCGGTGACGAGCGATTTGAGTTTCGGGTGGAGGTCGAGGTCGCTCGTCGGGTAAGGGTTCACGTCCTCGACGGTCGCGGAGATCTCGTCGAACTTCGTCAGGTCCGGATCGAGGTTCCCCTCGAGCAGGTTCGTGATCCGGTCTAAGTCCTGCACTTCGAGCATCAGTTCTTCGAGTCGGTCCTGTGCGGCCCCGGTCAGGCCGCCCGACCCGGCGAACGACAACTCGCGTTCCAACTCGCGGATCGCACAGTCCGGGCAGATGTGGTCGCGGTCGGACTTGATCGCCGTGTCGTCGGTGATCGGCGAGTAGCGCCCCTCCTGTGCGCAGTATCGGCAGGTCCGGACGACGACCGCCTCCAGTTGGTAGCCGTCGAGCATCTCCTTGATCTCCTGTCTGCCGGCGGGGCGAGTCTGCTCGGAGATGCGGATGCGGTTCGCTCGGCGAGCGATCTCGACGAACTGGTCGGGACTGCGCGGTTCCTCGGTCGAGCCACGCTTGATCCGGAACTTCGCTGGACGCGGCCCGGCGTCGGTCTCCTTCAGTTCGAGGACGGCCCGGAACACCCGGTCGCCGTCGCGCACGACCGAGACGAGGTAGTCGTCCCGCAACCCGTGGATGAACAGCGTATCGACCTGCGCGACCTGCTGTGACACGTCGAGTTCTACGCGAACGGGGTATTTCAGCGATGCGATGGCGGGACGGTCGGCGGCCAGACGACCCGAGCGTCGCCGCCGCGCCGGTCACGGGACGACACACCACGGGACCGACTCGCACGGAGAATCGAATGAACAACCAGTATATTCTGACAGACTATGGTATCTAATGACTCAATATCCGTATTCACGCCAGGTTTTAGTACCGCGAACCGCTATTCCTCCACGTGTCCAGATCACGCCCTCCCACCACGGACGACGGCCCCCCGAAGACGTTGCTGATCTGTCCGGACTGCGGTCACGAGAGCCACCTCGACGGCGACTGGCAGACACACCTCGAACCGACCGTCGAGGGGACGGTTCGTGTCTCCATCTGTCCAGTGTGTGACGGCGAGATCGCGCGGCGACCGGCCTGAACCGTCACTCCCCGACCGGCCTGAACCGTCACCCTTCGACCAGTTCGATGGCGTCGTCGCCGTTCGGCACCGCACAGAGGAACGCGCCTTCTTCGTCGCCATCGTTTCGGTACCAGTGGACGACACCCGCCGGAATCAGCAGTGAATCGCCAGCCGAGACGGTGTACTCCTCGTCGCCGATGCCGACCACGTACTCGCCGTCGAGGACGTACTGTTCGTGTTCGACCTCGTTGGTGTGGCGCGGTACCTCGCTGCCGGGCGCGAGAACGAACCGCCGCAGCGCGAAGTGCGGTGCGCCGTCTGTCTCGTCCAGGAGGACGCCCTTCGAGAGGCCGTCCGCGGCGTCGACCGTCGCGTAGTCGATCTCCTCGGCGTGCTTGACGACCGGGCGCGGACTGTCGGTCGCGTGCTCTGGGTCGCTCATCGACGGCGGTACGGGGCACGGCCTTAAGAACCCGGCCACCCTACGGCGGAGTATGCGAAGCTTCCGGATCGGTAGTGCGTTCGGCATCCCGATCAAGTTGGACCTCACGTTCTTACTGATTCTCCCGCTGTTCGCCTGGCTCATCAGCGCACAGGTCGGCCAGTGGGTCGAGATACTCAACGGCTTCGGCGCGAGCATCGACCCGACCGCGCTCTCCGGGACCGATCCGCTCGTGCTGGGCATCGTCTCCGCGCTGGGACTCTTCGCCGGGGTCCTGCTCCACGAGTTCGGCCACTCGCTGGTGGCGATGCGCTACGGCTACGAGATCGAGTCGATCACGCTGTGGCTGTTCGGCGGGGTGGCTCGGTTCACCGAGATCCCCGAAGACTGGAAACAGGAACTGTTGATCGCGATCGCCGGCCCGATCGTCTCGGTCGCGCTCGGCGTCATCTCGTGGGTCGCGTTCACGACGATTCCGGGCGGGGCGTCGATCCAGTTCGTGCTCGGCTACCTCGCGCTGACGAACGTCGCGCTGGCGGTGTTCAACATGCTCCCGGGGTTCCCGATGGACGGCGGGCGCGTCCTGCGTGCGCTGCTCGCCCGGACCCGCCCCCACGCGCAGGCGACGAAGATCGCCGCCGAGGTCGGGAAGGTCTTCGCCTTCTTGCTCGGGATCTACGGCCTGTTCACCAACATCTTCCTGATCGCGCTGGCGTTCTTCATCTACATGGGTGCCTCCGGCGAGGCCCAGCAGACGGTGTTGAAGGCGGCCTTCGAGGGCGTCTCGATCCGGGACATCATGACCGCCCGCGAGGACCTCCACACGGTCGAGCGGGACACCTCGGTCGCGGAGTTGATCGACCGGATGTTCGTCGAGCGACACACGGGCTACCCCGTGCTCCAGAACGGCCAGTTGGCCGGGATGGTGACACTCGAGGACGCGCGGTCGGTCCCAGAGGTCGAACGCGACGCCTACCGGGTCGAGGACGTGATGACGCCCGCCGGCGAGTTGGCGACCGTGCCGGTCGAGGGTGAGGCCATGGACGCGCTCCGGACGATGCAACAGACCGGCGTCGGTCGCCTCCCGGTCGTGGACGAGACCGGCGCGATGGTCGGACTCGTCTCGCGGTCGGACCTGATGACCGCGTTCAACATCATCCAGTCCGGCGGGTCGTTCCGGTCGCTCGGCTCCGACGAACCGATGGGGTCGCCGGGCCGAATTCGGTCGCAGTAACCGCTCTCGCACACTGCGTCTCTCGTCGCTTCTCCTTCCGTCGCACACTGCGTCTCTCGTCGTCTCTCTCGCACCGCTCAGCCACTGATCTCGCGGCGCTCGAACAGTTCTGCGGCGACGATCACCAGGGCGACCGTCGCGGCCAGCAGGACCGCCACGCCGGTCCAGTCGATCGTCCCCTCGACGAGAATCTCGCCGGGGTCGTAGTACCGCGCGAACGCCAGATCGCCCAGCCACTCGTAGTCGGTGTCGAACGTCAGCGAGTCGAGGAGGAACGTGCCGAACACCGCGCCGATCCCGACCGTCTGTGCCCGGCGGGCGGTGTCGAAGGAGACGGATGCCACGAGACCGAGTGCGGCACACGCGAGCAGGTACGGGATGGAGACGACGTGCACCGCGATCAGATCGACGAGTGCGACTTCCTCGCCGAGGAACGCGACACTGGCCCAGATCAACACGAAGGTCAAGGCGTTGACCGCGATCACGGTCGGCACCAGCGCGAGGAACTTCCCGACGACGATCCGGGTGCGGGAGACCGGCGCGGCCAGCAGCAGGTCGATCGAGGTGCGTTCGACCTCCTTCGCCACCGACGAGGCGGCGGTGTACGCGAAGTAGACGCCGAGGATGAGGAGCCAGCCGAACTGGTACAGTTGCGAGACGAGATACCCCTCGATGGTCGTGATCGACGTGACGTTGCCGACGAACGCCCGGCGGGCCTCCGGCGGCAGGCTCTCCAGGTAGGCGTCCAGATCGACGCCGGCGCTCTCGATAGAGGGGAAGACGGCCATCGTCAGCACGATCAGCGCGCCGAGTGCGGCCGTCAGCAGGAAGATGCCGCGCACGCGTTGGCGGGACTCGAAGCTCGTCACTTCGAGCATCTGTTCACCTCCCGGTGGACGCCCGCCCGGTGACAGACGCCCGGCGACTCACACATCCGGCGACACCTCCTCGGTCTGCCCGGCGTCGGGGTCGCCGTCCGGATCGGTCGGGTCGACCGTATCCGAATCCATCGCCTCCGGTGTATCGGCTGTCCCCTCGTCGTAGAAGTGCATGAACACGTCCTCGATGGCGGTCTCGCGCATCTCGAGGTCGGTCACGTGGTAGTCGGTGAGTCTGTCGAGGAGTTCGTCGTAGTTGCCGGTGACGAGCAGTCGAAGCCCACCGGACGCTGCCTCGACGCTGGCGACACCCTCGAACCGGAAGTCGTCGGGCGCGAGGTGGTCGGGCGACTGGACGTGGACGACCTTCCCGCTCTTGCGCAGGAGATCGTCGATCTCCTCGACGGTGACGAGTTGCCCCTCGCGGATGATCGCCACGCGCTCGCACATCCGTCGCACCTCACTCAGGATGTGCGTCGAGAAGAAGACGGTCGCGCCGCGGTCGACCTCCCGGTCCAGAAAGTCGTAGAAGCGCTCCTGCACGAGGGGGTCCAGGCCGGCGGTCGGTTCGTCCATCACCAGCAGGTCGGGTTCGTGCATGAACGCCTGTACGATGGCGAGTTTCTGGCGGTTCCCCCGCGAGTAGGTCTTGATCTTCCGGTCGAGTGGGACCGGGAAGTCCGCGAGGAGGTCCTCGCGGCGTTCGTCGCCCTTCAGGCCGGCGTAGTAGTCCAGCGCCTGCTGACCGGTGACGCCCTCCGGGAACTGCACGTCGCTCGGGAGGTAGCCGAGTTCGGTCTTCACCTCCCGCATCCCGGCGCGGTCGGTCGAGTCGGTGCCGAGCACCTGCGCGGTGCCGCTGGTCGGGTGGAGGAAGCCGAGCAGAGTGCGGATTGTCGTGGACTTGCCCGCGCCGTTCGGTCCGAGGAACCCGAAGATCTCGCCCTGCTCGACGTCGAGCGAGACGCCGTCTACCGCTTTCACGTCCCCGAAGTGCTTGTGGAGGTCCGCGAGGTGGATCGGGGGAGTCACAGGTGGAGAGACGGTGTCGGTGGACTAATAGCTTCGTCGCCGGTAGGAGGTGGCGAACTGTTTGGGTGGTCCCGTCGAATCGGTCGGCGACGAACTGCATTCCGCCGAATCTGTCGAGGAAGACGAGGGGTGAAAGCCCCCGACCGCTTGACCGCCGGGAGAGGCAAGCTCTCCCGAGCCTTCGTTCGCTTCGCTCACGAAGACGGCCGCGACTTGGGGCGCGCTTCCCTCGGGCTGGCGGGCTTGTCCCGCCAGCCCTCAGTCCAGTGTACCGGCGTCGGGGCCGGGTCGAGCGGTCGGCCCCTTTCAGTCCCACCCGGCGATCTTGCGTGGACGCATGCAACACCCGGTGGACCAGTCGGATCAGCGCAGGCGCCTCCCTGCGACCGTCGGCGCGACACGAGGTCGCGCCAGCCCCTCTGACTGGTGAGTCTGTGGTAAGCTGAATTGTTAGTCGAGTTGTTCGTGGTTGCAGTCGGCGCACGAGGGACGCGCGAGGGAGGGGACCGGGCGGTGCGGAGAGGTCCCCGAGGCTGGGGAGGACGAGGTGCGGTGCTGTCGCGGTTGCTGTTGCTGTCGCGGTCACTGTTGCCGTCGCAGTCGCGGTCTTACCACCGAGCAGCAGTGTCACGGGGAGGCTCCGACCACAGTCGCATCCACGTTCAACGAGAACACCGTCCCGAACCAAAACGTCAAACTCCGAGCCGGGTCCACACCCGTCCCGTGCCCCTCCCGATGCAACTCCCGCCCGAGACGGCGTGGCTCGTCCCGCTACTCCTCGTCGGTGTCTTGCTCTCGGTCATCGTGGCTCTCGTCGTCCTGCACTTCGTCAGGCAACTCGCCGAACCCGACGAACTCCAGTCCCGCGTCGAGTCGTTAGAAGACGAGGTCGAGACGCTCCGCGAGTCGCAGTCGGAGACGGAGGAGAACGAAGAGTCGCAACCGAACTCCGACTAGCCGATCAGTCGTTCTGCGGGCTGTAGTTCGGTGCCTCGTCGGTGATCATCACGTCGTGCGGGTGACCCTCGGTCTGGCCGGCCGAGGAGACGCGGACGAACTCCGCGCGCTGTTTGAACCCCGGCAGGGTCTCCGCGCCGACGTAGCCCATCCCGGACTTCATCCCGCCGACCAGTTGGTGGAGTTCGGAGGCGAGCGTCCCCTTGTACGGGGTCGCGGCCTCGACGCCCTCCGGCACGAAGTCCTCGTCGTCCTTCTCCTCTTTCAGGTAGCGGTCGCCGCCGCCCGAGCGCATCGCGCCGACCGACCCCATCCCGCGGTACTGCTTGTACTTCTTCCCGTTCATCGTGATGACGCGACCCGGGGCCGCGTCCGTCCCGGCGAAGTAGGAGCCGAGCATCACCGCGTCCGCGCCGGCCGCGATGGCCTTGATGGCGTCGCCGGAGTACCGGATGCCACCGTCGGCGATCACCGGCACGTCGTGGCGACTCGCCACGTCTGCGACCTCCGCGACGGCCGTGATCTGGGGCATCCCGGCACCCGAGACCACGCGGGTCGTACAGATCGATCCCGGCCCGATGCCGACCTTCAGGCCGTCCGCGAAGTCGACGCAGGCCTCGGCGGCCTCGCTGGTGCCGACGTTCCCGACGACCACGTCCGCCTCGACGGACTCCGCGATGGCTCGCGCCGAGTCGATGACGTTCAGGTTGTGCGCGTGGGCACAGTCGATGAACAGCACGTCCGCGCCAGCCTCGTCGGCCGCGACGGCGCGTTCGTCCTCGAAGGGACCGACGGCGACGCCGGCGCGCAGGCGTCCGGCGTCGTCGCGGGCGGCGTCCTCGTGTTCTCGGCGCTGGAGGATGCCCTGCATCGTGACGAGACCGACCAGGCGGTCCTCGTCGTCCACGATGGGGACGCGCTCGATCTTGTAGTCGTACATCAGTTCCAGCGCCTCGCGGGCGGTCACGTCCTGCCCGGCGGTGATGACCTCGTCGGTCATCGCCTCGCGCACCTCGTCGCGGTCGCCGACTTCGAGGTACGGTCGGATGTCGGTCCCGGAGATGATCCCCAGCACCGTGTCGTCGTCGGCGACGACCGGGGCACCGGAGACGCCCTCGCGTTCCATCATCTCGTCGACCTCGCGCACGGTCTGGGCGGGACTGGCCGTCACCACGTCCTCGCGCTGGATGACGAGTTCGTCCGCGCGCTTCACCTGCCGAATCTGGGCTTCCATCACGTCCACCGGCATGTTCCGGTGGAGCACGCCGAGCCCGCCCTCGCGGGCCATCCCGATGGCCATCTCCGCCTCGGTGACGGTGTCCATCGCCGCCGAGAGGATCGGAATCGTCAGTTCGACGCCCTTCGACACGCGTGTCGAGACGTCGGCGTCGTCGGGTTCGACTCGGCTCTCCATCGGGCGGAGCAGCACGTCGTCGAACGTCAGTGCCTCCGGTACTCGTAGTTTCTCCGAGAAGGGGTCTCGCTCGGGAACGTCGTTCGCCATATAAGTCGTCCCGTAGCCGGCAACAAAAACGTTCCGAGACGGCACGTCCCTGTGGGTGTCTGCCACTGTCGTCAGCCGAGATGTCCACGAATGTGCCTATCGAGTCCCCCCGGTCGAACCGGCGACCGGTGGGACACCCGACTCGACCGCCCGATCCGAGCCCACGCGAGACCGAATCTATCACGGTTCCACAGTTCGTGCAATATTCGCCCGATGGGCGGTCGAGAACCGAACGATCCTCGAAATACTCGCACGAAAAGCTACGAACCCTCGGCGCTTCTTATATCCGTGGTGGGGATACGAATGGTGAATGCGGACACGTCCCACACAACGCTTAATAGGTCAGTGCGATTGTACTGGAATATGGCACCCGTCAACTCCGTCGCATCGCGCACTGCCGGTCAGACGACCACTTTCTCCGGCATTCCGTTTACAGCGATGTGGCACACACTCAAACAGCGGTTCGACGGGACCTTCGGACTCCGACTCCTCGATTCGGGAGTGTTGTCTTCATATCGCCGTTTGGCCGACGGTGACGGCCGCCCGTAACCCGGAATGAGCGTCTCGCAACACCCGATCGCGTTACGGCTCGAACGACAGGTCGGCGGCGCGACCAAGCTGCTGGCTACCGTCATGGCGCTCCCGCTGGTCGACGGTATCTTCCCGGCGATGATCCTCGCCGGTGCGGTGGCGACGTGGACCGGCGTCGTCGAGGTCGGCCTCCTGATCTTCGGTGGGTCCGCCACGGTCGCGGTCATCCTCGCCGACATGGAGGGGACTCGGAGAGAACAGGTCACGGCGGTCCTGACGCTCGGGCTGTTCTTGATCCCGCTGGCGGCAGTCGAGGCCGCACTGGCCCCGACGCTGGATCAGGTCATCGACACGCAACTGTTCCACCGCTTCGCCGGCCTGGTGATCCTCTCGATCGCGGCGAAGACGGCGAGCGCGGAGATCGGCGAGTACCTCCCACGCCCGGGGATCATCATCGGCCTCGGTCTCGTCGCGGCACTCCAGATGCCGAGTTCGGCGTTGGTCTTCGAACCGGAGGCGATGCAGGTCGTCCGCGGTGCGGCGGCGGCCGGCGTCGGCGTCGGCTTCGCGCTGTTGGTCGCCCTGCTCGGCCCGCGTCTGCGTGGCGCGGTCGACCTCGACCTGTTCCGGTTCGGCAGTGCGGTCGCCCTCGGCGTCCTCGCGCTGTCGGTCTCGGGCGTCTGGCACCCGGACGCGCCGGTCGCCCTCGGCGTCATGGGCGTGACGGCGCTGTTCGCGCTGGACCGTGGCGTCGCAGACGGGAGCGAGGAGGTGCCGCAATCGACCGACGACGTCCCGGTCTCGGACGTCCCGAGTCCGGAGCCGACCGGTGTCGATCCCGAGGCCCCGGAGTACGGCCCGGTCCGCCCCGAGGCGGACGCGATGGCCGACGGCGGCGACGACGAGAGCGACGAGACGGGCTACGGCTACCCCGGCGAGGACGAGTCACGCGCGCCGTGGCTCTGAGTCGACACCGCACTCTGTGTCGAGACTGACGATAGACTCGCCACCGCACCCCGCGTTGAGACTGCCGGGAGAGTCGACACCGGTCGAGACGGGCGCGGCTTCTTCCTGCTGGCCGACGTACTGTGGGTATGGAACACGTCGAGTACGTCTACACGTTCGGGATGGACGAGGCCGAACTCGCCGACTACCTCCGGAGTCGCACCACTGGCGTCCTCTCGCTGGCGGACGCCGGCGACGCCTACGCGGTCCCGGTGGGCTACCACTTCGACGGCGAGCGACTGCTGATCCGTCTCGGTGTCCACGACGACAGCGAGAAACTGGACTACCTCGATTCGACCGACCGGGCGACGTTCGTCGTCTACGACACGACCGAGGACGACCGCTCGTGGAGCGTGCTGGCACGCGGGACGGTCCACGAACTCCCCGACGCCACACAGGACGACTTCTCCGATGCGGTGGTCAACGACCTGTACGACCCGCTCCGGGTGTTCGGCGAGGACGTGGACGACCTGGCGGCGACTATCTACGAGTTCCGCATCGAGGAACTGACCGGGAGACGGACTGGCGAGGCCGAGTGAGTCCCGACCGCAGACACGGGTCTGCGGGACCACGACGCCCTCCCGTCGGCGACTCCTGTCGACGGTTCACACGATTTAGGGGCCCCTAAACTTCGAAACCCACTTGTACCTTTAGGTGAGCCTAAATCGTATGGCTGGAGCACGCGACGGTTCAGACGGACCGACACGACGCGACTACCTGCAGTACGCCGGTGCGCTCGGCGTCGGGGCACTGCTCGCCGGGTGTACCGGCGAGGGGGACACCCCGGCGACGGAGAGCGACGCGACCGACACCGCGACGCCGTCCGAGACGGCGACCGCGACGCCCGAGGCCGAGTCGTACTCGGTGTCCATCGAACCGGTCGGCGAGGTCACCTTCGACTCGGTGCCGGAGACGTGGGTCGCCAACAACGGGAGTTGGGCCGACATGGGGATCGCGCTCGGCCTCGAACCGCCGAAGGCGGTGTGGCTCACGAACCGGTACCACACGCAGTACTACGACGCGATTCCGGACCTCTCGGTGGACACGAGCGACATGGTGTCGCTGTACCAGGACGGCGTGAGCAAGGAACTGTTCTACGAACTGAACGCCGACGTCCACGTGATGGACCCGAACTTCCTCCAGAACCGGTTCAAGGGGTGGGCGGAGAGCGACGTGGCCGAGGTCGAGGACCGAATCGGCCCGCTGTTCGGCAACTGTATCTACGCCCAACACTACCCGTGGCACGAGGACTACCGCTACTACTCCCTGTACGAGGGCTTCGAGAAGCTCTCTCGCGTGTTCGACCGCCACGACCGCTACGAGGCGTTCGAGTCGATCCACGACGACTTCCAGTCGAACCTCGCACCCGTCGTCCCCGGCAGCGCGGACCGCCCCGACGTGGCCGTCCTGTGGGGCGTCGGCGACGAACCGGAGGAGTTCTACCCCTACATCGTCGGGGAGGGGACCGGCTTCAAACACCTGCGCGACCTCGGGGTCCGGGACGCACTCGCCAGTACCGACATCAAGGACTTCCACGGCAGTCGCGCCGCCATCGACCTGGAGACGCTGCTGGAGGTCGACCCGCCGGTCCTCCTGCTCCGCGGCTACGAGTCGAAGTCCGAGAGCGAGTTCCGCGACAGCGTCGTCTCCTTCCTGGAGGAGCACCCGACCGCGAGCGATCTGACCGCGGTGCAGAACGGCGACGTCTACCGGGCCGGCGGTCTGTACCAGGGGCCGATCACGAACATGGTGCTGACCGAACGCACCGCCGAACAGCTCTACGACTTCGAGGGTGAGTTGTTCGACCGGGAACGCGTCGTCGAGGTCGTGAACGGGGAGCTGTGAGATGACCCCCGAGCACGACGTGGTGGTCGTCGGCGGCGGGCCGGCGGGCTGTGCGGTCGGCGTGTTCACGGCGCGAGCGGGACTCGACACCCTCCTGTTCGACCGTGGCAGGTCCTCCATCGCCCGGTGTGCACACCTGGAGAACTACCTCGGCTTCCCGGCGGGCGTCGACGCCGAGACGTTCGCCGAACTGTGTCACGACCACGCCGAGACCGCCGGCTGTGTGATCGAACCGAATCTCGTCGAGTCGGTCGAACGCGTCGACGCCCCGGCCGAGACTGGGGAGGCCGCCGACACAGAGGAACCACACTTCCGCGTCCGCCCGCAGTCGGGTGATCCCGTCACCGCGAGTCGGGTCGTGACCGCGACCCGGTACGACGCCGACTACCTGCGGGACCTGGACGCGGCGGCCGATCTGTTCACCGACCCCTCGGACGACGCCCAGTTGCGCGACGACTGCGCCGCCCACGACGGGACGACGCCGGTCGACGGTCTCTACGTCGTCTCGCCGTCCCCCGAGGACACACAGGCGATGATCGCCGCCGGGCGCGGCGCACGAGTCGGTCGACGAGTCGTCGCCGACGCCCGCATCGACGACGGGTGGTGGGAGGCAGTGGCGACCGAGCGCGTCGACTGGACCCGGAGAACGGCGGAACTGGACGCCGAGTGGGCCGACCGCGCGCGCTGGGTGGAGTGGTTCGACGACCACCACGCCGACGCGCCGGTCGACACGGACTCGGAGCGCTACCGACGCGTCCGAGCGAGGGCCATCGCCGAGGCGCGCGACTCCTACATCGACACGAACGAGGAGACGACCCGCGCCGAGGACGGACAGGCACGACTCGCCGAACACCTCGACCCGGCAGCGGCCGTCGACGGAATCGGTGCGGACAGACTCCTCGACGCGATGGACGACGCGGCGATCCGGGCGTATCTCGACCGCGAGACGGTGGTGGGTGACTGACCGTGGCGAGCGAGTACGACGCGGAGACGCCGGGCCGGAATCGTGAGCGACACCGACCGCTCGGCTGGATCGACCGGTCGCTCGTCGCGGTCTGTCTCGGGAGCGTCGCCGTAGTTGTCGCGGGCGGCCTCGTGCAGGTCAGCTACGGCACGTTCTCGATGACGGTCGTCGAGGCGTGGCGGGCCGTCTTCGACCCGAACGTGGTCCTGCGCCGGGAGGCGTGGGAGGCGTTCCTGTTGGGCGCGGAGGTGCCGGAGATGAACCGCCGGAGCCTGATCGTCTGGAACATCCGCCTGCCGCGCGTCTTCGTCGCGGCGCTCGTCGGCGCGAATCTCGCCGTCTCGGGGGCTATCTTCCAGGCGGTCACGCGCAACGAACTCGCCAGCCCGTTCATCCTCGGGGTCTCCTCCGGGGCGGGGCTGGCGATCCTGCTGACGCTCGTCGTCTTCTCCGGGTTGACGACGGTGCTCCCGCTGATCGCGGCCGCCGGCGGGGCGCTCGCCTTCCTGATCGTCTACGCCATCGCGTGGCAGAACGGCACCTCGCCGGTGCGACTGGTCCTCGCCGGCGTCGTCGTCGGCACCGTCTTCGGGTCGGTCCAGACGGCGCTGTTCTTCTTCGCCGACGACATCGGCGTCGTCCAGTCGGCCATCGCGTGGACCACCGGGTCGCTGACCGGGACCGACTGGGAGCAGGTCCGCATGGCCCTGCCGTGGACGGTCGTCTCGCTGCTGCTCGCACTGCTCGGCGCACGCCAGTTGAACGTCCTCTTGCTCGGCGAGGACACCGCCAGCGCGCTGGGGATGTCGGTCGAGAAGGTGCGGTTCGCGCTGTCGGGCGTGGCGGTGCTGGCGGCCGCCGCCAGCATCGCGGTCGCGGGTATCGTCGGCTTCGTCGGGCTGATCGTCCCGCACGTGGTTCGGAACCTCGTCGGGAGCGACTACCGGAAACTGGTCGTGGGGTGCGTCTTCGCGGGGCCGGCGCTGCTCGTCGCGGCCGACGTGGGCGCACGACTCGCCCTGAGTCCGGTCCAGATTCCGGTGGGTGTCGTCACCGGTCTCGTCGGCGGGCCGTACTTCCTCTACCTGATGCGGCGACAGGACCGGATGGGTGATCTCTGATGCCGGCACAGAAGCCCGACAGGTCGGCGGCAGACGACGACGCGACAGCGCCCGGCGACGGAACGACGCCCGGCGAGACGTCGGCGAGCGAACTCGTCGGCGAGGACCTCGCGCTCGGCTACCCGACGACCGAGGACCCGGTCGTCGAGTGTGAGAAGGTCCTGGTCCCGGCGGGCGAGGTCACGGCGCTCGTCGGGCCGAACGGGAGCGGCAAGAGTACGCTCCTGAAGGCGCTGGCCGACCAGTTGGCACCCGAGTCCGGCGAGGTACTGCTCGACGGCGAGGCGGTCCACCGACTCGACGACGACGAACTCGCCCGGCGTCTCGGTCTGCTGTCGCAGGAACACGAGTCGCCGGCCAGCACGACCGTCGAGGACCTCGCGTACCACGGTCGGTACCCGCACCGGGGCTTCTTCGAGTCGCTGTCCGAGGCCGACCACCACGCGGTGGATCGCGCCATCGACCTCGCGGGCGTCGACCACCTGCGGGACACCGAACTCGGGACGCTCAGCGGCGGCCAGAAACAACTCGCGTGGATCGCCATGGTGCTGGCACAGGACACCGACGTCCTCCTCCTCGACGAACCGACGACGTACCTCGATCTGCACCACCAACTTCGTGTCATGGAGGTCGTGCGGACGCTGAACCGCGAGGCCGGTATCACGGTCGGGGTCGTCCTCCACGACATCGGGCAGGCGGCCCGCTTCGCCGACAACCTCGTGGCGATGAAAGACGGCGAACTGTACGACTGGGGCCCGCCGACCGAGGTCGTCACCGAGGACCTCCTCGCGGACGTGTTCCGGGTCGACGCCAGCGTCGACACCGAACGCGACGGTGGCCCCCACGTCGCGCCACACCGGGCGCTGGACGAGTGAGTGCGACCCCCTCCACGGCGCGTCGACTGGCCGACCTGCCCGGGCGAGTCCGAGGCGACTCGCTCGACCTCCCGTCCGCCGACACGCGTCTGACGTGGGCCACAAACTAATTTGGTAACACGTCACGTACGAAGCCTATGACCATTCTCGTCGCCGCCGCGAACGACTCGCTCCGGGAGCGGGTAGTGACGGTCGCCGTCGACCTCGGACACGAGTTGAACGAGGAACTCCACGTGGTCCACCTCGTCGACGACTCGGTCTCCGACGCCGACGTGGCCCGGTTCAGGGCGTCACTGGAGGAACGACTCGCCACCGCACCGGTCGTCTCGACCATCACCATCCAGCGGTTGGACTACGCGGCCGGCCGGCCACGTCAGCAGATCGGCGCGGCCCTCGCCGACCTCGCCGCCGAGGACGGCACCTCGCACATCGTCGTCGGCCACGAGTCGAAGGAACTGGTAGAGACGCTGACGAAGGGGAACACCGCCTTCGCCGTCGCCGACATGGCACGGGTGCCCGTGACCGTCGTCCCCGCCGGAAACGGCGAGCCACCGGACTGAGTCACGTCGATTGAGAACTTCCCCGAAGCCAACTCATTTTACACTGTGTGACGTGGTACCGAACCGTGACACGGCACACTTCACGTCGGCGTCTCCTGCAGACGCTGGGCGTCGCGGCGACGGGACCGACTCTCGCGGGACTGGCCAGTGGACGCGGGAAGCCGACCACGACCCGCTTCGCGGCGTTCAACGTCGTCGAACTGGAGACGGAACAGGTCCAGTCACCGGGCGACCCGCAGGCGGCCGCCGCCGCCCGCGTGATCCAGGAGGTCCGCCCGGACGTCCTCGTCGTCAACGAACTCACGAACAACCTGCAGGAGGGCGTCGCGACCGACACGCCGAACGTCGAGGCGTTCGTCGAGAACTACCTCACGGTCCCACAGCGCGACGATCTGGAGGGCATCGACTACCCGTACACCCTGCAACCGGACAGCAACACCGGCGTCCTGCCCGAGGCCGACTACGACTTCAACAAGGACGGGTCGGCGGGCGAGCGACCCGGCGACGCGTTTGGCTTCGGTTTCTACCCCGGCCACTACGCGTTCGTGGTCGCGAGTCGCGTGCCGTTCGACGAGTCGGCGGTCCGCACGTTCCAAGAGTTCAGGTGGGCGGACATGCCGGGGAACCTGATCCCCCTGGAGAGCGACCCGGGCACCGACACCGACGCCATCTACCTGACGGAGGCGGAGACCGAGGTGTACCGGCTCTCCTCGAAGACGCACGTCGACGTGCCGTTCGAGGTCGACGACGGCGTCGTCCACGGCCTGTTCGCCCACCCGACGCCGTCGGCGTTCGACGGGGCAAACAACTTCAACGGCCGGTGGAACCACGACGAGGTCCGCTTCTTCGCCGACTACGTCGCCGGCGAGGACTACATCTACGACGACAGCGGCCAGTCCGGTGGGCTCGGAGCCGACGCGGACTACGTCCTGCTGGGGGACATGAACGCCGGCCCGGGCAGCGACCGACCGCTCGACCCGGCGACGACGTACTTCCTCGAGAACCCCGACTTCGACACCAGCAGTCTCCCGACGAGTCCCGGCGGTGCCCAGCGCGGGAACCCGTACGCCACGGCGACGTTCGGCGGTGGCTCGCAGGTCGACTGGGTGCTCCCGTCGCCGAGTCTCTCGACGCGCCGGTCGTCGGTCGTCTGGCCGAGTCGGAACGCCGAGAAGCGGGGCCTGGGTGCCGACGTGGCCGCCGCCTCCGACCACCGACTCGTCTGGGCGAACGTCACGCGCCGCTGAGTGCGCCGGTCCGGAGCGCGGTCGGTCCGTCACCTGCTCCTCGAAGCGGCCTCCTGCGGACCCACCGCGACTCCCGCAGTACCGAACGACTCGTAACGCTCCCGTTCTTACCCCTCACCGATGCCGACGACGTGTGCGCTCTGCCGGCGGGTCGTCCCCGACGAGCGACTCGACGACCCGCAGGTCGTGCAGGAACACCACCTGCGGCCGGAACGCCGGAGAGAGAGCCCGACCGTCATGCTCTGTCGCCCGTGTCACGACCAGATTCACGCGACGTTCACCAACGAGGAACTCCGCGAGGAGTACGACAGCGTCGAGGCACTGCGCGAGGCCGACCGTCTCGCGGAGTACATCCCGTGGATCAGGTCGACCGACGCACTCGACATCTCGGTCGAGACGAGCGATCACGTCCGGCGGACCCGGTGACGAGCGAGGGACACCGACCGTCTCACAGCGGGCCGCGACCGGCCAGTCCGAGGCCGGCGTCGACCGCGAAGTCGAGTCTCGCGTTCCCGCCGGGGACGCTCGTCTCACAGATCGCGGTCAGGGCGGTCGGTGCGGTTCGGTTCCCCCGCCACCGGAGCAGGTAGCGCCCGCCGTCGTCTCGTTCGACGGCCACCTCTCCCGGCGGCGTCGGCTGTTCGAGGCCCGGTCTGCTCTGTGTGGCGACGAACAGCGTCCCGTCGTCGGTCGCCTCGCCGACGTCGGCGGGTGCGACTGCCAGCAGATCCAGCGGGCCGTCGCGGGTCGTCAGGCCGACCGCGAGGTCCGCGAGTGCCAACTCGGGACCGAGGTCGCCGACGACCGGCCGGGTCGAGCGCAGGCGACGCCCGCCGGCCCAGCAGAGATGTCGCAGGCGGTCGTCGTCGCCACGCTCGATCCGGCGAGTCAGGCAGAGTATCGTCAGTAGACCGAGCGGGTCGTCGTCACCGCCGACTGTCGGCGTCAGTGCCCACGCACCGACGAACTCGCCGTCGTTGCGGACCGGTTCGTCGACGTCCCACGGTGCGGCCTCGCCGAACCACTCTCGCTGGCGCTCGACAAAGACGGCGAGTTCGGCCGGCGAGAGATACCACTTCACCGCCGAGGGCTCCCGGTCCGGTGGCACCGTGACACCCATCGACACCGAGGAACTCGCGTCCGGGTCGGCGACACCGTCACCGAGACACCCGGCGGTGGCCGTCAGGCCGGTGGCGGCGCTCGCGGCGAGAAACTGTCGTCTCGTCGGCCGATCTGGCGTGTGGAGGGGCACGGATCGTCGGTGTCCCGGATTCTCGAAGAAGCTTGTGGTCGTGTAGCCGTCGAGGGAGGCTCGTGACCCGGTGTGATCGGCGGGCGGGACCGAACCGAAACCGACAGGCGTCGGGCGCGAGCACCCGGCCGTATGTCGAGTCCAGCCCTCCGCCGGACGTGTCGCCGACTGATCGCCGTCGTCCTCCTCCAACTGGGTGCCATCTCCGCACAACTGTTCGAGGCGACGCCAGCAGACGGCACCGGCAGTATCGCCACGTTCGTCACGATCCCGATCTTCGTCGGCGCGGGGCTGTATCTGCTCGGGAGTCTCGGCCGGTCTCTCCTCCGGTTCGCGGACGGCGGGTCGACGGCCGGCGGTCGATAAAAAGGTGTGGTTCGACCGTTCGGACTCAGAACGAGGTCTCGAAGGTGGTCGCGCCGGACTGCGGGTTGACGACGACCTCGACGGTGTAGGTGCCGTCGGGCGTCGAGACACCGGACAGTTCCATCGTCAGCGTCTCCTCTGCGGTGATGTCGTACGCGCCGCCGAAGTCCGCCGACAGACTCGTCCCGTTGTTCGACGTGCTCGTCGCGTTGAGGTCGTCAGCCACGTCCTCGCCGCCGAGCATGACCGAGGCGATCTCGGCGTCGCTCACGGCACCGGACCCGTCGGGGTAGTTCGCCCGGAGCGCCGTCAGTGAACTGCCACTCACGTCGTCGTTGCTCCCGAAGGTGTACTCGAAGCTGTTCGAGGTGCCCATCGACCCGGAGTCGGAGTCGTCGTCCGTACTCGTCGCGGTGTCTCCGCCAGACCCGCCGTCGTCCGTCGAACCACCGCCGGAGTCGCTCTCGTCGCCGGAGCTCCCACCGGAGTCCCCGTCTCCACCGTCACCGTCGCCGTCACCGCCGGTACAGCCGGCGAGTGCGGTGATCGTGGCGACTCCGAGGCCTCTGATCGCGTCTCGTCTTCGAATGGTTCGTACCACGGTTCACTGTGGCGACGAAATATATTATTTCTTTTGGTAAGATTGTCAATTGAAAATGCAGTTGCGTCGGAGTATTACTCGGAGCCGTCCGATCCAAACGTTCGTCGGGGCCGACACGTCGGGCTTGGTAGTCGGCGTTCGTCACCTTGGGCTTGGTAGTCTGCGTTCGTCACGTCGGCGTCCGCGTGGTTCATGTCCGTCCGGTCCCGGGAGACAGACGAGACGACGATGCTCGGCTATCCCTGCATGAACCGCACCCTGCGGGACCGCGACATCCCGCTCCGGTGTAACCGCGACATGCGCAAGGCGACCTTCGAGGAGCGCGGCCTGCCGTACGCCTCGGAGTTGGCGGTCCAGAACCTCACCGACCTCTACCAGATTCTCCGGTGGAACCTCGACGAGGACATCCGCTTCTACCGGTGTACCTCGACGCTCGTCCCGTGGAACTCCCAGTTCGACCTCGCGGACCTGCCCGACTACGACGACATCGAACTGCTCGCTCAGCGGTGCGGTCGACTGATCGAGAGACACGACATGCGGTTCACCTTCCACCCCGACTACTGGTGTAAACTCGCCAGCACCGACGACGAGACGGTCCGGCGCGCGGTCGACGCGGTGGAGTACCACGCCGACTGGCTCGATCTCATGGAACTGGACCGGTCGCCGTACTACGGCATCAACGTCCACATCGGCGCGACCTACGGCGACAAGACGGCGACTGCAGAACGGTTCCGAGGGGCGGTGAAACGACTCTCGCCCGGTGCCCGCGCCCGCTTGACCGTCGAGAACGACGACGAGGAGAGCCTCTGGAGCGTGCCGGAACTGGTCGAAGAAGTCGGCGACGAGGTGGGCGTCCCGGTGGTCTTCGACTACCACCACCACTCCTTCACGGACCGCGGGCTTCCCTACCGCGAGGCGTTCGCGCAGGCCGCCTCGACGTGGGGTGACGTGCGCCCGGCGACCCACTACTCGGAGCCGGCACGCCTGCACGACGACCCCGACGCGAAGCCACAGAGCCACTCCGAGTACGTCGCAGACCTGCCGGAGTGGCTCCGGGAACAGTCGGACGTGATGATCGAGGCCGGGGCGAAGGAACGGGCCGTGTTGGAGATGCAGACAGCAGACGAGCACTGATCCACGAGAAACGGTGATCCGTATGGAGCAGTGATCGGTGCAGGCTGGTGCACTCGCGGCGAAACCCACCGGTGGTGTCACACTCGTTTCCGGCGCTCGACATCGAGGATCGTGAGATCGTCGGCGACGACAGCGACCAGTCGTTCGTCGGCCACGTCCAGTCGAACTTCGATCCTGACTGGATCGGTGTCGGTGACCGTCACGGCGAGGTTCCGGTAGAACTCGGCGGCCCACAGAGAGCGTCGTCTGATATCGACTCCGTGGTCGTGGTAGCACGAGATGGTCGTCGGATGTGTAAGCAGGAGGGCGAAGGCGGGCACCCAGAGTTGCGCACCGCACCGGTCACATTGGTTCCGGAAACTCGGCTGGTCGTCGTCGAACTCGGTGCCGACGGACCACGACAGCCGTGCGTAACAGAACGGACAGACCCCCTCGACCGCGCGTTCGAGCGTCTGGCGCGTCCGGAGCCAGAACAACTCGACGACCTCGTCGAGCGAGCGCTCGTCGACGGCACCCGGCGGCAGTGGATGGCGGAACTCGTGGCCGTTCGGACACCTCACGTCGAGCAGTCCCGTGTCGTACTCGGCGGTCAGTGTCGCGTCACACACCGGGCAGGGGTCGGGCAGGTCGGTCGGCCCCATCCGACGCTGTTCGCCGTAGACGCCGACCGAGACGGCCGCGACCACCTGCATCCCCGTCGCGGTGATCCGGTAGCCGTCGTCGGTCTGGGTGACGAACCGTCCGGTCAGTTGGTTCAGATGGTAGTTGAAGTTCCCCGAGTCGGGACTGCCGACCGCCCGCCGGAGGTCGGCGAACCCGATCACCGGGTCGTCCGGGTAGTCGCGGACACGACGTGCCAGCGCCCGGAGGATGTCGAGTCGCAGTGGCTCGCTCAACACGTCGAACCCGTCGTGTGCGGTGTCGTCGTCGCGTGGATCCAACAGGTCCCGCTCCGTCATGCAACTGGCTTCGTCGGGTCGCACCGTCAACGCTCCGGACCGCCGCCGGCAGTCGAAACACGTAGTGTCCCCGCGTCCGTGCCTCCGGTGTGAACCCACTCGTGGTCGCCGTGCCGTGGTCGGTGCCAGCACTCATCCTCGCCAGTATCGCCGCCGGTGTCCTCGCCACGCTGGCGATGGACGCCGTGATGCCCCGTCTCGCAGAGGGGGAGACGCCGCCCCGCATCGCCAGCGGCGTCCTCACGCGCCAGCCACCGGACCACGCCCCGCGTCGCCTCGCCGCCGTCGTCCACTACGTCGCCGGGTCGCTGACCGGCCCGCTGTTTCTCTGGCTGTCGCTCGTCGCGGGCCTGCTCGTCGGGCCGGGCCTGCTTGCGGTCGTGCTGGCGACCGTCGTCTGTTACCCCCTGATGGTCGGCTTCTTCCTGCTCGTGCCGCTCCCCCGTGCCGAAGGGCTTGCCCGCCAGCGCGTCCGGACCATCGGGCAGGCGTGGGCCGTCGAGGCCGCCGTGTACCTGGCCGTGCTCGCGCCGGTCGTCGCGGTGCTCGGCTGGCTGCTGTAGCCTGCGGGACGGTCGGTCGTCTCACCAGACGCCGGACGCGTGACTCGACAGCGTTGCCTGAGCTCTCCGGCCCAAGCGTCTCTTCCTCGGTCGTCGTCGCTGTCGGTGGAGAACCTGTCGATGCCTACGTACGAGTACCGGACCGTCCCGTTCGCGGGGAGACGGCGGACTACGCCGGAGAGACCCGGAAGCGTCGCTGAACGAACTCGGTGCCGAGGGGTTCAGACTCGTCGATCAGATTCAACAGCAGTTCGGCGGGACGCAACTGCTGGTCCTGATACGGGAGGTCCCTGAGTGAGTCGGGTCGGCGGGCTGGGTCCGCTGGTCGCCGACCGCCGAGGTCGGCAGGTCTCACGTGCTAAACCCTTCGTCCGGTCGGCGACCCGACGAGTCGGCGAAGCCATCAAGTAGGCGTCAGTCCAGTTGTCAGTCGAGATGCACAGCAGACGCGGGACCAACCGCCGGCGGACCGGCGACCGTGTCCACTGACAGATGGGCGACGGCGACGACCTCGCGTCGGTCACGGCGGTTCTCGACGACGAGTACGCCCGGTCCATCCTCGCGGCTACCAGTCGCGAGTCACTCGGCGCGACCGAACTCGCCGACCGAATCGACGCTGACGTGTCGACCGTCTACCGCCGTCTCGACCGACTGGAGTCGCTCGATCTCGTGACGACCAGCATCGACGTGCGCCGGGACGGCCACCACGCCAAACGCTACCAGGCGCGACTTCGGCGTGTCACCGTCGAGTTGCGCGACGGCGAGTTCCACGTCGACGTGGACCGGGAGCGCGACGACCCGGCCGACCGACTGACCGACCTGTTCGAGGAACTCAGATGACTGTCGCTGGTTCGGCCGTCGACCTGCTGTTCCTGCCGACGTGGGCCGCGCTCGCGCTGTACCTCGTGACCATCCCGCTGGGTCTGCTGGTCGGTGCGCTGGCGCTCCGAGGGTTCGGTCGGTCCGATCGCCGGACAGCCCGCCTGCTCGCAGTCGGACTCGTCCTGCTGACGACGGTAGACGCGCTGCTCGGTCTGACGGTCGGTATCGGGAGCGTGACCGTGTTCGAGCGCGTTCCCGGTATCGTCCGGGAGACGGTCCAACTGCTCGGCATCTGTTGTATCCTCTACGCAATCTACGCCCCGACGCGACAGACTGGCGACGACCGGTCGGTCGGTGAGCCGGTCGACTCGGAGAGCGACGATCTCGATTCAGAGGCTAAAACGACTGATTCCGGAGGTGTTGAGCGATGAGTGTCTCCCCGGCGGTCGTCGCGGTGAACGCCCTGCTGATCGTGACGGCGAGTCTCGTCGTCGCTCAGTGTTTCCGGGGCTACGTCCGGAACGGGAGTCGCCCGCTGGCGTTTCTCGGTCTCGGCATCGCGCTACTCGCAGTGCTCCCGACGACGCTGTTCGTCCTCGACGCCTCTCTGCCTGTGACGCTCAGCTACTACGACGTGTTCGTCCTCGCGCAGGTCCTCGGACTCCTCTCGGTGTTGTACGCCCTGACGAGGGCGTGAGCCGGTGAGCCGGAAACCCGACGGCGACAAACCTCGAACCGGCCGATTCGCAGAACCAGCGACTCGGCGTGGGAGACTATGGCGGTCGTCGGCCGAAGAGAGGTATGGCCCTCCGAGACACCCTCCGTCGCGCCGCTACACCACTCGTCCTCGCCGGGATCACCTACATCTGTGTGTTCCTTACGCTCGTCGTCGGCACCGGCGTGATGGCCGGGAGCGATCCGGCGCGTCTCGCCACGACCTCGGTCACCGGCTACTTCGTTCTCGCTGGCGCGTTCGCCGGGGTGATCGCCGTCCACGTCGGGCGGCGGGTCTCCCGGCGCGTGCAACTGCTCGCGGTCGCGCTCCTCGTCGTCGGTGTCGGTGTCCGGTTCGTCGACGGCGGCGAGACAGCCAGCGGTCTCCTCTCGATGTCCGGCCTGTTCGTCGTCGTCTATCTGCCGTATCTCGTCGGCGGGACAGTCCTGCTCCGTATCGCCGGCGGACTCGTCTCTCCGGATCGTGTCCACCGACTCACAGACCGGCCGGTCGTCTCCGGGTCACTCCTCGTCGTCGGTGCCGTCGTCCTCGTGGTGACGGTCGGCCCCTTGCTCGCCATCGCGACCGCGTCACCGGCCGTGCCACCCGCCGACTGGTCGCCTGAAGAACAACTGGCGTACCTCGAATCGACCGATCAGGCCGACCGGGAGACCGGCGCGTTCGTGGACCGGAGTCGGGACACCGCTCGCATCGAACGCGTCCTGTCACTCGCGCGGGCCGGTGCGATCGACACCCCGCAGGCGCAGTTGGACGCAGCCGTCGTCTTGCATCACGGAACCTGTCCGGCCCACTTCGAACTCGCCCACCGGTACGCGGTTCGGGCGAACGACTCGCCGGAGATCGACCCCTCGTTCTGGATACGGGCGACGTACGACCGGTGGCAGGTGTCGATCGGGAACGAGCAACGCTACGGCACGCAGGCCGGGACGCGACCGGTGAATGCGACCTGTGTGCCGCCGGTTCCCGAGGGAATCGAGACCGAGAGTCCGCCCTGACGGGTCGACAGCAGTGTTTATCTGTCGGCTGTGGGAACCGACAGACCGACCTCCCGCCGTGTTCCGCCCGCCCGCCCTCCCCCGGTCTGCTCGCGCACTCCTGCTCGTCGTCGTCAACCTCGCGCCACTCGTCGGCGTCATCCTCGGCGAGTGGCGCGCGGAGACGCTCCTCCTGTTGTACGGGTTCGAGGGTGTCGTGACGACGCTCGTCGTCGGCCTCCGGATGCTGTTCGCCCGTCGCCTGTCGACCGACGAGACCGGGGAACTCCCGACACCGTTCGGCTGGCTCCGGACGAAACGCGGAGCACTCCGGCTCCACCCGGCGTGGCCGCCGATCTACCCCCGGAACGTCCCGTACGCGCTCGGGCTTCTCGGTGGCTTCCTCTACGTCTGGGCGATCGTCGGGCTGTTCGCCCTCAGTGGACTGGTCTTCGACGCACTCGGCACCCTCTCGGTCGACGTGGCGCTCGCGGGCGTGGGACTCGCGGTCGGTCACCTCGTCGCCTTTCGGAGCGACTACATCGGCGACGAGCAGTACCGCGAGACGTCGGCCAGCGCCATCGCGGCCGTCCCGGTTCGACAGTTCTCGGTGCTGTTCTGCTCGTTGCCGCTGCTCGCGGTCGCGAGCGAGTCGGCCGCCGGGCGGCAGGCGTTGCTCGCCCTGGTCGTCCTCGGGCAGACGAGCGCCGAACTGTACGGCTTCTGGCGCGACCACCTCGACCGCGATCCGCCGGCCCTGCTGGATCGTCTGTTTGGCAGACCCGAGGCCGGGGACGCACCGCCGGAGTTCGACGTGCCCAGCGGCGAACCCGACACGACCGTCGGCACCGACACGCGAGCAGTCCTGCTGTCGGGCGTCGTCCCGGTCGCGCTGACGTTCGTGAACCGAGGCGTGGTGACTGCCGTGCTCGTGCTGGCGCTGTTCGGGGTGCTCGCGTTCGGCGTCGCCTTCGTGCCGGTGCTCGTCGCCCTCCTGCTGGCGGTCGTCGGCACGACACTCAGTGCTCACTATCTCCAGTACGGCACGCTCGAGTACCGGCGCTACGGCGACACGCTGGTCTGTCACGACACCCTCCTCGACGCGCCACAGTGGACCTGTGCCCTCGGGACGGTCCGGGACCCGGCCGTGTCGAAACGACTGACGAGCAGACTACTCGAGACGAGCGTCGTCACCTTCGACGCGGGACTCGGCGAGGAGCGCACGTCGTACCGTCTCGGTCCGGTCACGGACGGGGCGCAGGCGGTGGACGCGCTCGACCTGCCGCGATTCGACACGACACAGGAAGCGTCGGATCGTGGGGTCGCGGTCGCCGCGCTCTGTCTCGGCCTCGTCTTCGCCGGCGTGCCGACCGCACTCCTCGTCGCCAGCGGCGGTGCCGGCTCCGCCGTCGCGGTCCTCCTCGCGCCGCTGCTGGCGATGCTGATCGTCCCGCTGCTGTGGGGCGCACTGTACTACGCCTGACTCGCGCCGGGGAGCCGACGCCCTCGGCGACTCGCCACGTCAGTTCGCGTCGTCGGCGTCCGCGCCGCGGTCGGGGGCGGCGATCCCGTCGAACAGTTTCGAGAGGATCACCCGCTCTTCGCGCTCGGCGGCTTCGCTCGGTTCGGGGCCGACACGCGGTCTGACGCCGTGGCTCCACAGCAGTTCCTCGACCTCGGGTCCTTTCTGTACGTCGGCCATGTCCGAGGCGAAGCCGGTCGTCATGGTCCCCAGCGCGTACTGTCTGGCGGTCGCGGCCCGGCGGACCGCGTCGTGGGTCTGGAAGTACCACCGGAGCGCGGCCCGGAGCACGTCCACGTCCTCGTCGAGGCCGCCGATCCCGGCGCGTGCCGCCCCCCGAACCAGTGTCCGGTGTCCGGGGTCGCTCTCGGCGACCGCCGCGAGGATCGGGTCTGCGTCGGTCTCCGAGTCCGCCTCCTCGTGGGCGTCTGCTCCGGGCGAGTCGTCGACGTCGGCTCCTTCGACCACCACCCCCGCCGACTCGCCCGACTTCGCGTCGCCTGACTCCATCTCGGCCCACTCGACCGTCGCTGGGTACTCGCCGATCGTCGCGTCGAGTCGCGCACCGCACCGCCCGGTCAACTCGCCGACGCGGTGGCGGGGAATCTCCTCGGCGAGGTACTGCTGGACTGCACTGGCGTCACGGGCGGTGTCGTACTCCCGGAAGAAGGCTCGGAGGGCGTCTTCGACGACCGACTCGGCGGTCTCGTGGCCGCAGATGCCGAGCGCGGCCGCCCCCCGGACGAGCTGTCTCGTCGTGTGACGAAACGGTTCGAGGAGCGACGGGTCGGCCGACTCGGGGGCGTCTGTGTCCGACACGGCTCGGGACGTACCGGCCGACGAGTCAAAGATGTTCTGTCGTCGCCGAAACACCGATCAGGCCCCGGGCGGAAGCCCGGACGATGGCGACACAGGTCACGCCGGGACTCTGGCACGTCGACTGCACGACGCTGGATCGTCCGAACGTCTTCCTCGTCGACGACGGCGACCTGACGCTGATCGACGCCGGGTGGCCTGCAGACGAGCAGACCGTCCGGGCCGGTGTCCGCGACGCGGGTTACGACCTCGCCGACGTCGACCGCGTCCTGCTGACGCACGCCGACGCCGACCACGTCGGCACGCTGTCACGGCTCACGCCCGCACTCGACGCACCGGTCTTCGTCCACCGCGCCGAGGCACCCTACGTCGCCGGCGAGGCGCTCCCGCCGTGGACCGCACGCCACGGCATCGAGGCGCTCCACCGACTCTACTACCGGCGACTGACGCTGCCCGACCTGCCGATCCACACGCTCGCCGACGAGGACACTGTCGGCGGCTTCCGGGTTCTGCACACGCCGGGACACACGCCCGGCCACGTCGCGTTCGTCCACGAGGTGCTGTCTGCGGTGTTCATCGGCGATCTGGCCTACGCGGTCGGCGAGACCCTCCGCGCGTCCGGGTGGCTCACCAGCTACGACACCGCGCAGGTGCGGGCGAGCCTTCGGTCGCTGACGGCCCGCACCGGGCCACTGAAGCACGTCTGTCCGGGTCACGGTCCGATCCCCGAGGAGGGCGACCGACGCCTCCGGGCGCTCGCCGAGGGGTGACCGGGCGCTCCCACCGGTGGCCGTAGATTTTTGTGCGACGGCGTGCCGGTCGTCGTATGGACAACGCCCTCCCTACGGCACTCGTCGCCGGACTCCTCCTCGGCGTCGGCGTCCACGAACTGCTCGTCGCCGACTGGTTCCTCGCGCTCGGTCTCGCTGCGGTGTACGCCAGTAGCGTCTACTTCCTGCTCGCGTTCGAGGTGTCGGTGCTCGACACGGTGTTCGACTTCGAGGACCGCACTGACCGACTCGGCTACGGACTCGGCGTCTTCGGTCTGAGCGTGAGTCCGCTGGCACTCGCCGAGCAGTACGGCAGCGGCGGGACCGCGACGCTCGTCGTCGTCCTGCTGTTCGTCGGCGTGATCGCCTTCTTCCTGCTGGCGTCGAAGGCCCACCGTCGGGCGGCGCAGGGTCGGTGACTCTCCTCGGCGACCGACGATCCCCGGAGGCTCACGCCACGGTCGTCTTCAGTTCGATCCGGTAGCCGAAGGGGTTCTCGACGTACACCGCCGGTGCCTCTCCGGTCGCACCCAGCGGCGCGTCGAGACGGTTCACGACCTCGACACCGGCCTCCTCGAGTGCCGACTCGATCTCGTCGATCCCCTCGTCGACGAGCAGTGCGACGTGGTCGAAGTGCTCCCCCTCGGGTGGGTCGAAGGCGTCGGTCGGCCAGAGGTGGACGACGTGGGCGGGCGCGAGACGCACGTCGAAGAAGGACTGCTCGTCCGCACGGTAGGCGTCGAGGCGCTCGATCTCGAAGCCCAGTCGGTCGCGGTAGAAGTCGACGGCGGGTTCGACGCCGTCTGCGGGGATGCGGAGGTTCACGTGGTCGATTGTTCTGACGTTCACGCCGCGTGGTTCGGCCCGGGGACGGAAACCTCCTGAGGCGGGGCGAACCAGTCCGGGAGCCACGCCGAGACGCTCGCCACGCCCGGCGGTAGTCGGCTGCCGGAACAGCCTTGAGGCACGCGACACTCTTCCCGACGATGCCCTCCAGACGCGACCTGCTCGCCGGCCTGGCCGGTGCCGGCCTCGCCGGCACTGCCGGCTGTCTCGCAGCCGACGATCCGTTCTCGGCCGGTGACGACGCGACGACCGACTGGCCGATGGCCCGCCACGACCCCGCCAACACCGCCTACGCGCCCGACGCCGTCGCGCCGCGAACCGGCGTCACCGAACGGTGGTCACGGGACCCGGACGCCGACGTGCGGACGCCGGCGGTCGCCGACGGGACCGTCTTCACTCCCGGCATGGCGGGACTCACCGCCCTCGACGCGGCGACCGGCGAGACGCTGTGGCGCTACGCACCGGGCGAACAGGCGTGGCCGGCCCCGCCGACCGTCGTCGACGGCGTCGTCTACGTCACGATGCTCGACGAGGACTCGGTCCACGCGGTCGACGCCGAGACGGGAGACGACCTGTGGACCGTCACGGGTGTCGCCGCCGGCGACGTGAGTCCGCACCTGTACGGCGACCCGTTCGACGACGCCGACTCGCCGCTCGTCGTCGGTGGCGAAGACGGTCTCGTGGTCGGTCTCGACCCCGCGACCGGCGAGGAGCGCTGGCGACTCGACGTGTTCGGGCGCGTCCGGCGACTCGCCCACCGACACACGGGGCTGTACGTCGGCACCACCGGTGGCGCGGTGTACGCCTTCAGCACGGCGAGCGGGGACAGACCCCACGAGTGGTGGCGGACGAAGGTCGACTCGCGGGTCGACGCGATCGTCCCGGCGGACAACGGCGTCGTCGTCAGCACCTTCGGCGGCCCGCTCACGAACCTCCGGGACGGCCACGGCGGGACGACCGACTGGACGGCCGAGCGCCGACACGCCCGGTCGCCGCCGGTGAAGGCGAGTTCGTGGGTCTACAGCGCCGGGTGGGACTCGGTCTCCGCGCTCCGCGTCTACGACAAGAACCTGCAGTGGCGGGCCGGCGGGGACTTCGGGTCGACGGCCCCGGTCGCGGCCGGGGATACGCTGTACGTGCCGAGTCAGGACACGATCCACGCGTACGACCTCGCGGGCGGGACCGGCGGTGGTGGACTCACGTTCGGCGCAGAGCGGTGGTCACAGACGCTCGACGCCGACTTCGTCCAGGGACTCGCGGTCGGTGACGGCGCGCTGTTCGTCGCGTGTGAGGCGAGAGACGGCGGCGACTCGCTGTTCCGACTCGACCCGGCCTGAGCCGGAGCGTTCGTCGGCCGATGCGTCTCGGAATGTTGTCGTGTCAGTGTCGGCTCACACCCACTGATACGGGGGGCTGCCGTACGGCCGGACATGACCGTGGTCGCGGAGTTCCGAATCCCGGCAGAGCTGTTCGCGTTCGAGCAGACGCTGGCCGAGAGTCCGAGTGCGGTGATCGAGATCGAACGCGTGGCGGCGGCGAAGGAGGTGTTGACGCCGTACTTCTGGGTCAGCGACTGTGCACTCGACACCTTCGACGCGGTCGCACGCGAGGACCCGTCGGTGACGAACCTCGACCGACTCGACGTCTTCGAGCAGGCCGCGCTGTACCGGGCCGACTGGACCGACCGGATCGACGCGGTCGCCTTCGCGTACACCGACGCCGGCGCGGTGATCGTCGAGGCGACCGGCCAACACGGCGCGTGGGAACTCCGGATGCGGTTCGACGACCGGGAGAGCCTCCACGTGTTCCGTGACTACTGTGACCGGAACGAGATCGACTTCACGCTGCTCCGACTGTACGACCCCGACGCGGACCACGTCGGGGCACGCCACGGTCTCACCGAGAAGCAGGCCGACGCCCTGACCACCGCGTGGAACCTCGGCTACTTCGAGACCCCACGGCGGGCCACCCTCGCCGACGTGGGCGAGGCGCTGGGCGTGTCGAGCCAGTCGGTCTCACAGCGACTCCGGCGGGCACACCAGACGTGGGTCGAGACCGCGCTGACGGTCACGCCGCCGGACCACGAGCCCGAGGCCTCGATATAAAGGGTTCACATATCGGCCCCGGCCCGTACCCACGCCGACAGCGTACATCGACGAGTGACGAGTGACTCTCTCGACGCAACCCGCTTACACGACCTTCTCTGCCAGCCAACCCGGCGACGATTGCTCGCCTTCCTCGACGGGAGTTGTCGCGCCCGGATCGACTACGAGACGATCCTGTCGGCGCTCCACGACAGCACTGACGAACCGTTACGGACGACGCTCCATCACGTCCATCTGCCGAAACTCGCTCACACGGGGGTCGTCGTGTGGGACCGCGACGACCTGTGGATCGAACCGGGCCCGAACTACGAGGCGGCCACGCTGTTCCGCCGCCGACTCGACACCGCCCGGTCGCAGACGCCTGGGGTCGTCTCTCAGTGAGACGGTCCCTCCGGGAGTGGCTCGCCGACCGGTTCGGATCGGAGACCCCCGCGAACCACTCGACTGCGGTCGCCGGGGCGGGAGCGGAGACGAACGAGTCGGCCCGGCTCTACACCTGTCCCGGCTGTGAGAAGACGCTCGTCGCGCGCCGACTGGACTCGTGCCCGGCGTGTGGCGGAGCGGTCGAACGCACCCAGACCGGACAGGACCTCGGTCACGTCCCCGCCGCCGACTGAGCAGTTCGGCCCGCCACGCTCGAGACGAGACCCAGGACGAAGCACGCGAGCGGTTCGGGCGGTGTCGCTCCCCGCCAGAAGCTTCATATATAGTCAATATATAGCTATTTAGTTGGAGGCGATGTGAGTGTACGACCGTCGACGGGCCACGGCGTCGGAGTACCGGAGAGTCGCGTGTCTCGCGGGCGACTCGCGTGAGCGACCGACCCGCGTGACGATCGGCGGGACCGCCGACCGTCCCTCGACCGGGCGGCACCCGGGAGACCAGCCGTGACCGACCCGCCGGTCGAGGGCGCACTGGTCGACCTCGACGGGACGGTGTTCCGAGGCGACCCACTCATCGAGGGGGCCGACGACGCCGTCGCGACCCTGCGGGCGGCGGGCGTCTCGGTCCTGTTCCTGTCGAACAAGGCGACACGGCGCAGAGCCGCCTTCGCCGAGAAACTGCGTCGCCTCGGGATCGACGTCGACGACGACGGCATCGTCAACTCCGCGCTGATCGCGGCGTCGTATCTGGAGACACACCACCCCGACGACCCCGTCTTCGTCGTCGGTGAACCACCGCTCCGGGATGAACTCCGCGCACACGGCCTCACTCTCACCGACGATCCCGAGGAGGCGGCGGTCGTGCTCGCGTCGATGGACCGGCAGTTCGACTACGGCACGCTGACGAAGGCGCTCCACGCGGTCGACGAGGAGACGGTCTTTCTGGCGACGAACCCCGACCGGACCTGTCCCACCGAAGGCGGCGAGATCCCCGACTGTGCCGGCGTCGTCGGGGCCATCGAGGGCGTGACCGGGACGGACCTCGACCGGTATCTCGGGAAGCCGGCACAGACCGCCGTCGACGCGGCGCTGTCGGGACTCGACCTCCCGGCGTCCCGCTGTCTGATGGTCGGGGACCGACTGGAGACGGACGTCAGGATGGCGAACCGTGCGGGGATGACCTCGGTACTCGTGTTGACCGGCGTCACCGACCGCGAGACGCTCGCGCGGTCGTCGATCCAGCCAGACTACGTACTGGAGTCGATCGCCGACATCGGGCAGGTACTGCGTGGGGAGTGATGCCGCACCCTGTCGTCGGTCCGGCGGCGCACTCCGGCGTCGGTGTGCCACTCGGCGTCGTCCTCCAGGGCCTCCTGGACGAGACGCTCGGCGGGGTGGAGACGCACGTCGTCGAGTTCGCGGTCGCCCTCGTCCTCGGACTGTTTCTCGGCTTGGAGCGGGAGTGGTCACAGAAGGACGCGGGCATCCGGACGTTCGCACTGCTCAGCCTGCTCGGCGCGATTCTGACGGTACTCGGCGAACCGCTGTTGCTGGCGAGCGGTGGCCTCCTCGTCCTCGTGATGGGGGTGCTGCTCGCGGTCCGGAGTCTGATCAGCGAGGACACGGAGACCGGCCTCTCGTTGACGACCTCGGTCTCGATGTTCGTCGCCTACGGCGTCGGCGTCCTCGTCGTGAGTGGCTTCCTCCTGGAGAGTGTCACCGTCGCCGTCCTCTCGTCGCTGCTGCTCGTGTTGAAGCGGGAACTCCACCAGTTCGCGTGGGCGCTCTCCCGGGAGGAGGTGCGGAGTGCGACCGAGTTCGCCATCATCGCGTTCGTCGTCTTCCCACTGATCCCGCGTGAGTCGTTCGGCCCGTGGAACGCCGTCGACGCCCGGACGGTCTGGTTGCTGGTCATCGCCGTCAGCGGCATCGGGTTCGTCAACTACGTCATGCTCCGGCGGTACGAGGGGAAGGGGATCGCGGTGACCGGCTTCTTCGGTGGGCTGGTCAACTCGACGGCGGTCGTCGCGGAGTTGACCCGACGGGTCGCCGGCGCGGGGTCGATGCGGGCCGTCGCCGTGGGGTCGATCCTGCTTGCCAACGCCGCGATGGCGCTCAGAAACGCGATCATCGTCGTCCCGTTCGTCCCCGACGCCGCGCCACTGGTCGTCGTCCCACTCGGCGCGATGACGGTCGCGGGCGTCCTGCTGTCGACACACGTCGCCGACTGGGATCGCCCGGTCGAGACCGACCTCGCCTCGCCGTTCAGCCTCTCCAGTGCGGTCGCGTTCGGCGGGTTGTTCCTCGTCATCCTCGTCGGGACCGCCGGCGCACAGGCGGTCTTCGGCACGCGCGGGTTCCTCACCTCGACGTTCCTCGCCGGCTTCGTCTCCAGTGGGACCGCGACGGCGACGGCGGTGGCGCTGGCCGCTGCCGGGCAGGTCCCGGTTCGCCAGGCGATGTGGGGTGTCCTCGCGGGGACGCTGTCGAGCGTGCTCGTGAAGATCGGTCTCGCGACCGTCGTCGACCGGTCGCTGTTCGTCCCGGCGCTGCTGTGGAACGGCCTGCTGGTCGCGGTCGGTCTCGTCAGTGCGCTCGCCGTCCTGTACGCGTAGGAGTCCCGTTCGGGGACTCGTAGGGGAGGTCTCGCCCCGTCAGGACTGTGTCGCGCCGAACCGCAACAGACCGGGGTAGTCACAGATCAGGCCGTCGACGCCGGCCGCCGCGAGTCGCTCCGCCTCGTACCACGTCGCCAGCGTGTAGACGTTGACCGCGCGCCCCTCGTCGTGAGCGGTCTGGAGGAGGTCGACGTCCTCCCACGGCCCCTCGGTGTAGTAGGGGTCCGCGAAGAAGGGCGTCCCCTCGATCATGTTGTACGGCGGGTTCACCGCCTCGGCGTCGTACTCTCTGGCGATCTCCAGGCCGTCCTCGATGGAGTCCCACAGCAGGGGCGCGACGTCGTAGTCCGACACCTCCCGCGTCACCGCGAGCGCCGCCTCGTAGAACGAGGAGACGAGGATGTCGTTGTTGTACTGGTCGGCGATGTTCAACACGTCCACGACGAAGTCGTGCCAGATCGCCGTCTGGGCGGCCAGTTCGCTCCCCGAGAGGTTCGCCGCGAACGCGAGGTCGAACGAGCCGGGATTCTTCATCTCGATGTTCACGCCGACGCTCGGCGGGATGGCGTCGAACACCTCGGTCATGAGCGGGACCGTCTCCTCGGTCCCGAGGACCTTCGCACTCGTCACCGTCTCCGTCGACTCCTCCCAGACGACGCCGTCGGTGTCCGTCAGTCCGCGCTCCCCGCCGTCGCGCGAGGAGAGGCGGTCGTCGTGGAAGACGACCACGTCGCCGTCGGCGGTCGGCAGGACGTCGATCTCTATCGAGTCTGCACCCTGCGCGGGTGCTTGCGGGGACCGGCCACCCTTGCTCGCGGCCGTGACGGCACCGACGGTGTTCTCCGGAGCCATCCCGGCGTAGCCGCGGTGGGCGACGATCCGAGGTGTCCCGTCTGTCGTCGGTGGTCCGTGTCCACCGCCGTCTGTCGTCGTGTCCGTGCCGACCTCCCCGCTGGCGACACCCGCGCCCACCAGCGACGCGCCAGCACCGGCGACGAACGCTCGTCGGCGAACCGTCTTCGATACGTCGGTCTCTGCACCGGTCGCTCGGTCAGTCCGTTCTGACATAGCCATTTATAATTATTGTTCGTGACGGAAATAACCCGGTCACGCGTTCGTTCGTCCAACGTTCGACGTGACACGCTCTCACCGGTCGGCGGCCGACCCGGGGCGTGCGGGCGAAATCGTTCTCGCCGGTGTGTGTTGTATCCAGTCGGAACCGGGAGCACGAAATTACTACAGATTATATATAGTGGCATATAGTGTCGAAGTAATAATGTAACCCTCCCTTACGGACGGAAGTATTAAGAATCGTTACCAACCACCAACGAAAGGCATGACAGATATTGACAGGCGAACGGTCCTGCGAGCGCTCCCGGCGGCCACACTCGCGGGGCTGGCTGGCTGTACCGGCGGCGACGGTGGACAGACAGGGACGACGACCAGCGGTGGCGGCGGCGGGACGACGACCAGCGGCGACGGTGGCGACGGTGGTGGCGGTGACGGCGGGGACGCGCCGGGCACCGACCCCTCGGAGTTCCCGGAGTTCGACCCGGCGGACCCACAGTTCCCGCAACTCACGAGCACGCTGATGGAGGCCGGCTTCGAGACGGGGACGATGGCGGACCTGAATCGGATGCAGGAGAACCAGCGCGACGAGCCACGGTACGGTCAGCCCGTGGCGTCACCGCCGGACAGCGAGAGCGAGATGATCGACCCCGACACGCTCCAGTTCTCGCTCGTCCCGACCGAAGACCCGACCGTCTACGAGAACACCCTCGAACCGCTCCTGAACAACATCGAGTCAGAGACCGGCAAGGCCGTCGAGTACATCTCGCTCGACTCCTACGCCGCACAGGTCGAGGCGATGCGCTCCGAGCGACTCCACGTCGCCGGCTTCTCGACCGGGACGGTCCCCTTCGCGGTCAACATCGCCAACGCGGTCCCGTTCTCGATCCAGATCGAGGGCGGCCAGGGCGGCGGTGGCTCGTTCGGCTATCGCCTGTGGCTCATCACCCAACTCGACAACGGCGAGGTGACCGAACTCGACGACCTCGCGGGAAAGACGATCGCACACGCCGACCCCTCCTCGAACTCCGGCAACCTCGCTCCCCGGGCGCTGTTCGCCAACCAGGGCATCGTCCCCGGCGAGGACTACGAGGTGACCTACTCCGGCGGTCACCAACAGAGTTCACTCGGCGTGGCGAACGGCGACTACGCGGCCGCGCCGGTCTGTTCGACGTGTTACGCGCGGGTCGCCCGCGACGACCAACTCGACCCCAGCGCGATCAAGGCCATCTGGGCCTCCGAACCCTTCCCGACGACGGCGTTCTCCTACCGGAACACCCTCACCCCCGAGATCCGCGAGGGCGTCGAGAAGGCGTTCCTCGACTACGACTACTCGGACACCGCCATCGCAGAGGAGTTCGAGGGCCGTGGGACGTGGGTCGAGATCGACTACGCGACGGTCTGGGACATCATCCTCCAGATCCAGGAGTCGCTCGAGGTCGAGTACGAGACGGGCAACATCGGTGAGTGATCACTCTCACCGGAGTACATCTGTGTCAGACACCACCCAGACCGCGACGACGCACACATGTTGTCAGTAACCGATCTCCGCAAGACCTACTCGGGCGGCGAGGAGGCGCTCCGCGGCGTCTCGCTCGACGTCGGCGGCAACGAGACCGTCGCCGTCATCGGCCCGAGTGGCGCGGGGAAGAGTACGTTCATCAGCTGTATCAACCGGCTCACCGAACCGACCGACGGCCAGGTCGAACTCGACGGGGTCGACATCCTGCGCCTCTCGGGGAAGGACCTCCGGAACGCCCGCCGCGACATGGGGATGATCTTCCAGGAGTTCAACCTCGTCGAACGGCTCACGGTGATGGAGAACGTCCTCTCGGGGCGACTCGGCTACGTCTCGACGTGGAACGCCTTCCGGCGGAAGTTCTCCGGTGACGACGTCGAACGCGCCTACGAGGTGCTGGATCGGGTCGGCCTCGCCGGTCACGAGAACGACCGGGCGGACGAACTCTCCGGCGGGCAGCGACAGCGCGTCGGCATCGCCCGTGCGGTCGTCCAGCGCCCGAAGATTCTGCTCGTGGACGAACCGACCTCCAGTCTCGACCCGGAGACCTCACGCGCCGTGATGGACCTGCTGACGACGATCGCCGCCGAAGACGAGATTCCGGTGCTCATCAACATCCACGAGGTGAACCTCGCCATCGAGTACGCCGACCGCATCGTCGGCCTGCGCGACGGCGAGAAGGTGTTCGAGGGACCACCGGAGGAACTCGACGAGGCGGCCCAGTCACAGATCTACCGCGGCGCACCGCCGGACGAGGAGGGCGATCCGGTCGTCGGGCGGCCCGACGAGACTGACGGGACCGAGGAGGTCGTCCGCGACGGGGAGATCAAACGGGGTTGACATGGCCACGAAAGACACCTCGCCTCGGGAGTGGTCGCGTCCGAGTGCCTTCTACAACGACTGGGTGAAGTACGGCGTCTACCTCGTCATCACCGCCTTCGTCCTCTGGAGCTTCTACAACATGCGTATCTCGCCCGACCGGATGCTCCAGGGGGCCGACCAGGCCGCCGGCCTCCTCACCAGCATGTTCCCGCCCGAGTGGACGCCCCGGAAGCGGGACCTCCTCATCGAGGGGATGGTCGAGAGCATCGCCATGTCCGTGATCGCCACCGTGATCGGCGTGGCGATCAGCCTCCCGGTCGCGTTCATGGCCGCCGAGAACCTCGCGCCGAAACCGGTGTACGCGGTCGGTCGGGGCCTGATCACGGTCTCGCGGGCGTTCCACGAACTGATCGTCGCCATCATCGTGGTCAAGGCGGTCGGGTTCGGAGCGCTCGCGGGCGTGATCGCACTCTCGTACAAGACGGTCGGCTTCTTCTCGAAACTGCTCGCCGAGGAGATCGAAGACATCGACACCGGCCAGATGGAGGCCGTGGAGGCGACCGGCGCGAACCGCTACCAGACGATGCTGTTCGGCGTCGTCCCGCAGGTCCTACCCCGGATCGTCGGCCTGTCCATCTACCGGTGGGACATCAACATCCGGCACAGCACCGTCGTCGGTATCGTCGGCGCGGGGGGTATCGGGGCCACCCTGCTGAACTCCTTCGACAAGTACGACTACGACTTCAGTCTGAGCATCATCATCGCCATCGTCGCGGTGGTGCTGGTCGGTGAGGTCGTCAGCGCGTACGTCAGGAGGCGGATCCAGTGACCGACTACCGCACGTGGGAACGGCGGACGCCGCGCCAGCGCATCGTCCGGTACGTCGCACTCCTCCTGGCGTTCGTGGCGGTGGCCATCTCGTGGCAGTTTCTCGACGTGAACTACGAGTTCCTCGCCACCGCACCACGGGAGTTCGGCGACCTTGTCGAGCGGATGTACCCGCCGAACGTCGGCTACTCGGGCGACATCCTCGGCCCGCTAATCGAGACGATCAACATCGCCGTTCTCGGGACGATCCTCGCCGTGATCGCGTCTGTGCCGGTCGCGCTACTGGGCGCGGAGAACACCGCCCCGAACCAACTCGGCTACGGTCTCGGGAAGTTCATCATCTCCTTTACCCGGTCGGTGAACGTCATCATCTGGGCGCTGATCTTCGTCATCATCATCGGACCGGGCGCGCTGGCCGGGGTGCTTGCCATCGCGGTTCGCTCGATCGGCTTCACCTCGAAACTGATCGCCGAGGCCATCGAGGAGATCGACCCCGGGCAGGTGGAGGCGATCAGGGCCACCGGGGCGAACCCCGTCGAGGCGGCCATCTACGGGATCGTCCCGCAGATCAAACCCGCGTTCGTCGGCGTCTCGACCTACCGGTGGGACATCAACGTCCGCGCCTCGACGATCATCGGCTTCGTCGGCGCGGGCGGCATCGGCGTCGAACTCACCACCTCGATCAACTTCTTCCGCTGGCAGAACGTCCTCACTATCCTGATCGCTATCCTCGCCATCGTCATCTTCAGCGAGGTCACCTCGGCGTACCTGCGGCGGAAGGTGCGGTGAGAGGGACGCGGCGTCTCCCTCCTCTTGCTCGTGATCCGGCAATCGGTCGGCTGATCGCAGACTACACGATGGACTGCGTCCTCCTCGCGCTGGCGGAGGACGTCGGCGCGACGTTGACGACTTTCGACGGTGAACTCCTCGAACACGGTGGTGTGCCCCCGGAGGAATTGATCGACTGACTGCGGTGGAGAACCTGTGTAAGTCGCCACTACTCGACGGTCAGAGTAGAATCCTGCTCGAGAGAGGAGTGACGTTCATCAGAAGTCGGTTTTCGAGGCCTGATGACCATCCAGACGTTCGGTATAGACTGAGTACGTGCCGAGTGCATCCTTCGAGCGAACTCGGTTCGTACCCCAAACTACGAGAGAACCCTGTCGAGACCACACATCGAGTGGAGAGAACTCAACAGTAGTAGACGAAGAAGGAGTGGCCGCTGGAACACGTCTCTCTCGTGAACTCGCCGAACAGCGCGCGGCGGGTGGTCGCGGCCGGGTCGCCCTCGGCAGCACGAGGCACGCTCACCCAGTGAGCGCCTCCACAGGTCGGACAGGCTACCGCCGTCTGTCGCCGGTCACTCTCGGTGAGTTGCATGACACCATACAGCATAGTCGCGCATCGATATCAGCGTAGTGCTGTCGAACCGACAGATAGCGACAGGATACGTATCGAATACTGTCGTGATACCTTCCGATCGAGCACGCCGGTTCCGCCACCCTCCGAACGGTGGTGTCTCCGTCCGGGTCAGAGCAGAACCCCGACCACGCCGAGGAGTGCGACGGCGGCGATGGAGTAGGCGACCGTTCGCTCGGAGACCACGTGGACGTACTTCCAGCCGACGACCTGTGCGCAGACGTACGGAACCCCGACCACGATGGCAGGAAGGAGCGCGGGTGGGTTCCCCTGCACGGCGTGACCCAGCGCGGCGGCGACCGTGATGAGCACGCCGCTTGCCAGTCCCGCCCCGATGGCGGTGATCGGCGCGATTCCGACGACGAGCAGCAGGGGAACCGTGAGCGCCGGCCCGCCGATGCCCGTGATCCCCGCGACGACGCCGACCAGGAGGCTCCCGACCCCGACCAGCACCGCGATCGGCCAGCGTCGCCACCCCGTGGTCGACTCACTCGGGTCGCGCTCGCGGGTGCGCTGGCGGTAGACGATACCGGCCACTGCGAGCAGCAGTGTCGCGGCCAGCACCTGCTCGAACCGGGCGACAGACAGGCCGACCGCCGTCCGCGTGCCGACCTGCGTGCCGAGGAGTGCGGGGACTCCGACCAGCACCGCGAGTCCCCACTCGATCCCGTCGCTGTAGCGGTACAGCGCGGTGGCCGTGACCGTGGCGACGACGAAGACGCTACTCGTCGTCGCGGCGACGACCGGCGACGAGAGGACGAGCAGGAGGTTCAGCGAGACGATGACCGGGATGCCGCCGGGTCCGCCGATCCCGCCGACGACGCCGCTGCAGAGGCCGATAACGGCGAGTAACAGCAGCGTCTCGGTCGTGGGCACAGGTCGTCTCTCCGTGCCACTCGGTCACCGACCGGCTACGAAAAGGTACCGTGGTCGCGAGTCGGTCTAGTGGCGCCCGTGGCCGCGAGAAGAACCGGATTTCCCCGCGACACGAACCTTTGTAGTCGATCATGTAGAACCTTCGAACGACCATGGCACAGCGAAACGTCGAAGACGTGATCGAGGTCGACCGGTACACACGCGGACTCGTCGGCCCGGACGTCGAGTGGGCGGGGACGGTCGCAGACGGCGGGACGATCAAGACACACACCCCGGCCGGCTGCTGGGGGCCGATGATCACGCCGAAGTTCAAGGGTGGGCACGAGGTGACGCGACCGGTCGCCGTCGAGGGCGCGGCGGTCGGCGACGCGGTGGCACTCCACATCAAGAACATCGAGGTGACGAGTATCGCCACCAGCACCGGGAGTATGCGGGAACGCGAGGCGGCGTTCGGTGACGACCCGTTCGTCGATCACGTGTGTCCCGAGTGTGGCGCGGCGTGGCCCGAGACCATCGTCGAGGGAACCGGCGAGGAGTCGATCAGGTGTGCGGAGTGCGGGGCGAACGCCTCCTCGTTCGGCTTCGAGTACGGCTACACCGTCGCGTTCGACGAGGACCACACGGTCGGCCTGACGATGGACGCCGAGGCCGCAGACGACCTCGCCGGTCGGGCCGCAGAGGCGCTCGCACTCCCGGAACACTCCGAACAGCACCCCATCCTGCTCTACAAACCATCGGAGTTCCCCGGGACGCTCGGCCACCTCCGCCCGTTCGTGGGCAACATCGGCACGACGCCACCGATCGAACTGCCGGACTCGCACAACGCTGGCGACTTCGGGCAGTTCCTCATCGGCGCGGGGCACGACTGGGGGCTGGCCGACGAGGCCGAACTCGCCGACCGGACGGACGGCCACATGGACATCAACGCTGTCCGGGAGGGCGCGGTCCTGATCTGTCCGGTGAAGGTCGACGGCGGCGGCATCTACGTCGGCGACATGCACGCGAACCAGGGCGACGGCGAACTCTCCCTGCACACGACCGACGTGAGTGGCCACACCGAACTCGACGTGGAGGTCATCGAGGGAATCGACATCGACGGGCCGCTCCTCCTGCCGAACGGCGAGGACCTCCCGCACATCGCCCAACCGTACACCGACGCCGAACTGGAGACGGGCCGCGAACTGGCCGATCAGTACGGCGTCGACCTCGTCGAGGACGTGGGGCCACTGCAGGTGATCGGCAGCGGCGCGACCGTCAACGACGCGACGCAGAACGCCTTCGACCGCGCGACCGAGTTGCTCGACATGAGCGAGGGCGAGGTCAGAGCGCGGTGTACCTTCACCGGTGGCGTCGAGATCGGTCGCTTGCCCGGGGTCGTCCAGTTGACCCTGCTCGCGCCGATGGACGTGTTGGCCGACCGGGGGCTGGACTCGCTGGTCCGCGCACAGTACGACCTCTGAGGGCGGGTCTCTCAGGCGCGTGCCTGCCACGTCCGCCACGCGAGGTGGACGACGGTCCCGACGACGAAGGCGACGCCGAGGTTCGCCAGGAGTCCGAGGAGTCCGACACCGAGGACCAGCGGGACCGCGTCGGTCTCCCGGAGACTCGTCCGCGCCAACTGGAGGGCGACGAGCGCCAGCACGACGCCCAGCATCGAGACCGGGTAGGCGGCCACGAGGCCGGCGGCCCAGACGGCGACGGCGAGGTAGCCGAGGCCGAGGAGGACGTTCGCCCCCGCCGTGCGCGCGCCGAAGGCGTACTTGCCCGCGATGCCGCCGCTCCCGTGGCACATCGGGAGCGCGCCGAAGGGGACGGCCGTGAGGTTCATCTGGCCCATACTGATCGACAGGTCGTCGGCGGAGATCTCGCGGTCGAAGTAGTCGGCCAGCAGGATCGACGCCGCCAGCGCCGCGTTGCCGACCGTCATCGCCACCTGCGCGAGTACGGCCTCGGCCGCAGCGACCGACAGTCCGGTGGTTGGCAGGGTGAACGACGGGAGCGCCGGCGTCCCGGGCGTGTCGAGGCTCGGCGCGGAGAGACCGCCGAGATCCACAGGGACGACACCGCCGGGAGAGAGGACGGCCACGAGGCCACCGACCACCAGCACCGCGAGTGCGGTCAGTTTGCCGCGCCCGAGCGCCGCCAGTCCGCCCGCGGCGACGACGCCGAGACCGGCGAGGCGCGGATCGCCGAGACCGATGTGGAGGCCGGTCTCCAGCAGTAGGAGCGCGACGCCGAACTGGACGCCGCGAACGACGGGCGTGCCGACGTAGTCGCCGATCCGCCCGAGCGTCCCGGTCGCCCCGACGACGAGGAGGACGAGGCCGACGACCAGCCCGGCGAGCAGGAACTCGTCGGTCGTGACCGTGCCCGCGAGCAGGAGCGCCGTGAGCGCCTTCATCGGTTCGACCGAGATCGGGACACCGTAGTAGAGTCCCCAGACGATCTGGCAGAGGCCGAACCAGCCGAGCGCGACCGCCAGCGAGAGCTCCGTCAGGGCACCGACCGCGACGACCAGGGGGAGGACCGTGACCGAATCGCCGATCGCGCCCGCCGCCTCGCTCCGGGAGAACGCGACGGTCGTCTCGGCAGGTCGGGCGAGATCGAAGGCCACCGGTCCGCAGTATGCCGTATTCGCCCAAGTGTCTTCGCAGTAACCGGATCCGGTCGCACCGGCGGCCCGGCGTAACCGGTCGTGGACACGTCTCCTCGGTATCGCCCGGCGGATCCGATCCGCCGGTGACCAGACTCTCGTCGACGACCTCCTCGGTCGTGTCCTCCATCGTGCTCGATTCCTCCGTGGTGTCGAACCGGTGATCGACCCCTCGGTCGCCTCGAACTCCGTGATGACGACGACCGTGTGGCTTCGCACCTCGTGCATCTCCGAGCGGAGTTCGTCGACGTTCGTCGACTCCGGCGCGTGGAGCGTCGGCGGGACGACCGCCGAAACCGGTAACTGAGAGCAGTCCTCGTAGTCGGCCTCGTCCGGGTCACGGCTGTCGAAGACGCCGACCACGGTGTCGAGCGACTCGTCGTTCTCGCGCGCCGTCAGGTCTCGCCGCCTCGGCCCGACTCCTGCTCACCGACGCCCGCCCTGCACCGCCGGGATCAGCGTGAGCGTCGCGTCCGGGTCGAGGTGCTCGTCCAGGTCGACCTTCTCGCCGTCTACGACCACCCGGACGCTCGGCCGGAACGTGGGGTCCTCGTCGTCGGTGAGCAGGTACTGGGTCGCTCGCGGGTACGCGTCCAGGAAGCACCAGAGGGCCTCCTCCACGGTGCCGCCCTCGAACGCGACCGTCGCCGTCTTGCCGCCCGTCGAACTTCGCAGAGGGCCGTAGACCTCGAACTCCATGGTCGGGTGGTCTCGGGGGAGGGGCTTGACGACTTCGGCGACCGGTCAGCCCCGGCGTGGTGCCCACAGTCCGTAGCGGATCAGGACGAACCCGACGGCGATGAACAGCATCGGTCGGCGCTGGTTGCGGCGGTACGCCGTCTAGGCGATGTAACTGATCGGTGACGAGGTCGTACTCGCGGAGTCGTTCCAGCCGCCGGTAGACGGTCCCCGTCGAGAACGCCTCAGTGGTTCTGTAGGAGACAGTATCACAAATCACTGATAATTTGACGACGTACTCGCGTATCGGCACGATAGTCGAATACGACTCTCCGACGGGGAGAATCGCCGACTCATCCCAGTACACCGTGACTCCTCTCTGAGAAATAACATACTACTTAACAACCTAATCGATGTTATCGCATTCGTTATGGACGACGATCCGCCGGTCGACGACGAGCGCGGCAGTCGTTCCGGTGAACTGCCAGCGGGGGACCTCCCGCCGCGAGAGATTCTCGACTTAGATCACGTCTACGAGGCACTGGGCCATCCCCGACGCCGATATCTCTGTTACACGCTCCTCGAGGACGCACAGTGGTCGCTGACCGATCTGGCGACGAAGATCGCCGCCTGGGAGGCGGACGTCCCGGAGCACGCGGTCGGCCCCGACCAGCGGGAACGCGTGTACGTCTCGCTGTATCACGCGCACGTCCCCAAGTTGGTCGACGAAGGGATCGTCACCTTCGACGAAGAGACCGAGACGATCACGGCCGCCGAGAACGCCGAGCAGGTGCTCGCAGCGCTCAGCGGCATGGGTGCGAGTCTGGACGGTGACCAGGAGACACACGCACGGGGAGACATGAATGAGTGATATCGACGAGACCGGAACGACGAGCCACGACGATCCGAACCTCGATGGTGACGTTCGCTGGCAACAGGTCGCACAACGCCTCTACGAGTCGGATCACGACGGGGAGCTGACGACCGTGATCGTGTACGCGATCGCAGACGCGATGGACGTCGACCCGAAGGAGGTGACGGCTCCACCGCTGTACGAGGTCGTCGACGTCCCCGGCATCGAGAAAGCCTTCTTCGGTTAGGCCTCGGCCGGGGAGTCTCGTCAGGGCACCGGCACCGTCGAGTTCCGGTACACCGACTACCTCGTCAAAGTGCGGAGCGACGGGTGGGTACAGGTGTACGAACCCGCTGCTGCCGAACCCCCGTGACAGTTCGGTCGAGCGCGCTGATCGCCCCTGTCCCCGACACCGTGCCAGAGCGCACGAGTGATACGGCGACCGGGAGCACGTGCCGCCGAGTGATAGCGTTCGAAACCCCGAACTCCAGTGAGCGGTGAAGCGTCTGGTACGGTGTCCAGTCGTGTCGTCCTGACCGGTGTCGTTGCCAGTGTCTCTGCACTCGCCCGCCGCTGGCCGGACACGAACGCGGCCGCTACAGCGGTCGATGTCTCACGGCACGTCAGCACGCCAGCACGTCACGGGGCGACGGGACGGCTCACTCGACCGCGATCCGGGCTACGCCGAGTGGTCCCGGGACGCCGTCTCGGCGAGGACCGATCCGAGCGCCCGCCGCTCCGCTCGGCGCAACACGTCACTCACCGTCGACGGTGCGACGTCGAACAGTTCGGCCAGGTCCGCCGTCGAACATCGCCGTGGCGAGTCGTAGTAGCCACGGTCGTACGCCGCCGTGAGCATCTCACGCTGACGCCTCGTCAGAAGTGCGTTCCCGTTCGACCCATCGGAGAGTGCCGTCACCTCGACGACACCGCCTTCCGACTCGAGTTCCGTCACGAACGCCGAGAGAGCCGACCGGGAAGTGTTGCACTCGATATCTGCCCAGCCGTCCTGCACCTCGATGGGGTAGACGGGTGGGACGCCGCTTCGCTCGGCGGCCCGATAGATCGTCGAGCGTGTCCGGTACGAGAAGACGAGTCGGTCGGCGGTTCGCGCCACGGTGTCGAACTCGGTCACCGCCGGATCGCTCCGAGCCAGTTCGACGATCTCCGCCGGGGGCGCACCGGTCACCGAGACCAGCGTCACGACGTCGTCGTCGACGCCCAGCGCCGAGAGTGCCGTCACCGTCGCCGATGGGTACATCCGGGAGAGTCGGCCGATCCACAGCGACTCGGGGAACCGGACCTGCAACCGAGCGTACACCATACCGGTCACTGGCGGAGTGGCCCGATGTGCGTTCCGCTTCGTCAGTCGAGGTCGGCCACGAACGCGACGAACTCCTGGCCGTCGTACAGCGGTGGGCCGTGCCCGAACAGGACCGTGTCGGGGTCGAGGTCGGCGACCGTCCGGGCGGACTCGCGGTTCCGGTGGCGGTCACTCGTGAACACTCCCGGCGGTTCGTGCAACCCCGGTCGTGTCGTCAGCAGGTGCATATTCACGAGGACGTCCCCGAGGACGAGCGTCCCGTCCGACTCGCGCCAGAACGAGACGTGGCCCTCGCTGTGGCCCGGCGTCTCGATCACCTCGAAGCCCGCCACCTCGTCGCCGCCACGGAGTCTGCGATCTACCGGGTGACCGGGACCGACCCACAGTCGTTGCTGGAGCCACCCGATCGGACTTGCCGGCATCGAGTCGTACACCGCGCCGCTCTCCGCCGTCTCGACTTCCGGTGCCGGCACCCAGTACGGCACGTCCAGTCTCTCACAGATCGCGGCCGACGCGCCCTGATGATCCGGGTGGACGTGGGTGAGCGCGTGTGCCGCCACGTCGTGTCCGCCGAGTGCTCCCACGAGTGTCCGTGCGGCCCACTTCGTCCGCGCGTCCACGAGGACGTCCTCGACGAGGTAGGCGTTGATCCCGTCGCGGACGCCTCCGAGCGAGTAGACCCCCTCGGCGACTCGTCTCACGGCCGCCTCCTCGAGTGTGCCGGTCGGACTGTCTCCCGTGATTGCGTCGCTGTATCGTGCATAGGAGGTCGACGGTCGGTCGGTACGTGAGTTCTCTCTGCTACAGGTTCGGGTGTTTAAGTCGGTGGTTCCCGCGTCCTCGGGCGTGGGAGGAGTTCACAGAGATGCAAGGAGGAAGCCCACGACTTTACTCGTGGGAGGAATCCGGCACCGCTTGAAACAAACCACGGGCGATAGCAGTCCGACTCCCCCACGCCAATCGTATACTTGATAAAGAGCCAATCCAGTATGTGAAACACGGATGGGGGACGTAATCCGCACCGTCAAGATCAAACTCGATGTCCCCGACGAGCGGTGCAACGACCTCCATCAAACCAAAGACCAGTTCCTCCATTGTGCGAACACCACCGCAGAATGGGCGTGGAGATACCCGAACGACTACTGCATAACCTCGAAACAGAAAGCCGAACAAGCCCTCTACGAGCAACTCCGAACCGAGACGGAGTTGACTGCGAACCTCGTTCAGAAAGGGATTCGGCGGGCTATCGAGGCCACGAAAAGCGGAGTCGCCCGACTCAAGAAAGGCGACACCACCAGTCAACCACACTTCGATGCGTGGAGCGTCGTCTACGACAAGCGAAGCGCGACATTCCACCGCGACCACGTTTCGCTCTCAACCGTCAACGGTCGTGTCGAGTGTGACTACGTGCTTCCCGACGATGCGGAGGGGACGCCGATTGGTTCGTACCTGCTGAACGAGGACTACGAGTTCCGAATGTCCACGTTGCAGTACGACCGACCCACGGAATCGTTCTATCTCCACGCACGGATGCGCCGAACCACGGACGAACAAGAGCAGTCCACGACTGCTTCTGATGCCAAGCACAGCACAGTCCTTGGCGTTGACCTGAACGTGGACGGCTCGCTCGCGGTGACTTCCACAGGCGCGTTCATCGGGAACGCCGACGAGATGAATCATCGACGCCGAGAGTATGAGAAGACTCTCGGGTCGATGCAACAGACAGGTACACGGTCGGCACACCTGTCGATACAGTCGATGAAAGACCGCGAACACCGCTGGATGCAGGACGAACTCCACCGCGTGTCGAACCGGATTCTCGACGAAGCCCGCGACCACGACTGTACGCACATCGCATTCGAGAATCTGACTGATATCCGCAAACGAATGGCTGGTGCAAAGCGGTTCCATGCGTGGGCGTTCCGTCGTTTGTTCGAGTACGTCGAATACAAAGCCGAGATGCTCGGTATCGAGGTCGAGCAAGTGAGTCCTGCATACACGTCTCAGCGGTGTTCGTCGTGTGGATTTACCCACGAGAACAACAGAGGGTCGAAGCATCAGTTCGTGTGTCAGAAGTGCGAGTACGAACTGAACGCGGATTATAACGCGAGCAAGAACATCGCTCGCAAACTCTTGAAACGACTCCACTCGGGGCAGACGTCTTCGAGTGGAGGTGCACCCTGTCAGTGTGCGCTCACGTCAGGGACGCTGAACCTAAACGGCGATTACACCGCCTCCGTCGATTCGACGGCAGAAGGGGAGTCCACTGACAAGCCCACGACTGAAGTCGTGGGTAACTGACGGTCTCTCCGTGATCTTCTACGGACACCGGCGAAAACAGGACGTGGCCCACGATTCGGTCTCCGTCGACCGCGACGAGCGAGACGAGCGCCGCGTCGGCGTCGTGTAGTCGCTGGACGAGTCGTGACTCCTCCGTCCGTCCGTCGAATGCGCGCCGATGTACCTCGTAGACTGCATCGGCATCTGCCGCAGTACCGCGTCGTATCTGCATGCGATGTCGTCTCGTTCGAGTCGACGACCCCAGGTGAGAAGACTGTCTCGAAGCGAGTCGACGTGGTTCGCGCCGATGCTCTCCGCTGGCCGTCGGCATCGTCGTGTCCGGAGGCGGAAGTCGCCTCTCGACCCGTCTCGGTGTCGAGTCGGAACGTTGAGGGAGGCAACGAGAGAGGAGTGAGCCATGAGCCAGACCGTCCAGGAGATTCGGAACGCGATTCGAGCGGCGACGGGCCGCTTCGAGCGGGAGTTCGCGGCGTCGTTCACCAAAGAGGAGTTGCAGGCGATCTGTGCGACACTGGACGTCGCTGTCGAGGAGGCCGGGCGGCCGTCGACAGGGCGGATGCGACAGCAGATCCGGGCACAAGTCGGCATCGCGGAGTCTGCCGATGCGGCGGACGACTCGACGTTCCGGAAGGCCGACCTCCAGGTGATCGCCGAGGCGGTCGGGGCGTCGGCCGACGAGTAGTCGCCCGTCGCTCCTGTCGCGTGGGTGCCGTGAGTCTCAGCCGGAGTGCCACCGAAGTCGCCACTCCGGGCTGATCTCTTCTCGACTCGGTAGCCTGTGAACAGTCGAAGCGCCCGGACTGATCGGACGGCACGAGACGACTGTTGACCATCTCGTAACTATCTCGTATGCATACGAAAGCTTATGATGATATGTCACCTTCTATAGTCGATCATGAGTATTCGAGGCGACGGTGACGCAGGTGGTGTGTGGAATGGTAACACGAGTCGGCGACAACTGCTCGCAGTGGGCGGTCTGGTCGCCGCCGGGAGCCTCGCTGGTTGTCTCGGTCGGGTCGCGTCTGCGGTGACGAACACGGGGGCCTCGCCTGCGGCGGTGTTCGCGGGCTCACAGAGCGAGAGTTCGGGAGCGTTCGTCGTCGGGAGACCGCACGTGAGTCGGCTGACACCGTCGCTGGCGGAACGAGTCGAGGTCGAGGGCTGGGTCACGTCGTCGCCGGTCATGGCGCAGAATCACAACTCCTCGCGGAGCAACGCGCCGGGGGAAGGATACGCTCGTGACGCCGACGCCGACGACGACGGCCTCGGTGACGGCAGCGACGACGCAGACGATGACCTGGAAGCCCTCTACGAGTATCTAGGCGGCGAGGCGATGGTCGCCGAGCGGTTCACGGTCTGCTTGCCCGACGCGGAGGTTCCGGGTGGGAACGGGAGTATCGAGGAGGCGGTGACACCGGAGCGGCTGCTCTCGTATCTCACTGGCGAGTTGGATGGTGAGGGTCGCGTCTACTCCTGGGGAGCGCCGAAGGCTGGTCCGGATGGCGGTGGCGATTGTGACGACAACGACCGAGAGGTATTCCCGGATGCGGTGTGCGGGACGACGCCGCACTTCGTCGCGGAGGTGACCGGGCCGGTGTCGACGGGCGGTGGGCTCGTCGCGCACCGAGCGAGCGATGGCACGCTACTCGTCTCGAACGACCCTGCTGGTGAGCAGGGGGCATCGGTCCTGGTGTGTCCGGCTGAAGGTGAGCCGTTCGAGCCAGTAAACATGCAGTCGTGGGGGGCACGAGGGGACGGTGTCCCGCCTGTTCTGACGCAGCAGGGGCGGGTCAACGGGGTGACTGTCGCGCAAGTGACTGTCCAGCCACCGGGATGTCCACGCCCGTTCCCTGCGTTGTTCTACGTCGGGCGGGCCGCGAGTAACGACCAACTCGTCTACACGGGCGGGTGGGTCATCGACGACGCGTCGCTGTACGAGGGGTCGAGTACCGTCTTGTCGGTGGTGGACGATGCGCCTGTCTTCGGTGTCGCTACCACTGCCCTCTCTGACCTCGGGGCGACGTTCGAGGATGTGGCTGGTGGCGATGTCCGTCGTCGGATCGTCATGCGACGCCGTCGCGGAGCGCGACTCGACAGGGGCCCTGTCGACGAACTGGTCGAGCGAGGCGTGCTCTCCGAGGGAGGGAAGGAGACGGCCGATTTGTTCATCCGGAAGAAGCCGGGTGGACGGCAACTGAGTGAAGACGGAGGATACGTGCTGACCCATCTTCCGCTGGACGCACCGGTCCTCCATCTGACCACTGCTGATGGCGCGTCGAACGAAGTGAAGTTCAAAGCCGGCGCGGAACTGTCGAAGGCCGTGAACTAGGGTGCTTTCGAGACGGATATCGCCCCGCGTGTGCCACGACGTGACGGCTTCACTCTGGAGTCTGTCTTCGATCCGTTCTCGTCGATACATGCGTTCAGCGAAACGTCGACTCGGCACTGGTAACAGGTAGTCAGTCGTCTCCGAGATACAGTAGTTCGGTTTATGTTAGTTTGACACTTTCAAATCACACAGACCAGTATCGTGGTTTCCTCCCGGTCGAGCATCGAGAGTCCCCTAGATAACAGAGGCGTCATCTACATTCGACTGGTCGAGAGTCCTGCGATTCCGATAGCAGTACTGTCACATATTTGTTCTGTAGCCGACTACAAGACACGCTTCATTTATTTACGACAAACTTTTTAATAAAACAACGTGTCGGCACAGTCGACTGGCAGTAGCGAACCGCTACGGCCAAAACCCATACCATGACAGACGACACACAGCCCTCCATCGACGCATCGAGTACAGCCACGACCAGACGCAGTTGGCTCAAGGGACTCGTCGCGAGCGGCGTGCTCTCGGCGAGCGGAGCCGTCACGGCAGGCGCGGCGAGTACCGACATCGAACAGATCGGTGCGGGCAGCATCGCACACATTCAACCGGAAGACGGCGGTGCTGCACCCCGAGAGATCTACGCCACGGACGACCTCTCGGCACCGTACCCATCGAACGACTGGTGGACGACGCTCCTGTGGCGGCCGCTCTCGGACAATCTCTGGGTCCACCCACTCGCAGCGCGGGTGACCGACTCGGGACTCGCGCTCACTTATCCCGACGAATGGCAGGTCGGCGACGCGCCCTACTCGTGGGGCCCCCGGACCGACGACTTCGCGGAGGTGACGGCCGAACCCGAGGCCAGTACGAATCCCATCGCGCCGGATCTGACCGTCTCGCACCCGGACGTCTCCGGAGAGACGCCAGCGAAGGTCGCCGACTACGGCGACTGGTCCGTCACGTACCGGCAGACAGACGGCGACGCGAGCGTGGAGGCGACGCTCACGCAGGGTTCGCCGTTCGTCTACCTCGAGACGACTGGCGGTGGTCTCGACGTCTCCTTCGACGGCGACGTCTCCGTCTGGCACGAGCGAAGCCACGTTCTGGGCGTGACGATCGGTGACTCCCACTACGGTCTGTTCGCGCCGCCGGGTGCCTCCTGGGACGGCGTCGGCTCAGACTCCGTCTCCTCGGCTCTCGAGGGTGCAGGCTACGCCTCGATCGCCCTCTTGCCCGAGGCGTCACCGGACGTGCTGAACGCCTTCCGGCGGTGTGCGTACACCTTCGTCACCGACACCACCGTCACGTGGGAGTACGACGCGGAGCGGTCGGCGGTCGTCACCGACTACGCGTTCGAACTCGACGCGAAACACGGCAACGGCGACGAGACGCTGACCGCGCTGTACCCCCACCAGGCGAAGCGAACCACGGACGACCTGCACGACTGGTCGTACGTCTCCCCGCGCGGCGAGATGCCCGCCCTCAGTGGGTCGGGGTTCACGACCGAACTCCCGTACCGTGGCGTCCTGCCGTTCCTTCCGGACGTGGCCGACGTCCCGAACCTCTCGGAACACGTCGACAGTGTCGAGTCCGAAGGGACGCTCATCCGGGACTTCCAGGGCGACGGCACCTACTGGAACGGGAAGAACTTCGAGCGACTCCTCCAACTCGCACCCATCGCCGAACAGATCGGCGACGAGGCGGCCGCAGATCGGTTCCACGACGCGATGCGGGCGGAACTGGAGACGTGGTTCTCCGCCGAGTCTGACGGCGAGGTCGCCGCGACCGACCTGTTCTGGTACGACGACGTGTGGGGGACGCTGAACGGCGCGCCGATGAGTTTCGGTGCCGACACCGACCTCAACGACCACCACTTCCACTACGGCTACTGGGTGAAAGCCGCCGCAGAACTCGCACGCGACGATCCCTCGTGGGCAGACGAGAACGCGTACGGTGGGATCGTCGACCTGCTCGTCCGCGACTACGCGAATCCGGACCGTGACGACGACCGGTTCCCGTTCCTGCGGACCTTCAGCCCCTACGCGGGCCACTCGTGGGCTTCCGGCAGCGGCGAACTCCCGGCCGGCTGTAACCAGGAGTCCTCCTCGGAGGCGATCAACGCCTACGCCGCACTGATCCTCTGGGGCGAACTGACCGGCGACGACGAGATCCGCGACACCGGCATCTACCTCTACACCCACGAGGTCCACGCATCCCTGGAGTACTGGTTCGACATCGCCGACGAGAACCTCCCCGAGACGTGGGACTACGACTACGCCGCGATGGTCTGGGGTCGTGGCTACAAGTACGCGACGTGGTTCAACCAGGACCCCGAGTCGATCCACGCGATCAACTACCTGCCCGTTGGCGGTCACTCGATGTACCTCGGGTGGAACAGCGACGCCGCCGCGGCGAACTGGCGTGAGTTGCTCGAGAACGACGGCTACGACGGGAGCTTCAACCTCGGCTGGTACACGGACGTGCTCTGGGAGTTCCGGGCGTTCTCGAATCCCGGGGAAGCGCGTGAGTGGTACGACACCGACTACAGTGCTGGTGACTTCGGCGAGTCGCGTGCCCACACCGCCCACTGGATTTACACGCTGGATGCCGTCGGATCACCCGATGCGACCGTGACTGCCGATACGGCGTGCTACTCCGTGTTCCGGGACGGGACGACGCGAACGTACGTCGCCTACAACGCTGGTGACGCAGAAGAGACGGTGTCCTTCTCCGACGGGACTGAGCTCTCTGTCGAACCGGGTGCCACGGCGACGACCACTCGGACGTTCGAGTCGTTGCCTGGGCTCTCCGGGGCGTTCCCGACCGTGGACGGTGCGGAGAGTGGCGAAGGCGATGGGAACAACGGGAAGTCCGGTCAGGGTAACTCCGGTCGGCAGAACCCCTGACGAAGGAATCACTGACCGCTCGGAATCGGGAACCCCGTTTCGACAGGTACGGTGACCGATCGAATTCCCCCGGCGGATTGATTCAGCCGTTCGCACAGCAGGGTACTCACCACTCCCGAGACTTCAGCGTCAGCGTAGCCAGTCGACTAGCACGAGCAATAGAGTCGAGGGGCAATCGTATCGCATTACTGGAGTTCTTCGATCAAGCCACCCACCGCCTCGTCGACGACGCTACGCTCGACACGACCCTGCCAGAAGTCGATATCCTCTTTGTCAATCGATTGGACACCCCAAGGAACGATCCTGCTGTCGTCCGGCGTCCCGCCACGGAGCCAGCTCTCTGCAGGAATCGCGATGAGTCCGTCCATCCACGATTTTGTCATCAACGTCACCGCAATGTACTGGTCACCGTAGAACGGCCGTCCCTCGTGGTTCGAGAGGATACGCCACGGTCGAGCCTCCTCCTCGTCTTTGAACGGATCGTCACCGTAGACGACATCGCCCCGTTCGAAGATCGGGCTGTCGTCGTCGGTCACTGCTCGTCCTCGACGCTTGGGTGCTGGTCACTCGGCGCATGCTTGCGCCACGAATCTGTATCCTCTGTGCCGAGTTGCTCGTTGAACAGGGTGGTTGCCCGTTCGTACCTACCGTACGCCTCCAGTCGCTCGGTGTCGTCGGTTACAGCCCAGTACGTCGCCTTGTGTTCGACGAGATCGCGATCCTTCAATCTCGAGAGGGCGGTACTGACTGCCCCCTCGTCGGCGCCAGTCTGCGTAGCGATTTCGCGGGCCTTGAACGCCCGATCCCTGTTGGCGACGAGAAATCCGAGGACCTGATCAGTGATCGAAAGATCCGCGAGTTCGTCCTCGCTCGTGTTCTCGAAGGTATCCCGATCGATCGACATCGGTGAGTGAGGCTACGTCAGACACTGTAAAGAGTGTTAGGAGTGAAATGCATGAAAATACTGTGCGAAATGATGATCCACTCTTGAATCGAGATCGATACGCCCAGACGACGTCACCACGGTCCAGGTCCGCGAACGCGGTCACTGTACGTCGTCCATCTCGTCTGTCTTGAGTGCTTCGAGCGTCTCGTCGCCGTACTGTTCGTCTGCAGTCTCGTAGTGGCGATGGAGCCGATACGTAGCGTGGAGCCGTTCTGCATCGTCAGTGATCGCCCAGTACGGGCGCTTGTGCCGCACGAGACCGCGCTCCTTCAATCGCGAGAGAATCGCACTGAGTGCGTCTGTATCTAGCCCGAGTCGCTCTGCGATCGTCGCCGCCTTCCACGCTCGGTCGTCGTGGTCGTCGAGAAACAGCACGATGCGCTCGGTGTCAGTCCGTTCGTCGAACTCGTCGGCATCGGCGCTCTCGAACTCCTCGATATCGATGGGACCGCCCGACATAGACCACTGCTGGAGGTGTTGGAACATAGCTGTTTGGCATGTTGGGATCGTGGATCGGTGTTTCAGTGCCCAGAGATGCGAGAGGGATGACTGGCGCTCGCTCGCGGAGAGTTTGAAACAGGCCGAGCAGGATGCAGGAGTCGACGACCTGCTCGATGCACACTTACTGGCACTGACTGCATGTGCTCCTGCAGACGAGTTGCAGCGGCTTCCTGAGTACGATGTGAGTGGCGACGAGTTCCCGATACAGATGGTCTTCCGTCGAGAGACAGCTTTCGAGACTTCAGTATCAGGTTGAGGGAGATGGGTGAACTAGCTGTGAGGTGACGGGACGGAAGCGAAAACACCTCGTGGAGGTCAGTGGCGAACTACGAGACGGAGACTGAGAAGAGCTTAGATCGGCCTCCTACCGTTAGGACCACTTTTGCGACCGGGTAGTGTGGGTCGCAGTATCAACAGTCAGCAGGTAGAGAACGTCTTACTGAGCATCCCCTCTAGTGACGCCCCCGGTTGCCCGGCCGAGTTAGAGTTATTTTCCGAGATCGAATGCGCCCACGGTCACGCTCCGGGAGACGGTCAGCCCCGGAACGTCGAATCAGCCAGCGGGGGCGATTACCGACGATACCGAGCAGGCACTCTGTCTCACCCGGTGTCTCGCCGACTCAAACACCAGTCACGAGCAGTAAGTCCACGCGTTCCGAATTCGGGATGCATCGAAACTCCTTCCACGAAAACACCTATGCCAGAGAACACTCATGTCCCGGTAGATGCCAAGTACACTCGAAATTGAGGGCTATTACTTTGATACACAAGAACTGAAAAACGCGTATCACCTCGTTCCCGTTCCGAGTACGACCGAGGAGACAGATTACTCGGAAGCCGCACTTCGGGGAGTACTACGTTATTTCGCTGATTGGGGACCCGCGAGAGAAGAACGACTGAACAACGCAGCTGTTGAGACGATCGAGACGCTAACAGCTGCGGAAAAACGGAGCCTCTATCAGACTTTGGTCAGGCGCCTCTCGAAAAACCTCAACGATCAGTACAGCTTCAGTGTCGAACCTGCTGACCTCGAACGGTTCTTCGAGCATATCAGTGCCGATCCTGTTCCCGAATCCTTCGCAACATTCCTTCTCCAATCCGTTCGGCAGACTTCACAGCGAATTCACGAGTACCGACAGGAACTCCTGGAAGAGGGACCTGAGGAGACGAAGAGTTTCTTCGAGGCAATTCGACGTCTTCCGGGACCCTATCTGACGGCCAAAGCGAACCAGTACGAAGGCGACGACAAGATCAACGGAGTCCGTTTCCGAGCACTTCAGTCGATTAAATCGCAAAGCGGGTTAACGATCGACGAACTGGTTACGTTCATCGACGAAGAGAACGAGAGTCACGAGAAGAACATCGCTCAGGGTTATACGCCGTTCACTACGGTCGGCCAGCTATACTACGACTACTACAAGCCTCGACTGAATACGTACCTTCAGACGTTATCCGACTTTTTTCTCGAGCAGAGTGGCGCATTGGAGTCGACCCAGCATATCGTCAATCACTCAGAGCCACGTCACAAACTCGACGACTTCGCATGGCTAGCGATATTTCCGGCTACCCACGAGAGCCAGACTGAAGCGTACCAACTGTATCTGGGGTTCCACGGGGATCGCCTCTCGTACGGACTCCACGTTGGCGACGAGAAGCGTGGTGGGGAGTGGAAGCAGCAACGCGACCTCGAACGGGTAACCGAAGAAGACGTGACTGCGGGGGACGTACTCTCGAAGTTCGAGTCAGTCCTTGAGAGCTACCACACTCTCAACGGAATCACCGAACCGAACCGGCCCGAGCGACCGCCGATAGCTGACGTAGTCGAACGCCAGCTCGACATCGCGAAGCAAGTCGTCTTCTACGGTCCACCTGGTACGAGTAAGACGTTCGAGGCGAAGCGGTTCGCCGACTGGTGGGTAAATGAGCGAACCGAAGGCGAACCGACACAGAGTCAGGTTCGGTCGGTCACGTTCCACCCCTCGTTCTCATACGAGGACTTCATCGAGGGGTTGACTGCCGATGCGACCGACTCCGGGAGCGTCTCCTACCGAGTCGAAGACGGTGTCCTGAAGAAGATCGCCGAGAATGCATCCGACGCCCTGCGAGCGACTGAGGACGGTGAGAGCCCACCGCCGTTCGTCCTCATCATCGACGAGATCAACCGCGGAAACCTCGCGCAGATACTCGGTGAAGTGATCACGCTCCTCGAAGCCGACAAGCGGGATAGCTTCGAGACCGAGCTTGCCCACTCGGGGGAGACGTTCACGATTCCGTCGAACCTCTACGTCATCGGGACGATGAACACGGCCGACCAGTCGATCGCGCTGGTCGACACTGCACTACGTCGGCGGTTCCGGTTCATCGACTTCCCGCCGAACATGGAGTTGGTGTTCGGGGAGTACGACACGGAAAACACCGAGCCACGAAGCGCTGTCACAGAACGCTCTGATGCAGTCCAACCCAGAGAACGTCTCTTGGGCGCCAGTGTTCTCGCAGTTCGAACGCTGAACGAACGTATCTTGGAAGCCCCGCAACTCGGGAAGGGAAAGCAGTTGGGACACACGCATCTTCTCGGCCACGATTCGGCACAGGAGCTTTCCGATGCCTGGCGCTACGACATCCTCCCACAGCTCGAGGAATACTACTTCGGTCAGTTCGACCGCCTTCGTGACGAGCTCCTGCGTGAGACGGGCGATCGACTGGTAGACTGGGACACCGAACGGATTCGATCGTTCGACGTCCACGACCTGTACAGTGCACTGTGCGACCTCGCGGGTATAGACGATCCCGTCCCACTCCCTCGATCTGTCGCTGCTGAGTCTGATGGGGGTACTACCGAAACAGTACAGCAAGATGCGGAAGATCCGTGGGCTGCCGGGGAACGAACACCCGACACGTTCCGTCAACGACTACCGTCGACGCTCAACGACGAGTCGGCAGCACAGATCGACAGAGTACTCGACGTCGGTGAAGAGGTCGGCTGGTTGGACGCGGGCCGAGGCGAGAACAACGCGTCTGTGATGGTGAAGTCGGACGATGTCGATCCCGGTGTCGGAATCATCAAGATCGATCAGAAGGGAGAAATCGGATTCCGGTGGAATTGGTTACACGACCGGGACGAGAACCCACTCACTCGGGAATTCATCGAACGAGCAGGCCACGTCTTCGACGACATCGACGGCTACGAGCACAACTGGAACCCGGACGCAGGAGACGATGGCTCCTTCACCGAACCTACACTCGCCATAGACGAACTCACCGAGGAGGAGGTTACGGCTCTCGAACGAGGCCTTCGGTCGTTCGTCGAAGAAGCGCGGGTGTTCCGAGATGAGTGACTCCGTCACCACCGGTCGACTCGGGTCACCGATCCGAGCAGAAAGCGGGGCCGGATCGAACCGTGATGGAGACGTCGTCTCGCTCGAAGAGCACGACAGTTCTCACCCGATCGAACTCGGCCAGAGAGACATCACGTTCCTGGAGTCACTCGACGATCTGGGCCAGACGACGCCGCTCGACACCTCATTCACCAGCGACGGTTTGGTGATCATCGAAACCGGTTCTCACGTGGGAACGATCACGCTTCCCAGCGGGCTACAGATCGAAGTGACGCCAAAACAGACGGTGACACGGCTGCTCTGGGCGCTACAGTACGCGTTCGATACACCCGTGGAGACGTTCGACTTCGAGACGTCGTTCACCAGTGCATCGTCGTTCTTCGATGCACTCGGCGTGCTCTTCCAGGCTGAACTCCAGACCGTCCTCGATCACGGGCTTCACCGTGACTACACCAGGAGGCGCGAGATTCGGAACCACGTTCAAGGCCGAATAGACGTACAGCGACAGCTCCAGCGACCGACCGCCGTGACGACCGATTTCGCAGTCGAGTACGACGAATTCACTACGGACAACCTGTTGAACCAGACGGTTCTCGCCTCACTACGGATTCTCTTGCTGCTCGTGCAGAATGAGAAGCTATCTAGTCGACTGAAACAGCAGGAGCAACAGCTTCGGGAGTTCGTTTCTGTGGAACCGGTTTCGATGACCGACCTTCGGCAGATCGAGCTCTCACGCTTGAACGACCACTACGAGGCACTACTCGAACTGGCACGGTTGATCCTCGCACGCGAGTTCTTCGAAGACGTGCGGGCGGGAGAGCGCCGCTCGCTGGCGCTATTCGTCAATATGAACGACGTGTTCGAGCGGATAGTCGAACGGGCATTTCGAGCGGCAGCGAAGAACATCAGCAATCTCCAGGTAGAAGGACAGGCCTCGATACCGAACCTCGTCGAAGGCCCACATGCAGTAACAATGCGCCCCGACGTACTCGTGACTCGTGACGATGGCACGCCAGTCACCGTGGCTGACGCCAAGTGGAAAACAGGATCGACCTCTTCAGGCGACGTGTACCAGCTGACTTCGTATATTTTGGCCCTCGAAGCTCCCGGTGCGATCGTCTATCCGCAGACGGGTGGTGAGCGAAAAGAGTCGAGCGTGATGGGAACGTACCCACTGCGATCGATCGAACTCGCCACCAACCCCGACGTAGATACGTACGACGACTACGTCACGGCTCTCGAAGAGAGCGCCCGCCAGTATCTGAACGCGATCGAGGGAGCCTCAGAGTCCGTTCACGACCGAACCGAGTACGCCTAGTCTCCCTGCTGGACGTTCCCGAGACCACACAGTCACTGCTCTCTCGCCTGACCACCGCCTCCTGTAGTTGGTTCTACTGTCTTGACGAGATGCCGTAGTTCGTCGATAGAGAGTGGTTCGATCTCCTGTCGATCTCCAGTCTCCGTGTAAAAGATGTTGGCAGTGATCTCGCGCTCGGGATAGACCTCGCACGCGACCCGGTAGTACACACTCAGTTGCTTGCGATACTCCGCCTCACCGTGTCGCCCACGGTCGGTCTTGTAGTCGACAATCTCGACCCGATCCGGTGTCACGTGCACGAGGTCGACGACCCCCGAAATCGTGACGCGCTCACTGCCGACAGACAGCGGGAGGTAGGCGTCTTCTTCGACCAGCAGGTCGCCATCGAGGCCGTCGAGGAACGCTTCGACGTGTTCTTCGTCAGTATTCCGCGGCTCGACACCCTCATCGAGTGCGTACGCCTCGGCGAAGTCGTGGACCTGCGTGCCGAACTCGGTCCCCCGGCCACCCTCGACGTCCTCGAAGACGTCATCGCGCATGAGCGTGTGCGGCGTGTGGCCTCGTGGGCCCGCTGGAACAGACATCTCGACCTGGAGGGCAGTCTGCTCGGTCTTCTCTTGGGTGGTCTCTGTGACGTCGGGCGTGACTCTCTCCACCTCGACCGGGAGTTCCTCGATGAAGGTGTTCGGCTCCTCGCCAGCAGTGAAGACGACGTGGCTCTCGGCGCGTGTGATGGCGACGTACAGAAGCCGGCGTTCCTCGTCGTACTCGCGAGGCAGGCACTTCCGCAGGACGTCGGCCCGCCAGTCGTCGTAGACGTGTGGCAGTCCGTGGGCCTCCTCCGAGTACACCTTCCGCTGGCGCAAGCCGACCGGGTCGTCGTAGCTGATGACCCCGCTCCCACCGCCGCCCGGCGGGAAGCGCCCGCTGTTCATGTTCGCGAGAATGACGATGGGATACTCGAGGCCCTTCGTGGCGTGAATCGTCTGGACGGTCACCGAGTTCGTCCCCGCACCCGCCTGCACTTCGTGGGTGCTGCCGGCCTCGATGGACCGTTCGATGAACCGAATGAGGTCACCTCGGGTCTGTGTCGTCGCGTTGTGGACGGACTGGAGCGTGTGGAGGACGACGTCGGCGGTCGGCCCGTCGTAGCCGTAGCGGGCGAACACACGCCGTGCGACGCCGCCCAGCGTCTCCATCCCCCGGAGCGCTTCGCGGAACTCGACCATGTTCTCGGGATACGTCTCGCGTTCGAGGATCGCGTCGACCTTGTCGAGTGTGTAGCCGGCTCGCTCCAGTGTGACCGCCCAGCCGCGGTCGACGTCGTCTTCGAGGATGCGCAGCCAGGCGAGCAGGAGTTTCGCCTGATCGGTCCTGAACAGTTCGATACCCCCCTCGTAGGCCATCGGCAAGCCGTACTCCTCGGCGGTCCCGAGCAACTCGCGGCCGAAGTCACGAGTGCGCGTCAGCACGGCGATGTCCCCGTACCGTGGTTCCCGGAGATCACCGTCTTCGTCCTCGACGCGGTACGTTTCGTTGCCGACGATCTCTTGAATCTTCGCCAGCACTGCCTCCTGCTCCTCGTCGCTCTGGATGGCCTCGATGGTCGTGTTCTCGTGGTCCGCGTTCGACTGGAGTGAGACGATTCGGTCGTTAATGGACTCAACGTCGACGTCGTCGCGATTCGCCGCGGGAACTCGCAGGCCGTGTTCCGAGAAGTCGAGGATCTCCTGGGTGGAGCGGTAGTTCTCGACGAGTTCGATGGTGGTGACGGGCTTCGTGGAGAACGAGACGCGTTCCCGATCGCTGTTCAGCTGGTCGACGAACCGGTCGAGTCGGCTCTCGAACTCGACGATGTTGTCGACGTCGGCGTACTGGAAGCTGTAGATGCTCTGTTTCCAGTCCCCGACGACGCAGATGTTGTTCGTCCCCGAGAGCAACAGCGCGAGTTTGAACTGGATCTCACTGGAGTCCTGGAACTCGTCGATCATCACGTACTCGAACGCGACGTCCTCGCGCAGTTCGTGGTTCTCACAGAGCAGGACGAACGCGAACAGCTGGAGCATCCCGAAGTTCAGATAGTTCCGCCGTAGCGCGAACCGCAGGTACTCGTGGTAGACATCGTGGACGAACTGCTTCAATTCCTCGCGGTCTTCCTCGAAAACCCGCGACGCGAGTTCGTCGGGCACCTGCTTGCCGCTCCCGCGAATCTCCGACTTCTCGGGCGCATCCGGCAGGTAGGTCTTGTTCTGACCGTATTGGTAGAGCTTCGACCGGAGTATCGACTGCTTGCTCCCGCCGTTCCGTGGTTCGTTCAACTCGTCGAACTGTCGAGCGAACGCCGCGAAGTCCCCGTCGAGGTGGCGCTCGCTGTCTCTGTACCACCCCTCGGCGTCGGGGAATACTCCTTTCGCTGCGAGTTGGTTGATGAGGTCGAGTAGCTCCTCCGGGTTCGAGAGCGCACGGAAGTGGTCGTCGTACTCGGGGTGGTCGTCGCTGAATCGGTCGATGAATTCGCCGAACAGCGCCTGTTCGACGAGTTCGTCCTCGACGATCCGCGTCGAGCCAGTGATGCGGTCGTCGATGCCGAGGTAGGTCGGCGCGGCGTGCCCGTGCTCTTCAAGGAGATCGTGACACAGCGAGTGGAACGTCTGGATCGGTGCGTCTGCGAGTTCGCGCATCCCGTAGTGACAGTTCCCGACGATCCGCTCTTTCATCTCGGCCGCGGCGTTGTTCGTGAACGTCACCAGCAGGACGTCGTCAGGGTCGACGCCGTCCTGAGAGACGACGTTGGCGTATCGCCGCGTCACGGTGAACGTCTTGCCCGTCCCGGCGCCGGCGTCGACGAGGTAGAGCCCGTCCGTGCTGTCGATGAGTTCCCGTTGCTGGTCGTTCGGTTTGAGGTCGGTCATCGGTCACCCTCCAGGAGGAGGTCGCGGTTGTCCACGTAGCGGTAGTTCGGCTCACCGCCGAGTCCGTCGACCGGGAACCGTTCCTCGCCGGCACGTCGCCGATTCAACTCTTCGAGACGTTCGTCGACGAACGTCTCGAACGCGTCGAGGTCGTCCTCGAAGAAGGTCTGTCCACGAACGCGCGTCAACTGCCGCATCGCCTGCTTACACCCCGACTCGACGTATTTGTAGTCGCCAACGCGGTCTTTCATTCGGGCCGTCAATCGCTCGCCGAACGCCGACGCGATCAGCTCGTCGCTGTCCGTCGTGTCTGGCAGCGCCACGTCGTCGAAGACGGCCGCGTAGTCCTCGTAGTCGACCTGGCTCAGGGTCTTCTGGCAGTCGTTCGCGCCGTCTGCGACGAGTTCGTCGAAGACCGCCTCGGAGCGCGCGTACTCGGCGAACGTCTGCGGCTTGTAGGAGACGGTCGTCAGTGTATCGTCGAGGTCGACCTCGCCGGTGACGACGTCGTCGAGCGTCTCGAGGAAGTGGAAGAAGGTGAACTCGAGTTCCTGGTCGGGGTACTGTGACCGCCAGTGAGTGAGGTACAGCAGTGCCTGGAAGTTCGGTGTGTCACTCGGCGGATCGAGTGCCGAGTGCTTGACGACTCGGGAGGCACTCTTGCGGCTCCCGCTCTTGTGGTCTACCAACCGTGACGGCGAGTGAATCAGGTCGATCTTGCCTTTCAGCCCCAGGTCCTCGTTCTCGAACCACCGTTCCGTGATGGGCGAGTCGACGGGTTTGTCGAAGCGCTCGGCGAAGATGTTCTGTCCCCACTGGCTCGTGGAGGTGAGGAACTCGCCGTCGACCGGCCTGTTCGCATCGAAGAACGTGGTGATCGTCTCCAGGCCGGCGCGGTACTTCGTCCGCCTCGTCGCTTCGTCGACCGACCGGACGAACGGCCGCGTCGCGTCGAGAATGTACTCCACAGTATCGTCGATAACGTCCTCGTCGACGAACTCCGGGTGGTGGATGTAGAACTCGGCGAAGTCGTGGAAGAGATTCCCCTCTTTGAAGTAGTCCTTGTCCGGGCCGTCGACGAGTCTCCCGAAGAAGTGGTCCCGAGGCGAATTGACGTAGCTCCCGAGACTCGACTGACTGATGGTCGATACCTCGGTGACGGTGGCGTCGACCGACTCCTTCCCGAATCCATCACCAGACCGATCGAATCGTCGCGTGTGCGTCTCCGAGTCCAGATCGCTGAAGCGCTCGAACTCCTCGTCGAGCAGTTCCTCGAAGTAGAGACACGGCGTCACGGGTGAACCACCCTTCGCATCCTGCACGAGGTAGTACTGGGTCGTCCCACTCTGGAGGAGCAGCTGGAACTGGTGGATGTTGCGCGTGTACTGGGCGTCCTGGTCGACCCACGGTCGGCGCGGCGCCGAGTGCGTCCAGTCCTCGTCCAGTCCCAGGTAGAAGACGACCGGGCGGTCGACGTAGGCGGCCGACTTCGCGTCCGCGAGCAACACACCCTCGTTCTCACGGTCGACGGGGACCTCGTAACTCTGGAGGTAGAACATGAGTCGATCCACGGCGCGCTCGGTCGCGCGTGTACCGGCGATGCCGAGCGTCTCCAGCTCTTCACGAAACGTCTCGAGCTGGCAGTCTGCTCTGTCCTCGAACCTGTCGAGTGCTTCGGCGAACGTCCGGGAATCGATTCGCTCACAGAAATCGACGAGCCAATTTAGATCACGGTCGTCGAGTTCGTACAGCCGTTTCTCGTCGTGTTCGACGTCCAGAGAAACGTCGAGCCGTGCGAGCAGCGGCCGTATCTCGCCGACACGGGTATCGGTGCCGCCGTGTGCAGCACGAAGCAACTGGACGAACGTGCGGTGGTCCGGCTGGTCGATGAAGCCGGGGCCACCGTAGAACGGGATGTCCTCGGCCTCGAAGGCAGACTCGATGAGCGCAGAGAACTCACTCCCCTGATCGAGCACGACAGCGACGTCGCCGGCAGTCTCCTCGGTAGCGGCATCGACGACCGTCTCGACGATCGCCGTCGAGGAGTCGAAGATGTGGAACGGGGGCTGCTCGAACTCCTGCTCCCCGAACGTGTCGTACGTCTCGTAGTGTTCGGGGAGAATCGAGCGCTCTAGCTGGGTCAGTTGGTCGGCGCCCACGACGGCGACGTCCTGACCGTCGTCGATTCGATACTCGGTGAGTCGCCGCGACGTCGTCTCGAGGTCGGCGATGTGCTGGACGGCTTGCCGTGTCGCCTCGTCGACGTACTCGTCGTACTCGAGAATCGCGTCGAGACGGCCCTGGTGTTCCCAGCACTGGAGGATGTTCCCGATGGCGTACGCGGCGCGCTTCCAGTCCAGGTCTGTCTGCTCGACGAGTTCGAGGAAGGCGATCCTGTCCTCGGCTTCTTCCCGGCGCCCCGCCGCGAGACGACGCGGCGTTATCGCGAACGAGCCGAGGTGTGGCCTGTCGATCCGGCGGTTCAACGCGCTGGCCAGTGGCGCGTCCGGCACCACGACGAGGTCGTATTCGGCGACCTCCTCGTAGAGAGCGTCGATCGGTTTGGCCCGAGGAAATGACACGACAGAAAAGACTGCTGTCAACTAATAAAGGTTGATAGAAGGAATAAGAACCTGACTTCATTCTCTGGGATGGGCTGTTGTCTCTCGGTATACTCATCAACCTCGCGCTAACCGTGTCAATAATAGTGGAGTCGCTGTAGACCCCTGATTAACTGGAGTTAAAGGGTTTGACGAAAGTTGCTTAAGCTAAGTTCTCTTGTATTATAAAATATATCAAAGGATTTTTATCTTGGCTATAAGCATCTAGATTGAATGTCACGTACACTGGACCCGCAGTGGACTAGTCAGTCCGAGACGATGCGAGTCTTGGATCCACTCGGGGCCGAATCGACCGAATCTACTCTCCAGTCCCGGATGTTTCACCCGATACTCAGCATGGCGGTCACCCAGCGACTCAGGTATCTCTCATTTTGGTGTTGGGTGACGGCGAACCTTGACGGCGATGCGCCAACTGATCGTGCACTCTACGAGAAAGTGGTGCTTCTCGGCAGCGATCCGCATGCCTGTCCAGAAGAGGGAACGAGCACAAATGGGACTCTGAACCCTCCTGATGAGCTTTCGGAAGCGTTGGCTGATGATAGTATTGACGAGGTCCCGATTGACGCTGAGACCGTTTCTATCGGGAGTGAGGATACAGCTCGATTCGACTCGTATTATTCGGGTGTCTTTTACAACCTCCTTTTGCTCGAAAACGACCAGACAGTAACACCTCTTGGACAGGCTCTTGCAGACGCCTATGACGCCGCCGTGACCTTTGAGTTTGAATCCGTGCAGGCAGCAGTCGAAGCTGAAACGCTATCAAGATCGTTGATAGAGCGAGTCTGTAATTCCGGGTGCTTCTGCCAGATCTCCTCACAGGAGCGCGAGATTCTGCGGAATGCATACTGGTATCTAGTGTCGCCAACAGTCGAGTATGATTCTCTTCAGTTCGATCAGGAGTCGGGACCGGAGCAGTTGCACCTCCGGGAGTTCCTGCTGACCGATTCTAAGCAACTTGAGACAGCAAGTATTGAGGCCGAATTATTAGGCGTCAGTGCAGCTGATGTGGAGATGGGGAGTGAAAATCTAGAACAGTTCTTTGAGGAAGGACGGCATCAATTTGTTCGATCCTCGTTGACTCTGCTGTTAGCGACCGGAGATTGGGCTGATCGACGGCCAACCGCATCGCCGTCTTTCGAGCACCTGACTGATGCGCGTGAAGTGTGGCGGTTCTTGATACATGCTGAATATGCGTCATATGGAATTCAAGCACTGTTTCTAGCAGTCCAAGGGGTAATCCGAGAATTGGAACCCATCTTCCCATCAGATGTGTTATCATCCCTATTTGACCATGATGAGTTCGACTCGGTTGCCGGCCGCGCATTAGAAGGAATCAACCTTGCTATCGATCCCGGGGCGGATAGGTCAACGTTGAATGACGTGCGTGATGCAGTCTACTTTGGGGAGGCACCAACCGGAAATTTCGAATCGACGCTACCCGATGGGCCCAGTCTGACGGATATGTCTTGGGCCGATGTTACCTCCCGCCTTGTTGCAGCGGATACTGAGACGTCCGAGGAGTCGTGCTTTAGCCTCACCGGCCACAGCGAACGCGCCTACAAGCATCAATTGCAGTCGGTACTGGCCGATGCAAGTACGGTCGCTGAGTACCGCAAAGTGGCTGCCCTCGCGGCAGTGCTACTGGCTCGGGTCAGTACTAGGTATGAAGAATATTTTGTCACTGACCCTCTCGAACCGTTTCTGGCATGGTTCAAAACGGCACATGACCATCCCGGGCCACAAACGTGCTGGGACGTTGCGAATGACTGCGAGATGCTCCCATCGCTTGCAACGAACCGTGCGGACTGGGAGGGATCACCGTTTGCTTACACGACCGCTGCATTCGCCAAGCGGTGGACACTGACTGAATACTTCGAGCGCCTTTTCGAGAAGATCGGTGATTCGAATGGCCGGAGTCCACAGCTGCTTCACCTGAACACCGATGGAACACTGACTTTTGATTATCAGGTCAATGATGGCGACCTGTACAACCGAGGGTTACCGAACGCACCTACAATCAAATGGCACCGAATCGGTGATATCGGCTATGAGCTCGATCTCCTCGAAACCAATCGTCTGGATTCGTTGTCACTGACTGAGTCTGGTCGGGCATTCATCGGGAGCTTCATGGAGGCATCCAGATGAGCCTGCTCGAATGGCTAGCCAGTGATCAGCGTGTCATGGAGGGGGCGTTACTGACGACGTTCCCGTTTTCGCCAGGGTTCTTCGAGCGGTCCGCCCTTCCAGCTCTCCGATCGAAACGACGGAATATTCGAACAGCGGTCCTGATGGATGAGCGCCAGTATGAGGATTCAATTGCACCTGATGAGCCAACAGAGACACTTGGACAGACCGCTGGCACTGCACTTGGCCAAGCCTATCACGTCAGTCCAATCCGTCCACCGACCAACCGAACCTTCCATCCGAAGGTGCACCTGCTTACCGGTCAGAATCGTGTCCAGGTCATGGTCGGAAGCGGGAACCTGACTCATCCTGGACTGACAACAAATCAAGAAATTGCAACTCAGTTTACGCTTCCTGCTGATCCCGACGGTGACGAGACCGGATCAGAGTCAGCGGCTACACGAGCTATGCAAGCGAGGCTCTACTGCGATCTCGAAGAGTACCTCCATACACTCCTCAATAGCGAATTTGGTCGAACAGTCGATTCGGCGACGAGACAGACAATCGACCACACGCTCGGAGCTGCCGCATGGGTCCATGATATCGATACTACCCAGCTGACCTCGACTGCGGACGCAACACGACTATTCCATTCACTCTCTCAGCCAATCCTCGAACAGGCCATTGCGGCGATCGAGGATCGAGGAGAACAGCTCCAATCGGTGGACATTATCGCTCCGTTCTATGGAACCTCAATGCGCGTCCCGGAGTACTTCATGTCCAAAGAGATTGAGACGACACTCTGGCTGCAGAGAGACAGAAGCCAACTTGACTCGGATGCCTTTGCCACATGGTTGCAACGAGACGGTACGGCTGCACTCGAGTATGATAGCCACCGCTACGTCCACGGTAAACTGCTTGTCTTCCGGACTGAGAAGGCCACCTACTGCTTGAGTGGTAGCCCGAACGCCTCGCAGGCTGCCCTGCTCTCTTCAGCAAAGAACGGAGGGAATATCGAGACGGCGCTTTTCCGTCGGAAGCCGAGACTCGATGGATTCGCATATTTACTTGAAGCAAATCCATTTGAAAAAGCCATTCCTACAACTGCCGAAGATTTCGAACCGGCGGATCTCAACGGTTTGTTCGAGAGTCGTGAGCCGACTCCAACAGAAAAGGCCGGCCCGGTAGTGAGTCTCTCAAACGTTAGCTACCACCGATATGGATCGTTCGATGGTGGGACAGTCAAACTCCGTGGAGATGTGTCTCCAGAACTTAAGTCAGCCCTCGAATCAGGTGAGGGCACACTCCAGATCGGAGCTCGTCAGGATGCGCCAACTGACACCTACGGACTTTCGCCGATAGATCTTGAGTGGAATCAGACCGAGGGAATCGAATCACAGTCGAGCGATCAGCGGCTTGCGTTCGAGTATTCAAGTCGCCACGTCGAGCAGGAAGCGAATGGGCCATTCAGACTGGGGGGTGTCGCTCGGCTTGTTATTGATGGGACCACATCGAATCCGCGATGGCTCCAAGTCTACACCCCGGACAGTAATACAGCAACGGCTGAGGAACTCACCGAATCCGGTACGACAGCGGTGCCTGAGCAGGTATTTGGACTGTATCTCAGTGAGGGAGAAGATCAGGAAACGATCCGCGACTCAATGTCAGCACTACTCCAAGCTCTGAACAATCGGAGCGATGCAGATACTCCTGCTGAACCCAGCGGACTCCGCGAGGAGTCGGACAGCGGACCACGGGGGGGCCTCAGACTGACCGCCTGGAATACGGGGTCAAGTCATGATCCCAATGATCTGTTGGTAACCTATCTGGAAAACTGGCAGGAAGAGCTCCGGACCTACGTTAGGCAGACCTCCCAATCAGAGCCTTGCGCAACAGCCGTTAGTCATCGATTACGGGCAATCAATTCTGTCTCGCTCCAGTTGCTGATCCTTGATTCGGCAGTTCCGGATCCAACGGTTCCGACACAAGACGTTGTCAACTGTCTCCATGACGTGTACACTGATCGCTCCGAGGGTCGGGTTCAGAGTTTACTGGAACAGTACTTGTACAATCTGAAACTTGGCAAATCTCCCTCCGAGGTACCTGAAGAAATCTTCAAAGAGATCCAGTCTAACTTGCTTCCGAACCTGCTGTTTGCAGCGATCGTGATGGACGCCCATCTCGCGGATGATGTTGATCAATATCACAAACAGTACGGCTGGGCATTCGAACAACTGATAAACGAATGCTGCCCTGTTGGCTACCCTTCTGCGAGGTTATTCAGTAGTGAGGATCTCACCAGATTAACGACCCAGATCACCGACGCTACCACCTCTCTCATTGAGACAATAGAAAATAGCGCTCGATTACGACGTCACGCAAATTCTCGCTACCTCTCGGAGTCACGGCTTCGAGAGGCCGTTGTGGAGATACTGGCTCGATCTATCTTGTATGCTGGTCCGGAGGCGATACGCGAAGTACGGGACGCGGGTGAATCGACAAACACAATCGAGCACATTTTCGATAACAGAGCTGAATTTCTCCCTCCTGGTAAACGTAGGGCCGTAGAGTCTGTATTATAGCATACATTGGCATCCGTTACTCGCTAATTCAGTGTGGCCGATCGTAGCCGACTCACAATTTGATTCATTCAGTCTACGTGGTAGATTCGATGTCACAGCTGGGAGATCAGCGAGTCCGACGTCAAGGTAGATCCGGGTATCTTTCCCCGACGAGTAAATTGACCTATCTCACTCGTCGTCCACCCAAGCAAGTCGCTCGTTGTACTGAGCGAGATACTCACTCGATGGCGGGTCGTTGGGGAACTCTACTGCCTCTCCTGCACGATCTGTGATCGTCTCTCGCAACCACTGACTCTCAAACGTCAGGTCGGGCCGCGGCACGATCTCGTACTCTTCTGAGAGCGTGAACAGGTCCCGCTCGAAGGCCTGGTGGTGGTTCCGACAGAGGAGGAGCCCGTTTGCGGGATCTCCCCGTTCGCCCTCAAACTTCTCCCACTCGAGGATGTGCGCTGCCTCCAGTAACGTCGGCTTCTCGATGTCACAGAGGACACACTGGTCGTCGTACCGTTCCCTGACGGCAGCACGGAACTTCGCTTGCCCCCGCCGAACCGTCTGTGTCGAGGTTGTCTCTCCAGTCTCTACTGTCTCCGTCCCAGAGACAGTTGACATGGACGTACTCGACCCCGACGTCGACGTGCTAGTCTGGCCCCCACCGAGGTCATCTCTGATCTCCTCGGCTCTGTACGCGAGCTCGTCTTCTTGCCCGTAGAACTCTTCCCAGATATTCCGACAATCCGAACCCACGTTCGACATCCCTTCCGTTCCCTCGGGATCGAGATGACGGAAGTTCGCAAGCCTGAGCGCGATCGAGTTCGACGATCTTCCTGTGAGGGTTGCAACGTCCTGGACGTCCGGATCTGAGTCGTCGTGCGTGATCTCCGGATGGTTGAGATAGAGGTCGAGTGCGAGGATGTACTCCTCACGAGACCAGCGTCCGCCGCTGTCACCGGGTGTCGACTGTGCGGTACGCTCCTGGCTGACTTCGAGGAGTGCCTCACGAGCTGCACTCGGGATGTCCTTCTCCAGGAGGAACTCGACGTACGGCTGGACGACGCTATCGCCCTTCTTCGCCGTCCCTGTCAGTGCCGCATAGTGGAGATCTGGCGACTCGTTCCACTCTTCGGAGTAGGTCTCATCGAACCGTCGAGCCGGAGCTTCCCCGCAATAGATGATCCACTCGTAGTCTCGCTCATCCCCTTCGTGGTCGCGCCAGTCGGGTGGGAGAATCGACTGATCGTCGACGCGTCGTGCTTCTCTGAACGTCCACAGCGCCCGGACGCCCTCGCCGTTGACCCTGATGATGAGGAGATCTCCGGGGTTGAGTTCACTCGGGTCTGGTGAGCTACCACCTGCGGGGATGCCGTGCCACGGCTGGTTGTGGTGTCGTTCGGGGTGGTCGTCCGTATCTGGTCCTTCGTAGTAGTGATCCCAGTGTGACGGGATGGTGTTGAGTAGCCACGTCTTCGTCATCTAGGTGTCAGCAAGCAGTGCTGTTCGGGTGAACCTATGTACCAAAGTAGTCAATTTGGTCGGCGGAAGTCGGGTACTGCTACCGGTTTTCTCGTTGCCACTGGGAGAGCTCTTCGTTGATCGTGTCTGTCTTCTCAGGGTCGAATCGCTGCTCGTTATCCTCGAGTTTTGCTTCGACTGCATCGAGCAGGTCGATATCGAGTCTGGTTGCCATCCCCAGACAGTAGATCACGATATCAGCGAGTTCCTCTTCGACGTCTGTAACGAGGTTCTCGTTCTTCTGGAGTTCGTCTGGTTTGAGGTTGTCGTGCCAGAGGAAGCATTCTACCAGTTCGCTCGCTTCGACGCTGATTGCTTCTGCGAGATTCTTCGGGGTATGAAACTGCTCCCAGTTTCTCTGGGCAACGAACTGTTCGTATCGAAGCTGGAGGTCCTCGAGATCGGTCATCATATGGTGCTGCGTCTGTTAGAGGTATAAACAATTCCCGTGTGGGTGTGCATATTACCGTTCGACTAACAGAGTGGTGACAGTCGGACTTAGCCCTCGGGCGATTTTGTAGCGAGGTGATGTGTCTGAGTCTCTGACGAGAGGCGAAAATTTAATCGGACTCGGTGTTGTCCGAGAGAGACTCCGTCCACCCCATCTCATCGCGTGGCTCAAATCCCTCCTTTTCGAGGATATGCTCCATCGCGTCGTACATCACGTTGTTAGTCACGATTTCGGATTTCCCATGTTTGGTGCTCAGTTCGACGAGCTCCTGTAGTGCGGCACGGCCGACACCTTTCTCCCGCCAATGCATCTCGACGACGAAGCTCTCCAGTCTCCCGGGGATGCCCTCGATCGCGCCGGCGTACTCACCGTCAACGAGAATTTGATATCCGATGATGCCCTCCTCAAGCGTACCTGTTCTGGTGGGACCTCGTCGTACTCGTCACTCAGGTGCATCGCTACTCACTCACCTCCTGGAGCGACTCGATCTCTTCGCGGGGTTGTCGAATCTCGTGCTACTGGCCGACGCAGATCGAGACGAGGTGAGTGAGCTCTGGTGTGTAGTGGTTTCGGGCACCGCCGGCCACCGAGTGGCGGTTGACGTGTTTCACGAGGTCGTCGAACGCCAACTGTCGGTCGTGGCGGAGTGCGCGGTAGTAGTTCGTGTACTCGTCCTCCCAGTCGCTGATCTTGTCGCGGTACGTCGGGATGGCGCATCCCATGTGATCTTCCTCTGACGATGCGGGATGTATACTAGCCATACCCCCGGGGTGGAAAGGGTTCGATAAGGTAGAGGCTAGTGGGTGAAGCCTCCCGGTCACGACCAGACGTGAGTGCCAGACATGACGCGGATTTCGAGAATGAAACAGGGAAGGAACGACCCTGCGAGAACGGACGGTGTGTTTCGAAGTACATCACTCCCACAGAGTGTTACAACAGAACAACTTTATATTGGAGATTTAATCTGTTGGTATGAGGAGACGTAAATTCCTCGCTGGGGCGGCCCTCTTCGCGACTGCCGGCTGTCTCGGTGGCGAAGGAGAGTCTGGTTCCTCACCCACACGAGTAACGGAAGCGAGTACTGAGACCTCAACTGCAACTGCTACCGAAACAGCCACCCGAACAGAAACGGCCACCGAAACGTCCACGCCTACTGAAAGCCCTACTCCGACCTCTGTCTCGCCAGATTTCGTCATTGAAATTGAGACTGGTGGATCATGGTCCGGTTCGATCGCAACAGGTGGTGCTTCGAAGTCCGTCGATGGATCCGGTGATACGGTCTACGAGGTGCGGGACGCATCACTCGTAAGTACGAGCATTCAGAAGGAAGGCAGTGGCTCGGGAAAGCTGACAGTCCGAATCCGCGCCGATGGTGAGGTAGTGGCTAAGGGAAGTACGACATCCGCATACGGTGTTGTAGCTGTCTCCTCAAGTGATTCGTTCGGCGGAGGTAGCTCTGGTTCGAGCGGAGATTCTGCGTACTCTGTACGGATAGAGTACGATGGTAGCTGGCGAGGAAGCGTCGGAACTGCTGGTTCGCAACGAAGCGTCGACGGAAGCGGTAGTCGGACGATCGAGATCGATGGAGACCCGAACGTCATCTCGGTGAGCGCTCAAAAACAGGACGACACCGACCGGAAGCTGACTGTTAAAATACTGAACGACGGTAATGTTGCAAAGGAATCCTCAACGACGGCAGAGTACGGAGTGGTCACTGTCTCCGCCTCGTTCTACTAGACATTGAAACAGGTGACCGATCGCTGGCGCGACACCCTCCGCGACCGCGTCCTCCCGGAGTACGCCCTCGACCAGTGGCGCGTCACTCAGTCGCTCGTCGTCGCGGTGCTGCTGATCTACAACGCGGAGATCGTCGTCCGCCTCGCGCTCGGCGCACCGACGGTCCGGGTGGCGATGGCCTACTCGTTTCTGAACTATCCCGAGCTGCCGTGGCCGCTCGCGCCGATTGAGGCGCGGATGCGTACTCGGGGGTTCTCGTATTCGTCACCGGGTACGTCTCGATGCTGTGCCGGGCGGTGAGGAGTTGAGCCTGCCGCTAACGTTCTTGGGTGTTGTTGTGATCGGGGCGATGGCGCTGGACTTGTGGGGTGTAGTTACTGATGGATCGTTGGGGCTGAATATGGGACACCTATCCGGATTCTCTTCTGGAGTCCTTTTCCGTTCCCTCAGATGAACTCCCGTCGGCGGTATCGTTGAGATTATTCTCAAGTGTACTGATTACCTCATCTCTAGTCTCAATTAGATCGTATATCAGTTCTCGGACCTCGTCAGCGCGCTCTTCTGCACCCTGTCTCTGTTTGAGACTGTGTGACTGCGAAAACAAAATCTCCTTTAGACCCCTCTGAGCCGAAATGTCGTACTGGTTCTGCATCTTCATCGCCGTATCTATCATCTGCACTTGCGTATAATAATCAACGACTATCGAGATTTCTTCCTCAGTTAACTTGCCAATTTCTCCCGCATTCTGGCTGTACACTGTCCTCGGGATGATGTCTCCGGCATAGCTCATAAACGGACTATACTCTTCCGCGAACGAGTCTAGGCCCTCAGTCCGTCTAACTTCTCCGAGTAACCCCCGTCTGAGTTTATCCCGGCTCATCTCGTCTTTCTTTTTCCTCCACTCCTTCTCTTCTTGACGTGCTATCTCAGTCTCTCTAGCCATTCTCCGGGTTTCCACTGTATACCACCCTGTCAAGACAACGAGGACGACTGTCGCAGAGCCAGAAACGAAGGTCGCATATTCACCGGGAGTTCTAATTCCCTGGGTCAGAATCATCACGGAACTCAAGAGTAATGCTGCAAGAGTCGAGATGACTATAATCCCGAGCACCACCACGAATAATGCCATCTCCATTGTCGAGAAATCGTCTAAGAGCGAACTGACGGAGGTAGTATCGTTCATAAACACAGCGTCGCCTTAGACGCAGAAATATGTTTCAACAGTAGATAGTGACTATGTCGAACGCGCGCCAGGTTCTGTGAGTTCAGGATTCCACTCTTACCACAATAGACCGACGACTGAGCGGGCACGGAGATCATCGCCGTCTCGTAGTCTCTGAATCGGGAACGTTGAATAGGGAACACTCGGTGTTCCAGAGCAGGATGACAAAACTATTCGAGACGTGGGAATTCAACGCGGTCAGAGACATTCTCCTTGGTGGGTTCGGAGGGATGGCAGTTCGAATCGGGGACGGTGCTGTCCTCGGTATTCAACCACCAGGCAACTTCCCCGGGCTTGTTGCAATCGGCATAGTCGTCTTGGGAGTGCTCAAACTCATCGAGATAGCCTACACCGACATCTTCCCGTCACGATCCACTTCGGAGAAGTAATTAGTTCGTGTACAGGACCACTTCCAGTTTCACCGTACGTCTGGCGCACGGCTTTCAGTAGATAGTCCATCGAGTGTACACGATGGAGACGAGGAGTCTAACAGGAATCGAGCGACACCGCTACCGCTGCCCGCACGGGCATGCGAACTGGGAACCGCGAGACGGTGCGTTCTACTGCGTGACCTGTCTCACGCGCTGGGGACGAGACCCGTATTTTCGAGAGTTGGAAGACGACCGGACGGGCGAGGAGATCGGGCCGGAGGCGTTCGATGGGATCGAGTGAGTTCGTATGGCTCCCGCCGCTCGACGAGCCTGTGGAGTGTGCGTGTGGACAGGTGTTCTACGATACGAAGCAGTGGCGGGACCACCGACGGCGGCACTATCGGTGGAGCGACGAGTACGAACCGCCGAGTCCCTCGGTGCGATTGAGACGGTACCAGGAGCACGGCTTATGGTAAGAAGGTTGCTCAAGAGATGTCGGGGATAGTAGTCTGCGAAGTCGGTCACGAGGTCGCGTCGGACGTGGCCGACGTGCTGGTCGCTCCCGAGTTGGAAGTGCGGTACGAGGTGAACGTGGCGAGTGGTGTCGGTGGGAAGTGATCGACGCTAGCCGTTGTTTAGAGCGTTAGTATCTACGAGTGTGTAGAGCCGGTGAACAATCACCAAAAGTATCAGGAAATAGTGAGCCAGCAGGGAGTATACGACGAATGAGAGCAACTGCGAGGCCGAGATACTGACAGGGAAAGGAATCGCCATCCCGTTGACTACAGAAGCTTCGGTTAGGATGTAGCCCCCAACGAGTGAGAGAAGTAGACTAACCCCTACTAGAACCGAGTAGAGGGTGAAATCTTGAGTTTGCTCGACAATAGTGGTTTTCTGTTCATAGGTCTTTTCGGCCGTGTGACTGGTAAGTAGCACCAGTGCGTTGATCGAGAAGCCGGTAAGGACACCTGTGGCGGTAATCAGGGTTCTAATTAGATCTGACCAGATGGGTGAGTATCGGCCAGCAACAGTACCCGCCGCTATCGGTAACACCACGAAGGTTGCTACTACGAAAACCCACGCTCGTCGGCCTCTAAACCCTGATTCGTCTGCAAGCGAACTGTAGTTCTTCCAGACAATGTCCGGTAGGTTTCGTAGTAACATTTTCTCATACCTTTGTTGAATAGTTCAGCGTTTTAACTATATTTTGTGGCAAGACCTGATTGGTCATCAGTGCGGCTTGGTCAGCCAAGTAACTAGTTGTTGGTAGCCCACCATTGAGATTCTTTTGGCTGGGATCCAGTTCCTTCCGCATCCTCAGTTTGTCGTCGATCAGCGAGAATGTTTCTTTCTTCCCGTGTTCGTTTTTAATTGTAGTTTTCAGTTCCAAAACGTCGTCTGATACGACCTGAGCGAAGCTCCCACCGTCTCGTTTTAGTTGACGGGCAATACTCTTTATTGGCAGAAGAGAGCCGCCTCGCTTCGGTTTGAGTACAATTGACTGAGTCTCTGCGTCGTGTGTATCCATCCCCTCAATGTACTGGACTTCCTTTTCAGTGTCCGCTGGGACCTCGTCCACCTCGATCTCGATCCGCTTCACACTCTGAGATTGCAGAACCTTACGAAGAACTTCCTGTCTGGTAATCGGATTCATCTCCAGCATTGTGTTGCAGTCGTCATGAGTGAGCGCGAATGAGTGGAACCGCTTTTTAAACCGCGTCATGATGCTTCTCCCATTGATTCGCTGGAAGACCATGATACCACGCTGACCGCTTTCATACAGATCTCCACTGACCGTCTCTGGAATCCACATTGAGAGGTAGTAGGGAATTAGCTCTGCTTCGCTCGTGGACTTATTATGAGTGACTTGCCCACTGTTCACGTCTCTGAGTTCCGAACGATATCCGAAATCGCCAGTCGAGATGATCGCCTCAACCAGGTTGTTGCTCTTGTCGACATTGTAATCTTTCACGACGACTGCCTTCTCGTCATCCTTATTTTTGTCCAGGTTACCGGTTACCTGTTGTAAGAAATCCTCCAATATATCCAAGATGTGATTGTCGGAAAGCGTTGGGTCATGTGTCCGGAGGTTGGTTAGGTCCCAGAGTTTGTCTTTATCCCCCTTCTTCCTCAGTTGAAAATTGTAGGGCATCACACCGTGAGTAGGCATTGTTGGGTTAGTGATTCAATGGACGATACATAAAACCATCTGGATAGATGACTGTTCACCAATCGGAACTAAGTCGTCACGTTAGACGACGCTATCAAGAACGCCAGAATCACGAGCACCACCACGAGTATCACCGCGAGAATGGAGACCCGCGTGTAGAGTCGAATCCGGTAGCTCGTCGGTCGTGACTACTCCAGAAACCCCTTGCAGCATCACTCGCCGGAGTTGCGGCCGACAGATCTCGATGACTTGATGCCTGTCGTCCGTCATCGAATCAACGACACTTCTGCGAAATAAATCCAACGAGTTCCAGCACTTCGACCACTTCCAGTTTCACCCCACGTCTGGCGCACCCCTATCAGTGGACGCTCCTACGGGGGTACACGATGGCGACGAGGAATCCACAGCGAATCGAGCGACACCGCTACCGATTCCCGCACGGACTCGCGAACTGGGAATCACGAGACGGGGGTTCTACTGCATCACGTGCCTGACGCGCTGGGCTGGAGACCCGTACTTCCGACAACTGGCCGCCAGTTCCGATCTAAATTACCTTACAGCGATCAGGTATGGACGTAGCTTCCTCCGGATTGTTTGCCCTCGATTCCGAGCACTGGCATCGTCGTCCCAGTCGTTGTTGTTCCAAGAGATCTCAACACGCCCAGATTCTTTGAGCGTAATCATGTTCTCGTCGCCGTTTTTGACGTTGATACGCTTGATTTCGAGTTCCTCCACTGCTTCTCGAATCAGGCTGGCGTCTTGGAGATTACCGCCACCCCCTTGGCCCGTACTAAACGTGAGGCCAGAGGAGTGGCGGGCCAGTTCTTCCAAGCTACCCCCACTTCCTGCCCGCCCAGCATCATCATCACCCGATTGACCGAACTTTGCCTTCGTGATCCGGTCAGCACCGTAGAATCGATCTTCCAGTTCTTCCTGTCCGATTCTATCCATTCGATGATCGTCGTTGGTGATTTCCCTATCAGTTCGGCGCTTGATGAACCTCGGAATCCAAGCCTCCGCGATATCGTCACGGGATTGGAAGGCATACTGACCGTTCTCGAAGTAGACGACCCAAGCTACTTCAAGGACAATTTGGTCCTCCTCTCTCTCCTCACCGTCGTCCCGGATTCGGAAGCTCTCGTCCGTGTCAGTAACGTAAGTGAAGTGACAGAAGTTGTAATTGTCGTAGTCTGTCGCCTTGTACACGTCTCGGCCTTTTTCTTGATACGTAATCGGCTCACCTGTCGCAGGGTCTTCTTCACTCGTCCGCTCAGTAAAATCGTCACTAATTGCGTCCGCGACCTCATCAACGGTAGGTAAACTACCATTCTCTACTTTGAGTCGACCCAAGCGGAAAGTGCCTCTTTCTGTCACAATTCTTATGACGTATCGGAATCATAAATGCCTTATCCCAAACATAGACACATTCAACTATTTTGTCTATAAAGAGTATTTCCTAAGGTTATTAAATATAAATTAAATATTAGACCTATATTCTAACTCTAGTGTTGGAGTGAGTTCGTTTACAAGAAAAAGATAGCCAAGACGCTTGATACATATCTCGTATATACCTACCTAGAGCGCCTGATCGCCAGCATGAGCACACCCATCACGAACAGAATCGCGGCCAGTGTGACCAGTCGAATCCGGTAGATCACCGGCCTTGTGATCACTCCAGAAGTCCAAGACGGTGACAAAGAGCCGGAGTTGCGGTCGAGCGTATGCTGACGATGCGGTGGGTCGATGGATGCCGATCACCAGTATCCACCGTGAACGTCGGAAACGGAAAAAGAACGAGACTCGATTCCGACTCCCACTGACCCCGGATTCCAGTTCCACTTCCGCCGTGCGTCCGTGGCTGACTCTTTTGGCTACCATCTACTAACCACGGAGTTGGAGCGCCGTCGCAGAAGCCCCGGTGCTGGAGACACCGGAACGGCGCTTCCCACGACCTGTGAGAAGCATGTACACGATACGCAGAACCAGTAGTAAACGTGGCGAATCGAGTGAAAGTAACCGAGCCGACACCTCTGCAGAGAATAGGCTACTCGCTGTCGGGCTTGATGGACTCGCGTTCTTCGAGCGAGTTGGCGTCGAGTTCTTCGTCGAGGTAGCGGAGACCTTCGTCGGTGATTCCGTACAATCCCTTGTCGAGGCAACGGAGCATACCCCGACGTGCGAGTGCCCGACAACGCTGGCCAGCGTAGTTTCGGGTAATGTCGACACGCGGCACCCAGCCTTCTTTGGACACTGCGAGGGGAGTCATGTTGCCATCGCTCCGGATGACTTCCAGAATCGGATCATCCGCCGGCTTCATCCGGTCTCTGCGTTGTGTCGTATTCGATTATAGGATATCTGCCGACAGTGCGTTACCTTGTTAGCGCCCTGCCTGTTGGGTGGTAAGAGAGTCGCACAGAAGTATCAGTCCACCTCGAGCTTACTGTTCCTGGAAAATCGCATCAGTGGAGAGATGGCGAAGCCCTGACCCACGGTCAGTTGTTGTCTCGACGCCGTCCGTGTAAATCACGCCTGTTATCTCTACAGTGGAGTCCTCCAAATACCCACTCTCATCACGTGCGAAGGTCACATACTCCAGTAGCTCTCGCACTCCCACAGAAAACGTCGCCTCTGATTCGGTGTACTTCGCCTCGCCAATCACGCAGTCAGTTAACACCCCATCCGCTTTTTGATCCCTCTCGTACCGTAACACGAGAACGTCAGGCCGTCCGCTGTATAGCAATCTCTCACTGGATTGACCGAGGAAGGTTTCCATTGCCTCCTGGTGTGTTTCACCTGCGCGTGCCAGTCGAATGAACTGTTCATCCGCGCCCCGGTCCTGCAGTTCTGCAACCGATGGCAGTGACTCTGTGAACTGGAGTGGACCGGTCTGGTCGTAGTAGACGTCGATCCGGTGTTTGTCACTCTCCAAGCGAGCGAGTTCATCCATCCCGGGTTCGACTCGCTGGAGAGTCAGCTCGCCGTACGCTCGTTGCAGTCGACGTATCGTCCCGAACACACAGCACAACTCGAAAAGTCGATGCGGTTCTGTGGGCACGACAAGCGTCTCTTGGAGAAGTTTCTGTACTGCTGGACGGTCTAGCCGGTCGTTCAATAAGTCGTCGTACAGCCGGTAGAGTCGCGCCGAATCAGCGTAGAGACGGTGTCTGGATCGTCTCGCTGTTTCAAGATCTCGTCCGGAAAGCGAAATTTCGGCTGGGTCCGGCAGGGCGTCAAGATAAACGTTGTTCGCCAGCGTTCGCTGGAGACGCACAATATCGGTATCATCCCACGCTGCTCGCCATCCCTGCGTCGTCCCTTCGATATCCCGTGCGAGTGGTTCGGCAATTACCGCAAGCAACTTCTTCAAGACACGATTCTCCGGGATGTCATACTCGACTTCTGGCCGGTCGACGACGAACACGGTCCGGTCATCGAATCCAGTCTTCGCACGGGTCTGGATCGTTTCCTGCCAATCGATCTTTCCGCGAACTGCCCCGCGTTCGAGTTGACTCGTCTGCTTGCTCACTGACTTGACTCGACGGAGCCGCTCAGGGAGCTTGTGTATGAACTCGACGACGTCATCACTCAGCACGAAATGCAACTGTTTGAGCTGATCCAGTCCTTCGATATCCAACCCAGAAAAGTCGATTGCTGCTGTGAGTGCGAATTCATTGAGACGACCGCTCCCGAGATACGTCACTAGCTCATCGGTCACGTACGAGGCCAGCTCTTCGGGTGGTGTCTTCACCATACGACCGTCACTCCTCGATGTCCAACTCGAAGAAGTCGCGTGCCTTCGCACGGAGATATGGAGCATCGATCCGGAGCTCGACCGATTCCGATGGGTCGTCTTCTCCAGTCTTGGCCTCCCCGCGAAGGCTTCCGGTGGTGAGGTCCTCGATGAGCGCCCGCTGTTCGGACTGACGCATTCCCTCCAACTGCGGGAAGACGAGGGTGATGATCGCGGTGGTGAGTGGCGTCGTATCGTCACCGCCCTCTGCGGCGTCCAGATACCCCAGCATATCCCGGACGATGGCCGGGCCGATTGTCCGATAGTCGTTGATGATCGCCCAGATGAGGCTCAGCTCTCGGTGATACTCCACGATGGTGTCCTGCAGTTCTGGGGTCGCTCTCGCCCACTTAGTGGCGTAGTTCGTCTGTCCGCTCGGGTCGAGCAGTGAGTAGTCGACCGCCCCCGTGTCTGTGGTGAGTCCGGGAACGCCGACATGGATGAAACTGAACCGGCGCATGAACGCATACGAGAGATCATACAGCGATGTCTTGTCGAACGTATTCATCGTCCCGATCAGCCGCCACGCGGGCGTCACGGGGAAGCGATCCGGGCTTCGTGCGATCGACTCGAAGGTATCTTGGTCTCGATTTTCGACCCAGTCGATTCGGATGCGCTCGTCCCGCTCAAAGGGGAGCTCGACCGAGTCCTGCGACAGCACGGAGAACAGCGGGCCGAGCGCCTTGTCGATATCAGCGCGATTCAGTTCGTCGATGACGAGCCACTCGTTTCTGACGAGCTCCTCGTCGTCACGGAAACACTGCAGGACGAGTCGGGGATCGAACTCTAATCCTGTGTCTTCTCGACTCGGGACGTAGCCGCCGACCGTATCGAACGTCGTCCACTCCGCTGTTGCAGTGGTGAAGGTGTAGTCATCGACTGCGGCTGTTTCAGCAGCTTGGGTTGCGACTGCCCGTGCGAGTCGGCTCTTCCCGGTGCCCGGCGGCCCGGTCAAGATGATGTGTTTTCCAGCGTTGAGTGCGGCGTTGATCTGGCGCTGGAGTCGTGCTGATTCACCATCCGGAAAGTGAAGTTCAGAGGGGAGGTCGATCTCGACTCTCGGAAGGGAAAGGCGGTCTTCGAGTCGGTCTACTTGAACGCTCTCGTGACGTCCACGTTCGAGTAGGTAGTCGCCTGCTTTCTCGCTTAGGTTGAACAGGTACTGCTGATTGATCCCTGCAGGGTTAACCGGATAGTACTTATCGAGCCGGACGTCTTCCCGAGTCAGATACTCGAAGACATCGGCAAATCGAATTGGGTCAGCAAATCGGTCCAAATCGATGTCCACTCGGTGCTTTTGTTCTTCTGCGTCTGTGTCTACGACGTAGGCGTGCCCCTCAACCGCTGAAACACCGATTATCTCACCATTTCGGTAGTTGAATACGAGATCTCCCGGCTCGAGTTTCCGGAGGTCGTAGTTCGGGAAGGAGTCAAGCGGTGCCTGTAGATATCCCTCCTCGATCTCCTCGGGGTTATTGCTCTGATTTACCCAGTAATACGGCGCCGAAGATGTTGATGACGGCTCGATCTCTGCGGCTAGTTTGCGGCTATGTTCTGGTGCGTCAACGAGCCAGCCATAGAACGCCTCCAACGTGTCGTACTCCTGTTCGAGCGTATCGAGCGCAGATGCGGAAGCCCGAGTGAGTGCTGTACTCGTACTGTGTTCCGGGCCGTACCCGAATGCCTCCCAAACAGCATCGAGCGAGACAGTGAGGCCCTCCACAAACTCCTCGACTGTGAACGCCAGTGTTCGGTGCGGGTCATCCCAGAGCCAGTCGCCGAGTTCGGCACCCGCTTGCTCGACATCGAACAGCCGCCCGACCTCACCGGCAGCGAATACGTTCTCACCGTCGTGGAATACTACCCCGTCTCCCGGCGCGAGTGCCTCGTACTCTGTTCTGTTTCGCTCGCTGTCGTCGTGGTGAATAGCCCAGAGACGCAGCTTGTCGCCTCTGTTTAGATCCCCAGGCGCGTCTTCCGTGATCTCTACAGGTGTCGTGACGGTCCGCTCAAACGCCTCGCGGTCCCTGACGTGAACTAGCGACAGGCTCCTCATTTCTTCAGTGGAGTCGGATAAAAGACTTGAAACTACGTTTTGTGACTATATAACCAAATTACGCACCGGCCCCTCCACTGTGGTTAAACCCGTCTTCAGCTGGACTGCTAGTTACACTCAAAAATCTGTCATAAGGACATGGCAGCCGCTCATCGTTACCAAACTTCAAGGGGAGATCTGGTGGCAGTTGGCTGAACCGAAATGGCTCTCCTCCTTACTGAGCACGGAAGGAATCGAGAATAGTCCTGGGAGGATTCGAACCTCCGTCGTGAGCCCCAGAAGCTCACATGATTGGCCACTACACCACAGGACTCCACTTGGGCAGACGGCAGTGTCGTACTAAATCCTGTCGCTTTCTCCTGATCGATCAGCGTCGGTGTGTTTTCCGGTGACAGTTAGCGCAGAGCACAGTACACTTCTTGACTTCTGCTAGCACCTCTTCGGTTGGGTAACTATCCGAGATCATCGCTCCGACACCGCGAGTCTTGTCACCGTTTTCGTGGTGAAACTGCAGAGAGCTCGGATCCGATTCACCACAGCTCTGACAGCCGCGGTCCCGCTTGTACAATGAGGTCCACAACCTAAGGCGATCAGCCTTGGTGTATCCTACCTCTTCCAGCTCACCAAGGGTCTCTTCTGTGACTTTCCCTGAAGAGAGATCCATTTCCCCTACTGTGCTGAGAATTTCTTCACCAGGTTTCGTTCGGTGAAATCGGGCGTGACAGTTCGCACAGAGAAGTTCACACTTCTCGATCTCTGCTCTGATGCGGGATTTTGAGTAGCCATAGAGCACCATCTTGTTGATGGCCATCTCTTTCTCGCTTGGCTTTCGATGATGGAAGTCAAGACACCGAGGATCGGACTCTCCACACTGACGGCAACCATTGCTCTCTCGTTTGAGTGTTCGAATCCATTTCCGATGTTCTTGACGCCGTGCGAGTGTGCGCTCAGTGTTCCACTCCCTGTTCTTGTAGTGCCAACGCTGATCCTGACTGAGGTCTTCCCACGACTCTCCTTCAGGTAGTGTGACGTGTTTGGGTTTGTCTCCAAGTCGAGACCCAGAGCTGGCACTCGTTTCCAAGCCTGCGCGTTCTTTCGCCTTGTTCCACGATCCGTGATGCCGTAGAACCGTTGAAGCGGACGGTGTGAGTCCGAGTTGCTCATACTCGGGCTTCGAGGGTGACTTTCCGAGACGATCAGCCGCTTCTCGGAGTGCGTCAAGGCACTCGTCTGGTGTAGTCACGATACCTCTCCTGGGGCCGATCTGGTATTTGAACCTTCACTCGAAATCAGTGTGACTCCGTTGCTGGGCTGTTCAGTCGTCATCGCCTGAGATGACGCGAAAAAAATCAGAACAGTGTGCTCACTAGGTAGATCCGAGCGGTTGAGCCGAAAAGTGCCCGGACCGGCTGTCTTCCCGACATCTCAACCACGACCCACAGTCCAGTGTGTTCAGCCAATTTACAACAGAATAATTATACTACTGTTCGACAGATAGCCGGGTGTGTACGTCTACACCCCCGACGAGATCGACCGCGAGCGGGCCCACCACCAGGCAGTCATTCAGGGAGCAGAGCAACAGTCGGTCAAGCGGATCGGTAACCTCGGCGAACTCGCTTTCGAGCAATTCTGTAGAGAGTACCTCCCCGTCGAAACGTGGGAGTGGGTAAACGAGGAAGCAATCAGACGGTGTAATCCCGAGAGCTTTGCAGGATACGACTTCGAGGTGTTCGGCTACGAGGTCGACGTGAAGACCTCGCGTGACGTCTCGGCGTTCAAGCCAGCGTCGATCCTCGAAACCGACCCGGACGACGACATCGTGGTGATGGTCTGGCACCGGGACAACGAGGACGCACTGATCTTGCTGGGGTGGGAGCACGTTGAGACACTGAAATCGAAGGTCGAGATGCAGAAGCAGTACACCGGCGACGAACCCGACAAGCTGGCCCACCTCGCGGCACGGCCGATGAACGAGTTGCACGACCTCGGGCCGAACACGGCACACCTGAATCAGAAGCCACAGAATCCGTTCAAGCCGGGAGATCGGGTCCAGAAGTCCGACGACGACGCCTCGGTCGCAGTCGTGGTCGAAGTCCTCCCTCCAGAAGCGGACGTGAGCCTCTACGGGCAGACGATGGACGGTGAGGCGGTGAGCGTCGCGTTCCCGAGTACGCTGGACGAAGGACCCGGCGACTGGCGAGAGATCCATCCTGCGAAACTCGCCTCGTACTGTGACGACCAGGACATTCGACTGTACACCTACAAGCACACGAATCTCGAACGCGCCGAGCAACCCTTCACCGTGGGTGATTATGTTATCAAGCCGGATTACGACGATCCGGACCTCGGGATCGTCGTCGACGTCGACGAAGAGCAAGACAGGGACATCACTCTCACCTTCCAGCCGAAACTCGACGACGCAGTAGACAATCCCGGTTCTCTGTCGCCTGCGAGTCTCGCCGAGATCTGTGATGATGAGGGCGTGAGCACGTACTCGTACAGTCACGAGGATCTCGTGTTCGAGCCGCAATACTGACCTACTCGTCGAGAATCCACGCGGGTGGATATCCCCTCACAGAAAAACTATCTGTGCTATCAACGCAACTCCCGACTCCTGTCCACTCAGCGATTCCGAACTCCGAGAAAGCCGGTCATCGATACTCCGAGATCGTTCGATACGGCACGTAGAAACCAATCTCATCGATCCATCGTGACAGCCACTCGTCTGCGGTTGATTCATCGATCTTTCCAGCATCGATCGCGGCCAACAGGACGCCGACCGACCCGACGACGGTCACACCCTGTTCTTTCGCAAACGAGCGAGCATCTCCATCGTCGGTCAGCAGTCGACCGTCGTGTGCGTCTGCAAACGCGAACGCCTGTGCCTCACCGGCGTCGAGATGGCGCCTGGCAACCGCCTCTCTGTTTGCGACGGTGTCTGAAATCGTCACGACTGGAATTTCGTCGTCGAGTATATCGAGTGCTGCGTGCAGATACGGATGAGCATCAACGCCGTTTTGCAGTTCCTCGTGAACGGCTGGAACCGAGCAGATTCCAGCGAGTCCTCTGACCACCCAGAGCTGGTCGATATATGCAAAATTCGAGAGGACAGTGGTGTTCAGGACGCTCGGGTTCCCTGGAACATCGTCACCTGTCATTTCGCAGGTGGCTCATCGTCGGCCGAGTCCTCATCACTGAATTCGAGTTCACTCGCTGCCTCCGTTTCGTAGGCTGCGTCCGCTTCGTCGACGAGTCCGACGCGGATCGTGACGCCGTGCTCACGGAGAATATCACGCATGGTCCAGCGATCGACACTAGCGAGTCTCGCAGCATCACCGAGTGTGACCCGTTCCCGTTCGTACAGAGCAACGGCAGCTGCAATGCGCTCGTTTTTGTGGTCCTCGAAGTATTCACGCACGAACTCTCGCAAGGCATCGCTCTTGCCCCCGAACACACCAGCCTCGACAGCACCCTCGATGAGGAGGTCGAGGTCGTCCGGGTACGAGCCAGTGATCCGAGCCATCTCTCTTCTCCAAACTACGCATTCATACTATTTATGAACTACGCCAGACGACTACTGTAGTGAGCCACTCGATCTCGACCACAGTGATGACGCAACGAGAGAGGTAGGGACAATCGCGGATAGACAACGCTCGCCACTGTCTGTGAGGTGTACGGTGTGAACTCAGGGGTATATGCCAACGAGAGGTTCGGTTTCGAGTTACAGGACTGAGCGGCTCTGTTGAAACCCTCAATGCCTGATAGGTATCGCGTGCTGAATATAGCGCGCGAGTCGGTCACGACTTGCCAACTATAATATGCTCTAACGGGTCAATGGCTACAGAAAACCACTTAAATATGATCGGCGCCGAGAACAAGACTTCGTTCCCCCGTGTTTTATAATTACAACAGCAAATTCACGCATCCGTGCTTGACTTAACCAGATTTGAGGCAATCTACCTGTTGATGTCTCTACTCACCGTGATTATTGGATATCTCGACCTTACGTCGTTTTTATCACTTGATGAGGGGCTAATACTCCTCGCGCTCTGCGTGGCGTTATTGCTCATAAGGCGAGTTGTCGATAGATAGGTGCACGTACTGAAGACCAATTCATTGGCTTCTGTGTGAGAGAAATTGGACTCTATGCTGAACTCATCCTCTGTATTCAGCACGGCCTCAGTAAACTATCAGCGGCAGAAGAGTTTTAATAGAGCCGACTGAGCACAGTTTCCCGACTGTGAACGGACTTCCGAGAGACACGCCGTCTCGTACTCACGACGACTGCCGAAGCTTCATGTACTCGCCCCGACAGCCTGAGGCATGGCCAGCACGGCGCTGTCAGAACCACAGGTTCTCGCCCACACGAAGCGTCGTCTGTTTCCCGACGAGAGCGAGCAGAACGCCTACGCAGTCGTCGACACGCAGTTCGCCACAAGCAACTGGCTGCACGACGAGCCAGTGCCCTCTCGAATCCGGGAGGAACTCGCACCGTTCAACCACGTCCAGATCGGCTCGGGGTATCCAGATCTCGTCGGCGTACGTCTCCTCGACTCTGAGTATCTCGCGGTCGAACGCTTCGGCGAAGAACCACCACTCGTCGCGATCGAGGCGAAGGGATACACCGATAGCGGCACTGTCGATATCGAGCGCGGAATCGTCCAGGCGTACGACAGACTGCATGAGGCGAACGCAGCATACGTCTCCGGGCCGAGAGCAGCGATCTCACAGGCGGACCGAACCCTCGCTCGGGAACTGAACGTCGGCGTGCTCGGTGTCGAATCAGACGGCGAGGTAACGCCTCTCGAAGTCCCACGAGTAGTCGGGAACCGAACGTCAGACGAAGCGAGTGCGATCCGGTTTCAGGCGACCGCCCAGGGCGTTGCAGACAAATCGTTCAGTCTGAATCACCCGAAGAACTACCTCGCATATCCACTCGCAGTCTATCACGCCGAGGAGACAGACTCGATCGTCGACGAGCGGGTCGTCGGAGAGACAGACGGTGCCCGGAGGGGCGCGTCGTTTCTGGGACTGATCGAAGAGGAGCCTCACGAGATCGAACTGACGCCACTGGGTAGAGAGGTCGTCCGCTTTGCATTCGATCGATACGGCTCGGTAGATGACGCGCTCGACGCGTTCACCGAGTGGAAAGGATCACGGAAACGGTTCTGTGAAATCGCTCCCGAGTGGGGACTCGTCGCTCGCCGTGTCGTCTGGGCGTACCCGGCGACACAGTTGCTCGTCGAGGAACTCCAGACGATGCACGACCGAGGGAACAGCACACCCTCACTGGTCGATCTCGTCGAATGGCTCCACAGGCACCATCCGACGTTCACGATCGAACTGTTCCTCCGTGGCACCGACGACGTCCGGAGCCGAGTCCTAACAGAAGAGGGAGATCTCCGGCGTGCAGAACTCACCGACGGGAACGTGTATCACTCACCGACCGTCTTCCAGTTGAAGGCGATGCTGTATCACGCTGGGATTCTCGAGTCACGTGGGAGCGAACCGAGTAGGATCGACCCAACTGCCGATGAGTGGACACTCCGACATCCACTGAACACGTAACGTACCTGCCCGATTCGTTCCTTTCAGCTCTGATATCGAGCCTGTTCTGAGATCCGAGCGCTGGTACTGCTTCTATTCAGCAGAGTCACAGTACACCGTTCACAGGAAGCCAGATACTGTGGTGGGGGTACAGCGAACGGATCGACTACTTGAGTCACCAGCTGACTGCCGAACACACGTTGTCCACGTATTCTCGCCCCCACTCCTCCCAGTGCGTCCCGACCAACGAAAGCGACCGGTCGACGAGGACGGGATCGAACCCCGACAGTGAACAGAATTCATCCCAGAACACTCGCACGGTTTCAAGAGACTCGAACGAACCGACCAACGCCCTGCTCACTCTCACTAGCGACACATCGACAGGGAACAGAATCCGGTCGATCCGGTAGAGACGCACGACGTCTTCGTGAAGCAAGCGACACCAGTGCGGGCCAATCTCCTCTCCGTCGAGAGCCGGGAACCCCTCACTACGCACTCGCCGAAGCAACCGCAGTGCATCACACTCGACACTCGCAACGAGCGACAGTACAGACCCTCGATACGATTCGACGAGTCTCGATGCCAGTAGATACCAGGCTGCCGCATCCCGTCGCCAGTAGCGGATACCGTTCCGCTCGAAGATCCGAGTCACCGCTGTTCTATTCCGGTCCACCACGAGCGCTCGGGGCTCGAACAACCAGGGGTAGTCGTGCCACAGTCGACGAGTCGTCTCCCAGAGGCTCCGAGAATCAGTATCGTAACTCAGCAGAAGAGAAAACGTGAGATGGCGGGCACGAGGTTCGCCACGGGGAATGCCCTCCAGCGCGGCTTTCTCGGGTAATTGCTCGCGTTCGAACGGCGACGTCCACGCGAGGTAGTCGTCGTGAATGCGTTGGATGATGGCCTGCAGGCGGTACAACTCCGCTGGTGTGAGGTCGTCGACTCGCATGATGCAGTGCGAAGGGATGAGAGCACCCTCCCAGCCGACTGAGGGTGATAAATCGGCTGTAACGAGAGACCGAACAGGAGGCCCCTAGGAGGGAAACCGGCGGGTGCTGCACAAACAATGCAAGGAATATGCACAAAGAGATGCAGTAATCGAACTATCGTATCAGAAGGCCGTTTTATCTATTTAGATATAGTGATATGGAAACAGTTACTGGAAGAGTTAAGACTGCATTCAGAGTGACTCCAGCATGGGGACGAAGATGGACCTTCCCGAGACAGCGGTCAAGCAACTCGAAGAATACGCCAAAGTGGAGAAGATTCCGTTCGAGATCGCATACCTCAGGGTACTCTCAGAGAGCTTGATCAGCCTTCCATATCCGGTTCCGGAAGAAGGGGTCTGGCAGGGGGTGGACGCACGGCCACGGAGCTCCAACTCTCAGTTAGACCTCCAGCAACTGAACACAGGTCCGACAGAGAATCCGGATCGGGGGATCATCTGTACGTTTCTCACGAGCTATTTTGGATTCGACCAGCCGGTGAAGTTTGGGGGTGAGCGCCGAGAAGTAGACATCCAGCTCGTCGCTGATGGCCTCAAGCGATTGTCGACGATGGCCAATACGGACGAGAACTGGTTCACGTTTCAGTATCCGAGCGGGTCTTGGGGCGGCATCGGCATCGAAAACTTCGTCACGTGTCTGGAAACATTCGAAGAGCGATTTGATCGGGGTGATCTAGATGACACAGAGTACGGGCGTGTCGTCTTCGTGAACCGGCTCTATCAAGAGGACTACATGCTGTTGTATCTCACACTCTGTGGAGAGTATGGGAACATCCCGCGGTGCAGACTCGAGTTTCTGACCAGTGGGTATCCAGTCGATCCTCGCCGGTATCAAGAACTCGCAGCGCAGTTCGGCTGCCGATTGAGAGAGAACGCAAAGACGGTGACAATAGATGAATTCGAGATCCGTCCTGACGAGCCACTCTCACTCGAGGTGAGAGACCACCACCACACCAGACGGTCATCCCCGGATAGTCCGAAAGTGATCGGCCTGACTATCAGAAACCCACTCGAACAGAGCGAACGGCTATACGAAAAGCTCCTCGCGGAAGCAGGGCCTGACATCCCCGGTTCGAAGAGCAATCGAGGGCAGTCCAGGCAACTCGATGCATACGACGATGTGTACACCCGACTACTGCGGACCGATTTTGCTCCGGAGAAACACGAGTATCACCTGAAATCGATCAACGTGCAGCGACTCTCGGGGTTCGAGCAACACTCCTTCTGGAATATGGTCGTGAGAACCGATTATCATGAGGAGGGGCACCCGAGATGGGCAAGCTGAGTTGGTGTGTTCAGAAGGAGACACTCACGCGAGACAATCGTCGTAGAGTTTCCTGATGATGGCCTTAATCCGGCAGAGTTCGTCGACTCTCATGATACAGTGGGGGATGAGAGTACCCTTGCATCCGGTCGAGAGAATAAACTAGCTCAAGTAATGTCGTTGGCATCTCCAGCAGCCTAGGTAGGAACTCTATTTCTCACAGCAGAGAAATATCTATCGCCGTCTGGCAATATAGCGGGTCAAGCGGGTGGATCCAGCCTGGCTACCGATGATCGTCTATCCACTGGCACCACTCCCGGAAGTCGTTGGCACCACACTGCTCAGCGATACTCTGGAGGGTGCCGATGCGAACACGATTGTGGAGTGGGACGGTGACCGTCCGCTTCTCTCCCGTGTCTGGATGGGTGTACTTTAGCACGGCGTGGTCGCCGCGGGTTTTGTCGTGGCGATAGCCGAACTTCTGGAGGACCTTGACAATCTCCCGCCCGGAGAAGTCACGTGTCACCACCTACGAATCCTCGAACCACGGTGCGTCCGGTTCGGGGGCAGAGGTATCGTCGGCGCGAGCTTCCTCGGTTACCTCGATCGCCTCGTCGAGGTTCCGAAGAGCCTCTTGACGGGTCGGGCCCTGACTCGCCACACCGGTCTCCCGGTCGATAGCCGACCACCAACCGTCGTCTTCTTCGACGAGACGTATTTCGCGCCCAGTACTCATACGACGAGATAGTGCGGTATCTCTGATAAGGGTTCGGTCGGGGTACCCGCATCAGAAATCGACTGCCCGTGCCTGTTCCGTTTCGACAGTCCCTCAGCTTCGCTTCGAACTCCGCGCCCTGATGGCCGTGTTCGACTCATCCCCCCACGTGCTACACACATCCTCTGTATCTCGCATGAGGCTTCCGGGTGAATGTCTATCAATCGAGCGCGGCGAGGATGTCAATCAGAACGTGTCCTCGTCGTCGGTCTCTGTTTCGTCTCCTGACGGTGGACGCTGTGAGAGCCGATCGAACCGACTCTGTGCAGCCTCCGCACGTTCTTCGGTTGTTTCGGGGTCGTAGTCCCACTCCGTACACTCGCCATCCTCGACCGTGACGTGAAGAATCGAATCCACCTCTCGGGCCTCCTCAGGGAGCCTCGTGGCGTCGATGACGTCACCGCCGAGCGACTCACCATCCCGTTCGAAGAACACCGTCGCCAGTTCGTCTTCGATCGAGTCGACGACCGCCGTGTACTCACCATCCTGAAGGTTAACCATCGTATTGCTCCTCACGGACGATATCCCCGTCACTGTTTCGCACGATCACGGTGTCCCCGCCGTTGTTCCAGACGGGCGAGCCCTGGCCCCAGTACAGATCTGTCGCTGTATCCTCACCACTCCCGGTGTGCAGCGTCACCTGAGAACCAGCCTCCAGCGTCACACCGCTAGGGACGGTGTACGTCTTCCCAGCCTCGTCACTCACAGTCCAGCCGCCGATGTCGAGTGGTCCATCGCCAGTGTTCTCGAAGACGACGTACTCGTCGTTGAGGTTCTCACCGTCGTCACCCTCGGCATCGGCGTTGATCTCGGTGATCTCCAGTTGCCCGGTGGGCGTCCCGCCGTCAGTTACAGCCGTACTCGTCGCCGCCGTCACAGCAGTCCCACCGTAGCGAACGCGCTCGGTGACTTCCCCATCCATTCCGGGTTCGATCGGACTGCCCTCTTTGAGTTGCGTCGCAGTCGTGGGGGCGTCGGTCTGCGTCTGGACTGAAACCCCTTGGCCGTCACTCACGAGGACGATGTTCCCGTGGGTGGCAGTCCAGAACGCGGGGATCGACCGATCAGAGAGTCTGGTGAGCACCTCGTCAGTCGGGTGGCCGTACTGTGAGTCGTACGCACTCGAGATGATGACCGCCTGCGGATCAGCTGCATCGAGTATTGCCCCACTCGTCGAACTCGAAGAGCCGTGGTGACCCGCCTTCATCACTGTCGAGTTGAGCTGTGCGCCGTAGGTGTCGATCAAGTATTGTTCTTGATCGTCCTCAGCATCACCTGTGAACAAGAGGCTCGTCTGGCCGTGCGTGAGTTTGAGGACGATGCTGTTCTCGTTCCGCTCCTCGTCTTCGAGATACGGATCGGGTGGACCGAAGACGTCGACGGTGGCACCCTCGAACGGAATCGTATCACCCTCGCGAGTTTGATAGAGCGTGACGTCGTGTTCCTCGACTGCATCGAGGTACGACTCGTAGGTCTGCGTACTCGCAGCGATGCCGGGGTCGTAGATCGCACCGATGCCATCGGCCTGTGTCTCGTAGTACTCGATGATCGCGGCGTTCCCGCCGATGTGGTCGGCGTCGTTGTGTGAGACCACGAGGTAGTCGATCTGGTCGATGTCGTGTGCTTTGAGATACGAGAGGACGTACTCACCGTCGTCGTTGTAGTGGCCCGTATCGATCAGCATGGTCTCGCCTGTCGGCCCGACGACGAGCGTACTCACCGATTGGCCGACGTTGATGAAGTGGACCTCGAGTGTCCCTTCGGCCGTCGCAGTCGGCTGAGCAGTTGACTCTGCTGTGGGAGTTGTACTCGGATCTGCGGGCCCAGCACCGCCGAGACAGCCCGCGAGAACGATGAGAACGACGACCGAGGCGACTTGAATCGACCGAGAGGACACAGACATATTCAGTTGGTACGTAGCTCGGTGCAATAGGTCGTGGGGGTGTGATGGAATCCTGGAGTAGTGTCACGGACGTCGTTATTCACATATATCTGAATTCTCTAAAGATATATTGAGAGATAGCGCGTACGGGGAGGTATGAGCGAGTTCGATCCAGCTCCGAAGCCTGATGAGACGGAGCGACGGTGGCAGGCAGGGACAGACACGTTCGGTCGTATATACGACGTCGTTCTCGGAATTACCGACCCGACTGCGTATACCGACATCGCAGAGCGTGCGGACTGCTCGCCCAACGCCGCGAAGAAGCACCTCGATCGCTTAGCAGATATGGTCATCGTCCGAGCTGAGAGAGACAGCCGTCCGGCGACGTACGAACGGAACGAGGGATATCTCGAATGGCAGGACGCCAGTCGCATCGCAGAGGAACTCTCGATCGAAGCGATCATCCACCGCGTGGAATCGCTCGAAGCGCAGCGGGCAGCGTACGAAACGAAGTTCGAGACGACCGACCCGACGGCAGTCAACGTGTTCGACCACGAGAGTCACGAAACCATTCACGAGCGGATGACAGCAGTCAGTGAGTGGCAGGGCGTGATTCGAGACATCAGGCTGTACGAACTCGCTCGACAACTTTCCCAGAACGACGGGCATCTGATTCCAGCCTAGATGAGCCAACCACCAGAGGATACGCCACCATACTCCACAAACCCACCGGATCGACAGACGTTACGCCTCTTGGAGCGACACCTTTCAGCAGACTCACTCGTCGCCGGGACTGAGTTTGACCCGGATTCGCACGAACCACGACTACTCTCTGTACTGCTCGACGGTGGCCGATACCCGGACTCGGTGACAATAGCCCGGCTCGACATTCGATGGTTCACGACTGGCGATTTTTCGCTCCACTACGTCGAAGAACACGAGTCTGGTGAACACTGGGAATGCCGTTGGGATCGGCATCCGAATCCACACAGTACCCGAGTTCACTTCCATGCGCCACCGTCGGGTACCGAAATCACGGACCTCGGACTTCAATCACTCCACCCGCTCGAGGTATACTCCACCGTCCTCACGGCAATCGAACAACGAATCGAGACGCTGTGGGGCTAGCAATCAGCGAAAGCCGTCCAACCACTCACGGCAGATGTGCGATATCATCGCTATCAGCACACGACCGCCGTGAAACTCAGTCTGCTAATTTACTCGTATATATATCTACTATACGGAGAGGCAGTCCCATCGGCTGCAAGTATACTATTTGCCGCCGATTTCTCGTAAGTGAGCGCGTACACCCTGCTTACGTATATTCAGTATATAAACAACTATACTACTGGAGAGAGTAGGACACTGTAAACACAGGAATGCCTACCGAAGAGCTTCCCGAGAATGCACCGGGAGAATACGTCCCGTATCATCCAAATCCATACTACTCACCCGAAACTCTCCCGATAGAGCCGAAACTCGACCTCTCCACAGAGACGCAGGATTTGGTAGCCGATGCTGCGTACCAAATCGGTCGTGTTGACGGTATCAGCTCAACGGTTGATTTCTCTGCAGTTCTATACACCTCTCTCATTCGCCTCGAGGCTGTCGAATCAGCACGTATCGAGGGTGCAGACGTTGCGTATCAAGACATTGAGGCCTACCACACGAAACACCCTGGAGACGGAACTGATTCGAAGGTCGAGAAAGACCTGAAAGAGGCACTTAATTACGAGACTGCGCTCACATACGGCCTCAGCAAAATAGAGAGCGGTGCACCGATAACGCTCTCACTACTCAAAGAACTCCATTCAATGCTGCTCGAGGATGTCCGAAATGAGGGAGACGTCGTTGGGGAGTTCCGCGAACATATGGTTCATCTCACGAGCCCACAGCCAGGAGAGCGTCCGTTCGTCCCACCGAGTCCGGAAGGACTCAGTGGACTCATGCAGTCACTCGAGTCGTACGTTCAGATGGGCGGACAGTATCACCCGCTCGTCGATGCCGCAGTTATCCACTATTTCTTCGAGACAGTGCACCCCTTTTCTGATGGGAACGGTCGGCTCGGTCGCCTACTCATTATTCTGTATTTAACGAGCAAAGGCTACCTCGAAAGTCCATACATCTACCCGAGTGCGTACTTCAATCGTCACAAGGTCGAGTACGTCGAGCGGATGCGTGCGGTGAGTGACGGCGGTGCGTGGGAGGAGTGGTTCAGGTTCTTCCTCGAAGGACTTCGAAGTCAAGCTGAGCGGTCGTACGACCGAACGCATCGACTCCGTGTCCTCCAAGCGCGCTACGAGAAAGAGTACTCTGGCAGTACGAGTACGGATAGATTCGCTCGGCAGTTACTTCAGTACCCGTATTTCACGGCGCCAGATCTCGTGGAGTATCTCGGTGTCTCACGCCGGACCGCCTACAAAGTCGTTGAGGATCTCGAATCGGATGGCCTCATCGAGGAAGTGACTGGCAAAAAACGTGGGAAAGAATACAAAGCAGTCGACGTATTCGATATTCTGGAGTAGTCAAGTATCTACCCTAGAGACGTTGTATCAAATCGATAGAGTTCAGGGTGAATCGCCTCGGAGGCGACTTGTTGCTTGACTCTTCGTTGCTCACAGTATACACACGAGAAGGGCTAAGTGATCTGGCTCACAATGTACACATGATGAGTAGTGACAAAAAGCGCGTCCAGTTCCGAGCCCCTCACCGACTCATTGACCGGACAGACGCCCTCGCAGAGGTACTCGGCGAAGATCGGACGAATATTCTCGTGACTGCGCTCCGGGAATACCTGCAAGAGGCCACGCACGACGACGCGCTGACACAGGAGATCGCGGCCGCCTACTACGACGAGGAGATTACCTTCGAGCAGCTCAAAGCGCTCGTCGGTGCCGAGGAGGCGGCGAATCTCCGGGTGTTGAAACAGCAGTTAGACGAGGACTTCATCGATGAGGTCGCCGACGCATAGATGCCGACGCTAGTCGCCGATGCCTCCGCCCTCGTCAGTCTCGGGAGTACTAGCGAGGACGGTCCCGACCCACTCGTGCTCTGTTTCGCCCACTACGACGTCGTCGTCCCAGAGGCGGTCATCGAGGAACTCCAGGAGATCGCTTCGTATGATGACGCGCACGGTCGTGCTGCGACGACCGTCCTCGATCGGACCGACGCGATCGAGACAGAGTCCGTGGCGCTTGATGCCGACTTTCCACTCGATGATGGTGAGAACGCCGCCGTCACACTTTCAAACGAACTCGATGCCGCGTTCCTGCTCTGTGATGAGTTCAACCAGCTTGGATTGATTCACGCATCGCTCGCTGATACGCGACTCGTCACGACACCGACGCTACTCTCGGTACTCGTTCGAACTGACCACCTATCAGCAGCCGATGCACGACAGCTCCTCGATACGATCAGCGACGGCCGTAGTTGGAACAGTAATTCCTACGTGCAACGGGCACGCTCGTTACTTGAGGAGTCCTGAGAGCGAGCCTGCAGACTTCATTTTCTGCAGGCAGACACTGCTCTGTCAACTACCAATGTCCAGTTTCTCATCGGACACGGGACGTGAGCGGCACTACCTGAAAGAAGGGCGAACTGAGTATGCGAAGCGATTGGAAAAGAGATCGCACGGTAGAAGTCGTCTCTGCAAAAGTGACGACGTAAAGTGAGTAAACGGGATCAACCAGTCACCCACGCTAGCCCGGCATTCCGTTCTGCGAGATAACTTTGGTCTACCTCGACAGCCTGCGGGAACTCCACCTGGTTCCCAGCACGGTCGACGATGGTTTCCTGTAAGAACGGATGGCCGGGATCGAACTGCGGGTTCACCTGGAGGCGCTGATCGGAAGCGATGGTGAATAGGTCGGCGTCGAACGCCCGGTGGTGCAGCGCGTTCACCACGAGGACGTTCGCAGGGTCCTCGACCAGTTCGGGATGCTCACTCCGGGGAAGGACGTGCGCGACGTCCAGTACTGCAGATTCTCCGATTCCCGTGACTGCACAGCGGTGGTCGTACCGGGAGAGCGTGTCCTCGCGGAATTGACCGCTGATGACCGTCTCATCACGCTCTCCTCGCCGGCGATAGCCCGTCGTATCGTCGACCCTGTCTCCGAGCGGCCAGCGGGAGACGACACCCTCCTCGACCCATTCGGACCACTCATCAGGTGCATCCGTCTCCGTCTGGCGCTGAGCGCGTTGGTGAAGCCACGAGACGGGAACACGGTCGGTATTCAGGATGGTGAAGCGAAACCGGTAGTTGGGGATTTTCCGGTCGTTCTCGTCGCGGTACGTCGAGACCTCGAAGCCATGCGGAACACAGAGGCCACAGAATTCGACGACACCCGGTTTGGGCTTGCGGAAGACGAGCGTTGGCGGGACCTGATCACGGTTTCCGCGCGCGGCCTGCTCGAATGCGTGGCGAATCCGCTGGTTGAGCGGTGACTCGTCGTAGGGTGTGCCCGCTTTGGCGTCACCCCAGTAGTCGATCTCGCCCGTCGAGACAGCCAGTGAGTCTTCCCACGGATCATCGTGTTGAGACACGCCGGCGTCGTTCGAGATGAGAACGAGTGCGGCTGTCTCGTCTGAGTCCTCGTACGAGAGCGGGCGAATCCCGCCGGTGTTCTTGATTCCAGTACTGAGCGGTCCGCGAATCCACCGCAGAAACTGATCGTCGGCGTCACGCCACGACCCGGTATCCCGATACCGACGCGTGACGTGGAAGGCGGCGTCCATACATCTGTCACCGAGGCGGCCCCCTTCGATCTATCGCTCAGCAGAGATTATCTGGAGAACAGGACGTGCATTCGATCGACTCGTGACCCCGATCGGTGAGTGTGAAGCTCCCTGGACCGACTCGACGAGACCGAGACTCCGTAGGCCGACGGTCCGCGATCGCTCGACGGGACGGTGAAGGTGACTCGTGTGCGTCCGAGTCGAAGTAGCGAAGGGGTGAACATCCGTTAGGTACACAGCAAGCACTCCTCAGCAGACGGCGGTCGATGGTACGTGACTCGAACGTGCGATTTTGTTCACACCGATCGAAGAATTCGACTTGGATATCTATGTCAACAACACCTGAGGAGAACAAGCGTCTCGTTCGTCGAATTCGAGAGGAAGTCGAAGACCAGGGGGACCTAGACGCGATCGACGAGATATTCGCCGAGAACGTGGTGACACACACCCCGATGGGAGAGCTCCACGGGCCTGAGGCGATCAGAGAGCTGTACGAAAGCGAGAGCAAGGGCTTCGCAAATTCCACCGAGACGATACACAGCGTCATCGCAGAGGGAGACACCGTCGCGATGCGACTGACAGAGTCCGGGGTCCACGACAGCGAGTTCATGGGGATCGAGCCGACTGGCAGACAGTTCGAGGTGCAGACGATGGCCTTCTTCCGAATAGCTGATGGCAAAATTGCGGAGTGGTGGATGCAACCGGATACGTTCGGCTTCATGCAACAACTCGGCGTGACGGCTGCAGATCTCGAAGCGGCCGTGCCTGCCAACGATGACTGAACGGAGTTCACAGCTGCATCCATGACAACAGATCAGACAGACACAGTAGAAGCACGTCGACAGTTCCCACAGCGCTGGGCTGAGGAGGTCCATGGAAATCACAATCTCTCGTTCATCAACGAGTACCACGCCCCGGACTGGGTCGGTCACTTCGACGGGAAGGAGTTGACGAATGCCGAGTACAAAGAGATGCAACGCGAGTTGATCAGTGGCTTTCCGGACGCCGAATTCACGATCGGGCCAGTCATCGTCGAGGGAGAGGCGGTCGCGGGTCACTGGGTGATGACCGGCACTCACACGGGGGAGTTCGTCGGTCTCAAGCCGACCGACAGAACGGTGCGTGTGACCGGCACGTTCCTCACTCGATACGATGAGACCGGACGAGCAGTCGAAACCTGGGAGAACATCGATCAGTTCGGGATGCTCCAACAACTGGGCATCGCACCGGAGGACTTCACGCTTGGAGGATTAGCCCGGACGCTCGTCAACCTCGTGAAAAGTGGGCGGTGAAACGTCTCGCCTCGGTTACCTTCCCTTTTCGCGGACGTGGGAAGTCCAGTAGATGGACTGGGACAGTTGGTGGTGAAACTCTTGGAGAATGCCGAGTATCTCGTGAGTTCTACCGCGTGTGACGGTGAAGACGACGTCCACACACCAGTCACCGAGACGGTCCTCTTTGAACTGTCGCTCAGAAGAGAGATCCGGTATCGAAGCTCTGTTGAAATACTCATAGCTTGACAACATGGTGTGCTGGATATAGCGCGCAGGTCGGTCAGAGGCTTCGTGCAGCAAAGAGTTTCAATCGTCGTCGGCAGTGTACGCTCCACCACGACGCTTGATTCGAGCGACAACCATCCGCTGTTCGGATTGACGGAAAGTCACGGCTAACCGGAACTCACCGATACGTACCTTTTTGTGCGAACTATTTTGGAGTGGTTCACCATAGTCCGGTGGATCTCGTCACGGCGAGTCGACAATCTCGTCGAGCTTGTTCAATATCCGCTCTTGGTCAGGCGGAGAACGGGCAGAAAGGTCCTCTTGTGCCGTCGATGTGAGTTCTCACGTCCAGTCCCCTCACTCATCGCCGTCTGTTCCGAACTGCTCGCGGGCTTCGTCAGCGCTCATCGTCCGTCCCTTACGGATGTCCTCCTCTGCTTGGAGGAGAGCAATGAGTTCATCCCGGTCGAACGTCGGGAACTCAGTCGCGTCTCGGAGAGTGTAGCGGATGAATTCGCTTCGGCTGTTGAACCCACGTCTCTGCCACGTGCTGTCTATTTCGTTGAGAAACGCCTGTGTGACTTTAAAATTCACCGTGACAATTTCGTCATCACTGTTCGAGCCCGTGGTTGCTTCAGACATACGCTAGTGTTACTGGCGTCTTACTGAATCAATTTCGGCTGGTTGCTACCTGCTGCACTCACCCTCTGTATTCAGCACGGCTGTGAAAAACTGTTGTCAAATTGTCGATTGGATCGAACCTTCTACGAATTGTCGGTCACGAGCGACGCGGAGGGCGGCAGCGGCGAACGGGGCGGGCCGTAGAGAACCACCGTTCAACCACTCTTGACGCTCAGTAACCCAGCCGCCATCCTAGCGGACTCAGAAAGGGCGAGGCCGTCTCGGTCGTCCCCCGGCCCCGCAAGCACCGCAGGCACGAGGAGCACAGCGGCGTCCTCGTGAGCGAAGCGAACGAGGGCCAGCGAGACGTAGTCTCGCGCGGTCGCGGGATGCCGAGCGGCCGAGGGCTTTCATCTGTTGTGCCTACGTCCTCGACTGGATCCGCTCTGCGTTGCAAAATACCGAAGTGATTTATATATTGATTCGCTAGTATGCAACAGTATGCTCACAGAAGGTGAGGTTCGCGCCCTTACAGCCCTCCACGGTGAGCAGACGGTCTCTGACCTTGCAACGAATCTCAATCGGAGTCTCAGCTACACCTCAGAACTCGTTGAGCGGCTCGAAACGGCTGGTCTCGTCGAGACACGTCGACAGGGGAAAACAAAACGGATTCGACTGTCGGACGCGAAGGCACTCGAGTTACTCACGAACCTCACACAGCAGTATTCACACATCGATTGGCCGGAGCTGTTGTCAGGGGCAGCCCTCCGTGTGTGCTACTACCTCGATACCCCACGGACCGCGACTGAACTCGCACGTCGCGCTGACGTCCACCGAAGCACCGTCCACCGTACGCTAGCCCCGCTTCAGCATCGCGGAATCGTCTACCAAACTGACGACGGGGCGTACGCACTGAACGACGGCTTCGAACAGCTGAGCGTATTCGCTCGTGAGCTTGCCCATCACGTCCACCGTCAGACTGTCGAAGCACAGACCGACACCTACACGATTCTGTGGGAGTCTCTGGGCGAGTTCCTTGTGCAGACGACGATAGAAATCGCTGACGAACACTTCATTCCGACAGGCCCAGACCAGTTCCAGCGATACGGTCTCCCGCTGTTGGCACGTGACCGTCGGTACTACCTCTATTCAGAGGCGACGAGCGAACTCTCGCCGGAGATGTTGTGCTGCCACATGCTCGTGGTCGATTCGGGCGCACGAACGCAGTCATACTGTCTGCTCCTGCTCAGTCACGTCGACATCGACCGCGACGAACTCCGAGTCCAAGCCACCAAGTACGGCGTCGACGACGTCGTCGACAACCTCTACACGTATCTCGACACCAGCGGTGCCCAGCGGACGGCTCGACTTCCCGAGTGGGAGGACTTCCTGGAACTCGCTGAGGAGTACGAGGTGGCGCCATGAGGGCGCGATTTGATAGCGCATACATTCGCTCAGAACTCGAGCACATCGGCCAGCAGCTGGACAACCCACTCACCGTCTTCTTGATTGGCGGTGGGTCGATGGCGTTTCGCGGACTCAAAGAGACGACCAAAGACATCGACCTCATCGTTTCTTCCGGCGACGATCTGAGTCAGCTACAGGCGGTGCTCCTTGAACTAGGATACGCTATCGTCCAGGAACCAGACGAAGAGTACGAAGAACTCGGTGCCCAGCGCATCCTCGAGAACGATGACGGGTGTCGTATCGACGTTTTCAACCAGCAGGTGGTCGGCAAACTGATTCTGTCTCCAGGCATCCGTGAGCGGAGCGAACGCTATCTCGGCCCTGGGAATCTCGGGATCGAGCTCGTGAGTCCAGAAGACATTTTCCTGTTCAAAGCGGTTGCCGGTCGGGTGGACGACATCGAGGATATGTTCTCGTTGATGCAGACCGGCCTCGAGTTCGACGTCGTCGAAGCGGAACTCGAGATGCAGGTCGAACTCTTAGAGCAAGAGCTGTTCGTGACGTACGTCAACGAAGCGTTGACTGCCCTCACCGAACAACACAATGTGACGACACCGTTGCACGACCCCGTGGCGGAGATCACTGAGCGCGTCTACGAGGAGCTCGAAGTGCTACACGCGCTTGACGAACCGAAATCGATGGCTGACCTGCAACAGGAACTCGACCGGCGTGTAGTGGCCGTACAGGAGATTGTGCGACGTCTGGAAGAGAAAGACGCCGTCGCGGTAATCGATGGACGCGTCAAACGTCGCTCGACGACGATCTGAACGTGAGAGGATACAGTGGGTCGTTACAGCAAGTGCGTGACACATTCTGAGTAAGCAGTAGATGAAGAGTTAGTCACGCCAAGAGCTAACTCGGTTGTACGTGGAACTGCCGTTCGTCAGAATGGTGGAGTAAGCCCGACAATCTCGGCGAACAACAGGATACCAACGAGTACGCTGGCCCCGCCAGCAACGAGGCGGAGCTTGCGTGACTGCCCAATCGCCTGTCCCCACGTCCACGCAGCAACCCCCATTGCGAGAATGCTCGCCAGCGAGAATCCGAGTAGGAAGGCCGTCCCCCCGACTGTCGTCTGTGAGGCGGCTGCAAGCGCGATGACGACGCCACCGCTTCCGGCCAATCCATGGATGATACCGACAGCTAGCGATTCTTCATCTTCATGAGAGTGCAGGAGGCCGATGCGTCTACCGGCCACGTCCAGATGCCTGTGATTCCGTCCGCCAGAGGTGTCTTGCTCGTCATGAACGTGTCGTAGGAGCGCGAGGCCGAGTGCCTCACGACCAGCGAGTGTTCGAACACCAAGCCCGACGAGAACGACCACAACGAGCAGTTCGAACGCTGTTGCGATGTTGGTCGGTATCTGGACGTCCAGCGCGAGGAACAGTCCCCCAAGCAGGAGGATCGGCAGCGAGTGGCCAGTCCCCCACGCTGCGCCGGTGATTCCCGGACGCTCCTCGTCCTCGACGAGGGTCGAAACAGCGGCGACGTGATCGGGTTCGAGTGCGTGTCGTGCCCCAAAGAGGGAACCGGCGACGAGCCCAGTACCGAGGCCGCCGACGACCAACGGGAGTCCGTTCATGTGTGTCTAATCTTCGAACGGGTGGAAGTAGATTCCGAGTCTCTCGGGTGACTGACTTACGCCGTATATTCAGTAGGATTGCTGAATCCACTCACCGAGTGGGGAGTTCAACAAGGCTGTTGTGACGAAACCTGACTTGGGAGGGGACGGTCGGTTGTGACACGCCTCGCGACGTTGCATCTCACTGGTTCGTTTTCCAGAAGCCGAGAGCAATGCCGCTCGACATCCCCAGCAGCATCCCGGTACCGGCCCCGAGAGCAGGCATGTCTAGTGTGAATCCTACGACCAATCCGAGTGCCGCACCGAGGAACATTCCGGCTCCCATGAATACTGGGTCTAATTGGTTCTTGTCCTCCGTTTCAGCCGAGTCGTCGTCCAGAGTGGTATTGGACATACACAGAGAACGACTGGGCGACCAGAAAAGTGCTCTCAGAACGACAATTCTGTTAGCGGGTTTTCAGAAGCTGGCTTCCCAAAATGTGGCGCCCATGCGCGACAGTTCGTTTCGGGATGAAAACACTGCAGGTCCGGGCCGAGGCGGAATTACTCGTCGGATCGGGTCGAACTGACCACGCGGTGATCGCTATCGAACGTAGCGTCGATTGTCTCGCCGTCCACAGCGAATGTGATTTCGACCCGAAGCGGGTCGGTTTGGACGACAGTCACCGACTCGTCAGCTGCGACCGTTACGTCGTGCCACTCTCGAACGAGCGGTGGCTCGAGGCCACCATCGATCAGGAACCGCCGTACTTCGTCCGTTGTCAGGGCAATAGAAGAGAGATCCGAGTAGTAGTAATTATTGCACATTCTACATTTGAGGCTGCTGATTACGCCACTGGCAGATAGCGCTTCGAGCCGTTCGTTCAGATCGTCGACAAGCTTGGCCTCCACATGGCCGTCACAGGCTGGGCAGATGCCCTGTCTCGCGAGTCGTAGCTCACAGTAGAATGTTCGAAAGGCGGCCTGGAGAGCCTCCTCGTCGGTTCGGTCCGTGAACCCACGTGGGGAGATTGGAATCACTGCGTATCCCGTAGCGCAGTCTTTACAGGTGAATGCCAGGGCGTTGTCGTCTCGATACGTTGCCCATACCGTACCGCCACACGACGGGCAGTCGTCGACGTCGATATCCTCCCGTACCCCTCGTTCTGTTACCGTCCCGGAGACGATCAGCCGGTAGAGCCTCATTCCGGGATTTGGAAGCCAGTAGCCGTCCTCGGACTTGCCAACGAACGTCCCGATCAGCTTGTCGAGGTGGTAATTGAACTGTCCGCTGTCAGTCACCCCGACCGCCTCCATCAGTTCTGAGAAACGTAGCTTCTGTTGTTGGTGGTTGCGCTCGTCCCAAGCCTTCCCCAGCTCGACTATTATCTTCATCCGAGTTTGTTCGCCGAGAATCGAGATGGCGTCCTCCATCGAAATCGATTCGAAGTCACCGATATCATCGAGTATCTGGGGGCGCTCTTCATCGGCCATTGCACGTCTCAAGGGGTGTACAGAACAAAAACACCCTGCACAATGTATCGACGAGCCCACCTGTCCTATTCCGCGCTCTTCACGAGTGCCAACCACCGGAGGTGACTGATTCGCGCTCTGTATTCAGCACGGCCTCAGCAAACGTTCAGTCGCTGAGGATTTCAACAGAGGCAGGAGAGAGTATCGGCGTCAGCTGGTAACCCACGCGACCGACGCGTTGTGCTCTGCCAGTCGATCCTCGTCGACACGCCCACGGAGGTCTGCGAGTCGGTCGCCGTCACGATCGACGAGTGTTCGCTGGAGGAGGTCACTCTGTGTCTCGAATGCTGGATCGACCTGAACCCGGTACTCGGAGTCGATGGTGAACAGGTTCCGGTCGAACGCGGCGTGGTGGGTCTTACGGAAAATTCGAGGCAAAAGCCCCGCCCTTCAGGGCGGGGATGAAGCCGACCAACAGTATCCAACCGCCGACGATGGCATAGACGGGTTCCAACGCAATCTTTAACGCGTCTGGCCGTGATAGTATACATAGATGGTAAAGAGTACCCGTCACGCGAAATACGAACTCTACTACCACATAGTGTTCGTTCCGAAATGTCGGCGTTCGAACCTGACGGGGAAGACGAAGGAACGTCTCAAAACCATCTTCACGGAAATCTGTGAGGACAAAGGCCTCCAACTGGCCGAGTCCGAGGTCATGCCCGACCACGTACACCTGTTCATCGGGAGTCCACCGAAGAACGCCCCGTCCCTCATCGTCAACTGGCTCAAGGGCATCTCGGCGCGGAAGTACAACAACCGCTACGACGACCGCGTGAAGTGGACTCGTTCATACTACGTCGGTACGGCGGGTAGTGCCTCGAAAGGCGCTGTCGAACGCTACATCGCTGAACAGGAGGATGACGACGCATGAAGCGCGTCAACACCTTCGAGGTCGCGCCACAGACTGAGAACGACAAGGAGTGCCTCCTACGGCTACTCGACGCCTCCGCCTCTCTGTGGAACGAACTAACCTACGAACGTCGTCAGAACTACTTCGGTGACGGCGACTTATGGGACACCTCCGAATACCGTGGACAGTACAACGGTGTCGTCGGAAGCGCGACTGTCCAACAGGTCACGCGCAAGAACAGCGAAGCGTGGCGGTCGTTCTTCGCCCTCAAGGAGAAAGGCGAGTACGCAAACCCACCGTCGTACTGGGGCAACGAGGACGACGGACGCGAACTCCGTACCTACATCCGATGCAACCAGTACACGATTGAGTGGGGCAAGCGTAGCCGTCTCGAAATCCCTGTCGGGCAAGAACTGAAAGACGAATACGGACTCGGCTACCACGAACGACTCCGCCTCGAAGTCCGAGGCAACCCGAAGTGGGACGGCAAACAGGGTCGTCTGGAACTTGAGTACGACGAGGTGAGCGACACGTTCAGGGCTTTTCAACCAGTCACCGTCCCTGATTCTCGACTGGATTCACCACTGGCTTCTCACGAAGCCGCCCTCGACGTTGGCGCGAACAACCTCGTCGCCTGTTCCACGACCACTGGAAACCAGTACCTCTACCACGGACGGGAGTTGTTCGGACGGTTCCGCGAGACGACCGACGAGATCGCCCGCCTACAGTCAAAACTCCGAGAGGGGCGTTACTCCTCGAATCGGATTCGACGGCTGTACCGACAGCGGACGAAGTGTCGTGACCACGCACAGAACGCGCTGGTGCGCGACCTCGTTGAACGACTATACGACGAGGGCGTGGCGACGGTGTACGTGGGCGACCTGACCGACGTGCTGGAAACGCACTGGTCGGTCAGGGTGAACGAGAAGACGCACAACTTCTGGGCGTTCAAAAAGTTCATCCACCGCCTCGCGTGCGTCTGTGAGGAGTACGGCATCAGCCTCGAAGCCGAGTCGGAAGCATGGACGAGTCAAACATGCCCCGAGTGTGGCGAGCACGAGGAGACGGTTCGCCACGAGGATACGCTGACCTGTCCGTGTGGGTTCAAGGGCCACGCCGACCTCACGGCGTCAGAGACGTTCCTTCGGGAAAACAGCGATTGCGAAATCAGGCCGATGGCACGGCCCGTGCGATTCGAGTGGGACGACCACGATTGGTCGGGGAAACCACACCCTCATGAAAGTCCCAAAGAAGTGCGCACGAACCCGCAAGTTGCTTCCGTGACTCGGTAGCCGAACCCCCAACGGAGGAATCCTCGCGTTTTAGCGCGGGGAGGATGTCAAGGCTGGTACGTCTCGATATCCAAGTCGCTCACTGCATCGAAATCGGTGTCTGCGACGACGAGCGGGACACCGAGATTCCGGGCAGTGCCTGCGATGTAGATGTCGCTCTTGTTGATCATCTCACCGCTGGAGCGGAGTTCGGCGTAGATGTCGGCTGCCTCGGCTGCGGCGTCGTTGGTGAAGGGAACTGGTTCGACCCACTCGTACTTCGACAGGGCCGCCTCCCGCGTCATATCTTGGGTGATCAGCAATCCACGGTAGAGTTCCGAGAGGACGATCGTCGACGCGCCGATCTGCGCGTCGTCGTGAGCGGCCAGATACGAAATTGCCGCCTCGTCGCCACGGGCGTAGTCGATGAGAAACGACGCGTCGACGAGTTTCACGACTCCTCCTGCAATCGCTCGTCGATTTCCTCACCGAGATCGACGAGGGAATCGTCAGTATCGTCGAGACCCTGAGCGACCGCCGTCTCGAGAGCGGCAGCTTCGTCGTCAGTGAGGAATCCCACGTTGGCCCGCCAGTCCGAGTCGAATTCGTGGAGCAGGCGATCGAGTGTCTCACTGAAGCTCTCATCACCTCGTTTGTGCGCTTTGAGACGCTCGTAGACGTCCTCTTTGATCCCGATGTTCTTGGATGCCATCTTGGTTTGTGTATGGGTTTGTGTACACATCAACTTTACTCAGACGTTCACGCTATCTGTCATCGCAGGTGTCGGGGGAGCTATCTTCGTCGCGAGTGGGGTAAACGCCGGCCTGTACGCGGTGTTGATACCGTTCCACCTGCTACGTGGCCGACGAGAGAATTCAGTCACACGTGATGGAGTCGTCCAGAGGGTCGAGGCTGCCCCGAACTCACACGTCATCACGAAGGGGTGTGGAAACACGTTCACCCCAAACTTCAGGGAGCTTGTCGAGAAACCTCCGAGATTATGCCATCGAAAGACCTCAGAATCGTCATCGTCGGCGGCGGTCACGTCGGGTACCATACCGCAGAACGGCTCTCCAACCGGGGCCACGATATCGTGATCATCGAGAAAGACGAGGACCGGGTAGAGTTTCTCTCAGACCAGTACATCGCGACGATCATCCACGGCGACGGCGGTCGGCCGAGTGTCCTTCGACAAGCGGACGTGGCCGGGAGCGACGTGTGTGCCGCGCTCACCGACTACGGCGCGATGACGAACCTCGGCATCTGTATGACGGCCCAACGAATCGCTCCCGACGTTCGAACGGTCGCACGGATCGACCACGGCGACGACGAGGAGTACGAGGAGATGGTCGACGCCGTCGTGTTCCCCGAAGAACTGGCAGCACACTCGGCTGCGAACGAGGTGATCTCGGTAAGTGACGGTGGGGTACGAACGATCGAGGAGGTGAACTCTGAGTTGGAACTCGTCGAAATCGAGATCTCCAGGGACGCGCCCGTCGCTGGCAAGTCGCTCGAGACAGTGAACCTTCCACATGGCGCACTCGTCGTCGCCGACAGGGAGGGCGGGGAGTTCCCCGGTCCGGAGACGGTGTTCGAACCGGGGGCACAGTACGTGCTGGCCGTCAGGTCGTCTGTGACTGACGAGGTAGTCCGGCTACTTCGGGGGTGATGGACGTCGTTCTTGTGTCGACGAATAGTCTCACCAGTGGGCGCGACGACGGGCGTACTTACTGACACCAGTCGATCCAGCGGCCGTGTTGTTCATACCGGCCAAGTCGAACTGTGTCGCCATCGGGAAACCGTGTGACTTCGAGACCGAACGTGCCCGGATCCTCGGTCTCACCATCGCCAGACAGCCACCACACTGGGCGGGTTTCACCAATGGTCGTGAGCGCTCGGTGGAGGGTGGTTCGCTGCTCTTGTGATAACTGGTAGAGGAGCGCCGTGTGATACACTACGAGTGGGCCATCTCTAGGCAGTGAATCTGCGTGTTTCACGAGTGTCTCGACAGCGTCGTCACCGACGACCTGCGGCGGATTCCCATGACTGTGTTCGATTGCGGTATCGAGGACGTCGAGTCGCTCGGTATGCTCCGGCCAGACTAACGCTCGCAACCACGCGGCGTCAGTTGCGTCAGTCGGGTCGAGCGGATTGAGATCGACACCGAGACGCGCGTTCACAGCTGGTGGAGTCTGTTGAAGCGGCGGCGATCCGGCTCGGACAGAGCTGTGAACGGTCACGGTTGCATCACTCGCTCCGAACCGTTTGGAGTCGTATTCGTAGGCATAGCGGTCCCAGTTCAGATTCAGCCCTGCACTTGCGCCAAGTTCGAGAAGTGCGAGCGACCCGGGTGTTTGTTGGTCGATATAGCAGAACGCCGGGTAGAGGCCCGCACAGCGGCCGACGGCGTTCGTCTGCGTCCGACGGTGTCGCAACAACGGGATCAAGTCGTCTGTGTGGGCCACACAGAAGTCGTGGAAATGGGGATACGCCTCGGTTGGATCTTCCGGGGACTCGGTGAGGCTTGGATAGAACCGTGCGAGGGGATGGTCGGCACCGTTTAGCAGTAAATAATGGACTGCGCTCAACGTGACGTGAGGCGCCCATCTATCTGCCGGCACTTCCTCTGCGAGATCAAGTAGAGTCGGGTCCTCTGCAATACCACGACAAAGGGTCTCGTATAGTGGGGAGCTATCACTGGCCCAGTCTGCCAGCGTCCGAAAGGCAACGGGGAGGTCCATATCCACGTTTACTCACGCATGTCGGATAACTGTAATTCACTCCTCTCGAGTACTCACGAGAGCATCGTCTCTGCATCCGAGAGTGTTCAGTCGCGGATTTTCACACAGAACAGAGCCGCCCTTGCTCTCGCTCGAAGTCGATAAATCGCTGCTCAGGCAGACTGATCTGACGCCCGGTACGCCTCGTCGGTCCGTCGACAGGCACGTTCGACCGTCTTCTCGCCATACGTCGAGCCATCGGCGTAGTGGACCTCGTCCCACTTCGTGCGGAGCAAGCCGGACCGACGAAACAGGTCGTCGACACGCTGTGGGTCACGGCCAGTCCAGAAGGCGAGCAGGCAACACAGCGCCATGTCCGCCTCCGAGTTACTCCCGTATCCCCCGGTGTCTCCACGCCAGAGCCGAGCGAATTTCTCGCCGTTCTCGGCAGCGTGGGCCTTCTCGAGGAGCGTCTCGTCGTCGAGTGCTGTGGCCTCTTGTAGATCGACGTTCAGTCCGACACGGCCCGTTGCGATCTCGGAGTTGGCGAACGTTTCGTGAGTCGTCGACTCGTCTGCGAGGTAGCGCTCGTGGACGCGCCGAAGCGGCCCAGAGCGTGCGTTGACCTCTGTGGGCGTTCCAGCGAGTCGCTCACCAGTCATCGTGAAGTAGCGTGCCTCGTCGTACGCTTCGACGCCTCCCTTCCGTCGCGGTCCCTCTGGAAGTGATCCCCGAACGAGGACGTGCAGGCCACTCCCCGAAGGAGAGACCTCCGTGTAAGAGTGCAGTCTGGTGACGATCTCCACTGCGTCGTCCGAGAGGCCGTCCTCGTCTCTGCAGTCGTCGAGATCAACACCGACGAAGGGGTCGTCGCTGGTGAACACGAAGCCGATGCCGTCGACGTCCGGAGCGGTCGCACGCTGGAGTGCCGAATCGAAGCTCCCCCACGTCGCTGGATCGGCCGTGGAGGCATACCCACCGGAGACGCTCGTCGGGTCGAGGGGGACTTTCGTCGCCTTCCCGCTTCGCTCCTGTGTCGTCCAGCAGACCCACTGATCGTACTGTCTGAGTGAGACGGGGAGTGCGTTCGGCCGCATTGGCGCTCTGTCACCGGTAGCGTGCTTGAGCCTGTCGCCTGTGGTCATCAGTTCGACATCAGATCGTCCGGTCTGTGGTCTCCAGGATCGTCGAGTCGTCGTTCGTGAACGAGGACGCCGCGGTCGTCGGGACCTGCGACGACGCGGAAGCCGAGTGGGCGAAGGAAGTCGGTGAGCCACGAGCCGTGATCGGTTACGACCAGTGTTCGGCAGTCCTCGTCAGCGAGGAGTGCGAGGATGATCGCGACCTGTATTCTACCCCGGTGTGTCCGGAGTTGTACGGGCACCCAGAGGTGGCGAACACACAACGTCCGCCCGGCGAGTCGTTCGGCAGCGAGTTCGATCTGGTCTCCGTCTGTCTGTGGTGTGCGGGCCATCAGTACTCCTCGAAAGTCGGGGTCAGTCGACCGGCACGCACGAGTGAGTGAGCCCGTCCCTTGTCGTCGAACTCGGAGAGGTCGATCAGGCAGTACTCTGCGTCGCCCGACCAGCCACAATCGTCGTCGGGACAGGTGGCGTGTGCAAGTGCGCCGTTCTGTTCGTCGAGGTGTGGTCGGTCGATCTCGAGGAGAGTTCCACAGTCCGGGCAGTCAGCAGGGAGGCTGGCGTAGAAAGGGCCGACCCACCCGGAGGCACGGGGCACGGTTCTGCCAGCGTCCTGGAGTGCCTCGCGAAGTTCTGACGTGAGGCCGTCAACGTACTGTTCGGGTGTCTCTCCTGCGGGCAAGTCGGCGATGTCGAGTTGGATCGTCAGTCGGTGCTGGTTCGGTGGTGTCTTTTCTGTCATTCGATCACACGACGCGAATGCGCCGCACCCGTAAGGCGCAATAAAAAAGCACTACGTCACACGGAGGTGACCCCGAGGAGGGTCACTGAGTCATCGCCACCGGACGGTGTGTTTGAGCGCCTCTCCGAATCGTTGACGGGTAGATCGGCTGTGAAGGCGTCAGTGTGACCGCACGATCACACAGAGAGGCATTCGCTCGGTGCTCTACCGTCCGGTAGGTGTCTGGCCCGAAGCTGGCTCTTCGGCAAGCGATTATGTGTTTTGCTGTCGTAGCACCACTATTGGCGTTCGATCGACCACCTATGACCAGGTCTCCATCCGCCGGCGACACGACCGCCGTCCCGCCGTCCCCGGACGGAATCCCGATACTCGGCAACGGACTGGCATTCGCCCGGAATCCCATCGATGCGATCAAGAGGTGGTCGTCACTCGGCGATATCGTTCGACTCGAGATTCCAGGGCAGACGATGTATCTCGTCACGGGCCCCGAGTTGATCGAGCAGATCCTCGTCGCTGAGCACGAGCGGTTCACGATCAGTCCGGCACAGCGCGAGACGTTCCGCGGCATCGAGGATCACGCGGTGACCACCACGACTGGCGACCGCTGGGAACGACTGCGCAGTACGTTGCGCCCGGCGTTCTCCCGCGGTGCGATGGATCGCTACGCCGACCGGATTGTGGACACGGCAGCGACGTACATCGAGCAGTGGGACGACGGCGAGCGCATCGATCTCTACAGAGAGATGCGACTCCTGACAGTCCGCATACTCGCCGACACGCTGCTCGATGTCGATATCCGCGGTCAGGAGGATGTCGTCATGAACGCTGCGGATGCCCTCGTCGACCGGGCGAACTTCCGCAGGCCTGGGCAATTGCTCCCGGACTGGATCCCGACGCCGACCGACCGGCGATTCGAGCGGGCCGTGAGCGACCTCGACGCGTACGTCGACGACCTCATCGCTGATCGGAAAGACAGAGAACGCGGTGATGATCTCTGTTCGGTCCTGCTCGACGCACGCGATGCGGGTGATCTCAGTTCCGAGGAAGTCCGTCACAACGTGGTGGCGATGTTGCTCGCGGGACACGATTCCCCGTCAGTTGCACTCACCCACGTCTGGCGGCTGCTTGACGAGCATCCCGACGTACAGAACGCACTCCAGGAGGAATATGTCGCCGTCGTCGATGGTGATCGACCGACCGGCGAGTCGTATATTACGCTCGAACAGACCCAGAACGCCGTCTCAGAGACACTCCGGCTGTATCCGCCCACACTCGGCATCACGCGGCAAGCAACGGAGCCGGTGACGCTCGACGGCTACGACCTCTCTGCGGGGGCACAGTTCTTGTGTCCACAGTGGCCGGTCCACCGTGATGATCGATTCTGGTCAGAGCCGACGGCGTTCGATCCGACCCGGTGGGAGGATCCAGCCGTCCGTCCGGAGTACGCCTACTTCCCGTTCAGTGGGGGCCCACGGAACTGCATCGGGATCCACTTCGCCCGGCAGGAACTGACACTCGTGGTGGCGACGATCCTCGGCGAGGTCGAGTTGGACGTCACGGTCGATGAACCTCTCAAATTCACGCCGTCACTCCAACTCCGCCCCGAATCGGACATCACTGCGACTGTCCACCGGCAGTAGCTGATTCGGTGTTCGCTCGTCGACTTCATCTGGACGACATGCGAGGAACGACGCGACGATTCCGTCTGTCATAGAGAGGACTGTATAGCCTCGTCGTCGGGAGGTGCCTAAGAGCTCAGCCGTCGAGTCGTTCCTCGACAGGGCTGGCTTGCTGGTCCGACGCACGCGTCCCGAGTGTGGTGAGTTCGCGATCGATGTCGTCAGTAGAGAGTTCCCACGAGCCCTCGAGATTTGTAATCACGTCGCGGGTGAACGCCCGGTAGTGATCGAGTGCAAGTCGTTCATCACGAGTGTAATCGAGGAGGATCGCCAGGGCGAGCTGTGAGGGGCCCGAACCGGCGTACCCCCACTCGAACGCTCGCGAGTGAGTCTGGAGGGTACGACTCCGTGCTGGGGAGAGTCGCGTGCGGTCGGGGAGTCGTTCGACGATTGCGTGACGCTGTGCGTACCGGCCGCGGTAGCCAGTCAGTGGTGGTCGGTGAGTCGGGTTCTCGTCGTACATGGTCGTGCGGGATACCCCGCACCCGTGAGGGGTTCGATAAACAGCGGTCGTGGAGTATGTCGCCAGTCCTGAGGGTGTGTCAACCCTCCGAGCGTCCTTTTCAGCGTTCGATAGAGCCAGAGCGGTGGCTGTTGACACGGTGAGTTACCTCCTCGATATAGCCGAATAGACACTGAGTACCCCGTTGCTCGAGAGAATCCCGGAGAACCTCAACTATCGTCCCGATGGAGACCTACGAGTTCCAACGTGGCCGAATGACTCTCCCGCAGGTTAGGTAGTGCGGCGTAGTCCGCCGTTGTGAGCCATCACCGAAAGTTCTCGAGCGTCTCCGAGTAGGCATCTTCGAGTTCTGCGACCAGTTGTGGGTTCTCGATGACGTGTTCGTTGAATGCAGTATTGAGCGCGCTGAGGTACGCCTCGAAGTAATCGTCGTACTCAGCAACCGGGATATCGTAGGTTGCTTCGATGACGTTGTGCATGTTACCCGTCAGGTAAGCTGCCTCGGGGAGTTCGTCACCAATACTGTCAGTGCGTGCCTCGAAGTTTGCCACGAATTCGTCTCTGAAGTTCGTATCTCCACTCGTCGTATGTCGATTCGGCGGCGTGTTTCGGAAGTAGAACTTCAACTCACGATCACCGACGGCCAGATCACGGTTATGTTCTAACCGATGGAGAAAGCCCACACGCAGAGTGTTGTTATTTGTCTCTGTTCTCCCGAGTGGTTCGAGAGTCTCCGCGTCACGCCACCAGTCGTGCTTGAACAGGAAGGCCCAGTCGTCAGTGCCGTCTCGGAATATCCACTCATTACGGATAGAATCCGAGCAGGTTTCTGCCAACAGATCTCCCCACTCGTTGGTGAACTCTTCCCACCTGCCCTCGAAGGTTGACTGGACGTCGCTAATCGCGTCGTAGTGGTCGATATACAGTTCTATCTTCTCCTGTCTGTTTGCGGATTCCTCGCTCATGCCTGTGAGGTCCTCAATATCGTCTGTGAATTCGTGAAGCTGGTTGACTGTCCGTTGGGGCAACCGTGGAGAATGATCTGCTAAAACCGGGGCGATGATTTCGCTGGTGACCGTACTCCATGCCATGCTCTCGAAGCCATCTGCGGTTGCCTGCGCCGTGTCGTTCGGATGAAGATAGAGGTAATACTCCCCCGATTCGTAGTTGTCCTTGTCGACGCCGTCGACGTGTGTCGCCGCCTGGTAGAACTCTGTCTGTGGCCTCCTATCACCAGTCAGATTGTTCTCTCCAGCGTAGAACTTGACCTCGACCATGAGGAACCATTCCGCAGGGAGCGAGACGACGAGGTCTACGTATCCTGTTCGGTCGGATTCTCTTGTTCCTCCGAGTTTGGCTGCCCCGTTTACTTTGACTTCCGTCTCGACCGTTACATCGGACAGGTCGGTTCGATCTTCTTGGAATGCAGACTCCTCGGGAAACAGCTCGATGAACTGCCGAAGGAGGATGTCGTCAAGCCCGTGGGACTCACTAGGATCGAGAAAATAGCGTAGCAAGCGGGTTGCATACACCTCAGCCTTCTCTTGGGTTCCCAGCGAGTGTTCGATCACGTCCAGCAGTGTTCGTGGCGTCTCCGGGACCGTTTCCAGCGTTGAATATCGCTGGGCGAACCGTTCGAATTCCTGCCGTATGTCTCGGTTTCTCGACACCGTTCTCTGAGACTCAGAGTGGAGCTACATAATATTTTTTCGGGCCGTCTGAGTTACCACAGAGACGGCTGACAAATTCTCCTACTCGAACAGGCTTCTGAACGCCGCAGCCTCTCCACTGAGCGTCTGCTGATCTGCCTCCACGTCTGCGAACAGCGGGAACTGTTCGGCCTCGCGTTGTCGGCGCACCGCTGGCCGGTCGTCGCGACCGAAGGTGTCTGCTTCGGTTCGATCGAGGCATGACGTTCGCTCTCGATGATCGACTGCAGCCCCGAAGTCCACGAGTGAGGTCTCGACGGGGTTATCTGAAACCACCAGTTCACCTGTCTGTCCGAACCTCGCCTGCCGCTGAATCACGATCTCGTCCGAGCGCGTTGCGGCGTCAGCGTCTTCCGAGGGCTCACTCATCGACAGCCTCCAGTTCGTGCCGCGCTTGTTCGAGTCGCACCCGTCGCAGGTGTTTACACCCGCCCTCCGGGTGGTGTTTCCGCCAGTCTGGACACGTGCACGCCTCGGCACCGAGGTGCACGAAGTAGTTGTTTCCACTCTCTGAGTACACTTCGTGAGCGAATCGGCCGCAAACACGGATGCTCATCCGTTCGGTCAGTGCTCGGTCGGTGCGTGGGTCGGTCGGATTAAGTCCGGTGGCCCGGACTGCATCTATCGGTCGTCGTTGGTGTGGTGTCGTCGTCGACATGATTTCACGGGGGTTCCCCCGCACCCCTGAGGGGAAGAAAAACAGCGGTCGTCGGAACCACGGAGGGCTGGAGAGGCGCTTCGATCTCTCCAGTAGGCCTGCGTTACATGTTAGAACAACTGGTGGCCGTCACCAGAAGCCGTGTTCCCGGTATCGTCGAACCCGTATTGACGGACTCTCCGGAGGGTCCTCGTCACTCCAGTCGTAGTGACGCCGTCGATGGTCACGCCACTGTTTCGTGTCGTAGAATACCTGCCCACAGCCACACTCGATCGGCTCGTCCAGTGGTGGCAACCAGACGAACTCACTCGATCCCATCGAGCGCCTCCGGGTTGACCGTCTCTCCAGTCTGGTCGTCTTCCAGTTCTCGGAAGTACGGGTCACGCCCCCAGCGCGTGAGACAGGTGACGCAGTAGAAGCCGCCGTCTCGCGGCTCCCAGTTCGCGTGGCCGTGCGGACAGCGGTAGCGGTGTCGCTCGATTCTCGTTGGAGTCCTCGTCGCCATCGTACTATCAAATAGGATGACCTGCTAAAAGCCGTGAGCCAGACCCTGAGCGAAACTGAAACTAGTTCTTGCAGGCGGTCCTGACCCGACGTTTGTGAGACGATCGAGTACTGGACAGTCTACCTTGAACGCCCTTCTCCTCGAGGACGTGCCGGGAATACGTGTTTGTACTCGTTATATACCTAATGCAGTAACCACGTCGTCGACTGTAAAGAGCCGAAGACGTTCCCGCTCCGAAGCTGCTTCCACGACGGACTGTTTGAATCCACTCCGTGAGAACAGGGCGTACGTTTCGACTCGACTGCCCCCGTCATCAGGTGTCCAACGCAGTTCCTCGACGTGCCGCTCTAGCTTAGAGAGTGCGTCATACCCCAGTGGCGCCTGCTGGAATTTACACTCACCAACGATCAGGGTGTCTCCCGCAGTGAGTCCCACGACATCGACCTCGTGTTCACCGTACCACCATTGCCCAGTCTGTGTGATGGTGTACTCCGGATACAGTGACCGGAGTGCCGAACAGCAGAGTTCCTCGAACGAGTGGCTCACGAAGTCAGCCAACTCTGGTTGGATCAGCACATCGTACCCATCTGCTCCGAGTTCGTCGTACTGTTCGCCGGTCCCGTAGACGAAGTGGAACCAGAAGCGGAAGAACGGGTCCCGAATCCGATACCTGCTGCGTTTGCTCCGTTCTTTCTGCTCGGTAACCGGGACGTGCTGATCGACGAGCCTGAGTCGGGAGAGTCGATTCAGGTACTTCGAGAGCTGATTGTAGTCGATGCCCGTCGTCCCTGCGATCTCGTTCCGGCTGGTGCTTCCGCTGGCGATGGCCTCTATGATAGAGAAATACCGTGTCGGTTCTGTCAGTTCCATCCGGAGCACGTAATCCGGTTCGTTGTGGAGAGTCCCGTGGCGGGAGAGTATCGTCTGCTGGATGTTCTCTCCAAGCGTCGCCTCCGGTGAGACTTCTTCGAGGTAGTACGGAACGCCGCCAAAGACGCCCCACGTGAGGACTTGCTCGTCGGGCGTGTATGCGCCGTCGAAGAACTCCATTGCGGCCTCGAAGGGGAGTTGTCTGATGTCGAGTTTGAGCGAGGATCGGCCGTACAGGGGACTGTTACCGAGGAGCGCCGCTTCTTCCATCATGCTGATCGACGACCCCACAAGCACGAACGTCGCAGCCGACTCCTCAAGCTCGTGGTCGAACATCGCCTGTAACACGGAGGGAAGACTCCCATCCTGTTCGACGAGGTACGGGAACTCGTCGAGAACGATGATCGCGTCCTGCTCAGCGAGATATCCGAGAATCTCTTCCCAGTCTTCCCGTATCCGAGTCACGCCCGGATACGAGTCTGCGGCCGCGTCGACGAACTGCTGGAGTTGGAGAGCACTCGTTTTTTGCTTCGCCTGATAAACGACCGCGTCATCGTACTGATTGAGGGACTGCTTGACGAGGGCTGTCTTACCGAGCCGTCGTCGACCGTATATCACCGCGAGTTCGGCATCGTCTGATACATGATGCGAGCGCATACCCGTGTCTTTAGGCGCGGGTCAAGCGGACAATAGCGTACATCTCCACCGATGATGGCACGGCTAGATTTCCCACCGTGTACAATAGTCTTAACACACCGTAGAGACATAGTGTGTAGCACGAATGAAGACCACACGGCACGCAACGTACAACCTCAACTACCACATAGTGTGGATACCGAAGTACCGCCAATCGGTACTCGTCAGTGACGTTGCAACCCGTGTACGAGACATCCTCCACGAAATAGCCGACGAGAAAGGGTTGGAGATTATCAATCTCACCGTTCAACCCGACCACATCCACCTGTTCGTCAGTAGTCCACCGAAGCACGCTCCGTCGCTTCTCGCCAACTGGTTCAAAGGCATCAGTTCGCGGAAGTACAATCACCGCTACGCCGACCACGACGGCGAGAAAATTAAGTGGGCACGCGGCTACTACGCAGGCACAGCAGGCCACGTTTCGAGCGAGACTGTTGAGAAGTACATCCAG